>JAEYLC010000017.1 GCA_023461435.1 Bacillota bacterium
TTCCCATTCGGAACCGCCCGCTTTATAGTCCGCGAATGTGATGTTATCATCGATGCTGCTGTCCGGCAATGTCCCGCGGCCACTGCTGTCGGCTATCGTCGGGCTGTCATTCACGCTGCTGTCGGCTGCCGTTTTATCGTTCATTTTGGCAACCCCTCTTCCATTTCGAGTGATTCCCGCAGACTCAGGACTTTTGTTTAAGCAGCTCGTTTATTCTGCTGCTGTACTCGCCGAGCTCGCTCGCTTTCATGCAGCTTCGAACTGAAAAGACAAGCGTCCCGCCGCCATTCAGCGTGATCCAGCTCGCCAGACGGTCTGCCCTTTTTTTCTTCTGCTCCACTTTAACGATGTCTTTGGCGGGTATTTCAAACGAGTACTTTCCGCGATACCAGCGTCTCCAAGCGATACCGAGGCCAAGGCCAAGAGGCAAGCCTGCCAGCACATAAATGAAGCTGGAAAGCACAAGAATATCCAAAACAATCACAATGAACAGCACGACGCTGAGTCCGTCGCTGACTGCCGAGGCCGGTACATTCGACAGCCATATGATCAGAACCGCAAGCAGAACAGCGCTGACAAGCAAGAGCGGCCATGCCCTTTTTTTATAAAAAACAAGCTTGTCTTTTTGAATCTGCAGCATCCCGCGTTTTTCAAAGAAGGTGCCGTCATGAAGCACACAATCGAATTGATACTGATTCTTCATTACATTTTCCTCCGCCAAACTGTTGTGATGGATCATGTTTGCAGTATAGCTTTAATCAGGCAAGCGATGGTGTGCTGTCAGCACACTGTCCCACGCAAGTCTTAAATGCCGGACAAGCAGTCTCATACTTAAAAGGCTATTTTGTAATATATTCAAATCAATATTAATCATTTGAAATGGCAGACAAATGAAGACGGACAATATGCTGAGGATCTGAATCAAAATGAAGATACATTTAATAAAAGTACCCCCTGTTCGTTAACGATCTGCCAACGATTTAATAATAGTATTTTCCAGTATGCAATGCAATCATAATTCTCCATACAATAGCAGATTTCCCTAAATGAAAAAGCAAGCCCGCGACACCGTCATCGAACTTGCTTTTGCTTTCCCGCGTCAGTCGGTGAGCACTGTTTTTGTGATCGCGTCAAACACGACTTGAACGCTTTCATCATCATCCCCGCCGCAGGGGTAAACGATGATCTGCTCCGGCATTGTATCCGTTTCAAACTCAAACGTAAGGCCATCGGCAGCGGTGGTGACCGAATTCCAATGGTATGGCTCACCGCCAATTATTATCGTGGCCTGCACCGGCACGACAAACTCGCCGTTCCGGAATGGAATCACTTCCCCAATCCCCGGAGATGTAATCTCCACGGTCGTTTTTCCGCCGTCATTTAAACCGACCGCACCGATCGCAACCGTGTACGTCGTCTCTTCAAATGTCACATCTGCGGTTGACGCCGGGGCTTCGTATGCTGCCGAGGGAACCGCAGCGGGTGACGATGCCGCACTGCCGGAAATCCTTTCGAAATTCATCGCGGTTTCACCAAATGGGATTTCCACCGGCGCATCCCCGTAGTACGTATAAACATACGCGAGTGTGGCATGCGCGGTCTCCCCCGTGATGGTCAGATCCTTAATATGGCTGGAGCCGATATCGATGCCGGCACTGATCGGAAATGTTCCTTTATAGCTTTCCGTGACATTCATATTGAACATCTGGATTCCTTCGTCGGGAACCGAGACATTCAAACCGTCCATAAAAAATGTGACATCATGGATCTCGCTGCCGTCTGCCGAAAGCACAAACGCCATATGAAACTTTTGCGCCTCGGCGAAGTCGGCGCTGCCGACATACAGGCTCTCATCAGCGCCGGGCACCGGCAGCTCCAGCTCCGCTATCTCCCCGGCGTCCAAGCCCGAGGGGGCTTCCGCCGTTTCTTCCGCAGGCAATGTTTGGGGCTCTGCTGAACCGGCCGTAATTGTTACCGCTTCAGCATCCTCCGGTTTAATCAGGAAGAATCCAAGGGCGATGCCGCCAAGGAACAAAACGATTATCAAAGAGATCATAACGATTTTTGTGTTTCTGGTCACATACGAGTACATATTGATTCCCTCCTTTAAAATAGAATCCTCAGACCCATTCCAGCCCCGATTCCCGCTAAAAGCGCAATCAACGAGCCAAGGCCCGTCAGCATGATGAACATGCCTCTTTTCATCGGTCTCATCGCCGGTCCGGCATAGGGCTGCGGCTCGTATGGGATAACCGGACTTACAGGGTTTTGTTGATCGGAAATACCCTCATACTCTGTCTTGGTGCCGCAATATGGGCAGTATGCCGCATTCTGATCTATCTGTCTTCCGCACATTCTGCAAAACATAATGGCCTCCTATTTCATCAGATTTCTGTTTATGAGCTGATTTTACATGACCGGCTCTGTGAAAGGGTGTGCTGTGCGCACACATTATTCTAAGGTCACTTCACTTTTGGAACTGACCTGGGAATGTCCCATTCTTATTGATCCTCGATCGAATGATTGGTACGGCTTGGATGGCGCTGTCCTAATGTATTACAACAAAAAAAGCGAATGCGTTCACAGCTGCATTCGCTCCCGTTTGAATCAATTGTTTTTTAAAGCTCTTTGCGTAAAATTTCCCCGACACCTCCGCCGGAGTGTATCAGATAAAATTGTTCCTTGTTAAACCCGTTATAGTTCATAGCCGTAAACGCGATCGCATCAAAAACCGATACGATGGCTTGCGTGCTTCCCGATGATATGATGCCCCATTTATCCGGCTCCCTGTCCACCTTTACCTGCAAAACAATATCACAGCTTTGGCCGAGCCTCGAGCCTTTATCCTCCGTCACGCCAATCGTTATGGCGCCCTTCGCCTTTGATACAGGCACATAATTCAATATCTCCTGCGTATTGCCGCTCTTGCTGATCAGCACGACAACATCACCCTTTTGAATGGCGCCGAAACCACCGTGAATGGAATTGGCGGGAGAAAGATAAAACGCCGGGATTTCCACAACGCTGAGCGTATGGGCGATTCTTCTTGCCGCGGTCCCCACCGTACCGCATCCCGCCACAATAACCTTATGGCTCGATTCCTTGACCGAGCAGAACAGCTCCAATATAGAGTCCATGACCGAAAAATCAAGCGTTTCGGTCAGCTTTTCTATCGACTCACTCTCTATTTTTAAGACGCTTTTATATGATTCAATATTATTCATCTGCTTTTCCCTGCTTCTTTAACCTATCGCGTTCTTTTTGATGTCCTTCATCGTTTTCATCACATCGTTAAGCCCACGGCCAAAATAATCATGCAGCTTTATATACTCGGCAAATATCCTGTCATATACGATCGAACTTTTTTCGTCGGGTACGTATACAAAGTCTTTGAGCTTGCCCATCGCCTGCGCAGCTTGGCTGATCGTATCCCAACCGCCGTTTTCCCGGCCTGCCGCGACGGCCCCGAACATCGCCGCTCCGAGTGCGGGCCCCTGTGCGCTGCCGGATATCCTTATCGGCATCTTGATCACATCCGCATATATCTGCATAATGAACGATGATTTTTCCGCAATACCGCCTGCCGCATAAAACTCATTGACGGGTACGCCATGACTGCGAAAATTCTCAATAATGACGCGCGTTCCGAAAGCTGTCGCTTCCACAAGCGTCCGGTAGACCTCCTCGGGCTTTGTACGCAAATCCATCCCGAGAATCATGCCCGTCAAATCCACATCCACCAGGACGCTGCGGTTCCCGTTCCACCAATCGAGCGCAACGAGCCCGCTTTCGCCCGCGGCAAGCTCTCCGGCCAGCTTTTGCATATATTCATGGATGCCGAGGCCCTGCTTTTTTGCCTCATCGAAATAACGCTGCGGCACGAACTGATCGACCAGCCATGCAAAATGGTCTCCCACGCACGACTGCCCCGCCTCATATCCCAAAAAGCCGGGCAATATGCCGTCCATCACATAACCGCATATGCCGGGCACCATCTTTTCTTCATCTCCCAGCAGCATATGGCAGGTTGACGTTCCCATGATGGCAAGCATTTTGCCTTTATCGTCGATGGTGACGGCGGGCACACTGACATGCGCATCCGCGTTTGCCACGGCCACCGACGTCCCCTCAAGCAATCCCATCACATCGGCCATCTTTTTTGTCAATCCCCCCGCACGGTCTCCAAGCCTGTAAATGTCGGTGCTGAGTTTTTCTTCAACGACATTTTTCAAACGCGGGTCCAGCGCCGCGAAGAACTCCTTCGACGGATAGCCTTCGGTGGCGTGCCAAATGGCCTTATAACCCGCGAGGCAGGAGTTCCTGCGTTGGTTCTGAGTCAGCTGCCATACAACCCAATCCGCGGCTTCGATAAAATAATCCGCTTTTTCATATATCTCGGGTGATTCATCCAGCACCTGCCACACCTTCGGAAACAGCCACTCGCTGGATATTTTACCGCCGTACCTTTGAATCCAGCGTTCCCCTCTTTCATGCGCCATTTGATTGAGCCTGTTTGCCTTGTCCTGAGCCGCATGATGCTTCCACAGCTTCACATAGGCGTTGGGCTCATCCATAAATTCAGGCAGGAAACAAAGAGGTGTTCCATCCTTAAGCACCGGCATCAGCGTGCAGCCTGTAAAATCAATGCCTATGCCAATGATCTTTTTGGGGTCTATTCCGCTTTTTGCAACGACATCAGGCACGACCGCCGTGAAAACATCCAGATAATCTCTGGGATGCTGGAGCGCCCAATCGACGCTCAACGGCTTTCCGGACGGCAGCTTTTCATCCATAACGGCATGCGGATAATCCAATGCGCCGGATATGACTTCTTCACCGGATTCGACATCCACAATCACAGCACGGCCGGATAATGTCCCGAAATCTATCCCAATAGAATACATGATTCCTCCTGAAACTCTTTGCTGCTGCCATATTCACATATGGCAGCAGCCTTGCAAATCTTATTTTTGAATCTTCACCCAGGTGTTGCCCTGTTCGTGGCTGTCCACGCATGCGTTAAAGAAGCGCACGCCGTCCACACCCATGTCAATGGTCGGATAGCCGTAATCGTCCTCCACCACAGTCTTGCCATCCAGTTTGTCATATATCGCTTCACAGAATGATCTGTATATGTTTCCGAAAGCTTCGGTGAGCCCCTCCGGATGACCGGCCGGGGTGCGGACATATTTGAGTGAATCCTGCGTGCAGTATGAGCTCCCGCGCGAGATTCTCTGCATCGGCTGGTTCCTCAAACGCAGTATCAGATAGTTGTTGTCTTCCTGCCAGAACTCCATCGTTCCCTTCTCGCCGAGCAGCATCACCTTGAACGCGTTGTCATACCCGATCGCGACCTGTGAACCCCAAAAGAAACCGGAGGCGCCATTGTTGTATTTGACGATGACCTGGAAGTTGTTGTCCAGCATGGTTCCCTGGCCCAGAGCCTCCAGATTCGCGAGGACTTTATCGATTTTAAGCCCTGTCACGAAATTGACCCAATTCTCCATATGCGACCCGATATCGCCGATAGACGCGCCGCGCCCCGATAATTCGGGCATTGACCGCCATGTTTTGGTCTCCTCCGTCTCTCTTTCAAGCGCGTCAAGCAGCCAGTCCTGCGGATATTCCACCACCACGGTTCTGATATCCCCGATCACGCCCTGCCGGTAAAGAGCGCGGGCTTCCCTCGAGGTCAGATGACCTGTAAATGTATGCGTCAGACAAAAGAGGCTGCCCGTCTTTTTGGCAAGCTCCTGAAGCTCTTTGGCTTCTTCAGGCATCAGGCACAAGGGCTTGTCGCATGCGACATTGATCCCCTTTTGTATAAAAGCCTTTGCAGCCGGGTAATGATACGCGTTGGGCGTGCATATCACCACAAAGTCGATGCAATCGGGCCTTTGAGACTCCTTCTCGGCCATGTCCTCATGAGACACATACATACGGTCCGCCGCAATGCCGAACTCCTCGGCCATCTGTTTCGTCTTCTCAAAATCGCGCGAGAAAGCGCCCGCAACGATATCCGCTTCATTATTGAGTCTCAAAGCGTTTCTGTGAATAATTCCGACGCCGCCGCTTGGGCCGCCGCCAATCATACCATATCTGAGCCTGCGTTTTTTGCTGTCCATTCCTCTTCCTCCTTTATTCTCATTAATGAAAACTCAATGCCGGCCAATATCATTTTTTGCCGAGCAGCTTCTCTCCGACTGCGCCGCCGGGATGGATCACGCCGAATGCCTCCTTCGTAAAGCCGCTGCGTTCCATCACGCATATCGCGATCGCGTCCATCACGGCTATCACAGTCAGCGTGCTTGCCGTCGCGAGCATGTTAAACGCGTCCGGCTCTTTTTCCACGACGATCTTCAGCAGCACGTCGCATTCGCGCGCGAGCTTTGAATCGGATTTTTCCGTGACCGCGACGGTTTTTGCCCCTTTTGCTTTGCACGCGCCGACAAGATTCGTGATCTCAGGCGTCGCGCCGCCCTTCGATATAAGAATGGCGATATCTCCCTCGTCCACCACGCCCAGTCCGCCGTGCACCGCATCCGCCGGGCTCAAAAAGGCAGCCGGCCTGTTCACACAGCACAATGTATGCGCGATCTTTTTTGCCGCCGCTCCCGATGTTCCGCAGCCGGTCACAAAAACCTTTCCCCGGCAGCCGCAAAGCATCTCCACAATGCTTTCGACGGCTGTGACATCGAGGGTCTGCCCGATTTGGGCAATGGAGTCGGATTCAATTTTCAACGTATGACCGATCGACTCGATAATCCCGTTCATCGTCTTGCCTCGGCATGATACTGCCCGTAATACGCATTTTCACCAAATTTTCTGTCATAGTGCTTTTTGAGCAGTTCTTTGGTCACCAGAGACTTCTTGGAGCCCAGCATCATCTGCGTATTGAGCGCCATCATCGCCACATTTTCCAGCACGACAGCGTTATGAATCGCATCCAGCGCGGAGCTTCCCCAAACGAACGGACCATGGCAGCGCACCAGCACCGCTCTCATGACTTCAGGATCCGTCTCCTTAAACGTCTCAACGATAACATCTCCGGTGTTTTTTTCGTAATTCCCGTTGATTTCATCAGCAGCCATCAGCCGGGTCACAGGGATCGTGCCCGGAAAATAATCCGCATGTGTTGTGCCGTAACAGGGTATGCCTTTTCCCGCCTGCGCCCAGATCGTTGCATAATGCGAATGCGTATGCACAACGCCATGTATATTTTTAAAATGCCTGTAGAGCACCAGATGCGTATCGAGGTCAGTGGATGGATTGCACTCCCCCTCAACGGTCGTTCCGTCAGGATCGACCACGACCAGGTCGCTCACGGTCATGTCCTGATATTCGACTCCGCTCGCCTTGATGACGATCAATCCCGATTCGGGGTCCCGGCCCGAAACATTTCCCCAGGTCAGCTCAACAAGCTTGTCGGTTTGAAGTTTTTTGTTCGCCAAAAGAACGTCTTCTTTTAATTTCTCCAACATTGATGATACACTCACATTCCTGCTGTTTTTAAATGACAATATTTTTTGCTTTCACTTTTTGAGAGAACTGTGCGAACGCAACCGCGCCAATCAACACCACGCCCTTTATGACCTGCTGAACATAGTCATTGATATTATTCATGACCATACCCGTTGAAAGCGTCCCCATAATAACCACGCCAACGATCACCAGCCATATATTTCCTTTTCCACCGTTTATGCTGACGCCGCCAAGTACAACAGCCGTGATCGCATCCATTTCATATCCGGTGCCCGCGCTGGGCTGTCCGCTGTTCGTTCTCGATAGCAGCACAAGGCCCGCCACGCCCGATAAAAGGCCGCTGATCGTATAAACCAGGAATTTGACTTTTTTGACCTTAATGCCGGACAGACGGCTCGCCTCTTCGTTTCCGCCCACGCCGTAAATATACCGTCCGGTGCGCGTTCTCAGAAGGACAAAGGCCCCCACCACAAACACAAGCAACATCAGAATGACCGGATAGGGAATCGCCCACAGACTGCCTTGCGCAAAGCTTTTCACCGACTCGTCAAAGCCATAAACGGGTATGCCGTTGGAAAGCAGATACGCGACGCCGCGCAGAGATGTCATAATGCCGAGCGTGCCGATCAGCGGCGGAATATTAAACACGTTCACACAGATGCCGTTGATGAAACCGCTGGCGGCCGCCATCATCAGACAGATCAGACACGCGAGAAGCACCGGCACGCCCGAGACCATCAGCACAGCCGCGACAACGCTGCACAAGCCCGCGATGGAGCCGACTGACAGATCGATCCCGCCCGTCAGCATCACAAACGTCATCCCCACGGATATGATGCCGGTGACCGAGACCTGCTTCATGATGGTGAATATCGTGCTCATAGCCAAAAATCGATCGGATATTGCAGAAAACAAAACGAACAGAAATACCAAAACCAGTACGATGCCATAATCCAATAAGTAATTTTGTATCTTTTTGCTGTTGTTAGCCATTGATTGCTTCCTCCATGCTATATTTGCTTGAAGCATGCTCCAATATTAATTCTTGTGAAAACTCCTGACGGGCCAGCTCGGCCACCGAATACCCGTTGCTCATGACAATCATTCTATCCGACATGCCAATCAGTTCAGGCATATCCGAGCTGATCATAATAATGCTTTTTCCGGCCGACACGATCTCCCGCATCAGCGTGTAAATCTCCTGCTTTGCGCCCACATCGATGCCGCGCGTCGGCTCGTCGAATATCAGCACATCACAATTGACTGCCAGCATTTTCGCGAGAACCACCTTTTGCTGATTGCCGCCCGACAGGTTTTTGACAAGCTGCGTGTCCGACGGCGTTTTCACCCGCAGCTCCTTTATATATTTTTCAGAATACTCATTCTCTTTTTTCTTGCTCATCCAGGGTCTTTTCTGCGAAACCTTATCCAAAACGCTGATGGAAATATTGTTCTTCACAGACATCTCCATAATAAGCCCCTGCTTTTTTCGATCTTCAGGTATCAGGCCGATCCCGGCCTTCAGCCCGGCCGCGGGCGAGCTCGGCTTATATTCTTTGCCCTTGAGCGTGATCTTCCCGCTATTAAGCCTATCCGCGCCGAACAATGCCCTTGCCAGCTCTGTGCGCCCGGCGCCCACAAGGCCGCCAAATCCCAGTATCTCTCCCTTATTCAAATAGAAGCTGACATCCTTCAGTTTTGCATTCTTCAGCCCTTGAGCCTTTAATACAACCTCATCCCGGGCTCCGTCTGACGACGGATAGCTGTCTGCAAGCTCGCGTCCCACCATATATGAGATCAACTGTTTCTTGTCAACTTCTTTGATATCCTTTGTCACAATATGCTTTCCGTCGCATAACACCGTCACTCTGTCGCACAGCTCAAAAACCTCTTCAAGCCGGTGGGAGATAAATATGATCGTGGCTCCGTCTTCCTTAAGCTTACGGATAATATCGAAGAAGGTTTTTGTTTCATTGATTGTGAGCGGTGCGGTGGGTTCATCCATTATAAACAGCTTGGCTTGTTGTGATACCGCTTTTAATATTTCGACGATTTGCTGCTCCGCTATGCCAAGAGAGTCCACCTTCGCCTTTGGGTCCATGCAGATCCCGAATGAGTCGCAAAGCTTTTTTGTCTCTTCATTGATTCTCTTGATATCGCGGACCATCCCCTTTTTCGGCTCCCGTCCATAGAAAATGTTATCCGCGATCGACAGATACGGCACGAGAGTGAACTCCTGATAAATCGCTTTGATTCCCGAATCCATGGCCTTTTTCGGCGTCATGCCCGTATAGGTTCTGCCGTCAAACTCAAACGATCCTTTCGTGGGCAATATAGCCCCCGTCAGTATTTTAATCAGCGTTGATTTTCCGGCACCGTTTTCACCGCAGATCGCATGCATTTCACCCTGCTTCACCTCGAATGAAATGTCATCCAGCGCCTTTACACCGGAATAATACTTTGAAATACTCTGAATTTTTAAAATACACTGCCCTGTTTTGTTATTCATAGTTGTGCACCATTCTTTTTAGTGTTTCAGTCCTTGCAGGTGCATGCCTGCAAGGACTGAAAACCAACGATATTTGTTTTACCTTATTCACCCATAAGATCGGCTTTTGTAACAGGACCCATATTGAGAGGTGTGCTGTAGTGCTCTTCGGGGAGGCCATTCTTCAAATAATCAAGAGCCATTTTCACTGCGTTGTAGCCGCTCTCGTAGGGATACAGATCCGCCGTGCCTCTGTAGATGCTGTCCGCGATTTTGATGTACTCAGCCGCTTCCGAAGTGTTGTCGCCCGAAAAGATCGCTCTGTCAGTTTCTTTTGCGAGCCCCGCGTTTTCAAAAGCCTGATAAGCGCCGATACCGCCGGAGTCGTTGCATGCCACAACAACGTTGAGGTCCGGGTGCTGGATCAGCAGGTTTTCCACCACTTCAAGGCCCTGCTCAGGTGTGTTGCCTTGCTGTCTTGCCACGATTTCAACATTCGGGCAGAGCTTTGTGATCGTATCGACGATCGCGTCGCCTCTCTTGATAGAAGACTCAATATTGTCTTCCGCAAGAACCGCAACCTTTCCCTTGCCGCCCAGCGCGTCATTAATCCATGTGGCTGCGTTTTCCGCGATCACTGTGCCGTAGGCGTAGTCATCGAGTTCAATACCGGCTGTTGCCGCATCCGCTATCTGCGCGATTGTGACGCTTGCGATTCCCTTATCCGTGGCCTGGTTTAATACCGACTCCAAGGCTTTGCCGTCAATCGGGTTAAACACGATCGCGTTGTAGCCGCCTTCGATCACGTTCTCAACATCAGCAACCTGCTGCTCAACATCACTGCCTGCATTCAAAGAAACATACTCGATGCCCAGCTCTTTGCATGCATCCTCAAAACCGTCTTTCACCATGGCAACCCAGGGATTTGCCAGCTCAGAACCGGAAAAAGCCATCTTGTAGCCAGTTGATTCAACTGCAGTTGTTTCGGATGGCTGTTCGCTTTCCGCAGCTGCCGACTCAGAAGGTTGAGTATCACTCGTTGCAGAGGGTTCGTTTGTCGCACTGCCACAGGCACCAAGCACCATCAGAACAACCAGCAGTACAGATACCAATGCAAAGATCCTCTTTTTCATTCTTTCCTACCTCCGTTTAAAATTACCTTGTTATGTTTTCTCTCCAGTTCGTACGCAACCGGAAACTTTATTTTTTGAGTACAGGAAATTAAGCTTCTAACTTTTTCTTCATAATTTTGGGAGAGCTTATTTCCTCAGGTTTTATTTTCGATTATCGCCGCAATTGTCTTTTTAAGCTTACTGTTATATATTTCAGCCTTTTTCGTGATCAGCCCCATATATAACGTATCGATAATTGCAAATTCGGCTGTTCTGCGCGCAATTTCATCATGCCCGACCGTATAGTCTGTCGTTGCCGTGAATATCTTCATGTCTGCATATTTTAACAGCTCGCATTTGTCGAAATGAACGATAGCCAGCGTTTTCGCGCCGTTGGATTTCGCGATCCGCAAAGCGTCTATCACAAGCTTGGTTTCGCCCGAGAATGAAATGCCGATCGCCAGATCGTCTTCACTCATTAAGCTGGCCGATGCGAGCGACAATGCCACATCGCTGTACGCGGTGCTTCTGACGCCAATTCTTTGAAATTTCATCTGCGCCGATTCGCATACGATCCAGGCATCGCCAACACCGAAGAAATTGATCTGCTTGGCCTCAAGAACGGCATCCAGCGCTTTTTCATAATCTTCGCTATACAGCGTGAGCGTATCCTTTAATGTTTTTTCATTTGTCCAGATCACTTTTTCCATAATGGCATAAGCGTTATCTTCTTTGGTGATTTTGTGCATGCCATTGTCATAAGCGGCTGTCTTGACCTTGGCCAATTGATACTTCAGCTCAGAAAACCCATCAAGCCCGAGCCTTCTGCAAAACCGCATCACGGACGCATCGCTGCAGCCCGCCTTTTTCGCGTAGTCCGCCAAAGTATAGTCACCGATGTTTTCATAGTCGTCGATCAATATATCAGCGACGCGTTTCTCTGATTTTGTAAGACCGGGATAAAGAAATCTGACTTTTACAAAAATCTCATTTTCTTGTGGAATCATGGTATCCCCCGATAAAGTGATCATGACCTCATCCGGTCAATCAGACCTTCACTCAGCTTTTATGTGTACATTGTACTGCCGATGTCGCAAAGTGTCAATATCAAAAATAAAAATTGTTGTAAACTTCATTTGCAATAGAACATTATGCTTCTTCGAATTTGTTAAGAACTGCTTTTCAGGCTTTTTTGCGGCATCTATTTTATTGTGGCGTTCATATATTTCGTCTTTTTGTCGAATTTACAACATTTTTTTACTAATAAAATGTTGTTTATGACAATACATGCGCGAATCTGTTGGCTTTCTTATAATCGATACGGAATCATCCGTTATGGTCTGTTGAGACAACGCAAACGGAGCCGTCAGCCATGCCGATTTAATTGAGGTGGTCGGGCTTTGCTCTGCGTTATGTTGTTTTTGATTGTTTTATTTTCGTATCGAGAGGTAAACGGCTGAATCCAATATCAATGAAACAATTTATTCCGCTTTGGCTCTCCATAGCCACGAAGGCGTGACCGGTTAATCCGATACGGAACACGATTCAAATTCATAAGGAGTCGGCTTTTTTATTTTTTGGTCTCGGCAAGGTAGCTCTGCCAAACAGTGTCGAAAATGTCGGACGTGATATCACAGGTGTTGCCGGGGTCCAAAAAAGCCCGTATCTCCTCGCGAGACCCGTCCTTTGGAAAGCTGTCTTCTTTGAAAGAGATCAGATCCGCAAGCGCTCCGCGCGGCGTTTTGCGCCCCTTATACTGCATCATCCATTCAAAAAAATTCATGAGACACCCCGCCTTTTATATATTTCTGCATTGAGATAAATCAATAATATAGTCGGCAGCAATAAAAATCAATCCATGTATTTTCACGCCTCCGGCATAAATGACTTTTTTACACTTTTGGCGTATTGTTTAATCAACCATAGACATTGGAGAACTCATGTGGACTCAGCAGGCAAGGAAAAAATCGAAAAAATCATACGAGACAGAAAAGCGGCGCATGCCGAGCTCAATCAAAAATCGTCCGTATACCGTGCATTTGTTGGCATGGAGGAAAAGGCTCTTGCAGACAGCGCTCTTTTGAGGCGCGAAAAAAGGATTGATTGCGGTGGGCATTTCCGTGGTGATCAACTGCGGATCGTGCATGAAATGGCATATCCATCAGGCGCTTCTCTGCGGCGCAAGCGGGCAGCAGGTGATTGAGTCAATATCACCTTTGACCGTTTTAGAGCAGCGGGCCATATTCCGGTCAGCACAACAAAAGCGGCCAAGTTTGGCCGCCTATGTACTGCTGGCTAGCAGAAATTGTTGATACAGAATGTCACCGCTTCAATATCTCTGAGACGAACAACGGTTACGCACCCGCGGCACACAATCTTGCAGGCATCGTCGGATACCCCTGTTAACAAGCCTTTAAAGCAGCCACCCGCCGTGGTTACGCACACGCATTCATCAATATTTTCCTCAAGCTCGCCCAATACGCTGTCCCGATCGTAATTGTATGACATGGCTTTCGCTCCCTTTCATTCAATGTTGGCTAATACTATATTATTAATCACCTGTTTTTTTTGTGACATTACCGGGTCAGGCGTGTAGCCTTCACATTCAGCCTTAAAAATCGACGAGGCCATATTCCTCAAGCTGCTTGTCAAGCGCCCTTCTGTTCGGGTAATAGGCCTCAAGCGCCTTGTAGAAAACGCGCGAGTGGCTCGGTGTTTTGAGGTGACACAGCTCGTGCATGATCACATAGTCGATGAGCTCCATCTCGCAGCGCAGCAGATGCACCGACAGGCTCAGGTTCAGCCGTCGCGTGTTGATGCTGCCCCACCTCGTGAGCATGTTCCGCACCGAGAGCCTGATCTCGCCCGGAGGCGCCGGGCTGATTTTCTTCCGCAGCTCTGCGAGGCGCTCCGAAAAAACCGTCCTGGCTGTGCGCGTCATAAAACGCGCAAAGATGGCCCTCGCACTTTGCCCGGGCGGCACACACAGCACGAGCTCACTGCCGTTCAATCCCGCAAATGCCTTCTCATCGCGCACCACGCGCAAGGCATACCGCCGGCCCGCCATGCAGAAGCTGTCGCCGCTTCCGTATGATTCCGGATAGCAGCGGCAGCGCTTTTGTTCGACCGACTCGAGGCGCTCTTTGATATACCCCTCGTGCTGCGCCACAAACGCGATGATGCGGGTTTCGGGCAGATAGTGCGGCGCGGAGACACAGACCTGCTTGTCTCCGGTCACGCGTATACGCATATTCTTCATTGCTTTTCGCTGAATGTGGAACTTGACTCCGCTCAGCGTCTGCGCTTCTTTTTTCATGATGACCTTATTCTACACAAATTTGAATGCATTGTCTTCTGTGACTTTGAGCGTGCAAAAAAGGAGCAGTCTGTTTCCTGCTCCCTCAGCCGCTGACTTAATTTTTTGCTCATCAGCGAAATTATCCCCAAATTGACCCCTTATGTTTTCAGCCAGCGAGCCTTTTTTTACGCACGCTGTGAAAGCCGACGCTGAGCGGCCACCAGAGCACACCGAACACCACGAATATGCTCCAAGGGAAGGATGGCGATGTCATCGCGTTGATCGCCACCACGAGCGCGATGACGAGCAGGCTGCCCACGACTGAAAAGACGAGAGCGCTTTTCCTGCAGCTGACGGCAGCAGGCCACCAAAGCACACCAAAAGACGGGAACAGGCTCCACAAAAATCCGGGCGACGTGATCAGGTTGATCGTCAGCAGCAGCGCGATGACCAGCACCGTACCCGCCACCGAAAAAGCCAGCGGCTTTCTTTTGCCCGCAAAGCCCGCCGCGAGCGGCCACCAAAGCACACCAAAAGACGGGAACAGGCTCCACAGAAACCCGGACGACGTGATCAGGTTGACCGTCAGCAGCGTCCCCACAACCAGCACCGCGCCTGCCACAGCAAAAGCCAGCGGCTTCCTTTTGCCCGCGAAGCCCGCCGTGAGCGGCCACCAGAGTATCCCGAGTGACGGAAATACACTCCAGGGATAGCCCGGCGATGTGGTCACATTCACGACGGCAAAGAACACGATGCTTAAAAGAGCTGCGACCACCGAATAGGCAAACCACTTCCTGTTTTTCGCAAAGCACAGCGTCATCGGCCACCACAGAATCGCAAACGACGGATAATGCGCCCACAGCGCGCCGGGTGAATAGATCGCGTTGACCGCCGCCAAAAACACGATGGTCAGCGTACTCATCACGGCGGCATATTTGTGCGGGCAATGGTGTCCATAGAAATAGACCGACAGCGGCCACCACAGCACCGCGAACACCACAAATATCACCCACGGGCTCATCGGCTCCAAAAGGATGTTCAGCGCGCCATAATAAGCAATAACGATGGCGGAGGCGATTACCGAGAATTTAAAGCCTCCGAGCCGTTTGCCCGCGTACATCGCGATCGGCCAGAATATCACGGGGAAGCACGCATAAAGCGCCCATGGATACGACGGATTCAGCAGATTGGAGATGATGAAAAGCGCAATTGTCATGAGCGCCCCAACCACCGAAAACGGCTTCGCTTTGTCTTTAAATAAGATGCTCAGCGGCCACCACAGCGACGCATAGATCAGGTAGATCGCCCAAAACTCTCCCGGCGTCAGCAGCAGATTGACGACCGTGAAATAGAGTATCAGCAGCACGCTGAACAGTACCGCAACCGGGATCGAAACCATCTTGTTCTTTAAATAGACGCCGGCGGGAAAACACAGCAGCAAAGGAACGGTATATAAAAACCACAAGTATCCCGGCGTCACAATCAGATTCACCGCCGCCAAAAAAACGAGCGTGAGCAGGCTGCCCGACAGTGCGAAAGCGAAGTAGTGCTTTTTGCTGCACAAAACCACGCCGAGCGGCCACCAGATGAGCCCGTATATGGGGTAAATACACCACAGATATCCCGGCGTCGTGATCAGATTGGCCGCCGCCAGCATCACCGCGATCAAAATCGCACCCGCAATCGCGAACTGCGTTTTATAGCTTTTCATGATTCCACCTCACTTATTTTCTGTATTTCAGCCAGCGGAAAAACATCGAAAGCGGCCACCATAGCACACCGAAAATCGGGAATATGCACCACAAATATCTTGGAGACGCATATAAGTTTATGAATATCATAAGCCCGATGATGAGCAGACTGCCCACGACCGAATACCCAAGCTGCAGCCCCGCGCTGTTTCTTTTCATCGGCATCATCTGCTGGTTTCTGAGCTCATCCCTGATGTCGCTGATATCTCCAAACTCCACGATCGCGCGGTTAATTGCGTCCTCCTCCGCTTTCCCCTGAGCCATAAGGTCATCCACTTTCTCCTGAAGGTTCTCAACGATCTCTCTTTTAAGCGACTCTTTACGTTCGCTGTCGGGAATTTCCCTGAACAGCGCGTCAACATGTTCCTGAATGGTTTTCATTTTAGCTCCTCCGTTTCCATAAAAATATCGATGATCTCTTTGGTCTTGCGCCATTCCTCAACCTCTTCCCGAAAAAACGCGCGCCCCAATGGCGTGATGCTGTAATAGCGCCGCCTGCCGCCCAGCGACACATCCCCCTCATATGAGGTGATAAGCTCTTTTTTTTCCAACCGCTGAAACACCGCATAGAGCGTGGCCTCTTTAATTGCGAACCGGTCAGACGTCCGTTTGCTGATCTCTTTGCTGATCTCGTACCCGTATCGGTCTTTCTCCATTATCAGGCGCAGAATGATGGGATCCAGATGACCTCTGATAATATCGCTGCTGATCATATTTCCACCTTTCTTCAATTACTCTTCGAGACAGTGTTCTAACATATTGTGCACTACGTGATAGAGTACTGTCTGATAGGGTAATATTAATTCCTTTTTTTGCTTTTGTCAACAGTCCATTTAAACTTTTTATCTGTTTTTTTGCTTGTTTGTCGTTTCGTTCTTTTGCAATTTTTTCAGGCTATGATTTTGCACAGTGCGCAAATAATAATGTTATCTTTTATGCAGGGAACGGTTATGACGAATCTGATACAATCCATAAAGCCCGGGAAACGGCTGAAAATCACGGGCGGCGGGCCGCTTTTCGGGCAATGCGACATCAGCACCTCCAAAAACGCCGTGCTGCCCATACTCGCGGCGGCGCTGCTCACCTCGGAGCCCGTCACCATCCGCAAGGTGCCGGATATCAGCGATGTGAAAAACATGTTTACATTGTTAAGAGCGTTTGGCGCGCGTGTCAGCGTATCGGAAGACGCCGTGACCATCATCACGAAATCGATCAAGACCACCTCGCCTGCAGCCAATATCATGGAACGCCTGCGCGCCTCCATATTGTTTATGGGGCCAATGCTCGCGCGTGAAGGCAGCGTCACGCTGCCGCTGCCGGGCGGCTGCCGCATCGGCAGCCGCCCCATCGACATCCACATACAGGGCTTTCGCGCGCTGGGCGCCAAATCCGTCACGGTCAACGGTCACGTTCACGCGTGGGGCCATCCGCTGCGCGGCGCGGAAATCGCTTTGCGTTTTCCCTCTGTGGGCGCGACGGAAAATCTCATCATGGCGGCAGCGCTCGCCGAAGGCACCACGGTGATACACGGCGCGGCGGCCGAGCCCGAGGTGATCGATCTGATTCACTTTTTGAATTCGATGGGCGCGCAGATTGAGCCCGATGCCGGCCGTATTGTGATTCACGGCGTCGATGCGCTTTCGGGCACCGATTATACGCCTATTTCCGACCGCATTGAAGCGGGCACGCTGATGCTGGCCGCCGCCGTCACCGGCGGAGAAGTCAGCCTCTATCGCGCGAGCGCCGCTCACTTAAAGCCCGTCTGCGATAAGCTGATTGAGGCGGGCGCGGAGATTTTTCCGTTCGAGGGCGGCCTTAAAGTCCGCGGGCGCGGCGCGCGGCCTATGGATATCGTCTCATCGCCGTATCCCGGATTCCCGACGGACATGCAGGCGCCGTTTATGGCGGCCTGTTGTTTTGCGAAGGGACAGAGCCGTATCAACGAAACGATATTTGAAAACCGCTTTTTGCACGTGGACGAGCTGAAAAAGATGGGTGCGGATATCACCGTGACGGGCGCGACTGCCGTCATCAACGGCATGGGCTGCCTTTACGGCGCGGAGGTTATCGCGACGGACCTTCGGGCGGGCGCGGCGCTCTGCATCGCGGGGCTGTTTGCGAAGGGCGATACGATTATCAGCGATATTTATCATCTCGACCGCGGCTATGAAAATTTTGAAGACAAGCTGCTCACATTGGGTGCATCCATCGTCCGTCTGTCATAAACAAAACGTAGCCGCATACACTGCTTTATGAGAAAGGAAGTATGATCTTTTCCAAAACAAAGGAGTGTATGCATTTGTTCAGAAGAGGGCGCGGCCTGAGCCGCGAAAGCGCCCTGGTGATCGCGATCATCGTATTTATACTGATCGCCGTCGTGTTGCCGGCATTGACCGTCAAGAAAAATCAGGAACCCGCATCGGGAAATTCGGTTCCTGACATCGAGTTCAGCATTTCAAAGCTGCCCGAATCGGATGAGATCACGGTGTGGATAGACGGTGAACTGACTAAAATGCCGATGGAGGAATACCTCGTCGGCGTCGTCGCCGCGGAAATGCCCGCCTCATATGAGGTGGAAGCGCTCAAAGCGCAGGCGGTGGCCGCCCGCACCTACACGCAGTATAAGAAGGATCACGGAGGCTGCTCGGCCCATCCGGGCGCGGATATCTGCTGCGAAAGCAATCACTGCCAGGCCTATATCACGCCTGAAGAGATGGCGCAAAACTGGGGCAGTGATGCCGCGGGGTATACCCAAAAAATCGTGGATGCCGTTCAGCAAACCTCCGGCGAAATGATTTATTACGACGGGCAGGAAATCCAAGTCTTTTTCCATGCCTCGGCGGGCGGCAAAACGGAGAACAGCGAGAACGTCTACGGAGAAGCGCTTCCGTACCTTGTGAGCGTGGACAGCGAAGGCGAAGAATCTTCCTCACATTATTACGGCAAGGTGACCGTCAGCCGCGATGATTTCATCAACAAAATGACTGCCTTCTCGCCGAGCATCCGGTTTGATTCGGGCCCGCTGATCGGCACGGCCACTCGCTTTGACAGCGGCCGCATTCAAAGCATCAACGTCGGCAACGAGACGTTTACGGGCCGCGAGATACGCGAGATATTCGGGCTCAATTCCGCGAATTTTGCCGTGAAGGAAGACGGCGGCGTCACTTTTTCCACCGTTGGCTTCGGGCACGGCGTCGGCATGAGTCAGACGGGCGCTAATGCGATGGCCAAACAGGGCGGCGATTATATCGACATTTTGACGCACTATTTCACGGGCGTCACCGTCCAATAGATATACGTTCATTGTTTCTTTATATGCAGAGTCGCAACATTTTTTGCGGCGCTGTATTTTTTTGCGCAATATTGGGAATGATGAAAGCGTGGAGGTGTGAAATAATGAATTTTAAAAGCATCAAAGAGAAGGTTTCCGGCAAGATCAACAAGCAATCCGTCAAAACATTTTTTCAGAAACAGGGACTATATGTCCTGATATTTTTATGTGTGGTGGCCGCAGGCATCACGGCGCTCGTGGCGTGGCCGCGCCCTGAAGAAAACGTCCCTGAAGACTCGGGTACCGACGTCTCGCTGATCGACGTTCCCTCGCTTGAGGAGGAAATGGCGAAGGCCAGCCCGACGCCCTCCCCATCCGTAACGCCGTCCCCGTCTCCGTCCCCCGCTGCCAAGCCGACTGCTCAGCCTAACAGCAACGGGAGCGGGTCTATTTCACTTAAGAAGCCCGTTGACGGCAAGGTTATCAACTCCTTCTCGGGCGACGAGCTCGTGTTCTTTGCCTCGCTTGATATGTGGGCCACACACAACGGTGTCGATATTCAAGCCGAAAAGGATGCGCCTGTCGTGGCCGCATTGTCCGGTACCGTGCAGGATGTCTACGCGGACGAGTCAGACGGCGGTGTGATCATCATTTCCCACTCCGATAAGGTCTCAACAGTATACGCGGGCCTCGGTGAAATGAGTGTGAACAAGGGCGATAAGGTCAACGCGGGCCAGCAGATCGGCAAAATCGGCGAAATGCCCAAGGAGCTCGACCTTTCATACCATCTGCATTTTGAATATATCGTGAACGGCGACTATAAAGACCCGGCCAAATATTTCGGATAATCACAAAGGTATGCCCCATTCAAAATTTGAATGGGGCATTTTTATATCCGTTAACAAATTTTTTTCTCTTAAAAACCGATCTGATATGTTATAATGTGAGAGTTATTTTTCGGAGGTTTTTATGAGAAAGCTGTTTTTTTTATTGCTTTGTCTGGTGCTTTTAATATCGTGCGGCGCGTGCCAGAGCAAACCGCAGGTCATTGTGACAACCCAGCCGTCATCGTCAGCCACGCCCACACCCGAACCGACGCCGGAGCCCACCCCCGAGCCAACACCGTCTCCGACGCCCGACCCATACTTCACGGCGGAGGAAGAAGTGACCGCGGATGCGGACGGCGGCCATTGGCTATACCGCTCGCCTTCACTTTACGTGGATATCAACCGCGTGTTTGACGAGGAAAACACGATCACCTATTTTGCCGCGGACATTCGCCTTAAAGTCGGCGAAACAGAGCGCGGCGGCTTTTCCGTTCCGGGCAAGCCCAACGCAAAAAATGTTCAGCTTTTTACCATCGCACAGAATTATCAGGCCATCGTCGCGGTGAACGGCGATTTTTTGAAGGATAACACCGAAGACCCTAAAGGCGTGATCATCCGCGACGGAATCGTCTGCCTCAACGATAAAAGGGAAGATACGCTCGCGTTTATGCCGGACGGCACAATGAAGATTTTCGAGGCGGGAGAAGTCACAGCGGATGATCTCGTCGCCGCAGGCGTTAAGAACTCATTTTCGTTCGGACCGACGCTGATCAAAGACGGCGTCATACAGGAAGGGCTCGACAAGCATCGCCTTAAAAGCAAAAACCCGCGCGCAGCCGTTGGCATGATTGAACCGTATCACTATCTGCTTATCGTCGTCGACGGACGGCAGAGGAATTACAGCAAGGGGATGACGCTGACGGAGCTCGCGGACCTGTTTGCATCCTATCACTGTCAGGTGGCATACAACTTTGACGGCGGCGCGTCTGCGGCCATGTGCTTCATGGGAGAAAACATCAGCCAGTACGCCGGCTCCTTCACGGGCCAGCGTCCCGTGCCCGACGCGCTGATGTTCGGCGAATCAGAACTGGTCACTGAAAAATGAGCTTAAGATAATTAAAGATGGCTGCCGGGTTGGCAGCCATCTTAGTTTATTGGTTATTTGTTTGATCGTCGAGTATCGGGTTGCTCGGCGCTTCGAAAATCACGCTGATATCATCATCGCTCTCCTCGGGCGCTGTGGTCGGCACGGGCGTTGCGGACGGCGTCGGTTTCGGCGTCGCCGACGGTGTAGCCTGCGGCTCCTCCGTCTGTGCCGCGGCAGGCACGAAATCGACAGCCGCAGTAGATTTAGGCTGCGTTATCAGCAGCACACCGACCACAATGATACCTACCACAAGCAATGAACCCAATGCGATCAGGCCAGCCAACAGACCCTTTGGAATTTCACGGCGCTTCTGCGCTTGCTTTCCGTCCAGTTCCATACGCTGCCGGACGTTCACCGTGATGCTGGACGGCGCTTTTTTAAGACTCGAACTTTCCGTGTTGTCATTTCCTTTTCTATCTTCCATGGTAATCCTCCTGAAAAAGAGCATGAGAAAAATGTGACTTCCCAACGCTGCTTTTAAATAATCACATCTGTCTTCATGAAGCTTTTCAGCGCCTCAGGCACATCCACTTTTCCGTCGGCACGCTGATAGTTTTCAAGAATCGCGGCCACTGTCCGGCCGATCGCGACACCGCTGCCGTTGAGCGTATGCACATACGCATTTTTCTTGTCATCCGTGCGGTAACGGATACCTGCCCGCCTCGCCTGGAAATCAAGGAAATTCGAGCAGGACGATATCTCGACATACCGGTTATAGCTCGGCATCCACACCTCAAGGTCATAAGTTTTAGCCGAAGAGAACCCAAGATCGCCTGTGCTGAGCTGAACCACGCGGTACGGCAGCCCGAGCCTTTGCAGCACCTTTTCGGCGTCCTGTACGAGGCTTTGCAGCTCTTTTTCGGAATCCTCCGGACGCACGAACTTCACAAGCTCCACCTTGTTGAACTGGTGGACGCGGATCAGCCCGCGCGTATCGCGGCCCGCGCTGCCCGCCTCAGCCCTGAAGCACGCGCTGTATGCGGTATGATAAACCGGCAGCGATTCCATGATGCTCTCGCGGTACATGTTCGTCACCGGCACCTCGGCCGTCGGGATCATGAAATAATCCGTATTTTTCACGCTGAACGCGTCTTCTTCAAATTTTGGCAGCTGGCCTGTGCCGAGCATCGAATTGCGGTGCACCATAAACGGCGGGAACACCTCCGTATACGGCCCGTCCAGCGTATGCGTATCGAGCATAAAGCTGATCAGGCTGCGCTCCAGCCGACTCCCGAGACCCTTATAAAACACAAAGCGCGCGCCCGTCACCTTGGCTGCCGTTTCAAAATCGAGTATGCCAAGGCTAGTCCCGATATCCCAGTGCGCCTTGGGCTCAAACCCAAACTGCCTCGGCTCGCCCCAGCGCCTGATTTCCACGTTGTCCGCGTCGCTCAAACCCACGGGCACATCGGGCAGCGGCTCATTGGGCGTTGACATCAGTATGTCGTTTATTTTGGCATCGATCACGGCCAGATCCGCGTCGATGGCTTTGATATCGTCCGCAACCTGCTTCATCTCGGCAAAGAGCGCCTCCACGTCCTCTCCCGCCTTTTTCTTGAGCGGAACCCGTTTGGAAACCTCATTGCGATGCGCCTTTAAGCTCTCGGTTTTCACAATCAGCGCACGGCGCTGCTCGTCGAGCTCAGCGACCTGTTCCACGACGCCCGTGACGCCGCGCTTTTTGAGATTGGCACTGACTTCCTCGGGTACTGTCCTTATCCTCTTGATGTCCAGCATAACTACCTCTTTATCGAATTCAAATCTAATCCGTATTATCTCACAAAACGGACAGCGGGGCAATAAAACACGCAATTTTTTTACAAAAAATAGAGCGGCAAAGATCTGCAGTTTTCTGCTCTGTGCATGTATATTCATATAGATTCGCATACAACGCATATATATGCATTGTACTGAATAATATTTGCGAGAAATGAATAGTTATGAGGGTCAAAGATGACGCTGCCGTGATATGCCGCAACAAAACCATTGACGCCTGATGCTGGTGCGCTGCAGCGACAAAAAAAGGCGGGAGCTTTCCCGCCTCTGCATCCTCAATATTACATTCTGTCAGGCGCATCCACGCCGATCAGCCAGAGGCTTGTTTTGATCACCTGCTTCACGCAGGCGGTCAGCTCAAGACGGGCCGCAGTCCCCGCCGTGTCCTCATCGATGATCCTGTGCTCATAATAAAACCTGTTCATTGCCTTGGCAAGCTCTATCACATGCCGTGTGATCAGATACGGTTCATTCTTTTCGCACGCCTTTTGCACCGTTTCGGGAAACGCGAACAGCAGCTTGGCAGCCGCGAACGCTTCATCGTTGTTGAGCGCCGAATAGTCCTTCTCAGCTGCCTCCCAGTCGAACTCCGCGCGCCTTAACAGGCTCGCGCACCGCGCGTGCGTATACTGCACATACGGCCCCGTTTCACCGTCGAAATTGAGCACGCGGTCAAACGAAAAGGTGATGTCCTTGATGCGCGCGGAGGACAGCGTATCAAACACCACCGCGCCCACGCCGACCGATCTGGCCACGTCTTCCTTGTTTTCAAGGTTCGGCGACTTTTCCCTGATGATCGACAGCGTCTTTTCCACAGCTTTGTTCAGCACATCCTGCAGAAAAACGACCTTGCCCCTGCGTGTAGAGAGCGTGCCGTCTTCAAGCGACACCATACCGAACGCCACGTGTTCTAAATCCTTCGCCCAATCATAGCCCATCATCTCAACCACCTTGAACCACTGCTTGAAATGCAGGTTCTGCTGATAGGCGACCACATAAAGACATTTATCGAAATCGTAAGTTTTCTTGCGGTAAAAAGCGGCGGCAAGATCACGCGTGGAATACAGCGTGGCCCCGTCCGATTTGAGTATCACGCACGGCGGCATCTCATCGCCGAGCCGCACCACGAAAGCCCCGTCCGAAAACTCAAGCAGATTCTTTTCCTTGAGCTCGTCGATCACGGGCTGCATCTTGTCGTTATAAAAGCTCTCTCCCGCGTAGCTGTCGAACTTCACGCCGAGCATGTCGTATATCACGCTGACCTCTTTGAGCGTCAGCTCCTTGAACCAGTTGAATATCTCGAGCGCCTCGGCATCGCCGTCCTCGATTTTTTTGAACCACGCACGGCCTTCATCGTTGAGACTTTCGTCCCTCTCGGCTTCGTCGTGAAAGCGCACGTAAAGCTCAAGCATCGCGTTGATTGCGTTCTTTTCGATATCCTCTTTGCTGCCCCACTTCTTGTACGCGGTGATGAGCTTGCCGAACTGCGTGCCCCAGTCGCCAAGATGGTTGATGCCCACAGGCTTATACCCTAAAAAGCCGTAAATGCGGTACAGCGAATTGCCGATCACCGTGGTAGACAGATGCCCGATATGAAACGGCTTGGCGATATTGATCGACGAATAGTCGATACAGACCGTCCTGCCTTGGCCGACAGTGCCGCGGCCGTAGCTGCCATCTTGACATTCTATGTGTTTCAGCACATCTTCGATGTACCGCTGCTTATTTAAATAGAAATTGATATACGCCCCCACCACCTGAACGCCCGCGATAAATTCGGGTTTCTCGAGCTTGGCGCTTAAGTCCGCCGCGATCATCTGCGGCGCCTTGCGCAGCTCTTTGGCGAGTTTGAAGCACGGAAACGCATAATCGCCCATCGCCGTATCGGCGGGTATCTCGATCAGCGGCAAGAGCTCCTGAGCACTGAGCCCTGACGCCTTCGCCACTACATCCGCTATCGCTTGCTTGTAATCCATATGCCTTCCTTCTTTGTCTGCTATACTTATTCTCGAAAAATATATCACATGCTCCCGCGTTTATCAATTGCGGAATTGCAGGCGACATAGTTTGACATTTTTCATACGCCTCTGATATACTTATCTGGTATTATATTCCTCATTGTATATGCTGACAAATTCTCGTACACTTCTATGCAATAAACTATCGGAGGTATTTATGTTAAGTGATCAATTCGCAGCTGATACTTTAGCTCAAGCCGGGTTATGGAGAAATGAAAACTTATACTTTCTTGCGCAGGTCGTCAAGCCCGCGTGGAAGGTGGTACTCGAAAGCACGGTCTATTATGCCAATTTGTTCTCCAAGAATTCTTATGCCATCATCAACAGGGTTGAAGACGGTATTGCCATACTGCCCGTTAAAATTGACAATACCGGTGTCACGCCTTTGTACCAGCTGGCCTGCCTTTTACCAAACGAAGACTTAAGCGGCGTTGAGTTCAAACTATCGTTTCTTGCGAAAAAGGTCATCATTAAGACATACTCAGGCAAGCCATCCTCGTTCATCGTTGAATCAAAAAATCGCGCGATACTCCAGCATGAACAAAACTTTGCAAAGTTTGTATCGCTGTATTCATGAGCCTGTTTCTCCATTAAAAAAGCTCCGGTATATTGCAACCGGAGCCTGAAAGAGATACCGTTTATCTGTCCTCCCGGAAATAGGGAAGCCCGAGACTGCCCGGCGGCTGGTTCTCGCGTTTTTTGCGCATCGAAACGATGATCAGCACGATGATCGTGACGACATAGGGCAGCATTTTGAAAAGCTCCTGCGACGAACGCGTGAGGCCCGGAATATAGAAGAAGAGCCAGAACAAAATACCAAAAAGATATGAGCCCCAAATCGCATGCTTGGGCTTCCAGCGGGCAAAAATAACGAGCGCAACAGCCAGCCAGCCCAGCTTTTCTATGCCGCCGTCAATGGCCCATGTGCCCTTGATATAGTCCATAATGTAGTACAGGCCCCCGAGGCCCGTGATGGCCGCGCCGGTACAGGTCGCCAGATATTTGTATTTTGTCACGTTGATGCCGCCCGCGTCCGCCGTACCGGGATTCTCGCCCACAGCACGCAGATTAAGGCCCTTGCGCGTTTTGTTTATGTACCAGCTTGTGTAAATCGCCAAGGCGATGGCGAGATAGACCATGAAGCCAAGCGCGGAAAAAACGCCCACGTCCGAAAGGAAGGGCAGCGTCGCGCGGTAAGCACCGCTCGTGACAGCCACGGAAATCTGTCCGACACCGCCAGCCATATTGTTGAGCGCGCCGCCAAAGAAGTTCGCAACGCCTGAACCGAAAATGGTCAGCGTCAGGCCCGTGACGTTCTGGTTCGCGCGCAGCGTGATGGTCAGAAAGCTGTAAATCAGACCGGCCAGCACAGAGGCCACAATCGCGCAGATCAGAGCGATCAGCAGCCCGATCCAGGGAATAGGTGACGCGAAGTTCGATTCGTACCAGAAAGAGCCCGCAAGGCCTGCGATACCCCCAAGATACATGATGCCCGGAACACCGAGGTTCAGGTTCCCTGATTTCTCCGTTAATATTTCGCCAATGGCGCCGAAGAGTATCACAGTGCCGAAAACAATAGCCGCCTGAAGCAAAGATAGTATTTGATCCATATCAGTTTGCCTCCTTTCCGCGGAAAACCAGCCGGAAATTTGTGAAGAACTCGCTGCCCAGAATGAAGAACAGTATGATGCCCGTGATCATTTTGGACGCGAAATCGTTAAGGTTATACTGCGAAGCGATCTGTATCGCGCCCTTCTCCAAAAACACCAGCAGCGCCGCGACCAGTATCATCATAAAGGTGTTGAATTTGGCCAGCCAGGCCACGATGATGGCCGTGAAGCCACCCCCCCCGGCGGTGCTCGTTGAAATCGTATGGGACGCGCCCGCCACCGCGATATAGCCCGCCAAACCGCAGATCGCGCCCGAAATCATCATCGTACGGATCACAACGCTGTTTACGTGTATACCGATGTAGCGCGCCGTGCGCTCGGATTCACCTACAACCGCAATCTCATAGCCCTGCTTGGAGTAGCGCAGGTAGACGAACATAATAACTGTCAGCGCCAGCACTATCACAACGTTCAAAAGATACTGCTGCCCGAAAAGCGGCGGGAACCAACCGGCCTTCGTCTGCTGGTTGATAATACCGACTGTGTTCGAGCCGAAAGGGTTTTCCCATATAGCGACGAAAAACGATGTCAGCTGTATCGCGACATAGTTCATCATTAGCGTAAACAGCGTTTCATTCGTTCCAAAGCGCGCCTTAAATACAGCGGGTATAAACCCCCACAGAGCGCCTGTCGCACCGCTGACGACAACGGACACAAGCAGCAGCGCCCAGGTTGGCATTGACTTTCCAAAATAGATCATCACGGCGGCGGTCGCAAGGCCGCCAACAAGTATCTGCCCCTCCGCGCCGATGTTCCAAAAGCGCATTTTAAAGGCGGGCGCAAGGCCGATGCCAATACACAACAGCATCACCATGTCACGCAGAGTGACCCAAAAACGCTTTTCGGAGCCGAAATTGCCCTCGAACATGGCGCCGTAAACCTTGAGGGGATTCAATCTTACGATGGCGTATATAACGATCGCGCTGACTGCGAGCGCGAGTACAAGCCCGATCAGCCGGATCAGCCAGGCGCGCCAAAGCGAAATTGAATCGCGCTTGACCATTCGTACAATGGGTACCTTCGTCGGTTGTTTCATGATTCCCCTCCCGCTAGTTTGGTCATCATCATGCCGACCTGGTGCTTATCCGCACCTCTGCCGGCGACGATGCCGCTGACCTTTCCGCCGCAGAGGACAAGAATCCGGTCACAGAACTCCAGCAGCACATCGAGATCCTCTCCGACAAAAATGACGGCAACGCCTTTTTGCTTCTGCTGGTTTATCAAATCATATATGGTATAGGATGAGTTGATGTCAAGCCCGCGCACGGCGTAGGCCGTCATCAGCACGGTCGGCGAGGACGAAATCTCACGCCCAACCAGAACCTTCTGAACATTTCCGCCGGAGAGCCTGCGCACCGGAGTGGATAGACCCGGCGTGTTCACAGACAGTTCGTTCACAACGCGCTCTGCGAGATTGCGCGGTGTTTTTCTATCGGTAAAAACGGAATTTCCGCAGCGGAAAGAACGGAGCATCATGTTGTCGGTTAAGTCCATACTGCCGACAAGCCCCATACCGAGCCTGTCCTCCGGCACAAAGGACAGCGTCACGCCCATGTCAAAAATCTCGCACGGGTCCTTGCCGATCAGCTCGATCTCCTCGCCGGTTTCAGGGACGATATAAACGATACTTCCCGATTCATGCGGCTGCAAACCCGCGATGGACTCCAAAAGCTCTCTTTGCCCGCAACCGGATATGCCCGCGATTCCGAGGATCTCTCCGGAATTTGCGGTGAACGACACATCACAGAGCTTTATCACACCGTCCTTGTCCCGAACAGTCAGACCTTCCACGATGATACGCGGTTTTGGGGCTTTCGGCTCAGGCCGGTGGATATTGAGGGATACGGAACGGCCGACCATCATATTGGTCATCTCCGCAGCATTTGTGTCTTTGGTCGCCATGCCGCCGACGAATTGCCCGCGCCGCAGCACCACGACGCGATCCGATATCTCTTCGACCTCGTGCAGCTTATGGGTAATGATCACAATGGCTTTGCCGTCATCGCGCATGTTTTTCAAAACGGCGAAAAGCTTCTCCGTTTCCTGCGGAGTCAGAACGGCAGTGGGTTCGTCAAGTATCAAAATATCCGCTCCCCTGTAAAGCACCTTCACGATCTCCACGGTCTGCTTCTGGGAAACGGACATATCATAGACTTTTTGTTCCGGATCGACGTCAAAGCCGTACATCGCGGATATATTGCGGATCCGGTCGCCAACGGTCTTCATATCGAGACGGCCTTTTCCCGGCATGCCGAGGACAATGTTCTCCGCAGCGGTCAGCACATCCACAAGCTTGAAATGCTGATGGATCATGCCGATGCCAAGATCGTAAGCGTCCTTGGGGCTGCGGATTGAAACCTCGCACCCGTCAACCAGCACATGGCCGGCGTCAGGATAATAAATACCGGAGAGCATATTCATGAGCGTTGTCTTGCCGCTTCCGTTTTCTCCGAGCAGAGCGAGGATCTCTCCCCTGTATATATCGAGGCAGACCTTATCGTTCGCAATGACCGGACCAAAGGTCTTGGTGATATCGCGCATGCGGACGGCCGCTTCTGCGCTTTGCATAGTCATTACCCTCCCTTGTCGAGCCACCTCAATGACGCTTCGCGCCATTGAGGACCTCGGATTAAATGATAGAAAGAGCCACTTGAACGGTGGCTCTTTCCCGCTAACTTACAATTTGTGATTACTGAGCGTTAAGCTCCGTGATACCGTCGATACGCAGACCAAAGTACGGGGCGCTGCGTATTATCGACTCATTGAACACGCCGTCGGAAATGGCTTCTTCGCTGTCGGGTACAAAGTCTCCGTCAGTGTCAATAGCCATGGCGCTGGTGACAGTCTCGCCGCCCACAGTGAACTTGGAGGTATCAAATACGTTGAAGCTGCCATCTTTGAGAGCGGCTTCAACTTCTTTAACCTTATCAGCTGTGCCTTCGGCGCAGCTTTCACCAAGCTTGGAAATCATGACAGCGCCTTCGTTGTATCCTTCAGCCCAGTCTGTCTTGATCTCTTCACCTTTGACGATGCAGTTAAACGCATAGGTGTAGTAAACGCTCCAGTCGTTCTGAGCGCTGGTCAGCGCGGATTTCGGCGCAACGGAAAGCATGTCGATGTTGTAGCCCACGCAATAAACGGTGGTACCGCCTTCAAGCAACGCTTCGCAAGCGGAAGGAGCGCCGGTGGAATCCGCATGCTGGCTGAGGATGATGCATCCGGAAGAAACAAGAGCGTTGGCAGCTTCGGCTTCGACGGTCGGATCGTACCATGAGTTGGTATACTGTACATCCATCACCACGTTGCTGACAATGGACTTCACGCCGAGATAGAAGCCGGTGTAACCGGAAACCACCTCCGCATACGGATAGGCTCCGACATAACCGATCTTGATGTTGCCGTCCTTCATGTTTTTGTCAGCCACCTTGCCGTCAGCAACAAGCTCGGCAAGCTTCATACCCGCCACAACGCCCGAGACATAACGGGACTGGTAGGTATCGTTAAATGCGTTCTTGAAATTCGGCAGCTCCGAAAGCGCAGCCCCATCACCCGTCATGGCGATAAACGTCACGTCCGGGTTTTCACTCGCAGCCTGCTGCATATAGCTCTGATGGCTGTAGCTGTCCGAGAATATGTACGTGCAACCCTGCTCGACAAGGTCGGTCGCGGTATCGTAGGTGGTTTCGTCCTCGGCAATGTTGTACTTCCAGACGATCTGGTCGTCAGCAATGCCGTTTGCGGCGGCCGCTTTTTTGATACCATTAATGTGGGCGGCATCATATCCGGAATTTTCGTCGTGAACCAGGATGACGCCGATCTTGACGTCTGATGTCGCAGGTGACTCGTCAGCAGGAGCCGATTCAGAAGCCGATACGGATTCGGATGGAGATACCGATTCAGACGGTGACGCCGATTCCTGCGGCGCGCTGCAGCCGGTAAAAGCAAACACCATCACCATGGCAAGCGCCAAAATCAATACGATCGTTTTTTTCATATGTTCCTCCTTAGAAATTTTTAATTAAAAAAAATCTGAATGTTAAACTAATTTTGTTACATGTCATCTTACTATATTTTACGGCCGTTGTGAAGACTTTTTCATTTGTGCTCGGGTCTAAATTTCTTTTGTAAATACTAATTAAATTTTATATCGAAGTTGGGAAGCAGTGCTGTTTTGACGATTGCGAGCCATTCGCGCACATGGCACGAGAGCCAGACGCGCCACGGCGTCGGTGAAGGGATGCCGTAAGCCGTGAGCCCGAGCTCCTTGGCGCTTTGCAGCGCGCGATAGATATGATAATCGCTCGTCACGACGGCGACATCAGTGCCAAGCCTTTCTTCCTGCATGATTTTCAAAGAAAACTCAAGGTTCTCCTCCGTGCTGGTCGATTTACTTTCTGTCAGAATACGTGACGCTTCAATACCGCGTGAAATGAGATAGCTTTGCATCGCAGCCGCTTCCGAAACAGGTTCGTTGTCTCCCTGGCCGCCCGATACAATAACGATAGTGTCCGGATGCTTATCGAGGTAATCATATGCGGCATCGAGTCTGTTTTTAAGCGATATCGTCAACCTGCCGTCCGGAAATATTCCGCACCCGAGCACAATCACCGTATCCGCCGGCTTCTCCGGCACGGCCCCTGCCGCCGCCATCATCAGCGTTTCGAGCACGAGAATCGCGGCAATACCGACGCATACGCAAACGGTCAGCAGGGCTCGCAGCCACTTTGGTTTAAAAAGCGGCCTGTCAAATTTGAGATGCCAGACAGCCCAGGAGATCAGCATGATTCCCCCCGCCGCGGGCGCTGCCATTCCGATGCTGATGCCCACCGACGACATGGCGGCGAGTACGCTCCAGACGATAATTGCCGCGCCCAACACGACCACGGCAATAAACAAGCATTTCTTCCAAGACTTTTTTGACATGCTCAAGATGTGCCCCCCAAAGATAAACTCACCCCACCAAAAAAGCCTAACGTGACTCATAATAAACGTTCACCAGCATCAGCCCTCTGGCTGGCGCCGTCACGCCCGAACGCTCCCTGTCTTTGTTGTCGATGATGTCCTTCATCGAGGCGGGAGTCCGCTTTAACTGCCCGATTTCGATCAGTGTGCCCGCGATGATGCGCACCATGTGGTACAAAAAACCGGACCCCTTGATATCTATATGTATAAAAGGCTTTTCTTGCGTGATTTCAAGGCTGTGTACGGTGCGCACCGTGTCATTCACCTCGCTGCCGCTCGCGCAGAAGGCGGCAAAGTCGTGCGTTCCTATAATATATGCAGCCGCTTCGCGCATCGCCTCGATATTGAGGGTTCCCCGCACAAACGCGGCCGTATGCCGGTATATCGCGGGCGCATGCGCCGCGTTTACAATCGAATACCGGTAATGCTTGCCCTTTGCGTCAAACCGCGCATGGAAGCTGTCGTCAGCCAACTCCGAGTTCTTCACGCGGATATCGGGCGGCAGATGCATATTGAGCGCATAACATATCTTTTCGGGCGGAATCGAACACCGCGTATCGAGATGCGCGGCCTGCGCCATCGCGTGAACACCGGCGTCCGTACGCCCCGCGCCGTGGATTCTTACGCTCTCACCTGAAGCGGCTTCAAACGCGCGCTCGAGCACCTCCTGCACTGAAAGTCCGTTTGTCTGCCGCTGCCAGCCCGCGTAATTCGTGCCGTCGTATTCCACCGTCAGCCTGACTCTCATCGATCAATATCCAAACGCCGCAAACACGATGAGCCCCGCCACAATCGCCATCGCGATACCGTCGCGCAGACGCATATGCATGATCTTCATGCGCGTGCGGCCCTCGCCGCCGTGATAGCAGCGCGATTCCATCGCAAAAGCGAGCTCGTCGGCGCGCCGGAACGCGCTCACGAAAAGCGGCACGAGCAGCGGCACCATGCCCGCGGCTCTTTTGAAAATGCTGCCTGAATCAAACTCAGCGCCTCTCGCCGTCTGTGCCTTCATGATCTTGTCCGTCTCCTCGATCAGCGTCGGGATAAAACGCATCGCGATCGTCATCATCATCGCGAGTTCATGCACGGGGAACCTGACCGCCTTCAATGGCTTTAACAGGCTCTCTATGCCGTCCGTGAGCGCGATCGGCGACGTGGTCAGCGTCAGCATCGTCGTCGCCGTGATCAGGAATATCAGCCGCACGGCCAGATGCACGGCGCTCATCAGCCCTTCCTGCGACACGCGGAATATCCACCACGAGAAAAGCTCGGTGCCACCCGAATAAAAGAACGTATTGAGCACAAAAGTCAGTAAAATTATGAACCACAGCGGCTTTAAACCGCGCAGCACGAATTTAACGTTCACGCGCGACAGTATCACCGTCGCCACGAGAAACGCAAATACCACGAGGTTGCCAATCAACGTATCCATCATGAATATCAGCACGATGATCGCGATCACGAGCACGAGCTTGACGCGCGGGTCGAGCCGGTGTATGACCGAATTGCCGGGGAAATACTGGCCCAAGGAGATATTCTTGATCATCCCTTGCCTCCCTTTCCGCCCGCAATCAGGTGCACAGCCGCCTGTTCAAGCTCGTCAAGGCGGATCACGCTGTCGTCCACCTTAAACCCTTTCGCGCGAAGCTGCGACGCAATGCGCGCCACATACGGAATATCAAGGCCCATCTCTTTAAGCTCGTCTTCCCGTAAGAACACCTTCTGCGGCGTATCGTCCATCACGAGACGCGCACCGCTCAAAACCGCCACACGGCGCGCGTACTCCGCAAGGTCATCCATCGAATGCGTGATCATGATGATCGTGACGCCCTCGCCGTTCAGATGCGTGATGAGGTTCATCAGATGACTGCGGCCTTTGGGGTCCAGCCCCGCCACGGGTTCGTCGAGTATCAGCACGCGCGGACGGATGGCCAGCACACCTGCGATGGCCACGCGCCGTTTCTGACCGCCCGAGAGCTCAAACGGCGATAACTCCTTAACACCCTCAAAATCGAGTTCCATGAGTTCCATGGCGTGTCTGACGCGCTGCTCGATCTCCTCCTCCGGCACGCCCGTCTTCTTGGGCCCGAATGCGATGTCTTTATACACCGTTTCCTCAAAAAGCTGATGCTCGGGATATTGAAACACCACGCCAATAGAGCGGCGCAGCGCTTTTCTGTCGTAGCTCTTGCTCGAAATATCAGCGTCGTCGATCAGGACGCTGCCCGATGTGGGCTTTAAGAGCCCTGCGACAAGCCCGATCAATGTGGTTTTGCCCGAGCCCGTGTGCCCGATGACACCCAAAAACTCGCCGTCCTCGATTTTAAGGCTGATATCGTCCACAGCCTTCGCTTCGAACGGCGTACCCGGCATATACGTATATGTTAAGTTCTTCAGCTCAATTGACATATCTTCTCCACCAGTTCTTCCGTTGTGAGAGGGCACTGACCCATGTCAAAGCCCTTCGCTTTGAGGCGGTGATAAAGCGCGATATGCGGCGGCGCAGACAGCCCCGCTTCGCTCAGCGCCTGTTCATCCGCGAACACCTCGCGCGGCGTGCCCATTTTGGTGATCTGGCCGCCCGTCATCACAACCACAGTGTCCGCCTGCAGCGCCTCCTCCATGTAATGCGTGATCAGCAATATCGTTTTGCCCTCGCCGTTGAGCTGCCGGATGGTATCCAGCACCTCTTTCCGCCCCTCGGGGTCCAGCATGGCTGTGGGTTCGTCAAACACGATGATGTCCGGATGCATCGCGAGCACGCCCGCGATGGCCACGCGCTGCTTCTGGCCGCCCGAGAGCATGTGAGGCGCGCGTTCCTTAAAAGCGCTCATGCCCACCTGCTCCAGCGCCGCGTCCACACGCTCGCGGATCTCCTTTGGCGGCACACCGATGTTTTCGGGACCGAAAGCCACATCCTCTTCCACGATCGTGGCAACCAGCTGATTGTCCGGATTCTGAAACACCATGCCGGAGCACTTGCGGATATCCCAGATCTTTGCTTCGTCCTTCGTGTCCATGCCGTTAATCAGCACGCTGCCCGACGCGGGCAAAAACAGCGCGTTAATATGACGCGCAAACGTCGATTTGCCCGATCCATTGTGCCCGATGATGGCGACAAAAGCGCCTTTCTCCACCGCCAGAGTGACGCCTGAAAGCGCAGGCGTGATGCTCGTTTCGCTCGTATAGGAATATGAAATATCTTTAACTTCTACAATGCTCATGCGGATGCCTTTTCCCTCTTTATCCCCTTTAACTGTTCACTTGATTTATTAATAGCCTCAATTATACACCAAAAGGCTCTGAAATCAAAATTCAAAGCCTTTTTTAAGCGCGTCCCCTTAAAAAGGGTTAAATTTAATCTCCCGATGTCTTATCAGACCAGCTCGAGTATGACCATTTCGGTCGCGTCACCGCGGCGCGGCCCCTTCTTGATGATGCGCGTAAATCCGCCGCCCGTACCAAGATCTTTCGCACGCTTGTCATACTTCGGCCCGTATTCACGGAACATCTTCTCGACGAGCGGATTCGTCACTTCGCCCGCACGCTTCTTATAATCGTACTTCGACTCGCCGTCTTTTCTGGCTTCCGGCACGTTATAAAGATAGCTCATCAGCTTGCGCCTTGCGGCGAGCTTGGAGGGCGCGTCGTTGACGACTTCGCGCTTCACTTTTTCATCACCGTCGGTCACTTCCTTAACGACCTTGACGGTGCTGTCGTATTCCTTAACCGCGATCGTGATCAGTTTCTCCGCAATGCTCCTGGCTTCTTTCGCCCGGGCCAGCGTTGTCTCGATGCGTCCATACCATAACAGCCCTGTGACGAGGTTCCGAAGCGTCGAGCGTCTCTGGTCCTGCTGTTGATTGAGATGTCTGTATCCAGCCATAATTAGCCTCCTCGTTGCCGCAAGCCGGACATTCGCAAATGCCATGCGGCGAAAAAAATTGTCAAATAGTATTAGTCGTCAAGGCGCAGCGAAAGTCCGAGTGCGGCAAGCTTCTGCTCAACCTCTTCAAGAGACTTGCGCCCCAGATTCCTGACCTTCATCATTTCTTCTTCGTTGCGCTTGATCAGCTCTTCCACCGTGTTGATGCCGGCGCGCTTTAAGCAGTTGTACGAGCGCACGGAAAGGTCAAGCTCTTCGATCGTGATCTCAAGCACCTTTTCCTTCTTGTCTTCCTCGGGCTCCACCATGATCTCCACGTTCTGGACGTGGTCGGTCAGCGCCACGAACTGGACAAGATGCTCGTTTAGTATCTTCGCCGACAGCGACACCGCTTCGTCCGGCGCGATCGTTCCGTTGGTCCAAAGCTCGATAGAGAGCTTGTCGTAGTCGGTGATCTGCCCGACGCGCGTATTTTCCACCGTGAAGTTCACCTTTCTCACGGGTGTGAACAGTGAATCCACAGGAATCACGCCGATTGGCATGTCGTTTTCCTTGTTCTTATCGGCGAGCACATAGCCGCGCCCCTTCTCGACGGTGATCTCCATGTAAAGGCTGCCGTCTCTGTCAAGAGTCGCGATGTGCATCTCGGGATTGAGTATCTCGACATCGGCATCCGTCATGATATCGGCTGCCGTGACATCCTTCGGACCCTTCACATCCAGCGTCATCGTCTTGGGTTCGTCGACGTACATCTTAACCGCAAGGCCTTTCAAGTTCATCACGATGTTGACGACATCTTCGCTGACGCCCTTTATCGTGGAGAACTCATGCAGCACATTGTCGATCTTGACGCGCGTGACCGCCGCACCCGGCAGGCACGAAAGCAGCACACGTCTTAAAGAATTGCCAAGCGTTGATCCGAAGCCGCGCTCCAGCGGCTCCATCACGTATTTCGCGTAAGAATTGTCGCTTGTTTTTTCAACGCACTGTATGTTCGGCTTTTCAATTTCTAACATTTATAACCCTCCTGTTATAGACGAATTGTTTTTGAGGGCAACCGCAATTTCCGTTACTTAGAGTAATACTCAACGATCAGATGCTCTTCGATGGTGAGGTCGATATCCTCTCTTGCCGGCGCAGCGACCACTCTGCCTGTCAGATTCGCATTGTCCATGTTGAGCCAGCTCGGCATCGGCCTTGCTTCGCTTTCACGAATCTCTTTAAACTTGTCGGTATCGGCGAGCTTCTTCTTTACTGTGATCTCATCACCGCTGCTCACGATAAAAGACGGAATATCCACCTTCTTGCCGTTGACGAGTATATGACCATGCAGCACGATCTGACGCGCCTGCGCCCTTGAGTCTCCAAGGCCAAGACGGTAAACCACATTGTCAAGACGCGATTCTAAGAGTTGCAGCAGATTCTCACCTGTTTTGCCCTTCATGCGCTCAGCAATACCATAATATTTTTCGAACTGAGATTCAAGCATGCCGTAAGCGCGCTTAACCTTCTGCTTTTCGCGAAGCTGAATCCCGTATTCGGATACTTTCTTTCTGCTCTTGCTCTGCACGCCGGGGGCCTGCGGCCTTTTTACGTACGAGCATTTTCCGGAATAGCACCGGTCGCCTTTCAGGAAGAGCTTGCAGCCTTCTCTGCGGCACAGACGGCACACGGAACCTGTATATCTAGCCATTGTCCATTCTCCTCCTTATACTCTCC
>JAEYLC010000018.1 GCA_023461435.1 Bacillota bacterium
AACCGATCTGCTCATATTCCACTACTCCTTACTGTTCCCGTTACTTGTTTCTGCGTCTGACTATATACTTGTCGGAAGCGTTCTTCTTCTTTCTTGTCTTATAGCCAAGCGCCGGCTTGCCCCAAGGTGTGACCGGTCCCGGACGTCCGATCGGCGATTTGCCTTCGCCGCCGCCGTGCGGATGGTCGTTCGGGTTCATGACAGATCCTCTGACCGTCGGACGGAAGCCCATATAGCGTTTCCGGCCCGCTTTACCGATGTTGACGTTTTCCTGATCGATGTTGCCGACTTGGCCGATTGTGGCCTTGCAATTCAGCAGCACCATACGCACTTCACCGGAGGGCAGCCTCACCTGAGCGTAGGCACCTTCCTTGGCCATCAGCTGAGCGGAGTTGCCTGCGCTTCTCACGAGCTGACCGCCCCTGCCGGGCTGCAGCTCGATGTTGTGAATCAGTGTGCCGAGCGGAATATCCCTTAAGAAAAGCGCATTGCCCGGCTTGATATCCGCACCCTGGCCGGACATCACCGTGTCTCCCACGGAGAGGCCAAATGGCGCAATGATGTATCTCTTTTCGCCGTCCGCGTACTGCAGCAGCGCGATGTTGGCCGTTCTGTTCGGGTCGTATTCGATCGTGGCAACCTTGGCGGGAATGCCGTCCTTGTTGCGCTTGAAGTCGATGATCCTGTACTGTCTCTTGACGCCGCCGCCTCTGTGACGCACAGTGATGCGCCCCAATGCGTTTCTGCCGGCCGTCTTTCTGATGGGCTCAAGTAAAGATCTCTCGGGCGTGGTGCATGTGATTTCCTCAAACGCGGAAACTGTCATGCCGCGGCGGCCCGGTGATGTCGGTTTATACTTTTTAATCGCCATGAGCTTTAACCTCCCTGTCCTACTGTGCGAGCGAATCGAAGAACTCGATGGTCTTTGAATCGCGTGTCAACGTCACAAACGCCTTCTTGACTTCGGGCCGTCTGCCGATGTGGTAACCCTGGCGCTTCAGCTTGCCGACCTGGCGCAGCGTATTCACCTTGGCCACCTTCACGCCGAACACTTCTTCCACAGCGCGGCGGATGTCGCTTTTCGTGGCTCTTGTGTCCACTTCAAACGTATATTTCTTGACAGCGATATCGTCGTAACTGCTCTCCGTCAATACCGGCTTTTTAATGATGTCTCTTGCTTCCATTACGCGAAAACCTCCTCAACCTTCCTGACGGCATCCTTTGTGATCACGAGCTTATCGCAGTTGACAAGATCATACACATTCACACTGTCGGCCGGCAGCGTCTTCACGCCCTGAATGTTGCCCGATGCGCGCACAACGGTCGCGTCCTTGCCCGCTGTGACAACCAGCGCCTTTGTCGCGCCGAAGTTTTTGAGGATACCCGCCATCAGCTTCGTCTTGGGAGCCTCAAGTGCGAGGTCCTCCAGCACGATGATGTTTTTATCCGCCACTTTCATGGAAAGGGCGCTCTGAATGGCCAGCTTTCTGACCTTCTTGTTGACCTTCTGGCTGTAATCGCGGGGCTTCACGGCAAACACCATGCCGCCCTTTGTCCAAACCGGAGAACGCGAGGAGCCCGCTCTTGCGCGGCCCGTTCCCTTTTGACGCCACGGCTTGATGCCGCCGCCGCTCACTTCGGCGCGTGTCAGCGCGCTCTGCGTGCCCTGACGCTTGTTGGCGAGCTGCGCGACGACCACCTGATGCATCACCGCCTGGTTGATCTCTATGCCAAACACTTCGTTTTTCAGTTCAATCTTGCCGGACTCAGTGCCGTCCGTTTTATATACCGATACTTGGGGCATTCGTCTCACTTCCTTTTCTATTGCTTGTCTTGTCAGCCGAGTTTAACCGCCTTCGATATCGAGAGCAGCCCGCCCCTTGCGCCGGGCACTGCGCCTTTAACAAGCAGCACGTTCTTATCCGTGTCGATACCGACAACCTCGATGTTCTGGACGGTCACTGTCTGAGCGCCGCCGTGGCCAGGCATTCTCTTGCCCTTGATGACCCTCGAAGGATCAGCGCAGGCGCCGATGCTGCCCGGGGCTCTCTTGCTGCGCGAACCGTGCGACATGGGGCCTCTCGCCTTGTTGTGGCGCGCCACCATACCCTGGAAGCCTTTGCCCTTGCTTGTGCCCTGCACATCAACGACATCGCCCTTTTCGAACACGTCCACCTTGATCTCCTGACCAAGCGAAAAATCGTCCGTACTGTCCACGCGGTACTCGCGCAGGCTCCGCTTCGGAGCCACGCCCGCTTTTTTGAAGTGGCCTTCAAGCGGCTTTGTCACAAGCTTTTCCCTGATGTCTCCAAAGCCCAACTGTATCGCATTGTAGCCGTCTGTTTCGGTTGTCTTTTTCTGAGTGACAACGCACGGGCCGGCCTCAACGACCGTCACCGGAACGACTGTGCCGTCGTCCATAAACAGCTGCGTCATACCTAATTTTTTGCCTAAAATCGCTTTCATACGTCACACCCCCCTAGAGCTTAATTTCTATATCCACGCCGGAAGGCAGATCCAGCCGCATCAAAGCATCCGTTGTCTTTGAGGTGGCTTCGAGTATGTCGATCAGCCTCTTGTGTGTCTTGATTTCAAATTGTTCGCGAGAATCCTTATACTTGTGCGGCGCACGAAGTATTGTGATGACTTCCTTTTGTGTGGGCAGCGGGATCGGCCCCGATACCTTAGCGCCTGTCCGCTTGGCCGTATCGACGATCTTCATTGCCGACTGGTCAATCAGGTTGTAATCGTACGCTTTCAGCTTGATTCTGATCTTCTGACTTGCCATTTTTCTCCTCCTTACGCTGACGCTCCATATACACGCAACCGTGTGTGTCGTGTTTTCTTTTTCGCGGCAATCCCTTGCCGCTCGAAGCGCTGTCCCTGATAGATTAGGACGACAGTCCGCGGAAACTACCCGGAAAGCGATTTCTCCGGCAACCTCCCGCTTCAATCTGCCAAAATATATGTTGCCCGAAGTGCGCAACGTTGAAATTATATATTAAACACAATACGAAAGCAAGTATTTTTTTCGCGCAGGCATATATTTTTTAATACTTTTTTTAATGTTATGCGCTTACCTCTGTTTTTTTAGAATTATACCTTATACCAGACTTTTTATTCGTTGTTGTCCGCGGTGCTGTATTTAGCGCTATAAATATAAGGAATGATTATCGTGGCCACATTCTTGTATTTTTTGAGTCTCTTTTCAATAATATAAGTGGTTTGGTTGTGCAACACATTGTCAAACCAGCGTTCCTGAATAAAGCGGACAAGAACCACGGAAATTGTATCTCCGGGCCTGATGCTTTTTTCCTGCTCCTCGATATATCTTTGGAGCGGTTCAAGAATATCCCTGTATGGCGCCTTGATGATTTTTAACGGCACATCAACCCCCGTCTTCTTCCATTGATCTGCGAGCTGCTCACTGTGTTTGTCGTCCGTCGATATATGAAGCGCCACCACGTTCGCAGTCAAAAGATTGGCATAGTTCAGCGACTTTAAAACCGACCGGCTCATCGAGCTCGCAAGCACAATGCAAAGGTTGTTATCGGTGCTCACGCTCACGTGATAATGCGCCATAAAATCGTCTACCTTGAGCTGATCCCTGACAAAATCATAGTGCTTGCGAATGAAGGACATCAGCAAACAAACAAGAGGGATGACAATCGCGAGTATCCACGATCCTAGCGCAAACTTGGTTAAAAAAACAATCACCGTGCCTGCAGCCGTCATTAACGCGCCGATGCCGTTGATCAGCATTTTATGCTTCCAGCCTTCGCCCCTGCTTTTAAACCACCTGATCACCATGCCCGATTGAGACAATGTGAAGGACATGAAAACACCCACCGCATACAACGGCATCAGATGATGGGTATTTGCTTCGAATATCACAAGCAGCAGCCCCGCCGCGATGAATATAAATATAATCCCATTGGAAAAACTCAGCCTTGTGCCCCTCTGCATGAACTGGCGCGGCATGTAGCCGTCTTTGGCCAATATAGCCAGCAGCGTCGGCAAACCATTGTAGGCCGTATTTGCCGCCAGCAGCAATATCAGCGATGTCGCGAACTGCAGAATGTAAAACAATACGCCGCCGCCAAACACGGCTTGTCCCATTTGGGATATCACCGTCAGCCCTTCGACCGGCCCCACACGCAGATTGATTGCGAGCAATGCGGATCCACCAAAAAGAAAAACAATAATGCCGCCAAGTATATACAGGACGTGCTTCGCGTTCCTCTGCGACGGCTCACGAAAAGACGGTACCGCATTGCTTACCGCTTCCACACCCGTCAGCGCGCTGCAGCCCGATGAAAACGCACGCAGGAACAATATCAGCGTGATCGCCTGCAGACTGCCTTCGGAAGCCGTCGCCGCATCCGCATAGCTGATCGGAGATAGATTCCCTGTTGCCAATCTGACGAGGCCGGTCACAATCAGAGCGCCCATGATGAGTATAAAGCCATAGGTGGGAACGCCGAAAACCTTGGAAGATTCGCGAACCCCGCGTAAATTCAGCAGCGTTACCACGAGGAGACATATAAATGCGATGAGTATTTTATATTGAGCAAATTCCGGGAAAGCGGCAACAAACGCGGCTGTCGCGGCAGATAAGCTGACTGCCACCGTCATCACGTAATCCACGATCAATGCACCCGCCGCGATCAGCGCCGCAGACTTGCCAATATTCTCGGAAGCCACAATATAAGCGCCGCCGCCGCTCGGATAACTATTGATGATCTGCGAGTAAGAGAATATCAGCACCAATAACAAAATGACAATAGGCAGTGCAACAACCCCCACATAGTTGATTGCAAAAAAACCCATTGCCGGTATAAGGACGATCAGTATTTCTTCTATTGCATATGCCACCGAGGAAACCGCGTCGCTGGCCATGATAGGCACGCCCCATACGCGATTGAGCTTCTCATTTTCGAGATCACTGCTTTTGAGCGCTTTACCGAGCAGAATTTTCTTCAGTATTTTTTTAGCTTTTGCCATAACTTCTCTTCTGATGTATAACTTATTTTTGCGCACGAAAATGTGTATAATTTCGGATACTATACTTTAGTATTATCGATGTCAAGCGTTTATACACAATCTTAATATATTCTTAACGCCGCTTTTTTTGCGGGATTCAGAGCTTTTCAAATATTTCAAGCTTATGTCGCCATATGCCCGTCATTATAAAGGCGAGCGATATTCGCACGGTACCGCCGTATTGCATTTGCCGCAGCCGTAGCGCGGCGCAAACCTCGGGAGTATTTCAGCGTCGATATACTCGCTGCATGCCTTGTTATCCTTGCCGTCCCTGGTGATTATGCCGGGCGGGCAGCGCCTGATGCACTCGCCGCATGTGCCCTTTGCATAAAAAAGGCATCCGTCATTCAGCCCCGTATAGGGCCGCGGTGTGGGCTCAAGTGTCAGCGTGGTGATCACGCTGCCAAAACGCCCCGCCGTGCCTTTTGCGGTAATCAGCCCCCTGTGCAGCCCGAAGGTTCCGAGCCCCGCCGCATGCGCGACATGCCGCTCCGACCAGTTGGATATCCTGTCGCGTACACAGAACCGCGGATCGCGCACCGGCGCGACAGCATCTGCGCCCAGCTCCTTGAGCAAACCGACAAGATAATCCCTCACGGCATTGTTAAACACTTCACCGTCAACACGCGCGGATACCCACTCCTCGGACGGCAATCCGGCAAGCCGGTTTGTCTCTCTGATTTCCCGGGCAAACGGCAAAAAATAAGATATCACCGTTTTTGCCCCCGACAGCCACTGCTGTGGCCGCAAAAACGAGAGGCCCACCACACTCTCGTTCTGGCACATCTCAAAATAAGAGTCGCCCGCCGCGGCATAGCCAACAAGCGGCGCGTCATAAATCTTCATATTATTATGCGCAGCCAGCGTGTTGCGAGCGTCGCCTCCTGTGAAGCAGGCCAGCGCCTGCCCGATAGGATGCTTCATATCCGTCATAATATCTCCGGAATACCGACAGAAAGTATCTTATTATAATGTACGAATGTTATAACACAGGCCGCGCAGAAAGTAAACGTCCGACTTTTGAAATAACTGTAACGTTTCCATTTTCCCGCGCATAATCATATTGTTTGTGTTATACTATATAAATAAAGGAATGTCTTTGTTTGTCGGGGAAAGGGGGAGCTGTATGGGTCTGTTCGAAACGATTGAAACCGTCTCTGTCGTGCTGTTTGCCGTGGGCATGATCTTTCTGCTGATCGAAATGTTTATTCCCGGCTTCGGAATTTTCGGAGGTCTGGGTCTTGTGGCGCTCGTGCTCTGCATCGTGTTTCAGGCACATTCCGTAGCCGAGGGCCTGCTGCTGTTTCTCATCATCGCCGCGATCGTCTTCATATTTGCGCTGATTGCCGCGCGAAGCCTCAAGCGAGGCTGGCTGTACCGCTCTTCGCTCGTTTTGAAGGACGCCGAAGAGAAGGACGCCGGATACGTCGCAAAAGATGATTACTCGCGCTTTAACGGCAAAGAGGGCCTGAGCCTCACGCCGCTGCGCCCCGCGGGCTCGGTGCAGATCGGCGGCGAAAAAGCCGACGTCGTTACCGAGGGCGAATTTATTCCCAAAGGCGCGCGCATACTCGTCATCAATACGGTGGGCGGCCGTATTATCGTGAGACAACTGGAGGATTAACGTGAAATACTGTCCCGTATGCAAAATCGAATACGCCGATTCAGCAGAATTCTGCAAAAAATGCGAAGCGCTGCTGCTCGAAAAAGTCGAGGCGCCCGCAAAGGTGAAGACCGACCCGAAGCGGCTGCTGCTGATGTGCCTTTATACGGGCGGCTTTATACTGTTCGTGATGCTGCTTTACTTCCTATTGGGCGATCTGCTGAAATAATTTTGATCATATGTTTTGACCGTTCGTGAAAAATATTATATACAAAGGAGTGATTAAAAATGTTACCTGAACTTTGGTTGTACATCATCATCATCGTTGCCGTATTTATCTTCCTTGTCTTTTTCTTCAGCTTTGTACCGGTGCGCCTCTGGATCGCCGCACGTGCGGCGGGTGTCAAGGTAAAAATCATATCGCTGGTCGGTATGCGTCTGCGCAGAATATCCCCGTCAAGCATCGTGAATCCGCTGATCAAGGCGATCAAGGCCGGTATCGCGATGACGACAGACATGCTCGAATACCACTATCTCGCGGGCGGCAATGTGGACCGCGTGGTGGATGCGCTGATCGCGGCTCAGAAAGCGGACATCCCGCTCGATTTCAAAAAAGCTACCGCGATTGACCTTGCGGGGCGCGATGTGCTGACCGCCGTGAAAATGAGCGTCAACCCGAAGGTGATTGAAACGCCCATCGTGGCTGCCATTGCCAAAGACGGCATCGAGCTCAAAGCCAAGGCACGTGTCACCGTGCGCACGAATATCGACCGTCTCGTGGGCGGCGCGGGTGAAGAAACGGTGATCGCGCGCGTGGGCGAAGGCATCGTCACCACCGTCGGCAGCTCGCTCTCGCATAAGGAAGTGCTCGAAAATCCCGATCTGATCTCCAAAACGGTGCTGGCCAAGGGGCTTGACGCGGGCACCGCGTTTGAAATCCTCTCCATCGACATCGCGGACGTGGATGTCGGGCGCAACATCGGCGCGCAGCTGCAGATTGATCAGGCACAGGCCGATAAAAAGATCGCTCAGGCCAAGGCTGAAGAACGCCGCGCCATGGCCGTCGCGAAGGAGCAGGAAATGCTCGCGTCCGTTCAGGAAATGCGCGCCAAGGTCGTGGAGGCCGAAGCGGAGATTCCGCTCGCGATGGCGATTGCTTTCAAGGAAGGCAATCTTGGCGTGATGGACTATTACAACATGAAAAACGTGATGGCCGACACCGGCATGCGTGACGCTATTTCCAACGCAACATCACCCAAGATCGATAAAGAAACCGAATAGGGATGATGTTTTTATGGAAATCATCATTATTATCATTGTTGTTGTCATCATATCGCTGCTGTCTGCCGCGAATAAGAAGAAGCCCCGGCAGGATTCAGAGGATACGCCGGCGCGGCCTACGCTCAGCGATATTCAACGCGCGTTTATGATGTCAAACGAGATGGATCAGGCGCCACGGCGCGCGCCCGAAACACGGCAGGTTTCGTCTTTCAGCCAGCCCGCGCAGCAAACCGCTGCGGGACAGGATGATGTGTCGTCGCGTATGGCGAAGTCAGCCTCCGCTTTTCAGGCGTCAAACCAATACGCAAGCATTGACCTCGCCAAGTTCCATACGGACAACACCGACGTCGTCGGCGCCGCGCCGAAAAAATCGGCCATGCATCAGAAAAGCGCATTGAAGCTGTTTGAGAACAAAAGCGATTTTGTCCGCGCCGTGATCTATTCCGAGATTCTCACGCGCAAGTCGCGCTGACAAAGCAATTCCCCATCAAAGCAAAAAGGCTGTGCGAATATAAACGCACAGCCTTCTTAATTTTATGAGCTCTTTAAACGTCAAAGTCCGTCATTTCGCTGTAATGCTCGCCGCCGTATACATCATAGAACATGAAACCATACTGATAGCTTCCGGACGGCAGCTCGATCCAATCGAGCACGATCCCCTCGTCCCTGAGCGTATACGGATCGGCCGTGTAGTAGGATTCATAGTCCCCGTCCGCCGCGTAATACGGCCAGTATATCGGCGTCACCACGTCCCCCGCCACGGGCTCGATCGCAAGCTTTGTTGACGGCGCGTCATACGCCTGATTCATATAGTACATGCCGTTGTATGCGTAATAGCCGCCGTTGTCGTATGCGTCGTCCCAGTACCATGTGGCGCGGATGATCGCCATGTCATCATCATCCATCTCGCTCGTATCGTCCCTGCTCTTGTAAAGCACGGGGATGCTGTATATCACGTAGTCTTCCGTTTCCTCCATCACATAAACGGCCGCGAACTGTCCGTTGAGTCCCGTCCAGTAGCCCTGAAAATTATCATGCACGGTGTTGTCGGTATAATCAATGTTAAGATCGCTGTCGAACCCTAAGTCCACAATGGTCCCGTCGTCAAGATAAAGCCCCAGCGTGCAGTAAACATACGAAAGGTAATCCATCTGCGCATCGGTCAGGTGCACGTAGAACGACCCCACTTCGCTTAAATCACCGTTTTGAGCCGCGGGTATCAGCTCGCTGTTGTAATCCACGGGCATTGATGACACATCTTCCCCCAGCGCCGTCAGATAATCGGCGACGAACTGCTTGTATTCGGGACAGAAGTCTATGGTATTGTAAACATTGAGGCTCGCGTCGCTGCTGTCCGGCACCTCGAGCGGGAAGTAGATGGAAAGGCCGTTCGAGTTCACCTGCTGTTCGCCGCTGCGTTCATAGACCACGGCGTCCTGTATCGCCGCCATCAGCTGATCCGCCGCCGCTCCGCCGTTCTGCAGCTGTATAAAATTATAAAAATCGATCATGTTGAGCGTTTCGGTGCCCGTCGCGCCCGGTTCTTCACCGTATTTATCCGCACCGATCCGCGCCTGTGAGAGCGACTGCACCGTTTGAGGCTGAGCGAGCTGGCCATCAAGGCTCGATACATAGGCCGCAAGCTGCTGTTCGATCGCGTCGATTCGGCTCAAATCGATCACCGAGCATGTGAGGTCTCCCTCCATGCCGCTGCCCGCGCTGCGCGCGAAATATCCGTCCGTGATCGCCATGCCGAGCTCCGCGCCTGTCATGCCGGTATCGGCGGCGAGCGCTTCAAGCAGATAGCCGTAGTCCCAACCGCTCCCCGGCTCGACCTCTTCGGATGCCACCATATATTTGGCGTACGGCGCGGCCACCGCCGCCATCTCCGCACTCGCCATCAGGCAGGCGTCAAAGCCGATCAGCTCAAACGGCTGCCCGTCGTCAACGGAGGAAAACGCTTCGGACATTTCCGAAAGGTACAACCCGTCATAGCCATACAGTTCGTCGGCACCGAAGCCGATCACGCTGCCGCCGCCGTGGTCCCACAGCAGCAGCGCCTTGTGGTCCGCCGGATAATTCGTCTGCGCGTACGATATGAACCCGGAAAGCGTGGCGCTTTCGCCCATGCTGGCAGGCTCCTGCGTTTCCAGCAGCGTCAGATCATTATTTTCCACCAGCCAGATCTGATTCGCTTCGGGGCTCACCACGTCGTTGTTCCAGCTCGATGTGCCGCCCGTATAGATGAGCACATTGATACTCTCGGGCAGATCGGCGTTCACAATGCTCTGCAGGCTCGAGGTGCCCTCTCCGCCCTGGCTCTCAAGATCGGAGCCGTTTAAATAGAGCATCACCGTCCACGTTCCGGAAACGCCTTCTTGCGTCGACATGGCGGACGCAGACGACGACGGCGCAGGCGTTTTTCCCCATATGCCGTCCGTCTCCGAACCGAATATATCCGATGCGTTCCTGTAAACCGCATTGCAGCCGGTTATCGAAAAAAGGATCAGCATACACAAAAAAAGCGCAGCAGATTTTTTGACGTATCGACGCATATTCATGGCTCCTTTGGTTGATGACAATAACATACCATTATTAATCCATAATAGGAAGACTATGCTTTATTTCTATGAAAAAATTTCTTTGGTGTGCTTGACAACTCAGATAATCGGTGCTATTTTATTAATAACGATTCTTAATAAGAAGGTGATGCCATGCTTCTTGATAACAAAACCGTGCGCAATACCAAGCAAAGAAAATACATGCTTGATATCCTGTGCTCCACAGACTCTCATCCGAATGCATTCTGGCTGTTTGAAAAAATGAAACCGACGTTTCCGAACTTAAGTCTCAGCACCGTGTATCGCAACTTAAGCATACTTGAGAATCAGGGGCTCATCCAGCGTCTTTCATGCGGCGGCACCTTTGACAGGTACGACGGCAACGTGGCGCTCCATTCTCATTTTTATTGCCGTGAGTGCGGCAGAGTCTACGATCTGAATGCCAAGGCTCTGGAGGATAAAGCGCTCAACTCTGTGGATGCGAGTGGACATAAGCTCGAGGGCTGTCATATCACCTTCTATGGCGTATGTGAACAATGCAGCATGCAACAATAATATTAAAAATTAGAAAGGATGGATTTGAAAATGACTCATTACGGCGACTATTATTACTGTGAGGTCTGCGGCCATGTGGTCAGCATCGTGAACGAAGGCGCTCCCACGCTCGTCTGCTGCGGACAAAAGATGATTAAGCTGGAAGCCAACACCAAGGACGCTGCCGTTGAAAAGCACGTGCCTGTCATCGTGGCGGACGGCGATAAGACGACCGTTAAGATCGGAAGCGTGGCGCATCCGATGACGGAAGAACACCACATCTGCTTCATCGAGGTCTTCAAAAAGGACGGCCAGTCGCTCCGCGCGAAACTCGACCCGACCGGCGCGCCCGAGGCTACATTCGATGTGAAAGCGGAAGATATTGAGGCGGTCTACGAATTCTGCAACCTGCATATGCTTTGGAAATCATAATTCATATAAAAGGAGAATCAAGATGGATAAATTAAAAGGAACAAAAACAGAGAAAAATCTGATGGACGCTTTCGCGGGCGAATCGATGGCACGCAACAAATACACATTCTTTTCGTCCAAGGCCAAAAAAGAAGGCTATATTCAAATCTCCAACATATTCGCCGAAACGGCCGCCAACGAGAAGGAGCATGCCGAGCTTTGGTATAAGCTGTTTGCGGGCATCGGCTCCACGATGGATAACCTTGTGAGCGCCGCGGGCGGCGAGCACTACGAATGGGAAGACATGTATCCGCGCATGGCCAAGGAAGCCAGAGAAGAGGGCTTTGAGGATATCGCCCGCCTGTTTGACGGCGTGGCCGCCGTTGAGAAGCTGCACGAGGACCGCTACAAGAAGCTCGCGGATAACGTGAAAAACGGCGTGGTGTTTGAACGCGATGTCGAGGTTGAATGGAAATGCTCCAACTGCGGACACCGTTTTGTGGGCAAGGAAGCGCCGACTGTCTGCCCCGTCTGTGCCCATGCCAAGGCTTATTTCGAGCTTTTCGCCCAGAACTATTGATTCGATGCCCGATTCAGAGAGGCCGGTTCCGGCCTCTTTTTTGTTGGTCTAATTGATAGTATATTCTTTCGCTTCCATATTATTATGCCGCGAGTCACGCATACAAGAGTATATTCCATCAAATTGTAACATTAGCTTAACATATCTGTAATATGTACTTCTCCCTCTGATTAAACACGGATAGAACAGGATAGCGCATTTTGAGCTGTATGTGTATGTTCGTTATAATGAAACTCCCAAAGCAAAAACACTGAAGGGAGACAGAGAAGTGATGAAGAAAAAGAATATAAGACTGATCGTAGTGACACTTTGCGTCCTGACTGTGCTGTTTGCGGCGGTACCGTCCGCCATGGCAGCCGCACCGACAATGAAGCTCGGAAGCAGCGGCAGCGATGTGACAGCACTGCAAAACCGCCTGCTGACGCTTGGATATCTCGATTACCCCAGCGCAACAGGGAACTACGCAACGCTCACCAAAACAGCGGTGATCCGTTTTCAGAGCAATAACGGCCTCAGCGCCGACGGTGTTGCGGGGCCTTTAACCCAAAGCAAGCTTAATTCCTCGGCAGCCAAGAGCCTTGTGCTCAAAGAGGGAAGCTCCGGTGAAGCGGTGAAGGCGCTGCAGCTTAAGCTGAAAAGCCTTGGGTACTTCAGCGGTACGGGTACAGGGTATTACGGCGCCGTCACCCGTGCAGCCGTAATCGCCTTCCAGAAGGCCAGCGGTCTCAGCGTTGATGGCATTGCAGGGCCTGCCACCCATAACAAAGCATTCTCAGGCAATGCGGCAAGCGCTTCACAGCAGAGCAAGGCTTCCGCCTCTGCCGCTGCCATCGCGGACATCGCACTGGCTCAGATGGGCAAGACTTATGTGCTCGGCGGCAACGGGCCGAATACATTTGACTGCTCGGGTCTCGCTTACTACGCGATGACCAACGCGGGCTTCAGCGTCACGCGTTACTCAGCGGCGGCATATAGCGAGGTTTCCTCCTGGACGAAGATCACAAGCACCTCGTCGCTGCAAAAGGGCGATCTCGTGTTCTTTAAGTCGGATACCTCCTCTGCCATCAGCCATATGGGTATCTACACCGGCGGCGGCCAGTTCGTGCATGCGTCATCCGGCCAGGGCAAGGTGATGGTCAGTTCACTCGACAATGCCTACTGGGCAAGAAACTTCGTGCTTGCCCGCCGCGTGGGATAAAAACGCCGAAAACAAAATATCGATGGAACTCAAAAGACCCCGCATCCGTCTCATATAACGGATGCGGGGCATTATTTTATAAATGTTTTTTATTATGATATTCAGCTATAAATTTCATTGCTGCATATAACAATCCTATGCAGTATGTGGTATAATGTTCCCTGTGCAGAAAAACGGCATTGTCTATCAAAATAACAGAGGAACAGCTAATGCAGATACCCAAGTTCAAATTTAGGAACAGGAAATATTCCTTTGAAGAGTTCAGAAGGAAGATCATACCTGCTTCGAAATATTACAAGAAGAAAACAAGCGAAGACCGCCTTTTTCATAAACCCATCACAAAAAAGAAAATCGTCATCTATGGTTTGATGGCTTTGGCTCTGGCTGCTCTTATTGTCGCATTCCGGTTTATTTTTGTAACCATGATCGACGCGCGCGCGGCATTCCCCGACCAAACACCCGTCCCCACACGCGTGGGCGGCAGCGCCGCTCCGGGGGAATCGCTGTCTCCCGAAGAGCTGCTGGCGATGCAGGCCGATAAAGACTTTATGAAAAACCGCGTCAATATTCTGGTGGCCGGCATAGACTATACGGTCGAGCGCGAGGGGCGTGAGGATTTTCGTACGGATACGCTGATGCTCTTTTCCGTCAACTTTGCATCGGGAAAAGTCGATATCGTCTCGATACCGCGTGACAGCTATGCGGATATTGCGTTCACGAATGACAGATGGAAGATCAACGGCGCGTGGATGTCGGCCGGCGGCTTTGAAGGCAAGGGCTTCGACTGCATGATGGAGACCGTTGCCACCACGCTCGGCGGTATTCCCGTCAATTATTATGTCGCGGTGGAGATGCAGGCCGTTAAGGACATCGTGGATGCGTTGGGCGGCATTTATTACGACGTGGATTATGAGATCAACCTTGACGGAACCCATTTGATGCCGGGCTATCAGCTGCTGAACGGTCAGGACGTGCTCAATTACTGCCGCGAACGCAAAGACATCACCTCGGGCACGGATATCGACCGCATTGACCGGCAGCAGCGGCTGCTGCTCGCCGTATTCAGCCAGCTCAAAAGCTCAAACGCGATTCCCAAGATACCCGAGATCTACAACACGCTAAAATCGGAAATATACACAAACCTCAACTTCGAGCAAATTGCGGCGCTCATGTTTTTCTCGCTTGACCTTGATCCTGACACCGACCTGGGCCGCCACGCGCTCAAGGGCCGGTATTTGCACGCGTATAACGCGCTCTACTACGTGCTGGATCATACCTATACAAAAGAAGTCGTTAAAGAAGTCTTCGGGGTAGACGCCGATATCGACTGGACATACGACATCGAATATGTGGAGTACGACGCGGCCGCGGATACTCTTGAAGACGCGATTGAAAAAACACAGAGTTACTATAATAAAAACAAATCAATACTATCGCCCGAGCTTATCAGCGATGCTGAGGCGCAGATCGCCGACGCAAACAGTACGCTTTCAGCCGCCCAAGGCCAACTGAAAAGCGCGCGCAACAAGAATTCCAGCAAGGGTATCAAAGGGACAGGCAGCCTGACGTCCGCCGCGAAGGACATGACGTCACTCTATGATAAGCTTGCCAAATATGTGAGCCACCCGCCGAAACCAACTCCGACACCGGGGCCGTCTGCCACGCCGGGGCCATCCTCCACACCGGGGCCGTCTGCCACACCGGGGCTTTCGCCGACGCCGTCCCCTTCTGATCCGTCGGCTTCACCGAGCCCGTCTCCTTCGCCCCCTCAGGAGACGCTCGGACCGGAAACGAGCCCCGGAGAACAAGCGGAATCCGTCGAGACAGCTGAATGATAAGCTGGCTATTGATATCGTTTGCTAATACCGTCCTATAAAAATAAAAGAGGCTCCGAACATCCATTCAATGCTCAGAGCCTTTGCTTTTCCGCGTTATGCCGAAACGCCTTCGGTCTCAGCCTGTCCGCCGATTCCCGACTCGGCTGTATCGATTTCTCCGAAGACCTTTTCGATATGCGCCGCATCGAATTTCTTTGTCATTTTGCTGACGACGGGCGTCACGATCAGCGAGAGAATCATCGCGATGGAACCGATCGCCGGCGGGCTCAGCCACTTGGGCAGTATTGTGCTCACGCTGCCGATGATCATCAGCGGCACCACAATCACGAGACCCGTGATCACTCCGGCCCATGCGCCCGCTTTGGTCATGCCCTTCCAGCGCACGCCGAGCAGAAACGGCGCAAGGAAGCAGCCGGAGAGAGCGCCCCACGAATAGCTCATCAGCGTCACAATCGCAGCGGGCTGCAGCAGCGCGATCACGAGCGATATCGCCACAAACACCGCGCACAGCACACGCATCAGCGCCATCACACTTTTGTCCTTCATGTCCTTCTTCCAGACGCCCTTGACAAGATCCATGGATATGGACGAAGAGGACACGAGCACGAGAGACGACAGTGTGGACATCGAAGCGGCCAGCAGCAGCACGAGTATGAGGCCCAGCATCGCGGGAGACAGCGCCGCACCGAGCACCTGCGGCATCACGGTATCAAGGTTCTCCGGCGCCTGATCCAGAAACAGCCGTCCGAACGTGCCTGTGAAATAAGCCGCGCCGCCGATAATCAATGCGAACAGCGTGGAAATCACCGTGCCGCGGTGAATCGCCTTGTTGTCTTTTATCGCGTAAAATTTATGAACCATCTGAGGCATGCCCCATGTGCCAAGGCTGGTCAGCAGTATCAGCGAAACCAGCAGTATCACATTCTGCGCCGACCCAAACGGCGAGGCGAGAGCGGGCCCCACATCCGGAATCTCGGCAATCTTCGCGAGCCCCGCGCCGATACCGCCCACTTCGGGACGTGCCACCACCATCACCACCATCAATACCACGCCTATGATCATGATAATGCCTTGGACGAAGTCGGTGAGCGCTGTCGCGATGTATCCGCCGGCCAGCAGATAAATCGCCGTGAGTGCCGCCATCACGATCATGCAGTATTGGTAAGGCAGACCGAACACGCTTTCAAAAAAATATCCGAGGCCCTGATAAACGCTCGCACAGTAAGGAACGAGGAACACGAATATGATGAGCGCCGCCGTGATCTTCATACTGGACGAGTTGTATCTCTTTAAGAAAAAGTCGGGCATTGTGGAAGAGCCCAATTTGTGCGTGATACGCCTTGTGGGCTTCGCCATCAGCTTCCACACAAGGAACGTGCCGATCACCGCGTTCGCAATGCCGATCCATGTGACGGAGAGCCCCAGATTCCAGCCGTACTTCCCGGCGTACCCCATGAAAATAACGGCGGAAAAATACGTTGTGCCATAAGCAAAAGCAGACATCCAGGCGCCGATCTTACGGCCGCCCAAAAAGAAGTCGTCTGTGGTTTTGGCTTTTCGCTTGGAGAAAAATGAATAACCGGCAATGAATAATAAAAACAATACATAAAGGCCAGCAATAATGATTTGGGCTGTCATGATATGATCCATCCTTCCTTGCTACAATATTGAACTTTTGGGCAACAAAAAAAGCCCTGCCGTCCTACATTCCTACCTGCGTTTTATTTTACTACACATTATAGAAAATGCAATAGATTTCTGCGTTCTTCTATTGACATGACCATATCAATAGTGTACTATGTCTCTAGTACAGTTGAGGAGAGGTGAATTCATGGAATACAACAGCCGTACACCGATCTATCTGCAGGTGATCGACCATATCCAAAAGCGGATGGTCCAGGGCAAAATTCAGCCCGGAGAAAAGCTTCCTTCCACGCGCGTACTGGCCCTTGAGTACGAGGTGAACCCCAATACGGCGGCGAGGATATACAAGGAGATGGAAATGATGGGATTATGCTATACCGAGCGCGGGCTCGGCACATTTATGACAGACGACAAAGGCGTGGTTGAGCGCATCAAGCGCGAGCTGGCAGACAAGCTCACGCGCGAATTCATCGGTGAAATGACCGCGCTTGGGTTCTCAGTGCAAGAAATGAAACAAGCGATTGAGGAGGAAGCAAAATGATTCTTGTCGCATCTAATCTGACAAAAAGGTATCAGAGAACGCTGGCTGTCGATTCGGCAAGCGTGACGCTGGAAACGGGACGCATCTACGGCCTGCTCGGGCCCAACGGCAGCGGCAAAACGACGTTTATGAAGATTGCCGCCGGGCTTGTGCATCCCACGTCCGGTGAAATACGCCTGCTTGGGCAGCCGGTCGGCGCGGCATCACGGTCGCACGTCGTTTATATGCCAACCGAAAGCTACTTTTACAGCTATATGACGGTCCGTCAGGTCTGCGCGTTTCATACGGATTTTTATTCCGATTTTTCCGCCGACACTTTTTATAAGCTCATCAATAAAATGGGCCTGTCCCCGGAAATGAAGATTGCGTCCATGTCGTCGGGCATGGCGGCCAAATTAAAGCTCGCTGCGGCCGCTTCGCGCAACGCGCAGCTGATCATGCTCGATGAGCCGCTTAACGGCATCGACCTCATCGCGCGTGACGTGATCATGTCTTCCATCATTGAGCTAGCGAATGAGAACAACACGATATTGCTTTCGAGTCATTTGATCGATGTGATGGAAAGCATACTTGATGACGTCATAATGATCAAAGAGGGCCGCATCGTGATGCAGGGCAACGCCGAGGCACTGCGTGAGGCGCACAGCAAATCGATCGTGGACATTTACAAGGAGGTTTTCGCGTCATGATTAAGCTGATGAAATATGAGTTTCTGCGCCGCAAACCGCTGCTTCTCGGCGCACTGCTGTCCATCATCATTTTAGAGGGCATTACAATATTCACAATTTTTCAGATTCCCTTGTTTAACGGGCTGACAGTCATGCTGACGTTATTACTCGTCATCGGCGCGCTGCTGCTGCCGCTGCTCAATACCGTGACCAAGCTCTATTCCGACCTAAAGCATAAGCAGGGCTATATGCTTTTTCTCACGCCTCAAAGCGGCAATAAAATCATACTCGCGAAAACACTTTACGGTGCTGTCGAAACACTCGTCTCTGCTGCGCTGGTAGCGGGCTGCCTGACGCTTAGCGCGCATTTTGCGAATCAGGCTTATCCGTACGACGCCGTCACCGAGATATTAAATTCCATACAGCACGAACTCGGCATGACATCACTCGATAGTGTTTTTGCCGTCTATGCTCTGCTGATCATGTTCCAGCTGATCGCCCAGATGTCCATCGCCGTGCTCGCCGTCACCTTCAGCCGTGTCATACTGCGCGCCACCAATTACGGCTGGCTTGTCGCGCTGCTCATGTATTTTGTTTTTTCGCTCGGCGTCAACATCGTCAACGGTATTTTGCTGCTCGCATTCGGGCTGGCAGGCGATATCATCAGCCTGATCCCTGCCGATGCCACACAGCTCGGCGGCATATTCAGCAAATACTTTTTAATCGGCGCGTTCACGTATGGGGCGTGGTTCGTCGGCTGCACGGCATTGTCCGGACGCCTCGCATCCAAGAATGTTGATCTGTAAAAGGAGTGATTGTTATGAAAAAAGTTTTGTTTTTGCTCATTTTGCTTGGGCTGTTCGCTGTTCTGTGCGGATGCACGATCACAAACGGGGTTTTCACAGGGTTTAGCTACAACGCGACGGACGAGGGGATCAACGCGAGCTACGCGTCGTTCAACGGCTCAATCGCTCAGCGCCTCTCGCTTAAAGAAGATGACCAGATCACGTTCAGCTACACCAAAGATGAAGGCCTCAAGGCCGCCGTCAAGCAGGACGGCGCCGAAATCTTTGAGATATCCGACTCACTGACCTTCACCGTTCCTGCGGACGGCACGTATGACGTCTCGGTCGGGGGCAAAGCCGCTGACGGCGCTTTCTCCCTCTCATGGCAAATCGATTAACCAGCCATCCGGTCTCTTTCGAGCAGCGCCTTGATATCACTGAGTCGCTCCCGCGCCGTCTCTTCGCCGATTTGCAGCATGCTCTCAATATTTTTAAAGCTGTGCCTCGCGTGGCCTTCAAGCGCGGGGCGCAGCATGAGGTCGGCATAGCGCTCGCAGATCACGCTGTTGATGTTGGTGCTCAAATTGTACGCGGTCAAAAAAACATCGATGCGCTTCAAGCTTTCGGTGCCGCGGCTTCTGTCCGCATTTAAATTGATGCCCACCACGGTGTCCGCGCCCATGTCCCGAAGCTCCCTTGTGGGGATGCTGCGCAGCGTCCCGCCGTCGATATACACGTTATCGCCGATGCAGACGGGCTGAAACACACCCGGCACGGCGCAGCTTGCCGATACGGCTTTGGAGACGCTTCCTTTATGAAGCGCTTCGAGCACACCCTGTCTCAATTCCACCGCCACCGCGCAAAACGGTCGGTGCAGATCCGCAATGTCCATACCTTTTAAAAAGCAATCCGCCAGCCGCTCGATGATCTCGGGGCTCATATACGAAATCAGATGCGGTTTTCTGGGCAGCGTGATGTTGTCGCGCAGATTCAGCACAAAATCATAGAGCTTTTCCCAGGGAATGTCCGCCGCGTACAGCGCGCCCGCGATCGCCCCCGCCGAATTCCCCGCCACCATATCAAACGAGATGTTGTTTTCCTGAAACACGCGTATCGCGCCGAGATGCGCAAAGCCGCGCGTACCGCCGCCGCCAAAAGCAATGCCGGTCTTCATATCAATCACCCCCGGTTTTTGTCGAAAAAGGTCATCAGTACTTACATTATACTTGCTTGATGGTAAAAATAGTATCCTTTTGGGAACTTTTATTGCAGTCCTTCGTTATAGTGGTAAAATACTGATGTGGTAAAATACTGATATCGATGTTTGAGGAGAAGAGTATGAAAAAGATACTGTTTTTTCTTTTGGCGATGCTGCTGATTCTCGGCGGGTGCGCTGTTCAAAGTGCCAGTCGGAGTTCCACAGGCGAGTACCGCGCCGAGCTTCAGAAGCAGAGCATTGCGCCGCTCAATGAGCGTTTTGTGGCCGCCGTCAACGGCTTTGGATTTGATGCCGCAAATCGCCTTTATAATAACGAAGACAATCTTGCGCTCTCCCCCGCCAGCATTGAGCTTGCGCTCTGCATGACGCGCACGGGCGCCGCAGGCGATACGGCAAGCGAAATGGCGCAGGTGCTCGGCGTATCGGGCCTGGGCGACAAAGAAATCGTCGATGCGTGCAAATCGCTGATGTGGCGCGCGAACACGGGCGGCATGGAAGCGGCCAACGCGATATGGCTCAGCGACGCCTACACCTTCTCAGACCGTTTTGTGAACACCTGCATGAACGACTTTTTCGCGGACGCATATCCGCTCAATATCCCCGGCGCGATGGACGCCGTCAATGCGTGGGCGGATGACAAGACGCACGGACGCATCAAACAGATCGTCACTGAAGAGCTGCCGGAGACCACCCGCATTGTGCTTGCCAATGCGCTTTATTACCTCGGCGAATGGGAGCAGCCCTTCGAAGCGAACGACACCTATGACGAGGAGTTTTCCACGCCTTCGGGCGGCTTGACGGCCGCGTTCATGCACAGCGACTGGTCGGTGCCGTATTATCAGAACAGCGATTTTTCGATGATCACTCTCAATTTCAAAGGCAAAGAAGCTGAAGGCAAATACGCGATGGCGTTTCTGCTTCCCGCCGAAGGTTCCGGCGTGAGCGGCTTGCTGCAATCGCTCAACGCCGACGCGTTCTCCGCTGCGTTGGCGGGCGCGCAGCGGCAGGAGGTTTGGATCAAGCTGCCCAAGTTCGAATTCGCGTATTTCGCAGAGCTCAGGGACACGCTCGCCGCAATGGGCATGACCAGCGCCCTAAGCCCTGAAGCGGTCGATTTTTCCGCGATGACAAACGAGGAAAACCGGATCTTCATTGACGAGGTGCTGCACAAATGCTATATCCGCGTGGATGAGCTTGGCGCGGAAGCCGCCGCCGTCACCGAGGTGGCCGCCGAAGACGGTGCGGCGCCGATCGAGCAGGAACCGCCCAAGTTTTACGCCGACAGGCCGTTCGTGTTCGCGATCTACTCGCAGGAGGACGGCACGGTCGCGTTCATCGGCGCGGTCAACGACCCGACAGAAAAATAAGAAAAGCGCCAATACTTTAGCCAAGCAATGGCACTTCTGTTCTGGTTGCTCAAATATCTTTGATAAGTTACCGGCAGCTGACCGGGTAAGTGAAGCTGCCAGTAAACGGCTATTCCTCTGTCAAGTGCTCCAAGCTGGCACTTGACAGAATGGGTGGTTCAATCAAGGTCTGAAACACACAGAAAACGCAATTCGTGTTTTTCCCTACAGCCGGTGCATCGCGTCGAATATCTCCTCGCGCATGATGCGGATGTCCATACAGATGCTCTTTGCCGTTTCGCTGATGCTGTCGGAAAGCTCGCCAAAGCTCACCTTGCAGCCGTCCAAGTCCACGAGCATTATCATCGCAAAATAGTCCTGCAGCACCGTCTGGCTGATATCGAGTATGTTCACGCCGTGCTCGCTGAGCGCGGCCGATACGCGCGCGATAATGCCCGTTTTGTCTTTTCCCGTCACTGTCACTATGGCTCTCATTTTATTCTCCTAATGTTCTTTTTATCAGTTCGTTTTTGATGTAGGGACGCGCCGCGTCCCCGCTTGCGATGTAGTCCATCGCCTCCCGCGCGTTTGCGCATATCTTATAGACGCTTGCCGCGCCCTGCTTCGCAAACCCCTGTCTCACCGTCTCGTCAAACTGAGAAGCAAGGCCGCTGTAAAAGCCGTTTGTATTCACGGCCGCGATCGGCTTCTGATGCACGCCGAGCTGCCGCAGCGTGATGATCTCGAGCAGCTCCTCAAGCGTCCCGAAGCCGCCCGGCAGCGCGATAAACGCGTCGGCTTTTTGCTCCATCAGCGCTTTTCTCTCGCGCATGCCGCTTGTGATGATGAGCTCGCTGCAGTCAAACAGCAGCGCCTTCACGTTCATCATCTCGGGCACAATGCCGATGATCCGCCCACCGTTTTCTGCCGCCCCGCGCGCCACGGCGCCCATCAGCCCGTCCGTCCCGCCGCCGAACACGAGCGCCAGCCCGCTTTGCGCGATCAGCCGTCCGAGCTCCTCGGCTTCCTCTATATAGCTGGGGCCCAGCGTTTTGCTGCCCGAGGCGTAAACGCAGACAGCCTTCATTTCTTGATAAACCCGCCGTTGATCACGCGCACATCATTGACCGTCACTACGGCGCTGTTGAGCCTCGCCTTTATCAGAGCCATTGCCGCGGGAATCCGTTTTCTCTTTAAATGCAGCAGCAATATCTCTCTTGTGCCGGTTTTGCCCTCGCCCTCCATAATGGTCACGCCAAAGCCGTTGTCTCTGAGCTCCTGCACGAGCCCATCCGCGGCCTCATCCTTGTTGATGATGACCTGTATCGAGCTTAGACCAAACGCTAGCTTGCCCTCGAGCCAAGACCCCACGTAATTGCCGATCGCAAACGCAACCGCGAAAATCACACAGCGCAGCAGGTCCTCCTGAAAACCGACAAGCACGGTGCCCGTCACCACGATCCACAGCGACACCTCAAAAAAACCCGTGATCGACCCCTTTAAGCGTTCACCCCTGTTGATCAGCACCATGCGCACCGTTGAGACGGATACCTCGAGTATTTTTCCGAAGAAAATAAACAGATAGAGCCATATGCTGGGATGTTGTAAAAATTCCATATAAAAACTCCTTTGTTTGGCTGACATTATAACATTTCGGCAGCAGCGAATTCAAGCCTTGATCATTGTATGCCGCGTCTTGTGATATGATCCGTTGTCCGTTATACTTAAATTTGGAATATATGTGTGGGGGTATTATCATGAATAAGAAAATTATCACTGTATGTATTGTTGTGTTGATATCTATGGCAGCCATCTTAGGCTGTGCGTCTGCTCGTCAGAATGATAACGATACGCTGTTTCAGGTATCCACGCTCAATGCCCTGATGCTCGGCAGTTACGACGGTGTGATCACCGCAGACGAGCTGCTGCAAAACGGCGACACGGGCCTCGGCACGTTCGACACGCTGGACGGCGAGATGATCGTGCTTAGCGGCACCGTCTATCAGGCCAAGGCCGATGGCAGCGTCGCAAAGCCGGAGGGCGATATCAAAATCCCTTTTGCCGCCGTCACGCACTTTGAGAGCGATATATCGATAAAACTTGAAAATATCGGCGACATTGAAGCGCTTAAAACGGCTCTGACGCAGGCGGTATCAAACGACAATAAAAACATATTCTATATGGCGACGGTATCGGGCGATTTTGACCTTGTGCACGTACGCAGCGTGTCCGCCCAATCAAAGCCGTATAAGCCGCTTTCCGAGGTGACCGAGAGCCAGAAGGAATATGAATATAAGGATATATCGGGGACGCTTGTCGCGCTGTACTGCCCCGATTACGTAAGCGGCATCAACCTCTCCGGCTGGCATATCCATTTTATCTCGTCGGACGGCACAAAGGGCGGCCATGTGCTCGATGCGGCTTTCACCTCCGCCGAGGTGCAGCTCGATATCACCGGCGCGTACAAGCTCGTGCTGCCCGACACATCCGAATTCGCCTCGCTGGAGCTTGCCGCCGATATGCAGAGCGCAACGGCTAAGGCGGAAGGCAAAAAGTAAAAAGCAGTCCCGAAAAACGGACGTCCCGCATGATAACATGATGTCGATATGAATCCCCTGACTGGTGTGATTGGCGCGAATGACCTCTCGCGCCTTTCTCTTTTTCCCGATATATTACAGCTGCAAATTAAAAGATCGAGGCTTTATAATAGCCGATCCATATTGTATAATAATCTCAACTCCATTATTGAAAGGCACGATGATCATGACACACGACATTATCTATGAAATGATATGCCTCAACGGCAGCGATATGCTCCGCATCAACCACGCGCTTAAAGTGCACGGCTTTGCGGTTTGCATTGCGGGGCGCGAGCACTACAGCGAAACCGACATGCTCGTCGTGTCGCTGTCGGCGGCGCTGCACGACATCGCCATCCGTTACTGCGAAGCGGTTTACGGCAGCTGCGCCGGCAAGCTGCAGGAGAAGGAAGGCCCCGGCATCGCGCGCCCGCTGCTCGAAAAGTATACGGATAACGAAGCGCTGATCACGCGCATCTGCGATATCATCGCGCACCACCACACATATAAAGGCTTTGACGACGTTTGCCATCAGGCGCTGATCGAGGCGGATTTTATTGTGAACTTCGACGAGGGCGAGTTTGAACGCCCCGCGTTCGAGGCGGCTGTGCGCATGCATTTTAAAACCGCGGCGGGCAAAGAGCTAGCAAAGGTGATGTTCGGCGTCGGCTGAACGGCTTTTTCTTGACGAAGCCCCTACCGGTTTGCTATACTTAGCTTTGCTAAAAATTCATACGGAGAGATGTCTGAGCTTGGTTTAAAGTGCCGGTCTTGAAAACCGGTGTTGCGAAAGCAACCGTGGGTTCGAATCCCACTCTCTCCGCCACAATTTGTCCAAAAAGTCCGGTTTTACCGGCTTTTTGGCGTTTTACGCCCGTTTTCTTCGAATCTCTATATCTTTAATAGAGTATCAGGTTCACGTCAGGACTCAGACGAGCGCTTCGGTCACACGGACGGCGCTATCCCGATCAGTCAGATCGTCTATACAATCCGGCAGCATGGTGGTCTGCATACGGCTCTGCCCTTTGATATAGTCCATGTTCATCCTCTATACGTTTTTCTTTATTATACCATATATCGGAGTAGGTTTTTGGACAGTCTGGCCACATTTTTTACTTAAAATCAATATCTTACCGGGCTTTTTTACGTTTTACCTGTTTACTTCGATTAACACCATGTTCCAAAAGTAAAGATTCTCCCGATTGACAGACCTATGCCCATATGCAATAATTTTGGTGCTTTATGTCGTATCAGGAGGAAACATGAAAAAGCTTTTGATGAAACACCCGCTATTGCGCACACTTTTTGAGCTGCGCGGCAACCCGAGGGCCTGTGTGTATACGGAGCCCATGTGGGGCCTGTCCATGAATCTCTGTCTGCCCTATGCGAGCGTTTATATGCTGGCGTTAGGCCTCAGCGATATCGAGGTCGGCGTGGTCACGTCGATCTACATGTTTTCCCAGATGATATTTGCGTTCATTTCGGGTGTCATCATCGATAAACTCGGGCGCAGGCTCAGCACCATGATATTTGATTTTTTGTCCTGGAGCGTCCCCTGTCTGATATGGGCGTCGAGTCAGGGCTTTGGGTTCTTCGCCGTGGCGGCGCTGCTCAACGGCATGATGAAGATCCCCACGGTTTCGTGGGACTGCCTGCTCGTGGAAGACGCGCCCAAGGACAAGATCACGCAGATCTACTCGTGGGTGATTATCTGCGCGAATCTCTCGGCGCTTTTCGCGCCGATATCGTCCATATTGGTCGCACAGCTGACGTTGGTGCCCGCCATCCGCATACTCTACCTCAATGCTTTTGTGATCATGACGGTAAAGCTGCTCTTACTCTATCGGTTTTCCACGGAAACCGCCGTCGGCAGAATCAAGCGTGAGGCGGCAAAAAACATGTCTTGGAAGCAGATGTTATCCGGCTACAAGGTGGCCGTCCGCATGATACTGGCCTCACGCGGCACAAAATTCGCCATCATTATCAGCGTGCTCGTGGAAATCGTCGCAATGCTCGGCATGACATTCTGGCAGATCATCGCGTCGCGCCGTATCGGCGTGCCCGATACGCTGCTGCCCATTTTCCCGATGGCCCGCAGCATCATCTCCATACTGCTTTTCTTCGCAGTCATTTCGAGGATCAGGCAGTCAAGGCTCAAATGGCCGCTGTACGGCGGATTCCTGAGCGCGATCGCAAGCTGCGCGCTGCTGATTACGGTCACAAACACCGGAATCTGGGGATACATCATACTGTCCGTTTCGCTGCTTTTTGAATCGCTGGGCACAGCCATACTTGGCACACTCAGGGAATCCCTCGTTGCGATACACGTCCATCCGGAGGAACGGTCGGGCATACTCGCCTTGCTTCAAATGGTGGTCATGCTGATCAGCGTCCCTTTCGGGTATATCGGCGGGCTGCTCAGCGATATCTCGCGGGTCTTGCCGTTTGTGCTGTGCATGGCACTGCTGCTGCTCGGCATCATCGCGACGGCTGTGTTTTACCGCACTCGGAAACAAGCAGAACCATCGGCCACAGCCTGATAATAAAAAGAGGCTTACCTGTCCACTTTGCTGACCTTGCGCAGTCTTCCTTTGATCGGTGTGGTCTGTAGCGCCTGAAACACCATTTCTCCCTTATTATTCAATATCTCAACAAACGTCGATATATCGGCGATATTGATAATGCCGATATCGGATGCGGTCATTCCTTTAATATTGCAAAGCGTCCCCACGACATCAACCGGCCTCATTTTTGTTTTCTTGCCTGCGTTGATGTGCAGCTTTAAAATTTCTTTGCCCAGCCGCGCGCCTTTTGCCTGCTTTAACTTTGGCAGCGTGTTCATTTTATCAATAAATTCGCGCCTTAAACGCTCTACCGTTTCTCTTTCCGGCCGTTCTTTCAAAGGAATGGCTTTACCGGTATACTGCTCGATCGCAAGCAGGAATTTATTTTCATACGGCGTAACAAATGAAATGGCTTTCCCTGTGTTCTCTATTCGTCCGGTTCTTCCGATTCTGTGCACATAGGTTTCACCATCCGGCGGCAGGTCATAATTGATGATAAGCGTAATGGCGTCTATATCGATCCCCCGGGCCGCCACATCGGTCGCGACAAGATATCTGAAGCCGCCTTTTTTAAAAGCGTCCATCACACTTAATCGGTCAGACTGCTCCATTCCGCCGTGAATCTTCTTCACGGCAAATCTTAAGTCCGACAGCGCCTTAAACACGTCATCCGCCTTCTGTTTTGTGTTGCAAAATATCAGGCAGCTGTCCGGGTTTTCGACAACCATGATATCTCTTAATAATTGCAGCTTCTCTTTGCCGTCCACATCATATCTTTCCTGCAATATCCTGTCTGCCGCCGCACTTCGCTCTTCCACTTCCACATTAAGCGGGTCTTTCATGTACTTTTGGCATAACGCCTTGATATCTGCGGGCATCGTCGCGGACAGCAACAGGGTCACACGATGCTTTGGCAGATTTGCGATGATGGCCTCGATTTGCTCTATGAACCCCATGTTGAGCATTTCATCCGCTTCATCGATGACAAGATATTTGATATTTGACAGGTCAAGCGTCCGTTTGTCAATATGATCGATGATGCGCCCCGGTGTCCCCACGACGATATGGGTTTTTTGCTTAAGCTCCTTTTCCTGAATAATAAAAGGGGCTTTTCCGTAAACCGCGGATACCTTCAGCCGTTTAAATCTGCCGAGATTAAAGATATCCTCCTTCACCTGAATCGCAAGCTCCCGCGTGGGCGTCATAATTAAGGCCTGGGGCTTATTTTCGTCCCAGTCTATCATGTGGCAGATCGGTATGGCAAAGGAGGCTGTCTTTCCGCTTCCTGTCTGAGACTTTATAATGATATCCTTTTGCTTTAAAACAGCCGGTATAACCTGCTGTTGAACCTGCGTGGGCGTTTCATATGCCAACAGCCGAATGGCTTTTAACAGCGCGTCATCCAATGGGTAATCGCTAAAATTTGCTTTTGTCATCTTGTCATCTCACTTTATCCTCGTCATTATTATTTAAAAATGTGTGTTTTTTATTGGCCCCAAAGATTATTAAAGAATCGGGTTATACACAAAACCCGCTAATCCTGTTATCTCAAGTTTATTGCTCTTTGCAGAACTGGTCGCCTTTGAGCCTCAGCGACGCCTCATCCCTGATGAAATAGCCCCCGCGCGTTTTTTCGAGTACACCCTCAAGGCAAAGCTTATCAAGCGTGCGCAGCAAATGACGGTAGCTGGTGCTGAGAACCTCAGCGATCTCCGTGAGCTTTTCCTTAAAGCAGCCGTTCACATGCGTCATCGAAATATAGGCGCAAAGGCGCGTCTCCAGCTTATTCAAGATCGTCACGGTATTGTGTTCGTTGGTGTGAAAAAGCTTATCGCCGAGCGTCGTGCATACCGCGTTCATAAAATCCAGATTCTGCTTCAACTCGCTTTGATACCGGCTGCGCGGAATGCCGATGCAGCAAACATCTGTGATTGTCTGAATGGTTGAGGCCGCTGTTTGACTGTCCGTCGCAAACTCCACCTCGCCGACGATCCCACCCGCGCTGCAGTAGCAATACAGCAGCGTTTTCCCGTCCGGCGCCGTGATGTATATCTTGAGCTTTCCTTGATAAACAAGCATCACATAGGGGCATTCATATCCCTGCCGTTGTATATATTCGTCCTTTTTGAAATACAGCGCAGCCATATCCCCGCAGCCAAGGCCGCCCAGCCCGAACCTTGCGAGTGCCGACATATGTTCTTTTGTTAATTTTTCTTTAATCATCATTTCACCCCATATAATGTGACATATGTCATATATCTAGTCAATACCCCATGATATCATCATCTGCGTACGGAGGATATTCTTATATGTACTATACATTATCTGTCATACTGGGTCTGCTGAGCACCGTGATGGTCACCATGAACGGCAAGCTTGGCGCGCATTACGGCACATATTCATCCACAGCGATCATTCACATTTTGGGCATACTGACCATCTCAGTGATCCTTTTGTTTAAGCGCGAACGTATTAAGGTGAATCAGCCCCTGTGGCTTTATCTTGGCGGCGCGGTCGGATTTTTCACCGTGATTTTTAACAACATATCGTTCGGCCGGATCAGCGTTTCGGCCATACTCGCGCTCGGGCTGCTTGGGCAAAGCCTCGCGTCGCTGGTTTTCGATCAATTCGGGCTTTTCAGTATGCCAAAACATCCTTTTAACTTTAAAAAGCTGCTGGGGATCGCGCTCGTCATGCTCGGCATCGTCCCTATGGTTGTGATCTCACACATAAGCTCGGTGATCTACATCATTTTTCCGCTTATGTCGGGCATCATTTTTGTCGTCGCCAGAACGCTGAACGCCCGTTTGGCCCAGCGGACAAACAGCGCGCAAAGCACATTTTTCAATTACTTTTCCGGCCTTATCGTTGCTTTGCTCGCGTTTCTCTTCGCGGCCGGGAACGAGCCGATGCTCACGAATTTTTCTCTTTCGCCCGAGGTGTGGATTTACCTCGGCGGCATTTTCGGCGTCGGCTATGTGTTCGCGCTCAATGTGGCCGTGCACAAGGTCTCGTCGTTTTATTTAACGCTGCTGATGTTTATCGGGCAGGTTTTTTCGGGCATCGGTGTGGATATACTGCTGACCGGCGCATTTTCTCTTTATAATCTTATCGGCGGTTTGTTGGTCTCGGCAGGCTTGGTTCAAAACCTGTGGATCGAAAAGCGCGGAAAAACCGAATGCGCAGCCACGCTCAATCAGGCATAACTGATGCGATGCAATTTTTGCGATCCGACGGCGCCGCACTGTTTCTCTGGTAGGCGTTGTATTGCGCCGTGAAATACTCGATCTTGCAGTTCACCTTTTTTAAATGCTTCTCCATCTGAGCGATCTGCTCCTCCACGCTGCGTTTATGCTCGTAGAGCATCTCACAGCGCGTTTTGAGCGTTTCTTTTCCGCGGTCGCTCAGTTCCACGAACTCCTTTATCTTTTTGATCGGCATGCCGGTGCTTTTGAGGCAGCAAATGAGCTCGAGCGCCTCCAGATCCTCGTCCGAGAAGCGCCGGTTGCCGCCAAGGCTGCGGTTCACGTTGGGCAGCAGGCCTTCCTTTTCATAATAGCGAAGCGTCGGTGCCGGGAGACCCGTTTGCTGTGAGACCTGCTTGATTGAATAACCGCTCATATTTCCTCCAAAGATATTTTCTTCTGCGTATTGACTTGAAGTTAACTTTAAGTTTTATAATTTCATTATAGATGACACGACTCTATTTTACAAACTATTTAGGAGGCTATAATGAGATCAATTAAGCTCGGTACAAGCGCACTCACAGTTCCGGTTATTGCCGTGGGCTGCATGCGCATGCAGGCGTTGGATACCAAAGCCGCGGAAACCTTCATACAAACCGCGCTTGACAACGGCGCCAATTTTTTTGACCACGCGGATGTTTACGGAGACGGCCTGAGCGAGGAGATTTTCGCGGATGCCGTGCATATGACCAACAGCGTGCGTGAAAAGCTGATACTGCAGACAAAATGCGGCATATCTCGCAAGGGCATGTTCGATTTTTCCAAACAGCATATTCTTGAAGCGGTGGACGGCAGCTTAAAGCGGCTCAAAACCGATTATATCGACGTACTGCTGCTGCACCGCCCCGACGCGCTCGTGGAACCCGAAGAGGTCGCGGAGACGTTTGATATATTGGAGAGCAGCGGCAAGGTCAGGAACTTTGGCGTCTCCAACCAAAAGCCGATGCAGATCGAGCTGCTAAAAAAATCCGTTAAGCAGCCCATCGTCGCGAATCAGCTGCAGCTCAGCATCACCAACGCGACGATGATCTCCAACGGCATCAACGTCAACATGGAAAACGAATTTGCGATCGACCGCGACGGCAGCATACTCGATTACTGCCGCCTGAAAGACATCACCGTTCAGCCGTGGTCGCCCTTTCAATACGGGTTCTTTGAGGGCGTGTTTTTAGGCAGCGAGAAATTCCCCGAGCTCAACAGGAAGATCGACGAAATCGCCGCACGGTATAATGTGACCAATACGACCATCGCGATCGCTTGGCTGCTGCGCCATCCGGCGAAGCTGCAGCCTGTCACCGGCACGATGAACTCCGAACGCCTTGTTGACTGCTGCAAGGCCGCCGATATCACGCTCACCAAGCTCGAGTGGTATGAAATCTACCGCGCCGCGGGCAACAAGCTGCCTTAACCAGAAAGGAAACCAGTCACCATGAGCTTCAGCTATTACATGCCGTCCCGCGTTCTCTTCGGGAAAGGCCAATTAAAGAATCTGCATAAGCAGGCATTGCCGGGCCGCAAGGCGCTCATCGTTACCACATCCGGCCAGTCCGTCAAGAAATTCGGCTATCTTTCAGCGCTCGAAAACGAGCTAAAGCTCGCCGGTGTGGGCTTTGAGCTGTTCGGCAAAATACTGCCCAATCCCGTGAAAGACCATGTGATGGAGGGCGCGGCGCTTGCGAGAAGCACACGCTGCGATTTCATCATCGGTCTCGGCGGCGGCAGCGCGATCGATTCCGCCAAAGCCATCGCGATCATGGCCGCGAACGACGGCGATTACTGGGATTATATCTCGGGCGGCTCGGGCAAGGGCCAGCCCGTGCCGAACGATCCGCTGCCCGTCGTCGCCGTCACCACCACGGCGGGAACCGGCACCGAAGCGGACCCGTGGATGGTGGTCACCAACGGCAACGAAAAAATCGGCTTCGGCTACTATAAAACGTTTCCCGTGCTGTCCGTCGTCGATCCTGAGCTGATGATGACGGTGCCGCCGCGTCTCACCGCGTTTCAGGGCTTCGATGCGCTGTTTCACAGCACCGAAGGCTACGTCAACAACACGGCGAATGAGATGAGCGATCTTTTTGCGCTCAAATCCATTTCGCTGATCGGAAAGAGCCTCCCCAAGGCCGTTGCCGACGGCGGCGATGAAGCCGCGCGCGCCGATATCGCGCTGGCCAACACGCTCGCGGGCATCGTGGAATCCACCTCCGGCTGCACGTCGGAGCATTCGATTGAGCACGCGTTGAGCGCGCATCATCCGGGCCTCGAGCACGGCGCGGGTCTCATCATGGTCAGCTGCGCCTACTTCACATTCCTCGCAAAATCCGGCTCTTGTGATGAACGACTCGTCGATATGGCCAAAGCGCTCGGCAAACAGGATGCCAAAGGGCCGATGGATTTTGTGGCGGCGCTCAAAGACCTGCAGAGCAAGTGCGGCGTGGATGATCTCAAAATGTCCGATTACGGTATTTCCCGGGACGAAATTCCCGTTCTCGCGGCGAACGCGCGTGAGACGATGGGCGGCTTGTTCGCCGGTGATCCGTGTGAGATTGCACACAGCGATGTGATTGCGATACTCGAGCAATCCTATAAATAAGTTTTTAAGCTTGCGAAAGACGTGCCTTCGCGCACGTCTCAGCTTGATACTTACCCCCCTTGAGACGTGCTTACCGCACGTCTTTTTTTATGCGAATCCGCCGGTGAAAAGCCTATTCAAAAGCCTTCTCTCTCGAAAGAAGGCGGCCCAAAAATCCTTGTTCAAGTTTTAATGAGAATCACTTGACACAATAAATACTATATAGTACTATCCGTTATGGGAGGATGTGCATATGGACACACGCGGCGGATTTTTGATATCTCAGATCAAGCAGATACAGGGGCGGATTTTCGAAAAGCTGCTCGCCAAAAGCGGCGTGGATGCGTTCAACGGCGCGCAGGGGCGCATACTTTACGTGCTGTGGCAGAAGGATGAGCTGCCCATCGTCGAGCTCTCCCGCCAGACGGGGCTCGCCAAAACCACGCTGACCGGCATGCTCGACCGTCTCGAAAACCAGGGGCTCATCAGCCGCGGTGCCGACGCCGCCGACCGCCGCCAGATCATCATCCGCCTCACGGATAAAGCGCGGCATCTCAGCGATGACTATAACCGCGTATCCAGCGAAATGAACACGATTTTCTACCGCGGCTTTTCCGACGACGCTGTGATCCGGTTTGAAAAAAACCTTAATGCCATACTTGAAAATTTGAAGGAAAGCGAGAAACTGTTATGAATGATACTGTCAAATCTCAAATCAACAGTCTTTTAAAAAAGGCCAGATTTACGTATGTCTCATCAGTCGATGCTCAAGGGTTCCCCAACACCAAAGCGATGTTCGCGCTTAAGCACGACAGCATCGCCGTCCATTATTTTTCCACAAACTACTCGGCCAAGCGAACCCGGCAATTTTTAAGCAACCCTCACGCATGCGTGTATCTGTGCAATCAGCTCCGGTTTATGGGCCTTATGCTGGTCGGTACGATGGAGGTTTTAACGGATCACGACAGCAAAGCCATGCTGTGGAAGCCAAGAGATGTCATGTATTACCCGCAGGGCGTGGACGACCCCGATTACTGCGTTTTGAAATTCACGGCGCGGCGCGGCAATTATTATCACGGTCTCAAAAATTATGATTTTGATATGAGCGGCTTTTAAGCCGTCAGGCTCGCATGCGCGGCTTTGAGCACATCGGCGATCGCAATATGCTGCGGACAGTGGCTCTCACAGCTTCGGCATTCGACGCAGCTCGTCGCGTCCTTGCCGTTGTTTGAAACCATCAGCGAGTAAAACACCCTGCCGAACTCGGTCCAGTCCGAAAGCGCCTGATCGTTATAAACCTTGAATATTTCGGGAATATTGATCCCCTCGGGGCACGGCATGCAATAGCCGCAGCCGCTGCAGCCCACCCTCACCGCCTGCCTGTAGATATCCTTCACCTGTGCCAGCATTGTAAGATCACCGGTGCTCAGCACACCGGGCGCGGCATCGCCGAATATACGGAGGTTGTCTTTGAGCTGCTCCATGCTGCTCACGCCGCTCAGTATCACCTTGGCTTCGGAGAAGTTATACATGAAGCGCAGCGCCCACTCGACAAGCGATCGCTTCTCGGCATAGCCATCAAGCAGCTTTTGCACGTCGGCAGGTATTTTGCTCGCGAGCATGCCGCCCTTGAGCGGCTCCATGATTGCCACACTGATACCCCTCTTCGCCGCGTATTTAAGCCCCTTTACGCCGGCTTGATGGTTGTCATCGAGCAAATTGAGCTGTATCAGGCACATATCCCAGGCATATGCGTTCACGATCTCCTCAAACAGGTCGTATTCGCTGTGGAATGAAAAGCCGATCTGCCTGATCTTGCCCTCTTTCTTCAGCTGCTCAAAAAACGCAATGCCGCGAAACTTCTTGACCTTTTCCCAGTTGCCCCTGTCAAGGCAATGAAAGATATAGATATCGATCACATCCACGTCGAGCCTTTTCACCTGCTCGTCGTAGATCCTTTTTAAGTCAGCCTCGCTTTTCACGTCCCCGATCGGAAGCTTTGTCGTGATCACGACCTTTTCACGGTAGCCGTCTTTTAACGCTCTGCCGAGCACTTGCTCGCTGCCCGGGTACGCGTAAGCCGTATCGAAATAATTGACGCCATTGTCGATCGCGTACCGGATCATACTGACGGCCTCATCTTCGTCAATCACATCGCTGCCGTCGCTTAATGTCATCCTCGGGTAACGCATGCAGCCCATGCCGAACCGGGATATCCTTTTTTCAAGGCTGCCAAATTGAACATATTCCATAAAACCACCTCACAATGTATTCAAGTTCTATTGTGATTGCTGTTTGGAATCATCACAAGGTCCAATTGTCATGATTTTTCATGGTTCCATTTTATGAGAGTCTCTTTAAAGTATGAGCATGGAGATCAGCGGTATCGTCACAACGGACAGCAGCGTGCTGATCACCGTCAGGCGTGACGTCAGCAGCGGATCGGCCTTGTGCTTTTGTGCGAGCACCACCACCATCGCTCCGGCCGGCATCGCCGTAATGATCACGGGAACGCTGAGCATCAGCCCACTAAATCCGATCGCATGAAGTATCAGAAAAGCCGACGTGGGCAGCAGCAGCAGACGGAACACCGAAAACATATACGGCTTAAAGCCTTTCACGACAGCCTTCAGATCGGCCCCGGCCAGTATCATGCCGATCACGATCATTGAAAGCGGCGTCTGTGTGACGCCGACCATATCAAGAAAACCCGTCATGGTCTCGGGCAGCCTAAGGCCGCACATCAGCACGATGAGACCGAGCACCGTCGCATAGAGGGGCAGATTGATCAGCACGCTCTTGTCAAACAGCTTTTTATGATCTCCCGCCGCTCTCATGAGCGCGGGCGTAATACCATAAGACAGCAGATGCAGCGGTATCGAATACAGCGCGGCATACAAAAAGCCCTGAGAACCGAGCAGCATCTGACAGATCGGCCAGCCCATAAACCCGTAATTGTTGAAAAAAAGCGCGCTGCGGTAGGCCGCTTTTTGTGCCGGTATTTTGACATTCAGCACGAACGTCATCACAAAGCTTAAAATCAGCGTGGCGAGCGTCACGCTGACGGCAATGATAATGAGAATAGGCAGGTCGGCCTTGATGGCTTCATAATCAGCCGTCGTGATGGTGGACAGTATGCTCGCGGGCACCGACACATTGAGCACGAGCTTGGATATCGAGGACGGATCCTTCTGCTTTGAGATCTTGCTGTATGCAAACCCCACTAAAACGAGCGCAAAAATAACGCTTACTTTTTCAAACACAAGCCATATATTCATAGCGCTTATCATATCATCGGCGGGATATGTTTTCAACCTTAAATCCAGTAAATAATCTGCTATCATCCGTTATATTCCATCAAATGTGTTATAATTGATTGAGATTGACTGCAAGGAGACAGCCCATGACTATCCGCGTGATCGATACGGATAAAGACCATCCCGATTTCATCGCTCTCGTGGCGCTGTTTGACGAGCAGCTGATTGACACATACGGCGCCGACGCGATGAAGGACTTTCATCCGCTCAACGCGCTGGACGGCATCATCCGAGCCGTGGTCGTGACCTGTGACGGTGAGCCGTGCGCGTGCGGCGGCATCAAGCGTTTTGACGGCGATTCGGCGGAGATCAAACGCATATTCGTAAAGCCAGGGTTTCGCGGGCTTGGGCTTGGCGGCATTGTGATGCGGCGTCTCGAAGAGCTGGCTATCGCCAATGGCTATAAGCGCGCGGTGCTTGAAACGGCGGCGGATATGTCGGCGGCGCAGGCGCTGTATCTAAAGCGCGGATTCACACGCATGAAAAATTACGGGCCGTACGAAAACAACCCGCTCAGTTTCTGCTTTGAGAAAAACCTGACCGTTTAACGGCTTTGGTATATCAATATGGAGGTATAACATGAGCAGTCATGAATTATTGGAGAAAACAGGAGCCGCGCTGCGGACAATCGGTGACACAGGCGCGCTGCTCGTCACGGGAACGGATAGGCCCAACGCGATGACGATCGGCTGGGCGATGGCCTCTGTGATGTGGACACGCGATATTTTTGTGGCGCCCGTCCGCTTCAGCCGCTACACCCACACGCTTCTCGAGGCGCACAAGGAGTTCACCGTTTTTGTCCCTTACGACGACATGAAAAAGGCAATCGGCGTCTGCGGCAGCAAATCGGGCCGCGATACCGACAAGATCGCACTCTGCGGCCTTAAGCTCGCACCGTCTCAAAAGGTGCAGGTGCCGCATATCGACGCGCACGGCCTTGTCATCGAGTGCCGCGTGATCTATCAGGACGATTTTAAAAACGAACGGCTTGCGGACGATGTGCGCGGCAGCTGCTATTCTGGCCGCGACGAAGGAAACCTGCACACGCTGTATTACGGCGAGATACTCGCACAGTACGAGATATAACGCATGCCGGACATATCGATACGAACAGCGGATGCTTCGGACGTGCCGCTGCTGGAAGCGCTCGCAAAGGAAATATGGACACAGCATTACGCGGACATCATCACGATGGAGCAGATCAGCTACATGCTGGACAATTTTCAATCGGCAGAGGCGATTCTGCAAGACATGAAAAGCGGCGCGGTTTATGATATCGCGTATGCGGACGGCGAGCCTTGCGGCTACAGCGCGACGGCGCCGGACGATAAGGGGCTTTTTTTAAGCAAGCTTTATGTGCGGCAAAGCTGCCGCGGGCAGGGCATCGCGCGCGCGATGGTGGGCCGCATCGATGACCGCGCGAAACAAACCGGCGCGGTGCGCGTCTGGCTCAAGTGCAACAAGCACAACACGGGTTCACTCGCGGCATACGAGCGGCTTGGCTTTTGCGTCGCATATTCTTGCGTCACCGACATCGGCAACGGCTTCATCATGGACGACTACGCACTCGAAAAGATAGTTTAAAACAAAGACAAGCTTCCGACAAAGCACCAATATCATTGCTATGGAAAGTTACTAATTTCGGTCATCCTGAGGAGCAACGCGACGAAAGATCTATTGTGATAGATTCTTCACTTCGCTACACTCGTTCAGAATGACCGATAACGTAACTTTCTGTTTATTGTGGTGCGTTTAGCGTGTGATGATTTCGAGCGAGCGATAGCGAAGCGACTGCGGAGTGGAGCGAAATCCCATGTTCAAAGCGATTTATCATGGGATGTTTTCCACTTCGTAGTCACGACGCTTCGCTCCTCAGCATGACAGGTAGGGGGATCATCGATTTGATAGGTTGCTAGTGGCGTCCTGTCTTTTGTTTTTATAAGCTCACTCAAGCTTGAAAGAAAGCGTGCAATCCTCGAGCATTGTCGATTCTTCCTGCCAGCCCTTCACGTCGTCTTGTTTGATCTTTGTGGGCTGCCCTTCGACATACGGCACATCGTCGTATCCGGTAAACCGGCTCAATATCATCTCGATTTCGAATGTATCGATCGCATCGAGCTCCGACGGCAGCATATCGAGATAGATGCACATGCCAAGGTCTTCCCCGTCCTCCTCCAAGCCGTACTGTTCCCCGCTCGTATTGAGTCTGATACCGTCGCCTTTCACGTTTGGTATCAGGCTGTGCAGGAAGCACTGCTTATCAAGCTCGTCCCAGGTATCGGGGCAGGTGATGCTCACATAAAGCTCCGCGCCCGAGGCGTAGCAGTCCATACGCTTTGCGGTCATCGTCACGCCCGCCATATCGACGGTTTTATTGACAAACGTCACATAATCGGGATCACTGTCCCTGTCTGCCCACGCATAAGTACCCTCGCCAGTAAACTCAACGGATTTGTTGATTTCATAGCTCTGCATGTTTTTATAGCCTGCCGCGGGATCGAAGCTGAAGCACAGCTTCACCATGCCGATGATTTCGCTCTGATGAACGATCATGTCGTCAACCTTGATCGGCGAAGAAAAATCTGTCGCCATCAACGGAATGTGGATCTCCACCTGCTGAATTCCCTCGAGCTTGCTGCTTCCCGCCATAAACTCTTTCGGATTGTAATCGGGATCAAACGCCTGAATTTTTCTGATCTCCTCATAATACTGCTCTCTGTCGGCCTCGGGTAAATCTTCGGCTGTGATCACATCATTATTCTTGGTCCGCGTAAAATCTACCGTCGCGGTGAACGAAACGCTTTTATCCGCTTCAATGAGCGCCACGCCTTCGTCGCTCATGTTGCCGTCATCGTGCATGTACGAAAGATACTCAATGTAATCGGATTCGGCGAGATCCGTATTGACACTGTGGGCAATCCGTTCACCGTTCAATATCACGTAACCCGGATTTCTCATTGAAATACCGGTCTCATATTGGCTGTGATCCCCATTGCCGCCCATGATGAATTCGGGAGCGCCGCCGCCCATATCGAAAGACACCATGAGCTCCTGACCGTCAAAAAACATATCACCGAGGCTCGGGGTCAATTTATCCGCCCATGCCTGCCACTCGGGCACGATGCTCGCGATCTCGATGCTGCTTAGTATAGCTGTTTGCTCAGGCATCGTTTCATCAATGATCGTGTCGAGTTCAGGGGTCGAAGGCCTTGCCTCCTTGGGCTGCGCAATATAGTTCTGCACGCTGTGATTGACTGTGAACCACTGCGCGATCGCCGCGCGCACGGACGGTACCGACGCGCAAACCACCGCCAGCGCCACAATGCCCGCCGCAGCGGGAATGAGCCATCTGCGGGCCTTGGGTGATTTCGTCTCCGATGTCTCCTGCCTCAGCACCTTGTTTCTGATGCTGTCCTGACCGGGCAGCATGCCGCCTATCGCTTCTTTATAAAACTGATGTTCATTATTCATCATCATGATTCAATTCCTTTCTGACCGCATTTCTCGCACGCCATAGTCTGGTTTTCACGTTCTGCTCGCTGATGCCGAGCTGCTCCGCGATTTTCGCAATGGGCATATCGTAATGGTAGAAAAGGACGAACGCCTTAAACGACAGCAGCGGCAGCTGGGCTGCGATACTCTGTACGGCCTCGAGAGCCTGCTTGTTATCGATCAAAGCTTCAAAAGGGATATCCTCCGCTTCAATGATTTCCTCGCTGCCGCCGAGGTCAGTCTCCGCCTCTCTTTTTGCCGCGGCTTTTCTGTAATGCCTCGCCAGCTCCTTCTCGGTGAGCTTAATGATAAAGGCTTCCGGAAACCGGATATCATCAAAGCCCTTTTTCAGTACGCGCGTATAGAAATTGAAATAGACGTTTTGCAATATGTCGTCCACCTGATCGGCACGGCTCGTTTTGATGATGACGAATTTCAAAATCTCCGGATACGTGTCGTCGTATATTTTGTTGAAATAGTCTTTTTCATTCATGCTTTGCGTTCGCTCTCGTTCATAACAGCCTGATATCTCCATTGCAGCCTCCCTTTCTAAACCGGTTCACTCTATAAGCGGCAGATCCGGTTAAAAAGGTCACACTCATCATAACAAATTTTTGCACAAAATAAAAAAGGGATCAAAGTCCCTTTTCGTGAAGTCTCGAACCGGCTATTCTGCCGAAACAGTTGCTTGTTTTATCAGCGTCTTCTCTTTTGCTTCGTCCTTCATATACGTGCTTCTGCGCCAAACCGAAAGGAAAACGCCCATGAGAGCGGCATCAGCCAAGTATTCATAGCGCGCATAGCTTAGGAACGGGAGGCTGTAGTAACCGCCCATCAGCCCCATATTTGCGCACAAATGGAGAATAATGCGGACGAGGAAATAGACGGTGATACCAGCTGACAGCATGCGCCCCAGTGTATGTGTGATCTTCAGCGACCGACGCAGCATAACCGCACCCAGCACACAATAGACAGCCGCGAGGGCGATACCCGGTAGCCAGCCATACGCGGCGATAATAGCTGTGATGATATAATAAATTCTGCTGCTCTCAAGTGTCATACCATTTCCATTGATATAATAATCCGACGCGCCTGTCAGCTTCGCGGTATTGAGTATCCGCATCACCTGATCATGGTTCTGTGATAAGCCGCTTTCGCTGATAATCTTGCGAACCAGCAGATAGCAAAGCACGATGACCATGAGGCCGAAATAAACGCCAATTTCAATCCAGTTTTTCTTTGTTTGCTTCCATCTCAAGACTGCGAAAACAGTTATATTGATGATGGTCAGTAGCATCGCATAGTCTGAATCAATCAGATAAAGCGCCACAATCGATGCGATACTGAGCGATGAGGTCACTGCCAACCCTGCATTTTGTTTTTTCCAGCGGTGCGAGATAAACCCGATGTTACTTAAAATGAGAAGTAAAGACGAGCAGATTATCACTGGTGTAAAAAAGAGCAACGTGCCGTAGTCCCCGCCGTGATATGTTGAATCAAAAGCGATCAGATAAATACCGATGTAGATTATCGCAGCACCAAACAAGACATATCGAAGCTTAACCAAATAAGTATAGTTCAAAAAGTATAAACCAAGCATGATAGCAAATCCAATAATCATATGACGGATCACGCCATAATGGAAATCCATATATAAATTACTGCCGTATCCCGTCATATTGACTGCCAAATAGGCGCTCACAGCGCTCAGCAGCAGCATGCACAATATCACGCGCCACTCCAGCCTCGGTCTGTGAATACTGTTCAGCGCCTTGCCCGTCTGCGCCGCGTCACCCATCGCCGCAATCGCTTCCGCTTCGCTCTTCCCTTCCGCGATTCTGTCGTCGATATGCGCATCAAGCTCGCCCCTTATCGTCTTGCGCGCGGCTCTGAACCTGATCTGCTCACACACCGTATCGAGATACTCATCTCTATTTTGCATAGCTTAGCTCTCCAATCACAGTATTGACGCCCTTGGAATAGCGCTTCCATTCGTCTTTTTTCTGCGCGAGCACACCGATGCCTTTTTTGGTCAATGTGTAATATTTTCTCTGTTTTCCCGTCTCGGCGAGCTCGGTATAAGAGGCGGCAAAGCCGTCTTTCTCGAGCCCGTGCAGCACGGGATACAGCGTGCCTTCCTTGAGTGAAAAGACGTTTTCAGATCTTTTTTCGAGCTCATTCACGATCTCATAGCCGTACATATCCTTTTCGCTCAAAAGATGCATCACCATGAGCGCGGTTGAGCCGGCCATAAGGCTTTTATTAATGCTTTCCATGCCAACCACCTTTTACATAGATCATCTAGGCATATAATACATAGATATTCTAGGCATGTCAATACATTTTATCTGATTCTTTCAGAGATGTGTTGAATATTGGCATTATTATTTGAAATCAAAATAAGCGGAACCATCTTGACAACCACAGATTACTACTGTAATCTGTGGTTAAGCTTTTAGACTACAGCAGTAATCTGAAAAAGAGGTTTTTACATGAACAGGCTGGCTGAGAGAATAGCCGATTCCGAACTTGAGATCATGCGGGTATTGTGGGATGCGAAGACTGCTTTGCCCGTTGCCGAGATTCGCAAAGCGATCTGCACAAAAACCGGTTGGGAGAGTTCCACCGCAAAGACTTTGCTGTATCGCCTGCAAAGTAAGGGCGTCGTGGCGCAGGAAAGACGGGAAGTCTATTACTATTATCCTTGTATCACGGAGGATGAATATAATGAGTATACGACACAGACGCTGATCGACAAACTCTATAAAGGTAGCGCTAAAAACCTGGTTGCCTCGTTTATATCATCAAGGAAACTAAGTAATGACGATATCACCGAACTGCAAAATATATTACGGAGCGGCAAGAAAAGATGAACAATATGATCCTGACCATTCTATCGCTCAGCGTATCCGGCTCAGTCCTGGCTCTGATCCTTCTTACACTGCGTTTGCTTTTAAAAAATAAGGTCTCCAAAACGTTTCAGTATTATATCTGGCTGCTGGTGCTGCTGCGGCTGGCGGTGCCTTTGTCCTCTGACGGCAGCATCATGAACCGGATCATTTCTCAAACGGATATGACACAGCTCGCGTCGGTTTCCACCCCGGACGATGGCAATGGCATAACACAGGGAGATAACACGCCGCAGGGCAATGAACAAAACATCTCACCGGAGGCTGCGCTGTCCGGAACAACTCTGAGCGGCAATGCTGAACCAAGCTCGGGGCTTTCGGCAATACCCGAACCTGCGCGATTTAACATTTGGACATTTGCTTTAGATCATCTTACCGTCATATGGCTCATGGGTACGGCGCTGTATTTCATCTGGTTCATCATTGCTTACTCGCGTTTCAGCCGAAAATTAAGAAGAACCAGTATCCGCCCCCACCCCAAAGACCTGGAGGTGTTTATACAACTGCGCGGCAACGCGCGCGCGCAGCTTGCCTGCAATCCGTATATCAGCACGCCCATGCTGATCGGATTCTTATCCCCGTGCATCATGATTCCACATCTGGCGTTTACCGAGAACGGAATGAAGCCAGAACTCCAGCATATCCTCCGGCATGAGCTGACGCATTATCGCCGCCGCGACTTGCTCTACAAATGGTTTGCCGTATTCGTCAGCGCCTTTCACTGGTTCAATCCGTTGATGATACTGGTGAGGCGGGAGGTCGGCCGGACTTGCGAGTTGTCATGTGACGAGGCAGTGTTGCGCTCTCTGGATGCTGCGGAGCGGCAGGACTACGGAGAGACCCTTCTCATCATTGCGTCGAGCAAACGGCTCCCGGCCGGTGTCGTAGCAACAACGATGTGTGAAGGAAAACGCGAGTTGAAAGAAAGGCTGGAAAGCATCATGTCATATAAAAGCAAAAGCGTATTCGCGGTTGCTGTATCTCTTGTTTTGGCACTGCTGCTTGCCGGCTGCGGCGTGGCGCTTGGTGCGGCAAATGTCACTCAAATGCCTGATGAAACTTCTCAATCACCCGCAGCAACGGACACTCCCGGTGTTTTGACGATACCCGGAGTTGAAGCTTCCCCGTCCCCCGCAGCTTCGAACCCCTCCGATACTCCGGCAAGCCCTTCTTCTGCCAATAACCCGGTTTTGGCAGCGTACAATGCGGTATTGCAGAACAAGGCTGAATTTTTCAGCACGGACAACAAGAAAAGTTTAATATTGAACGACTTTTTAGCCAACAAAGAGGTTTATGAAACTGTCTTCGATGTCACACGCTTTACGGTACTCGACATGGACGGCGACAAGGTACCTGAGGTTGCTCTTGAATTATCAGTGGGTGGTAACCCACAGTTTTATGAAGTTCTGCATTATATGAACGATACAGTTTATGGATATCTGATTGTGTACAGGGGGCTAACAGGGCTAAAAGCGGATGGTACATTTCTTTTTTCAGACGGTGCTGCCGATAGCGGAGTCGGAAAATTAAAATTCGACTCATCGGCCTATACAACTGATAAGTTAGGGTACAGCCAGTCCAGTCAAGACGGTACGGGCCTGACCATAGCATACTTCATCAATAATCAATCAGCTGCAAAGGAAGCCTTTGATTCCTTCATAAATGAACAATCCGGGAAGAGAGACGGGGACTGGTATGAGTTTTCTCAAACGAATATTGAATTTGAGTTTTCTTAAAACCCATAGGGCAAGGGTTAGTGCTAAGTCAAAAAAGCAAGGGATACTTTCAACGGTAACCCTTGCTTTTTAATTTTCATCCGCTTGCCCGGTCGTCCATAATCCATTTTTGAAATACTATTCTATGGATCACCGTCTCTCAAGGCCTTTTTACCTATTCAAAGCGTCCGCCCGGTTCCGAAATATCCCTGAGCGCTTCCTCCGCGTCGTCCTGAAGATCGGGCTCAAGCGATAAATCACCAAGCGCCACAATACCCACAAGATGACCGTTGTTGACGATCGGCAGCCTCCTTATCTGGTTTTGGCTCATCATCTGGGCAGCATCGTGAACGTTCATATCAGGCTCGCCCACAACAAGGTCCTGGGACATCACATCGCGAACGGCCTGCTGCGTCGTGTCCCTTCCTTCGGCGACGCTCCTTAAGGCGATATCCCTGTCTGTCAAAATGCCGACCACTTCACCCTGCTGGCACACGGGTATTGAGCCCACATCATAGCGTTTCATCATCTGAGCCGCTTTTTGAATCGAATCTTCAAGGCCGATACATGCAATATCGGTTGACATAATGTCTTTAACTTTCATATGTTCACCTCCGCGGCTTATTTTGCCCTGCGCAATTAATTCTTATCATCTTTTTTAAGCTGTTATTTTCTTATAGTCAATTTTTAATATTTCAGGATATCAAGTCGTGCTGTCATATCGCAGATATAACATGAAATTTATGATATTCACACAAAATTTCTATTGCATAGCGTGATTTAAGCAATATAATAGAGATCATAACCGATATTGTTTTTTTTATTTCTTTTAAGGAGTTATTACCGTTAATTCGTAAGACTGAGCGGTCAAATCCCTTGTTGCCTGTCTGCTTGTATATGTTTTGTCGTTGACTGACTGTCTTGCATGCGCAGGCTTTTTATTTTATAGCTTTTTTGCGTTAAAGCAAGAAGCTCGCCATGCGATATGCAAGCGAGCTCCCCGTAAAGAGAATATATTGAAAATTGAATCCGGCAGCTACCTACCCTCCCGGGCCGTTTCCAGCCAAGTACTATCGGCGTATAAGGGCTTAACTACTGTGTTCGAGATGGGAACAGGTGGATCCCCTTAGC
>JAEYLC010000019.1 GCA_023461435.1 Bacillota bacterium
AGCACCGGGAAAACGGGAATGTACGGCAACGATTACGACGACATTTCCTCCATTAAGCGGATCGCAGATGAGCACGATATTTCCATTATTCTCGTCCATCATCTGCGAAAACTCAAGGACGGAGACGATCCGTTCAACGAGGTGTCCGGCTCTACCGGCATCACCGGAGCGGCGGACACCAATTATGTGCTTAAGCGCAAACGAAGCAGCAGGGACGCCACCCTTCTTGCCTGCGGGCGGGATGTGGAATATCAGGAGCTGACTCTGCGGTTTCAAGACCTGAAATGGGAGCTTGTGGAGCACAAAAACACAGAAGAAATCCGCAAAGCGGAAATCCCGCAGTTTCTTTTTCGGGTAGCGGAATTTATGAAATCCCGCACCGAATGGGTAGGAACTGCCACCGATTTGATTGCAGATATGGCGGAAACCGAAACCACGCCCAATGTGGTAACCAAGTATTTAGGACAGTTTTCAAACGAGGTACTGGAACCTGCCGGGATTGAGTACCGAACCAAGCGGACAGGGCAAAGCAGGCTGATCAAGTTCATACGGCATGACGGCGGTGTCGCAAATGACGGGGCAAACGATATATAGCGAAAAGTGTGTCACAAGCGTCATTACCGTCACAATTTTAAGAAAGGATTTGATGTTTATGAGAAGCAAAACACTTGGAATCAACGTAAGAGTAACACCTGCCGAGAAGGAGAAACTCAGCGAAAACGCATATTATTGCGGACTTTCTCTATCGGAATATCTGCGGAGGTTGGGACTTGGAAAAGATGTAAAAGCCGCAACCGATGAGAAAATCTACAAGACTTTTCGGCTTATCCGACAACTGAAAAAGGATTTTGAATCACTCGAAAGAAGCGAAATCCTCCATCGGATAAGCACGATAGAGGATTTCCTAAAGTAGATAATACAAGACAGCGGTTTTAGGCTGCGTTATCTTAGCGAGCAGACCGTTTATACTCCCAAAAGTCGTAAAACGGTGAATTTCGTTAGGGCGCACCCTAATACCCCGTAAAGAAAGGATGAAAAAGATGAAACGAAGAGTTAAAAAGCAATTCTGGCTTTCCCCACAGGACGCCAGAGAATTAAAACGCAAGGCAAAGCTTTGCGGAATTACAGAGACAGCAGTGATCCGCATCCTGTTACACGGCTACGAGCCGAAGGAAAAGCCGGACGCAAGATTTTATGAAGCAATGCGCCAGCTTTCCGCCATCGGCAACAACATCAACCAGCTTGCAGTGAAAGCAAATACACTCGGCTTTATTGACACGCCGATGCTGAAAGCGGAAGCCCTGCGCTGGCACAAGTTTCAGGCGGACATCGAAGCGGTGTTTCTCCGCCCCGGTGAAAGCAATCTGAAATGGCAATAGAGGAGGCAAACACAATGACAAAACGAAAATCTGATTTTACTTTACAAATGAATTCATTAGATGAGCTGTTTTCCTCACAGGAGGAACGGGACGATGCAAAGCGGGAACGGGTGAAAGAGATTCCGCTTACTGAGCTGCACCCGTTTAAGGATCATCCATTCAAAATCCAAAATGATGACGAGATGAAACGCCTGATGGAGAGTATCCAGAAATTCGGGACACTTACACCGGCGCTCGCTCGTCCTTTGCCGGAGGGCGGCTATGAACTGATCTCCGGGCATAGAAGGCTGGCGGCGTGTCAGGTACTCGAATTTGAAACAATGCCGGTCATTGTTCGAGAGATGAGCGATGACGAAGCGGTCATTGCAATGGTGGACGCCAACCTGCAACGAGAACATATTTTGCCCAGTGAAAAAGCGTTTGCCTATAAGATGAAGCTGGAAGCAATCAAGCATCAAGGTATAACTTCTCGCCAAGTTGGCGAGAAGTTATTGAGCGTAACACAAGTGAGCAAAGAAAGCGATGATAGCGAGCGGCAAGTCCAACGCTATATCCGCTTAACTTACTTGATTCCCGAGCTTCTGGAAATGGTGGACGACGGAAAAATTGCTTTTAACCCTGCGGTAGAAATTTCGTACTTAGAGCAGCCGGAACAACGGGTATTGTTAAACGCAATGGAGTTCAATGACTGCACACCGTCTCACGCACAGAGCATACGACTGAAAAAGCTCTCACAGGATGGCGTGCTGAACGACCAAACGATTTACGACATCCTCGCCGAGCAGAAGCCGAACCAGCAGGAGCAGTACAAATTCAAGCGGGAGGACATTCGCAAATACTTCCCCCAAAGCTATACGGACAAGCAAGTCTGCGATACGGTCATCAAGCTGTTGGAGCAATGGCAGCGCAGGCGGGAACGGGACAGGGACAGTCGCTGATTCGAACCGAAAATGTGTGCGGAGCACGACTTTCGCACAATGGAAAGAACGGCATCGGCAGGGTACAATGGCCTTGTCGGTGCCGGACTGTCCTGTGTAAAAGCAAAGAAAGGAGTTTTATCAATTGGTATCAGGACATTTACAGGTTAAAAAGGGGTACTACTACGCTGTGCTAAGCTTCTACGACAGCAAAAACAAGCGGCACGTCAAGTACATATCCACCGGACTTCCCGAAAAGGGAAACAAACGTAAGGCCGAAGCGGAGCTTGTGAAAATCCGCAACGCCTTTGAGCCACCCGCAGAGATCGGTGAGCTTTGTTCCAATATGCTGTTTGCCGATTATCTGCTCGGCTGGCTGGAAATCGTCAAGGTCAGGGTGAAGCCCACCACCTTCGGCTCCTATGAGAGCATGGTGAAGCAGACCATTGAGCCGTATTTTCGGAATAAGCTGATTACCCTAAAGGACTTGGAAGCAAGGCACATCCAGCAGTTTTATTCCGAAAAGCTGCGGACGGTCAAGCCTAATTCCGTCATCCACTATCACGCCGTGATCCATCAGGCGCTGAAATACGCCATGAAAACCGACCTTGTACCGCAAAATGTGGCGATGAAGGTAGACCGCCCAAAGAAGAATGATTTCCAGCCAGTGTTTCTGGATGCGGCGGAGCTCCAGCACTTATTTGAAGTGGTTAAGGGTACAAAGCTGGAACTTCCCGTTTTAGTCGCCGCCTTTTACGGCTTGCGCCGTGGCGAGGTGCTGGGGCTTAAATGGGACGCCATCGACTTTGAACGGGGAACGCTGACCATCAAACGGACGGTGACCTCCGCCAATGTCGGCGGGAAAACGCAGATCATCGAGCAGGAGTCGGCAAAAACCAAATCCAGTATGCGCACCCTGCCGCTGGTGGGAAGATTCAAGGAATATTTTGCAGAGGTCAAGGCAGCGCAGGAGCTGAACAAGCAGGTCTGCGGCAACTGCTACAACTACGAATACGACGGCTTTGTATTCGTGGACGAGCTGGGCGAGCGGATGAAGCCCGATTACCTGACCTCGCAATTCCCCGCCTTCATCCAGCGGCACGGCATGAAAAAGATGCGCTTCCACGATCTCAGGCATAGCTGCGCCTCTCTCCTGCTTGCCAATGGCGTACCGCTCAAGCAGATTCAGGACTGGCTGGGGCACTCGGATTTTTCCACCACGGCAAACATCTACGCCCATCTGGATTACAGTTCGAAACTCTCTTCAGCACAGGCGATGGTGAGCGGTATGCCCCTTCCCGAAGCGGGCGATTTCGGCAGCAGATGGGAGCAAAACGCAGAAAAAAGCGGGGAATAAAGCAAAAAGCTGTTCTTTCCAAAATTATGGAAAGAACAGCCCAAAACCGGGTGATTTTTGGATAGACCACGAAAAAAGAAAAATCCAGCAAACCCGCATGGTTACTGGATTTTTCGATGGCGGAGCGGGTGGGATTCGAACCCACGAGCCCGTGAGGACTACCTGATTTCGAGTCAGGCCCGTTATGACCACTTCGATACCGCTCCCTATATGCTCAACCGCTGTTTTTCCTCGCTTTTTTTCGATGAAAAAGGGCTTTGGAAAGAACTGACGGAAAGAACAGCAAACTTATTCAATTTTCGAACCGGGTAAAACCCGCATGGCTACAAGGTTTTTGGTGGACGAAACGGACAGCTCCCCGCAAGATTTCGAGTGCTGCACCTTCGACCACTCGGACAACTCTCCATATGTCGATCCGAAAATCGTTCCCAAAACTTTTGGAAAGAACTGACGGAAAGAACTGCGAAATATTCGGTTTTTCGAACTGCGTAAGCCCGCAGAAATACTGGATTCTTAGTGGACAAAACTGACACTTTTTCGAAAATTTTCGAGTGCGCCCCGTTATGACCACTTCGATACTTCTCCATATGCGGGCTGACCTTTAAGTCAGCCGCTCGAATGTTCATTATAAATTATTTACCGAAGTAATTCAAGTCCCAAAAGACAGACACGCCTTCTTCCGGTCTGAAATTATTTCTTACCGCGCCCGCGCCGCTTCGATCGCGTCCCACCGTCCCTGTGCCGCTTTCCAGCGCTTATAGAGCAGCCTCGCCACCAGCGTGCCGGGCACCATGCGCCCCAAGGCCCGCAGTGTGCCGTTCACAAAGCCCGGAATATAAACGCGCTTACCCTTAAGCGCCAGATCGATCGACTTGCGCGCCACCGCGCCCAAGTCGTTCGTGGTCAGGTCCCCCCAGATGCCCTGCGCCGCGATACCGAGCAGCGCCTCTCGCGTGGTCATGAGCCCGCCCGGACACAGCGCCGTCACGCTCACATTGTCGCTTTTGAGCTCCTGCGCGAGTGCGATCGAGAAATCGAGCAAAAATCGTTTGGACGCGGCATACGTCGCCTTGAGCGGTATCGGATACTGCGAGGCGAGGCTCGACACATTGATGATCGTAAAACGCTCACTTTTGCGCCTGCGCTCCAGTGCTGCGTGCGTCACCTTGAGCGTCGCTTCAATGTTCACTTGTACGATGCGCGCGATGTTCGCGCTCGGCTGCGAGAGAAATCCGCCCTCATAATCGATGCCCGCAATGTTGAGCAGCATATCAAGGCCGATGCCCGCTTCGTCGACGTAGTCAAAAAACATGGCAAGGTCTTCGTCGCTTATCAGATTGCACGTTCTGGTTCGCACCGTCACGCCGAACTGCCGCTCGATCCCCTGCTTGATCTGTGAAAGCGGCGCCTCCGCGATGTCCGTGAGCAGCAGGTCAAAACCGCGCCGCGCGCACTCCACCGCCATCGCGCGGCCAAGGCCGCCGCTTGCTCCTGTGATCAGCACCATCATTTTGTCTCACCTCCGTCAAATCTGACGCCGCAGAGCTGCTCGCTGAGCTCAAACAGCCGCTGCGCGTCGGGTTCACTGTCCGCGTGCTTGTCGTAAGCCGCGGGCTTGCACGCGTGATAATAAAGCTGGGTCGGCTTTGGACTCTGGTTACAGAGGTACGCATACGTCTGCGCCACATATTCGGGCGAGTCGCCGTATTCCTTGCGCAGCGACCAGAATGCGCTTACGATACCGGCCGTCTGCTTGTTGCCGATGTTTGTGTTCACGAGCCCCGGGTCCACCACATACGCGGTCACGCCGCTGTCTGCAAACCGCCGGTTGAGCTCCTTCGCCAGCAGCATGTTGCAAAGCTTGCTTTGTTTGTATGCCAACAGCGTGCTGTAATGCGTCGAATACATCACGTCCTTCCAGTGCATGCGCGTTTTTTTATGCGAATTGCTTCCCGTGAATATTACGCGGCCCTTCGCGGCTTTGAGCGGCTCCCACAGCCGGTACGTGAGTAGAAATCCGGCAAGGTGGTTGAGCGCAAACTGCAGCTCATATCCGTCCGCCGTGGTGGTATACCCGCTGCGCACGCCGCCCGCGTTGTTGACGAGCACGTCGATTTTGCCCTCCGGCGCTAGCAATGCCAGTATCCGGTCGGCAATGACGTTCACCTCCGCCTGAGACGATAGATCGCCTTTCACAAATTCGATACGCGCGCCCGGCACCTCGGATAGTAGCCTTTGCTTCGCGTCCGTACAGGTTTGCTCCGACCGCCCGACGCCGATCACGCGCGCGCCTGCACTTGCGAGCGCTTTGGCCGCCGCATAACCGATGCCCGACGTTGCGCCTGTAATCACGATCGTTTTCATTGTCCCAACTCCTCCCCATATGTGTCGCACAGTTCCTGAGGCATATATATGGTAAGCCTCATCTCATACGGCTGCGGAAACATGCCGAAAAATTCCGCCGGGAACGGCGTTTCGGTCACGGTCAGCACACCGTCCCGCACGCGCACATCCACCACATCGTCCATATTGACAGGCCCCGGCAGCCACGCTTTGGCGTAAGCTTCCACATGGGCTGTTTCGGACGGCACCACTGTGACCTGAGCGGCGACTGTCTCGAGCTGCAGCTTACCAAACGGCTCATCCACAGCGTAATCCTTCGTGGCCTCATGCGACATGAGCTCGCCCGAGCCCATGATGTAGCCCATCGTCACGGCTGCGCCGCACAAGCCGACAATGAACAGTATCAGCAGCAGCTTCGTCATCTTTTTCATACGGCTTCCTCCTTGTCAAGGCGCATGATGCGCCGTGCGAGCAGCGGCATGCGCCCAAGGCTCAGCTTCCACAGCTTCGCGCTGACCTTCATCGCCAGCAGCCCGCCGGGCGCAAAGATGAACGCCGCAAAAAATGCGAGCACCGCGAACGAAGCATGCGCATTCCCGATATCCGCCGCCATCAGCACGAGGCTCCCAAGCCCCATGAGCACGAGCGCCGCCGCCGCCGCGAACAGGCAGGCCAGCACCGAAAGGCTCACAAAGTAAAGGCTGCCCACCAGTAATCCGCCGCCCGCCTTGTAGCTCAGCGCCGCCCCGAGCATGCGCAGCGTATCCCCAAAGCCGCTCGACGCGTGGGCCGCGTCCGCCGTGCTTTGCATCACATGCATTTTGGCAAGCTGCCGCGGGTCTCCGAGCGCCGCCGCCACCTCCTGCTCCGTCTTACCCGCTTCAAGCCCCGCCTCAAAATGCTCGCGGTAGTCATCCGCAATATCCTGTTTTTCCTGAGCGCTCATATGCTTGAGCGAGCGCATCAGCGTTTTTAAAAACTCATCCATTGTCGTCCTCCATGATCTGCCGCACGCTGTCCGCAAACGATACCCACTCCTCGCGCAGCTCGGCTTCGGCCTTCCTGCCCTTGTCCGTCAGCGTGTAATACTTGCGCGGCGGACCGCCCGATTCGGCCGATATGTACGTGTCGCATAGCCCGTCGCTTTTGAGCTTTCGCAGCAGCGGATACAGCGTTCCTTCCGCAATCTCAATGCGCGAGGATATCCTCTCCGCCAGCTCATACCCATACGTGTCCTTCTTTTTGAGCAAGGCGAGTACGCATAGCTCCAAAACGCCTTTTTTAAACTGTGCGTTCATGAGCCCTCCCTCTTAGTTTTTGTCCAGTACTGTATTATATTCAGTAGATGCTTTGATTCTAGCACGAACTACTGAATAATGCAATATAGTTTTTGACGCATTAATCACAATTTTTTGAGCAGATGAATAGTTTAAATTAAGCCTTTATACTTTAAGGTGGTGATTGATTACATGAATGATAACTGCTTCAAGCTCCTGCTGCTGCTCAGCTGTCTGAATGGCTGCGGCCCTTGCGGATGCTTTGACGGCTGCGGCTGCGGGCCGTGTAATTCCTGCGGACCATGCAACTCCTGCGGGCCGTGCGGCGATAACTGCCGGTGCTGCGGCGGCCCCTGCGGATGGGGCGCGGGCAGCTGCCGGTGCTGCGGCGGCCCCTGCGGCAATTCCTTTGGCTTCCTTGGCTTTAACCGTGGCGGCGGCCCTTGCGGCGGCTTCGGCGGTGGCTTTGGCTGGAATGGCTGCGGCCCTTGGGGGCGATGCTGATACACGACGGTGACAAGAAAATAACGTACCGTACCCCTCGTTTGCCGACTTTGCCGGTAACAGACGAATGAACCTCTTCCAATAAACACAAAACGCCCCGCTTGCGTGCCACGGCATCGAGCGGGGCGTTTATTCGCTTATTAGTGAGAAAACTTTATATGATCATTTTTTAGATTCCTTGATACGCACATACTTGTGCACGTTGTTGGGACTGCTGGTCTTGCGCGATTGGATTTCAAACTGCTTGAGCGATGAAACAAAAGGCGTCAGCTTGGAAAAGCCGTAGTTACGCGTATCAAAATCGGGGTAGCGCTTGTTCAGCACCTTGCCGACCTGCCCTAAATACGCCCAGCCGTCTTCATCAGAGCTCTCGGTGATAATCACCTTGAGCGCTTCGATAATCTCCTCCCTGCTCGCCATGCCTTCCTTCGGCGCAGCTTTGCCGTTGCCGCTTAGCGGCTCCTCTTTTTCGGCGGGCGCGGGCGTAGTTAGCACCTCAAGATATTTAAAAATCTCGCAAGCGGAAATAAACGCGGTGGGCGTTTTCTTTTCGCCCATGCCGATCACGAACATGCCCGATTCGCGCAGCCGCGCGGCGAGGCGCGTGAAGTCGCTGTCACTTGACACGATGCAGAACGCCTCAACATTTCCCGAGTACAATATGTCCATCGCGTCGATGATCAGCGCGGCGTCCGTCGCGTTTTTGCCTGTGGTATAGCTGTACTGCTGTATCGGCGTGATCGAGTTCGCGAGCAGCACACTCTTCCACGACGCAAGCTGGGGCTTGGTCCAGTCGCCGTAGATGCGTTTGTATGTCGGCGTCCCGTGATTTGATATCTCGTCGAGTATCGCCTTTATGTATTTGTCCGACACGTTGTCCGCGTCAATAAGCACCGCGATTCGTTTGTCGTTTTCCATGTCTGTCCTCAATTCATCCAAGTTTTATGCTTTATTATACCTTTAATATGGATTGTCAACAAGTGATGCGGCTAAGTTCGTGAACGGCTGCCGCGCTGAACCATAAACGCGGGTGTGAGAATCGCAGCCGTCAGTATACATTGCAACACAAATGAATAGAACGAACTGAGATTGATTAAACTGCATATGTTGGATATTAAACTCCAATTCAGAGCGGCCAGCAGAGCGCATATCACGGGTATGAAGCGGATTCTTGCAGACCGGTTGATATAGATGGCCCCTGCAATAAACAGCAGATATAAAGCGCTGCCTGATTCGCCGAGCATCGGGCTGCCCATATGCAGCCTCATCACAAGATAACAGGCCGCCATCGAAAACAGCAGGCCGCTGGCTGCGTAAGCCGTGAAAACAAGACGCTTTTGTATTTGCCCCTCACCGCCAAGCCTTGTGAAATAAAGCAGTCCCAAAACCAGTGCCAGTGCAGTCAAAAACGAAATCAACCCAGCCACCGTCACATCCATGCCCAGGCTTTCCGCCACGACCGGCCTGCCGTCCCAAAAGCCCTTCGCACCCGAGCCAATCAGAAGCGACACGCCGAAGGTGACGGCCGCCGAGACGATCATCGTCAGCACCGCGGACGGAATGCGTATGAACATATTCGCCGTACCATTTACCGATCCCACAGCAAGCCCGATTGCGAGAGCAATAATCAGCCCCGGCACAGCCATATTCTCACTCGCGAAATGCGCGAACACCCACGAAGCCGCGGCGAAAACTGCGCCTGCCGACAAGTCGATGCCTTTCACACGCGCCGAAAGCGCCAGAGCGAGCGCCATGATCAAATACGGAACGCTTAGTCTGATCAAGTTCACACAGTTCATGGGGTTAAAAAATACAGGTACGGCAATAGCCGCGACCACCATCAGAATCGCGAATAACAAAAGCTGCAGGATAAGCCCCAAATATGTATCCGAGAAGGTCGTTTTGGTATAGCTGCCGCCAATGCTTGAAGAAATAGGAGTCTTGGTCATGGTTCCGCCTCCGTCATTTATTGTGCAGGTAATAATGTATCATACTGAAATAATTGCGCCGTCATATGTAACGCTCCGCAGCGGTCCTGTCGGCGTGCTCTATGGATATAATTATCGGCTCAGACGATGCCGAATTCTTTTTTGAGCGCGTCCTCCATCACCTTCGCGGACGCTTCTTTTCCCGTCCACATCTTGAAGCCCAGCGTACCCTGATTCACAAGCATTGTGAGGCCGTCAAACGTCCTCGCGCCGATCTTCTGCGCTTCCTGCAAAAACAGCGTGTTCGGGTGATTCAGTATCACGTCGCAGACCACCATATCCTTATTCAGCGTTGCGTAATCGATATCCGGCTTTTGGTCGGTATCCGGATACAGCCCGATCGAGGTGCAGTTGACGAGTATGCCGGTATCCGAAGGCACCGCATAGGCCTTGTCCCACAGCGTCATATCGGCTTTCGCCGGTGTTTTTTCGTTGATGAGCTTCACAAGCTCCTCGCCGCGCTGCTCGCTCCTGTTTACGATGCGGATGTGGCTGATGCCCGCCATGGCGAGCTCTACGGCGACCGCGCGCGCGGCGCCGCCCGCGCCAAGCAGCACGGCGTTTTGGCCTTCGAGCTTCACGCCGCCGTCCCGAAGCGCCTTCATAAACCCTTTGCCGTCCGTGTTCTCGCCATAGAGCAGGCCGTCCTTCACATACACGGTGTTCACAGCGCCCATCAGCGCCGCGTCACTTGCGACCACATCAAGATACTGAAGCACCTGCACCTTGTGCGGAATCGTCAGATTGATGCCCCTGAAGTTCATGGCCTTGATGCCCTTGATCGCGTCACCAAGATCCTCCGGCTTCACCTTGATCGTAAGATACCGGTAAGGCAGGCCGAGCGCCTCAAACGCCGCCTGCTGCATCGCCACGGTAGGATTTTCATCGACCGGACACCCGAAAACGCCAACAAGCTCTTCACGATAGCTTTTGCTCATGCGAATATCCTCCATTTTCGTTTCTTGTATGTATGACCAATGTTTTGATCTGTGTCTCTTTTACGGCGTCTTTATATCCTGCGGCTCTTTCTGCGCGCTTTTCTCAGCCGCTTCACGATCTGCCTTGGCTAAAATCATATCCGCCGGTACGCCGCGTTTCTTGTTGATAAAATAGAGCAGGACGGCACCGAGCACGAAGAAAATGGATATCAGCTGCGAGGTGGAAAGCACGCCGATGCTCCCGCGGTTATCGTTTCTGAAAATCTCGATCACGAAACGTCCGACACCGTACAGCAGCAAATAAAGTGCCCCCACATTGCCCTTAATCTTGCTCTTCCTTGCGTACAGCACAAGAATCAGCCCGATAAGAAAATCGCCCGCCGATGAGAAAAGCTGTGTCGGCAGCAGCGGGATACCCGCCGGGGCAATGCTGCCTTCCGGGAAAATGACGCCGAGAAAGCTGCTTTCACAGCCATAACAGCAGCCCGCGAGAAAGCAGCCGATCCTGCCGAACCCTTGCGCCACAGCCACAGCCGGTATCGTAAGATCGAAATAACTCATGAAGCTGATTTTCTTTTTGTGACAATAAACCACGGCTGCCGCGACGCCGCCGATGATGCCCCCATATACGACAAAGCCCTCAGAGCCGAGCACCTGCAAGGGATTCGCAAAGAACGCTTTATATTCAACGATCACATACAAAAGCTTTGCGCCGAGAAAGCCGAATATCATCGCAAGCAGCGCAATGTCGATGATCGCTTCCTTCTTAAGCCTATAGGCCTTCGCCCTGTAATAGCTCATCACAATCGCGGCGGCAAAGCCGATGGCGATCATAACGCCGTAAGAATGAATGGTCAGACTCCCGATTGAAAACAGATCGTTATACATCTTTTCTCCCTATATACTTGTAATGAAATAACAATACCATGTTTGCCGGCCAAACTCAAATATAGCCGCTTGTCAAGCTTATCGGGCAATGGGGAATAAATGAAAAAGCCCGACTCAATATCGGGTCCAGCCTGAAAACACCCTGTTTGTCATGCTGAGGAGCGGAGCGACGTGACTACGAAGTGGAAAGCATCCCATGTTTAAAGCATTTTAACATGGGATGCTTTCCACTTCGTAGTCGACTCGCTATCGCTCACTCAAAATGACATTTGTTACTTTGTCAGCAACCTGAGCCCGATCTTAAATCGGGTCCTATTTTTATAGTAACAATTCTTCTATGATTTCACAGGCATCACGGATAAGACCGGGGCATATACGGTTCACCTGCGCAAGGGCGGTCTTTTGATCACCGCTGAGAAAATCCGCTTTGACCAGATCGCGGCAGACCGTTGTCCCGTTTCTTTCTTTGAACCTTTTTGAAAATTCCTGCACGAGCTCATATGTCGTTTCCTTGGGCTGGTTGTCTCCCTCGCTGCATTTTCCGTGCATAAGGCCGATAAGAAGATACGCGCCGGTCACGGCGCCGCACGTTTCTCCCAATCTTCCCATTCCGGCGCCAAAGCCGCACGAAAGCTTCAAAGCTGTCTTTTTATCGAGGCCAAATTCTTCGCAGTACGCCGAAAAGATAGACTGAGCGCAATTGAACCCGCTGTTAAAGCATTCCACCGCTTCATTTGCTTTGCTCATTTTATACCCTTTCATTCCATTATATTTTATATATTTCCAGACAAGTATAATGATAAAAAACCACGTTCATCACGCGGCGTAATATCTAATGACCAAGATTCTTTATTTGTATTATAACTGAATATTGTATATGTGTTATAATTTTCTTGAAATTTTTGAAGTGTTTTATCATCTTGGGTCGTTATATTAAATAGAGCGGATCAAAGGATGGTGATGATGCATATCAAGGCACAGTTTGAACGCTATGTGGCTCAATATAAGGGCTTGGTCATCACCGTTTGTCTGGCGATGACCAAGAATTATTTTGATGCGGAGGATTTGGCTCAGGAGACTTTTTTATCAGCCTACCGCAGCCTTGGTCGGTTTAACGGGGAAAACCCTAAGGCATGGCTGACGGCTATTGCCGTAAACAAATGCAGGGATTACCTGAAAAGCCCGGCGCGGCGCAATCTGCATATATCCCATGAGGATATGAAAATGCTCGTTGATCCGAACGGAACCCCGGAGGAGCGCGCAGAGATCGATTCCTCCGACAGTTTTGTTCGAAAGCTGTGCGGACGGCTCAAGGACCCCTATAAAAGCGTGGCGCTGGGCTATTTCTGTGAAGGAAAAAAGCTTTCTGAGATGGCGGCAGAGACGGGACAAAGCCTTAAAACATTGGAAACAAGGCTTTACCGTTCTAAAAAGCTGTTAAGGGTGCTATGGAGGGAGGGACAGCAAAGTGGGCAATCCGATTGATTTAAACGGTCACATGACGCAAAAGGCGCTCTATGATTTTGCAAACGGACGTTTGGAACACGATGAGCTGACAACGGCTGCGGAACATGTTGCGCGGTGTGAGCGATGCGCGCTCGCGCTGGCGGAAGCCATTGAAGCAAGACCTGTCGCCACAGCGGTTCCCGACGGATTTGACGAAGAGACCTTGAAACGCATTTCAAGTCCTAAGGGAAAGAGAACCGAGCTTACGCATTTTTCTATCCGTGTTGCGCTTGCTGCCAGTATCGCCCTCTTCTTTATCTTTTCGAGCGCTTGGGGAGCGCTTGGCGGCCTGCAAAAACCCCTCTCGAATATTAAAGCGCCCGATTTCTCTGCGGTGGAGAACATCAACATGCGGCTGCAGAATTTTTCCCAACAAATACTGGATATGGAGGTCTTTCAAAATGCGCAAGAAACGAAATAAAACCCTGACTATATTGTTTTCCCTGATTCCCGGCGGGGGGCATATGTTTATGGGGTTTATGAAACTCGGTGTATCTCTGATGTCACTGTTTTTTCTGCTGATATTCCTGTCTTCCTGGCTGAACATTGGCCCTCTTTTGTACGCGCTGCCAGTCCTTTGGTTCTATTCCTTCTTTAGCAGCATCAACATGGCGTGGGCCGGCGAGCAGCAATTTTCCGAAACGGAGGACCGTTATTGTTTCTCAGCAGAAAGCTTTTCACATGTAAACAAGAGGCTTTCCGGTCGGGGCGGACTATATATCGGGATACTGCTTTTGTTCTTTGGGATATATCTTATTATAAGCAAACTGGTTCAGAGCTTGTATTCCTCGCTGCAGGCTGAAATTGCAGATGCGTTGTTCAGAGTTGTTGATGTTTTCCCGCAAATCTTCCTCGGCGCGATCATTGTACTTATCGGAGTCCGGTTAATCATCGGTAAGAGAAGGGAGCTTAACAAGCATGATTAAAAATCGTCGTGTCGGAACTTTAACAGCCGGTGCTTCCATGATCATTTTCGGGCTTCTCTTCCTGCTCCGCCTGGCGATCCCTGCTATGACACTGTGGTTGATCGTATCTTTTTGGCCTCTGGTGCTGATTTTCTTAGGGATCGAAATTATCATTGCCTATGTGCGCAATAAGGAAGGCCAAATGCGTTACGACTTCGGCTCGGTCGTGCTCATCATTGTGCTGGCTGTCTTCACAGCCTGTATGGCTGTCGCACAAATGGCGATAGAGAATGGCGTGTGGATTGTGTAGGAATGGCCAATATGCGTACCGTTACGAGCTGGCGAAGCTTAACGGCATTGAAAACCTGCGCCTTTATCATCAGGACATATATAAAACAAATCCGAACCCTTCGACGACGGGGAATGCCCGTCTTGAGTGATTCGGATTATGTTTGTTTGGTGCGAGGAAGGGGACTTGAACCCCTACGGTGTACACCACACGCCCCTCAAACGTGCGCGTCTGCCAGTTCCGCCACCCTCGCAAGATTTAAGTCGCAAATGAGATTATAACATATACGAAACAAAAGTCAAGCCGCATTTAACGCGATACTCATGGTAAAAACCCAAAGCCAAATTATGAAAACATTATGAATAAACACGCAAAGTCATATAAGTCATTGTTAATTTCAAATAATTGTATTATAATGCATCCATCACACGATTACTGTCAGATAAGCGGGAAAACAATGAAAAGATTATTGACTGTTCTTTTGGCTGCTCTGCTGCTGATTTCGACATTGGCAGGCTGCAGCCAGCAAACATCCGGCGCGCCCGTCAGCGGGCTGATTATATCCGAAGTGGTCAGTTCCAACTCGAGCTCGCTCATTGATCCTGTTTTCGGCAATCCGGATTGGATCGAGCTTTATAACGCTTCGGACAAAGCCACCGACTTAAGCGGATATACCATCTTCGAAGCCAACAATAAATTTGAATTTCCAGAAGGTGCGAGCATTGAAGCGGGCGCGTATCTTGTTATTTACTGCTGCGCTTCAATTGAAGACCAGCCCGGACAATACTGCACGGCCTTTAAGCTCTCAAAAAGCGGCGCCGAACTCAGGCTCACCTCCCCGTACGGCACCATACAGGAGCTCTCCGTTCCCGCGCTTGAATCCGACATTTCATATGGCGCGGACGAAAACGGCGCCTATCATTTTTATCCGGGTCCGACGCCCGGCGCGGCCAATTCGGGGCAAGGGTTTTCGTCGATCGAGGAAATCAGAAGCCAGATCAACGACAAGCTCAAAATCAGCGAGATATTGCCGCAGAGCGTCACAGACTCAGCTCCTTATGCGTGGATAGAGCTTTACAATTCTGGCGACACGGTCATTGAGCTCTCGGATTACTATATCACCGAAAACCTCTCGGACCCCAAAAAGGCCAAGATGCCGCAAATGTCGCTTGGCGCGGGCGAATACGCTTTGCTGCGTTTCACCGGCACCGAAGGCGACGCGCAGATCCCGTTCAAAATCAGCAGCCAGGAATCCACGGTTGCGGTGCTCGATCTGTTCGGCAATGTGGTGGATAAAATCTCTTGGGATGCCGCCACCCCCGCAGGCATATCGGCCGGTTTAAGCGACGGCAAAACGGTTTATTACAAGCAATTAACGCCCGGCGCGGCCAACAGCACAGAGACGTCGGATTCCATCGTGATTGCAGACGGAACCGCCGATGTGATCGTGAACGAGATATTGCTGAAAAACAGCTTCTCCGTCATCGACGAGGACGGTGACCGCAGCCCTTGGGTTGAGCTTTACAACACCTCCGCTCAAGCCGTGAACCTTGCAGATTATGCGCTGTCGGATAACAAGGGGCGGCTGCTAAAATACAGGCTGCCCAGCGTGGAGATCGCGCCAAACGGCTACGTGATCGTTTATCTTTCGGGCAAGGAAAAAAGCGACGCCGAGATCCATGCAAATTTCAAGATCGGCAGCGATGAGACCCAACTGTTCCTCACAAACATCGCAGCCTGTACGGCGCAGACGATCGATTTGCCAACGGAGACCAAGGACAACGTTTCATACGGTCTTGGCGCGGACGGCAGCTGGATGTTCTATCCCATGCCAACGCCGCTCGCCGCCAACAGCACACAAGGATTCACAGAAATTGCCGCTGTCAGCGGCAGTTCTTCTCTTATGATCAATGAGGTCTCGAGCGTGAGCCAGGCCAAGGACAATCAGGACGACTGGGTCGAGCTTTTCAACAGCACGCCGTCGGATATGGACATCTCGGGCTACTTTTTGTCCGACACGCGCAGCGACCTGAGAAAATGGCAGCTCGGCAATGCACAAATCGGCGCGGGCGGGTATAAGGTGATCAGCAGCTATCAGGACGGCGAAGCCTCCGCCCCGCTTGGCATATCGCTCTCCGGCGAGATGCTCTACCTCTCAAGCCCCGATGGGCTCGTGCTCGATCAGTTTGACACCGGTGTGCTGCGCCCCGGCATCTCCAAGGGACGGCTCGCGGACGATGCGGCACAAACGGCATTTTTTTCGACGCCCACAAAGGGCGAGCCTAACGGCGGCGACACAATCAGCGGCTACTGCGCCGCGCCGCTCTTTTCTGTCGGCGGCGGCTATCAGAGCGCGCCGGTGACGCTTGAGATCACGGACACCACGCCGGGAGCGACCATCTATTACACGCTAGACGGCTCTACACCGTCTCAAAGCTCCACACCCTACACGGCTCCCATCACGATCTCCTCAACGCAGACGGTACGGGCTATCGCCGTGGCAGAGGGCAAGCTTCCAAGCGACCAAACGGTGGCGACTTACCTCTTTGAAGACAAGCATTCGCTCCCCGTTATATGCCTTTCCATAACCGAAAGCGATAAGGATTTTGTATTCGGCAGTGCGGAACGCAGCCAAAAGCGCGAGCGCGCGGGCTATGTGGAATATTACGAGCCGGATGGCACGCTTGGCGTGGGATTCCCGGCAGGCTTTCGCATCGCGGGCGCGGGTACACGTGGATATGCCCAAAAGTCTATCAACCTTTATTTGCGCGGCGGCTACGGCCAGAGCGAAGTCACCTACCCTTTCTTCAAAGGCTATAATATCACCACATTCAAATCGCTCTCCCTGCGCAATATGGGGCAGGATTCTTCTGACACGCGTCTGCGCGATGCTTACTTTCACATGGCCGTCAACGGCATGAATATCGACAATATGCAAACCAAATTCGCGGTGGTCTATATCAACGGCAAGTATTGGGGCTTGTATGAGTTCAAGGAAAATCAGAACGAGGATTATTTTGCGGCAAGATATGGCATCGATCCTGAAAAAGTAGAGATGTCGCGTAATCAGTTTATCTATGTCGGACAAAAAGCAAGCATCAATCATGCTCTCTCGGTAGCCAAGAGCAACACATCAAACGATGATCAATTTGCCAAGTATACAGAAATTGCCGATTCAGCATATTTTATGGACTATCTGATCGCCACAAGCTTTTTTAACAGCAGCGATTTTTATAACCAAAAATACGCGCATACATCAGACAACGCGCTCAAATGGCGGCCTATGTTTTACGATCTGGATCTTGCAATGGGCGGCTCCGGTGGAATGAATCTTGGCTCCTTATTCAGCTCAACGGGCATCAACGGCCCCATGCATACGGACGGCACTCAATTCTGGATTGATACGGGACTGTACTATGGATTCAAAAAGAACGCTGCGTGGTGCGACGCGTTTGTGAAGCGCTATGCCGAGGTTTTGAACACGGTGCTCACGGAAGACAGGCTGCTTTCTCTTTATGATGAAATGGTGGACTCCATGCGCGATGAAATGCCGCGCACAATTGATAGATGGGGCTGGCCTTCATCCATGGGCAGCTGGGAAAACAAAATCGAAGATCTGCGCGGCAGTATCAAAAACAGACGTCAAAACGCGATCAACGGACTGAAAAACTACTTTAATCTCTCGGATGAAAGAATCGCCGAGCTGTTTCCGAACGGCTGACACACCCTTTGATACATTCGTCCCGCTTTAAGCGGGACGTTTTTGTTTCCGGATGAACTCAGTTTACTTATTTATCTCCATCCATTATAATTGACGCATCACAGACTAAAGGACATTTGTATGAGAATCATTGAAGCGGCCGATATCACAAAAGCCGTCAAAGCTCTTTTCCTAAGCGCCTGCCGCATGCCGGGGCCCGACGTTTTAAGCGCGATCGGCAAAGCCTATGAGCGCGAATCGTGTCCGCCTGCTAAAGAGGGGCTGCGTCAGCTGCTGCTCAACGCACAAATCGCGGAAGAAACGCTGATGCCATACTGTCAGGATACGGGGCTTGCCGTGGTCTTCCTCGAAATCGGAGAGAATGTTCATGTCAGCGGTTCCCTTAAGGCCGCTGTCAATGAAGGCGTCCGTCAAGCTTATGAAGAGGGATATTTGCGCAAATCAGTACTGGACCCGATCACACGCGAGAACACGCGCGACAACACGCCCTCCGTGATCCATTACGACATCGTGCCCGGCGACGCGCTCAAAATCACCGCCGCGCCCAAGGGCTTCGGCAGCGAGAACATGAGCAAAATCGCGATGCTCAAGCCCAGCGACGGCCTTGACGGTATCAAACGCTTCATCATCGATAGCGTAAAAGCCGCAGACGGCAGCCCGTGTCCGCCTGTCGTGCTTGGAATCGGCATCGGCGGCACATTTGAAAAATGCGTGCTGATGGCCAAAAAGCAGCTGCTGCGCGACATCGGCAGCGTCAATTCCGACCCGTTTTTGGCTGAGCTCGAAGCAAGTCTCAAGGACGAAATCAACGCGCTCGGTATCGGCGCGATGGGCTTCGGCGGCGACAACTACTGCTTCGCCGTCCACATAGAAAAGTATCCGACGCATATCGCGGGGCTGCCTGTGGCTGTCAACTTCCAGTGCCATGCCGCACGCCACGCCAGCATCACGCTGTGAGGAGCACGCTATGATTGACTTGACCGCGCCATTGAGCGCCGAAATAAAAAGCGGCCTGAAAGCCGGAGACATTGTGACGCTCTCGGGCCCTGTTTACACCGCACGCGATGCCGCGCACGCGCGGCTTTATAAAATGATACAGAGCGGCGAGCCTTTACCATTTGAAATAGCCGGAAGCGGCATTTATTACGCGGGTCCCTGCCCCGATATGCCGGGCCGCGTGATCAACTCGTGCGGACCCACCACATCGTCTCGCATGAACGCGTATGCGCCCGTGCTTTACGACCTTGGGCTCTCGTTCGTGATCGGCAAAGGGCCTGTGTCGGCAGACGTCAGGGAGGCCATCGTGAGAAACGGCGCAGTTTATTTCGCGGCTGTGGGCGGCGCAGGCGCGCTGATCGCCTCGCACATCACCGCGGCTGAGGCTATCGCGTTTTCAGACCTTGGCGCGGAGGCGATTCGTCGGCTGACTTTTGACCGCGTACCGCTTATCGTCGCGATCGATACCGTCGGAAACTGTGTTTACGACCGCTGATTTAAACCATGTCCCATTGGCTGATAAAAACACTTGAAATACCATCGTGGATGCTTTATAATAGCACTCGCAGTGTTTTTCTGCCGCTATAGCTCAGTAGGTAGAGCACTTCCATGGTAAGGAAGGGGTCATCGGTTCAAATCCGATTAGCGGCTCCAGGACATAGCTCCAAATTCCCGTATGCGGGGATTGGAGCTTTTTTATTCTGCCGGTAAATTTGTAAGATATTAAATCGATTATCGTTAAAACCTTCAGTACTTTAACAACGTTATATGTCAAATATAAATCTTATCGTTTTTAACGGGAGTTGAATATTCTTTTAGGTTCGTTTTCACACTTGCGATTAAAGGCTTTTACCTATCTGTTTATATTCCTCAATTCGTTCTTTAACCTGCCTCGCGTCAAGAAAGACCTTGTTTGCGAACATCCCCTGATTTAAATCCCTGGTCGCGGCCTTCTCATGCCCCACCAGCGCCCATGTCGTATCGATCAGATGCCGGTACCGCGGCTCGCCAAGCTGTTTGCATATGAACGACTGGCGCGGCTGATTGATATCCTCGCCGCTGATCTGCATAAACCCGTATTCATCGCAAAGCTTCATCACGCGGTCAAGCTGCGCCGCCGTGTTTCTCGACGGCATATAGGCGATCGCGTCGAAACCGATGTCCTTCGCGGCCGCAAACACATCGTCAAGGTACTCATCCTCAAACGCCTGCGCCTTCTTATCGCCCGTCGGCGACGCGGCCACGTCGCCGAGATAGCAGTAAGACGGTATCGCGCCCAGGCTTTTGATCGTCTTCACAGCGTCCCGCACACCGGGAAGCTCGTCCGGCGCCGCGTCGATGAATATCTGCGACACAAAGCCTCCTTTGAACACGTTGAGCAGATCGTACGCGTATATTTCGCTCGCTTCATCAGCAAGCAGCGTCTTCTGCGTTACGCTGAGCGCCAGCCCCAGCGCACGCTCCAGAAAACCAACCAGAGTCAGCCCTTTACCGAACCTCCCGATCAGCTTATTCGACAGCGCGAACAGGATATGCCGCTCGGTCACCTCGCCGCCGTCAGCCGCACAGGAAAGCGGAATCACATCGCTGTCGTAGCTGAGCGCGATCCCGTGCGGCTGCAGGAGGATATTCAGACGGCTTGTCATGGCGCGGCTGCGCTTCTCCCGCGCCTTTCGAATATTGCTCAAGTAGGCATTCGCGCTTTCAATCTGCGTATGCGGCAGGCCGTGCGCGCAGATATACGCGCTCGATACC
>JAEYLC010000020.1 GCA_023461435.1 Bacillota bacterium
TCCCCTTCCTTCAGCTCACACATCACTGTGCGCACCTTGGGGTTTGCTATGCGGTTGGCTATGAGTACCCCCGCTGCGGACTTCCACCGCTTAAGACTGGTGCCATGCTCGGCACACAACAAAAAGGCGCACAGCCGTGAAGCCATGCGCCATTCATATATCCGTTCAGTAGAATTTAGAAGACTCTGCGCGCGCATATAAAGTTGCGCTTCCAGTAAGCCGACCCCATGATATTCGAGCAGATTCTGACGCTGTCGCTGCTTGATCCGGCATCTATCATCTGGCCGTCGCCCAAATAAATACCCACATGGCCCCTGAAGCAGATGATATCGCCCCGCTTCATATCCCCCATGCTCGTCACCTTGGGCAAGCCGCATTTCGACCAGCCGCTGGATGTCATATACTTCATGCTGTAGCCGGCCGTATTGAGGCAGTAATAAACGAACCCGGAGCAGTCAAATTCATTGGGGCCCTTGCCGGCACGCGTGTATTCACAGCCAAGCTTCGACTTCGCAATTTCAATCAACTTGTCCACAGACGCCTGGTCGGGGTCTCCTACTGCAATGGCGGTCCCGCCGCCACCGCTGCTCGCGCCGCTGCCGCTGCTGCCGCCGCTCGACGTTTTGGCCGCCTTCGCATCTTCCGAGTAAAGAACCTCTCTCGTATATTCTCCAACGTTGCCGTCAGCCGACAACCCGTTTCTTTTCTGAAAGTTCTTCACAGCCGTTTCGGTATCGGTGCCGAAATAGCCGGTATGGCCTGCCTTTAAATACTTAAGCTCCTGCAGGCGCTCCTGCATCGCCACAACATCCGAGCCTCTGTCACCAAGCTTCACCGTGTACGGCAATGCGTCGTCCGCAAACAATGCGGTCGTCGTTTTTTCGCCCAGCAGTCCATCGACCTGAAGGCCGTTTTTCCGCTGGAACAGCTGAAGCGCGTATTTTGTCCCGTTTCCGTAGTAATCGGTCGGCTCGTCTTCGTCCATATAGTCAAGATCCATCAGACGCTGCTGAACGCCTATGATTTGCGGATCATGAGCGCCGGGGATAAGCTCGGACTTATCAGGCGCTGTCGTCGGTATGGGCGACAGCTCGGGCGCCGTTGATACGGCGGGCACGTCCACGCTTTCAGCGCCCATCATATCCAAAGGAGCTTCATTCAATGCCGCGGCCTCAGTGTTCTGTGCGGCAGGTGCTTCTGCGCCGCCGTTCTCTCCGTCAACCGACGTATTTTCATTCGTCAGTCCGCCGCTGACGGATGCGAGCGCTTCATTTGAAGGCGACGGGATCACAAAAGCCAATACCAGCGCGATCACAACGACGAGGCAACTGCCTGCCACGATGATCCTCTTGTCTTTCCACCATTTCTTCGATTTCTTGCTGTAACGGACTGAGGAAAGCTGAATCGGGCTTTGGCCTTCATAACCCGTTCTTTGTCTTTTGGAGATCGGTGGTTTAATAAAAACAGCGCGAATACGAGCGACAACCCGCATTGGAAGCTGTCCCAACCACGATATAGCTTTAACGCAATATGCCAAGATATTGCCGAGAATATTTTTCATATCGACCTCGAATGTTTGTAATTTTATGTAATGGTACTGTAATATTCCCGTAATGATTCAATAATATTATACGCAGAAAAACAAAATTTGCAACCTTTTTCTACATAACGGCCTGACTATATCTGGTTGCGGTATTTTTCCATGAGCTGCTTGAATATCTCAGCCGAGGTGGGCGGCGTGAAGGTGATGGCATTGGCCCCGGCTTCTATCGTTCTTTTGATCGATTCCTCCGTGGGCCCTCCTGTGGCAATGATCGGAACCTCAGGATATTTTTTTCTGATGGCTCTGACAATTTCGGGTGAATTCGCCGCACCCGACACATTGAGAATCGACGCGCCTGATTTAAGCCTCTCTCCCACATCCTCCGCTTCGGAAACGACGGTGACCACAACGGGGATATCGATCCTTTCCTTCAGCTTTAAAATGATTTCATTCGATGTGGGCGCGTTCACGACAACACCGATGGCTCCCTGAAATTCAGCGTCCATCGCAAGGTTTACCACACGCTTTCCTGTCGTGGTGCCGCCGCCGATGCCGCAAAAAACAGGGATGTCCGACACGGTGATGATCGCGTGCGTGATCAGCGGCTGCGGTGTAAAAGGATAAACGGCGATAACCGCGTTCGCGTTGCAGTTTCTGATGAGCGCCACATCCGTGGTGAAAACAAGTGATTTTATCGTTTTGCCGAATATACGAATTCCGCTGACCTCGTTGATCACTTCCGGAACACGGACCATGTGCTTTCTTAAATTTCCGTGAATTTCGGGAACAAATTGACTCATAAACATCTCCTGTCGTATTCTTTCGACTTCAACAAAAACCCATTGTGTAATTGGTTTTTAGACCGGGCTTATGGGCACCTTTAATCGTAATGGGACGAAACATCGCAATAAAAATATGAGATATAATTCTATATCAGAGCCAAGAACCCTTTTTGTACGACGTATTTACAGAAAATTTTACAAGTTCTGATATATTCTTTGGTCTTTCGCTTTCATTTCTCTTTGAAACATGATGATAAAAGCTCAAGATAAATATCTGCTACTTCCTTGAAAAAACAGACAAACACGACCTTCTCAATCGAATGGTCTGATTTTAAAAAGCTCTTCACCGCGTCCACCGCGACCAAGGCGGCTTTTCTGACCGGATATCCGTAAACGCCTGTGCTGATGGCTGGAAACGCTATGCTTTTGATGTTATTTTGTTTGGCTAAACGCAGGGAATTTTCATAGCACGCATGCAGCAGCTCCGCCTCGCCCCGCTGTCCGCCCTGCCATACGGGCCCCACCGTATGAATCACATAACGGCACGGCAGGCGATACGCTTTGGTGAGCTTGGCCTGCCCAGTATCGCAGCCGCCCAGCGTCCTGCATTCCTCCAGCAGCCCTTGGCCCGCGGCGCGGTGAATCGCGCCGTCTACGCCGCCTCCGCCCAGCAGCGAACTGTTCGCGGCGTTAACGATCGCATCGGCGCTGATTTTGGTGATATCGCCTGTGACCACGTGCATCCTGTCCATAAGCGGCGCTCCTTATAAAATCCGTGTTGCGGCATGAAACGAACATGCTTATAATCAATATATACTTTTTCGAGGAGGAAAACAAATGGCCTGCAGCAACACGGTTCAATGCCCATGCACCTATAAATCCTGCTCTCACCACGGCAAATGCTGCGAATGCATCGACTATCACCGCCGCCTCGGGGAGGCGCCCGGCTGCCTTTTTACCAAGGAAGGCGAAAGAACATACGACCGCAGCATCGATATGCTCTGCCGGGACAGGCTGAAGGGCAGGCATTGATGATCTGCCCCCGGCCTTGCCGACAACTTCAATATAATTGATCCGAAGAAAAGCGCTCGGCTGTCAGCTCATAAAGAGCCTCGATTTCCCTCGCAAAATCCTTATCCGACTGTTCCTCCTTCTTCACCAGTTCTTCGATGACTTCGATGGTGAATTCAGCTTTGCCCCATTCGTCGCGAAGCTTCGGATGAACGCACCCGCCCGTTTGCACGGCAAAAGAAAAGCGGTTCATACTGCCCGGCATATCGAGCGTGCTGAGCAGCAGCATTTTGCCGTCGGCGGCATTTTTGATGGCATACACGCCACCCACCACACGGCGCTCGCTGTAGCGCTGCTGCAGTTTTTTTCTCTGTTCCCTGTCCATCAGTATCCCAGCTCCTTCAGCAGTCTTGACAGCGTCGCCAAACGCTCTCCGATCAGCTCGTCATCCTTGCTTAACACATCCGCGAACAGCCTGATGTCCTCATCGATCAGCGGATTATCGGTGCAGACCGAAACCGTCATAGCGTCCCCCTGCAGGCCGATTCTGTCGATCTGCGTGTGATCGGGATCGTAGAACCTCTCAAAACGGTAAGCCTCCTTAAAATGCTGCTTGGCGCGGCAGACGAGTATCGCGAGATCGATCACGCGGTGCAGCGGCAGCTCTTCGGACTGGCGCGACCACTTTTCCCCCGTGTACCGCCAGACCTTGGCCGATATTTCGACCTTGCCGCGGTCGTTCCATTGGGCGAGGCCGAGCGACAGCCCCTTTGTATCCGACTGATAGGCTCTGCGCCCGTCGATATTCTCATAGTTTTCTGACACGATCACAGGCTTATGCTTGAGTGTCGTCGGTATTTTCATATTGATTCTCCATTACTTATTTACTAATTTACTAATCACGCACGTCACTTAATATACGCCATTCAAAGCAATCTGTCAACTTCCGAGTCAAATTTGGTTTTGCTCCCGAAATCATCGCGGCTTCATGCGGCGATAGATGTGAGCGCGGCGCATGAGCAACAAATACTCGGGTATATGTTCGAGAACTGAGATTTTTAGCGGAGTGCCGGCAAAAATAAAAAAACTCCGCAGCATGCGGAGCCGGGAAACAGAGTTTGACTCTTCATTTATTCCGATATTCTGGGCAAGCCTTCTTTAACGAGCGTCTTGCTGCCGATAAGAAGTGTACTGGCCACCGTCATCAAAAGGCCGGTGCCGACCAGCAGCCATTCAATAGCCACACTATCGGATAACGGGCCGAACACGAGCATGCCGATGGGCATCACCGCGCTCGCGATCATTCCAAAAAGACCGAACACGCGTCCCATATACGACTCCTCCACCTTCTCCTGCAGCAGTACCGTGACGGGCGTATGAAACAAAGGGATCGCGATGCCCGTGAGCCCCATGATAATGAGATAAAGCCAGAAAACGGGGATGACACCCATCAGAAAAGTGAAGACGCCCAGCAAAAGCCCGGCGACAAACATCGTATGGATTCTGTTTTTGAAGCCGCCCCATGATGTCATCAGCAGGCCGCCCAGCACCATGCCTAGTGAAAACGCGATCTCTATGGCACTCAATTCCCATACCCCGCCGTGAAAGCTGCGCGCCACCTGCAGCGGCGTTAAAAACGCGGCAGGCGCCGCCAGAAAGAAAAAAACGGCGCTGAAGCTCAAGAACCGAATGATGAACCCGTGGCCTTTTAAATACTTAAGGCCGCTTATAAAGTCTGAGAAATAGCCTGTTGTATGTGTTTCCGCCGCCTTTTTGTGCGGCGGCACATGCAGCATCGTTAAAAGGATGACAATCGCGATCGCCGCCGTCACCACATCGATAAAGAAAATCACCTCGAGCTTAGCAAAGGCCATCAGCGCGCCGCTCGCCATCGGCGACACGAGCGCGATCACGCTTTGTATCGTGCCGTTGATTCCATTGACACGCGTGAGCTTTTCTTCGGGCACAAACTGCGGCAAAAAAGCACCTTCGGCGGGTATCTGTATCCCCGTACCGAGTGAACGGATCGCCGAAATCACGAAAAGCAGCCAGATCGCATCATACCCCAGCATAAAAACGACCGCGAGCAGCAGCGTGACCGCCGCAATACCCGCGTCGGCGAGAATGATCAGCACTTTCCGGTTGTATCTGTCGGCAAAAACGCCCGCAAACGGGGAAAGAAAAAAGCTCGGCAGAAAGCCGCAGATGATCGACAGCGTCATCATCAGCCCCGACTGGGTGGAAAGCGTGATATACCAAAGTATCGCGTACTGCACAAGCGACGATCCAAGCAGCGATACCGTTTGGCTCAATATAAAAATGACCGTTTTTTTCTTCCAGATTTGCTCCATGCTTTTCACCAGTGTCCATCAGATTGTCGTATGACTTTAGCATATACAAGAAAGAGCGTCAACTGGAATCATGTAAAAACCGGCCGAAGCATACCGACTGCTTTAAGAGTATTTCAAAAGAAATTTGGCATGGACGATGCAGAAGGTCATATCTTTGACGCCAAGAGGCTGCCCATCATAATAGTGTTTTTCATCGTTAAGCGCGTTTACTCTATTGGCCATGTCCTCCGGGCTGCCCAAAGCCACATCGGCGACCGACACATATCCCGCTTCAAAGAACATCCTGGCAGCCAGAGCGCCTATGCCGTTGATGCGAACGAGTCCGCACAGATGATAGAGCCTGTCGCTGTCCTGCTTCCCTAGAATCGCCGCATCAATGTCCGGATACGCTTCAAAAAAATCCTTGGAGCTTCGCAGTCCGGCGGCTTTTAGCTTTTCCACCGGCTCCGGCGTGAGCATATCGAATTCGGACAAGGCCACGCTTTTGGGAACAAGGCTGCCGATCTCGCGTTTGAGTATTTTCAAATAATCCTCGCCGACCGACGTTTTTTTGCTCAAATCGGCCAGCTTTTTCGGTGTCGAGACCGCCTGCATGAAAGCCCCCGCATTGTTGACGCCGCTGTCCTTAATCGCTGAAAATCGCTGCGCGATCGAATCGAGCAGCACCCGTCGCGACGGCAGCAGGTCAATGCTTTTAAGATGGTGCTCATATTCCATAACGGTTAAACGGCTGAGATTTATGGAATAGTTCACGCTGTCTCCTCCTCTTCAAGAATCTGATAATATCTCCCGCTGCATCTTCTTTGTCAGAGAGCGCAGCACCAGGCTGTACGATTGATCGAGCATTTCTTTAAGCAGCTCATCGGGCACCGAGCCGTTCAAATCGACAGAGCTCCAATGCAGCTTGTTCATGTAATAGCCGGGCCGTATATCTTTAAACTGGCTGCGCAGCAGCTCACCGAAGGGCGGTTCCAGCTTAACCGTGATGATGCTGCGGCCCTCGTTATCCTGCCCCTGCATCACAAACATTTTGCCGCCGACCAGATACAGCAGCGCGCCCCACTCCAGCTTGTATTCTTTGACGGCGCCCTTTCTGCTCAAGCAGAATTCTTCTATCCACGCGTATGGCATGTTACTTTTTCTCCTTCAGCAGATCTCTGATCTCAGCGAGAAGCGCTTCCTCTCTCGAAGGTTCGGGCTCGGCGGGCCTTTCGGCGGGTTTTTTTTTCTTCTTGAATGCGTTGAGAATTTTGATGATGACGAATATGCAGACCGCGATGATGAGAAAGTCGACAAGGCTTTGTACGAAGCTGCCGACAGCGATTTTTGCGTCGCCCACCGTGTAGCTCCATTCCGTTAAATCAAGGCCGCCGCTGATGATGCCGATGAGCGGCATGATCACATCGCTGACAAGCGAGGTGACGATTTTTCCAAACGCGCCGCCGATGATCACGCCCACCGCAAGGTCAATCACATTTCCTTTTGATATGAATTCCTTAAATTCTCTGATCATATCTTTCTCCAAAAATATACAAATACGAAACAAAGGCATTATTAACCATATTATACATATTCGGCGGTCAAAAACAAGATCGGGAGGCTTCAGGCAATGTTGAAGAGGTTCTCATACAGCGATGCGACTGCGGCTTGGCTCTCCTGGCATATTCTGATGAATTCACTGAGCCTACTGATGAGCTTTTCAACAACAATGCCGCATAAGGATCCGTTTTCAGCCATGGATTTAAGAACATTGACAATTTGGAGCTCCGACATCCCTTTTCTGTAAGGCCGGTCCTCGGTGATCGACGTAAATACATCCGCAACTGCCATAATCCGCGAGCCAAGAGGGATATGGTCTTCGCTGAGCTGAAACGGATATCCCTTTCCGTTGAGCTTCTCATGATGATAGGCGGCCCATTTGTTGATCGTTTCGAAGCCTTTAATGGTGCTGAGCAGCCTGTATGTATGAAAGGTATGTCCGCGGATAATTTTGAATTCTTCATCGTTCAATGCCGAAGGCTTCTCCAGCAGCTCATTGGGAACGCTGAGCTTGCCAAGATCGTGAAGATATCCGGCGATCAGCATCATCTTGCATTCCGTTTCCGAAAAGCCAAATATCTCGCCGAGATGTCTTGCCGTATAAGCCACCCCCGCCGAATGTGTGGCCGTAAAATGGCTTCGAAAATCGATGATGAACGACAGCATGCGTGTGACTTCAAGCATCTCGTTAATATCCAGAGAATAGGTTCCAAATATTCTTTGAACAGGCAAGTAATCGAGAGGCGAGTTTTCCATCAGCTCGAGCCAGATATGATCGTTTTTCTTTAATTGTATTAGCGCATCAACTGCTTCCGGCATAAAAAGCCGCCCCGCATCTGCGGTGATTTTCTCAAATACACCCGGCACTTGTTCGATCGCGTTTTTGTTTCTGTCGAATTTAACGCAGGTGCGATCCGCAAGATATAGGATATGACTTCCGATAGGGACATTTTTGCCCATATACCGTCGGCCCTGCCCGCCGGCCCATTTCACATGATGGAATCGAACAGTATCCGTGATATCCGCAAATGGCGCCGCTTCTTCCAGGAGCCTCGCACTGCGGAATGCATGGCTGTCTGCGGTCACCGCTTCTTCCTCAATCAGCATCAGCCTTTCTTGACTGTTGAGCGCACCAATGTCATGTAGCAGTCCGGCCGTGATCAAATTTCGGCAGGCTATATCATCAAGGCCTAATTTTTTGCCAATTTGATATGATAAAAATGCGACCTGTTGATGGTGGCTCGTCACTTCGGGAGAAATGAGATCAACCGAATTTCCGATACAAAGAAGTACATCATAGAAGTAAACAAACAAAAGAAGCCCCTCCGCAAAGACATAGAATTCCATTCAATGTTTTCTACCACAAATATGAATCATTCAATCATTTTTTTAACATATAAAAAATAAATAAGGCTCTATGCCTCTTACGCATAGAACCTTATACTCACAATTTTTTAGTCCAGAATCACCATTTTTGCTTTGACGTTTTTTAGCTCGTTCAGCGCTTTTTCCAGCTTCAGCATCTCCTCTGTGTCACCCGTCAACTGCAAAATGAGTATGCCTTCGTCCGAGCAGACGCTTTCCGTTTCATGCAGCCCGAGGCGCACCTTGATGGAGCATCCGAATTTTGCGAGAACCTCCTGCACCTTGGGAGAGCGTTCTCTGCGTTCCCCGATTTTCACAACCATGATATCGCAAGCCATATTGCCGGTCTCCTTTCTTGTATATCTTATTTATACCATTTTGCGCCCGTCTTTAACCAATTATTACAAAACCGCCAACCTATTAATAACGAGCATCATTTCATGGCTGCTGTCCTTTTTCTCAAAACCAAATTTCCGGTACAGCGGTTCTCCCGCCTCGGTGGCCGACAGCTCAATATACGACAAAGCAAGGCGTCCGCCCTCCTCAATCACAGCGCTGAGCAGCAGGCTTGCGGCTCCCATGCGGCGATAATCGGCCAGCGTATAGACGTTGAGCAGCAAACCCGTTCTGCCGCCCGGAAAACGCGGGTTCGCAGACTTCTCCTGCACAACGAGGAACGCACAGGCGACAGGCAAGCCGCTATCCTCCGCCAGAAAGGCTATGAAATCTCGCCCCAAATGCGCCTTAAAGTAAACATTAAGCTGCCCGACGATCTGCTGTTTTGTATCGCTGATGTCTCCGAAATGCTCGGCAAGATATTGCAGCCTGAGCCGGATCAGGCGCTCAATATCATCCGCCGTCGCTTTGCGGGCAACCAGCTTTTCATCCTTTTTCACGGTTTCATTGTAAGGCTCCATTATCCAAAAAACAATTGCGCCCTTATTCGCTTAAATGCTCTGCAATCAGATATACCGACGCGATACTGAATGAATACAACTCAACCGCGCTGCCGCTGACGATATGATATTCTTCCTCGGTTGTCGGCCCGGAAAAATCTTCGATGCAATTCGTTTCAGCCATAATCTCGAATAAACTTTTTATTTCATTGAGTCTTTCAATTGTGCGAATACATAGCGTCCGCTTTCGGACAGATGATCAAGCGTCCAGCCTTTCGGCGGAGCGCCCGGCAGCAGCGCGGCGCTGGTTTCATCTCTGTCGGCAAGGCTCCAGTTGCACCAGCTCAGCTTGTTTTCCGCGAGGAAGTTAAGCCAAACGTCGCTTTCGCGCACAAAAACACCGCCGTTTCCGTCGGCGGCGCTGGTTCCCCACTCGCTGACAAAAACAGGCGCGCCCATTTGAAGCGCCTTCAGGCATTTTTCGCGAAGCGCGTCGCCGTGCGTCCCGGCATAAAAATGCAGCGTATACATGATGTGATCGAATTCCAGCGGATCGGCCGCGCAAATATCAACGTCCTGGCTCCACATCGGGCACCCCACCAGTATCACGGCCTCGGGCGCGTTTTTCCGAATCACCGGTATCACATTCTCGGCATAAGGCTTCACGCGGCCCGCCCAAGTCACGTTTTCGCCGTTCGGCTCGTTGCAGATCTCATAGATCACGCCCGGCTCGTCAGCATATCGGCGGCTGACCCGATCAAAGAAATCCTTGGCCTCATCCACATGTACGAGCGGGTCTTTATCATACATTATATGCCAGTCAATGATCGCATACATATCAAGCGCCAGCGTATCGTCGACAGCCATGCAAACATCTTTTTCGATGCTTTTATCGGCTAAGTAACCGCCCTCATCGGTATACATCGCGACGCGGAATACATTGGCCCGCGAGGCCTTCGTGATTTCAATGGATTCCTTGCGCGCAAACTGAGGATACCATTGCAGGCCGTGGCTGCTCATTCCGCGCAGCAGAACAATATCCCCCGCTTCATCTTTAAGGCTTTTTCCTTCAACGTGCAGCCTTCCGTGTTGTGATACGCCTCGCCACTTATTACTCATATTCACCTACTTAATCGTTTTCGTATTTTACCTTATTCTACTATCAACGATCAATATTTGCAAGTTTTATTCGTCACAGACACTATAAACGCACCATAATTTAACGTGCGCCAGAGCGTAAAATAGCACCAATCCACGATGGGACTTAATCGTTTTTTATAAAAAGGGCTTTGACAAATAAAAAAGAAGCCAATCGGCTCCTTCTCAGAGTTTCATTCTTGTCCGGATGTTTCGGCGAGCTTGTCCTGCATCAGCTTCGCGTACTTTTCATTTTCCTTTTGTCCAAGATCGTTGGTGTTGACTGAATGACGGTAGACCACAAAACGTGTAAACAGGAATTCCGTGATAAAATTGATCACCATCGTTCCCAAAAGAACGACATATTCATTCCACCCGATATTGGTCAGCGCGTCGCCCCACCAGGTGGAGAGCGGCGTAAATATACAGTAGTAGCCGAACACCTTCATCATCGCAAGCGGATAATTGGTGGCGGACTTGAACGTGAAGCGTCTGTTGATCGTGAAATTGTATATGACGGATAATATCAGCGCAAAAAGATAACACGGCCAATACGGAAACCCGGCCAGCTCATTGAGGAGCGTAAAGCTTCCGATTTGTATCAATCCGGCCGATGCGGAAAAAAGCGTAAATTTGATGAATTGAATGGCGTTCTGCTTTTTTGACAATTTGACTGTCTGATTCTGCTCATTTTGCATGGCGATCCTCCAAACATGATGTCGTTAGTCATGCTAATTATAGTTGATGACTTATCACATGTAAACAGAATAAACAGCAGCTCAGAAATAAATACGTGGAAAATACCAGCCGCAGTTTAAAGCTTTCACTCAACAATAGTCTATGCATTATACGCTTTGTGACATTATACGCTCGATGACATTTCAATTGCATCACGCTGGGTTGGGTTTCAATCAGCCGCATATTTTTCTATTGCCCGGCAAAAGATAAAAAGCATGATAAGCGATAAAACTGTGGGTATACCAAAAGGGCTGATGTATTTTCATTATCACACATTTGCAGAGAGCTTTTTTCAGGAGCTCGGCTTTCATGTGGTGATATCACCGGGCACCAATAAACAGATACTCGATGAAGGCGTGAAGTGCTGTGTGGATGATGCCTGCCTGCCGATCAAGGTTTTTCACGGCCATGTGAGCTGGCTCAAAGACAAATGCGACTATCTGCTGCTGCCGCAGTTTTTAAGCCTTGAAAAAGGAAAAAAATTATGCCCCATGTTCTGCGGCCTTTCAGGAATGCTCAAAAGCAGCATAGACGGTCTGCCTCAGCTCATTGACTCCCCCGTTCACTCGCTGGATCTTAAAAGACTGCGCGAATGGTCGATGCGGGCGGGCGGCATCGTATCGCGAAATAAAAATAACATTGTTTCCGCTTTTGATACCGCGCTAAAAAAGCAAAAGTCATATCCACGAGGGTTATGCGACGAAAAATTTCAATACCGCGTCGCACTGATCGGGCATTCTTATATCGTACAGGACGTTTTTGTCAATATGCATATTGTCGATAAGCTGCATGCTTTGGGCATCGGCGTTGTCACATCCGAAAGCGTCAGCAAGCCGGACATTGTATTGGAAACAAACAATCTTTATAAACAGCCGTTCTGGTATTATGCGCGGGAATATTACGGCTCGGCAGTCAGCCTTTGCAAGCGCGGCGCAATAGACGGCATCATCTATTTGTCCACATTTTCGTGCGGCATCGATTCCGTTTTTACCGAGCTGGTGAAGCAGGATATCGGCGATATGCCCTTCATGGTGCTAAAGCTCGACGAACACACCGGGGAAGCCGCGCTGGACACAAGAATCGAAGCATACACCGATATGCTGAAAAGGAGGCTTCAGCGTGGTCATCACTTTCCCGCGCATGGGCAACATCTGCCTTGCCGCCAAGGCCTTCTTTGAGGCGGTTCGCATCCCCTATGTGATGCCGGAAAAGATCAATAAGCAAATGCTGCAAAACGGCGCCTGCTTATCTCCGGATGAAATCTGCCTGCCTTTCAAGATTTTCATGGGCAGCTATGTGGACTGCATTCAAAAGGGCGCGGATACGATACTGATCACAGGCAGCTGCGGCCCCTGCCGTTTCGGCGAATATTGCGAGCTGCATATGAAGCTTTTAAAAAAGCTCGGCGCCCAGGTGCATACGGTTGTGATCGATGCGCCGGGCGAGATCGGCAGGCAGGAGCTTTTACAACGTATCGGCATGATATCGGGCGCAAGCCCGCTCGGCGCGCCCAAAAAGCTTCAGGCCTTAAGACACGCGATTCACATACTGACGCTCGCGGACAGCCTTGACGAAAAAGCGCACTGGCTTGCCGGATACGAAGCCAATGCAGGCGAATGCAAAAAGCTGCTCTTTAATGCGCACAGGGAAGCGGAAAACTGCCGCTTTCCTGAAGAGATGCAGCGGGTGCTCGAATATTATCACCGGCGGCTTGATGCGGTTCGGACGGATTCATCGAGACAGCCGCTTAAAATCGCATTGATCGGGGAAATCTACTCGATGATCGAACCGTTCGCGAATCTTTTCATTGAGGAGAAGCTGATGGATATCGGCGCGAGCACAAGCCGGCTGATCACGCCCAGTTGGTGGCTCAAGGACCTCGTCGCAAAACCGCTGGGACTCAATTCACGGAATGTGAACCGCGCCGCAAAAAAATATCTGCCATATAACGCAGGCGGTCACGCCAGAGAATCGATCGGCCACGCGCTGCTGTGCGAAAAACGCGGCTTTGACGGCGCCATACAGGTTTATCCGCTCGGATGCATGCCCGAGATCGTCGTCAAGGCGGTGCTGCCGTCGATTCAGAAAGACAGAGGCTTTCCGTTTCTGGCGCTCGTGATCGACGAAATGACGGGCGAAGCCGGATATGTGACAAGAATTGAGGCGTTCGTCGATATGCTGCAGATGAGAAGAAAAAAAGGAGTGAAGCCGGCATGACAGCTGAATTGTGCCTCGGAATCGACGTGGGGTCGGTCAGCACCAATCTGGTTTTGATCGACATGGACGGCAAGGTGGTCGAAAAGCTCTATTTAAGAACAAACGGACGGCCTATCGATGCGATCATCAAAGGGATGGGTGACCTCAAAGACAAGATGAGCAACGACGCCGTCGTGATCGGCGCGGGAACCACCGGAAGCGGCCGCCAGCTGGCAAGGGCGATCGTCGGCGCGGATATCATGAAAAATGAAATTACCGCCCACGCCACCGCCGCATGTCATGTGGTGCCCGAGGTCAGAACCATACTCGAGATCGGCGGACAGGATTCCAAGATCATTTTCATGGAAAACGGCATCGTCTGTGACTTTTCGATGAACACCGTCTGCGCAGCCGGAACCGGTTCTTTTCTCGACAGGCAGGCGTCAAGGCTGGACATCCCCATTGAAGAATTCGGCGGCTATGCGCTGCGTTCCAAGTCCCCCGTGCGTATCGCGGGACGCTGCGCCGTTTTTGCGGAATCCGATATGATCAGCAAGCAGCAGGCCGGGCACAGCGCCGAGGATATCATCGCGGGGCTGTGCGAAGCGCTCGTCCGCAACTACTTAAACAACCTCGCAAAAGGCAAAAGCATATCCGGCCCGATACTTTTTCAGGGAGGCGTCGCCGCGAATGTCGGTATTCTGGCCGCTTTTGAAAAGTCGCTCAACAGAAAAATCATCATCCCGCAGCACTACGATGTGATGGGCGCTTACGGGGCGGCGCTGCTTGCCAGAGACGAAATTGAATTTACAGGGCAGCATACATGCTTTAACGGATTCGATCATTTAAGCCATGAATTCAGTGCAGAGAGCTTTGCCTGCAGCGGCTGCGCCAATATGTGCGAAGTGGTCCGCATTAAATCGGACGAAACATACATTGCTCATTGGGGTGACCGCTGCGGAAAGTGGGCCATTGATTCAGCCAATGCCGCAAAGAACACAAGCGAACACACGGAGAAGGAAGCCTTCTCTTCCTGATTTTTCTTCTGAAATGAACCAAACATCAAAGAAACTCATAGTATACACCAGCAAACAGTCTTGTTTGTTCTTTATCAGAAAGGAGTTTTTTTGATGCCGGATGGTATGGGTACATCTATAGACAGGCAGCTAGCTCAGCGCGGGCGCGGCGGCGGCTTCCCCGGTGGCGGGCCTCGCGGCGGCTTCCCGGGTGGCGGGCCTCGCGGCGGCTTCCCGGGCGGCGGACCTCGCGGCGGCTTCCCCGGTGGGCGGTTCCCAAGGCCGTTCCCGATTAGGCAGCGTTTCCCGAGATTCTTCTTCTTCCCCGTCAATTACTTCCCGCCCGGGCGGTGCTATTTTGTTGACGAGTTTGGCAGATGCTGCGACCGCTTTGGCAGATGCTGCGACCGCTTTGGCAGATGTTTCTTTAGCGGCGGTTACGACGGTTTGGCTTCTGCCCAGAGTCCGATGGGCGGCTGGTACGGTATTCCGGGTGGCTGGGATATGATGCCTGATTATGATGATATGACCGATTATGACATGGACGATATGGACGACATGGGTGACGACTGATTGAGCCGTTCCTTTTCAAGCTTTACAAAAATAATGGTCACAGGCATATGACCATTATTTTTTATTTGCATTGTTAATATTCTTCTATATATAGCCTTTGGAACCTGCCGTCATCAAAACAGTCCGTTTAAGTAATCGACACATTGCGTCACAACGCTTTGATATTCCTTGGCTGTTCTCATGTAAATTTTAACTTCTGCAGTTTCAAGAAACACCTTATTGTCATCAAATAAGCTTTTCATACGTGGGACAACCTGATCTTCCGGAAAATCATGATGCATGATCCGAGCATGTTCTCTTTCAAAATTCATCATCACTCTGCTCAGCCTTGGATTTTGCATGATGAGACGTCTTTGCTTCATCATTTCAGTATATTCCGGTGTGGCTTTGAGCGCATTGGCCAGAGCCATCAGTTCATTTTTGGGCAGCATCGTATACCCCCTTTGCATTTTTATGTTTTATTCTATTGACGATAACGGTGATATGTGCGCGGCGTTCAATGCCATTTTCTGAAATACCTTAAAAACGTCTACGCGGTGTTTTTCAGTCATATTTATGTTTTAGAACGAGAAGGAGACCCCGTATGCGCTTTTTTAAAAAAAATATGACCGTGCTGTATCTGACACTGGCCTTTTTAATCATAGCCGGTTTTGTTTTCACCATACCTTTTCAAAGCCATGACGAAGCCATCTTTAATACCGAGAATAATGACTGGGACAAAATCATCAAAGATATCTTTTGTCTGCGCAACGAATGCCTGCTCAATCAGGATCTGGATACTCTCAAAACACTTTTTTTGACGGATGAAAAGAACGGCAGATGGGCCTATGAATTCGAGGTTCAAAGAGCCGGATATTTAAGCGGCTGGGCAGCCAAGCAAGGTGTACTCTTCACAAAAATCGGCAGTGATATCATCATCAAAAGCGTCAAGCAGGTAGGAAGAGGGTATTCGTTTTATGTGCTGACATCCAATGAGTATACCTATGTTTATCAGGACAGCCCGGAAACCGAAAACACGTTTCGCCTGGGCTCTTACCATTCCGTCGACCTGATTCCTGCGGAAGAAGAAAACAAATGGGTCATCAGCCGCGAATGGTATGATGACCCTCTGCTCGATTCGATCAATTCAAGTCGTTTCACGGAAGAAATAACAGCTTACATAACCGGCCACTCCCCTATTGATATCTCCGGTCTCAGCGCGTCTCGCGCTGCCGCGGTTGAATATGCCGATATGTACTGCGGCACGGCGTCTGACGGTCAAAACGACTTTTCCTATAACAGCGAGTACACCAATTACAACGCTCTGGGCGGAGACTGCGCAAACTTTGCCTCACAGGCGCTGCTCGCGGGCGGCTTTAAAAAGAACGGAACGTGGAACTATGCGGGCGGCAAAGGCAGCCGCGCATGGGTCAATGCGCAGGCGCTCAAAAACTTTCTGGTTTACAGCGGCCGCGCCTCGCAGCTCGCCAAAGGCAGCTATAAAGAGATATACCAATATGCCTACAGCCTGCGCCCCGGCGATATTGTGGCTTATGTGAAGAAAGGAAAAGTCACGCATGTCTCCGTGGTGACCGGCGCCGATTCCAAGGGATATCCCCTCGTCAGCTGCCACAACCTGGACCGGAATCGCGTGCCGTGGGATATCGGCTGGAGCGGAGACAACATCCAGTTTATACTGCTCAATGTCAGCTACTGAGAGCCTCTTTTGTGCCTATTGCTCCACCGCTAATGCCTGCTCAATAAGATTCGCAACCAAATACTTGGCCTTGCTCCACACAAGCGTTTCAAAATCCGCATCATCGTGCGGTGCAGAGCCGTTGCCCGTCGGCGTGAGTTCCACGCAAAAAGCAGGCCGCGAGAAATCTTGCCGGAACCAGTTTTCAAAACCGGCGGCATACACCGCGGGATCTTCGGATACGGGCATCAGATCGTATCCCGTAATATCTGCCATCGTTTGCGCGATGGACGCACCTGCCGCAATACTGTCCTGCGTACCGCTGTCCGCCCAGTAAATCACTTCACCTTTGGTATGAAAAGAAGCGGCCAGAGCAAAGTCGTATTCATTGCAGAGCGCCATCATGGCCTGAACCTCGGGCTCGGTGGCGGGCGCTCTGCCTTTATACATCTCCGAGCTTGGCACATCGGTATTGCTTTCCTTTGCATCCCAATGACATGGATACTGACGATTTAAATCCACGCCATTGATGTTTGCTTTCCATTCATTGTAACCATCCTTCATCATACGCATGGATTTCACTTTCTCTGGATCTTTTACCGCCTCCACACCGTTTTGCACGAGATTAACGCCGTCAGGATTCACCATTGGCACGATGTAAACTGTAACTTGATTAAGCAGCGCTTGTATATCATAATCACCAAATGGCTTGTTTGTGGCATAGCAGCGTGCATATTCATCAACCGTTTTCATTAGATAAGCCGAACTTATATATTCTCGCGCGTGATGGGCGCCCACAAGCACAATTTTTTTCTCCCCTTTGCCTAGTTTGATAAGCAAAAGCTCACGCCCCTCAACGGATTGTCCGATCGATTCTGTTGATATGATATCGGGATAATTCTCCGAGAGCGTCTGGGCGTCGCTGATCATCTGATCATAGCTGTAGGTTTGTGACGGATTCACGATGCTTTGAAACGCTGTATCATCTGTGGTTTGCTGTGGAATATCTCCCTTCTGAACGATTTCGATATCCGGCTTAACGTTTGCGCATGCCGACATGCTTAAAATCGCAACGATGACGAGTACGAATAATGCTTTTTTCATAGTTTTCTCTTGTCAATCTCCAAATTGTCGTATTTTGGTGCAACTCAAGTTATACCGTATTATTATGACGCAGAAATGCCGGGTTTTGATCCATAAAAATAAAAAATCTTAAAAAAATAATGCCATGTTCACCCTGCTCAATGTCAGCTGCTGATTTTGTTCACTTGATTACAGCGATTCAATGAGCTTCTTGGCCTCTTCCAGCGTGCCGACAAGATGATACTCCCTTTTTGTCAGCGCCTTGATCGCGGAAAAAACGACCGTCTGCAGACCGCCAAGACCCACCAGCACGCTCTCTTTGACGTATTTCGTATTCGCCGATGCGTACTGTTTGAAAGCGCTCGAAATATCGTTGTTGAATTTCACATTTGTCACGATCGTGATGATATAGACGGATTTTTCCGGCTGTCTGGCAACAAGCTCACTGGCCTGCTCAAGTGTCTGGACGATTTCCTTTGTCTGCTCGCCTCTCATGTTTTCCACATCGACGATGATAACAGATTTTTGGCCTATTTTCTCAGTTCTTACCATGCATTGCCTCCTAATGTTAATTATTTTATTGGTATCAAGCTTCTCAACTTGAATATCAGGTCTTGAAAATATAGCCGACTCCCCAAACGGTTTCGACATACCTGTGATACGGCTTTATGCTCTCCCTCAGTGTTTTGATATGCGTATCCACGGTTCTGTCCGTGCCGAAGAAATCGTCTCCCCAAACCTCTTTCAATATGATTTCGCGCGTAAAGGCGCGGTTTGGGTTTTTCGCAAGGAAAACGAGCAGCTTATATTCCTTGGGAGTCAGTATGATGCCTTCGCCGTCTATATACACCATATGTGAAAAGATATCAATACATAAACCGTCAAAGATCAGGCGTCGTGGCGTGTAATCCAAATGACTCGCGCTGTGACGCAGCAGCACATGAATTCTGGCTATTAAAACCTTGTAAGAAAATGGGCTGCTTAGAAAGTCATCGACGCCGAGCTCAAAGAAAAAGAGCTTCTGTTCCTCGCTGCCGTCTCTTGAGAGTATGATGATCGGGGTCTGAGAGCTTTTGCGAATCTGCCTGCAGACATGCCAAGAATCAAGCTCGGGAAGGCTTGCGTTCAAAATAATCACATGATATTCATGACGTCTGAACATTTTAATGGCTTCGATACCGTCGGCGGCTTCGTCAACGACAAAGTCTTCCATTGCTGCGTGTGTTTTTACCGTTGCTCTCAAATCGGCTGCCGGATCGACGACCAATAAGCGGATTTCACCCATTTCCCGATCCTCTCAAACTGGTCTTTTTCACGTAGCTCATGAAATTTTCATAATTGGTAATATTATTATTTTATAACAAACGTATTTTAGAAGCAAGTGAAACATTATTTTTTATGAATTTGTGATCATTCTGTGAAGTAATTTTATGAGTTCACACTTTTTCAGCCCAAAAATCTCGTTTTAATGTGGATAAATTGTGAAATTCCATCATATTTTTATCACATCACTTTGATAAGATCATTATGTCATCTAAGCTATATATGCGACTTGTCCGAATAAACGAACTTGGAGGTGTCAAATGAGCACAAAGTCAGTTAGAGCCAAGCTTGGCTGCTGCAAGGAGTGCGATGACGACAAATTTGCTGCGATCGCGAACGTGATCGACCTGTATCGTGACAAGGAAGGCAGCCTGATACAGATTCTTCATCTTGCCCAGCAGATTTATGGATTTCTGCCGCTTGAGGTTCAGGCGTATATCGCGGACTCGCTCGGCATTCCGCTTTCCGAGGTGTCCGGCGTCATCACGTTCTATTCGTTTTTCTCCACAGAGCCCAGGGGGCTCCACACCATTCGCGTCTGTCTCGGCACGGCATGCTATGTGCGCGGCGGGAAGAAGATCGTGGAGAGTCTCAAGGAAAAGCTCAATGTGGAGGTCGGCGGAACGACGAAAGACGGCAAGTTCACATTCGAAGTCGCACGGTGCATCGGCGCCTGCGGGCTCGCGCCGGCCATGATGATCGACGATGTCGTCTATAAGCAGGTTAATGTCAACAAGCTGAACGCCATACTCGCTAAATATGAAAACGAATAGGAGGTGAATGGGATGAAAGCAGGCAAGTTAAGTTCGATTGAACAATTAAACGATATCAAGAACCGCTACAACAGCGAACTCGAAAAATACAAATACAGAATCTATGTGTGCAGCGGAGCGGGCTGCGTGTCGTCAAATTGCGCGCTGGTTCGGGATGCCGTAATCAGTGAAGTCGGCAACGTGGGTATGCAGAGTGAGGTCAGGGTGTACGAAACGGGCTGCATGGGCACCTGCGCGGTCGGTCCCGTGATGCTTGTGATGCCCGACAAGATTTTTTACACGGATCTTAATGAGGAAAAAGCCCGGCAGATCGTTCGCAAGCACATCAAGAACGGCAAGGTGATCGTCCCTTACACGTTCTACGACCATTCCCTCAGCGAGCATGTTCCCAATATCGACGATATCGGCTTCTTTAAAAAACAGGTTAAAATCGCGCTGCGCAACTGCGGCTCGATGGAGTATGCGAATATTGAAGCCTATATTGCCCGGGACGGTTATGCCGCGGCTTACAAGGCGATTAAGGACATGACGCCCGCAACGGTCATTTCTGAGGTCAAGACCTCCGGCATCAAAGGCCGCGGCGGCGCGGGCTTCCCGACAGGCGTCAAATGGGAAGCCGCCCAAAAGCAGGCGAGCGACAAAAAATTTATCGTCTGCAACGCGGACGAGGGCGATCCGGGCGCGTTTATGGACAGAAGCATCATCGAAGGCGATCCGCATACCGTGATTGAAGGCATGATGATCGGCGGTTATGCGATCGGCGCTTCCATGGGCTATATCTATGTGCGTGCCGAATACCCCATCGCCGTGGATCGGATGACGGCGGCGCTTGAGGAGGCCAGAAAAAGGGGCCTGCTCGGAGACAATATTTTCGGCAGCGGCTTTTCTTTCAATATTGAGCTGAGAATCGGGGCGGGCGCATTTGTCTGCGGCGAGGAAACTTCGCTGATGGCTTCAATAGAAGGGCACCGCGGCGAGCCCAAGCAAAAACCCCCGTTCCCGTTCCAGAGGGGCCTTTTTGGAAAGCCGACAATCATCAACAACGTCGAGACGTTCGCGAGCATACCGATGATCATACTGAGCGGCGGCGAATGGTATACCCAGTTCGGCACCGAAAAGAGCCGAGGCACCAAGGTATTCGCGCTCGCAGGTGACGTGATGAACACAGGCATCGTGGAGGTGCCTATCGGCATACCGCTCGGCGATATCATATTCGAAATCGGCGGCGGCACGGTCAACAACAAGAAGTTCAAATCCGCTCAGATCGGCGGCCCGTCGGGCGGCTGCATCACAACCGACAATCTCAATGTGCCCACCGATTACGAGCCGTTAAAGGAGCTCGGCGCCATTATGGGCTCCGGCGGGCTCATCGTGATGAACGAGGATGCCTGCATGGTGGACACGGCGCGTTTCTTCATGGACTTCATCAAGGATGAATCCTGCGGCAAGTGCACCGCCTGCCGTATCGGCACCAAGCGCATGCTCGAGATTCTCGAGCGCATCACGCGCGGTGAAGGCGAAGAAGGCGATGTGGAGCTGCTGATTGAGCTCGGCGAAACGATACAGGAGACCGCCATGTGCGGCCTCGGGCAGACAGCCCCCAACCCCGTGCTTTCCACAATCAAGTATTTCCGCGAGGAGTACGACGAGCATATCAAAAACAAATACTGCCGCGCGGGCGTATGCAGCGAGCTTTTCATTTCGCCGTGTGAAAACACCTGCCCCGCGAACGTCAATGTGCCGGGCTATATGTCTCTGATCGCTGCGGGACGCTTTATCGACGCATACAAGCTGATACGCCAGGAAAATCCGTTCCCCGCCGTTTGCGGACGCATCTGCACGCGTCCCTGTGAAAACAAGTGCCGCAGGCGCACGGTGGACGAATCGCTTGCGATTTGCGATCTGAAGCGTTTTGTCGCCGATTACGCGATGAACAGCGACAAAGGCTACTCCCACACCGACGTCGTGTTTCCGAAAAACGGCAAAAGCGTGGCTGTGATCGGCGCGGGCGCGTCGGGCCTCACATGCGCCTATTATCTCGCGCGCATCGGCTATGACGTGGACGTTTTCGAATCGCACGATACGGCGGGCGGCGTGCTCGCTTACGGCATTCCCGAATACCGCCTGCCCAAGGACGTGCTGGCCTATGAAGTCGGTCTCGTCGAGCAGACCGGCGTGAAGGTGCATCTGAATACCGAAGTGGGCCGCGATATCTCGTTCAAAGAGCTCAAGGCGACGTACGACGCGATCTACATCGCCACCGGTACACAGCTCCCCCAGAAGATCAATGTGCCCGGAGAGAGCCTTCCCGGCGTTGTGCACGGTATCAAGTTCTTAAAGAAGGCCAACACGCATCAGGCCATCGATATGGGCACAAATGTCGTGGTGATCGGCGGCGGCAACACCGCGATAGACTCGGCAAGAACGGCGCTGCGGCTCGGAGCCGATAAGGTGACGATACTCTACAGGAGAACGAAGGACTCGATGCCGGCCTACGAGCAGGAAATCCGCGAAGCGATTGAAGAAGGCATCGAGATACTCTGCCTTGCAGCGCCCATCCGCTTCCTGCCCGGACCGGACGGACGCGTCGCACAGATCGAATGCGTGAAGATGTGCCTTGGAGACTTTGATTCTTCGTGCCGCAGACGCAGCGTATTTGTGGAAGATTCGAATTTCTTCCTTGAAGCCGATATGGTGATTCCCGCCGTCAGCCAGTTTGCGGACTTTCCGTTCATCGGCAAGGACGAAATCGGCCTGACGCCCTGGGGTACGTTCATACTTCAAAGCGATACGCAGATGACCACGATGGATGGCGTGTTTGCGGGCGGTGACGTGACGCGCGGCCCCGATGAAGTGATACGCGCGATCGCAGACGGCAAAAACGCCGCTGTCTCGATCGATAAATATCTTGGCGGAAAAGGCCGTCTCAACAAGGGCGAACCGATCGACATCCCCGAAATCAGCGACGAGGATGAAATCGTGGCGCACGGGCGCTTCGACCTTGAGACACTGAATCCTGAAACGCGCAAAAACTCGTTCGAAGAAGTGATTAAGGGTTACCATAAGCTCAATGCGATGGCGGAAGCGATGCGCTGTCTGCATTGTGAAAGGAGGTAGTCATCGATGGTCAATTTGCAAATAAACGGCCGCTCTGTGACTGTTCCCGAAGATTATACCATCATGGAGGCAGCCAAAACCATTGGAATCAAGATACCGGGGCTTTGCCAGCTGGAGGGCGTCCACCAGTTTGGTTCCTGCCGCATATGCGTCGTGGAGGTCAAGGGCGCAAAAACGCTGCAGGCTTCCTGCCTTGCCAAGGTCGCCGAGGGCATGGTCGTGGAAACCAATACGCAAAAGGTGCGCAGCGCGCGCCGCGTACTTTATGAGCTGCTGCTTTCCGATCACGATAAAGACTGCCTGAGCTGCACACGAAATCAAAGCTGCGAGCTGCAGGAGCTTGGCAAAACGCTTGGCGTCAGCGAATCGCGTTTTAACGGTGATCACTCGGAATTCAATCTGGATTCGTCCGTATCGATCACGCGCAACATGAGCAAATGCGTGCTGTGCCGTCGCTGTGTCACGGTCTGCAATGAGATTCAGGGAACCGGCATACTCAACGCGCAAAACCGCGGTTTTCAGACGGTGATCGGCCCTGCGATGGATTTGAAGCTCGGAACGGTGGGCTGCGTGTTCTGCGGGCAATGTACCGTTGTCTGCCCTGTGGGCGCGCTCAAGGAAACGGACGCGATCAAGCCGGTCTGGAAGGCGCTCAGCGATGAGAAGAAACGCTGCATCGTTCAGGTGGCCCCCGCGATTCGCGTGGCCATCGGCGAAGAGTTCGGGTATGAGCCGGGTGCGCGCGTCACGGGCAAACTCGCGCGGGCGCTTTCAACGCTCGGGTTCGACGACATCTTCGATACGAATTTCACGGCGGACCTCACAATCATGGAAGAAGGCACAGAGTTCCTGACCCGCGTGAAAAAGGCATTGACCGGCGGCGAGGCGACGCTGCCGATGATCACATCGTGCAGCCCCGGATGGATCAAGTATATCGAGCATACGTATCCGAAGCTTCTCCCCCATCTCTCTACCTGCAAATCCCCGCATACGATGCTGGGGGCGCTGGTCAAATCATTCTACGCGGAGAAGCTCGGCTGCGATCCCAAGGATATGTACGTGGTGTCGGTAATGCCCTGCACCGCAAAGAAATTTGAGATCAACCGCCATGAGATGCAAAACAACGGCGTCCCGAATGTGGATGCGGTGCTGACAACGAGAGAGCTCGGCCAGATGGTGCGCGAAGCCGGCATCGATTTTGCACTGCTGGATGACCGTGCATTCGATGATCCGCTCGGATTGTCGACGGGCGCCGCGGATATCTTCGGCGTCACCGGCGGCGTCATGGAAGCTGCACTTCGAACCGTCTATGAGATTGTGACGGGCCGCGAGCTGCCGTTTGACGGTCTGCATGTTACGCCCATCGTCGGGCTGGAGCAGGTGAAGACGGCCGACATCACTTTTGAAGACGTGCTGCCCGACTATAAGTTCATGGAAGGCATCGTTGTCAGGGTCGCGGTCACCAGCGGCCTGTCCGGCGCGAAGGTTCTCATGGATCAGATCAGCAACGGCGAATCCCCCTATCACTTCATCGAGGTGATGGGATGCCCGAGCGGGTGCATCATGGGCGGCGGTCAGCCGAGATCAAAAGATACTGATGTGCGTCAGAAGCGTCTTCACGGCATATACGACGAGGACGAGTCAAAGGTGATGCGCAAGTCCCATGAAAACCCTTCGATCATAAAACTCTACGAGGAGTATCTGGAGTTCCCGAACAGCCACGTATCGCATGAACTGCTGCATACGCATTATGTCATGCGCGGACGGTTCAACGAGTACCTGGATGACGAATATGTCTATGAAGAGGTGATTCCTATGACGGAGAAAAACAGTTTTTCAACCAAGCAAACGCAAAAAAAAACGGCTCAGGAGCGGGCATCAAGACGGGTTCATGAGGATTTAGAATCGGTTAAGGTGATGGCTCTTGAGGCCGAGGTCACCCGTCTGAAGCAGGAATTGTCCGATTCTCAGGAAACCGTCGGGATACTCAAAGACGTGATGAGCGATTACGCCAAAAAGCCAAAACGTTAAGTCCAAAACATCCAATACGCGTCACGAACGAGCTGACTTGTTCGCGCATGCGGAATAAAAAGCCGGAGCACCGGCTTTTTATTTTTTCTTAGCCTTATCAACAGGCGCGCGCGTGTTATCCTTGGTTCTTAAATAATGCGGCCGGTACGGCGCAAGCGGTTTGCTGAACATTACGGATTTAAAAAAGTCCTTTAGGTTAAACGGAGCCGCAGGCGCCATATAAGGAACGCCAAATGTATTGATGGATACGATATGCGAAAGCAAACAAACAATGACGAGCGTAAACCCATGAAAACCAAATGTGCCCGAGGCGATAATCAGCGGGAACTTCAGTATCCGAAACGGATCGATAATCGTATGATCCGCCGGAACAAACGAAGCAATCAGCGAAAGCGAAATCACAATGAGCAGCAGCGGGCTGAAAATGCCTGCTGTGACTGCGGCCTGACCGATAATGATCGCACCAACGATGCCGATTGCGGTACCGATTTTTGACGGCACACGAACCAGAGATTCGCGTATCAGTTCTCCGATCAATTCGATAAGCAGCACTTCGACCAGTGCGTTGAACGGCACCTTTGCCCTGCTTTGCGCGATCGCGATCATATAGCTTGCGGGCAGCACATCGTTATGAAAGGAGACGATTGCGACATACAATGACGATACGACGAAAGTCAGATTGAGCGAAATGACGCGCAGTATCCTCATAAAGGTCCCCATGAACTTATTTGAATAAAAATCGTCGCACGACCACAGGAACTCACTGAACACCTTGGGCGCAACCAGCGCCCAAGGGCTGCCATCCAAAATGACCACAACCTTCCCCTCCAGCACCGCGGCGCATGCCATATCCGACCTTTCAATCACACCCATTATGGGGAATAAACTCGACTGCTTATTGAGCAGATAAGCCTGCAGTTCTCCGGATGAGCATAGTCCGTCTACATTGATCGCGGCGATCCTTTTGGTAATTTCCTTGACGGCGGTATCGTTTGCCACATCTTCAAGATACAAAACCGCTATGCTCGTTTTGGTTCGTTTCCCAACCTCCATTTTTTTAATTCTCAGTGCCTCATCCTTAATACGGTAACGTATCAGCGATAAGTTGGCTTCCATGTTCTCTATCAGAGAATCTCTGGGACCTCTCATCGTATACGTGAATTCCGGCACCGGGATCGCGCGTTTTTCTACTTTTTTAGTATTGATAACCAAGTAGTTTTCATCTGTCGAAAACAGCGCGACGGACCATCCGTTCATGATATGATTCACTATTTTTTTTTCGTCCGTATCTATCGTGCATTCATATGCGCTGATGATATTCATGACCTGGGCTGCGTTCGGCGGCATTTCATCCTTCATGGCAATGAGCGGCTTTAAAACGTGCTCGGAAATAGCGGCCAGATCGGAAAGCTCCTTTATATATACAAGGGATATCGATTCATTGTTCGTCGAGACTGTTCTTTGGACCACATCGATCTGCTTTTGACTGATCATATCGATGATATCGTCATATCTCTTGCTTGGCTGCCGCTGCATATCGATTCCTCAACATTATTCTTGATTTTCGGACGCTTCAAAATCCATCATAGACCCGAATTTTAAGGTGGTTTCAGCAGAAATTCTGAATTCCGCGTTCATCATATAGCTGTCATCCCAATCGTTATTCTTCAATTCATTCGGGTATTTTATGCGATAGTAATCTTTAAAGTGCAGATAATCGCAGCCTATCTCTTTTGAATGCTGAATGGCCTGAGCAATTTCCTGCGTGAATGCTTTTTGCAGATCGTCTTTGACAGTCTTTTGTCTGCTTTCATCCATCTTTATATCCCTGCTCAGATAAATCAGTTTTGATTCAAGCTTATATTGTATGTCAAAAATGAGCTTACCGTTTTCATAGCAAGGCGTTATTGACTTGCTTTTTGCACGCGTCTCAAGCGTGGCATTTATATCTTCAAATGGGATCGTATAAAGCCGCTTGATGTTTTCACCCAGTATCCAGACAAGCCCTCTTGACTCTTCTACAGGAATAATATCAATGAGCTTATTGTTGTGAATCACCGAGTAGCCGTTATATGTAAATATTCCGTCTTTTACATCCATGTGTGGCAAGACAAAGCAGGAATCGCTGTATAGAAAATTCAATATGTCAGACAGCGTATAAATCACGACTTTACCCAGATATTTCAAGCTGGTCACCGTATCGGCAATTGACTCGCCGATGCTGACGTTATTGGGCGGCATTACGGATAAAATATCTTTGGGATCGGAGGAAGATGTGACAATATTCAGCGCTTTTCGATATTGATTATCAGACTGCAAGCGCAGCATGTATTCTTCTATGCCGCTTTTCGCCAGTTCATCGGTAATCACCAAGGCTCTGACTGTGCCGAGAAAAATCGGATTGTCTACCTTTGCGTCAAGATGCCGCCTTGCATCCGCAAAAGTAGCCCCCTTGGCGAAAAGCTCATAATACGTTTGTTTATTATCACTGCTGCCATTTTGCTGATTTTGCCCCAATCCGAGGTTCGGCGTTTCGATATAAAATGCAAAATCATCTCCCTGTTTATCGGTGATTACCGTCACAACGAGCGTCTTGTTATTCACATCAAGCGCATCCCAGCATCCCGCACCCGTCAATAAGACGCCAATACAAACAAAAGCCAACAAGATTTTTTTATACAGCATCTTTTTTACCCTTCACCTTTTTCTTCCTCTTTTTCGCTATGAGCCAAAGGACGGATGGAATCAGTATCGCCGCGACAAGCCCTGAATACGTGCCGGCTTCCGTAATAAATTCATCGTAATGCTTGAGATCCTTGAAAATAAAAAACTGGGCGTAAGCAAGGACCGCCACCGCGATTACGACAATCTGCCTTTTTACCTTCTTAAATATCTTGCAAAGATATTCTATGATGACAGCCATGACAATTGATATCCCGACAAAAATAGCGCCGAAACCGATTGTCAGGTAAAGAATATCGAGCCTCGCGAATATATCCAGAAACTCCGGCGCGGTATCGCGTATTGCCACGATCAGCGCATCATTATAATTGACGATGTCACTGACTCCCACCTTCATGATGCAGCTCTCGACAACGAGAATATAAAATAAACCGATGAATAAAACAGTGAAAAAAGCTGTCCGTCTGATATGGCTGCCGTTTACTTTGGTAAGCGGAACTGCCAGCAGCACTTCTATTCCGAGAAAAGGGAATATCGCAGGTTTAAGCCCTTGAGCATAGTTCTTAATCTCCGCCGCATTAAAAACAGGCAGGATACGGTTGACTTCCCCCTGAGTGATCATTAATATATGAACAAATATTGCCGTTGTAATCAAAACGACACCGACGAGTTCAGAGAGCCTCCCGGCGTTGGTAATGCCTTTGTTCGCGATATAGCTGAATACCGGAACTCCAATGAGAGGAAAGGCCCAAAGCGGCGTATTGGGGAAAAAATCGTCCTTCAGCAGTTTGGCCTTCGCTGTAATCAAATAAACCAGTATCATCATAAAATAAACAACGTAAAAGAAAACGATGATATACGTCATGGGCTTGCCAACAATCTGCGGCGCGTAATCAAACAGCATTTTCCCCTGAAACAAGCTGTTTAAGCTGACGATGATCACCGCGGCGATTCCAAAAATAAGCGCGGTAACGATCAGCGTCAGCCAGCTGCCCGTTCCCGCGCTTTGGGCCATGTCTTTGGGAATCACAATGATGCTGTAGCAAGTCAGCGTTATGATCAAAAGCAAAACCATTTGCCTGTTTGTGATACTGTTCATTCTTCCCGTCCGATGCCAGATTCTTTAGAAGTTAGTATAAGCCTGCTATTGGTTTTTAATACCGCTTCTTCTTAACACAAAAAGAAATGAACAGAAGTTGAAAAAAGCTCCGTACAATGGTCGACGGAGCTTAAAAAGCAGGCCCATTATTAAACTATATACGGTATGAATCTTTTGGACTGCTGCATATATTCACGGTATTCCTCGCCAAACTCCCCAAGCATGTCTTTCTCCTCCCGTCTGGCGAGACGCACATACATAAAGACCATGACCGGAAATAGAATCAACAGCGGCAGCGTGGCCCATTCAATCAGCATTCCTAAAGACAGCAGCATCAAGCCTGTGTACTGAGGATGCCGGATGTACCGGTATATACCCGTTTTGACCAAAATCCCGCTGCCTTTTTCTCTTGACCAATAGTTCTTATAGATGTGGAACCATCCGTTCAATATCAGCACCAGCGCAATAACAGCCAAAGCGATATTGATATACATACCTAGATAACCCACCGACTTAAAAAGCGTGTGCCCCCACAGCACGCCATCAGGAAGCGTTTTTCCAAATATCCACGATATGATATACATGCTGAATGGTATTCCGTGCATTTCGATCGCGAACGCCACCACAAAAGCGATATAAGTGCCAACGGGCTTCTTATCCATCCTCCTGTAAAAAGGGATAAAAAGCAGCACGACGCAATAAACGGCAATGAAGAATATAACGCCGAACCAGTTTAAAAAATGACTCTCTGTTGTTTCCATTTATCTGCACCTCTTGAATTATTTCCGGCACATTGCTTGTGCCGACTGAGACTACAATAACAGAGCAGTCTTAATTCAAGACGATACCAATCTTAGATTTACCTTAAACTTTCCCGAGCGTTATCACAAATGTGCACTCAATACCCGCAACGTTTTTGATATGTATGTCTCCGCCGTGGGCGGTGATGATTTTCTTAACGATTGCCAGGCCAAGCCCTGTTCCTTCCGAATGTCTTGACGCGTCCGCCCTGACAAAGGGATCAAAAAGGCTGTCTTCAATCTCCTGCGGAATTCCGCCTCCGTTATCCCGATATATTATTTTAATGCTCCCGGCGTCAACGCAAAGCGTGATGTCAACATGTGTTCCAACCGGCGTATGCCGTATCGTATTTGACAACAGGTTTTGAAATACGCGGCGCAAATGGGCCTCGTCGATATCCGCGTAAACTTCCCGACGCGGAAGCTCTAAGCTGCAGGTATATCCGGCCTTATCGAGCTGCGGCAGCATTTCTGCGATCTGCTCGCGCATAAATTCACAGACATCAGTTTGCCGCATATTCAGTTTAAACTCAGGGCTGTCTATTTTTGAAAGCTCGAACATATCCGAAATCAGATTGCCGGCTTTAACGCCGTTTGAGTAAATCGTCTTTATGAATCCACCACGCTGTTCTTCACTTAATTTTTGATCGCTTATCAAAAGATCGGCATATCCCATAATATTGGCAAGCGGCGTTTTTAAATCGTGAGAAATATCCGCAATCAGCTTTTTGCGGTTGCTTTCCGACCTCTCTCTCAGCGACGTTTCAACTTCAATGCGCTGAGCCATTTCGTTAAAAGCGTTCTGTATCTCCAGAAACTCATTCTTTTGTTTCAAATCAACGCGCGTTGAATATTGGCCGTCACGGAAGAGACGGACACTGTCGCTGAGCTCGCGCAAGGGTTTGATAATGCTGATTGATGAGAGCTTAGAGTAAACGACGGTGACAACGGTGAGTATTAAAAGATAAAACAAAGCCACGGCCGCAAGCGCGGCTGTCACCCCTTCCGTGTCCTTCGAGGGATATTGCGTATTATGGGCGATCGCGGCGTCTATGCGAACGGACGTGGGAAATGTGATGATCAGCCAAAACTTTTCAGATTCGTTGTAGGCGATGCTGTAGCTGAAAGGCAACCCGACGCTTTGGCTTTTCGCAAAAAAGTCTGTAAGCTCCGCCACACTCAGCCGATCCTTCTGAAATGTATCGATACCCTTTGACAGTACGATATTGCCCTGATTATCTATTATTTGAGCACCGCCGCCGTTTTCAACCACTGGCGAAAAATCAACGTCTGTATATCGGTTCTGCATAAGGCCGCTCGCCGTGTAATTATTTTTTTTCAAGCTCAGGTTGAGCACGCTTCCCGCAAACGACAGCATTAAAAAAGCGCCCAGAGTCAGCATCGCGGAAATAATGAACATCAGAAAATAATTCGCCATGAACTGGCTCGATATTTTTCTTTTCATGAACGATCCTCATCATATTGAAATTTATAGCCGATCGAGCGAATCGTCTTGATATATGCCGGATCTTTTGGGTCTTTTTCAAGCTTGCTTCTGAGGTGGCTGATGTGTACCATCACGGTGTTGTCGTCATAATATATGTCTTCTTCCCATACGGCGCTATAAAGCTGCTTCTTGGTGAAGACCCGCCCCGGGCTTTCCATCAGCAGCTTGATAAGCTTGTACTCCTTGGCGTTGAGTCCTGCTGAAATTCCGTTGACGGTGACATCGCAGCCCTTTGTATCCAAGACCAAAGGACCGTACTGGATGAGAAAAGACGAATCAACCCGACTCTGATAGCTGCGCCTTAACACTGCGCCGACCCTCGCAATGAGCTCCGTCATACTGAAGGGCTTGACAATATAATCATCGGCGCCCAGCCCCAGCCCCAGCACCTTGTCCATGTCCTCGCCGCGAGCGGTCAGAAAAATCACCGGCATTTGATTGCCGGATTCCCTCATCTTTCTCAAAAGATTGAAGCCGTCGAGCCGGGGCATCATCACGTCTAAAACAGCAAGGTGAAATGAGCATGACTGAGCGGCTTCCATAGCCTGAAACCCGTCGCTGACAGCGGTACATGCATAGCCTTCCTGCTCAAGCTGAATACGAATGAGCCTGTTTAAATCCCGGTCATCCTCAGCAATCAGAATATTCATCATGCCTCCTGATTGTTTATTACAGCAATTATATCATAAAGGCCGCCTCTACATAAAAAAAGCATCGATTGTTATCAGATGCTTCCACGCCACAGCGTATAGTCAAGCGGCTATTTCTTTTCGTTCAGTCCAAACACGGCCCTTGCGCTTTCCGCCTGAGGATCATGCTTGATCTTCTTCGACCGGAATGTTCCGTCTTCTTTTTTACCGTTTCGAGTGCTTTTCATTTTATTGCTCTTTCCCATCAATATCACCGCTATCTTTTCGTATTCGGCCCCTGGGCCTGTTTGATCGTATTATGCCGCTGGTTTTGATTTTGCTTTGTCAGCCCGTTTTTTCTGCTGGTCAATTCCACCTTTTCGGCGGAGATATCCGGCCTGTTCTTTTCTTCGTCTTTGTTCAATGCCATCACCTCAAAAATTAGTGTGGCATAAAAAGCAAATTGTATTCATGCGTTAAAACGGTTTGCCGCCAGCCAGCCAGCCCTGCGATTCCCAATGGCTGCGGTCCGTCAAATTCCACGTGTTCTTTTTCATCATACCCTTCATCATCAGGAACATAAACCTGACGAACAGCCTGGGATGGAGACGGCCGATGTGCTTGACCGCTTTGACGATGCTTTTGGCCGTTTCCTCGGATTTTTGGACAGACCGTATCTTATTCTTCTGTAAAACTTCTTCCCATTTTGCGGCCGCAACAGGCATCTTTAATGAATATATCCGTCTGACGCCCCAGTATTTTAGGCTGTTCGTCATTGTTTTGGTGGTATGTTTAAGGCCAAAGCCCGCCGTTGTCGCGACGGTCACGCCGACTTTTTTAAACATCTTCGGATTGGGCCGGTGACTGATCCACATAAAACAAAGATGGTCAAGCAGTGATTTTAATTGCCCGCTGACATCCAGCGCATAGACGGGTGACGTTAATACGATAACGTCGGCCTCCTCCATCGCGCTGACAAACGGGCTGATCGCGCCCGCGTGCGGGCACCTGTCTTCCCCGCGCATGATGCATGAAAAGCATCCCATGCATTGATGCGGCATATCCTTGGGCAGTATGAAATTTTTGACTTCCGCAGCCTCATATTTTTCGATTGCCTGTATCAGCTGTTCTTTGCAGTTCCATGTGCTGCCATGGCGGCTGTTGCCGTTGATCACAACGATTTTCATTGAATTCACCTCATCAAAGTTGTTCTTTAAGCGCCAAACCTTTCATTGAAAAGACGCACATGCTGCGCCAAAAGCTTCTTAGCCTCCGACAGGCCGGCTTCGTCGTTGTCGAACTTATAGAATATCAAAAAAATCGGAGAAAAGAATTCCAGCGCCATCACGTAAGGATCGGCCTTTTTAAGCAGTCCTTCGTTCATCATGACCATAAACAGCTGCGACTGAAATTCAAGGCTGCTGTCAAAAGAGATATCACGGAAAAGCTTTGTGAGCTCCGGGCTGCGGTATTGCTCGATCGTCAGCATTTTTCTGAACTTCACAATAATGTCGTCCGTTAAATAGTGATCAAGGATCTGAAGGCTCAAAGCTTCAAACTGCTCGGGCGTCATGTTTTTATACATGCCCACCGTCCTCTCGTCCGCCGCAAATGTCTTGCCTTGATCCAGCATGCCAATGCCTTGGAAAAACTCATTCCCTCTTTGTGAATATTCCTGGACGATGCTTTCAAATATGTCGTGCTTGCTTTTATAATGGTTATAAAGCGAGCTCTCCTTTATTCCCACTGCCTGCGCGATGTCTCTGACGGAAACGGCGTCAAACCCTTTTTCGGAAAACAGCGCCAATGCTTCGTAACGGATTTTCTCTTTCGTGTTCATGTTTCACCTCATATTATGATGGCCTGAAGGCTCGTCATTCCAAATACCGCTCCGGCGCCGCAAACCGATCCCGTATGACGCTGACCGCGCCGGTTGCGATGCCGACGGCGATGAAAAGCGCGGTCAATTTGCTCCATTTTTGAATTTTATTGCGGTTCCGTATCGTTAAAACAATAAACGCCGCCATACCGAGCACCAGTATCAGCGTTAAAACCGAAAAAAGATCTTTAAAAATACAATTCGCATACATCATGCTCCTAACTATCATTCGTTAGCATCATTTTAACTAACGAACGATAGTTTGTCAAGAGCCTTCTGTTTTTTTAAAAGATTGGATATTCACCGCAATTATTGACTGCATAGCATTTAATTACATGTGTATTTTCCTATGTCCGCGGAAAAAATAATGATATAAAAAGGAGGTGAAAAACATGGCTACAAATTCTAATCAGACATTGGTTCCTCAGGGCAAACAGATGCTCAACAACATGAAGTATGAAGTGGCGACCGAAGTGGGCGTCAGCCTGAAACAGGGGTATAACGGAGATATCGCTGCCCGTGATGCTGGCAGAGTCGGCGGCAATATGGTTAAGAAGATGATCCAGTACGCTGAAAGCAATATGTCTTAAAGCCTAGGATCATTAAAGACGTAATAAAAAAAGAAGGGTGATTCACTCTTCTTTTTTTTTGAGACGGAGCGCCTATCCGACACCCCCTCAGTCTCTCAGCCTATTGACGAAATCACCAGGCTTCGCCGGGGATTATTTTCTCTTATTTCAGATTGAAAAATGCGTCTTTGCCGGGATAAATGGCGGTGAGCCCGAGCTCCTCCTCAATGCGCAGCAGCTGGTTGTATTTCGCGACGCGGTCGGTCCGCGACGGCGCGCCTGTCTTGATCTGCCCCGCGTTCACGGCTACCGACAAATCGGCGATCGTGACATCCTCCGTCTCTCCCGAGCGGTGGCTCACAATGGCCGTGAAGCCCGCGCGGTTCGCCATTTCAATCGCCTCAAGCGTTTCGGTCAGCGTGCCGATCTGATTGACCTTGATCAGTATGCTGTTGGATACGCCGCTGCTTATGCCCTTGGCCAGCCGCTTGGTATTGGTCACAAACAGATCATCGCCCACCAGCTGAATTTTACCGCTCAGCTGTTTGGTGAGCATTTTCCAGCCCTGCCAGTCTTCCTCCGACAAACCGTCTTCGAGCGATATGATCGGGTATTGCCTGCACAGCTTCTCCCAAAAGTCCACCATGTCTTCGGCCGATTTTTTGATGCCGGATTTCCAGAAAAGATACTTTCCTTCCTCTCCGTTTTCTTTGGCCGCCTCATACATTTCTGTCGCTGCCGCGTCGATCGCAATATAGAATTCATCGCCGGGTTTATATCCCGCGAGCGTGACCGCCTCGAGTATCACGTCAATCGCTTCTTCGTTGGATTTCAAATTGGGCGCGTAGCCGCCCTCATCCCCCACCGATGTTGAGTACCCCTTGCTTTTGAGCACCTTTTTGAGCGTATGAAAAACCTCAGCGCTCATTTGCAGCGCCGAACCGAAGCTTTGCGCTCCCACCGGCATGATCATGAATTCCTGAATATCCACGCTGTTGTCCGCGTGCTTGCCGCCGTTTAATATGTTCATCATCGGCACGGGCAGCTTTCGTGCGTTGCAGCCGCCGATATAGCGGTATAACGGCATTTCCGACTGTATGGCGGCCGCTTTGGCCACAGCCAGCGAAACGGCCAGCATCGCGTTGGCACCGAGGTTTGATTTGTTCGAGGTGTCGTCGTGCGCGATCATCGCGTAATCGATATCCACCTGATTGTGCGCATCCAGACCAATGATCATATCCGCAATGATGTTATTCACATTCTCGACCGCTTTTTTGACACCGCGCCCCAGGTATCGGTCTTGATTGCCGTCGCGCAGCTCAACGGCTTCAAACTGCCCCGTCGAAGCTCCCGACGGGACCGACGCGTGCGCGGTCGCTCCTCCGGACAATTCCACCTGCGCTTCAACTGTCGGATTGCCGCGGCTGTCTAATATCTCCCTCGCAAAAACATCAACAATGGTAAACATCGGTGTTCCTCTCTTTCTTTACATTAAACAATAACAGTATTGCCAGCGTTTTCATTTTAATTCTAATCTATTTGCATTAAAAAAAACAAGGATTTCCGAAACATTTAACAAAGGGCTCCCAAGGGAACCCTTTGCCTGAAATGGAGGATTATGTCCGTGACTTCTCGGCCATCTCGATCGCCTCACGAACAATATTACCGCAATTTCTCGATGATACGCCGCCCCATCCTTCGCTGGCGACTATATCATCAACGCCGAGCCGTTTTGCAATTTCTTGTTTAAGGCCTTCTGACATCACCTTGCGTCTAGACATCTTGCTACCTCCTGTTCATTATGGCGGCTGATGCCGCTAAAAATAGTATGCCCAGCTTTGGGTTCTTGAACTTACTGGTCCTTCAGCAGCCTGAAAAAGACGCCGTCAGGTTCCAAGCCGAATTCCGATTCGAGCCTGTCTTTGTAGAGGTGAAAGTAGTTCTGTACCGAAACCTCATCATTTCTCTTCTTTAACAGTTTTATCAGCAATAAATTGATTTCCTTATCAAGCGGTGCAAATTTGATGCCTTTTGTCAGAATATCCAGAGCATCCAGCTCGTTCCCGTTGTTGAGCTTATATTCCGCCAGCATCAGTATCATTTGAACATACATCTGGCGGATATCCATTCTTCTTTGATAGGCCCAGTCATAATCGTTTTGCTCAAGATAGCTGCCCGTGTAAAGCGCAATCGCAGCCTCGCATTCTTCAGCATTTTCATCGGTTATTTTTTTGAGTTTTGCGGCTTTCTCTCCAAAATGGACCGCGTCACATTCTATGCCCGTCATATCGAGCGAATAAGAACCGCGGTGGTGAATGACGTTCAGTTTCACACCATACTGCAGAAAAGCTTTTTTCAAATAATGCAGCGTCGTGTTAAACAAAATCAGCGCACGGTCCCCTTCATAGTCATCCCAAAAGGCATCCATGATATGATTCCTGTGCACCGGCTGCCCGTTATTATCAATAAGATAGGCAAGCAGCTCCTCCGCTTTCGATGTCCGAAACTTGAGCGTCTGTCCGTCGATCGCCACGGAAAAACTCCCGAAACAATTCACGATGACCTGTCGGGGGGTATCCTTAAGTGCGGGAGACACATCGGAGAGCCTGCCTATCGTCATTTCCAGCCTTTCTCTCTCGACGGGTTTCAAAAGATAATCAAGAGCATGGCAGCGAAACGCTTCCACCGCATATTCACTGTAGGCAGTGACAAAAACGATGCTCAAATTGCTTTGACTGTCTATCAGTCTGTCAGCGAGCTCGATACCGCTGATTCTTGGCATTTCAATATCCAGAAAAGCGATATCCGCCTGATTCTCCCTCATATAATCCAAAGCGGCAGCCGGGTCGGAAAAAGTCCCGCAAACTTCAACGGTTTCTGTTTCCCCGAGCATTTTTTCAAGCTTGCCTATGGCCGCCGGCTCATCATCGACTATGATTGCCCGTTTCATTCACATGCTCCTTTGGAATTTTAAACGAAATTTCTGTCCCTGTATCTTTGCCGCTTTTCACGCTCAGACCTGTGCCGATCAGCTTTTTGAGCCGCGTATCAATATTCCACAAGCCGATGCCCTTTTTCTCCGATCTTAACAGTATCCCCTCCATTTTATCTTCGGATATTCCGGGGCCGTCATCCTTGACCGTTATCAAAACACCGTCGCTGTTTTCCGATATTTTGAGGGTGACCGAGACCTTCTCATTCTTTTTCAAGCCGTGGATAATGGCGTTCTCTATAAGCGGCTGAATACACAGCGGCGGCAGTGAAAAATGGCCCGCCGAATCATCGGATACCTCAAAATGGATTCTGTCGCCGAAGCGTGCCTTTTGAATCTCGACAAAAGAGCTGACGAGCTGCATTTCCCGTTCTATCGGCACAGATAGTTCCGTGCTTTTAAAATCGAAGCTCTGTCTTAAATACCTCGCGAAATCGTCGATCAGGCTGCTGGCTCTGTTTGGATCCGTATCGCAAAAAGAAGAAATCGTATTGAGCGTATTGAATAAAAAATGCGGCTTGATCTGCGCCTGCAGAAACGCCGTTTCCGTCGCCATTGCCTGATCCATGGAGTTTTTCATAATGATCAGATTCTCAATGCGGGCAATCAGCTCCTGCGGATTGAACGGTTTGCTGATATAATCGTTGGCACCCATTTTCAGCGCCTTCACGCGGTTGTCCATACAGTCATCCGCCGTGATCATGATGACCGGCAGGTATTGCTTGTTTTTTATGCTGCCAATCTGATCAAGTATATCAAGGCCGTTAAAGCGCGGCATAAGAAGGTCGAGCAATATGATGTCCGGCTGCCATTTTTTAAACTGATCAAGCACTTCTCCCGAATCCGTAATCGGCATAATATTCGTGTAGCCGTGCAAATTCAGTATTCGGGTCAGCATTGAAATATTAGAGGGATTGTCATCGACGATCATAATTCTCGGTTTGAATTCTATGCTTTTTTCTTCAGTTTTCGTCGTCAAATCCTAAAGCTCCTGTCGAAGAAGTGTTTATTATATTATCGTTATATATGGACCGACACATTAGATTTTCTCTCTGCAAAAAAAGGGGGCGTTAAGCCCTTGAAGATAATAATGGTTATTTAGGAAGCTTTTTATGAAACGGCCCTTTATATAGGGCTGCAATCATTTTTCAGTCTGTTGAGCTGAGACATTACGTCCATCTCTTTGAAGGGCTTGACGATGAACCCTTTCGCGCCCTTCTCTATGGCCTCAATCACAAAGGATTGCTGCCCCATCGCAGAGATCATGATCACGTTCGGTATGTCCTCAAGCTTGTTGATTTCTTCCAGGCACTCAATTCCGTTCATTTGGGGCATCGTTATATCAAGCGTGATGACGTCCGGCTTTAAACTGCGAACCAATTCCAAGGCGCGAAAGCCGTTATCCGCCTCTCCCACGACGTTAAACTCGTGTCTTTCAAGTATTCGTTTGAGTTGCATTCTCATAAACGCGGCATCATCGACGATCAATACCTTGGTCATAATGAAACTCCATCGTTCTAGATTTTTGCTTGAGCTCATTATATGGTGATTCACTTAACGGCCGCTTAACAAAATAAAAAAACAGCCGGTCTCCAGCTGCTTTTTGTACTATTTCTTTGTCTCGTCACGCATTTCGTTTCGCATTCCGTCAAGGGCCCTGCGCCTGCGTTCATTTTTATTCGACAACGTTGTTTTCATTTTCGTGTCGGGCGTCTACGCTATCATCTCATCAGCGGCTTCCATGTTTCTGATCGTGCTGTTGATGTTCTCCTGTATCCTTTCCGCATTGTCCGCGCGGTTATCGGGATTCGGCTTGTTGTTTCGTCTTCTCATCAATGTGGCTCCTTATAATAATTTCTGCCTATAGTATGATAAGAAGACCGCATTTTTATGTGGCGGCACCAAAAATATTAGCGTGAGACGGCTTCGGCTTCCTGATGCATTTTGTCATAATAATACTGTAGTATGTCTCTTCTCGTGACGATGCCGATAAACAAGCCCCTGTCATCGGTGACCGGTATAAAATTCTGGTTCATGGCCATGAGAAGCAAATCATCGAGCGCGGCGTTGACATTGACCGGAGCGTTTTGACGGCCTTTTAGTATATCCTTGACAAAAATCTGCTCCGTATGATGGGCGTCGCAAGCTTCTTTGGATAAAATAGCCCAGAGCAGATCGCCTTCGCTCAATGTACCGGCATAGCTTCCGTCTTTGTCGATCACGGGTATGGCCGCATACCCGTGGCATTTCATTTTTTCGAGGGCCTGCCGCAAGGTAAAATGATCATAGATAAAAACAATATCGTTTTTCGGCTTTAACAGAAACAGTATGTTCATGGTGACTGTCCTTAAATTGCGTATTTTCTATCAAAACATTTGATCCGATCTCGTTATATCACATTTTCATCTTTTGCTTCAACCCGTATTTTTGCAGAACGGCAAAAGTTCACTCTTTTTTCACACAAAAAAGGAAGAAGATTGATATATAAGAAGACGAGGGTGTCAAAAAAGTTCCTTATGTCATTCTGATGGAGCGTACGCGACTAAAGAATCCCCTTCTGCAAAGCACTTTTCATGGGATTCCATTCCACTTCGTAGTCGGCAAGCTCGGAATGACCTGATAGGGGTTATCGACAGTCTGAAGACTTCATTTGCCCAAAAAATCCTGAAGCTTTTTGATTTCTTTGTTAAAATCCTTCGGCTGAACAATATCCATTGACTTGTAAGAGCCGTATTCATATTCATCGGGATAGCGGAACGTTTTGATCTCTTTTGTATCAAGACCTATAATCGTTGTCGCGATGTCGAGCATTTTATCCGCGGGCTTTATATCCGTGCGGACACAGCTTGACAACGCGGAAATCAACCCCGGCAGCTGGCCGATCCCCATTTTCTTTGCCTGGGAAAAGAGCTCGGATATCACCTTTTGCTGACGCGCAATTCGCTGCGTATCGGTACCGACCTTTCTGATACGCATATAGCCGACGGCCTGTCTGCCTGTTAAATGCTGAACACCCGGCCCCTTGACCAAAGGTGTGCTGTGGCTCGGGTCGATATCGTTGATTTCCTTGATAGACCCGTTCATATTCAGCACCTCTTCATTTGTCAGCTCAATATCGACGCCGCCGAGCGCGTCAATCAAATCTTCCATACCGTAAAAATTGATGACCACATAATAATCAGGAGACAACCCAAAGCTGGATTTGATCGTCTTTTTGGTGAGATCGATACCGCCATAGTTGAAAGCCGTATTGATTTTGTTGTATTTATGCCCTTCTATCGGAACAAGCGTGTCTCTCATGATCGACGCGAGTTTGATCGATCCTTTCTTTGGATCGATCCTTAAATACATGATCACATCGGAAAGCCCTGTGAATCTGGACGGTTCTCTGTTGTCAACGCCGATCAGCAGTATATCGGTCACGTCTTTTGACTTGATCAATTCAGATACATCGCCGCCGCTGTATGTCACTTCCGGATAGTTGCCCGTTTCCTCTTCCGGCTCTTCTTCTTTGATATTATCCGGGTCGAAGCCCAGATCTCCCGTGATCTTTTCATAGTTGATCCAAATAAATATGCCAAACCCAATCAGCAGCGCAAGCAGCACACCAAATATGATTAACAGTATTCTCATGGCTCTTTTTTTTGCCCGGGGCTCGCCGTTTTTCATGTGATCAACATCCTTTTTTCGATAGGCTACCCGTTCGTCAGCATTTCTATTCATTTCGGTTTGCTTTATGGTTTCAGCAGGATATTTGTTTAAAGGGTATACAGTCAAAAAACGGGCGGTCTACTTTACGATCACCCGTTAACGGTGTTTTGAAATGTATCTTTCGCTTTTTAGTCAGCTACCAACGCCCAAAACGCTTAATGTTGCGTTCACGATCGTCAGCCCCGGTGTGATATCAATGATCGAGTTCGTCGATAAAACGACCGAATATGTGTAAGCACCCGGTTCCAGATCGCTGTCAAAAAACTGGAACGAAAATGCTTCGGACTCAAGTGCGGTCACAAGTGTTGAAAAAGTATAAGTACCACCCACATTGACAGGAGCACCGTTATCTCTGACTCTGAGTATTTCAAAATTCAACGTTACGGAAATGCCGAGCGGAAGGCTGACGGCGCTTGTGTAATTCAAAAGGACCGACGGCCTTCTCAGCCTGTTCGTATCCAAGGTGACGCTGACGATTGTAATGGGCTCAGAAAATAATGTGGTGACAATGGGAAAAGGCCCGGCCCCTCCCGTTGCAGCGTTTAAAACAACATTGACCGAATCACGCGAAGTGTCCTGGAATTGAGACCTGCTGTAACCATTCATGGCTGTTTCTCCCGATTTTATTCAATCACATACTTTTTTTGCTGTGATAGCATATTTTATGCGTCGTCAAGACCGCATGTGAATCGCTATGTCCACCGGCACGGTTATTAGACTCTTACAAAGCTCCAAATTGCGGCAATAAAATAAATACTCGAGTTCTATAAGGACGAGAAATTTGGATGAGAGTATATCACAGGGGAATAATAAATCAAAAACAACAGGAGTGCATAACATGAAACGATTTCCTGAAGTCTATAAAAAGCAGGAAGGCAGCTTTGAAGACAGTTACACCTCGCTTGATGTCGCGTCCACAATGGATTGCACAGGTATGATACCAACCCCACCGCTTACAGAGGAAGAAGCGGAAAACTACGGCGATCTTTATTCTGTGCCCCAGCAAAACGCCTATAACGCGCAAAATTTGAAGACCACATCGAGGCAGGAAAAAATGAGCTCAATCAAGCGATAAAAAGCCTTGCCCGATTAAAGGCAAGGCTGGTTTCGTCGAACCAATTTTAACCGTCTATTCCTCAAATCCGTTTGGATGGCCGGTATGCCATTTCCATGCCGATTCAATGATGACGCCGATATCGTCGTTCTTCGGGCTCCATCCGAGCAGCTGCCTCGCTTTGCCCGAGTCGGCCACGAGCCGGGCGGGATCTCCCTCGCGCCTCGGCGCCATGTCCACTCCGAACTCTCTGCCCGTGACTTCTTTCACTTTGTCTATGACCTCCATCACGGAATAGCCGTTGCCGCTGCCGAGGTTGAAGCTGGCGGAGTCTCCGCCCTTCTTTAAATACTCAAGCGCGAGAATATGCGCGTCCGCAAGGTCCGTCACATGGATATAGTCGCGGATGCAGGTGCCGTCCGGCGTGTCGTAATCCTGTCCGAATACCTTGATGCTGTCTCTCTTGCCCATGGCGGCCTGCAATATGATCGGTATCAGATGCGATTCGGGATCGTGATCCTCGCCGATAGCCGCAGACACATGCGCGCCCGCCGCATTGAAATACCGCGGCGCGGCCCATTTGATGCCGTAAGCTTCATCACACCACCTGAGCATCTTTTCCACCGTGAGCTTGGTTTCTCCATACGGGTTCACGGGGTTTTTCTCGCAGTCTTCCTTGATCGGCACTTCGTCCGGGAAGCCGTACACCGCGGCCGTCGAAGAGAACACAATGTTTTTGACGCCGTGCTTTTTCATGCTTTCGAGCATGCAGATCACCGTGTAGACATTGTTGCGGTAGAAGCTCAACGGGTCCTTCATGCTCAGGCCCACTTCGATATCCGCGGCGAAATGGATCACCGAATCGATATCATTTTCGGCAAACACGCCGTCCATAAATTGCGGGTCACGGATATCGCCGGTATACAGCCTGCCGCCCAGCACCGCCTGCTTATGCCCCTTGACGAGGCTGTCCACCACGACAACCTCCTGCCCTCTGCTCAGCAGCTCCGCCACCGTGTGGCTGCCGATGTACCCCGCGCCGCCTGCGACCATTACCGTCATGCTGTGACCTCCGTTGCTCCGTTTCCGGCATCCGACTGATAAAACGCCGGTTCATATCCCATCTGCTGTGTGTACTTTTCTTTCACAATTTGCTTAAACTGATCCACACTGTCTTTTCTCACAATGCTGATATTGCAGCCGCCAAAGCCGCCGCCCGTCATGCGCGAGCCGATCACGCCCTCTATCTGCGCCGCGATATCAAACACCGCATCGAGTTCAGGTCCGGTCGCCTCGTAGTCATCCCTGATCGAGACATTCGCTTCTTTGAGCAGCGCGCCAAATGTCATAATATCGCCTTCCTTGAGTGAAAGCAAGGACAATAGCGTTCTTTTTTCTTCGGTCACGCAATGCTTTGCGCGCCTGAAAAGCACGTCATCTTCAAAAAAGCGCTCATAATTCTTTAGCTCATCGATGCCGATCTCGCAGAGGTTATTGAAGCTGCCGCCGTTTGAGTTGATGACGGCAAGCGCCTGTTCGCATTCGCTGCGCCTTTGGTTATACTGCGATTCCGTCAATTTGTGCGGCGCGTTGGTGTTCGTGATCACGATCGTGTATTCGCCGAGCTCCATCGGCACATACTGATAATCGAGCGTTTTACAGTTCAGGAATATCGCGTGGTCTTTTTTCGCCACGGCGGATATGAACTGATCCATAATGCCGCAGCTCATCCCCACATACTGATTCTCGGCCCGCTGGCACAGCACGGCGATATCCTCCATCACGAGCTGCTCCGTCCCTCCGAGCTTGGCAAGACAGATTGCCGTCGCCACTTCGATGGAGGCGGAGGACGAGAGCCCCGCGCCAAATGGCACCGTGCCATGATACAGCATATCGCATCCGGCAAGCGGATAGCCGTCCTGAGCGAGCATATACGCGACGCCGCACTGATAATTGCCCCATCTCAATTCTCTATATTTTTCCAGTTGATTGATCTCGGCAGATACGCGGTCGGGCAGGTCCGTCGCCGTCAGATTGATCTTGTCGGTCCCGTTTGGCCGCGCAATCACAGTGGTTTTCATATCGAGCGCGACCGGGAACACATGCCCGCCATTATAATCGATATGCTCGCCGATCAGGTTGATACGGCCCGGCGCTTCAAATATCCGGATGCCTTCTTCCGTGCCCCCGTAGATACCTGTGAACTCTTTGACCAGCTCCGAATACGTCATTCTTTGGCCTCCGCTAAGAATTTTTGATACGCTTCCCTCAATTCCGCGGCTTTCTCCTCGGGCGCGGTCGGGTTGCAGTGCGCGCCTGCCCCCGTCTCGCTGGACGCGAGAAACTGCTGCTTATCCTTCGAGCGCATCGGCGGAAAAAACTCGATGTGGAAATGGAAGCCGTCGATATCATCCGTATTCACGGGCGCGTTATACATGCACATCATGTACGGAAACGGCATATCAAAAAGGCTGTCGTACATGCCGACCGTGTTTCTGACTGTTTTCGCGAGCGCTGTTTTCTCTTCATCGCTGAACTCTGTGATGTATTTTTTATGTGACTTGGATATGATCTGCGTCCCATATGCGAATTCCGCGAAAAACGGAATGATCACGCTGAAATGCTCATTTTCAAATATCACACGCTGCCTGAAACCGCGCTCGGCCTTGAGCCAGTCGCAAAAAAGGCACCTGCCTTTTTCTTTGAGATATTGCTGGGCGCTTGTTAATTTCTGTTCAACTTTTTTCGGCAGAAATGGATAGGCGTAGATTTGGCCGTGCGGATGCGGCATGGTCACGCCCACGACTTCTCCGCGATTTTCAAATATCATGATATACTTTGATTTTTCGTACTTTGACAGGTCTTCAAAACGGTCGCACCACAGATCCACGAGCTTCCTCACATGAGCCACGGACAGCTCCGGCAATGTCGCGGTATGCTTGGGTGAGTAGAGTATGACTTCGCATTTCCCGTAGGACTTCTCGGTCTTGAAGAAATCCGTCGCGACATCGTCGGGCTCCGGCGGGTCCATCGAAAGAGCCGGAAAATCGTTATCGTACTTCAACACATCGTAATCATCGGGGACTCTGCCCGAGCCCGGGCAAAAAGGACACCAGTCTTTGGGCATTTGCGGCCTGTTTTGCCTCGCGGATGCCACCATCAGCCAATCATTCTTGAAAGGATTGAATCTCAGCTCTGCCATTTCATCCTCGATTCTGTCATGTTTTTTAAGATATACATTATCCTATATGAAAACAGCCGCAAAATCAATATCTATGATGAAATTTCGTAAAAAAAAGAAAGCAAACAAACATAAACGAAGATTTTTTATGCCTATTCATTTAATGCGATATCACTGATCAAGCCAAAAGAATATCCCTGATCCTCCCACGCTGAGATGACACTGTCCAAAATGCTCACATTTGTTTTTGATTGGCAATGCAGCAAGACAATTTCCCCCGGATGAGTTTCACTCATGATCGTGTTGTATGCGCTTTCCTGCGAGGGCTGATTATACACATCCCAGTCCGTATAACGGAACGACCAGAACACGGTGGTATACCCAAGCTCATTGGCGAATTTGAGCGTCTGTTCTGAAAACAAGCCCTGCGGCGGCCTGAAAAACTTGGGCAGCTGCTCCCCTGTTGTCTCATAAAAAGCATCCTCGACGCCCTGCAGCTGAGCCTTGAACTGATCAAAACTGAGCCGCGTGACGCCGACATGCTTGGCCGTATGGTTGCCGACCATGCTGCCTTCACTGATGATCCTGTTGATCACTTCCGGGTGCTGCCTGATGTAGCCCTCGGTCATGAAAAACGTCGCCGCCGCATGATGGTCTTTGAGTATATCGAGTATCGTCGGTATATTTTCGTTGTCGGGGCAATCGTCAAACGTCAGATAGATCTTGTTTTCATCCGCGTTGCCGACATAGACGACGCGATAATCCTTGATGTATGGCGCCTTCTCCATGGGCTTCGGCTGCTGCATCGTTTCGTGAGGCAGATAATACCACATATATTCATCGGCGGCCGCCTGCTCTGTGCTGCATGATTCCGGCGCTTCGAAAACGCCGTTTGCAAACAGCGCAAGCAATGTGACCATTATCGCCGACATGATAAGAATATGGAGCGTCTTGATCCGATTCATGTTGTCCCCCGCAGGAAAAGTTCTGTTGATTCAATCTTATTCCGAAGCGGAAGACAATATGGCTGCGGGCTCAAAAGCCGTGAAAGCTCTCAAAAATAGATGTGCTTCGCTTTCAGCGTTGCACCAAGCTCAATAATGCCGAAAGAAAAATGACTGTTGCGGCGTTTATCCGTCGGGGACCCGGGGTTGAACATCAAAACAGGCCCGTGATACCGGCAGTATGGGATATGGCTGTGTCCGAAAACAATACAGTCCGCCGCTTCATTTTGAAAGCCCGCAAGCGCCCGGCTGGCGGTGCTGCCGCGGCTGCCGTGCCCGTGGATCACGCCGATACGAAAACCGCCGAGCGGCAATGTCTTCTTCTCCCCGAGCAGGTCTTTTATTTCCGGCGGGTCAACATTGCCCGCGACGGCTGTGACGGGGGCCAAAGCCTCAAGCTGACTTAAAACGTCAAGACATATGATGTCGCCCGCGTGAATGATATGATCGACATCTTTAAAGGTCTCGAGAACAATCTGCGGCAGCTCTTTCGCTCTTTTGGGGATATGGGTATCCGACAGCACGCCTATCGTCATTCTTGATGGCCTCAATTGTACAGCTTATCTCTCAGCCCAAACGCCGATCAAGTAACAGATCAGCGCCGAAGTGATGGCAATAACCGCAAATGTCAACATCGTTGTCAGCCTTCTTTTTCGATTAAGCCTATCAAGCTCTTAATCTCATCCGCGCCGAAGCCGTAACTTTTTCCGCACTTGCCGCATCTGACCTCGATAGCCTTGTCCTCATTGATTGTCCACTCAAGCTCGCTGGCCCCGAGCCCCATCAGCATGAGAAGGACCGACTGTCTGTCGCATGAGCAATTCAACCGAACCGGCCATTTCTCCGCTACGGAAGCGCCTGAAAAGACAGTTTCAATCAGCGTTTCAACGCTCTGCCGCGAATCGTTGATCACGCCGCTTTCCGATTCGAGCCGTTCTGCCCAGCCTTGAATCAGCAATGAGTCCGCGAAGGGCAATGCCTGCACCAAAACACCGCGGCTCAATTGAATGTGTAATGCACGGCATTCGAAAAAATGGCGGAATATTGTTTCCGTTTGTTCGCTCTGCATGAAATACCGCGACAGATTCTCTGCAATATCGTCCTCTTTGATCTCGACGATCCCGGTGAAAACGGCGTCGGCGCCGTTGTCGTAAACGATTCTTATACAGCCGTTGTCCCCGAGCATATCCTTTAAGCCGTCATATTGCCGATGGATCAGTTCTTCGGATGCGAAGCCCTGAATATCGCCGTTGGCGTCCGCGCCGAAAACCATATAAACCGCAGGCTCCGACGATTCGAGCTTGACCGTGACTCTCTTTGCGTTCGTGAGTATGCCGTGAAGCAGACAGGTAAACGTCAAAGCGCTGCTGAAAATACTCAAAGCGGCACCGCTCAAAGACGCATGCGCACCGCCGAGCATCGCCGTATTATCAATAAGGAACAGCCGCGCCTGTTTATCATGCGTCAGCAGCTTATACAAAACCGCGTCCAAAAATGCCTCCGGTGATCTTTACTTATTATTCCTGACGAATTTGATGGCCTCCATGCCGGCCTTCGCGCCTTCGTATACGGCTTTTGCGATCTGCATCATACCGCCCGTGCAGTCGCCCGCGGCAAAAAGCCCGGGAAGATTTGTGGCCATATTTTCATCAACGACGATCTTAAGGCCTTCGGTTTCCGCACCAAGCTTCCTTGCGAGATCGCTGCTGCCGGCAACGCCGATCGCGACAAAGACGCCTGCCACCGTCAATTCGTTTCCGTCCGCAAGCCGCACCTTTTCGAGCGTATCCCCGCCTTCCAGCGCGGCAATCTCCGTCGTGATGACCGGTATTTCCTTCGGGATATCGGGAATGGGCTTTGCGCCGTTTGTCAGCAGCGTGACGGACTTCGCAATGGGCAGCAGCTCGCTTGCCTCGTGCAGCGCGTATTCACAGCACCCGAGCACCGCAACATCCTTGCCCTTATAGAAAAAAGCGTCGCAGACGGCACAGTAGCTGATGCCCTGCCCTTCAAAGCGCGTAAAGCCTTCAATTTTCGGAGCTGTCCGGCTGGAGCCCGTCGCAATGATCACCGCTTTGCCTTTGTATTGACTGTCCTTCGTTTTGACGATATAACTGTCTTCATAACCGATATTCACAACCTGCTCGGTCAATATTTCCGCGCCGACGTTTTTCGCCTGCAGCAGGCCTTCGCTTAAAAGCTTCTCCCCCGATATCGGGCTGGAAAAACCGTAGTAATTCTCAATTTTACCGGCTTTGGCCAACGCGCCGCTGCTTGCCCCGATAATCAGCGTGCGCAGCCGCGCCCGCGCCGTATATATGCCCGCCGAGATTCCCGCCGGTCCGGCCCCTATAATGATCACATCATACATCGGTTTTCCCTCATCCTTTCTTCTGCTAAGCCGTCGATTGCTCTTGTTTTATTGCGCTATCAAGCTTTTTTCAAGTATATATTTCATGCCAGAAGTATGCAACAGATTTTCACGCCGCTTAAAACAAAAGCCGCGTGTAAAAGCGGCTTTGACCTGGATGTTTTTATCCGTGCTATTCCCCCTGTATTCGTTTCAAATTCCCGACAGCCATCTCGGCGGCGTTTTTGAGCATCGCCTCCGCAGCAGCAGGGTCTCCGCTGCCCACCGATATGATGATGCAGTATTCTCCCGACAGTATGCTGATGCTTTTGCCAGAGACAAAAATATCATCGCCGATATGGCCGGTCACCGCGGCGTTCGCATCCGAGAAAATTTTCTTAAAGCCTTCATACAAGGTTTTTGGCGACATCTCGCTGCCCCCCTGCCCGCCCGATTCGCTCGGCTGGCTGGGCTGGCCTGACTGGCTTTGACTGCTCGATTCACTTGGCTGGCTCGAGCTTTCCGACCCGCCTGACTGGCCTCCTTGTTGCTCTTCCTTCTGCAGAATGCTTATCTGCAGATAATTCTTGGATTCCTGATTCTCGGGCGCATAATAACAGGAGCTTAAGCCAAGCTGGGGATACTCATCATCCATGCCCTCCTTCACGGTTTCACCGAGCAAAGTATTCGCGTCCTCTTTCGAAATCAGTTGCTCCGGCTTGATCTTCATTCCTTGCGAGCCAGAGCTTTGCGGCGCCTGCTCGCTGCCGGAGCTGCTCGCCTGAGGCTGCTGCGATCCTTGCGACACTGTGGTGGTGGCGCTTTGCGACTCATTATTCGAACAGCCCGGAAGCGTGGCTAAAACCGCGATTAATGCCAGCAGTATGCAAAATAGTTTTTTCATATTCTATGCCCTCTTCTATAGACAAGTCTCTTTTCATTTTGAGCACAATTCAAGATTATTATTCGAAAGATGCGTGGCTTTGCTGAATAAACGCTTGACACAGCCTGCCGCAAGTGATATATTGTGCATGTTCAATATGTACAATATTTTTTAGGGAGGTAACTTTTCATTGCTGAATGTTACGAACTTAAGTAAACGATATGAAAAATTCGAGCTCAAAAACGTGTCCTTCTCTCTCGAGCCCGGGTTTATCATGGGGTTTGTGGGCAAGAACGGCGCGGGAAAAACCACCACGCTCAAATCGATGCTCAACCTCGTCCATCCCGATGGCGGCAGCGTCAGGATGTTCGGAAAAGAATTCATCCCCAACGAGCTTGCGGTCAAACAAAATATCTCATTCATGTTCGGCGGCGTCCACTATTACCCCAAGAAGAAGATCAAAGACATTGCGGATGTGGTGAAGCGCTTCTATGACGAGTGGGACGATAAGGCTTTTGAAGACTATCTTGGCCGTTTTGAGCTCGATCCCGAAAAGAGGGTTGATGAGCTCTCCGAAGGCATGAAGGTTAAGTTCAACCTCGCGCTTGCGCTGTCTCACAACGCCAAGCTGCTGATACTCGACGAACCCTTGAACGGCCTTGACCCCGTTTCGCGCGACGATCTTATCGAGTTGTTTCAGGAGCTCATCGAAAACGGAGAGCGCAGCATACTCTTCTCCACGCATATCACGAGTGATCTTGACAAATGCGCCGATTTCATCACGTTCATTCAGGACGGCCGGATTATCGAAAGCCGGTCAAGGGACGACCTGATCGCCTCTTACCGCATCGTCAAGGGGACACCGGAGCAGCTTAACTCTTTAGCTTCTAAAATGATCGGGTATAAGGCCAATGCTTTCGGATTCACCGGCCTCATCAAAACGGATGATGTGCGGGATGCCGCCGGGCTCACGCTCGAACCGCCGACGCTCGAAGAGATCATGATATTCCATGACAAAAGGGGGACGAAAAAATGAAGAGCATGCTGTATAAGGAATTCCGTTTGACGATACATCCTCTGTTTTATCTTTCTTTTCTGTTCGGCGCTTTGCTGCTGATACCGCAATGGCCGTATTTGATCGCGCTGATGTATTTCCTGTTCACCATTGTGCCCAACATTTTCAGCACGGCCAAGGCGCAGGGCGATATCGATTTCTCGGCATCGTTGCCCGTGAGGCGCGGCGATATCGTGAAATCCCGAATATGGTCGATCGTGATCATGCAGGTGCTTCAGGTGATCGTTGCGGCGATATTTGGCGCAATCAACCTCGTGCTTTATCCGCAGGGCAATTTCCTTATGGATACCAATGCCGCTTTTTTCGGAATTGTGTTTGTCATGTATGGCCTTCATAACATCGCGCTGTTCCCGATGTTTTACAAAACAGCCTTTAAAATCGGAATACCGACGATAGTCGCCGTTGCGGTTTCAGTGCTGTTTGCCGGAGCCATTGAAACTGTTATTCAGATTGTACCGGCTTTAAAAGTGCTGGACGGCACGCTCAATACTTGGGTGCATTATGCCGCGCTTGCGGGAGGCATCGTCATCTTTGTGCTGCTCAATCTCCTGGCTGCTAAAATATCTGTGAAGCGGTTCGAGAAAGTCAATATCTGATGAACATCGTGATATCGAACACTTCGGAGAAGCCGATCTATCAGCAGATATTCGAGCAGATATCCTCACAGATCATCAAGGGCGAGCTTCAGACGGACTCCAGCCTGCCGCCGATACGCACGGTCGCCAAGGAGCTCAGGATCAGCGTGATCACCGTGAAAAAAGCATGGGAAGAGCTTGAGCATATGGGTTTTATTTACTCGATGGTGGGGCGCGGCTGCTTCGTGGCCCCGCTGCACCGCGACGCGATCGACGAAAAGCGCGACGCGATGGTGCTGGAAAAGCTCGCCAAGGATATCGAGTATTATAAAGCGCTGGGGCTAAAAAAAGGGGAACTGATCGACCTCGTGGATAAGCATTATGGCGATTAACGCTATCCCATTGAGCAGGGCTTAATAACCCAACGTTTTCAGAGAAGCATTTAAAAAGGCAGAGAGCGGCATGTTCTCTGCCTTACATATCAATCGCGATCGTTAACCGTCGGCTTTAAGCCGGTTTTACCGCACCGCATACCACACTTATTCCCTCATATCTTCCATTCGAGGCATGGTGCTGACGATGCTGCCATCAAGCGCGTTAACGGCGACAGCTTCATAGCCATTTCTGAATTCTGAGGTTTCGGATTCATGCCTGTCGTAGCTTTCTGTGACAAATATCCACATGGGCACCATCAGCGCCTTATTCATATCGTCCTTCACACCGATATAACCGAGATACAGCTTGGCAGATATGATCTCGCAACGCACATGCCACTCATCAATGGCCCTGAACGAATATTTATATTTTATCTGGTTGAGCGCGGCCTGCTTTATCTCCTCAAACGGCTTGAGCTGTGCGTTCTCATTGACGGTTTGATCCTCCGTCACGATTCCAAACCAATAGAAACCGTGGATCCCGTCTTCATTGAGCATGATTTCCACACGCTCCTGCTCAAACGGAGGCGCATACTCGGGCATTTCTTCGTCAGGCGCTTGGCTCCATGTCCAATAGTAACTGAAGAACCCCGTCAGATTTCCTTTACTGCGCAAGTAAGTCAACTGATAGCCGCCCTTGCACGGATAGTTGTTGGCATCCAATAGAGCGGCGCGATCAACATCGGCCAGTGCCAAGCCATCGATATGCAGGGCATCCAGTATGGCATTTCCCTGAGCGATGGCTTCGTCTTCGGTCATGCTTGTATTTTTGATTTGGTTTTCCCAATCACGGAAATTATGATCCGTCGCGGCGTCGATATCCGGCGCGTCAAGATTTTCCCGATAAAAAGTTTCATCATAATAGATCGAATCATCTCTGTAGTAGACTTCAGTGCTGTGATAGAGATCATTCGCGTTCATGACGTGAAGCGTCTCTTCGGCGCCTTTGTCATTTTCTATGCTGACATTGAGCTCGGCCTTTTCGCCGCTGTTCAGCGGCGTGCCGTCGTAGCCGATGCAATAATCAAGCGTCGAATCGACATATTGTTTTTCATAAGCTGCCGGAGCATCTTCATAGCGCTGCTCGAGCTCCTTGATCCAGTTCTCGTCAACCTGAGACGGGTCGTACGCGCCGTCCACAAGCGGCCCTCGCTTGGCTTCGGTGATCATATCCATGATTTCGTCCTTGGTCTGGAATGTCTTTTGCTTATACATCTTCCGTCCCTGCGCGAAGTAATCAACGATATGATCGACCTCGTCCTGCGAGAAAAGCTTCTGTTTGACGATTGTCACCGGAAAGCCGGTTGTCTGCGGCAGCTCGACCGGTATATCGGCATGAATCTTAAGATTCCCCTCCTCGATATTTTCCGTGATCCGGTCGGGCACCGTATAGGGCTCGCTGGCGCCTTCCGGTGTTTCGCCGGTCTCCCTGTTCATGATGTCATCATAGCTTTGGTTCTTGTTCACAATGACCGGTTTATCGGGCGTCGGCTGACACGCGGTGGTAAAGCAGCACACAGCGACTATGCCCGCCAGCAGCGCGGCGGTCAGTTTGGCATGCCACTGGCTCTTTTGCTTCATATAAATGCCTCTGATGCGCTTTTCCGCATTCCTTCGCGTGCCGCCCAGCGCCATGCCCAGCACCATCTGTGTTTCAGGCGTATTTCTGTACATCGATATCAAAGCGCGCGCGTAAACACCTTTATCAGCCGGGCTCAAGCGACCGACAACGCTGCTGTCGCAGGCCGTTTCGATATCATCCCGTATCATCCTTTCCGCCATATGCACCACGGGATTAAACCAATAGATGATACGAAGCGCGAGCAGCAGCATCGCGAAAAGCTGGTCTTTTCGCTTAAAGTGGGTCAGTTCGTGCATCAGCGCCAATCTCAACTGCCGCTGCCCCATGTCCGTCACATTCACCGGTATCAACACGGTGGACGGGAACAGCAGCGCGGGGCCGTGCGAAAGACGCTGCACGCTGAGCTTTAGGCGCCCGCTTATATCCAGTTCGTTCCGGCATTCATCGAATAAAGCCGCAAGCGCTTCGGGCGTTTGCACAGCGTTGCGCCGAAGGCTTCCGCGCAGACGAATATACCCGCACGCCGCCATACCGGCAAACAGGCCCATACCCGCTATCCAGACGGTGATGAGCAGCATTGGCCAGTCGATTGTGGCCGGCTCGCTCGCTGGTACGGGCGTTTGCACAGACTCTTGTTCCCCTGACTGCGCCGCGGCGGCGGACGCGGCAGACGATGCCTCCGCCGATTGACCGCTTCCCCCGGACTTCGCCTTCAGGTCCGCCGCCGTTTCGTTCTGCGCCGCATCTCCGGCCCGGCTGTCGATCTGTATCGTTTCACCCGGCAGCGTAATGAAATGCACCGCCGCGTCGAATGTGACCGGCAGCAGCAGCCTTAAAATCAGCAGCAGCCAGACGGCCAGGTGCAAAACCGGGGACATCTTGTCTTTGAGCAACTTTTTAAACAGCATGATCACGGCGAATATGATTGCCGAGTATACCGTTATTTCCAACAGCACATTTAAAACTTTCATCTCACTTGCCTTCCGGCGCTTCGCGCTCCGCTTGTTCAAGCTCATCGATCAGTTTTTTTAAATCATCCCTGTCTTCCTTTGTAAGGCTCCCTTCCTTGATCATATTGGATAAAAAAATCCGCGCGCTGTCATCGGTCATACGTGACATCAGCGAGCGGCTCTCATTGATAGCGCATTCCGCGCGCTTCACGAGCGGATAGTAAGACCGGCTGTTGCGGATCGTCTCGTAGCCGATATACCCTTCGTCCGTCAGTATTTTGAGATACGTTGAGAATGTGCTTTTCTTCCAGCTGACCTTGCCGCTCATCGTTCCCATGATATCCGATAAAAACATCGGGCTTTTTGCCCACAAGACTTCCATCACCATCCATTCGGCTTTTGACAATGATTCCTTCATTTTAATTCGCTCCCGTCAATCCTATAAGTCTAAGAGGGTCACTCCCCCCTACTCTGCAAATGTTCCAATATACCCGGCATAAGAATGCCGCTTCCATCAATCGCATTGATCATAAATTCGTCTTGATTCCCGCGCACCCACTCATCTGTTTGGTCAAACAAATACTCTTCCTGCGCCATGATATGCCACGCGGGCACAATCAGCACGCGCTCAGTATCATCCTTCGCGTTGATGTATGTGGTTACCAAACGCATTTCCTCAATATTGATGCGCCTTTTTTCATGTGGCTCGCGTTCCAGCCATGCTGAATTCATAAAGTAAATGTGATCGAGGATGCGCTGCTTCACGTCATCAATCGGCATCAGCGTGGTATCTTCAGCCACACGCTCGACGACCTGAGCCATATTCCTCCACGAAAAGCTCTCTGCCCCCTCCTCGCTGATGAGCACAGTCACACCCTCCAGATCAAAAGGCGCGCAATACAGCTCGGAATAGTCCTGCTCAAGGGAAAAACCGCCGCCACGTTGCGAAAACGAAGGGATGCCGCCGCATTCACGCACAAATTCTACATTACAGCCTGGTATAGTGTTATCTTCATTGTCGCGTTCCCTCGAGAACATCGCCTTTTCATAGCTCTTAAGCTGCATTCCTTCTATGCCCAGTTCCTCCAGCAGACGAACCGCCTTGTCAGCCGCAGCGCGCAAATCCATGTTGTTTTTCTTCATGTTCTCCAGCCCGGCGTCAACAAATTCACGCTGCCTTGTTATATCCTTCTGCCATTCACCGCCATCACTTTGTGCATACCACGGAGGATCTTCCATTTCCCGTTTGAGTTCCTCGTCATACCAGGTAAAATAGCTTTCCATATCACAACCGCCGCTGAAGCGTGTATAATAAAAACTTGCTCTGGTGCTTTTATCTTTTTCATAGCGGCTCGCATAAATGGATCCATATCTGCCGCCATCCGGCAATTCTATTGAGACGGAAATCGAATTTTCACCAGTCTCTTTTCGGGGCTCTCCTGTCTCGTAATCGGCCTCATAAGTAAATATCGGCTCAATATACGTATAGGAATGTGTTTCAGGCGCTTTCGCCAGCTTACTCTCAACCTCCTTAATATATCCGCGAATGGATTCAGGAGTTTCGCCGTCACCGCCATTCAGTACATCCTGCAGACTCTTTTTTAAATTGATGAGTTCTTCTTCATACTCCGATTTCAGTTTTACATATTCACCGGTATAGAATTTCGTTCCCGGCTCCGTGAAAAAAGCGATCAGTTCATTCACTTTCTCCTGCGTGAGCACAACGCGCTCCAGACGTTCAACCGGATAAGCCGCCGCCTCGGGCACCAGCATATCCACGTCTACCTCAATGGAAAGAAAATCATTCTTATTCACCGTTTCTGTCCAATGCTCCTTAGCCGAATAAGCAGCCGGTTCAACGGTGTTCTTCGCTTCTGCCGTCGGGGTCGCAACGGTTTCCTGTATCGCTTCTTTGGGGATATCCTCCACTTTGTGTATGACCGGCGGAGCCTCGGGCGTCGGCTGGCACGCGGTGGTAAAACAACATACGGCGACCACGCCCGCTATAAACGCAGCGGTCAGCTTCACATGCCATTGGCTCTTTTGCTTCATATAAATCCCTCTGATGCGCTTTTCGGCACCCTTGCGTGTGCCGCCAAGCGCCATACCGAGCACCATCTGTGTGTCGGGTGTGCTTTTGTACATCGCTATCAGCGAGCATGCGTAAACGTTCTTCTCCGTCGGGCTCAAGCGCCTGACCACGCTGCTGTCGCAGGCCGTTTCGATATCGTCCCGAATGATTCTTTCCGCCAAGTGCACCACGGGATTAAACCAATAGACGATTCGCAGCGCGAGCAGCAGCATCGCGAAAAGCTGATCTTTTCGCTTGTAGTGCGTCAGTTCGTGCATCAGTGCCAATTTAACTTTCCCATGTTCCATACCAAGCATGCCGACCGGCACCAATACATTGGAGGGGAATAATAACGCGGGGCTCTGCGTAAAGCGCTGTACACTGAGCCGCACACGCCCGCTTATTTTCAATTCGCTCCGGCACTCATCGAATAATGCCTCAAGTGCTTCGGGGGGGCGCAAAGCGTCGCGCCGAAGTTTTCTGCGGATTCGGCTATACCCGCATACCGCCATACCGGCACAAACGATCATGCCCGCAATCCAACCGCCGACGAGCGCCGCCGCCCAGTCGATTTTTACCGGTGCGGTTGCATTTTCGGGCGATTGCATGGTCTCATGGCTTCTTGCCTGCGCGGCGGATGTGCCGGACGACGCAATCATCGGCTGACCCGCGACTTCGGGCTTTGGTTGAAGGCTCTGCGCCGTTTCAGTCTGCGCTGCTTCGTCGGCACGGCTATTTAGCTGTATCGTCTCACCCGGCAGCGTAATAAAATGCACCGATGCGTCGAACGTAACCGGCAGCAACAGCCGTATAATCAGCATCGCCCAGACGGCCAAATGCAAAACCGGGGATATCTTGTTTTTGAGCAGTTTTTTAAACAGCACGATCACGGCGAATATCACAGCCGAGTATACGGTGATTTCCAACAATACGTTTAAAACTTTCATATTACTTGCCCTCCGGCGCTTCGCGCTCCGCTTGTTCAAGCTCGTTGATCAGTTTTTTTAAATCATCCCTGTCTTCCATCTGACCTTGCCGCTCATCGTTACCATGATGTCCGATAAAAACATCGGGCCTTTTCCCCATAATGCTTCCATCACCATCCATTCGGCTTTTGACAATGATTCCTTCACTTTCATCAGCTCCCTGTCCGCATGGTTCAGTCTGTCTAATTAGTCATCATGTCTAAAATTTTAGACTCTCTTTCTTTATATGTCAAGAGTATTTTGGTATTTTTTACACAATAGGCCGTCGTCTTAAGATGGACTTAGGTAATCAGCAGCCGAAAAGATGCTCATTAAACGGAGTGAATTGTTGATATTACATAGTGTATTTAAGGCATATTATGGCTTCTCCTTGAGGAGAAGCTCAGGTTGTCGATAAAGTGCATTGGGCCTCTTGATGAGGAATGTGGCACAAAGTGCCGGAGGGTCTTCCCAGTCACCTATAGGTGACTGCCCCCATTCCACCCTGAAAGGTAGTCTTCAGGGTGGCCCCAAGTTGTTGACAAAGTCAAAAATGTCATTTTGTGAGCAATAGCGAGTCGACTACGGAGTGGACTAAAATCCCATGTATAAAGCATTTTAACATGGGATGCTTTCCACTTCGTAGTCACGTCGCTCCGCTCCTCAGCATGACAAACAGGGGAGCATCAGGCTGAGCCCCCTCATCAGAGAGAGCCAAGTTAAGAGGTTATCAAAAGCTTGTCTTCTCCTAAAGGAGAATTAGGTCAGCGTATTTTCGACTGCTTTTTAAACCAAAAAGGGAACAACGCACTCGGCGTTGCTCCCCGTCATAAAACTCCGTTTACCCGGCTTGATACTGCGCGCGCAGCGCTTCGACCTCGGGATTCTCAATATACTCATCAAAGCTCTCGCGACGGTCGATCAGGAACCCGGGCAGTATTTCCAGCACGCGGCTGGATACCGTCTGCATGATCTGATGGTCATGCGAGGTAAACAGCATCACGCCCTTGAATTCCGTCATGCCTTCGTTGAGCGCGGTGATCGCTTCAAGATCGAGATGGTTGGTCGGCTCATCCATGATCAGCACATTTGCGCCTGAAAGCATCATTTTGGCGAGCATGCAGCGGACCTTCTCTCCGCCCGAGAGCACCTTGGCCTGTTTCATGGCCTCCTCGCCCGAGAAAAGCATGCGCCCGAGCCAGCCGCGCACGGTGGCCTCATATTTATCCTCGGAGAACTGGCGCATCCAGTCCACCAGCGTTAAATCCACACCGTCGAAGAACTCCGAGTTGTCCGCGGGCAGATACGCCTGAGTCGTGGTGACACCCCATTTGTACGTGCCTTCGTCGGGCTCCATCTCCCCCATGATGATCTGGAACAGCGTGGTGCGCGCGACTTCGTCCTTGCCCGCGAACGCGATTTTGTCTCCGGGCTGCACGACGAAGCTCACATTATCGAGCACCTTGCGCCCGCCTATCGTTTTGCTGATGCCGTTCACAGCCAGTATATCGTTGCCCACCTCGCGGTCGGGCTTGAAATGCACGAACGGATACCGCCGCGACGACGGCGCGAAGTTGTCCATCTGGAGATTGTCGAGCATCTTCTTGCGCGAGGTCGCCTGTTTGGATTTGGACGCGTTGGCGCTGAACCGGCGGATGAACTCCTCGAGCTCCTTCGCCTTCTGCTCTGTGCGCTTGCGCTCGTCCTTAAGCTGGCGCGCGGCCAACTGCGTATACTCGTACCAGAAGTCGTAGTTGCCCACGTACATCTGAATTTTGCCGTAGTCGATATCCACGATATGCGTGCACACCTTATTGAGAAAGTGGCGGTCATGCGAGACCACGATCACGGTGTTCTCAAAATCCATCAGGAAATTTTCCAGCCATGTGATCGCGTGGAGATCGAGGTTGTTTGTCGGCTCGTCGAGCAGCAGGTTGTCGGGCTTCGCGAAAAGCGCCTGCGCGAGCAGCACCTTCACCTTGCGCGGGCCGTCGAGCTCCGCCATTTTCATCTCATGGTATTCGCCCGTGATGCCAAGGCCGTTCAAAAGTATTTCCGCATTCGATTCGGCGTCCCAGCCGTCGAGCTCGGAAAACTCGCCTTCGAGCTCCGCGAGCTTTAAGCCGTCGTCGTCGTTGAAATCCTCCTTGGCGTAAAGCGCGTCCTTCTCCTTGATGATTTCATGGAGGCGCTCGTGCCCCATGATCACGGTTTCACGCACGGTGAACTCATCGAACGCAAAGTGATCCTGCCGCAGCACAGCGATGCGCTGGCCAGGTGTGACGGATACGTCGCCGTTATTCGGCTCCAGATCACCCGAGAGTATTTTTAGAAATGTGGATTTCCCGGTGCCGTTCGCGCCAATCAGACCGTAGCAGTTGCCCGCTGAAAACTGCACGCTGACATTTTTAAAGAGCGCCCGGCCGCCGTATTGAAGGGATACCCCTTGAGCACTGATCATTGATTCTTTCTTTGTCTCCTCATTTAAATTGCCGGTTTATGATAACACAGGATAAGGCATTTGACAAACCTGCATCATTAATTATCGTCATTAATTATCGAAGATAGGCCTTAACCCCGGTTTTTCTATTGCATCGCAAAATTGGGTTGATAATAAACTTTTTAAGTGAGCATGGCAGCAAATGAAGCTCAAACTCTCTGAACAGTTTGATAATGAAAATTACTCTCGTTTGTATAACTGCTTATTTATTCTATTCGGATGACAGTCCATTTGGAATGTCCGTCGTTCTTCTTTCTCTAAAAACCATTCCCTCATTGCAGTTTTCCAAGTCTAAAACATTGACAATCCATTCATCAGATGATTGACCTTTTAATTTGCATATATATACCTTATCGCCATTATTCACGTAATATCCAATACAATCTCCAACTTCGGATGGTTCAAAAGCGCAATATGGAACATACTCCCTACGCGTCAGTTGCCCCCTGTCATATTTAAAAATACTGATAAAAATTGCACCTGATGCTGCCGTTATAAAGCTTGCGCTTCTTGGTCGCGCGTTTGCCGAAGAAACGCTCAAAATCGTCGTCCGCCGATATGACCGATTTCTTGGACGCATTCGCAAACGCCTTCCCCATCTCGCCGTAGAGCTTATGCACTTCATTGCGTTCACCGAGCCGCACCGCATACGGCGGATTGGTCAGCACGGGGCATGTCCGTGAAAAGTTCCGCACATCCGCGTGAAAGATTTTGATATCCACGCCCGCCGCTTCTGCGTTTTTGCCCGCCGCGCTCAGCGCCTTCTTATCGATATCTGACGCGAATATGACAGGCATCTGAACTCTCATCTGCGCGGCCTCTTCCCTCGCTTCGAGCCACGGCTTTTTAAAGCGCGGCCAAGCCTGCGCATCGAACGCGCGCTTAAGCCCCGGCGCGATGTTCGCGCCGAGCATCGCCGCCTCAATCGCGATCGTTCCCGAGCCGCACATCGGGTCGGCAAGCTCGCCGCCGTCCCAGCCGGACAGCATCACAAGCCCCGCCGCGAGCGTCTCACGTATCGGCGCGGCCACGTTCGCCGCGCGGTAACCGCGGCGGTTCAGCCCCGTTCCGCTCGTATTGAGGCACACCGACACAGAATTCCGCAGTATCTTCACATGTATGTCGTAACGGTCCCCCGTCTCGGGCAGCACCTTGACCTTATGCGCCGCCATGAGCCGCGTCACGGCCGCTTTCTTGCTGATCGACTGTATGTCCGACACGCTGAACAGCGCACTGCCCACCGAATCCGCGTTGACCGGAAATGCGGCGTCCTTCGGGATAAAATCCTCCAGCGGGAGCGCGCGCACACCCTCAAACAGCATGTCGAACGTCGTCGCTTCGAATGTGCCGAGCTCGATAAACACCCTGTCCGCTGTGCGCAGCCACAGGTTCGCCGCAGCGATGCCGGTTTCATCGGCATCAAAATAGACCCGTGCGTCGCGAGCGCTCACGCCGCCGAGTCTTAATTTTTTCAGTTCCGTGGACACAAGGGATTCAAGGCCGAACGCGCATGAGGCAAAGCAGTTATACGTCATCCGCTTCGTCCCATCTGTTAAGCTTGACGCCGTTGATATGCAGCGCGAAATTGCATCCGAGAAACCGCGCGCTCTTCTCACACATCTGCATACGCGTTAAATAAATGCTCAAAAACTCCATGGGCGACGCGACGCTGTTCATCGTGTAATCCATCGCGATGGTGCCGTCTTTCACGGTCATGCTCGTCGAGCGTATCGAATAATTCACGCGGTCATGAATATCCGTGGGCAAAAACTGTTTGCTCCGCACACGCGCGCGGTGCGCGTCCACCTTGTCCGCGATGATCAACGCCGCGGAAATGTCGCTGACGGGCAGACCCGATTCCTCTTCGTGCGACCCGACAGCCGAGCAGATATCGCAGGCTTCGGATATATCCATGCCCATCTCACAGAGTATCGGAAAAAGCAGCGTCGCGCCGTTAAGGCCGTGCTGCTTTCTGTTGACCATATTGCCGACGTCGTGTACCCAGCCCGCGATTTTCGCAAGCTCCACGCACCGTTCGCTTTTGCCGAGCTTTTCTAAAATCTCGCCCGCGATGCGGCTCACATAGCCGACATGCCGCGGGCCATGATCGGTATATCCCATGACTTCCAGCACTTTATTCGCATGCTCCACGAGCACCTTTATCTTCTCATTCTGCTTGATCTCCGTTAATGTGATCACTTAGTCCTCCATGCCGATCAAAGACTCGTAGTCCTTATCACCCGTGAAATCGCGGTCGATCATCACCTCGCCGCCGAGGGCCTCCACCGCGTTCTTGATGCTCACATAATCAAAATACCTGATGCCGTCCTGCCTGAGCGCTTCTTCAAGATACGGAAGCGCTTTTTCATTGCCGAGCTTGCCAAGGCAGCTCGCGTAGAACGCCTTGTTGTCGCTGTAGAGGAATTTTTCCAGAGCAAACTCATAGGCGCGTTCATCATAAGGCATATCGGCAAGGATATCGAGAAGGCAGTCCGAGGCGTAGGCCGACGACGCCGATTCATAGGCGGCAATGACCTTTTCAAGAAAGTCCTTCCCGGCGTTTTTGAGTTCCTCCACGCACGCCTCCGAAAAATCACTCGGCTCTGTGGCCGCCGACACCACGTCAATATAATATGCAAACGGGCGCGGCATATCCATCTCTTCGATGAGCCTCACAACCGTTGTGCGAATATCGTCGCTCTTCTCACCCTCATAATTCTGCATCAGCGAAACCAGCAGCGGATGCGTCGCATCGCTGGCGTCGGCGATACAGTTCAGAAGCGGCCCCGGTATCGCCATATCCGAAAGCATATATCTCCCCAGTTCCGTGACAAGCGCCCCCGGATCCATCGCCTCAAAGTAGCCGCTCGGAGAAAGCCCCGAAAGCCAGTCCTTGGGGCTGCTGAGCCATTCAAGGTAAAGCTCCGGCGCCTGTTCCTCAATCTCATCTTCATTGAGCCCGCTGCTGTGCAGATATTGATGCAGATATTCAGAAAATTTTTGTTCAAAATCGATCAGCATAATCAATCACCCGACTCTTTTCCGCCGAACAGCAGCTTGTAATACTTGCTCAGCGTGATGGGAGATATGCCGTAAATGTCCATGAGCTCCGCTTTCGACGGTATATCATAGTCCTTCTTCACTTCGCAAGTACGAAGCTCCAGCGCCGCGGCGAAAGCGTCGAACGAACGGACCCATTTGCCGTCGTCCTTTCTGGCTTTCACGATCGAGAGCAGCAGTTCCACGCCGAGCGTCACAAATTCGTCGTTATAGCGCGGACGCGTGTGGCCGATAAAGCTCGTCAGCGCGTCGGCATAACGCTTCGGCAGCGTCTTCAAATCCTCCGACACCGTCCCCACGCGCACTTCGGCAATCGCGCCCTTGATGTAGGCCACATACGGTTCCGTGGCGCCCATTTTTTTAAGGTACATAAAGACGTCGTTCTTGATTTCATCCGACTCCGAGCTTTTGAGCAGAAAATCGCGGAATATCTCTTCCACCTTATTATCCGAAAACATGCTCATGATCTCAAGCACGATTTTTTTGATGTATTCGTCGCCGTAATGCAAGCCCCAGAAAATGATTGATTTGAAAAATTCATCGCTTTCCCATTTCTCTTTGAGGCTGCCGTTTCTCTGTTTCAAGCATTCGTTGAGATAGCCGATGCGGCGCTTGATTTCGTCAAACTGCACCTGATACACATATTCCAGCTCTCTCGCGGCGCCGTTTGCCTTCGCCTGCTCCGCGAGCGCCTTATAATAATGCGCAAGGCTGTTATTAGGATCGATTTTGAGTATTTTCACGAAGCTCGAGAGCGCTTCGGCGTATATGCCGCTGTTATAGGCGGCCAATCCGCAAAAATGCAGTATCCTTAAATCGTACGGCTGAAACGACACGATCTTTAAAAACATCTGATACGCCTTCTGGTGATACCCAAGCTCACAGTATGTGAGCGCGATTTTGTGCATATCCTCCGGCTCCGTTTCCCCGAGGCTGTCGAGCTTTTGCAGGTAAACGGCGGCATTGGCGTGATCGTTCATATCCGAATAAAACAACGCGAGGTTGCAGCAGGCGTGCAGATTGAGCGGCTGCGAACCGAGCACGCGCTTGGAGAGCGCCACCGCTTCCGATTTTCGTCCTTCGAAGAAATAGGCAAGCGCCAGGTTGTTCATCGCGCTGGTCATCGAATCGTCGCGCTCTGTGACCTTCTCAAGGTGCAAGATCGCTTTTTTATAGTCGCCTTTATCGAGATGCTGCTTGCCCTCAAAGGCCTCCTCATACATCATGCGGCGGCTGATATCGTGAAGGGCGCCTTCGTCCTCATAGTCTTCCTCATCCATAATATCGAAAAGCTCGTCGATATCCTCGGCGTATTCGCCGTCCGGATCAACCGCGAGATACTGCTCAAACGCTTCATCCGCGAGCTCATAGTTTTTGAGGCCCATATAGTTGCACCCGAGCGCAAACAAACACTCGGTGGGTGTATTGCCGTATTTGGCGATTTTGAGCAGCACATCGTTAGACTCGGCGTAAAGGCCCATCTCCGAATAGATCTGCGCGATGCTTAAAAGATAGTCCACATTTTCGGGCTCCATGCCCAGCACACAGCGGTAAAGCGCCAACGCTTCGAGGAAGTTCCCCGCGTCGATGTGCTTCTCCGCTTTTTTTATATAAAACTCTGCCGGTTGATGAAAGCTGAGTACTTTGTTGTTCCTGTTGTCCTTCATTTAATCTCCTTAACGCTATTATATCATATGCGGCGCGAAAAACATATGCCGGTTATTTTCGGCAGACGAACTGCGCGCGATGCGCACCGATTTTGCACGGCTCCTTCGTCAGAAATTCAAACACGCTGATTTCGCTGAATCCCGCTTGCGCTAACGTGCGGCGCACCGAGTCTGTCTCGTGCGCATGCTGCACATGCGTTTCGCTGAACCGCTCAAACAGGTTTCCCTTTTTTATGAAAAGCGTCACATCCATCGTCAATGTGCCGCACTCCTGATCAAAAGAGTTTTTCCATATGCACGATACGTCATCCGAATCGTCAAAATAGATTTGCCCGTCCATCGCCATGAGCTTTGATTTTGTGCTGATATCGAAAAGCAGCAAGCCGCTGTCTTTAAGCGCACGGTATGCAGAATGTGCAAACTGTTTAAGCCCGTGTTCATCGATATAGTTAACGCCGTCACACGCACAGATCACCGCGTCCGCCTTTTTTCCCGCTTCAAAGCTTCTCATATCCTGCTGCACAAACGTGATATCGCGCCCGGTTTCGCGCGCGGTCATCGCAGCCTCCCGCAGCATGTCAGATGAAATGTCCGACGCGACAATATCGTGCCCATAGTCATAAAGGCGACATGAAATGCTGCCTGTGCCGCATGCCGTCTCATAGATGCGCGCGCCGTTTTTTTCAAGCAGGCTGTTTATGTATGCCGCCCACGCGCCGTAATCCACGTCCGTCATCAGCTCGTTGTACGCACCCGCCAGAACACTGTAAGCTTTCACAAAAATCTCCGCTACGCTTGGTTTTTCAAATACTATACTATACAGCCGATTTTTACACAACCACACCAAAAGGTCTTAATTTAATCTTATGTACCAAAAGGTCTTAATTTAATCTTAACCCTTGATTTTTAAGAATATCCAACACGGAAAATCCGCTCACATTTCTATATATTGTCACATTATAGTATCTCTGTACATTCATGTTTTTTACTGCTATGTTTTATGATATTATATTCAAGATCAATAAATAAAAGGAGACGGTTATGTTTTGTAGAATTTGCGGAAAACAGATTCCGGGCGACAGTGCGTTTTGCACAAATTGCGGAGCTTCGCAGATCCCGACGACCCCTCAGCAAGCACCTCCGGCCCCGCCGTTTGCGCCATATCCTGCGCCGCAATCCGATTCGGAGCGGACACCGGAGCCATTGCAGCAGTCTTCCGCGCCTCCCCGGGAAAAGGCAGGTAAAAGAAACGCCCCCGCCCTTATCTTTGCCGTCATATCCGTGTTGCTCGCGGCTGCGCTGGTGCTGTCGTTCCTCGGCATATTGCCGTCGCCTTTCGGCACGTCCGCAGCGTCTGCCGCGGCTTTCGCTTCCCAAAGCTTTTCGACACCCGAGGAGGCCATTGAAAGCTTTGTCGGATATCTGAAAGCCGGCGATTATGACGGGGCGCTCGGCACCTGCGCAGTGGGCAATATGGCGAGCGGCTTTGATTATCAGTATACCGCAAAGCGTTTGATGACCCTATTGCCCGTTGCCACGTCTAATATGCCATCCGAATATCCTCAATATGTCCTGTACAACAGGCATAAAGCCGCGAGAGAGCTGTTGATGCAAATGATATGCTTTTCTGTTTCGTTTCACATTTCTGACGAAAGCAGAGGCTTAATCGACGGAATGCCGGTAACTCTGGAAAACGGCGAGTTCCCTGACGGACTGATCGAGCAGCTTGACCCTCTCGCCATATCATCGCTGGAAATTGTTGATATTGCGAAGACATCCATGCATGACGATGAATTGAACCGTGAAAATCAGAAAAAGCAAGCAAAGGTATATGGTGCCGATGATGTGCAATTCAGGTCGGTGCTTTATGAATTGGATGGCGGCTACTATGTCGGCGGTTTTACGGTGATCGAGTTTAACGGCAGATGGCAGATTCAGAATATGTCCGACCCGATTGTCGGCATATCAGCGTTTGGAACACCGATTCCGGTTTCCGACAAATCCGAATTTGAAAATTTACTTGGATACTGATTAACGGCACTTTTTCGGCCCGTGCAAAGCGGCGCGGGCCTTTTCATATGGTCAGCACACTGCCGCAAAGTAAATTTATGTACAGTGCTTGCCCTCAGGTTGACGAACACGGCCCGCAATGTTATAATCAAACCTACAAATACCATTACAGTTTGAGGCGCGGTTTTCAAGAGTATCTGTGCGGAGGCAGCGGGTGCCCGTGAAGCACATGAAAAAGGGGAAACTGCCGAAGGGAAGCCGTCCGTGAAGGTTTTGCCTGGGTGTATGGCGAACAGCCATGCAACTGCCGTCTTAATCGACGGAGCGCTGCTGTAGTCCGGCATTGCATTTATGTTTTGCGGTATTATAACGGTGGTGCGCTATTGTGTGGTATGCGCACTATTTTTGTATAAAAATATTTTCTATATATTTATTTGGAGGACAGACTGGTGAAAAGGTTTAAGGTAGGCATCGTTGGGGCAACAGGCATGGTGGGACAGCGTTTTGTTTCGCTGCTTTCCGACCACCCCTGGTTCGACATCGCTCTTTTGAGCGCAAGCGAGCGTTCGGCGGGCAAAACTTACGGCGAGGCTGTGAAAGGGCGCTGGGCAATGGCAACGCCGCTGCCCGAAAGCATTGCCAAAATGACTGTTTACGACGCAGCGGATATCAAGAAAGCCGCGGAGACGGTCGACTTTGTATTTTGCGCGATCAGCCTTGATAAGGCGCTGACAAAACAGCTCGAAGAATCATATGCTAAAGCAGAAATTCCCGTGGTGTCCAACAACAGCGCGCACCGTTTAACACCCGATGTCCCGATGCTGATGCCCGAGATCAACCCGCAGCATGTCGGCATCATCGACAGCCAGAGAAAGCGGCTCAGCACAAAGCGCGGTTTCATCGCCGTGAAGCCCAACTGCTCGATACAGACGTATGTGCCCGCCCTGCATCCGCTTTTTGATCTCGGCATCGAGCAGATCGTGGCCTGCACATATCAGGCAATATCGGGCGCCGGCAAAACGTTCGATTCATGGCCGGAGATGATCGACAACGTGATCCCGTATATCGGCGGCGAAGAACAAAAGAGCGAACAGGAGCCTTTAAAGATCTGGGGACACATTGAAGACGGCGTGATTGTGAACACAAGCTCGCCTGTGATCACGACACAGTGCATTCGCGTCCCCGTTTCCGACGGACACTTGGCGGCCACGTTCGTGAAATTCACGAATAAGCCGTCCGCAGACGAGATCAAGCAAAGATGGCAAAGCTTCAGGGGCGTTCCGCAGGAGCTCAGGCTGCCGAGCGCGCCCGAGCAGTTCCTCGTATATTTCGAGGACGACGCGCGGCCGCAGACCAAGCTGGACCGTGACAACGGCGGCGGCATGTCCGTTTCTATCGGACGCCTTCGCGAAGACCCGATTTACGACTATAAATTCGTTTGCCTCAGCCACAACACGCTGCGGGGCGCAGCGGGCGGCGCTGTGCTGATGGCCGAGCTGCTTGCCGCCAAGGGCTATTTTGACAGGTGACTTATAACCTGAGGAAGGAAGCTTGATTATGAGTATTTTTACAGGAGCCGGCACCGCGCTTGTAACGCCGTTTGACGATAACGGCATTGATTTTGCCGCATTTGAAACGCTGATCGAATATCAGATTGAAGGCGGTATTGATGCGCTCGTCGTCTGCGGCACGACAGGCGAATCTTCGACGATGACCAAGGAAGAAGACTTGAGCGCTATCGAATTCGTCGTCAAACAGGCAGCGGGGCGTGTTCCCGTTATCGCCGGAACGGGCAGCAACAACACCGTTTCTGCGATTGAAACCTCTATGGAAGCTGCCGACCTCGGCGTAGACGGCCTGCTTTTGGTGACGCCGTATTACAACAAGTGTACCGACGTGGGGCTGATTAAGCACTATCACGCGATTGCGGACGCGGTGAGCACCCCGATCGTGGTTTATAACATACCCGGACGCACGGGCGTCAATATCAAGCCCTGCGTGATGAAGGAAATCACCGCACACGAAAACATCGTGGCGGTCAAGGACGCAACCGGCAATATCGCTCAGATCACCGAAACCGCGCGCCTCTGCCCCGATATCGACATATATTCAGGGTGCGACGACCATGTGGTGCCGCTGCTCTCTTTGGGCGGCAAGGGCGTGATCTCCGTGATATCCAACCTGTTGCCGGGCCTCACGCACGAGATGGTGATGAGCTTCCTTAAGGGTGATGTTGCGCGTTCGAGAGAGCTGCAGTTCAAGCTCAATCCGCTTATCGACGCGCTTTTCCTTGAGGTCAACCCCATCCCCGTCAAGATGGCGCTCAACATGATTGGCATCAATGTGGGGCTGCCGCGCATGCCGCTGACCGAGATGAGCGCCGACAAGGCCGTTATTTTGAAGAAGGAACTGATGGCGCTCGATTTTGATATCGCCTGAATGCCAATAGAGAACAAACGTAAGATAAGAGGTTAGAATGATCAATATACTGATATGCGGCGCAAACGGTAAAATGGGTCAGACGGTCGCCAAGTTTGCAGCGAATTCCGAGGACACGCGCGTCTGCGCGGGCATCGATAAACTGCCGGACGCCCTCCCCAACGATTTTCCGGTATATGCCGACATATTTGACTGCCGCGAAACCGCGGACGTTATCATCGATTTTTCCCGTCCCGACGCGCTCGATTCGAATTTGAGGTACGCGCTGACTCACAATATCCCCATCGTGGTATGCACGACGGGCTACACGGACGAGGAGAAGACAAAAATCAAAAACGCGGCGACTCAGATTCCGCTCTTCTTTTCCGCCAACATGTCGCTTGGCGTCAACCTCCAGATGGAGCTGTCCCGCAGGGCCGCTGCGTTTCTCGGCGAAGACTGCGATATCGAGATCGTCGAAAAGCATCATAATCAGAAGGTGGATTCCCCGAGCGGCACCGCTCTCGCGATCGCGGAGGTCATCAACGATGCGCTGATGGCGCCAAAGCCTTTCGTTTGCGGACGCTGCACGCGCACCGAAAAGCGCGGCCGTGAAATTGGCATCCACGCGGTGCGCGGCGGCACGATACCCGGCGAGCACAGCGTTTATTTTATCGGCACGGATGAAATCGTGGAGATCAAGCATACCGCCCAATCGCGGCAGATATTCGCGGTCGGCGCGTTGCGCGCGGCGTCGTTTGTCTGCGGCAAACCGGCGGGTTTTTACAGCATGAACGACATCATCAGCCAATCTGCCGTGACAAGCGTCTATAAAGACGACGGGCAAGCCGTTGTGACGCTGTCCGAGCTCACATTCTCACCGGAAACAGCTGCCAATGTATTTGAGGATATCGCGCAAGCGGATATCAAGATCGACATCATCAGCCAGACGATGCCGCATGACGGCAAGGCCAGCCTGTCGTTCTCTCTCCCCCGCGCCGATCTGAAAAGCTGTCTTAAGGCTATCGCCAAATACCGCAAGGAATGCGGAGAAATCATTGAAACGTCGTCGCTGAGTAAGCTCACCGTGGAGGGCGCGGGCATGCAGCAGCAAACCGGCGTGGCGGCGAAGCTGTTCGGAGCGCTCGCCAAAAAGGATATCGGCATCGCGATCATCACCACGTCTGAGACGAACATCAGCTTTTGCGTGGATACCGGCAGAGCCGTGGATGCGATCAGCGTGGTGGCGGAAGCGTTCTGTTTGTAGTTTAAGATGCAGAATAGAAAATTTGGAATCGAGGCGCGGAAATTCCGCGCCTTTTTTGTGTTGCATTTTTTCGGACGTCCAATGGACGCCCCTACGACTCACACTTGTCTAATGACTAGTCAATTTCGTAGAAAAAAAATCCTTTTTCTTTCTCTCAAGCGTCCTACAATTGTGACGCCGCACCATCCTCATATTTCCCAAAGCGCGCGCTGAATTCCTTTTCCAGTCTTTCGCGCGGCAGCATCGGCCCGTGCCCGGGGCAGATGAACCGGGCTTTCGTAGCGAGTACCATCTCCCACGCGCCACGTATCTGTTCGGGGCAATCGGCGAACGGCGGATAAAGCGAGCCGCCAAGGCCGATCACCGTATCGCCCGAAAAAAGAAAGCCGCCGATGAGCAGCCCGATGGAGCCCTTCGTATGCGCCCCGAGCGGCAGCACCGCCGCGTCAAACCCGAATTCAGACAGATCACGCGCGGCGTCCACGGCGATGATGTTCTGCGTCACGGCATCGTAATGCTCCGTTTGCATCGGCACCATATGATGCCCCGCCGATGATATAAACCTCGAGATCGGATGCGTCCCTTTCGGAACAGGTGTGTTGCCCCGCATGAGGCAATCCGCCTCCGCCGCACCGACGATCACCTTCGCGCCCAAAAAATCCTGCAGCGCTTTTGCGCTGCCCGCATGGTCGTAGTGCGTATGCGTGAGCAGCAGCAGCGGAATAACGAGCCCCAACGGCTCAAGCGGCTTTTTAAATGCTTCGATTCGTCCTTTTCTCGCCGCATCCACCACGATGCCGCGTTTCCCGTCGTGAACGAGCCATGATGTTCCCACAAGTCTCTGAACGGTCATAAGGAGCCCTCCTCTCTATTCAATAGAACAGCCGCCGTCTGACCTCTTCCTTGAAGTTTTTCCGGTGCTCAAGTATCAATGCCGCCGCGCCCAAAACGGCGCATGGTATCAGCGCGTAATAAGACCACTTGAGCGTGAAGGGCTCCTGCAAATTCAATCTGACGAAAACCTCCACAACGAGCACAAAAAAACCTGTCGCGAAAAACACGCCTGCCGCTTTTTTAAGCAGCGTCATGCGGCTTGATTTCGTAAACAGCAGTGCGAGAATGATAATGGCGATACTGGCGGCCACCGTAATGGGCAGCCCGAGCGCGACAAACCAGTGTCCGCCGTTCGTCTTCTCGATGAACAGCAGATACAGCAGTACGGCTGCGCAGTTCGCGGAAAGAAACATGACCGTATGGTAGCGTTTAAAATAAAAGGGCAGCACGACGAAAATAAATATCAGCGCCATCGCGCCCACGATATACGCCGACCATGTCAGCCCACCGCCGTCCAATATATCAAGCAGTATCGTGATCATGATCGGTATCATCAGTATGAGCCCGGCCAGCGTCGCAAAATAGCGCTTGTCGATGCGGTTGACCAGCGTCTCAAGGTACCTTGGATACGGCCTCTCGACAGGCTCCTGCCACGGCGTTTTGGGATTTAAGACTTCGACGCTGCAAAGCGGGCAGTATTGCTCGCTCTTTCCGAGCTCCACACCGCAGTTCACACAGTAAGACATCGCTTCTCCCCCTCTCAGGTTACCATCTTTGGTTGCTCTCGATTTTGACCGGCACGCCGAGCTTCACCAGAAAGTGAAAAAACGCGCGCTCCAGCGTGCTTTCCTTTATCGTTCTCACGAAATTCAGTATGAGTGTACCGTTATATGTGAGCGCGCCGCACACCACCTTGTTGCGCGACAGCGGCCCGAGTATAAAATCCATTCTCGTCACATAGCGCGCCATTTCATCGGGCAGCATCACGTTGCCGAGATTCGATATGCTCGTTGAGCTTTTGCGGTCTCCGACGAGGTTGAACGTGAGCTTCATCGCTATGTTTTTGATGAAAAGCGGCGTCACGCGCAGCATGCGGCGCGTCTCCGTCTTCACGTTCGTGGATATTTTCGCGTTCAACAGCTTTTCCGTGGCCTCGCTGCGCATATAATGGTGCACCGCGCTTAAAACCTCGTCAAAGCTGTATGTGCCGTATTTTGGGTCGATCCCCGGGTTCACATAGCTCGCGAAGTTGCGCATCGTATTGGTCGGGTAAAACCGCCGCAGGTTGATCGGGATGCATATTTTGACGGGTTTGAGCCGTTTTTCACGCTTCACGCTCTCACGCTGCTGCTTGTCCACCGCCAAGATCAGCACCGCCGTCAGATAATCCGTGAGCGATACGTTCTTTTCTTTGGCCCTTTTAAGAATCTCGTTCGCGGGGATCAGCCCGGTGATCACGTTGATGAAATCGTCGCTCTCCTTCGTGCCCCTGATCGTGTAGGCATTGGGTTCGCGGCGCGTGCGCGTGATCTTCTTCGCGTATTTCAAATACGCGTCTTCAATCTCGCCCGGGGCGGGCGGTAAGCCGCAGTCGAGGATCTCATTGTCCCGTGGGATATCGGCGCCGTATTTAAGGCGCAGGTATTCGGCAACCAGCGTTTTCGTAAAGCACAGGCCGCCCGTACCGTCTGTGAGCGCATGAAATATCTCCACCGCGATGCGGCGTTTATAATACAGCACACGGAACATGAAGCCCTTGTTCTGCTTGAAATCCATATGCACGCAAGGATACGCCTCATCCTCCCTGATGTCCGGCTGGCCTTCGTTATGCTCAAGATAATACCAGAACAGGCCGGTCTTGAGCTTCAGCGCGAAACCCGGAAAACGCGAAAGAGTGGACGCAAGCGCCTGCTCGAGCACGCTTAAGTCAATCTGCTCGGTCAGATCGACGGACAGGCGAAACAGCGCTTTCCAGTTGCGCCGTTTCGCCGCGGGATAGATCTTGGCCGCGTTATCGAGCTTCATCCACTTTTTCTGTGTTTTCACATTGCTGCTCATTTATAACTCCAAAAAAGCGGCGATTTTCTTTAAGGCTTTCCTTGCTTCGGGTATTTTAAACAGCACGTAAACGTGCCAGAGCCCTTCCTCCACAATCAGTTCGCAATCGCAGCCGCACTCATTCAGTCGCTTTGCGAGCAGCCTTGAGTCGTCGAGCAGCAGCTCACGGCTGCCCGCGAATATTAGAGCCGGCGGCAGGCCGCATAGGTCGCCGTATATGGGCGACACAAGCGGGTTATCCTCTTGTCCGTCCGCATAGGCCTTGGCGGCAATGCGCAAGGCCTTTACCGACAGCGTCGGGTCTTTCCTGCGGTTGCCGATGTGGGATTCGCCAGTAAATTTCAAATCCGTCCAGGGCGAGATACCCACCAGCTTATCAGGCTGCGGCAGCCCGAGCTCTTTGAGCTTCAAACACAGTGAAAATATCAGCCCGCCGCCCGCCGACTCACCCGCGAGTGAAATACGTCTGTAACCCGCATCGAGCAGATATTGATAAGCGCAGAGCGCGTCGTCAACCGCCGCCGGGAATGGATACTCCGGAGCAAGGCGGTAAGCCACGGCCAGCACCTTGCGGTTCGTTTCAGTTGCAAGCACGCTGGCGGAACCGCGCGCATAGCCAAGGCAGCCGGCCACGTATCCTCCGCCGTGCAGGTAAAGAATCACGCTGTCGCCGGAATGTTCCTCATTCGGAACAGCAAGACTGGCTTCAAACTCATCAAAACAGACAGGATCAAACGAGACCTTTGATAAAAGCGATCTTGCCATGATTTCGCCGAGATTATCCTGAAAAGTCCTTGAGGTCCTGATACTGAATTTGTCGAGTATGGGCTTTAAGAGTCTGATCTGCGCGCGCACAAGCACGCTCAGCAAACTTGGCATATCGTCGCTCCTTTATGTTGTTGCGTATTTTAAGCATACCGTAAACAAAGGCCAATATCAAACAATATATGTGGTAAACAGGCACACACCACCATGTGTCTTCACCATAATAAATGGAGCTCTCCATGAGGATGGAGTTTATAGAAGTGACAAACCACCTCTTTATTCTCCCTCATAATATTCAACCTGCCTCGATATCGGGAATATCAAGCGCGTGTCCTTGCCGAATATGCCGACCTTATCGGAGTCGGGATAAAAGGCGATCTCAGGATCAAACCTGATATCAAAATCCGCATATATGAGCGGCTCGTTTTCGGATATATTCGTGATCTTATGCGCGCCTTTTTCATTGTTGGGGAAATAAAGAAAATCTCCGGCGGTCACCTCGCGCTCTCCCGAGGGCGACTTCAGCAGCCCCTTCCCGCTGAGTATAAAGAACACTTCTTCATTGCGCATGTGGTAATGATAAGGCACAGCCGCTTTGCCCGGCGGCACTTCATAGACCGAAACGTCAAAATGCTCCGATTCCTCTTTTCCCACAATGATTTTTCTTGTAAACTCAAAGCCATGCTCCGATCGCTGAACACCCTTTGCCGTTTCTGCTCTGCGAACAAATGCTTCTCCGTTCATAAAATGGCCTCCTTTTCACACCAGATGATTTTATCTGCTGTATTTATTTTATAAGCCATTTTGCGCTGGTGTAAACGTTTATTTAAAATTTAACATATCAGAAAGCACTGAAAAAGAGACGGATAAAATCCGTCCCTTCAGGGTGTCAAAAAAGTCCCTTTGTGATAATGACTTATCTGTCCTTATTTGATGCCGATGTCCGTCCGGTACTGCGCGCCCTCGAAGCTGACATTTTTCACCTCGCCATATGCCTTTTGGCGCGCGTCCGGGATGCCGTCGCCGAGCGCCGTGATGCCGAGCACGCGCCCGCCGCTTGTGACATACACACCGTCTTTGACCGCTGTGCCCGCGTGAAACACCGCAACGTTCTTCGCGTTCTCAATGCCCGTGATTGGGATGCCTTTTTGATATTTGCCCGGATACCCGCCCGACGCCATCACGACGCAAACCGCGGTGCGTTCGTCCCACTCGAGCGTGATCTGATCGAGCGTCCCGTCGATGACCGCATCGAAAACCGTAAGCAGATCGTTTTTGAGCCGTGGCAGCACCACCTGCGCCTCGGGGTCACCGAAACGCGCGTTGTATTCGAGCAGCTTCGGGCCGTCCTTGGTAAGCATGAGTCCGAAGAAAATGATGCCCTTGAAGCAAACGCCCTCGGCGTTCAGCGCTTCCACCGTGCGCCGGATAATCGTCTCTTCCGCGACCTTGCGAACTCCATCTGTGTATTTGGGGCTTGGAGAGAATGTGCCCATGCCGCCCGTGTTAGGGCCGGTATCGCCATCAAACGCGCGTTTATGATCCTGCGCGCTCTGCATCGGCAGTATCGTTTTGCCGTCACAGAACGCGAGCACCGAGACCTCGGGGCCTTCGAGGAACTCCTCGATGACCACGCGGCTGCCCGCCTCACCAAACACCTTATCCACCATGATCTCTTTGAGCGCATCCTGCGCCATATCCGCCGTATCGCAGATGATCACGCCCTTGCCAAGCGCGAGCCCGTCCGCTTTGACCACGACGGGTATATTGCAGCTCTTCACGTACGCCGAGGCCTTCTCATAATCATCAAATACCTCGCACGCCGCCGTGGGGATGCCGTACTTTTGCATCAGGTATTTCGCGTAAACCTTGCTGCCCTCAATGCGCGCGCCGTCCGATGTCGGCCCGAACGCGCGGATGCCTGCCGCCTGCAGCTTATTCACAAGCCCCATATAAAGCGGGTCATCCGGCGCGACGATCACGAGATCAAAGCGCTGCTGCTTCGCGTAGTCGGTCAGCGCATCGATATCCGTCGCCGCAATCGGCACGCACGCGGCAAGCTGCGCAATGCCGCCGTTGCCCGGCGCACAATAAATGTCGTCGTTCCGGCTCTGCTTTAATTTCCATATGATCGCGTGTTCACGGCCGCCGCCGCCCACCACAAGTATCTTCATGCCGCCGCTCCTCAATGTTTGAAATGCCGCATGCCGGTGAACACCATCGCAATGCCAAGCTCGTCGCACGCCTTTATCGAATCCTCGTCGTGTATGCTGCCGCCCGGCTGTATGATCGCGCTGATGCCGAATTCGGCAGCGAGGCGCGCCGTGTCATCAAACGGGAGATACGCGTCGGACGCGAGCACCGCTCCCTTGACGTGCTCGCCCGCGCGCTGCAGCGCGGCCTCCGCCGCCCAGACGCGCGACACCTGCCCGGGCCCAAGGCCCAGCGTCTGCGAGTCCTTTGCGACCGCGATGCCGTTGGATTTGATGTGCTTGACGATCTTCCACGCAAACTTCAAGTCTTCGAGTTCCTTCTCCGTCGGCACGCGTTTGGTCACGGTTTTGAGCTCGCCTCCGAAGAGCAGCGCATCGGGCTGCTGAACGAGCAGGCCGCCGAGCGGTTTCTTCATATCCAGTGCGCCCGGCTTCACCTTGGCCGAGATGTCCTTCAAAAGCAGCAGGCGCAGATTTTTCTTCGTCTTGAGCACCTCGAGCGCGTCAGCCGAAAACGCGGGCGCCACGATGATTTCAAAGAAGTTCTTCACCATCTCTTCGGCGCTCTTCAAATCGATCTCGGTGTTGACCGCCAATATGCCGCCGTAGATGGACTTGGGATCGCAGCTGTAAGCCTTCATATACGCGTCATAAAGGTTGTCGGCGCTGCCCACGCCGCACGGGTTCGCGTGCTTCACAGCCACTGCCGTGATCTCCTCGAATTCGCGCAGGCAGTCGAGCGCGCCGTTCGTATCGTTGATGTTGTTAAACGAAAGCTCCTTGCCCCAAAGCTGCTGCGCTTCGGCCAATGTGCCTTTTGTGCCGATCGGCTCTTTATAGAAAGCGGCGCTCTGGTGCGGGTTCTCGCCGTAGCGCATGCCCTGTACCTTCTCATATGTGAGCGTGAGCTTTTCGGGATAGCCGCCGCCGTTCTGTTGACGAAGATACCCCGATATCAGCGCGTCGTAAGCCGCCGTGTGCTCAAAAACCTTCACGCAAAGATCAAACTTTGTCTGCTTTTTAATGCTCCCGTTTTTGAGTTCCTCAAGAACGCGGCTGTAATCCGCCGGGTCCACGATGGACGCAACGTCCTGCCAGTTCTTCGCCGCGGCGCGCAGCATCGTCGGCCCGCCGATATCGATATTCTCGATCGCTTCCTCAAGCGTGACGCCTTCCTTTTGAATCGTGGCTTTAAACGGATACAGGTTCACCGCGACGATGTCGATGAGCCCGACGCCGAGCTTTTGCACCTGCGCCATATGATCCGCGTTGCCTCTCATCGCGAGAATCCCGGCGTGGATGTTCGGGTGCAGCGTCTTCACGCGCCCGTCGAGGCATTCGGGAAAGCCCGTAATGTCGGAGACGTTGGTCACTTTCACGTCCGCCTGCTCGAGTGAGCGCTGCGTGCCGCCCGTCGAGAGGATTTCAAAGCCAAGGCTTTCAAGGCCCTTGGCAAACTCCACGACGCCCGTTTTGTCAAACACGCTTAAAAAAGCTCTCTTCATATATAAACCTCCAAATTAAAATCTTTTTTAAACGGAAGGGCACGGAGACCCTCCCCTACAATTCGTGACATCCAACAAATCGATCATAACATGGGATTCTTCACGTCGCTTCGCTCGTTCAGAATGACATGTGAGATTATTTTCAGCATTTTCGGGCCGCTTGGGAAATCGGCCCCTACGGTTCCGGAACGACACGGAGGTCGTTCACTACAATTCGTGACATTCAAGTGTATATTCTTACCCCGTAGGGAACGATCTTGACCGTTTCGTGTGGACTAGTCAAGTCGTATCACTCCAGTGTGCTTACTACGTTTAAGGCACAATCCTCCGTCACGCTGCGCGTGCCACCTCCTTTCAAAAGGAGGCTTTTCTTATGTCGGCAGGCTCCTTTGAAAAGGAGCTGTCAGCGTAAGCTGACTGAGGATTGATCCGAAAAGTACTCGGCGACTATCGTTGAATACTTACTTCACCAGCACCCGCCTGCCGTCCAGCACAAGTCGGCCCGCGCAGAGCAGCGCGACGGATTTGACGAGTATCTCGTGCTCCGCCTCGAGCACGCGCGCGGCGAGCATCTCCGGCGTATCGCCGTCAAGCACATCCACGCACTTTTGCATGATGATCGGCCCGGTATCAGTGCCCTCGTCCACAAAATGCACCGTCGCGCCTGAAACCTTCGCGCCGTATTCGAGCACGGCGGCATGAACACGCCTGCCGTAATAACCCTTGCCGCAGAACGACGGTATCAATGCCGGATGGATGTTAACGATAGGGAAACGGCTCACAAGCGCCGCGCCGAGTATCGACATGTACCCCGCAAGCACCACCGCCTGTCCGCCGAAAGCCTCCACCGCGCCGATCACGGCTTCATCATGCGCCTGCTGACTCTCATAATCCTTCGAAGAAATCACAACGGACGGCACGCCCGCGAGCTTCGCGCGTTCGAGCGCGTACACGCCCGGCTTGCTCGCCACCACGCCAGCCACGCGCGCTTCAATTCGCCCGTCCGCACAGGCGTCGAGTATCGCCTGCAGATTCGTACCGCCGCCCGACACCATCACGACGAGCTTGTCTATTCGCACAGCCGTATGCCCTCGCCTTCCGTCACGGTCCCGATCATAAACGAATTATCGCCAAGATCGCGCGCCGCGAACATCACATTGCTCGCGAGCCCTGGGCTCACGGCCAACACCATACCGATACCCATGTTAAACGTGTTGTATGCATCAGACGCTCCGAGCTTGGCTTCGCTGACGAGCAGCTCGAATATCGGCGGCATGTCCCAGCTGCCGAGCCTTATGTCCGCACCAAGACCGCTTGGGAATATGCGCGGTATATTCTCGATAAATCCGCCGCCCGTGATGTGCGCCGCGCCCTTGATATCAAACTGCTCCATCAGCGACAGCACTGTTTTCACGTATATGCGCGTCGGCATTAGCAGCTCTTCCCCCATCGTTTTGCCCAAGGCGTCGATGTAGGTGGAGAGCATCTTCTTATCCATGTTGATAAGCTTTCGCACGAGCGAAAAACCGTTGCTGTGGATGCCCGATGAAGCAAGGCCGATCAGCACGTCTCCCGCCTCGATGCGGCTGCCATTGACAATCCTTTCCTTATCCACGCTGCCCACACAAAAGCCCGCCATGTCGTATTCGCCTTCGCCGTAGAAGCCCGGCATTTCCGCCGTCTCGCCGCCGATCAGCGCGCAACCCGCCTCGCGGCAGCCCGCCGCCACGCCCTTGACGATCTCCGCCGCGACGGTCGGCTCTAGCTTGCCTGTCGCGATGTAATCAAGAAAAAACATCGGGCTTGCGCCGTGGCAGACGACATCGTTGGCGCACATCGCCACGCAGTCGATGCCCACCGTGTCGTGCTTGTCCATCACGAATGCGGCTTTGAGCTTGGTGCCCACGCCGTCCGTGCCCGCGATGAGCACCTGGCCATTCCCGTTGTCGTACATGCCGCCGAAAGACCCGAGGCCCTGCAGCACATGAGAATTGAACGTGGACGCGGCATGCTCCTTCATGAGGCTCACGGCCTTGTAGCCTGCCTCCACATCCACACCCGCGTCTTTGTATGTATAACCCATAGAAACTCCTTATTTGTCGAGCAAGTTCTTTTTACCGCACTTCAATAGCCCGCTCACATCGTCCGGATATTTGCCGTTAAAGCAGCCCACGCAGAAATTGCACGCCGCGCCCTCGACTGTCTTTAAAAGGTCCTCGATGGAAAGGTAGTGCAGCGAATCCGCGCCGATCACCTTTCTGATCTCCTCCACCGAGTTCTTCGCACCGATCAGCTGGTCGTGCGAGGACGTATCAATGCCGAAAAAGCACGGGTATTTGATGGGCGGCGAGCTGATGCGCATATGCACCTCTTTCGCGCCCGCGAGCTTGAGCATTTCCACAATGCGTTTGGATGTGGTGCCGCGCACGATTGAATCGTCCACGAGCACGAGCTTTTTGCCGCGCACGTTGCGCTTTAACGCGTTGAGTTTCACATTGACGCTGACCTCGCGCTTGCCCTGCGACGGCTGTATGAATGTGCGCCCCACATACCGGTTTTTGGAGAGCGCGATCGTATACGGAATACCCGACTGGTTGGCATAGCCCATGGCCGCGGGCATCGCGCTGTCCGGCACAGCCGCGACCACATCGGCATCAGCCGGAGACGTGAGCGCAAGCATTTCGCCCGCTTTTTCGCGCGCCCGGTGTACCGGTATGCCGTCGATATCCGAATCGGGCCGCGCGAAATACACGTACTCGAATATGCAGAGCGCGGTGTCCTGAGCGTGCGGCCCCTGATAAGATTTGAGACCGTGCTTGTCCGCCACAACGATCTCACCGGGACGCAGGTCTCGGATGAACTCCGCGCCGATCGCGTCAAACGCGCTCGATTCGGACGCGAACACATACGCGCCGTCGATGCGCCCGAGAGCGATGGGCCGTATGCCCTTGGGGTCGCGCACGCCGATCAGCATGTCCGGCGTCATGATCACGAGCGCATAGCTGCCTTTTAAGAGTCCCATCGTTTTGGTCACCGCTTCGATGATGCCGTCGCCCGAGTGCTTGGCGATCAGGCTTGCGATGATCTCCGAGTCGATGGACGTCTGGAATATCGCGCCCGCGTTCTCCATCTCGTCTCTGAGTTCTTTCGCGTTGATCAGATTGCCGTTGTGCGAGAGCGCGATCTGGCCCTTTTTGGAGCTGATCACAAGCGGCTGCGCGTTGACGAGCAGACTGTCGCCCATCGTCGAATAACGCACGTGCCCGATGGCGGCAATGCCGCCCGTGAGCTTCTCGATCCCGTTTTTAAACGCCTCACCCACGAGGCCCATATCTTTATGATAATCGATCCGGTTATCTTTTGAAACCGCAATGCCCGCGCTTTCCTGGCCGCGGTGCTGCAGCGAGAGCAATCCGTAGTAAGCCGCCTCGGTCGGCTCAATGCTGCCGTCCGAACAGTAGACGCCGAATACGCCGCATTCCTCATGCATGGTGTCATCGCCCGGTTTGAGCCGCTCATACGGCTCGAGATGTTTGATTCGCAGAGGCATTTTACTCTCCCATCAGTCTGCTGATTATCTCTTTATACGCTTCTTCCACATCGCCAAGATCTCTGCGAAAGCGGTCTTTGTCAAGCTTCTTGCCTGTCTCAATGTCCCAGAAACGGCAGGTGTCCGGCGAGATCTCGTCGGCGAGTATGATATCGCCGTAGAAACGCCCGAATTCAAGCTTGAAGTCGATCAGCTCCACACCGAAGCCCTTTAAGTAGTCGGTTAATATATCGTTGACCTTAAACGAAATCTGTTTGATCTTGTCCATCTCGTCGTCCGTTGCGAGGCCGAGCGCGCGCACATAGTACGAGTTGATGAACGGGTCGCCGAGCTCGTCGTTCTTGTAGCTGTATTCAAGTATCGCGCATTTGAGCTCCGTCCCTTCCTCTATGCCCATGCGCTTGGAAAAACTCCCAGCCGCCTTGTTTCTCACGATGACCTCAACGGGTACAATCTCCACCTTTTTGACGAGCGTCTCACGGTCGGAAAGCTGTTCCACATAATGCGTCGGAATACCCTTGCTTTCCAGCAGCTTGAAAAAGTGGTTGGATACCTTGTTGTTGACCACACCCTTGCCGACGATGGTGCCACGTTTTTGGCCGTTGAACGCCGTCGCGTCGTCCTTGTACGAGACGATCACGCAATCCTTATCGTCCGTCGCGTACACCTTTTTAGCCTTGCCTTCATAAATCTGCTCGAGTTGTTTCATAATATTTCGATCTCCTTCTGAAGATTTTTATTCGCTTCCATGACCTTCGCCGCCATGTCCTTCTTGTGCGCAGCGAGTTTTTGTTTGAGAACGGGGTATTTTAAAGAAAGAATCTGCACGGCGAGCAACGCGGCGTTTTCCGCGCCGTCGATCGCGACCGTCGCGACAGGGATGCCGGGCGGCATCTGAACTGTGGACAGCAGCGAATCGAGCCCGTCCATCGTAGACGATTTCACGGGCAGCCCGATCACGGGCAATGTGGTATACGCGGCCAGCACGCCCGCGAGATGCGCGGCTTTGCCCGCCGCCGCGATAATGACCTCGATGCCTTCGTTCTCCGCGCCTACGGCGAAGGCGTGCGCTTCATCCGGCGTTCTGTGCGCGCTTAATACGCGCGCCTCCACTTTCACGCCATAGCTTTTCAGTGTTTTGATCGTTTTTTCCAGCACGGGCAAATCGGAAACGGACCCCATCACAACAGCGGCTTTCATAACAAACTCCTTTGACGCAAACTGCTTTTAAACTTTTCACCCCATCAGTCTAACCCGTCGTGTCGTCTTGTGTCAATTAAAGTCGCATACTTTTTACTTCAGATATTCATTAATGTTCGTCCTAATGACGAACATCCGAATCGCCGTCAAGGTAGAAACGCGAATTCGCGCCTGAAAACGCTTCTGATGAAAATTTAAAAATCTGCGTATGCTAATCATATTGAGCGAGGTCTTTCATTGCTTGCGTTTTCTTATCCGCATGAATATACGGCGCGCTGCGCAAAATATAAAAAAATAAGGAGGATTGAAGAATATGCAATCACATAAAATGGATCAGGCGAATCCGGGAATCAAGTGCCAGGTCGAATCATGTTACTATTATATGAACGGCGATCATTGCACAGCGGATCACATTGAGGTGCTGCCACGAAACGCAACCAGTACGGACGAAACCGACTGCGGCACTTTTGCCAAAAAGTAAGTATACGATTGCAAAAAGACCAGCGACGGGCGCTGGTCTTCTTTTGTTGAAATCAATATTTGCTTTCGATCTCTTTCATCATATCAAACAGCATTTCGTTCACCGGCGCTTTTATATGATGCTTGGCGCTAAGGCGCAGCACAGTGCCCGCAAACAGATCAAGCTCACTCAGACGTTTCGCCTCCACATCCTGCCGCATCGACGGTTTGCCTTCGGGGTTGATCCCGTCTATCACACCGAGCCAGTAACCAATATCCTCTTCGTTTAAACAAACGCCTTCTTTTTCGGATAGCGCCATCACCTCGCGCATGGCGGCAACCATCATGTTTCGGCGTTCCCCCGGCTGCTGGACGCTCGCGTATGTTTCTCCGTATACGGCAATGACCTGATTCACGCCCACATTGATCATAAACTTGCTCCACAGCTTTCTTGGCATGTTCGTCTCCACGGTATGCGGTATCTCCATGGCGTTGAAGAATTCGTCGACCGCGCGGATTTTATCCGATATGATGCCGGGCTTGCCGTCTCCAAAACAAAGCTGACCCATATTCGCATAGTGAAGACGGTTGCCGGTTTTGACGGCATCCATACCCTGCGCTACGCACCAGACCACCTTTTCGATGCCAAGCGCCCGCCCGATCACCTCTTCGCTCGAAATTCCGTTCAGCAGCGAAAGCAGTATCGTATGCGGCCCCACATGGCCGCGTACCGCCTCGATCACCTCATCGAGATTGTTGAATTTGACCGCGAAAATGATCAGGTCTGCGGGTTCGACGGCTTGCCGCGGCGTCACATAGTTGAATTCGCATCTCTCGCCGTTGCTGAAAACTCCTTCTCTTTTGTATCTCTCAATCCGGACTTGATCGGCCACGATTGTCAAATCCGGTATTCGTTTCGATAAATGATGCCCAAACAATGTGCCGAGGGCGCCAAGGCCAACGATTGAAACCTTTTTAATCGTCATAGAATAGTTATGCCTTTCCAGTATTGTTCCTCTGCTCTTCGCGCTTTTTATACGTTGTCGAGTATTGCATAGTTGGTTTCATCCTCAATCATGATCTGCAGCGCGAATTTGAACTGATCGCGGATCACTTTCGGCAGATCAAGCAAGCACTTGCGTGCATTCGCGGCATTCTGGTACGACTGATCCTCTTCGAAAATGTGTTTGTCCGTCAGATAGGCATAGCTGACATTCGGGTCGTCGATCGTACTGTATGCGATATAGAGCTTTTCCACCCACAGCTGGTGATATCCGTCGGATATGTACTGCGGCAGGCTTCCTTTTTGCTTGATCGCCGTACAGAGCTCATCTACCCTCGGTGCCGATATTCTTATCCGCTGTGCGATCCGCTGCGTGAGCTCCGCGACTTCCTGCGCTGATAAGTATTTCTCCAATGATATCATCTCCTGTTGCCAATAGTCTGTCTTCATTCTAGCAGTTTTTGATGTCCGTGTCTTGACGAAATTATTTTCATGCCGATCCTATATTAACCAAAACAGATCGGCAAATAAAAAAGCACTCATCGCTTTGATAAGTGCCTGAAATGACTATTTTCCTAGAATAACGAGAATCCGAGTATCAGTAGGCCGAGCGCGGCAAACGGAATCAGCGCGCCGACGATGAACTGCGCCGTGGTATGGCGCTTCATATACAGGCTCACGGCCCAGACCAGTAACAGCACCGCAAACCCGATATATCCTATCGGCTGCCCGAAGTAAACGAGCAGCATATATGGCCCGGATATGCCGCACGCGTGCCCGCTCGCTCTGAAACGAAACACCTTGTTGAACAGCGCCACGAACGAACCCGAGAGCATATACGACAGATAGATGAACCAGACGTTCTGCGGCGCACCGAGCACCGCGGCGAACAAACACCCGAGGAAATACCCCGCGACGGCGAAAATCAACGCAAGCGTCCGCTGGCCCTCCCGTCCTTTGTATTTGAATTGCTTGATCAGCGGCTGCAGCGGATAAGCAAGCAGAGGCAGCACAACGAGAAACAATGCAGACAGTAAAAACTCGATCAAACCGCCAAAAAAATCAGGTTCGCGAAAATACAAAACGAGCAGCATCACGAGCGCCATGATCGGCGCGACGGTGATTACTCTCACCGCATAGGCAAGCTTCTTCATATTCTCTCGTCTCCCACGAAGTAGAGTGCCACCGTTCCGGGGCCGGTATGCGAGCCGATCACGGTACCGATGCTGTTGATCAGCACCTTGCCGTCAAGCTTCGGAAAATTGTTTTCCACAAGATCGGCCACGGCGCGCGCATCCTCATAGCACGCCGAATGGGATATGAAACACTTGCCGCTGTAATCAAGGCCGCCGGCCGCGTGCTCCTCCATGCGTTTCACCGTTTCCGCGATGACCTTTTTCTTTGAACGTATCTTCTCGCGCGGTATCAGGTGCCCTTCCGCGTCCATGTTGAGCAACGGGCAAATTTTGAGCAGCGTGCCCAGCATGCCCGACGTTTTGGAGATCCTGCCGCCCTTGATATAGAAAGACAGATCCGTTGAGAAGAACCAGTGGTGAATGTAAAGCTTGTTTTCCTCCGCCCAGTCTCGAAGGTCGTCAAGCGACGCGCCGTTATCACGCATGTCCGCAAGCATATCCATCAGCAGGCCGTATCCCGAGGACGCACCGAGCGAATCCACGATCGCGATTCTTCTGCCCGGGTACTGCGCGAGCAGCTCGTGCTTGGCCGTCATGGCCGAGCTGTATGCGCCCGAAATCCCCGACGACAGGCTGATATGCAAAATATCCTTGCCTTCCTTTAAAAACGGTTCAAAGAACCCCTTGTATTCTTCCACATTCACCTGAGATGTTTTGGGCAGGGCGCCCTTGCTCATCCTGTTGAAAAACTCCTCAAACGTCATCGATTGTCCGAGATCATCCACATACGTTTGTCCGTCAATTTGATAATGAAAACATACATACGGTATATTTCTTACAATGAAATAGTCGTGAGGCATATCTGCCGTGGAACAGCTCGTGAGGACGTAATCGCTCATTGCCTGGTCTCCCTCCGGAAAAAGTATTAAAATCTTGCCAACACCATACAACAAGGCGCGGCACAAGTCACTCTATTGTGTCTTCAAAGCAGCTCTCCCGTTTGGGTTTGCAAAAGTAGAGCCGATTTTATTGACTCTACTGACGGTAGAGCATACCCAAAAAAACAGAAAATGAAAATTTGATTCCATTTATTTCGTATGTTATACTGTTTTGAGGTCTTTCGAGGGGTGGAAAAATGATACATGGTCGATCTTAAAAGCGTTGTTGCGAAAAATATCATTGACCTGAGAAAATCAAACAACTGGACGCAGACGGAACTTGCCGAAAAACTCAATTATTCGGATAAAGCGGTTTCAAAATGGGAGCGCGCCGAATCGTTGCCCGATATCACGGTACTCAAAAGAATTGCCGATTTGTTTTTGGTGTCCGTCGATTATCTTTTAGAGGCAGAACACAAACCGGCCAAGGGTTTGTTCCACGCAGTCTCGAAGCTCACAAAACGCAACCATCTCATCATTACATCGCTGTCCACCATGCTCGTGTTTCTGATCGCCACGGTCGTCTTTGTGGTTCTCGGTCTTCTGTCGGTCGATCTGCCGATATGGATGGCCTATATCTATGCGCTGCCCGCGGCCGCCATTGTGCTGATCGTGTTCAATGCGATTTGGGGCAGGCGCATCTTGAACTTCGTGTTTATCACGCTGCTTGTCTGGAGCATATTGCTTTGCATTTACATGTCGTTTCCGAAAGACGACATTTGGCTCATTTTTCTGATCGGCATTCCCGCTCAGATCATCATACTGCTTTGGGGCAGGCTCAAGAAGATCAAGTTCAAATAATATTGAAGGCTTTCATATATAGGAAGCTGTCCCCGCAGATAACTGATAACGTGTCACTTATTTTTGTCTGCCGGCACAGCACCTCATCCATTACGGCGCGCCTCCTTCTCCCCGGGAAGAAGGCTTATCGCGTTAAAACCAAATAAAAAAAGCTCCGAAACCGAAGCTTTTAGTCAAATTGCTTACCCGAGCACCCTCGTTAAGAACTGGCGCGTGCGCTCGTGCTTGGGAGACCCGAATATCACAGAAGGCGAGTCTTCCTCGACGATCACGCCTTCATCCATGAAGCAGACGCGGTTCGCCACGTCTCGCGCGAAAGCCATCTCATGTGTCACGATCATCATGGTGAGCCCGGAACCCGCGAGCGCCTTCATGACGCCGAGCACCTCGCCGACCATTTCAGGGTCGAGCGCGGAGGTCGGCTCGTCAAACAGCAGCACCTCGGGGTCCATAGAGAGCGCCCGCGCGATCGCGACGCGCTGCTTCTGTCCACCCGATATCTGCCTCGGCTTCGCGTTTATAAACTGGAGCATGCCAACCTTCTCAAGAAAATGCTTGGCGCGTTCCTCCGCTTCCGGGCGTTTTCGTCCGAGCACCTGAATCTGCCCCACCACACAATTATTCAGCACGTTCATGTTGTTAAACAGGTTGAACTGCTGGAACACCATGCCAACCTTCGTGCGGTACTTGGAGATCGGCTGGTCCGAATGCTGTATGTTCTTTCCGTGAAACAGTATTTCGCCATATGTCGGCGTTTCCAAAAGATTGACGCAGCGAAGCAGCGTGGATTTGCCCGAACCGGAAGAGCCGATGATACAGACGACCTCTCCCTTATCGACGCCGAAATTGATATCCTTGAGCACCTCGTTTTTCCCGAAGGTCTTTCCAAGATGGTTGATCTGAATAACCGCTTCGCTCATTTCTTACCCTCAGTTTTCTTATCGTAGATCAGCTTCATTTCTTCCGCCGTCATGTTCTGTGAGCCACCGATCACATACGAATCCGGGCCGTCCATTTTCTTTTCGATCTTCAACAGTATGCGCGTGATCGTAAAGTTGATCACAAAATACACGATACATGCGATCGTAAACGCTTCGAAGAACTTATAATACGTTCCCGCGGCAGACTTCGTCATAAAGAACAATTCCGCCACCGAAATGACGCTCAAAACCGAGCTGTCTTTGATGTTGATCACAAACTCGTTGCCGATGGACGGCATGATGTTGCGCAATGCCTGCGGCATGATCACATGCAGCATCGTCTGCCAATGCGTCATGCCGATGGACTGAGCGCCTTCCGTTTGTCCCACATCGATAGAAATAATGCCGCCTCTGACGATTTCCGCCATGTATGCGCCCGTGTTGATCGACACGATGACGATACCCGCAAGAAGCGCCGGCATATCGATACCGAAAAACTGGAGCGAGCCGTAATATATGAGCATGGCTTGCACCATCATCGGTGTCGCGCGGAACACCTCCACATAAGCGGCCAGTATTCCGCGCGCAAGTCTCAATATGATTTTTTTCAAAATGTTATCTTTGGGGAGTATAGGTATCGTGCGGACAATCGCCACAAGCGCTCCTATGATAAAGCCGACGATTGTACCCACAACGGCAATCAGTATCGTCGTCCCTGCGCCCTGCAAAAACAAGGGCAGGTATTTGGATGCCATAAACGCTATCCAGCCCAAAAATGTATCCGGCATAATTTCTTCCTATCTCACTTTAATATGTTCGCAGTTAATTATTCTGAAACCGGCTGATTCTTCACCGCAGCGTTCATAAGCTCGATACGATCGTCTTCCGAAATGCCCGCCAGTATCTCATTAATGGTTTTGATCAAGTCTTCCTGGCCCTTCGCGATAGCCACGGCGACGGCCACGTCGTCCGGAGATGTCTCAAAGCCCTTGCCGTCCGCGAATTCAACGAAAGTCAGATCCGGATTTGATTCCATTGCCGAAACAGCGCCCGGCTTTTCAGACACATAACCGTCGATTTTGCCGGATGTCAGCGCCACGATCATTGCCGGGAAAGTTTCCATCGCCGTCTGCTGATTGACGCCTTCAATCTGCGAAATCACATCATAATGCAGCGTGTTGAGCTGTCCGGTGATCTTCGCACCCGAAAAATCGGCAAGCGAGGTCGCGTTGGCGTAAGCGCTGTCCTTTTTCACAACGATGACAAGCTCGGAGGTATAATAATTGTCCGTAAAATCGACAGACACTTTGCGGTCTTCTCTCGCTGACATACCCGCAATAATCGCATCAATCTTGCCGGATGTCAGAGCGGGGATCAGGCCGTCCCATTCCGTCTTGACAATCACAAGCTTTTTGCCAAGGCCTTCGGCCACACGCTTTGCGATCTCAACATCGTAGCCGCCCGCATAGCCGCCCGCGGGGATTGCCACGGCGTCGTTGCTGTCGTCCGTCTGCGTCCAGTTGAAAGGCGCATAGTTGCACTCCATACCGACGCGGAACTCCTCCAATTCAGCAGGAGTCTCGGATTCGGAAGTCTCGGCGGATTCCGAAGGCGCAGCCGCCGATTCGGACGGCGCGGCGGAATCAGACGTATCGGCAGAGGGCGCCGGCGCAGAGCAGCCGGTCAGCGCCGCAAGGCCGACGACCATCACCGCGACCAATAAAAGAGCAATTGATTTTCTCATTTGTGTTCCCCTTATTATAAAATATTTTTTAGTGTGTTAAAATAATAAACAATTTTATATTCTCATTTTATACTCGTTTCGTCAAGTATAAACAAGCTTTGTACTGTTGTTTACAGCACAAAAATGCAGCCATTTTATTCAAGTTCACCGCTGTTTTCTTCAAGCTTGCTCAACGGCGCCTTTTTTGAGAACGAAATCTGCGAAAGTATCGTCGCGCCAAACACGAGCGCACAGCCGACAAGCTCCTGTGCCGAAAACCCTTCTCCGAGGAAAAGCACGCCCATCACCGCCGCAAAGACGGATTCGAGGCTCAGTATCAGCGATGCGGAAGATGGCTCCGCGTATTTTTGCCCGATGATCTGCAGCGTGTAGCCGACCGCCCCCGACATCACACCGAGATACAAAATGGGGACCCATCCGGCAAGCATGGCAGATATGCTGGGCTTCTCAAATATCAGCATGCAGACGGCGGAAATCGCCGCAGCTGTAAACGACTGTATGCAGGATATTTTGATGCCGTCGGCATATGGCGTATACTTATCGATGACCAGGATATGAAACGAGAACAGCAGCGCGCTGAGCAGCACGATCGCGTCTCCCTGATTGATTGAAATGCCTTCTTTCACGCTGAGCAGATAGAACCCGGCGACGGCCACCGCCACGCTGATCCACACGGCCACCGACACCGCTTTTCTGTCGAAAATCCGAAGGATCGGCACAAAGACAATATACAGCGCAGTGATAAACCCGGCCTTGCCCGCCGACGTGGACGCGATACCCATCTGCTGGGCGTTGGTCGCCAGCGCAAGGCAAACTCCGCAGAGTATACCGCCGATGATCAGCGTTTTTCTGCCGCGTGTTTTCCCCGAGCTTTCGATCGCCGCCGGCTGAGCCGGGCTTTTGCGCAGCAGCGCGACAGGCAGCAGCGCGAGACCGCTGATTGCAAAACGGGTCGCCGAAAACGTGAACGTGCCGATTTCCACGATACCGACTTTTTGTGCGATAAAAGCCAGGCCCCATATAAAGGCAGCCAAAATCAACAGGACACTGCCCTTCCAATTGCGTTTTTCCATGTATTCCTCCAAACCTTATACGAAATCTAATAGGCCTTGCGGCCTTATCTTTCAACAAAAGCACTGAAAAACAGCGGTCAATCTTTGTATCTGTAATTCATTCTCCAGATTTTGAGACGGTACATCAGCGAGGCGATCCTGCTGCCGCCCGGTATAAATTTCATGTCCTCCGGCTTGAGCGCCCCAAACAGGAATATGAGGAACAGATAAACGAGAACCGCCGCCGCAATCACGATCAGTGTTCGCATTCTGGAATAGTCTCCCGATGCCACATGCGGCATCAAAAAATAGATGACAGCGCTCATCCCGCCTGTGGCAAGCAGCGGTTTTATGAAATTGTCGAGAATTTTGATGCGCATATGCGCGCACCGCATCACGCAGATCACATCGAGCAGCGCCGCAATGATGTAACAGGCGAGCGTACCGTAGGCCGAGCCCTGCACATTGATCTCGGGGATGTGAATCGTCGCAATGCTGACGCCGATCTTAACGCCGATACCGATAAACAGGTTGATCACGGGCAGATACGTTTTCCCAAGGCCCTGAAGAATGCCTGTCATGGTTTGCAGTATTGTCAGGAAGAAAACAGAGATCGCGAGTATACCGAGCAGTTGACCGCCAATAAGAAGATTGTCGCCTTGCAATCGTCCGTATATCAGATGCATAATCGGCGTGGACAGAAAATAAAGCCCCGCCGCACTCGGTAAACCGACCAGCATAGACAGCTTGAGTCCGATGCTCGATTTTGATGCAATGCTTCTTATATTATGCTCCGTTTGAGAAGCGGCGATGGACGGCACAAGGCTCATGGCAAGCGCTAATGAAAAGACCGCCGGCAGGTTGATGATGGAATTGGGCAGCGTGGTGGCCAGACTGAACAGCGAATCGATGGTTTTGGGGGTAAGCGCAATTTCTTTGCCGACCAAAACAACACTTTGCATGCCGTTCAGCGTATGAGTAATGATGGCTGAATCCGCGTTTTGCACAATCGGCATCGCACACGCGCCAATGATGATTGGTGCTGCCAAATAAACCAGACGTTTGCCAATATTCGCTGTGAGTTCTTTGTAATGGGCACTCTTTTCGCGCCGCCTGAAGATGTTGATCTTCCTTTTGTAAAGCACCATCATATATAGGCATGCCACAACCTCGGAAATGCTGATGCCAAGCACCGCTCCCGCCGCGCCGTATACTTCTCCCTGCTTCACCCAAAGGGCAGCCAACAGCAATCCGGCAGCCATTTTTACAATCTGTTCGATCATCTGCGAAATTGCCGTGGGCGTCATTCTCTGCATACCCTGGAAATATCCTCTGTATGCGGACATGATCGAAACAAAGAACAGCGACGGACCGAGTGCCATAATAGAGAACTTGGTATCCGGGCTTCCGAGAGCTGCCGCAATCTGGCCGCTGAACACGATCATAATGATCGTGGTAAAAAGCCCGATAAAGAACATCGCCTTGAGCGCCTTGCGAAAAACAGCATAAGCCGCTTTATAATCTCCGAGCGTTGCTCTCTCAGCCACCAGTTTGGCGATGGCCACCGGCAGTCCCGCGCTCGAAAAAGCGAGCAAAAACGTATAAATGGGAAACGCGCGCCCATAATACGCCATGCCGCTCTCGCCGACAAAATACGTTGTCGCAATTGTATAAACGGCTCCGATGACCTTGGAGAACAGTCCGAGACCGCCCAGTATCGCCGCGCCTTTTACGAAGTTTTTTTGTGATCCCATATTACCCGTTCTAAATTAACCTTATCTATATTATATAGGCTTATATCTTTCCGTTATTCTTAAGACAGCGCCTTAGTGACATATACGAGCATCTTTCTATTATATATTTTACCGAAGAAAATACAAACAGATTTTTCATTATGCCAATCAGCAGCTGCTGACCAAAGTACTGTATGTCCAGACCAAACCATCCTTGCTGCTTTCCGCCGCTTTTCCCGAATAAACGGTCAGGCTGCCATGCGGCGGCAATACGGTTCCCGCAGGATAAAAATACGTGTCGGCGCCGTTTTGTGAATGCAGGCACCAGCCTGCTAAATCAACTGTCTGTTCCGTATCGTCACAAATTGGGCTGTTGCATCCTTTTCGCTGACAGCTGCATCCGGCGCATCATCTTCCGGTGCAGATGTCTTCATAACATTTTCGCCGTTATATCCTTTTTTTCGTCAACGCTCTCTCCTGAAAATTTTGCTGTCTTCCCTATATTACCATAAAACAAGGGCCTCTGCAAAATGCCCAAGTAAAGAGCGCACAAGAGCACACAGAAACGCCCCGCTGACCGCGCCTAAGCGCAATGCGGGGCGTTGCCCGAAGACAAACATGGTTTGCCGCCGGTGTAAACGGAAGCTTAAACGCCCCCGTTAAATATCTTATGACTTTCTGTGGTGATATACGATCAGCAAACCCGAAAGCACAGCCGTCGCGACACCGTAGATCAGCAGCAGAGCTTTAAAAATATCGTTGCCGACGAAATTCATACCGGGGTTGAATATGTCCACAACAAAGAAAGTCAGCATCATCAGCGACAGTATCAGGCATATATGCGGAAGCAGCTTCTTAAGCATTCGTTCTCTCCTTTATTCATCGGCTATACAGATGGCATCGCTCGTTCCTCTGCCGCCTTCAAACGGTTTATTGTAAAATTCCCCGTTAAACGCCATTTCAGAAGACTGTCCGCCATCCATATTGTAAGCAACCTTGCATCCGAGGCTGTACATCAGCTGCGACATCTCCTTGGTGGAATAGCCGTCCGAGTATCCCGGCTGCCGTCCGTCCACAACCACAAAGCAGTAGTGCCCCGGTTCATAATACCCCACGGCGGTCCTCGGGTTGCGCGGATTCACGCTGCTGTTGAATTCCTCCATCGGCTGTCCGTCAGAAAGCAGCATGGGCCCGAATGTCCAGACCTGATAAGCGCCGCTCGCTTTTATCGCTTCGATATCAAAATCCTCAGGCGAATAAGTCTGCATCGAGCCGTCGTTATTCATCACAAGCACATCGGATTCATACTCCTCATCGCGGTAAAGCACGCCGTTGCGTACCACAGGCCCCGCGTTGGCGCCGCAATAATCGCCGTTGACCGCGAGTATCGCATTGCTGCTGACGGCGATATCCTTCGTCGGCTCGGCGATGCCGCTGCCGAACGTCCCTTGCGCGAATGCCGTCTTAAAATACTTGATATCGGCGAGATAAATATCCGCCACATAATATGTCACACCATCCTTGGCCACCGTGTCGATCGTCACGCTGACATTGGCGCTTTTGTATGAATTGTCAGTCTTCTGAACGTCTCCGTCCGCAAACTTGTCCGCAAACTTGGCGCGCCAGGAATTCGCGTCCGCCGAGGTGACCGGCGTTTCACTGTTTTGGGCGTCCGGTTCCTGCGCGTCGGGCTGGCTTGATTCGGTTTCAACCGGTGCGGACTCAGATTCCTGAACCGACGCGGGCGATGTGGCCCCCGGCAAAACCATCGCGTTTTGGCCCATATCACGCGGCAGTATGAAATAATACAGCGAGAACACAAGAAGCGCGACAGCCGCGATGGCCACGTCGATCACGAATACCAACCCCAGCGGAAGGCGATGTTTTTTGCTCTTTTGGCCTGCCGGCTGCCGTGTCCGATTTGGCTGGCTGCTTTGCCTCGTATATGGTTCATTGAAAAAGTTGTTTCTGTCTCTGTCGTATGGCATGATTCCCTACCCGCTTCTCTTTCGCTTTATCCGCTTCCATCTTAAGGTCATCCAGATATGAATTTCAGTGTTCACAAGCAAAAATATAGTAGCATAAAAGCCTCTTATTTTCAATCGTTCGCCAGAAACCGCGCGACAATTTACACTTTAGCAATAAAAAACCGGCGGCCTTAATTATTCGTCGTCGCCGGTTAAAATGTCGATATCTTTTTTTGTGAACCGCGCCTTCGAGAGCAGATCAGGCCGCCGGAATGCCGTTTCCTTAAGCGACATGCGCCGCCTGTATTTTTCAACGTTGGCATGATGGCCTGACAGCAGCACCTCGGGCACCGCTTCACCATCAAACAGCGCGGGGCGCGTGTACTGCGGATATTCAAGCAGCGATTCGGAAAAGGATTCGCCCGCCGCCGATTCGCCGTTGCCGAGCACACCGTCCACATGGCGGATACACGTGTCAATCAGTACCATCGCCGCGAGCTCCCCGCCCGTTAAGACATAGTCTCCGATGGAGACTTCAAGATCGATGTGCCGTTTGAGTATACGCGCGTCCACGCCTTCGTAATGTCCGCAAAGTATGTTGACAGTCCGATACTTCGATAGTGATGTCACCATAGTATGCGAGAGTGTCTTCCCGCACGGTGACATATAGATGTTGATCAAGGGCGCTTCACAAGCGCGCTCGATGTCTTTGAAGCAGGCATCCGCGGGCTCGGGCTTTAATACCATGCCCACACCGCCACCCAGCGGATAATCGTCCGCGCGACGGTGCTTGTCCGTCGCCCAGTCGCGGATATCGACGGTATTGACCGCAATATGGCCCGCTTTGATCGCGCGCGCCCAGATGCTTGCGCCGCTCACCGAGTCAAACATCCCGGGGAACAGCGTCAGCACGTTATATGTCGTCATAAACGGCCACCTCGGCAAGCGCCGCGGCATCGACGCGCATCACGCCCGCAGTTACATCGACGCTTAGGATCACGCGCTTGACCGCAGGAAACATGAAGCTTCGCTTTCCACTGACCACATAAACGTCCGCCGCGCCATGCTGAAGCACGTCCTTTAAGACGCCGAGCTCATTGCCGCTCTCGTCGAGCACCTTAAGACCGATAAGATCGACGACATAATGCTCTCCCTCTTCGGGTTCGTCCAACTCCTCGCGATTCAGATACAACGTCGCGCTGCTGAGCGCTTCCGCGTCATTTCGCGTATCCACGCCGTCAAAATGCGCATAAACGAACGGTGCGTCAATACGCACCGCTTGGTAAGCGGTGCGCTGATACTCGCTGTCCTTTTTTAAGTAAGCAAAACCGCGCTCGGCAAAGGCGTCGTAGTTATCCGAAAAAAGCCGGACCTTTAAATCGCCCCGTATGCCGTGCGGCTTTAATATGCGTGCGACCTCAATCATGCTCCACGATCTCGACGACGTATTTTTTGCGCGATTTTGAGGAAGCCGCTTTGACCACGGCACGGATGGCCTTGGCAATGCGGCCCTGTTTGCCGATCACCTTGCCCATGTCTTCGCGCGCCACACTGAGTTCGAGCACAATGGTTTTGTCGCCCTCGACTTGCTTGACCTTCACCTCAGACGGATTGTCAACCAATGACTCGGCTACGTATTTCACCAGCTCAAGCATATTCATCACCTATTTCAGCACGCCGTTTTTCTTAAGAAGCGATCTGACCGTTTCGGTGGGCTGTGCGCCTTTCTTAATCCAATCCAGAGCCTTGTCGCCGTCAACCACGAGCTTCTTGCTCATCGGGTCATAGTTGCCGATCTCTTCGACAAAACGGCCGTCACGCGGGGAACGCGCATCCGCCACAACGATTCTGTAATAGGGGTCTTTCTTCGCGCCGATTCTCTTCAGTCTGATTTTTACCGCCATAATTTCCTCCAATAAAGTATTGTATCAGAACGGCATGCCCAGCATGCCCTTTCTTCCGCGTTTGCCTGACATGCTCTTCATGAGCTTTGTCATCTGCTCGAACTGTGTGAGCAGCCTGTTCACATCCTGCACCTTGGTTCCGCTGCCCGCCGCGATGCGCTTCTTGCGGCTGCCGCCGATGATATGCGGCTTGCGCCTCTCCTCGGGCGTCATCGATTTGATGATCGCCTCGGTGCGCGCCATCTGCTTGTCGTCGAGCTGCACGTTCCCGAGCTTGCTGCCGCCCGGCAGCATCGAGAGCATATCGCCAAGGTTTCCCATGTTCTTGATCTGCCCCATCTGATCTAAGAAGTCCTCTAGTGTGAACTCGGCTTTTTTAAGCTTTCTTTCCAGCTCCGCCGCCTTGCTCATCTCAAAATTCTGCTCGGCCTTCTCAATCAGCGTTAAGACATCGCCCATGCCGAGTATTCTTCCCGCCATGCGGTCGGGATGAAACGCTTCCACGTCTTCGAGCTTTTCACCGATACCCGCGAATTTGATGGGCTTGCCCGTCACCGATTTGACGGATATCGCCGCGCCGCCGCGCGTATCGCCGTCGAGCTTGGTTAGGACCACGCCGTTGAGTTCAAGGCTTTCGTTGAAGGCCGATGCCGCGTTGACGGCGTCCTGACCTGTCATCGCGTCCACAACGAGCAACTTTTCATGCGGTTTGACCGCCGCCGCAATACGCTTGACCTCATCCATCATCTGTTCGTCAATATGCAGTCGCCCCGCCGTATCGAGTATCAACACGTCCACAAGCTTCTTCTTCGCTTCGGCCACGGCCTGCTGCGCCGTTTTCACAGGGTCCTGCGTGCCCTGCGAGAAGAACAGCGCGCCCGCCTTCTCGGCCACCACCTCAAGCTGGCGTATCGCCGCCGGGCGGTATATATCGAGCGCCGCAAGCATCACGGTGCGCCCGTCCTTTTTCCACAGCTTCGCGAGTTTGCCGCACATCGTGGTTTTGCCCGCGCCCTGAAGGCCGCACATCATCACGATGGTGGGCGGATTGGGCGCAAAGCTCACGCCAACGTGCTTTTCGCCGAGCTCAGCCACGAGCTCCTCACGCACGATTTTGATCACCTGCTGGCCGGGGGTTAAGCTTTTGAGCACTTCCTCGCCCACGGCGCGTTCGGTCACGCGGTTTAAAAAGCTCTTGACCACCTTGAAGTTGACGTCGGCTTCGAGCAGCACGAGCTTCACCTCGCGCAACGCCGCCTTCACATCCACCTCGGTGAGTTTGCCCCGGTTGGTCAGCTTCGAGAATACATGCTGCAGTTTTTCCGAAAGTCCTTCAAACGCCATCACTGTTCTCCCATATATCCGATATCTCGTCGATCAGCTGTTTCATATCGCCCTGCTGCCCGCTCGCGACATGCGCACGCTTCAGAGCATCTATCGTTTTTATACGGCGATCCACAACCTTGAGACACATCTCAAGCTCTACGAGCTTTTGCTTCGCCTTAGCGATGCCGTCCCTCACGGCCTGCCGCGTGGTGTCCTCGATCTGCGCGATTTCGGCCAAGGAATAATCCTGATTATAATACATGTCGCACAATCTTTGCTGCTTTTCAGTCAGCAGAGATGCGTAGGTATCGAGCAGCAACACCGTATCAAAATCCTTCTCCAAAGCCGCACCACCGTATCTCCCCAAAAAGCTTCGCTTTTCGGGGACACCGAAATAAAAACTGTAAAGCTAAAATGCTTTACAGTGGTATTATAATGGTTAACGGGAAAATGTCAAGCGGGAATTCTTTGATAGACTTGTTTTCTATCGAGCAAGCTGTTATTTCTTATTAAAAATATTTATTACCAACGATTAAGCAATTATCCAAAAGACGAACTTCACGATCATCCGGATATAGAATATTTAAATATTTTATATTATCCATGACATTATGGATGCTGAACATAAAAGCTCAATGCACCTATCACATATCCTAAGCCATAAACTAAAAGCGCTCCAATACAAAGCGTTAATATCCAATTTTCCTTAATCCAGCCCGTTAACTGATTTTTCATTGTATCAACTCTCAGTCTTTCTATTTGATCGATATTATTTTTACTGTAGTATCATTCTCCGATTTCTTCCCATGTACCTTGATCATTCATGGTGTAAGATGTGCCTTCGAATTCTATCGCATAATCGAGCGGCTCGGGCTCCTCGCTGTTCGCGTTGATCACATAGTTCACAACGAGCTGCCATGAGGTTTTCACGTCTCCCGTTGCGGTCTGCCTGTAAAAGCTCTGGTTCATTCCCTCGGCAACATCTAGATCAATGGTCTCCGCACCCGCTGATTGCGCATAGAAATTCACCTTTTCCAAATCATGCTCGTCCACCGGCGCGGGCGCACAGCCCATCATCATCAGTGCTGTCATCAGCAGAAAAATCAAACAAAAGAAAACTTGGCGTTTCATGGTTCATCAACTCCTTTGATTTTCCCCTACGTGCACCACCACGCCATCCCCTAGATAATATTACCACAATTCTGGCTTTATGGCAAACGACAAGGTAACTTAATTTGGATTTTTTTCTATTTTGATAATGAGTTAACCACCTACTCGATCTATCCGCTCCAATCATACGAAATGAAAAAAGCGGCCATCAAAGCCGCCTCTTTCTATCGTCCTATTTAATTTACTTTGCTTTCGCACTGGGGCTTGCAGACGGTGATGCGCTCTCAGACGCACTCGGTTTTTCGGAAGCGGCTGCGTTATCGCTTGGTTCTTCGGAAACTGCCGCGCTGTCGCTCGGTTCTTCAGAAATCTCTGTGTTCGGAGACACGCTCGGCTCCTCGGAAACAACCGGGCTTTCAGATACATCCGGTTCCTCGGAAATTGCTGCGTTGTCATCGGCCGCAGGGCTGACATTGGCTGCCGGGCTCGTCTCGGGCACTGTGGCGCCTTTGTCCTTGTCGCTGCCGCAGGCAGCAAAAGCCATGACCATCACGAGTGCAAGAAGCACAAGACCAACATTCCTAAATTTTTTCATTTGTCTTTCCTCCTAAAGAATTCTTAAAATCTAAAGTGATGATAGTCCCCTATCTTAACAAAACTTAAGATATTTTTTGAACGCTCTATGAAGACTTTATGACCAGAAGGCGAATCATTCTCAATAAAAAAAGCGAAAAGCATAGCTTTCCGCCCGTTTTATCGTGTCTTATTTCCCGAGCAACGCCTTCAAATTATTAACTGCCGTTTTGCTCGCTTCGCTCATAATGCCGGCGTCATCGGTTGTATAACCTGCCGTGACCTCGAGGTAATAGCCGTCGCACATAATTTCATAGCCACTCGGAATGACCTGCGCTTCGTCACCAAGGCCGGTTACAGCCTCGGCTTCAAACGCGCCGGTTACCGACTTATAGATCGATTCGGGCGTGCTTGAGCTTCCCTCGGGCATAAACGCCTGCTGCGTCACGGCAATCTGAAGATATTGAAAAGAATTTTCATTGACAGCCTTATAGAACATAATCTTTTGCCCCACGGCACTGTTTTCCTTCTTTTCTCCCACGAGCGGCTCACCCAAGAAGGCTTCGGCTTCCTCCTGCGAAATCAGCTGCTCCGGTTCAATCAGCGTGGAAGCGGGAGCCTGCCCGGATTCCGCAGCAGCCGTTGCTTCAGAGTCTTCTTCTTCCGTTGCCTGCGACTGCGCGTCTACAGTCTCAGAACTTTCGGCTTTGGACGGGCCCGCACTGCCCGAGCATCCCGCAAGCAGCAGCAGCACGCAAAGCAGTATCGTCCATATGGCAGATAATTTTTTCTTCAATTTAATCCCTTCTTTCGTCATAAATTGTAAATTATGCTAGTGATATTTTAATTGAAGTTTCCATAAAAAGCAACTCAAATAAAAAAACCGCTTAATGCGGCATATGTGGCTGCAAATTATTCTATCAGGCTCTGCGCAAACGCGCGCGCGTCAAACGGTTCGAGATCGTCCATCCCCTCGCCGACGCCGAGGTACACCACGGGCAGCTTCATATCGCTGCATATCGCGCAGACGATGCCGCCCTTTGCCGTGCCGTCGATCTTGGTGAGTATAAGCCCTGAGAGATCGGTGACCTGCGCGAATTCCTTCGCCTGCGATATCGCGTTCTGCCCGGTTGTCGCGTCGAGCACGAGATAGGTGCGCTTGTGGTCCGCGTCATACGCTTTGTCGATCACGCGGTTGATCTTGGAAAGCTCATTCATGAGGTTTTTCTTGTTATGAAGCCGCCCCGCCGTATCCACGATCACAAGGTCGATATGCCGGTGCTGCGCCGAATCGATCGCGTCATACACCACCGCCGCGGGATCGGCCCCCTCGCCGTATTTCACCACGCGCGCGCCGCTACGCTCACCCCACATTGAAAGCTGTTCAGCCGCCGCCGCGCGGAACGTATCCGCCGCCGCGAGCACCACGCTTTTTCCCAGCGATGTATAGAGATGTGCTATCTTGCCGATCGCCGTGGTCTTGCCGACGCCGTTCACACCCACCACGAGTATCGCGCCCGCGCCGTCGATATCCGGCATATCAAACGTGAGCATTTCGGTGATGATCTCAACGAGCAGCGGCTTGACCGCCGCCGTATCCGTCACTGATTTCTCCTTGACCTTCTTCTTAAGCGCCGCCATGATGTCCTGCACGGCGTTCACGCCGATATCACAGAGTATCAGCGTCTCTTCAAGCTCGTCGTAAAACTCCTCGTCGATCTTTTTAAAGGCGGCAAGCACGCTGCCCACCTTGGAAGAGATGTTGTCGCGCGTCTTTTGCAGCCCGCCTTTTATTTTATCAAAAATGCTCATATGTTCTCCTTATCGAGCCGTACCGACAGCAGCTTGGACACACCCTTTTCTTCCATCGCGAGGCCATAAAGGCTGTTGCATACGGCCATCGTCGGCTTTCTGTGGGAGATCACGATAAACTGCATGGTCTCCGTGTATTTTTCGAGATTTTCGGCAAACTTTCTCACATTGGCTTCGTCGAGCGCCGCGTCGATCTCATCGAGTATACACACGGGCGACGGGTTGATCTTGAGCAGCGCGAACAGCAGACTGATGGCTGTGAGCGCCTTTTCGCCGCCCGAGAGCAGCGTGATTTTCTGGAGCTTCTTGCCCGGCGGTTCCGCGACGATCTCGATACCGCATTCCATGATGTCTTCACCCTCTTCGAGCATCAGCTCCGCGCGCCCGCCGTCGAACAGCTCTTTGAACGTCTGCCCGAAGTACTTATTGATCAAATCGAAGCTCTCGCGGAATGTGCGGCGCATTTCGGCAACGAGCGAAGCGATCAGCTTGTGCAGGTCGGCCTCGGCTTTTTCAAGGTCTTCCTTCTGCGCCGTCAGCGAGGTCATGCGTTCCTTGAGCGCGGCATATTCGTCGATCGCGGCCGGATTCACATTGCCCATGTCTCTGAGCTTCTCGCGTATTCCATCCGCTTCGGACTGCGCGCCCGTCATGTCGATGTCCTCACGCTCATTTAAAGCGTTCGCGTATGTCAGCTGGTGCGTATCCCACAGCCTGTTCTGCGCGGTTTCCATATCGCTCTGCGTTTTTTCGATATTAAAGCCCGCGCGCATCACCTTTTCGCTGAGCTCTAAAAGCGTATTCCTCGTCTTTTCGATACGCTCTTCGAGATCCGAAAGCGCTTTGAGCGACGCGCTCCGTCCTTGGGTCATTTCGCCCTGTCTGCGCTTTAATTCGTCGAGAATGCTTTGCTTTTCCCGCTGTTTTTCCTCCAGCTGCGCCTTGAACTGCCTTAAGTTTTCTTCGCTTTCGGCATTGAGATCCAGCGTTTTTTTGCGCGCCGCGAGCGTACGCTCGGTTTCCTGGCGCTCCACGCCGATGCGCAGGTTGTCTCCCACAACCGACGTGTTTTCCCGGAAAAGCTCCGCGCTTTTGAGCTCGGCGTCGTGCAGGCGCTGTTTGAGCAGCTCAATCTGCGCGGCATTCTTATTATATTCATCTTCAAGCCGTTTATAATCCTCGCTGCGCGTTTCGCTGGACTGCTGGATATCGCTTTGCAGCGCGGTATACCGTGCGATTTCTTCCCCGATCTGCTTACGGTTGATGCGAAGCTCGAGCCGTTCGCTGAGCAGCACTTCGCTGCGGCGCTGCGTGTCTTCCAACGCGGCGGCCAGCGCATCACGCTTTTCGCGGCTCGTCGCCGCCTCGATCTCGTTGTCGTGCAGTGAGGTGCGCAGCTGCTCGATCTCATTATGCAGGGCGTCACGCTGGGCTTTGCGTTCTTCAAGCGCTTTTTCCAGCTGTTTGACGAGCTCCATATTCTTCTGCTCGCGCTGCCTTAATTCCTCTTCCCTGCGGTCTCTTGACACAAGGCCGCTTTTTTCACGGCGCAGGCTGCCGCCCGTGATGGAACCGCCCGGGTTAAACACATCCCCTTCAACAGTCACCACACGGAACGCCTGTCCGCAGTTTCTCATCACGCGAATCGCGGTATCGCTGTCGCGCACGATCACCGTACGCCCAAGCAAAAAATCCACAGCCTTTTGCGCGTTGCGGGTGGACACGAGCTCGCTCGCGATGCCGAATATCCCGTCTTCTTTGAGCTTGTTTTTTTCTTCCGCCGACAGATACCGCGGGCGCAGCGCCTGAAGCGGCAGGAACGTGACACGCCCCAGATTCTGACGGCGCAGATACGCAATCAGCTGCTTCGCGTCGTATTCGTCGCCCACGATGACGTTCTGCAGCGCCGCCCCGAGGCAGGCCTCCACCGCCGTTTCGAACTCGGCGGGCACCTTCATCTCGTCGGCGACGGTGCCGATGATGCGGCTGCCGAGCTCCTTGTCCGCTTTTCCCGCGAGCATGAGGTTCTTCACGCTGTCGGCATAGCCCTCAAAGGCCGCCTTCATATCGCCAAGCAGACGGACCGACGCGGCGCTCGAGGAATGCTCCCGGCGCGCGGCTTCGAGCGTCTGCTGTGTTTCCGCGTAGTAATTGGACGCGGCGCGTTCCTTTTGCACCGTTTCATTGAAACGCTGGCGTAGATTATCGGACTTCTTGCCAAGGAAATCGATACCCTTGTTAAGAGATTCCAGCGTCTCCTTGACTTTTTCGCTTTCCTCATCCATCGCCGCGACCTGAACCTCGATCTCGTCAAGCCGCTGCGTGAAATGGCTTTCCTTCTCCTCTAAAGCCGATACAGCGGTACGCACATCCGCCATTTTTTCGATGCTCTGTACCTTTTCGCTCTGCACCGTTTCAATCACACGGACGCGGTCTTGCACCGTGCTGCTCAGCGCTTCGAGTTCCTTAGACGTATCGCCAGCGATCTGCTGGTACCGTTCAAGCTCCGCCTCGATCTGCTTTAGGCGGCTTGAATTCGTCTGTTCATTGAGCCCCAGGTCACTAAGCCTTTTCTCAGCTGCCGCGATCTCGCCCTCCACGCGTTCTCTGTCCTTATCGATATTCGCGATGCGCTCGTCGCACAGACGCATCTCGCCTTCCACGCGCTCGAGTTCGGCCATGCTGATGCTGACCTGCTGAGCGAGCTCGCCGCCCTGCAGCTCGGATTCACGCGCTTCCTCCTGCTGCTTGGCAAGCTTTTGATTGAGCTTTAGCAGCAGCTGCTCCTTCTCGGCGCGCTCCTCCTCGAGTTCCTTTCTTGAGGTCTCAAGCCGGGCGATTTTCTCAACCTGCTTGTCATAGTTCTTTAAAAACAGATTGACATCGAGCGTACGCAGACGTTTGCCCAGCGCGAGATACACCGCCGCGTCATCCGCCTGTTTCTTGAGAGGCTCAATCATAAACGCCTGCTCGCGCAATATGTCTTCAACGCGAATCAGGTTCGCGCGCGTTCTTTCGAGCTTGCGCTCCGCCTCTTCCTTGCGCACGCGATATTTCATGATACCCGCGGCTTCTTCAAACACGCGGCGGCGGTCGGTGGATTTTTCGCTTAATATCTCATCGATACGCCCCTGCCCGATGATTGAATAGCCTTCCTTGCCGATGCCCGTATCGCGGAACAGCTCTAAAATATCCTTCAAACGGCACTTGGTATTGTTGATTGAAAACTCGCTTTCACCGCTGCGGTACAGCTTGCGCGTAACCTCAATCTCCGTGTACTCGCTGCCCATACGGCTGTCTGTGTTATCAAAAATCAGCGTGACCTCGCAATGCGACCGCGGTTTTCGGGTTTGCGTGCCCGAGAATATCACATCCTGCATCATGCCGCCGCGCAGCATACGCGGGCTCTGCTCGCCGAGCACCCATCTCACCGCATCCGAAATATTGCTCTTTCCGCTGCCGTTCGGCCCGACCACGCCGATGATCGACCCGCTCATATGCATTTGTGTTTTTTCCGGGAACGATTTGAATCCCGTCATTTCAATGCATTTTAAAAACAATAAGATAACCTCGCATTAAGTAATGTTTTCAGGCTTCCCCTTGAGGGAGAGCAGCTGTCACCAAAGGTGACTGAGGAGGTGAATTGCTCTCAAGTACCAGCGCTGTGTCTTATCCGGTGCTGCGCGTTCACAAAACAAACCGAAATAAAAAATATATTCCGTGTCCTGCAAAAAAAAATCGGCATGCCAGCCGATCTCTCTCCCCGTCTAGCGAACCTCGACGATCAGCTTGATGGATGTCCTTAGTATGCCGTCTATCTCGATGTTGGCAAATGCGGGAATCACAACGATCTCAATGCCTCGAGGTGCCAAAAAACCGCGCGTGATCGCAATAGCCTTGATGGCCTGATTGACAGCTCCGGCACCGACCGCAAGTATTTCTGCGCGCTGATGCTCATTTATCATTGCCGCCACGGCGCCCGCAACAGACTTGGGCTGAGACTTCGTGGAAACTCTCAAAGGTTCCATATTTTCCCCCAATAATTTAACAATTCATTATATCAGAACACGTGTGGATTGGCTATATTAATTTAGCATTTTCAGGCATCTGAAACGCGGGTATCGGGGTTATTCTTCGCCCAGCGCTTCGTCGAGCATCGCCGCAATTTTGTCTTTGGTCACGACGCCGACGGATTTTGCCGCGACGCTGCCGTCCTTAAAAACGATCAGCGTGGGGATGCTCATCACGCCGAAACGGTGCGCAAGCTCCGGTTCTTCGTCTATATTCACTTTGCCGACGATGGCGCGGTTCTTATAATCTTCGGCGATCTGATCGACCGTAGGGCTCAGCATGCGGCACGGATTGCACCATTCCGCCCAGAAATCCACGAGCACGGGATGCGACGCCGCGGTCACCTGCTGCTCAAATTCAGAATGGGTGATCGTAATAGCTTTATCGGACATAATGATTTCCTCTTTCTTTTTTCGGCTTTACTTTTTGCCTACCATACGGTACACATTGCCCACCGACTTATTATATAACGGCGCGGCTAATTTTAACAGAAAAAACGACAGCACCGCAAAAATTATGGCACAAAGCGCCATTGCGGTATCGGTGTTGGCAAACACTTGCCACTGTGCCGACAGCAGCCATCCAAAGAATACGCCCAAAATGAGCATGACCAGCGGAAACACATACGCGAGCACAGAAGCGCGCATCGCCTTTTTCATGCGGATGCTCACCGCCACAAGGTCTCCCACCGCCGCATCGTATTCGTTATTCACCTGCACCACGATCTCATTTTGCGTGGACAGCATGCCACAGGCATGACACTTGCCGCAAGCCGATGTGCGCATGAATTTCACATGCGCGACGCCATCCTTTATTTCCACGACCTGTCCGTATTCAGTCAAATTGTCCATTGCTTTATTCCGTAATCTTGATGCCAAGCTCTCTCAGCTGCTTGGGCTCCACGCGCGACGGCGCGTTCGTCATCAGGCACGACGCGTTCTGCACCTTGGGGAACGCGATGACGTCACGGATCGATGTGCAGCCGAGCAGCAGCATCGCAAGCCTGTCGAGCCCGAACGCGAGACCGCCGTGCGGCGGCGCGCCGAACTTGAGCGCTTCGAGCAGGAACCCGAAGTTTTCCCACGCGTCTTCCTTGGAGTGTCCAAGGGCCCTCAGCATCCTCTCCTGCAGCTCTGTCGTATGGATACGGATGCTGCCCCCGCCGATCTCGTTGCCGTTGAGCACGATATCGTACGCCTTGGCGTACACGCTGCCCGGATCGCTCTCGAGCTTATCCACATCCTCATCCTTGGGACAGGTGAACGGATGATGCATCGCCATGAAGCGCTTTTCTTCCTCGCTGTATTCAAACTGCGGAAAATCCACCACCCAGAGCAGATCGAACTGGCTCTCGTCGATCAGTTCAAGCTTCTCGGCGAGCTTTAAACGCAGGTTGCCGAGCGAATCGTATACGACCTTGTCCTTATCGCCCACAAAGAAAATGATATCTCCCGTCTGCGCATCGAGGCGCTTTAACAGCGCGCTCATCACCTCGTCGGTGAAGAACTTCGTGATGGGCGACTGCATGCCGTCTTCCTTCATCGATATCCACGCCATGCCCTTTGCGCCGTATATCTTCACAAAATCTACAAGCGCGTCGATCTCACGGCGCGCGAACTTCTCCACGCAGCCCTTCGCGTTGATCGCGCGGACACTGCCGCCGTTTTTCACGACGGACGAAAACACCTGAAAACCGCTGTCCTTCACGATGTCGCTCACGTTAATGAGCTCGAGCCCGAAGCGCGTATCCGGCTTGTCGGAGCCGTAGCGGTCCATCGCCTCTTTATACGGCAAGCGTTTGAGCGGAAGCGGAATGTCGATGTTCATCGTTTTCTTGAACACATGCGCGATAAGCCCTTCGTTCATCGCGATGATGTCATCCACATCCACGAACGACATCTCAAGGTCGATCTGCGTGAACTCGGGCTGGCGGTCGGCGCGAAGGTCTTCGTCGCGGAAGCACTTGACGATCTGGAAATAGCGGTCGAAGCCGGATATCATGAGTATCTGCTTTAATGTCTGCGGCGACTGCGGCAGCGCGTAAAAGCTGCCCTGATGAATGCGCGACGGCACGAGATAATCGCGCGCGCCCTCGGGCGTGCTCTTGGTCAGCATCGGCGTTTCGATATCGAGGAAGCCGTTGTCGATCAGGTATTCACGCGCGGCAAACGCGATTTGGCTGCGCATCAGCAGGTTTTTCTGCATGGTCGGACGTCTTAAGTCGAGATAGCGGTATTTGAGGCGCAGCTCCTCGCGCACGGCCGTGTCGTCTTCAATTTCAAACGGCGGCGTCTGGGCACGGCTTAGCACCTTCAGCTCGCGCGCTTTGATTTCAATCAAGCCGGTCGGCAGCTTTTCGTTGATCGTTTCCTCATCGCGCCGGACGATCTGGCCCTTCACCGCGATGACAAACTCGCTGCGAAGGCCGCTCACGCGCGAAAAATCGCCCTCGAGCACCGATTCATCAAACACCACCTGCATGAGCCCTGTCCGGTCCCGAAGGTCCACAAAGATCAGCGCACCGAAATCGCGCCGCGTCTGCACCCAGCCCATCAGCGTCACGTCTCTCCCGACATCGTCCACCGAGAAGCTCGTGCAGTAATCCGTCCGTTTCCACCCCTGCAAAAATTCGCTCATGATAGTCCTGCCTTTATAATTTGATTCAGCTCCGCAAGCGGAACCGTTTTTTCCTCGCTTTTGTTCATATCGCGCAGCATGCAGACGCCTTGATTCAATTCGTCGTCGCCGATGATGGCTACGAATTTCGCTCCCAGCTTGGCCGCAAATTTAAGCTGCGCTTTAAGGCTACGCGCCATATGGTCGCACTCAGCCTTGAGTCCCGCGTCCCTTAAGCGCTTGGTCACGCAGAAGCCTTCCACCGCCGCCGCTTCGCCGAGCGTGCAGACGTAAGCGTCGCACAGGTTCGGCGAAGGCAGCGTGATGCCGAGCGATTCGAGCACGAGCAGCAGCCGCTCGATGCCAAGGCCAAAGCCGATGCCGGGCATAGACGGCCCGCCAAGCTCCTCCACGAGCCCGTCGTAGCGTCCGCCGCCGCATACGGTGCCCTGCGCGCCGATGTCCGTCGATATGATTTCAAACACCGTCTTCGTGTAGTAATCGAGCCCGCGCACGATATGCGGATTCACGCTGTACTGTATGCCCGCAGCTTCGAGCCTTTTTTTGAGCCCTTCGAAATGCGCGGCGCAGTCGTCGCAAAGGCAATCGAGCATCACGGGCGCGTTTCTTACGATATCGCGGCACGATTCTTCCTTGCAGTCGAGCGTGCGCAGCGGATTCGTGAGCATGCGCTCCTGACAGTTGCGGCAGAGCGACGCTTCCTTCTGCTTTAAGTATTCGCGTAATGCCGCATTGTATGCCGGGCGGCACTGCTTGCAGCCGATGCTGTTGATATTGAGCGCGAGGTCGTTGATGCCGAGCGTGTGAAACAACGTCAGCGCGACCGTGATGACCTCCGCGTCGATGCCGGGGCCCTGCGAGCCGAACGCTTCGACGCCGAACTGGTGATGCTCTCTGAGGCGCCCCGCCTGAGGCCGCTCGTAGCGGAACACGGGTGTGCTCAGGTAATACATTTTCGTGGGCTGCGCGTCGGCAAACATGCTGTTTTCCACAAAGCTTCTGACCACGCCCGCCGTACCCTCGGGCTTCAGCGTGATGCTGCGCCCGCCCTTGTCTTCAAACGTATACATCTCCTTTTGAACGATGTCCGTCGTATCACCGACGCCGCGCAAAAACAGCTCGGTATGCTCAAACACGGGCGTGCGGATCTCCCGGTATCCGAACCGCGCGCAGATGTCTCTCACCACCGACTCCACGTATTGCCAGTTTGCGCTCTGCGACGGCAGCACGTCCTTCGTGCCCTTCGGCGCCTTTGTCAGCATTCACAATCCCTCTTTTTCATAAAATATAAAAGCTGTTTGAGCCATCTTACCATAACTTAAATATATCTCTCCAGTTCTTTTCTGCAAGCTGTCAAAACAAAAAGTCCCTGTCTTAATAGACAGGGACGAGCATTCACCCGCGGTACCACCCTTGATTCCCAAGCACAGCCTTGGGCACTTTCGTGCTATTCATGGCGTAAAGAGGCTGTTACCCGTCTCAAACCGTTCTCCTTCCGATTGCAGTCTATGTCGGAAAGTCCCTATAAACCCGGCATATATGAGCGAATGTCCCCTTCATATAATCCTCGGCGACACGGTACGCCGCCTTGGATTATGCACATTATACATGGCAAAATATCATTTGTCTACTATTTGCAAAGCTCGTATGTATCTTCCGCGATCATGAGCTCTTCGTTGGTCGGCACGCACCAGACCTCCACCTTCGAATCGGCGGCGGACAGGCGCATCTCCTTGCCGCGCGTCGCGTTGAGCTCTTTATCGAGCTTCACGCCCATGTATTCAAGGCCGCTCACGCACTTTTCGCGGATCACAGCATCGTTCTCGCCGATGCCCGCCGTGAATATGATCGCGTCCACGCCGCCCATCGCCGCCGCATACGCGCCGATGAACTTCTTGACGCCATAGCTGAACATCTCAATGGCTGTCGCCGCGCGCTCATTGCCTTCGGAAGATGCCTTCGCGAGATCTCGAAAGTCGCTCGACACACCGGAGATGCCGAGCACGCCGCACTTTTTGTTCATATAATTGCTCATCTGCTCGGCATTGAGGTTCATCTCATGCATCAGGTTTGTCACGATGGCCGGGTCGATATCGCCGCAGCGTGTTCCCATCACCACGCCCGCGAGAGGCGTCAAACCCATCGACGTATCGACGCATTTGCCGCCGTCCACCGCGGCAAGGCTCGAGCCGTTGCCGAGATGGCACGTGATGATCTTTAGGTCCTTCTTGTCTTTGCTGAGCAGCTTCGGCAGACGCTGAGACACATATTTGTGCGATGTGCCGTGGAAGCCGTAGCGGCGGATGCCGTATTCGGTGTACGCGTCGTACGACAAGCCGTAAAGATACGCTTTTTTGGGCATTGTCTGATGGAACGCTGTATCAAAAACCGCGACCATCGGCGTGTTCGGCATCGTGGCCTGGCAGGCTTCAATACCCATGAGGTTCGCGGGATTGTGCAGCGGGCCGAATTTGATGCATTCGCGAATCGCGTCCATGACGGCGTCGTTGATGACCACGCTGTCCGAGAACTTTTCAGCCGCGTGCAGCACGCGGTGCCCCACCGCGTTGATCTCGCTCATGTCTGAGATGATGCCGTATTGCTTATCCGTGAGCGCGCCCAGCACATAGCCCATGGCTTGCTTATGGTCGCTCATCGGCTCCTTGATTTCAAGCTTTTCCTTCCCCTTGGCAGTATGAGTGAGCATCGATCCTTCGATGCCGATGCGTTCCACAAGGCCCTTTGCCAGCACCTCTTCTTTTGCGATGTCAAAAAGCTGATACTTGAGCGACGAGCTGCCCGCATTGATGACCAGAATATTCATTTAGTAACCTCCCAATTTATCACACCACAAAACTATGGTGTCCCCATGTATGTTTTTTATGTTGATTTAAAGCGACTGCACAGCCGTGATGGCGACCACAGACACGATATCATCCACGCTGCAGCCGCGCGACAGGTCGTTGACCGGAGCGGCAAGCCCCTGACAGATCGGGCCGACGGCTTCGGCGCCCGCAAGGCGCTGCACGAGCTTGTAGCCGATGTTGCCTGCCTGAAGATCGGGGAATATCAGCACGTTCGCGTGGCCCGCCACCGGGCTGCCCGGCGATTTGAGCTGACCGACCGATGCCACAAGCGCGGCGTCGGCCTGAAGCTCGCCGTCCACCATCAGCTTCGGATCAAGCTCCTTCACGAGCTTTGTGGCATTAACGACCTTGTCCACGTTCTCGTGCTTTGCGCTGCCCTTCGTGGAGAACGAAAGCATCGCGACTTTCGGTTCCATACCCGTTAATTGTACAGCCGTTTTTGCCGTGGACACAGCGATGGCGGCGAGCTGGTTTTCATCCGGATTCGGGTTTACGGCGCAGTCGCCAAACACCATGACGCCGTTATGCCCATAGCTCGTATCCTCAAGTATCATGATAAAACAACTCGAAACCACTGAAATGCCGGGTGATGTTTTGATTATCTGAAGTGCGGGACGAAGTGTGTTGGCTGTTGTGTTGATGGCTCCGGCCACCATGCCGTCTGCGTCTCCCATTTTTATCATCATGCATGCGTAGTAGAGAGGGTCTTTGACTTGCTTTAAGGCCTGTTCTTCGGTGACGCCTTTGCTTTTGCGAAGTTCGTAGAATGTGTCTGCGTAAGCTTTGAGCTTTTCGGACTTCTCTGGGTCTATAATCGTGACCCCTGAGTAGTCGAGTCCCGCGGATTTTGCCTTGATCTCGTCCTCGTTGCCGACGAGTATCACCTGCGCGATACCTTCCTTGGCGATGATCTCAGCCGCCTTGACCGTTCTTTCCTCCGCGCCCTCCGGCAGCACGATCCGTTTGCCTGCCAAACGCGCCTTTTGCTTAATGTCGTCCATGAGTCCCATTTTCGTCCCAAGTCTCCCTTCAAATATCGATTAATTGTATATCAACAATACATCTGCGTAATGGTATAATAAAACCATCGACTATTATATATAATTCGAACGTGTTTGAAAAGGACAAAATGATGTTTATTTTCGGCATTATATCAGAATATAATCCGTTTCACAGGGGACACGAGCGGCATATCGCGCTCACACGCCAATCACAGGACGATCTGGTGATCTGCGCGATGAGCGGCAGCTTCGTACAGCGCGGCGAGCCCGCCATTTTTGACAAGTGGACACGCGCAAAATGTGCGTTGCTCGGCGGCGCGGACGCCGTGATTGAACTGCCTCTGCTGCACGCGATACAGAGCGCTGAGGGGTTCGCCACGGGCGGCGTGAAAGTGCTGGCCGCCGCGGGCGCGACGCACTTGAGCTTCGGCTGCGAAACGGACAACTTAGAGATGCTGCAAAACCTCGCGCAGACGCTTGGCGAGGAAAACGGAAGCTATAAAGAGATGCTCAAAGCGCATTTGAATCAAGGCGTGAGCTTCCCGCGCGCGCGCATGAGCGCCGCCGACGCACCCGATGTCGCCTCGATGCCGGGAGCCTTGCTCGGCATTGAGTATTTAAAGGCGATCCGTCAGTATCATCCGCAAATCATCCCGCATGTGGTGAAGCGCGAGGGCGCGGGCTACCACTCCGCCGATATCGACGCGTATCTGCCGAGCGCAACCGCGATACGCGCCGCGCTGGCCGCCGCAGACACGGACAAGGCGCTGGCCGCCATGCCCGAAAGCTGCGCGGACTATGTGCGCAGTCAAATAAACGCCGGGCTTATCCCGGCGTTTGCGGACGCGTTTGACAACGCGCTATTGACCACACTGCGGCTCAAAGGCCGCGGCTATATCGCTGAGTTGCCCGATGTGAACGAAGGATTGGAGAACCGCATCTACGACGCGTCGCTTAAATGCCGCACGCGCAGCGAGCTCGTCGCGATGGTCAAGACCAAGCGCTACACGTACGCGCGCATCTCGCGCATACTGCTCGGCGCACTGCTCGGCGTCACAAGCGATATGATGACGGCGGCGAACGCGGCCCCCGTTTCGCATATCCGCGTGCTCGGCGCGAAAAGCCCCGAGGTGTTATCCAAGCTCGCCAGCGTTTCGCAGGCGCCGCTCATCACGACCGCCGCCCCGCCGTATCCCGAAATCGAAGTCGCCGCGAGCAACGTGTGGGCGCTGACGCAGACGGCTAAGCCGTTCTGCGACGCGGACCGGGACTATACGCAAAGGCTGCTGGTATGATTGTTGTTCAATGCAATTTGGCGGAAATATGATATTCCATTGACTCTATTGGTTGTTTTGGTACTGCGCACTTTGCTGATCTATCGCCAGCTGCTGCGCAGTGGGCTGGAATCCCATGTTCAAAGCGCTTTACCATGGGATGCTTCACTCACGTTCCGTTCAGCATGTCAGGTGCCCCTGCATTTGTTTGACATGTCATACTTGTTTTTGAGTATGCTGATTGAAGCAGATAATCTTTTTTGGAGGTTGACATATGAAAATAAAAACAATCGCCCACGCGGCTTACTTTGTCTCTAATATGGATGCGTCACTGCGGTTTTACTGTGACTGTCTCGGCTTTCAAAAAGCCTTCACAATGGCTGTGCCGGAGCCCGAAACGCTGAAAGACCCGAACCCTGACTTTCTCGCGCTGTGCGAGCAGTTTCACGGCCAGCCGTGGATCGAATATCTCAAAATCCGTGACGGGCAGTTCGTCGAGCTGTTCCATCCGCTGACTGTGCAGCCGCGCAACACCGATACGGGCGTCGGGTACAACCACTTAAGCCTGGAGGTCGATGATATTTTCGCCGCCGCGGCAGAGCTCAAAGCCAAGGGCGTCACGCTCACAAGCAGCATCACAATGGGCCCCGACAACACATATCAGGTGTGGATGGCCGACCCGGACGGCAACCGCATTGAGCTCATGCAGTACACGGAAAAATCATTTCAGGTTTTATAAATTAGTAAAATGGCGCTCGCGCAGCCGGCACCGCGTTTGCGGTGCCGGGCGCAAAAGCGCATGTGGTGGTGGGAAACCTGTAAATCTATTTATTTTTTTCGGCGTTGGTCTGTGCCAGATCCTCATCAGTGACATGGACTCGCATCCTAAAATTAATGGGTGTTCCGTCGATAGCGTTCACCGCAAAAACATATGTATCATCAAATCTGTTGGGTGGTATCTCTTTATAATAAACCAGCCATGCCGGAACGAGCATCTGATAGTCAAGTTCATCACTGACTGGTACCACCACATTAGCCAACACGATCTGATTAATCTTAATTCCTCGCTCACCAAAAACAGATTGCTGATACACTTCCTTAGAAAATTCACCTTCCATATTTTCCTTAATTTTTTGCTTAACATCGTCAAAAGGCATCAGCGTCGCGTTGTCTTCTGTGACTTCGGTGATGTCAATCGTGTTTTCCCATGAAAAAGATTGCACACCTCCATCGTCAACATAAATTCGCAGAGACTCATCAAACCATCTCTCAGCAAATTCGTCTTCCGCAAACATATTCGATGGCTTTGCACCGTCATTGTTGATCGGAATGCTGTTTCCATCCTTTCTTGCAATTGTCACGAGCCATCCGCCCGACATAATGTCGTCAGTATCTCCATTGACCACTATGGCTCTTTCAGATGTCGCGACTCCCATATAATCAAAACCTAAATCAGAAATAACTTTTGCGGCTTGATCGCGAACTTCCTCTTCGCTTATTTTCATACTGTCAAACGCTTCATCCATTGGCTTAATAATACGATCCGGGCCACCATCTCTAATCCACCTTTCAGGCTGAATTGCGTATTGAAAACTATATTTTGAAATATATATTTCATCACTTGAATCTGTGTCATGATATATTGAGCAATATACCTTATCATCATTGTTCATAAGATAGATATGCCTTCCTGTCAACGGCGTATCTGCAGTGACCTGAGAAAAAGCTTCTGGTTTGACATTCTTAAGTTCTTCCTTGATGCGGTCAATTTCTTCTTTGCTGGCTTTATACTTTTTTGTCGCTGCTAATTGCTCTTTAAGCTCATCCTCTGTGTACGAGAAATCCCTCACGCCCACAGCATCGCCCGCAAAATAATCGAGCATTTTCCGGAGCGTTTCATCATCGAATGTCCGCTTTTTCACCTTATATACCGGGAACATATCCGTCTCGGGCGTCACGATCTTCGCGTTGATATCCACATTCATATTCGGCAATGAATAAGTCTCCACCCAGTCTGGGAAGCTGCCATAACCTTCATTGGGGTTCACTTCCGGCTCGGGCGCCGGTGTTGGCTCAGGCTCCGCCGGAGCTGCCGCCGCCGACACTTCTTGTATCTCAACATCGGCAATGCTGCTGGCCGGCTCAGATTTCACCGGCTGACACGCTGTCGTGAAGCACGTGAATATGAGCAGGCTTGACAGCACAAGCGCCGTGAGCTTCACAGAGAGCCTTGTGCGCTTCTCCATGAATATACCTCTCACGCGCTTCTCCATCGACGCACGGCTGCTCGTTACACCCATGCCGAGCATATAGGCGTTCGCCTTGCTGCCAAGGTCTATCATCGTTTGCGCGTAATCAAAACATTCGCGTCTGCCCAGGCTCGCCGTCACAGCCGCGTCGCAGGCCGCCTCCATATCCGTCTCGATCTGTCTCACCGCGAGCCACACCACGGGATTGAACCAGTACACACAGCGCAGCAGCATGAGCAGCAGCGCGGTCAGATAGTCCCTATGACGATAATGCATAAGCTCATGGCGTATGCCGTATTCGATCTGCCTTAAATCCATGCCTTGCAGCATGCTTTTGGGCAGCAACAGCTTCGGTTTTATTGACGCGGTCAATGCGGGCGTATCGAGCCAATCGAGCACATGCACTTTGATAACGGCTCTGATGCCCATATCGCGCTTGCACGCGTCCACGAGACGCAATATCGCTTCCGGCGCGATGATTCCTCTTGCTGTTTTGCGGTGGATACGGCTGAAAAGCAGCAGCAGCAATCCGGCGCTGACGACCGCGCCCGCCATCCATAGCATCACAACCGCCGTCCGCCAGTCGATCGCCCGGCTATAGTGAGCAGCGGCGTTTGTATCTGAGCTTTTGTTGTACATGGCATCCGGCTGTGCTTCCGGGACTTCATAGTCCACAGGAGCAACCGATTCGTTTGAGGCGTATGCGGCTGTATCCTCTTCATCAAAGGAAATGGACTGAGCGGCTTGCCGCCCTGTTTCAGCCGATTGCGTCTGTGCCTGCGGCCCCGGCGCTTCGGGGATGACAAAAAGCTTCATATTGCTGTCGATCGTGACGGGGATCATCAGCCGCAGTATCAGCAGCGCCCACACCGCATACCCAAGCACCGGCGATAAATGCTTGCGGAACAGCCGTTTGAACAGCATCACAGCGGCAAATATCACGACGGAGTAGATCGTGACTTCCAGCAAAATGCGCAATACCGTATTCACGCTCATTCACCGTCCTTTTTTAACCCGTCGAGCAGTGCTTTCAATTCCTCACGGTCTTTGGCGTTTAAAGAGCTGCCTTTGATCATGCAGACCAGAAACTCTTTGGCAGCCCGTTCGTCAATTTTATCGAGTAGCGTTTCGCTTTCAGCGAGTATGCAGCCGCTCTTGCCGATCAGCGGGTAATAGAACTTGTCGCGCCCAAGCTGCTCGAAAGAGACCAGCCCTTTTTCGCACATGCGCTTTAGGTATGTCACGTACGTGTTGTATTTCCAGTCCGTCTGTCCGCCCAGCCTGGCGATAATGCCTGATATGGGCTGATGAGGCTGCTCCCAGAGCACCGTCATCACGGCCCATTCGGATTTGGTCAGCGTGTTTTTCATAGCACCGTCCTCGCTTCCCTGATTCTGTCTCCATTAATTACAATTGTAGTTGTGTGTTTAAGGTTTGTCAAGTAAAAAGCGAGGACAATTTTCCAGAGAGTATCTTTGAGTTAATATGGCAGGCATGCACTGCCTTCACTATTTGATATCCTTAGTCAGCTCATAAACATCTTCATAATATTCCTTATCCGAATAAGGGCTTGAAGGCACGAAGCTGCCATCCGCGATTCGTTCCGCTGCATAAATCATCCTTTTAAGTGCCAGCACAGCGTTATCGGTCATTTCAGCCTTTTCGTTTTCCAATTGGCTTTTCAGTGTTTTGGCATACTGCTCGAAGATGGCCGAGTGCTTTGGCGAAGCCACCACAAACCCGCTGTTCAAATCATACTCGTAGACCGTCGGCCATAAGGGGACCTCAGGATGACTCAGTTCCATATAGGGGAACCAGAACTCGCGGTATATGATGAAATCGACGATACCGTCGCCGCCGCTGTCAGAATCGGTCAGTGTTTGCTCTTTGGCTTCATCATCATATCCGTCGCAGTCGATACGTGCGACATTATCCAAAACATCCGTTTTTTCTTCTCCGCGATCAATATAATGCAGCGTCATCGTCCGGATAGCGCCCGAGCCTTCGGGCGCGCTCAATTCGATATCCACAAAATCCTTAACGGTTAAAAGGTTCTCTTCGGAAGATTCAACATCGAAATACTGATCGCCGCCGGCTTCGGCGCCGCTCTCGGCCGACGTGGGGAGCCGCGCTTCGCATCCCGCCGCAATCAGGAAAATTGCCAGCAAACATAACACAGCCAAAGTTTTTTTCATATGATCCCTCCGCGATTTATTGACAGCCCGTCTTCCATTATCATCCGCGCATGAGGCCTTGGCAATACCGGGTTCTTATAGTTAATCCATATATGGCGTCAACAGTCATGGGGCGTTCACCTGTAAGACGCTTCAAAAATAAAAAAGTGCTATGTGATGACAATGAGGTTCGCGTAAAACCATAAAAACCGTTTTTACGCCAAGGTTCTTACGTACCCCCGGCGCCTCATATCATGAAATGTAAAGGTGGGATGGAATGATAAAAAAAGTTTTGCTCATCGCTTTCGTGGCTGCGATGGCGGTGCTGCTGCTCATTTACCCTGAAAACGGCCTTGAAAGCGCGCGCTTCGGCCTCAATATCTGGTTCAGCTCCGTGCTGCCCGCGCTGTTTCCGTTTATGGCGGCTTCCTTTCTGCTGCTCGAAACGGGCATCGTGCGGCTCATTGCACACGCGTTCGCGCCCGTGACGCGCCTGCTGTTTTTCGCGCCCGGCGAATCCGCGTATGTGTTGATCGCTTCCGCGATGTCCGGCTATCCCGTGGGCGCGCGGCTGTCGGCCGAGCTTTATGCGAGCAAGCAGATCACCGAAGCGGAGGCGCAGCGCATCATCCGTTTCACAAGCGTGTCCGGCCCCGTTTTCATCACAGGCACCGTCTGCTCGGGGCTGCTCGGCCTGCCCGAGGCAGGCATCTATCTGGCCGCCGCGCATTATCTGTCCGCCGTCGCCGTGGGCATTCTGTTCGGCTTGTTCGCGCGGCGGCAGGAGCTTAAGAGCCAAAAAAAACCGCGGCCGCGGTTCTCCGCCGCGTGGGCACAGTTCAAAAAAGACGCCGCAGGCTGCCCGCCCGTAGGCGATATGCTGTCTTCCAGCATCGAAAAAGCGCTCACCGTGCTGCTCAAGGTCGGCGGCTTTATCATACTGTTTTCCGTCGTGCTCGAAATGCTTTCGGTGACGCATGTGATGGATGCGCTGCGGTGGGCGTATATGCCGATCGCCAATATGGCGGGGTTCACAGCGGAAAGCACGCAGGCGCTGCTGTACGGCGGCGTGGAGATGACCTCCGGATGTGCGCGCGCCGCCGCGCTGAGCCTGCCCATCCAAACGCAGCTGCCGCTCATCGCGGGCATCATCTCTTTCGGCGGTCTGTGCATCCATATGCAGACCACCGCGATGACGGCTTCAAGCGGTTTTAAACCAAAAGGGTTTGTGCTTGCCAAAAGCATTCAGGCGATGCTGGCCTTTTTCTTCTCGTCGGTGATGCTGGCTGCGTTTCCTCTCACCACCGCAGCTTCAAGTTTTGCCGTACAAACAAAAACAGCCGCGTACGGCGGCGTGATTTTTGCGGCAGCGGCGGTACTCGTGCTGCTCATTATCAAACGGTGGCAGAAACGGCGCAAGCGGTCAGCTTTTCCGTTTGCCCCCTAGCTCCTGACGGTTCTGTCTTAAAACCTTTATGTAATCGCTGAAATACGTCTCCACCTCGGCCAATATATCGTCCGCGTATTCCTTCGCCCCGAGCTTGATCTCGGTGGCGGTGTCCTCGGCATTTTTGACGATCTCTCTCGCCTTGGCATCGGCTTCCTGCACCACGGAGTCGTCCGACACGCGCGTTTGCAGCTCGTCTTCGGCGCTCTTGACGATGCTTGCGGCTTCCTCCTGCGCGGAATTCAATATCAAAGTCTTTTCCTTTGATATCTCCTCGGCATCCAGAAGCTCCTGCGGCAGCGCGTTCTTAAGATCGCTGATGATCTCCATCATGATGTCGTAATCCACACTGCGCTTGTTCGAGAACATCGCCTTGGGACTGTTTTCAATTTCTTCGGTCAGCTCATCGAGCAGTTCAAGAATCTTCATCGTCTCACCTGCGGTATTTATTAATCACGTCGTCTTTGATCTCGTCCGGCACAAGGCCGGTGATATCCCCACCGTGGTAAACAAGCTCTTTAACCATGCTGGAGCTTAAAAACGAATGATTGATGTCCGTCATCAAAAAGATGGTCTCCACGTCTTTTGCGAGCTTCGAGTTCATCGCGGCCATCTGAAACTCGTACTCAAAATCCGAAATGTAGCGAAGGCCGCGTATCACAAGGCTCGCTTTCTTTTGCTTCATATAATCGACAAGCAGGCCGGAAAACGAATCCACATGGACGCACGGCAGATGGGCCGCGCTGCGGCTGATGAACTCCATGCGCTGCTCGACGGTAAATGCAGGCTTTTTATTTTTATTGACAAGCACCGCAACCGTCACATCGTCGAACATGGCTGCCGCGCGCGTGATGATATCGAGGTGACCGGAAGTAACCGGATCAAAGCTTCCGGGATAAACACATTTAATCACTTTTTTCTCCATACGCTAAAAACAACAGCGAAATATCGCCGTAATCCCTGCGTTTTGTCAAATTATACCCTATAGGGAGCATAAAATCAAATTTTCTGCGGCATTCAGCTACGATAACCGCCCCATTATTGAGCTTTTTCGCGTCGCGCAAGGCTTCAAGCAGCGGCACATAGAACCCCTCGTCATAGGGCGGGTCCATCAGCACAATATCGTACCGGCCAAGATAGGGCATCAAGCTGAACACATCGCCCTTCAGTACGCGATAATCAGCCGCACCGACTGCCCGAAGATTCTCCTCGAGCGCTTTTTGGCACGCTTTTTCGCGCTCTACAAAATCGACATGCGCCGCGCCGCGCGACAGCGCCTCAATACCAAGCGCTCCGCTGCCCGCAAACGCGTCCAGCACCGCCGCGCCCGAAATCTGAAACTGTATCGCGCCGAACATCGCTTCCTTTACCCTGTCGGTGGTGGGACGAACGGCATCCCCCTTCGGGCAGACAAGGCGCCGTCCTTTATAGGCGCCCGCGATCACGCGCATCAGTACGGCCCAATCACACGCCTGTCGGTCACGAGCATGTCCATCGCGACATCATACGGCTCGGCGTCGATCTGCGGAACGATCTGCATGTCGTAGCAGATGCCGATCTTCAGCGCTTTTGTTTCTTTTAAAAACCGGTCGAAATATCCGACGCCGTACCCGATGCGGTTCAGCGCGGTATCATAGGCGATGCCGGGTACCAGCACGATGTCCGGCTCCACCTGCTCGCTTTCGTTCATAATGATGGGCTCCGCGATACCGTAGACATTGCTTTTCATCACGGAATCGTATGTATATTCCACGGCAATCAGATTGTCATTATCGGCCACGTACGGCAGCGCCACGTCCTTGCCTATATCGAGCAGCGCATGCATCAGCGCAAGCAGATTCGGCTCGTTCTTGTGAGAATAATAAGCCATCACGCAACGCGCGTTTTTAATGCAGTCAAGATCAAGAAGCGTCTGCATGATGCGTCCGCTCATCACCTCCGCATCGCGCGTGTCGACCAGCAGCCGTTTTTTGAGCATATCCTGCCTGATATCGTGTTTCATTTCTCATCCTCGTAATAGAGTCTTGGCACGCGCGGTGAAAGCGCGCAGAGTATCTCGTAGTTGATTGTGCCGCACAATGCCGCGTATTCCTCAACGGGCAAGCTTGCCCCCCGCTGGCTTCCGAAGCACACGACGTTGTCGTGCAGCTTCACGCCATCGATATCCGTTACGTCAACGAGTATCTGGTCCATACAGACGCGCCCCACAACCTTTGCGCGCCGGCCGCCGACGAGCACCTCTCCCCTGTTTGACAGCAATCGGTTAAAGCCGTCCGCATATCCGATGGGCAGCGTCGCGATGCGCGTTTCCCTCGTCGTTGTGTATGTGGCGCCATAGCTTAGTTTTTCCCCGGGACCGATCATTTTAATATGCGACACCTGCGTGTGCAGCGACATCGCCGGCTCGAGCTTCACATCCTTTTTCACCTCATCCGACGGATAGCAGCCGTACATCGCGATGCCGACACGCACCATATCGTAGGCGAGCCCCTGACAATCGAGCGTGCCGCCGCTGTTCGCGGCATGGATGATCGGTGAAAAACCTTTGTCTCTGACGAGCGCGATAAACTCCTGAAAGCGCTCGTTCTGCTGATTTGTATACGCCTTGTCCGCTTCGTCCGCCGTCGCGAAATGCGTCATCAGCCCTTCGAGACTGAGCAGCTGCGTATCCGCGATGATGTCGAGCAGTTCGCCCGCTTCCTCAAGCGTTTTGACGCCGACGCGGTTCATGCCCGTATCCACCTTCAAATGCAGCTTCATCGCTCTGCCGAACTCTTTGGCGGCATCGAGCGCGCTATTGACGCAGTCGCGCGAGGTGATCACCATCGACAGATCAAGGTCGGCCGCTTTGCGCCACTGCGAACGGTTGGCCGGACCGAGCACGAGTATCGGTGCGGTAATTCCTTCATCCCTGAGCGCCGCCGCTTCTTCGGGGATCGCGACCGCGATCCAGTCCGCGCCCGCTTCGATCGCGGCCTTGGAAATCATCACGCTGCCATGGCCGTAGCCGTCCGCCTTGGCCACGGCGCAGAACATCGTTTTTTCCGGCAGTGTTTTTTTAATATTAACCACATTGCGCTTGATCGCGCTTAAATTAACCTTCGCGTATGTCGGCCTTAATAACATGATATCCTTCTTTATAAGGCGCCCGAGGTTCAAGCGTCGTTAAAATTTTGTTAAATCCCATAAATATCCTGCTCGGAAAGCAGCTTGACGCCGCCTTCTGTCAGCGCATTTGTCGCCTTTGCGATATCCTCGACACGGAAGAGTATCAGCGCGTTTTCATTGGGCGTGCGCACAAAAGAATACAGATACTCTACGCTGATGTCCGCCTGATCGAGCAGCTTTAGCACCTGAGCGAGACCGCCCGGCTTATCGGTGACCTCCGCCACGATCACATCGGTTGTGCTCGCTGTGAAGCCGTGGCCTTTGAGCATCGCGATCGCCTTGTCGGGTTCGCTCACGATACAGCGCATAATGCCGAAATTCGTCGTGTCGGCAATAGACAGCGCGATGAGATCCACACCGCCCTCGCCGAACACCTCCGTGATTTTGGCCAGACGGCCCTTTTTGTTTTCCACAAATACGGATATCTGCTTAATCATCACTACGCCTCCTTATATTTAGAGTTGTCTCTTGTCGATCACGCGCTTGGCCTTGCCTTCGCTGCGCGCGATGGTCTTGGGCTCCACGAGCGTGACCTGAACACCAATATTGAGTACTGTCTGTATTTCCGCACAGATTCGTTTCTGCAGCGCTTCAAGCCTTTTGATCTCGTCCGAGAAGATTTCGGCGGATACCTCCACCTGCACCTCGAGCGTATCGGTGTTGTCCACGCGGTCCACCACGATCTGGTAGTGCGGCTCCACCTCGGCGATGTTCACGAGCACGCCTTCGATCTGCGACGGGAATACGTTGACGCCGCGGATGATCAGCATGTCGTCGGTGCGCCCGAGCACCTTGCTCATGCGCGCCATCGTGCGGCCGCAGCCGCAGGTGTCGACGCTGAGCGACGTGATGTCGCGCGTGCGGTAGCGGATCAGCGGGATACCGTCCTTGTCGATCGTTGTGATCACGAGCTCGCCCTTTTCACCGTACGGCAGGGGTTCGAGCGTGTTGGGATCGATGATCTCCGCGAGGAAGAAATCCTCCGCGATATGCAGGCCCTGTTTATATTCGCAGTCCGCCGCGACGCCCGGCCCCATGATCTCGCTGAGGCCGTAAATGTCGATCGCAAGCAGGTTCAGCCGCTGTTCGATCTCGGTGCGCATCGCCTCGGTCCACGGCTCCGCGCCGAACACGCCGCCCGTGAGCTTTAAGCTTTTGGGGTCAATGCCCATCTCCTCCATCGTTTCCGCGAGGTACAGCGCGTATGAAGGCGTGCAGGCCAGCAGCGTCGTGCCGAAATCCTGCATCAGCATGATCTGGCGCTTCGTGTTGCCGCCCGAAACGGGGATCGTCATCGCGCCGAGCGCTTCCGCGCCGTAGTGCGCACCGAGGCCGCCCGTGAACAAACCGTAGCCGTAGGCCACCTGTATCACCGAGTGTTTGCTTCCGCCCGCGAAAGTAAACGTGCGCGCCATGAGATCGCCCCAGTTTTTGATGTCGCGCTTTGTGTATCCCACCACGGTGGGCTTTCCGGTCGTGCCGGACGACGCGTGCACACGGCAGATCTCTTCCTGCGGCACCGCGAACATCCCGAACGGATAGTTGTCTCTTAAATCCTGTTTGAGCGTGAAGGGCAGCAGCTTCACATCGTCCACGCTTTTGATATCCTCGGGCTTCACGCCCTTTTCATCGAACGCCTTTTTATAGAAAGGCACATTCTCATACACCTTTTTGACTGTGGCAGCAAGCTTTTTCGTCTGCAATGCGCGAAGCTGCCCGCGGTCCATGCATTCGATTTCTTTATTCCAATACATTGTATTCCTCCACTATTTCGTTTAAGCGTTATAGCCCTTTTCGAATGCCGCGAGATTGACCTCCAGCGTTTTTGGGGGAACCGTTTGTTTAATGGCATCGAGGAAGGCTTGTTTTTCAATATCCATGTGCCTTGCGAGCACGCCGAGCAGTACGATGTTGAGCGCCTTTAGGTTGCCCGCCTCTTTCGCGAGCGAGAGAGCGTCCACAAACACCGCATCCGGCACAATCTTGCGCACGCGCGATTCGATATCCGCAGGATATTGCTGCGCGCCCGTGATCACGGGCATCGGCAGAATCTCCTGCGTGTTAATAAACATCCTGCCGTTTTTTTTCAAACGGCCGCACCACCTCAATGCTTCGAGCTTTTCAAAAGCCAGAATAATATCCGCGCCTGCTTCGTCGATGACGGGCGCGTAAACCTTATCTCCGAAACGGACGTGCGTCACGACGCTGCCGCCGCGCTGGGCCATCCCGTGCACCTCCGAAAGCTTCACATCATATCCCAAATTGATCGCCAGATTCCCAAGAACCCGGCTCGCGAGCAGCGTCCCCTGCCCGCCGACACCCACAATCAATATATCCGTCATACGCATACCCCTTGAGTTTCTATCGCACCGAACGCGCACACGTTTTGGCAAAGCCCGCAGCCGGTGCAAACGCTGGAGTCAATCTCCATGCCTTTGTCCGTGTTCTTGATGGCCGGACAGCCAAGCTTTAAGCACATGCCGCAGCTCTGGCACTTGTCCGTAATCTTATAAGGCGGCAGCACGCTTTTCTTGTCGAGCAGCGCACACGGCCGCTTGGTGATGACCACGCTGAGTTCCTCGCGCGCCGTTTCTTCTTTGAGAATCTGTGTGAGCTCTTTTAAGTTGAACGGATCGACGATACGCACGTTTTTCACGCCGATGGCACTCACAAGCGCGGGAATATCAATCGCGTAGGCGATATCGCCCTTCACTGTTTTGCCGGTGGCGGGATTGTCCTGATGGCCTGTCATGCCCGTCGTCGAGTTGTCAAGTATGATAACTGTGGAGGTCGCGCCGTTGTAGACCATGTCCACAAGGCCCGTGATCCCCGAATGGAAGAACGTCGAATCACCGATCACAGCGACCAGCTTTCGCGCGTAATCCTTGCCGCGTGCTTTTTCCATGCCCATCGCCATGCCGATGCTCGCGCCCATGCAGACGCACGCGTCGATGCCCTGAAGCGGCGGCAGCGCGCCGAGTGTATAGCAGCCGATATCGCCCGTGGCCGTCAGCCCCAATTTTTTAAGCACATAAAACACGGCTCGGTGCGGGCAGCCGGGGCACATGACCGGCGGCCTTTGAGGCAGATCGCCCGGGTCGCAGATATCCTTTTTCTCGCCGCCGATTTTTTCGGCGACAAGGTTCACGCTGTATTCGCCCTGAACCGTGAATATCTCCTTGCCGATTACCTTGATGCCCATCGCCTTGATCTGGTTTTCAAAGAACGGCTCAAGCTCTTCCACCACATAAAGCGTCTCCACCTGCGAGGCGAAATCGCGGATGAGCTTTTCGGGTATCGGATAGACGAGCCCCAGCTTGAGTGTGCTCGCCTGCGGCAGCGCCTCGCGCACGTAGTTGTACGCCACGCCGCTCGTCACAATGCCGATTTTCTTGTCTCTGTATTCCGTCACGTTGACGGCCAGCGTATCCGCCGCCGCCTTGATCTTATGCATACGCTGCTCCACAACGACGTGGCGCTTCTTCGCCATACCCGGCATCATCACATACTTCGCGATATCCTTCTGGTAGGGTTTGAGCATTTCGCCCGCGCGCGTGCCAAGCTCCACAAGCCCCTGCGAGTGCGAGAGACGCGTATTCGAACGCACGAGCACCGGCGTATCATACTGCTCGGAAAGCTCGTAGGCAAGCTTCATATAGTCTTTGGCTTCTTTGCTGTCGGCCGGCTCGAGCATCGGCACATGCGCGCTGCGCGCGTAGAACCGCGAATCCTGCTCGTTCTGGCTCGAATGCATGCCCGGATCGTCCGCGACAATGATCACAAGACCGCCGTTCACGCCCGTATAAGAGACGGTGAACAGCGGATCGGCCGCGACATTTAATCCCACATGCTTCATGCAGCAAAGCGCGCGCGCACCCGCGATCGACGCGCCGATCGCCACCTCAAGCGCCACCTTCTCGTTGGGCGCCCATTCGGCGTATATTTCATCGTATTTTGCGATGTTTTCCGTGATTTCTGTGCTTGGCGTTCCCGGATACGCCGCGGCGACCGTCACGCCCGCTTCATAAGCACCGCGCGCAAACGCCTCGTTTCCCAGCATCAGCTTCTTCATTCGTTTCCCCTCATGTTGTCTAATAATTTATGACTGCCCGCGCAGGTCGGTGACGCGCTTGGCCTTGCCTTCAAACCGCTTGAGCGACCGAGGCTCGACAAGCTTCACATCCGCGCCGATATTGAGTACCGTGTAGAGCGCGTGCTTGATTTTCTTTTCGAGCGCTTCCAGCGCGCTGAACTTTTCAATCAGCGACGCGTCCGTCACCTCGACGAGCACCTCTATTTTGTCCATATAGCCGTCCTTGCGGACGATGATCTCATAATGCGGCCCGATATCCTCGACGCCGAGCAGCACGCTCTCAATCTGCGACGGGAACACGTTGACGCCACGGATGATCAGCATATCGTCCGTACGGCCCTGCACTTTGGCCATGCGCATCGAGGTGCGCCCGCATTCGCACTTCTCGGGTATCAGCCACGTGATATCCTTGGTGCGGTAGCGCAGTATCGGCAGCGCCTCCTTGGAAAGCGCCGTGATGACCATTTCGCCCTTCTCGCCCACCGGCACCGGTTCGAGTGTTTCCGGGTCGATGATCTCGCAGTAAAAATGGTCCTCACAGATGTGCATGCCGCGCTTGTGATAGCATTCGCCCGATACGCCCGGCCCGATGATCTCACTGAGGCCGTAATTTTCGGTCGCGATGATGTCCCACGCCTGTTCGATCTCGCGGCGCATCTCTTCGGTATGTCCCTCGCCGCCGAACATCCCGAGACGCAGCGGCAGCGATTTTGCGTCGATGCCCATCTTCTTCGCGGTCTCCGCAAGGTACAGCGCGTAAGACGGCGTGCCGACGAGCAGCGTGGTCCCGAAATCCTGCATGATATTGATCTGGCGTTCGGAGTTGCCGCCCGATATCGGTATGATGGACGCGCCGAGCTTTTCAAGGCCATAGTGCAGCCCGAAAGCGCCCGTGAACAGCGTATAGCCAAAGGTGATCTGCGCGATGTCGTCCGGTGTCGCGCCCGCGGCGCAGGCCAGACGCGCGATGCATTCCGACCACATGTCGATATCGGCCTTGGTGTACCCGACGACCGTCGGCTTGCCCGTGGTGCCCGAGGATGCGTGAATACGCACGACATCCGTCATCGGAACCGCGAACAGCTTGTACGGGTAATTGTCTCTCAGATCGTCCTTGACTGTAAACGGGATGCGCCGGATATCGTCCAGCGTTTTTATATCGTCCGGCTTGACGCCAGCCGCGTCAAGCTTTTTGCGGTAATGCGCCACATTGTTATAGCACCGTTCTACCGTACTTTTGAGCCGCGCGAGCTGTATGGCTTCAATCTCCTGTCGCGTCGCGCACTCGATCTTCTCATTCCAGATCATATTTATCTACCTCACTGCATTGTCTTGGCACGCAAATCAGGCCCGTGCTTCCGTGCTTCGATGAATGTATAGATTATAGCGTATCATCTGCAAAAAATAAAGCCCAAATGCATACTTTACCTGTCATCCGGGCTGTTTGGTTTGACATTCACGATTAATATTGAAATCTATATGTCAAGTATAGAATAGGTTTATGTGCAGTGCGGGTTTCTCAGGAGCGATCAGCGATCGCCCGCGATTAATGCATTGGAGATGCACGGGCGGCCAATGGCCGCGACAGAACGGCACGGGGGCCGTTCACTACAGGTTCGCGTAGGGCGCGGCATCCTTGACGCGCCGCACCGCGCTATACCAGCCCGAGCAACCTCGCGACATTCGCCACCACAAAGCAGACCGCGACGCCGCAGACGGTGGGCACCAGAAACGACACCGCCGTCCATTTCCAGCTCTGCGTCTCCTTTTTGATCGTCCAGCAGGTGGTGCCGCACGGCCAGTGCATGAGCGAAAACAGCATCATGCATACTGCCGTGAGCCACGTCCACCCATGAGACACAAGCAGCCCGCGCAGCTGATCGAGCGAATCAAGCTCGGCGATGCTGCCCGTTGCCATGTAGCTCATGATGATGATGGGCACCACGATCTCGTTGGCGGGAAATCCAAGTATGAACGCCATGAGTATAAACCCGTCGAGCCCAATCAGCCGCGCGAAAGGATCGAAGAACGCCGCGCAGTGCGCGAGCAGGCTCGCGTCTCCTACCGTGATGTTCGCAAGGCACCAGATGATCAGCCCCGCTGGCGCCGCCACGGACACCGCGCGTCCGAGCACAAATAGCGTTCTGTCGAGTATCGACCGCACGATGATCTTGCCGATCTGCGGCTTTCTGTACGGCGGCAGCTCAAGCGTGAATGAGGACGGCACCCCTTTGAGCATCGTTTTTGACAGCAGTCTGGAGACAAACAGCGTCATCAATATGCCAAATAGTATCACGGCAACGAGCAGCAGCGCGGAAAAGACGGACTGAAACGGCCCCGCCACGACCGCCGTAAAAAACATCGTGATGATCGCGATCAGCGTCGGGAAACGGCCGTTGCACGGTACAAAGTTGTTGGTGATCGTCGCGATCAGGCGTTCGCGCGGAGACTCGATGATGCGGCAGCCCACCACGCCCGCCGCGTTGCAGCCAAAGCCCATGCACATCGTGAGCGCCTGCTTGCCGCAGGCGCACGCGCGCTTGAAGTATTTATCGAGGTTGAAAGCGATGCGCGGCAGATATCCGAGGTCCTCCAGCAGCGTGAACAGCGGAAAAAATATCGCCATCGGCGGCAGCATCACAGACACCACCCACGCGAGCGTCCGGTAAATGCCGAGCACGATTACGCCGTGCAGCCAATCAGAAGCGCCGAGCCAGTGAAACAGCGCGGTCAGCTGGTCCTCAAGCCAGAAAAAACCGTCAGACAGCAGCCGTGACGGCACATTCGCGCCCGATATCGTGAGCCAGAATATCACGCCAAGCAGCGCGAGCATGATCGGCAGACCGAACACTCTCGATGTGAGCACCTTATCTATCCGGCGATCAGACTGGTTGTATTTTACATTCTCAAGTCGGACGGCTTCGGCACATATTTTCTCGGCGTGCTTCACGATGCGCGACACGATAAGGTCGCGCAGTCTGTCCGCATCGATGCCCTGCTCCGCCAGCAGCAAGCGGGCCTCTGCCGTTCTTTCAGCGACGCGCTCATCGCTGAGCAGATCGAATCCGAGATACTGTTGCACCGCATTCATTAGTGTCGGGTCGGCATCAAGCAGCTTGAGCGCGGTCCAGCGGCTGTTGAGGCGCTCCGCCAGCAGCCGGGCAAGCTCCGGCTCTGTCAAGGCCGCCGCGCGCTCCACCGATTCGTCATACGGAATACGAAGCGGTTGAGTGCCGCTGTCAGCGTGAGACACATCATACACCGCGTCCATGAGCTCATTTAATCCTTTGCCGCTGCGCGCGCTCGTGCCGATCACCGGTACGCGAAGCGCGGCAGAAAGCGCCTGCAAATCGATGTGTATCTTCTTGCGCTTCGCCTCGTCAAGCAGATTGACGCAGACCACCACCTTATCCGTGATTTCGAGCGTTTGCAAAACGAGATTTAGGTTGCGTTCAAGGCATGTCGCGTCGGTGACGACCACAACGGCGTCCGGATCACCGAAGCAAATGAAATCCCTCGCGGCCTCCTCCTCGGCGGAATTCGCCATCAGCGAGTATGTACCCGGGAGATCGACCATGATGAAACTCTCACCCTTATGAACGTATCTCCCCTGCGCGTTGGTCACCGTTTTGCCGGGCCAGTTGCCCGTGTGCTGCTTTAATCCCGTCAATGCGTTGAATACCGTGCTCTTGCCCACATTCGGGTTGCCTGCGAGCGCGATGACCTTGCCGCCGCCGCGTTCTATATGAAGCGCGGACTCCATGGCGCCGCGCCCTGTCGATTTAAGTGTCAGCCCCATTTTTTCGTCCTCCGGCGCTCTAGCTTAACTGAACGAGTATTTTGCCCGCTTCTTCGCTGCGAAGAGCGATTACAGCGCCGCGGATGTGGTAAGCGACAGGATCGCCCGCGGGGCTTTTGAGCAACGCCTCCACCACGGTATCGATGATGAGCCCCAGGTCGAGCATGCGCCGCCGCGACGTGCCGTCGGCGGTGAGCATTTTGACTTTGGCTTTCTGCCCGATGGGCAGGAGGCTCAGCGGTATATATTGATGAGACATAGCGTCCTCCAAAAAAATCTCTGTTTTAGCCGCGAGAAAGTTTTTTTCTCTACACTATATTCAGATAATTTCGGAGTGTGACGAATATACTGTACCGGATAACAAGCATCTATGAAAAAATATATGGTGGTATAAAAAACATGGATAACGAGTTTCACACCGTCAGAGGTTATCAGCTTCAAAGCCGTATGGCGCTTACACCCGCAATGGAAGACTATCTGGAAATGGTGTTCCGCAGCTGTGAGAATACGGGATATCTGCGCGTCAACGAGCTCGCGGAGCATCTCAACGTCAGGGCGTCGTCCGCCACTAAGATGGTGCAAAAGCTCGGCGAGCTGGGGCTGATCAAGTATAAGAAATACGGTGTCGTCGAAATGACCGCAACAGGCAAAGAACTCGGCGCGTATCTATTGAGCCGCCACAATACGATAGAGAGGTTTTTAAGTACGATCGGCATTGCGGAGAACCTGCTTAAAGAAACGGAATTGATCGAGCATAACATCAGCGCCAACACGCAAAAGCATATGCAGATATTCAACCGCTTTTTTGACACGTATCCCGAGTTCGCGCGGCGCCTGAGGGCCTTTGTCAACGCGAATCTGGATAAGTAAGCAATCCTCCTATAAAAAGGAGACCTGTCTATTGCAAATGCAGCCAGCTATACAAATGCCGAGAATCGTAGGGGGCCGATTTCCAAAGCGGCCCGTGGAACATCATGACTTGTAGTGAGCGGTCCCTGTACCGCTCCGCGTATCTTAGCGAACGGAACGACATACCCCATTCGGGGCACAGGAGGAGGTCGTTCCCCACATAAATATGATGAAGCGCCTTTGCTTCATTCGGGTATTGCTTGAAAATGGCTCCCTGTGTCAACGCAGAGACTACGAAGCAGACTGGTATCCCACGGCTTAACGCGCTTTGACATGAGACCCTTCGCTCACGCTCAGGGTGACATTAGCTGCTGCGACGTATAATGCAATCCTCCGTCGCGCTGCGCGCGCCACCTCCTTTAAAAAAGGAGGCATGTCTATTACAAAATGCGGCTAACTATATAAATACGAAAATTGTAGGGGCCGATTTCCAAAGCGGCCCGTGAAACAAGGGCGCGCTTAGGAAATCGCGCCCTACGAAAATTCTGCCGATGTAAAAAGGAGCCTCGATGGGCTCCTTCGTTTGAATCCGTTATACGAAAACCTTTTTGAGCTTCGCGAAGCGCGGCAGCCCTTCCTCATACGGCAGCGGTGAGTCGCCCTGAATCAGCGGCAGCGCGTAGTCAATGAAGTCCTGCGTGAGGCCCTTGCCGTCCGGCAGTATCCATTCGTCGGGAATCTTCTTTTCCTTGTTGGCCACTTCATTTAAGTTGATGAGCTTCGTGTTGCACTTGTATGCTTTGCCCGGCTCACGCTCAAAAGCGACCATATGGTCCGTGATGCCTTCCACGGCGGCCTTCACAGCCGTCTGGCCGGAAAGGAACGATTCGTTGATGTCCGTCAGCGAGCCCGCGTGCGCCGCGCAGCGCTGCAGCAGGCTGAACTCTATGCCGCGCACCTTCGCGCCCGTGGCTTCCTTGCAGTAGCTCGCAAGCGTGTTCGCCAGGCCGCCGAGCTGGGCATGTCCGAACGAATCCTTGGATTTGCTCAGATCGCTGCCGTATTCGCTGATATAGCGGCCGTCTTTGTCCTGAATGCCTTCGGAAACCGCGATGATCACCTTTTTATTTTTTGCATAGATCTCCTTGACGCTTTCAAGGAACTTGTCCATATCAAAGACCTTCTCCGGCAGATAGATCAGATCCGGGCCATATCCCTTGTAGGATGCAAGCGCCGTCGCGGCTGTCAGCCAGCCCGCGTTTCTGCCCATCACTTCGAGCACCGTGATCATGCCTGTGTCGTACACGCGCGCGTCGAGGTACACTTCCATTGTGGAGGTTGCAATGTATTTTGCGGCGCTGCCGTAGCCCGGGCAGTGGTCGGTCGCCCACAGATCGTTGTCGATCGTCTTCGGAACGCCCATCACGCGCATTTCATAGCCGGACTTCTGCATATATTTGCTGATCTTGTTGCAGGTGTCCATCGAGTCGTTGCCGCCGTTGTAGAAGAAATAACGCACATCGTATTTCTTGAAAACTTCGAGCATTCTTTTATAATCGGTTTCGTCCTTTTCGGCATCGGCCAGCTTATAGCGCACAGAACCGAGCGCCGACGACGGCGTGGTTTTCATAAGCTCCAACTCTTTTAAATCTTCCTGACCCATATCGATCAGCTTTTCATCCAGCACGCCTTTGATGCCGTGCGCCGCGCCGTACACCTTTGTGATGCACTCTTCCTTAAGCGCCTGCATAAACACACCGGCCGCGCTCGCGTTAATCACCGACGTGGGTCCGCCGGATTGTCCGAAGATACATGCCCCTTTTAAAACGCCCATCTTAGATTCAGTCTCCTTCACAATAAAATAAAACTTTAGGAAAAATTATATCCCACAGACTCAACATTTTCAATGCATTTCAGGCAAATTGAACGAAGTTTAAGACAAATTGGCCTTTGGGCGATTCCGTTTTAAGCCGCCGGTGCGCCAACCTGCGTTTCGCCTGCGTCCGAATTTTCCGGCAGCGGCTCTGCCGATGCCGGCGCAGGCGGCCCGATGATTTTTTCGCCCGCATATGGCTTGTATTTGGTTTTGCCGATCAGCTCCGGCTCTCCCACTTCCGCGCCGTCTTTATAATAGTGCTTGTACGTTGCATAAACAAAGCCGTCACGGCGCTTGACCACAACCTCCGTATAGCCGTATGGCTTGGTTTTATCCACCATCACGATCATGTCGCCCGCGGGCTGCAGCGTTTCCAGTCTTTCCGAGCTTAAACGGATCTCGTCATAGTCTTGCGGGAACGGCGCGCCGAAGATCTCAAAATTCACCGTCTGCGAGCTGCTGCTCACCCAGCAGAATATATAGATATCATGATCCGTGTTGTTGCTGTAAACAAAATCGATGGTGCCTGTGTTGATCGTCGCGTCGAGGCCGCCGTCTACATAGCTGAGCTTGATCGAGTGCCCCTGACGGTACACGACCTCAAGATCAGCCTTTAGCACCGCATTGTACATGGTGGTGGAAACCTGACAGACGCCGCCGCCCGCCTGATCTTCGCTGCCGCCGCGTACCACGGCAGGCGCGGGCTGCCATCCGAGGTCATACACGCGCGGGCCGAGCACTGTATTCGTCGAAAACTCTTTGCCGGGATGCAGCACATAGCCGTTGATCAGCCCCGCAGCTTTTTTGATATTGAACACGCGCGAATCCCGGTTGTACGGGCTTTGCCCGAACGATGTGCTGGCGCTCGCGCGCAGCACGGTGTTTGCGATCAGCTCGTCTTTGGTCACCGTCGGCGGAACCTCCAAAATTGGCATCTTCACCGTGCCGTATGTTCGCAGCCTCACCTGCCGTTCCACAGCGGTGTAAAGCGCGTCCTGATCGATTTTAAAGCCGCTGGCTTCATCCGTATAACCGAAGCGGTTTTTCCGGTCGTCCTTGTTCACCTGCACGGTGGCGTCCGTCGCGGGCACGTCCACCGCCAGCGCGATATCAGCGATGCGCTGTTTGACGGGCAGCGTATTCACTGTATAATCGGTTGAAAAGTCAAGCCCGTTTTTTTCTATCTCTTTGAGCTTTCTTCCGATCTCGAACCGGCTGCCTTCTCGCGCGACCGACATGGCTTCTTTGAGCACGCTATTTACGTTATCCGCGATTTCAAAATCGTCTTTGCCGAGCACAAACTGCTGCCCGCCGTTGTCGACCGTCACGCGAACGGCCAATATGCGCTGCTGCATGCTCTGCTGGACGATCTGTTCGGCCTGCGCCATCGTCAAACCGCCCACGTCGATTCCGTCGATACGGACACCCTTAAAATAGGTGCCCTGCTGATACAGATCCTCCCATTGCTGTTCTGTCAGTGTCTTAGGCGAAAACATGATGACGGCAATCACCGCCAGCGTCAAAATGACCGCTGCCGCTCCGGCCAGCCAAAATATGTTGCGCCGTTTATAGACTTGTTTTAACAAGTTCATCACCCTCCGAATTGATTCATTGCCAAAATGGATATCTTTTATCCCCGCAATTTTTTCGATTATTCGGCAGAACAAAAAAAGCCATATATGTGATATATATGGCCTTCTATAAGAGAGTATGGTTCAAAATTAAATTTTATGCGTTTTGTTTCTTCATCTGCTCAATGAGCTCTGAGAGCTCCTCGCAGTCCTTTTGAGACAGCTTGACATCCTTGAGCATGCAGACCAACAGCGCCTTTGCGGAACGGTCGCTGATTTTATCGAGCAGACTCCTGCTTTCGGCGATGATGCACTCATCCTTCTGGACGATCGGGTAATAAAAATTGTCGCGGCCGAGCACATCATACCCGATGAAGCCCTTTCCGCAAAGGCGTTTGACATATGTGGCGTACGTGTTGTATTTCCAATCCATTTTGTCTCCCATCGCCGCGATGATCCCCGACATCGTGAGCGGTGACTTTTCCCACAGAGCCGACATGACCGCCCATTCCGGCTTTGTCAGTGTCGTCATTCTCCTCAACTCCTCTCGAAATGTTATCTCCCATAAGCCGCCCGAGGCGACTACCTGCTAAATATTACGACTACTATTGTAGTTTTATTCCAATGCTTTGTCAACCTCTACAAAGAAAAGAGACGGTAAATTTTCCGTCTCTTCGTTCATACACAGGTTCTTATTCTCCGATGATCTTGATCATGAGCTTCTTTGGGCGCATGCCGTCGAACTCGCCGTAGAAAATTTGCTCCCATGGCCCGAAATCCAGCCTGCCTTCGGTGACGGCCACCACCACCTCACGGCCCATGACGGTGCGTTTTAAATGCGCGTCCGCATTGTCCTCAAATCCGTTATGCGCGTATTGGTCATATGGTTTTTCGGGCGCCAGCCGCTCCAGCCACCGCTCGAAATCGGCGTGCAGCCCGGATTCGTCGTCGTTGATAAACACGCTCGCCGTGATGTGCATTGCGTTGACGAGGCACAGCCCTTCGCGGATGCCGCTTTCCTTAAGCGCCGCATCCACCTGCGGCGTAATATTGATCATCTGCCGCCGTTTCTGGATATTCAGCGTCAAAACTTTGCGAAAGCTCTTCATTTTTTTCCTCCGTCGTTTTTCTTGTTATTATCATAACGGTATCCGGCTGTAAAGAATACCCCTTTCTTTTGAAAAACGCAGTTAAATGTCCTAAGCTGCCGTGCCCTTGGGTTCTCTTACCATACACCAAATCCGCAGATCTTGCCCTGCTATCAAATCTGTTTTAACCAATGCAAACCCCTTACGCTGATAATAACGCACATTTTTTTCATCATGTGTTTCAAGGTATACCGGCCTGTTTTCTGAATCCGCCTTGTCCAGCAGCGGATTCAAGAGCATTTTCCCGACTCCATTTCTCTGTTGGTCCGGGTCGACAGCCAATCCCCATAAATAATAGTGCGGACGCCCTTTCATGATTTCCTCGTACGCTTTGGCGGCAAAGTCTTCACAGCCCATAACCTTTGCGTATTGCCTCAATCCAAAAACGAACGGGACCAATAAAAACCCGTTCCTTGCATATTCAAAAGTCGTGACTTTCGTGTGCCCCGGAGGAAGTATAAAAATAACCCCGGAAAGATCCGAAGAGACAAATGCTTCGCCGTAGCGCATCGCGCAATTCAGCACTTTCTCCATGTACCATTTTAAATATTTTCTTCGTTTTTTTATATCGGGGAAATAATGCTTTAATTGCGGATAGTGATAGAAAGCATCAGCCAAAACCTGTGCCGCTCGCTTCTTATGATCCGAATCCAATTTCATGAGCTCCATACATATCCTCCAATCCCATTACACATCGCACACCTTATTTTTCTGATATATTGAAAGCAACGCTTCTTTCATTCTATCTCTGATTTCTGTTGATGGCGGGGCATAGTTAAACAAATTGGAAATCCATAAACCGTCCAAAGACAATCTGATCAGCGTCGCTATCTCCGGGGGGACATCCGGCATTGATGTCAATCTGTTCTGAATTTTATAGAATCGCGATCTTAACGGTTCAATCAGATCAGGATCATTGGCTATCGCCGCAAACAACGCATATGACAGCTTTTCAGGTTCGGTCGTTGTTCTGAAAGAGGCGTGAATATAGGCTGAAAGATAATCACCCTTGCTTTTTATCAATTCTTCTTCGAGCGCCGCGTCAACCTTTGCGATCATCCGTTCGATCATGCCCTGAATCAACTGCCGCTTCGACGGATAATGATATAAAAGCCCGCCCTTGCTGACAACTGCTTCAAGCGCCACCATTTCAAGAGTAAATCCTTCCGTGCCCTTCTCCATCAGGACTCTGTTGGCCGCATCGAGTATTCTCGTCTTTGTTTCATTTCCTGAATTTCTCATATTATAACTATACCGTCCAGACGGTATAGTGTCAAGTACTCAAGTGTCTTAGATGCATAGTTTCATTAAAAAAAGGCTCTATAGGTTGTAAGCCAAGAGCCTTTACAGGGCGTTCTACACATTGCCGCGGTCGGCGGATTGTTTCTTTGTGGTGCGGCTGTTGTTATGGGCGTCCGCCGTGATCGGCGTCTGTCCCTTGCTTTTCTTCTTTCTGGCCCGCTTGTTATCGGGCTGGCTGTCCTTTGGCATCGCTGTTCCTCCTCTTTTTTCTTAGTTTGCACGCCATCACGTCCCGCGATACATAAACAATTTGCTTTGAAAAAAAGGCGGCAGCGAGTATAATGGACTTGGCAATACGAATACACTTCTTCAGGATATCAAGCGAAACCTGACTGAAATTCCGAAAGGAGGTCTCTTTTTGCCAAACGCTATTATTTATGTTTTTTCAGGAACCTACCACACCTTAAAAGCAGCTCAAATGATAAGAAAGCATCTTGAGGCAAGCCATATCGATACGCGCATTCACGAGGTCAGATACCCTTTTGAGAATGTGCCGCTGCCCGAAGATTGCGACTATGTGGGCTTTGGATACCCTGTGCACGCGTTTAACTCGCCGCTGATGTTTTTGCGTTTCGTGAAAAGCCTGCCAGCTGCCAAAAAGAACAAAGCGTTTATTTTCAAAACGTCGGGCGAACCGGCCCGGCTCAATGTCGAGTCGTCCTGTTCGCTGCACCGCATACTCAGGAAAAAGGGCTATGACGTGGCGCTCGATACGCACATGCTGATGCCGTACAACATCGTTTTCCGCTATCCGGACGGGCTCGCCAAGCAGATGACGCTGTATGCCGACGCGCTGAGCGAGCTGCTTGCACTGCGGCTGCTCGGCGGTGACCGGGACACATTCCGGTTCAGCAAATTAAGGCGGCTCATTTCGCTGATCATGCGCGTCGAGTGGTTCGGCGCGTGGCTCAACGGGCGGCTCTATTCCGTGAAAACAAAAAAGTGCAGCCAGTGCATGCTGTGTGTGAAGTCATGCCCCACCGCGAACATCACCTTTGAGAACGGGCGGTTCCGTTTTGGCGGGCGCTGCGCGATGTGCATGCGCTGCATCATGTATTGCCCGAAGGACGCGATCAATTTCGGCATCATCCGTCCGCTGCGCGTGAACGGCGGTTACGCGTTTGACAAGATTTTGGCTGACCAAAATATCTCGGCGGATTTTGTGGGACCGAAAACCAAGGGCTATTTCAAGTCGTTCCGCGGCTTTTTCCGCCGTACCGACGACGCGCTGGCTGCCTGCGGTCTTAAGGTCAACGGCTGCACGCCGCAACCCCGGCCCAACGCTCCCGAACTCGAGGTTTTTGAGGCTTATGAAGAGTCGAAGAAAAAATCGCATGAGGATTATGAAGAAGAGGAAAACAACAGCGTGATTTAAGGGACGGAAAAGATGGGACATGGATACTGAAGATATTTTGAAACCGGGGAACGACATATCCCATCGGAGTATGCCGTTCCTTTTCATTTACAGCATTGTTATTCTGCTCATTTCCTCATTCGCTTGTAAAACAGCACCATCCAAACCGCGCATACCGCGACAGCCACGGGAAACTGCCACAGCGGCCCCTGCAGCAGTGCGCCGAGCCAGTACGCCGGAAACACACCCGCAATCAGCCCCCAAGGCGAGCTTGTGATGACGGGCACGAGCATGGGCAGCATCGTGAGCCCGAGCATCTTGGACACCGCAAGCCCTTCCACCTTGTTGCCCGCAAAGCTTATCAGCATCAGCGTGTTGACCGCGCCGAACAGCCCACCCGTCACCGCGACGCACAGTACACGCAGCATATCGGGGCGCGACAGCGAAAACAGCATCATCAGCACCGGCGCGATCACAATGCTCCACAGCACAGGCAGCGCAAGCCTTGACGCGATATATCCCGCTCCGCCAAGCGGCGTGACGGTGTAGTATTCGCCCACACCTTCATCGCGCTCGTCGAGCATCAAGAAACCGCACAGCATCCCGACCATTGCGGGCGTTAATGTGAGCAGCAGCATGTCGGCCAGCGGATACCAGAGCGCAAGATCAAACGCGAACGCGTTCATCAGCACCGGCTGCAGCAGCGGCAGCCCGAACCGGAACGCCGCACCCGCGAGAAACGGCGCAAAGGTGAGCAGAATCAGCATCGGGTCCCGCCGGATCAGTGTGAATGACCCAAAAAACGTCTTGATCGTATTCGTCATGCCGCACCGCCTCCCAGTCTGCAGAGTGCCGAATTGAGCCTTTTCAGCGCCATCCAGAACGCCAGAGCTGCCCATAATACCAGCAGAATGAACTGTAAAACAGATACCGTATAAGCGCCCACGGCAGCCTGCACAAGGCGCAGAGCCACGCTGCCGGGGAATATCTCAAGCGGCCAGAATGTGACATTAAACATCAGCAATAATGGCGGCAGCAGCAGCAGCCCCTCCCATAACCCATCGATGGACAAGAACGCGTTCATGCTTTTAAGGTTGACCGACACCGCAAGGCCGATCATTGTGAAGCACATGCTGCCAAGCAATACGGACGGCACAAGCAAGCCGTAACTGACACCAACTGCACCGCTGCCGAGCGCCACAATCACGCAAACAGCCGTGGAAATGAAGCCGAGCGACAGCGTTTTGGATGCAATGTATTCCCAAGGCCGCATCGGCGATGAAAACAGCGCATCAAGTATGCCTTCCCCGCGTTCCAGCTGCATGAGCCCGCCGATGAAAAACAGCCCGAGCAGCGCCGGATCGGCCAGCAGCGTCACCACAAGCGCCGTCTGCCGCCAGTCGACAGGCAGCAGCCGCAGCACAACGATAAAGCAGACAGTTAAAAAACCATAGATGAAGTGAAAGCCGTAGCGCCATTGGTAGCGCACATCCGACATGAAAGCATGATACAGCCTTTTCATGTGAGGCTCCTTCCCGTGACTTCGATGAACAGGTCCTCCAGAGATGTCTCCATGGTGTGCACCGTTTCAAGCTTATCCTGTTTGAGCAGCGTCATAAATTGCGCATCGTCCTTGAGGCTTTTGAGCAATATCTCTTTTTCCTGCCGTTTGCCGTCCTGCCACGTATAACGCACGCGCCTGTCACCCGCGCGCAGCCGCAGGTTCATCGGCGTATCAAGCAGCCTGATCGTCCCATCCACAATGAAAGCGACGCGGTCGCAAAGCTCCTCAGCCAGATGCATATCATGTGTGGTGAGTATCACCGTTCTTCCCCGCTGCTTTTGCTCAATCACCATATCCTTGATGATGCGCGAACGCGCGGGGTCGAGCCCGGCTGTCGGCTCATCGAGAAACAGGACGTCGGGCCGGTGCATGATGGCGCGGATGAAATTGAGCCGCATTCTCATGCCCTTTGAATATCCCGAAACGCGCATATCCCTGTCCTGCGCAAGCTCCAGACGTTCCATGAGCTTGTCGGCGTCTTCGCACTCGGCCTGATACAGCGACGCAAAGTAGCGCAGATTCTCGATGGCTGTGAACTTGCCGTACAAATTCGGCACCTCCATCGCCACGCCGATGTGTTCATAATAGTCGCGCTTTTTTTGCCGGACTTCTCCGCCGAGCACCTTCACGCTGCCAGCGTAGCCTTTCAATATACCTGTGAGTATTTTTTGAGCGGTGCTTTTGCCCGCTCCCGAAGGGCCCAAGAATCCGAATATTTCGCCCTTTTCTGCTTCGAAGCTCATGCCTTTAAGCGTCTCCTGCTGTCCGGTTGGGTACGTAAAATGAAGATCCTCTACGCTGATCATTGTTGTCCCTCCGCAAAAATTTTATCTGCAACGGCCCGAAGCATATACAAAAAGGCGTCATCCGCGAGCGGCCCCACCTCATTTCGGTGAAGCGTACACATGAACAGCATGCGCATGATTGCGGACACCAATTCTGAGTCTATTTTCAAACCGGCGATGACTTCAGTCATTCGTTTGGTGGATGCGTCATCGAGCGCGATGTGCGCCGTGATACGCTCCTGCGGTACTCTTCGAAGGAGTATCTCATACTCATCGTTCATCAGCGACAGCATCCATGTATTTGTTGTGAAATGGCGGTACATTTCCGAAACAACCGATATAAAGCCTTCTCTTTTGTCGCTGGATTCTTGCAGGCTGACGATAATTGCTTCATGTATTTTAATCTGCTCTTCTTCAAGCGCGTCAAGAAAAAGCAGTTCTTTGCTTTCATAAAACAAATAAAACGCGCCTTTTGATATGCCCGCAGCCCGTGCGAGCTCCTCAACCGTTGTTTTCTTTATACCTGTTGTTGATAATTTTTTTAACGCCGCTTCCATGAGCTTGCTGCGTACAATTGTTTTTTCGTCTTCCGTAAACGCTTTGGGTGACATGGCCTTACGCTCCTGTGACTGTTTTCTCTTTTTTGGTCATATGTATTTTATAATGGGGTGTATATTTTGTCAATGGGGTACTTTAAAATTAAACAAGTAAATACGATTGCATTGTTCTTTTTTCTCTAGCCCTCACATTGCATACTGCTGACAGTATTTCCAAGCTGATAGATACTATTATTAAAGAACCAAAAAAAGCTCAAGGTCTATTGCCTTGAGCTTGTGGCTCCCCAGGTTGGGTTTGAACCAACGGCCCTCCGGTTAACAGCCGGATGCTCTACCGCTGAGCTACTGAGGAACGGTCAACGATTTATTATTATATATGATTTGCCCTTGTTGTCAAGAGGATTGCATGGCGAATTTTCACTGTTTTTTGCGGTTCTTTCTTTATCGGGTATTACCAATTCCACCAATAATTCAACCCCAGCGCTGGCCCGACATAGAACTGCATATTTAGAATAAACCGAACTCTATTCTGCTCTCAACATTTGATTTCTCTATGTTTTTTCTGCGTTCTTTTTTAAAAGACAGTGATATCGCCACAAATGCAGAGATAATTGACAAAGTAAAAAGCTCAAGACATATGCCTTAAGCTTTTGGCTCCCCAGGTTGGGTTTGAACCAACGACCCTCCGGTTAACAGCCGGATGCTCTACCGCTGAGCTACTGAGGAAAAATTGAATCCGGCAGCTACCTACCCTCCCGGGCCGTTTCCAGCC
>JAEYLC010000021.1 GCA_023461435.1 Bacillota bacterium
ATCCCCTTCCTTCAGCTCACACATCACTGTGCGCACCTTGGGGTTTGCTATGCGGTTGGCTATGAGTACCCCCGCTGCGGACTTCCACCGCTTAAGACTGGTGCCATGCTCGGCACACAACAAAAAAGAGCCGGTAAGCCGGCTCCTTTGCTGTTATCTTTTTTCCGTAAGTTTGGCGCGTTTACCGGCTCTGTCACGCAGGTAGTAAAGCTTCGACCGTCTGACCTTGCTGTGGCGCATCACTTCGATGCTCGCGATCTTCGGCGAATGAATGGGGAACGTTCTTTCCACACCGATACCGAAAGACACGCGGCGAACAGTGATCGTCTCCTTGATGCCGCCGTTCTTCCTCGCGATGACATATCCTTCGAAAGCCTGAAGACGCTCTCTTGTGCCTTCAATAACCTTGACGGACACCTTCACGACATCGCCGATTTTCATTTCAGGCAGATCGGTACGCATTTGTTCCTGTTCGATGGCTCTGATAATCTGGCTCATGCTGATTCCTCCTCCCAGTATAGGTGTTCTTAACCGGCTTACAAAAATGCGGACAGCGGACCACCCTAAATCAACCCTGAGATTATAACACAGCGAAATACCCGCTGACAAGATAAAAATTCAATGAAAACGCGCAGAATTTGCTCATCTTTGCATAACGCCTTGACTCCCGCAGAATTCTATGCTTTAATCATTGCAGCGCCGCTGTCATACGCACGAAGCGGATGAGGCTAAAAAGCGGTGGCGCGACTTTGTAATGGTACCATGAAGGTATCCGCTTTCCAAGGGAAAGTCGATTCTTATGGTATTTTTTTATTACGGAGGTTACTTATATGAAATCATCATCCACCAGAAAACTCGTGCTCGCGGCGTTCTTTCTCGCACTCGGGCTACTGCTGCCGCTGCTCGTCGGCCATATCATACCGATGGGCTGGATCTTTCTGCCTATGCACATCCCCGTGCTGCTGTGCGGCTTCTTCTGCGGCGGTCCCTGGGGCCTCGCCGTCGGTTTTATTACGCCGCTGCTCTCCGCCGTGATCACCGGCATGCCGCCCCTTTTCCCCACAGCCCTCGCGATGGCTTTCGAGCTCGCGGCTTACGGTCTGCTCTCGGGCCTTTTTTACAGGCTGTTCCCCAAAAAGGTCGGCTACATCTATGCGTCTTTGCTGCTCGCGATGATCGGCGGGCGCATCGTATGGAGCGCGGTCAGCTTTTTGCTGTACGGCATCGCGGGCACCGTGTTTACGTTTAACGACGTCTTTAGCGGCGCCATCGTCTCGGTGCTGCCCGGCATCGCCATTCAGGTCGTGCTGATTCCGATACTCGTGATGGTGCTCGACAAAACCGGAAAAAGGGATCAATCGGTACAGGCATGAAGCAATTGCTGCTGAGCCATTTTTCGCGCTATCCGCGGATGCAGCTTGTCGATATGGTCAAGCTTATCTGCCAAAGCGAATTTGCGGGCGGGCATATCATCCAAGACGCTGACGACAGTCTTAAGCGTATCGAGGAGGAATATGCCGCGCTCGCAAGCGGCAGCGCCGGCCTTGAGGCGTTTGAAGATATCGGCGGCGGCCTTTGCCGCGTTCATTTGGCTGCTCTTGATTCTTTCGGTGTCAGCCCCGCCACGGTGAACCGGCTGTTTGTCGCGACGGCGAAAAGCGTTCAGGGCAGCATGGAAGAATTCTCGCAAAAGCTCCGTATTCTGCGGCAATGCTGCGAAGCCGGATTGCTGCCTTTTTCCACAGCCGGCGTCGATGTTTTTATCACGAAAGCACAAAGCGCAAAAAACTGCCCCCTTTTAAGCCACAGCGATGCCTACCGCGAGGCGTACCGCCCCGCCTACCGCGTGATCAAAACGGCTTACGCCAAATATTCCGTCGCATTCTCACAGCTTGATTCGCTGCTCGATAGCGGCAGGCCGGTCATCGTCGCGATCGACGGCGGCAGCGGCAGCGGCAAGACCGCGTTTGCGGCGCTGTTAGCCGAAATTTACGGCTGCAATGTCTTTCATATGGACGATTTTTTTCTGTCTCCCGAGCGCAAGACACCCGAGCGCTTATCTCAGCCGGGCGGCAATGTGGACTATGAACGCTTCGCAGACGAGGTCTCTGCGGGTCTCAAAAGCGGCGGCGCGTTCTCTTACCGCCCGTACGATTGCCAGACCGGCGGGCTAAAAGACGCCGTCATCGTCTCACCCAAAGCGCTTACGATTGTGGAAGGCGTATACAGCCTGCATCCGGCGCTGGCTGATATATATGACTTAAAGCTGTTTCTTAAAACAGATACGGAGACGCGGATAACGCGCATACGCAAGCGAAGCGGCGAAGCGATGCTTCAGCGCTTCATCGGTGAGTGGATACCGCTTGAAAACGCGTATTTTGAAGCGCTCAATATCGAATCATCCTGCAATCTCGTTTTTAACACCTGATTTTTTTCATCTTTGTCAATCAATATTGCCAGCCTTAAGGCCGATATGTTGCCTCTTGTCAGGCGTATGGTATAATATGACCATATTTTTCACCATCCCGGGAGGCTGCCCATGAGCGATTTTTCAAGGCCATACCCCTTATTCTCTGTCTGCGGATTGAATTGCGGCCTTTGCCCCATGCATATCGGCAAGTATTGCCCCGGGTGCGGCGGCGGGCCGGGCAATCAGCCTTGCAAGATCGCGCGGTGCAGCCAGCAGCACGGCAATATCGACTACTGCTTTCTTTGCGACGAGTATCCGTGCGGCAGCTATGACGGTATCGGCGAATATGATTCTTTCATCACTCACCGTCATCAGCTTAAAGACCTTGAAAAAGCCAAGGAAATCGGAATTGAGGCGTACCGGGCCGAGCTCGCCGAGAAAATGGATATATTAAACGCCCTGCTCGAAAGCTACAGCGACGGCCGCAAGAAGAGCTTTTTCTGTCTGGCTGTCAATCTTTTGGCGCTGCGGGATGTGAAAGACGCTTTGCGGCAAATTGAAGACGCAACAGAACGCGGCAATCTCTCGCAAAAAGAGAAAGCGGCACTCGCGGAAAACACTTTTCGCGATATGGCGGCACAGCGCGGCGTCGTGCTGAAGCTCAATAAGAAGCCAAAGAGCGATTAAGCCAAAATTTCGATCTTCCGGCAACCCGCCGCTTTATCGAAAAGCTTGCGTAGCCGGATAGATATTTGCGCACACTAATGTCAGATTCACTCAGAGGTGGCTTATTATGAATCCGGCTTTAGTCGATGCAATTGATCAAATCACAAATAATTTCATAGGCGTGCACAGCCAAATCTGGCAGGTGTGGCTGACACTGGTGCTGTTTACATGGCACTGGTGGCTCGACGTCGCGCTCGCGGTGCTGCCCTGGGCCTTATGGCTCATCGTGCGGCGCAGGGACCTTCAGCGGCGGCTACTGTTTGCGGGTCTTTTAACGCTTATTCTGGCCACATATCTTGATATGATCGGCATGACGCAAGGGCTCTGGACATATTACACGTGGGTGGTGCCGTTGATGCCCGAATACCTGCCTTGGGATCTTTCCGTGATGCCCGTCACCGCGATGCTGTTCTATCAATACAAGCCGAACTGGAACCCTTGGATAAAAGCCGTTATCTTCGGCGTCTTCGGCGCGTTTATCTCCGAGCCGTTGTTCGAATGGATCGGCATATACAAGCGGCTCGCGTGGGAATACTGGTACTCGCTGCCCATCTATGCGGCTGTCTTCATGCTCGGATACGCCGTGTTTAAAGGCAAACGCAGCGCGCGTACGGCTCAATAAAAATCGGCTCAGGACCTGTCAGGAAGACTGCGAAAAAACCGACGCTCTTGACAATCAGCCCAAAAGTATATTAGTGACGCTGCGCACGGACGCGGAATAACCCGGCGATGGAGATGATCGACCAGCTGCCTTCGAGCAGAAGAAAGCCCCATTGCAGCTCGATGATCGCGTCTGCGGCAAGCAGGCCGGAACCGATAGCGTTGATGAGAAGATAGACGGTGGATTTCTGATTCAAGATCCCCCATTGTGCGAGCGCAAATCCAGAAAGAACTGCAATTGAACCGACGATTTGAATGACCATACTCATAAAAAATACTCCTTCCTTCTGCGTCGTCGTCAAACCGGGTACGGCGCGTCTCGTCCGGAGCCTGATGGAATTCAGTCTGCTGATATTATACCATGCACCGATGAGCGTTTCAATTAAAAACTGCCCCCGCAGTTTTCGGATAACTGAGAGCCTGCGTATCACGATTTATTTTTGTGCACACCAAAAGCCGGATTCACTCAGAGGTAAGGCTCTCGCCGGCATACGGGGATCTTATGCGCCTGCAGCTGTTATGGTTTTAACGTTATGGACGGATCACCGAGATAGCAGTAAATATAGGCTTCCAGCACGTCACCCTCCATGATGGATGACTGCGCCGCGGCATAGAATTCACCCGAGACGTTGAGTGTATTATTTGAGAACAACCTGCTGGCCAAGCGCGGAGCGGGTTGACTCGAGTTAAAACCAACTTCTCTGGTGGTGGCAATCGCGGCACAGACCGACCCGTCCACAAGTATATCCTGCGCGGTAACCCGATAATATTTTGAGGGCTCTACTTTCATTGTGGCGGAACTGTCAAAGAAATAAATACCGGCTTGTACGCGTTTCCCTAAGATCGGGTTATTGCTGTATCGTTCGATATCGCCCATAGTATAAACAAAGTCATATTTCTTTCTGACTTCCCGATTAAAATTATCGAAACTTAACGGGTAGGTGCTTTTGTACTGACACGGCTCATCTCCGTCATTTCCATAAAGCGTGACGGCCTCTATCTTCACATTGGAAAAATTCTTCGCAAGCGCGTCGCTATAGTGAGCCCAAACGCCGAAACTCCCGATCAAAGCATCAGAATGGGATTTCTGGCTTAATTCGTATTGCATTGTTGAATCCAGTACCGTCTTGATATCTTTGGTATCCGAAAACGGGATCCTGCCAAGCAGGAATAACAACTCGGGCTTTGCCTGTATAACACTTTGAGCGACCTCACTCATTTCGCCGGCAAAACCATCCTTGTCAAAATCCCAGTTTATATCAAACGCATAATAGATATCTGTCGGCGTCCTGAAAACGTTTATACTTTTGTCATCGTACCAACTATAGTCACGATTGGCCGGATTGTAGTACAGGTATCGCATCGGGATAAGTCCGCCGGAGTGCTGCAGACAAGCCGATTCTTCATCGTAGGGGCTCCCCACCAGCAGCACGTATTGAAGCGACATCTGCTTATCCATATCCTTAAGATATTGCCGTATCTCTTCGCTGGTATCAGCATTGGCTTTGTGTTTGACATCCGCTTCAACGCTTTTTACTGTCACCGAATATCCGTACAGCATTTTAAACGCCGCAAACTCGGCCAAACACTGTTTTTGCTCCTCGGTTTCGCAGAGAATGAGGTAGTTACCGGTTGTCCCCGGCAGCTTCGGCAGCATCGGCCGGACCGGTATTAACAATATCTGCCCGGGCTTGATTGTGTACCTTGGCCCCTTTATACCGTTCTGCGTTGCGAGGTCTCGCCATGGTACGCCGAACTGTTTGCTTATCGAACTGAGCGTGTCGCCTTTCTTAACCGTGTACTTAAGATAAAGCGCTGAGGGTTGGTCGGGCGCGGACGACAGCATTGGCGCTGGAGGTGACGTTATGTTTACCGCTTGCACTGCCGCTTCGGGAGACACTGCGGCCCCTGCGCTGGCATAGCCCGGCAGCAAGGCCAGGATGAGAAAACAGGCAATTGTCAGAGTGCACAATCTTTTCATTCTATTCTCCTATCTATGGCTTGTTATTCTTTATGTAGCGCGTATTAACACGGTTAATCCCCTGGAAAACTTAAATTTGATTTCTAACCGTCATAGCCAACTTTCCCTATTCCATCGATTTTCCCTTCAATGACAGGTTTGTTATAATAGAGTATGGCCCCGTTATTTGTAAGGGTCACTCCCTCTGCCACATGCAATACGCTATCAGAATTTATCCAAAGGGTTTTGCCGGCAGGTATAACAATGTCATGGTCAACCAATATCTCGACAAGTTTCTCATCGGAGGAACTTGCGACAATATAGAGCGAATTATACAGCGAATCTTCGCTCAGGAAATAAGCAATTTCCTCAGCACCGATTTTGCCCGTATTGTAGCAGATTTCAGCGTCTCTCCCTTTGACACTGATTTTACCGATACTGGAGTAATCCGGTTCACTGTAAAAAATCATGCGTCCGGAGTCCTCCACTATGATTTCGCCAAGGTTAACTATTGCACATGAAGCATGAAAATTCATACATGTGACAGTCAGTGTGACGCCTTCATCAATAATCAGCGCATTGATATACTTTAATGTAATAAATTCATCACTTATCGTTATATCTTTTGCCAGCTCAATGACATAGGCTGTATTCAGCGCATCAACAAATTCATTTTCTGTATTCACAACGACTGCATTTTGACGCAGGTCATTCAGATAAACCGGGTCCAGTGTCAGCGCAGGTGAAGACGTTGGGAAAAAGCTCTGCATGGGTGCTGGCTGCGTTGTTGCCTCAGATGCCGCCCCTGGTGTATCGCTTTGTATAGATACTGATTGCGTTGCTGCCTCAGGTGCCGCCGTTGGTAAAACGCTCTGAATAGATGCCGGTTCCACTGCGTCGGCCCGATAATCGCTCGGAGCTGACGACGGAGCCGCTCCCGCGCCCAATACACAGACAGCGCTAATCGCTATGATAATAATGACCGTCGAAATAACCAAAGTGATCCACGTCCGCTTTTGGTATTTCATAATAACGCTCAGGCGCTCTTTCAAAACCTCTTTTTCTTCACACATCGTTGTGGAAAGCACGGCCCGCGACGCACTGATATCCGTTGCGATGGAAATCAATGTTTCCCCATAACTCTTTTTTCCAGCTTGATCCAGGTTTCGTATCACAGCCTCGTCACATGATAATTCACAAATGCGGTCGATTTCGCGCCGCGCAAACCATGCGAGCGGATTGAACCAATGCAAGGCGCAAGCAAAAACGGAGAGCCACTTGACTATAATGTCCCGCCTACGCATATGAGTTAACTCATGCTTCAATACGCTCTGAATTTGTGCGTCAGTATATTCACGGTCAGGCAGTATGATCTCGGGTTTAAAAATCCCAATCAGCATCGGCGTTGTTACGAGCGCGCTGCGGTAAAGACGTGGGGCAATCGTGTCGCCGCATAACCCGACATGTTCATAAAGCTCTTCCATACGCGCCCGGGTGCGATGGCGGCGCACTTTTTTTGTGAAACGAATGTAGCTGACTATGTAATAAGATAGCACCACCAACACAACCAACATGTAGTTCATCATAATAAATAAAGACACTGCGATGAATACAGGGTTCGGCGCCTGTTTAACAGCCGGTATATCCGCTGCATTTGTCTGCGGATCTGTATTCGTGTTTGTTTGCGTAAATGAGTTTGCTTCTTCTTCAACTTTTATATTATTTTGTTCCACTGCGGTATGGATCGGCGCAACTATGATCTTTGATGGCGCTTGAGGTATTGCAATCAGCTTGGACACGGGAATGAGCAATGCCGCAAGTGTGACAAGCCACAAAAGATATTGTATTGATTTGGGCAAACGATGCCGCAGTAACGGCTTGAATGCAAACAACAAGAGTATGAGGACACTGCCTGAGAGTGACATTATCAAAATCGAGCAAATAATATCGCTTAATTGTGAGATTATCATTTTTTACTGTCCTCCATAGTGAAGAATTGCTTTAATTCGTCTATGTCGCTTTCACTTAACTGTCCGTTTTCGCACAATGATGCGACAAGCTTTTTCGCGTTCCCTTTATATAGTTTTTCAAGAAACAATTTACCCTCTGCCAATATATATTCCTGCTCAGTTACTGCGGGCTCGTACAGCGTCACATAGTTGGTTTGTGAGCTGACAGCCCCCTTTTCGCGCAAGCGAACCACGAGCGTTTGTATCGTGGATTTACTCCATTTTGTATTTCTTTCAAGCTCGGTTCGTATCTCAGCAAACGACAAGGGGCGTCCTTCGCGCCAAAGTATTCGCATGACTTCAAGTTCAGAGTCGGAAATTTTAGGTATCATATCAGATTTCTCCTTTGTCTATCCCTGTAATACGTATACTACATTAGTAGTACGTATTTGTCAATAGAATGCTAATTTATCTTATTATACCGCTTCGCTGTCAATCAATTTACATATCACGGCATATGGTGCCGATTCACAAATCCTCATTGGATTTGGTTCTTAGGTTTTTTAATAGTTATTGCTACATGCGTCATTTACACTTTTAGCTCTTTTCAAATTTTAACTTGACGAAACAAAACTTCTCTGCATATAATAAGGCAAACCAAATTGAGGGAGCAGGCATGAACGAATCAATGTCCAATCGTTATTTTTCGTTTAGCAGCCGGAGCTATTATGGCTTCGGATACTTTACGTTTAATAAATACGGACAGACGCGGTCATGGGTTGCTTGACTTAAAACAAAGTTTATCGAATTGTCAACAAAGGGAGCTCATTACCGGGGCTCCCTTTTAAAATTGCACCGCTGTGCAAAAAATATCGGGAGCAAGCTCCCTTTGTAGGACGGAAGAACGGAGGACAGATTTATGATTATCATTTTGAAACCAGGCGCGGAAAAACAAAAGGTTGAAGACCTCATCCATTTTCTCGAGACGGACTATTCTCTTGAGGTGCAGAGAATGGATGGCGTGAATTATTCCATACTCGGCTTGATCGGTGACACATCCGCGCTGGACACCGAGCCGATTCAGGAACGCAGTGTTGTGAGAAAAGTGATGCGCGTGCAGGAGCCTTACAAAAAGGTGAACCGCGCGTTTCATCCGGACGATACCATCGTGGAGGGCAATGGCTTCACAATTGGCTCTCAGCGGCTCGCCGTGATGGCGGGGCCGTGCAGCGTCGAAAGTGAGGAGCAGATCGTTTCCACGGCGATCAAGGTGAAGGCCGCTGGCGCAAATTTCCTGCGCGGTGGCGCGTTCAAGCCGCGCACCAGCCCATACCGCTTTCAGGGCCTCGGTACCGAGGGGATCGAATATCTATTGACAGCCAAGAAAGAAACGGGGCTGCCCATCGTCACTGAAATCACGAGCGTCGAATATGTCGATCTGTTCGTTGATAAGGTGGACGTGATACAGGTGGGCGCGCGCAATATGCAAAACTTCGTGCTGCTGCGCGAGCTCGGTAAATCCAAAACGCCCGTACTGTTAAAGCGCGGCCTTTCCGCCACGATTGAGGAATGGCTCATGAGCGCCGAATACATCGCGGCGGGCGGCAACCCGAACGTGATACTCTGCGAACGCGGCATCCGCACATTCGAGACAGCCACGCGCAATACGCTCGATATCTCCGCCGTACCCGTGGTCAAGCGCATGAGCCATCTGCCGGTGATTGTGGACCCGAGCCACGCGACGGGCCTGTGGTGGGCGGTCGAGCCGCTCGCCGTCGCAGCCATCTGCGCGGGCGCGGACGGCGTGATGATCGAGGTGCATGAAAGCCCCGCGGAAGCGCTCTCGGACGGCAAGCAGTCGCTGCTGCCCGAAAAATTCTCGGCCGTGACGCAAAAGCTCAAAGGCGCGGCTGAACTGATGGGCAGGACACTCTGATGGAAGATCGATTTACAGGCAGCCGTATACTCATCGCGGGCCTCGGGCTCATTGGCGGCTCAGCCGCCAAGGCGCTTAAAGAAAGGGGCTGCGCGCACATAAGCGCGCTCGATACCGATTTAAAGTCGGTCGACGCGGCCAGAGCCGACGGCGTGATTGAAGACGGATTTAAGGACAGCGAGACGATGTTTGACATCGTGATTTGCGCGGTGCCCCCCAAGGCCATACCGGCGGTCTACGAACAAGTCAGGCACCGCCTCGCGGAGGGCGGCGTGTTCGCCGAGCTGTCGGGGCTTAAAACCGCGCTCGTGGATACGATGTACGACGTGCTGCTGCCGCAGCACGCGCTGCTCTGTCTGCACCCGATGGCGGGCAGTGAGAAGGTGGGCTATTCGCACGCGAGCGCCGGGCTTTTCAAGGGCGCACGGCTGATATTGACGCCCACCGAAAAGACGACCGATACCGCGCTCGACTGGGCGCAGTTCCTGCGCGACGCGCTGCTCTGCGGCGAGATGACCTCGCTCTCTCCCGCGCTGCACGACGCGGTGGTCGCGGATTTGAGCCACCTGCCACACGTAGCCGCGCTCGCGGTGTACGCCGTGGGCAAGGGGCTCGAGCGCTTCGCGGGCGGCAGCTTCCACGCGATTACGCGCGTGGCCGACCTCAATGCGCCGCTCTGGGCAGGACTATTGATGGACAACGCAGAATATTTGCAGCGGAGCCTTGCGCGCCTCAGACAAAATCTCGATACGATCGATCAGGCGCTGAGCGAGCGCGATCAGGAAAAGCTCGAGGTGCTTTTAAGCAACATGGCTAAAGGAGTGAATCTATGAACACACTGACCATGCGCGCCGGAAATATTGAATACCCCGTTCTCATAGAAAAAGGGCTGCTCAAAAGCGTGCCCGACCATTTAAAAACGATGTTCCCCAAAAGCCGTTTCGCGCTGGTCACGGACGACAACGTGGGCCGCCTGTACGGACAGCGTTTCTCGGCGGCGCTCGAAGCCGCGGGGCTTCGGCACGATGTTTTTACCGTCGCGCCCGGCGAAAGCTCCAAGAGCACCGATGCGCTGGCGCGTCTGCTAAGCCAGCTCGCGCAGCGCGGCTATAACCGCGCCGATGTGATCGTCGCCTTAGGCGGCGGCGTCGTGGGCGACCTTGCGGGCTTCGTCGCGGCGGTGTTCCTGCGCGGCCTTCGCGTCGTGCAGATTCCCACCACACTGCTCGCGCAGATCGACAGCAGCGTGGGCGGCAAAACGGGCATCAACCTGCCCGAAGGCAAAAACCTCGTGGGCGCGTTCCATCAGCCGAGCGCGGTGTTCGTCGATTCGTCGATGCTCCAAACGCTGTCTGACACCGATTTCTCGGACGGCATGGCGGAACTGATCAAATACGGGCTGATCCGCGACGCGGATATGTTTCATGAACTCGAAAAAAGCGGCCCTGTCAGCGCGGATTCGGACATCCTCCCTCAGTGGATCACGCGGTGCCTCTCAATCAAGCGCGACGTAGTCGCCGCGGACGAAAAGGACACGGGCGAGCGCATGCTGCTCAATTTCGGCCACACGATCGGCCACGGTATCGAGCGGCTCTGCGCGAGAAAAAAACAGCCGATGACGCATGGGCGCGCCGTCGCGATCGGCATGGCGGCCATCACCGCCGCTTCCGAGCGCATGAGCCTCACGCGGGCGGGCACCACGCAGCGCATCGTCTCTGTGCTGCAAAAATACGGGCTGCCATACGATATCTCCGTATTTGATAAGGATGAGATACTCAAGGGCATACTCGTGGATAAGAAAAACGTCGCGGACAGCTTAAGCCTCGTGCTGATCTCAGAGCCGGGGCAGTCTTTCCTGCACCGCATACCGCAAAGCGACGCAAAAAGCTTTATATAAGGAAGAGAAAATGGATATAACCCTATCCCCCACTGTCTATCACGGCAGCGTGACCGTACCGCCCTCCAAGAGCGCCGCGCACCGCGCGATACTCGCGGCAGCCATGGCGCACGGGCGCAGCGTGATCGGCAATGTGGATTTATCGAGCGACATACTCGCGACCGTCGGCGCGTGCCGAAGCCTCGGCTGCACCATCGAGGTTGCCCAAAGCGGGCGTTATCATACGCTGACCGTGGACGGCGGGCTCTCGCTTGCGGACGGCGCGATGATCGACTGCGCCGAATCCGGCTCGACGCTGCGCTTTTTCATCCCCGTCGCGTGCACGCTCGAAGGTGTGAAGACGTTCACGGGGCGCGGGCGGCTGCCGTACCGGCCCGTGGACGCGTATTTGAGTATTTTCGATGAACAGAATATCGGCTATACCCACCCGGCGGACGCGAACCTGCCTCTCACCGTATCGGGCAGTCTGCGCGGCGGCACTTACGGCATCGACGGGCGCGTGAGCTCACAGTATATCACGGGGCTGCTGTTCGCGCTGCCGGTGCTCAAGGCGGATTCATCCGTCTCGGTGCGCGGCGGCTTCGAGTCGCGCGGGTATGTGGATCTGACCGTGGACATGCTGCGCCGATTCGGCGCTAAAATCAGCGTCTCGGGCGACGATTTCACAGTCAAAGGCGGCCAGCGCTATGCGCCGCAAAGCATCACCGTCGAGGGCGATTATTCTCAGGCCGCTTTCTTCATCGTCGCGGGCGCGCTTAAGGGCGATGTCCGTATTGAAGGGCTCGACGCGCTTTCACTCCAGCCCGATAGCGCGATCGTGCCGATCATGCGCCGAATGGGCGCTGACTTATCGGCTGAAGGCGGCGCGCTGATCGCCAAACAGTCTTCTCTTACCGGTACGCAGATCGATGTCTCGCAGTGTCCCGACCTTGTGCCCCCGCTCGCGATCGCGGCGGCGTTCGCGCAGGGCGACACACGTATCACGGGCGCGGCACGGCTGCGCATCAAGGAATGCGACCGTCTTCATGCACTGACGGTGAACTTAACCGCGCTTGGCATCAACACAGCCGAGACAGACAACGAACTGATCATACAGGGCGGCACGATGACCGGCGGCACGGTCGATACGTTTGGGGACCACCGCATCGCGATGGCGTTCGCGGTCGCCGCGGCGCGCGCATCGGGTGATATCGTCATCCCGGACGCGCAGTGCATCGACAAATCGTATCCGAAATTCTACGACGACTTAAAGGCACTGGGAGGTAATAGACAATGAGCAGCATTTGGGGACGCCACTTCACCGTGGACGTGTTCGGCGAATCGCACGGGCCCAAAATCGGCGTGGTGATAAATGGCCTCAAGCCAGGCACCGAGCTTAACTTCCCGCAGCTTCGCGCCTTCCTCGACAGGCGGCGCGCGGGCAGCGAAGCGTGGTCCACCAAGCGCCACGAGGCGGACGACTTTGAACTTGTCAGCGGCTACGCGAACGGTTTTTCCACCGGCACGCCGCTCTGCGTGCTGTTTCACAATGCGGCGCAGCGCAGCAGCGATTACGACGAGCGCGTCAACCGCCCGGGCCATGCGGATTACACGGGCTTCGTGCGCTACAACGGCTTCAACGACCCGCGCGGCGGCGGCCACTTCTCGGGACGGCTCACCGCGCCGCTTGTGTTCGCGGGCGCGGTCGCGGCACAGGTGCTTGAAAAGCAGGATATCTACGCGGCCACGCATATCCGCCGCATCGCGGATATCGAGGATGCCGCTTTGAACCCCACCGATATCACGCCTGAGCAGGCGCAAGAACTGGCCGATATGCGCTTCCCGCTGATTGACGAAAGCAAGCGCGAGGCGATGGAAGCGCGCATTAAACAAGCCGCGTCCGAAGGCGATTCGGTGGGCGGCATCGTGGAATGCGCGGTCTGCGGCTTGCCCGCGGGGCTTGGCAGCCCGATGTTCGATACGGTGGAGAGCCGTCTTGCATCTCTGCTTTTTGCGGTGCCCGCCGTCAAGGGCGTCTCGTTCGGCGCGGGCTTTGGCATGGCGCAGCTGCGCGGCAGCGAAGCGAACGACGCCTATGCCGTAAAGGACGGCACTGTCGTCACAAAAACGAACAACAACGGCGGCGTGCTCGGCGGAATCACGAACGGCATGCCTGTCGTGTTTGAGGCGGTCATCAAGCCGACAGCCTCGATATCGCAGCCGCAGCAGACGGTGAACTTAAAGACAATGGAAGAAGAAACGGTCGTCGTCAAGGGCCGTCACGACGCGTGCATCGTACCGCGCGCGGCGGCGGTCATCGAAGCGGCGGCCTATATATGCATGCTCGATCTGATCACGGAAAGGGGACTTTAAATGGGTTACGAGGAAGACATCCGCGCACTGCGCGAAAGAATAGACAGCATCGACTCGCAGCTCGTGCCGCTTTTTGAGGCGCGCATGCGCGCCTCGGACGACGTCGCGGAGGTGAAAAAGCGCTACGGCAAGCCGATATTCGACGCGGACCGCGAGAACGACGTGATTTCGCGCGCGCTCTCGCGCCTGATGGACGGCGAAAACGGCGAAGCCGCGCGGCGGTTTTTCCGCGCGCTGATGGACTTGAGCAAGCAGCGCCAGCACACGCATCTAAAGCCCGGCGAAGACCTCGGCAGCGGCGACAGCCAGGCGGTTGGCTTTCTTGGCCTTAAAGGGTCGTTCTCTCACATCGCGGCATGCGAGGCATTCGGAGAAAACGCGCCGCTCAAAAACTACGACGCGTTTGAGGACATGTTCGAAGCGCTGCGGCGCGGCGAGATCGGCCGCGCGATGCTGCCCGCGGAGAACACCGAGACGGGCAGCATCACCGCCGTGGTCGATCTGCTCGCCAAATACGGCTACTTCATCGTCGCGGAACGCCTGCTCAAGGTGGAGCACAGCCTGCTCGGCCTGCCGGACGCGGCGCTCAGCGACATCACGCAAGTCTGCTCGCACCCCGAGCCGATCATGCAGTGCAGCCGGTTTCTGCACGCGCACCCGGCCATCAGCGCGTTTCCCGCGCTCAGCACGGCGCAGGCCGCAATGAACGTCGCGCAGCAGCGCAATAAATCGCTTGGGTGCATCGCGTCGATCCAGTCCGCAAAGGAATACGGCCTCAAGGTGCTGGCCGAAAACATACAGAACAGCCAGGGCAACTCCACGCGCTTTGTGGTGGTGGCAAGAAAGCCCATATTGAACGCTGCGTGCGACAAAACGAGCATCGTCTTCAAGGTGGAGCACCGGCCCGGCTCGCTCTGCGATATGCTCAAAATTTTCACGGGCATCAACATATTAAAGCTCGAATCGCGGCCGCTCAAGGACAGGCCGTTTGAATACCTGTTCCATCTCGATTTTGAGGGCAGCGCCGAAGACGAAACGGTGAAACGCGTGCTCGACGAAGCCAAAAACAGCGCGGCAGACCTCGTTTGGCTCGGGTCGTATCCGCGCATGCCATTGTAAGGAGACAGCATGATCAAAGCAGGATTGATCGGCGGCAGGCTCTCACACAGCATTTCGCCGCAGATTCACGAAAAATTCTGGCACTTAACGGGCAAGCTTGGGCGCTACTCTTTGCTCGAGATGACCGAGCGGCACCTTGGCGAGCGGCTCGGCGAGCTGCAGGCCCAAGGCTATGCGGGCGTCAATGTGACCATCCCTCATAAGACGGCGGTGATGCGGTATCTTGACGTGCTCTCCCCCGAAGCCGACGCGATCGGCGCGGTGAACACGGTGCATTTTTTTTCGGGCAAGCGCATCGGCCACAACACCGATTATTTCGGTTTAAAATCGCTGCTCGAGCAGAACGGCTTCGGGCTCTCCGGACGGTGCGTGGTGATACTTGGCTCGGGCGGCGCGGCGCGCTGCGCGCTCAGCCTCGCGAAGGATGAGCAGGCCGCCGAAGTTTTCGTCGTGAGCCGCAGCCCTGAAAAGGCCGACCCGAAGCTTGGCGCCGTGAGCTACGATGTGCTCGAAAACCTTGATAAGATTGATGTGCTGATCAACGCCACGCCCGTTGGCATGTCTCCGAACGTGGACGACTGCCCCGCGTCCGATAAAGTGATTGAAAAGTGCGGCGACGTGGTGGATATGGTCTACAACCCCGAGCGCACCGTGCTGCTGCAAAAGGCCGCAAAGATGGGCAAGGGCATTGCGAACGGGCTCTGGATGCTCTGCGCGCAGGCGCTCAAGGCCGAGGAAATCTGGACAGGCAAGGAATTTGACGAGGACATCTGCCGCACGATTTACAATGCCCTCAAATCCCCCGTGCCGCGCACCAACGTCGTGCTGATCGGCATGCCGGGCAGCGGCAAATCCACCATCGGGCGCAGTCTCGCCGAGCGGCTTTTTATGCGCTTTTCGGACACCGACGCGATGATCGAAGCGCGTCACGGGCTGATACAGGCCATATTCGATGCGCAGGGAGAGCCCGCGTTCCGCGATATGGAGCTGCAAGCCGCACGGGAGACCGCGAACCGGCAAAACACCGTGATCTCCACGGGCGGCGGCATCGTGCAGACCGCGCCCGCGATGAACGCGCTCAAGGAAACGGGCCTCGCCGTCTATATCGACAGGCCGCTCGAAACGCTGCTTGCCGAGGTGGATATCTCGGGGCGGCCGCTGCTGGCCGGCGGGCGTCAGCAGCTCATCACGCTGTGGGGCAGGCGAAACGCGCTGTACCAGCAGTACGCGGACTTAACCGTTATCAACAACGGCTCCGCGCAGCAATGCGCCGACGAAATCATACGAAAGCTGGAGGAAATGAAGAAATGAAGATACTCGTGATCAACGGGCCAAACCTCAATCTTTTGGGGTCTCGCGAGCCGGACATTTACGGCAGGCAGGATTACGCGGCGCTATTAAAGCAGTTTGACGACTTCGCGAAAGAGCGCGGCATCACGATCGACGCGTTCCAGAGCAACAGCGAGGGCGCGCTGATTGATAAAATCCACGCCGCGGCGGGTGTGTATGACGGCATCGTGATCAATCCGGGCGCGTATACGCATTACAGCATCGCGATACTTGACGCGCTCAAAGCGATCGATGTCCCGGCGATTGAGGTGCATTTGAGCAATATCGCCGCAAGGGAGGATTTCCGGCATACATCCGTCACGGCGGCGGGGTGCATCGGGCAGATTTCGGGCCTGGGTTTTGATTCGTATTTTCTCGCGATAGAGGGATTGATGAACAAGGTGAAATAGTTATGGGTGGGTCTCTGTCGCCCGTCCGTTAAATTCGTGCAAAAACTCAAAAGTCTTATTCAATCTGTTTCAATTTTAAATGAGATATTTTCGATATTTTTAATTGTACGCGTTTTAAAGTTTTTAAAATCCTTACTTGTCTTTTTAGCCCAATTAAACTGCATACCTCTAAAAGAAAAATCATACCATCTTTGAGGCGAGTTGCTTATAAATTCTAGCACGTCAATAATATTTGTCGAATCTAAGGCGAGCATTTCAATTTCACTTAAACCAAGTATTCTTATATTAGCATGAATAAATTTATACATTGGATCATTAATTTCTATTTTTAATCTTGCACAAGCAATATTTGCAATTTCTTCTCTATCTAGATAATTATCTTCCAAAACAATGACTACTCCATAAGTATCAACAAGATTAGAATGAGTGTTTGACTTAAAACCAAATTCTTTGGCACAAAACTTTTTTATATTTTTAAATATCTGCACAACATTATTTGCCATCTTGTCTGAAACTTCTTTTTGAATTTTAGGATTGAGCTCCCTAAAATTAGTAGAAGGAACTGATGATTTTATGTCCATTAATACTACTTTATTATTTGTTCTCAGCATTAGATCAGGCGATCTAAACTCTTTTTTTCCAATCTTATATACAAATTCACCTTGAATCTCACTATAGACATTATTGGATGAATGAATAAAATGAATATAATTTTCTAAAACCTCCTTACCTACTAATTCCCGCAACTTATTATTTCCTTCAGTTAAACGATATAATAAGGAACTTGTACATGCATCTTTGATTGCATATGGGATAGGATAATAAAGAAAATCTCCTTGAGATATAAAAGGATATTGAAAAAAAAGCTTGAAACCCATCAAACAATTCTCAACCTTGTGGTTAAATAAATCCATTTGTATATCAATATAATTAACTCTTTCTATTGTTAACAATCTAGCTGCATTAGGATGGAATTTTAGTATTTTTTCAAAATATACTCGTGGCAATTCTTTAGAAATAGAGATGCTACAGAGACATAAGAAGCTTCCCAAAGATAATACTTCATCATAATTAACATCGAATTTTTTAAAAAATTCACTTTTCATGTCGATTCTGTTATTACAAAAATTAAAAAAGTAATTGTACCTGTAAAAATTTATAAAGTAATCCTCTTGGAGACTGAATTGATTTATCTGAAGGTTAGAAACATAATATCTAATATTCTTAATGCCCAACTTATACGCAGGAGGAACGAATTTTTTTATTAAATTAATCATTTCATTGAACACTGGCATAAAATCGCCGTCAATTAGTTTCTTCTCATTTTCGTATTTTGCTAAAATTGACAAGACAGCGAATACTTCCAATTCGTGCGGATAAACAAAGACTTCTCCGAATTTCTTATTCTTATATTTTCTATATTCAGCAAGACATAACTTATAACACAACTCCATTTTATTGTCAAAGCAGTAATTTTTTAATATTTCAATTATTCCATCTAATGTCATGATCTTTTCCAAAGCATATAATAGTTTTTCACTACTATATTATTACACTGCAACAATGTTGTAAATATTATCTTAGTGTCTATTAGTTATTGCTGTCGCGTAGTTCCAATCAATGTTTCGCACAAACATTTGGAATAGTTTAGAAACCGCACCAACCTGCAGTATTATGCAATGTGAATTTCGCAGCTAACCTAAATCTTATACTACTTTAAACCTAACATTGACTCATAATAAATTAACACCAGCATGAAAATTCATGACATATAGCTGTCATGTTTGTTTTGCTATCATAGTCTTATCAAGTTTGAAAGAGGTAAGTCATATGAATTATGAAGTTGTGGAACTATCCGAAAAAACTGTCGTGGGACTGACGGCACGCACAAACAATACCGCGCCCGATATGAGCGCCGTGATCGGCGGCTTGTGGAACCGTTTCTTTGGGGAAGGCATTTACAGCGCCATCGAGCAAAAAGCAAATGAAAAATCTCTGGGCATTTACACGGATTACGCGGGAAACGAAACCGGCGACTATAGCATTGTCGTGGCCTGTGAAGTGAAAGCCGTCGGTGCTGTTCCAAACGGTGTCGTCGTCAAAAAAATACCCGCGGGCAGGTACGCGAAATTCGAGGTGACCGGGCACATGCAAGCCGCCGTCGCGGAATTCTGGCAGCAGCTGTGGGCCATGGAACTCCCCCGCGCCTATGTATGCGACTTCGAGGAATATCAAAACGCCGATCCCGAAAACGCGCTGATTCATATCTATATCGGTTTGAAAAACAAACTGTCAATTGAGTGAGATTGTTTTGTACAACAAAAATGCCGGACAGCCTCCACTCGTATGCGCAATTAAGTAGGGAACGACCCCCGCTTGTGCCCCGAAGGGGTATGTCGTTCCGCCCAGTAAACCCGCGGAGCGGTACGGAGACCGCCCCCTACAATTCGTTGAATAATGGAGGAAACAACTCCAAATGGGACATCGTCCTAATTATTTTATTCGTCAACATGTTTTAAAAACGCCCGAAGCTCCGCGTTAAAGGCTTCGGGATTATCGATGTTGGCGCAATGCCCCGCATCTTGGATGAGTGTGAAGCGCGAGCCCGGTTCCAGTCTGTGCAGCCTTTGCCCTGCTTCGAGCGCCAGCGGCGTATCATGCTCACCGCACAGTATGAGCAGAGGATAAGAAACAGGCGCATCGGTGTCCACGAAGAAGCGCTCCATGCCGCCCATATACATAAAAGACCGCCGCGAAAATCCGCTGATCGCCTGCGTGAAGAGCTCTCTGCTCTCTTGCGAATATATTGTGGTCTCCACCACATGCGCCTTGAATTTCTTCATAGATATCAGCATATAGAAGAGCCATTTAAATATGGCTTTTCGCTGTTCTTTGAGTATGTGCTTGTTGTCCTTGTGTATCGAATATCCGCCGACGATCGTGACGGACAACACACGCTCGGGAAATGCCGCCGCCACAGCCTGAACCACGATTGACCCGAGAGACACGCCCGCCAAATGCGCTTTGCCAACCCCTGACGCATCGAGTATGCCCGCAATGATATCCGGCATATGGCTCATGTCCACCCTGACCTTTCGCGGCTGGCTTTTGCCATGCGACACCATATCCACCGCGATCACGTGATAATCCTTCGCAAAGTATGCCATCTGGTGCGTGAACATGGTGTGGTCTCCAAAAGCGGGATGCAAAAATACAATGACCGGCTTGCCGGGGCTGCCTTCCTCGCTGTAAAAAACCTCCATGTCCTTATAAGCAAGCGTTTTGTTCATACTTCTACCTCCAATTCATCATATAACCCGCGCAGCCACCCCAGCATCGACGCAAGCTGATGTATGCCCATCGACAGCGTTTTTAGCTGAAACCTTGCCACATCTTCATACCCTACCGGAATGGCTTTTTGGCCATACGCGTTATCGGCCTGCCTGTATTCGGCCAGCAGTTTTTCGATATTGTCCGCCGCCGATTTGACGATTTGCTTTCTCTCGCCCGCCGTCATCAGCCCGAGAAAAAACAGCCGCGTGCTTAATTCCGCATCCAGCCTGGAGACACTCTCCATAAACGTATCGGTCAGCATCCACTGCGAAAAAGCAAGCCGCCCCGCCTCCGTGATGCGATATGTGTTCTTTTTGCGCCCGCCTTCTGACACTTCGACAGTGGCCCATCCGGCGCTCAGCAGTTTTTTGAGCGTCGCCTGAACACTGCCGAGGCTCGGCTGGTAAAACGGCGAGACGCGCAGCTTCAGCGCTTTTAAAATATCGTACTGGGTGAGCCCGCGCAGGCACAGAAACCCGAGCAGTACATACGCCATCAATCTCACATCCTTTCTGCGCATATTATAATATACCTATTAGGTATATTGCAAGGGTAAAATGAAAACCGTGTGTTTCGCATGGCTTACATCACTTATGGGCAAAATTCGTTTGGAACTGTATTACGGTTTAAGCGAGAAATGGGTATTATATAATTTGCTTATCATATCTTTTTATAAAAGAGTTCTTATAAACATATATAGTATTCATAATTTTCTTTTGCATAAAAGTCAACACATAATCCAACTGGCACATTTTCGCCACTACATGTTGATGCTACAGGAACACTATTAATCTGTATTGAAATTATTTTTCCATAACGAAATTCTTTCGCATGGTTCATTGCATATAAGTTATCACCTTCTTTAATTTCTATATTATTATTATTAATACATACTATTTTATTGTTAATAATTTTTATGGGAGTCCCTAATTTTACTTTGTCAGTTTTTTGGAATAATAAGAGATTTAAATTATAGTCTAATATTTCAAATATAGCTCTTATTAATACTTTTACATAATTGATGTATTCTTTTAATATATCTAAAGATAATAATTCATCACTATCAACTCCATGTGAGATTAGATTTCTACGTTCCACCAAATCTTGCAAAATAGCATAGTAATAATCTTCATGCCTCTTGCCCAATTCCTCAAGATTGCACTGTTCTTTTTGCATAAAAAAATCTCTTACTAAGTCTGTTTGGTAAATACTCCTCGTAATATTGTTTATACCTAAATTTTTAAAGAAGTCTCTAATGCTGTCCATTCTAAAATTCGCAGCGTGATATGTGAACGCATCTACATTAAGCGAATACTCGGTAATATTATTAGATATACAACTATTTAAATTTTGAATGACTTTATTTACAGATATATTTCCATATTTGTTTAAACAAAAAATGTAATTTATTAAATTTGCTGAAAATACCAAATGATTATCTTTAATTACTTTTGGTAAATCCTTAAAATCTTTAATTTTTGCATTAATCGTCAAAAGATATGATTTCACTATTTGCTCTATGTAACTCTCAAGTATCCCATATAATGTTATAACAATTAAATTATAATCATAGATTCTTTTATCTTGAAGCATATTTAATTGAATAATTTTCTCAGAGCAGGGCTCATTATTTGCTACAAAAGCAATATTATTTAAGTCTTGCACTAAAACAATATAAGAAATAAGGTTATCCGCTCTCTTCAAATATTCGTCAAGTACGGCTTTCATTTTTTTCACCTTTTATAAAGCGCTTGAAGAATTTTAAAAATATTTCTCTTCTTTTTTCTATATCAGATTTATTATTGCTTCTGCCTTCAAAAACAGAATAATTTTGCTCATACAAATTCTTTAAACCTTCTTGTAAATCTCTCTTTTGAGCGATGAATTTACTTTTATGTTCTAACAAATTTGAAACAGCATACATAAGTGGGTCATAAATAGTAGTTGTTGCTCTGGCAAACCAATTCCAAGATACCCCATCTCTAGTTCCTCTTCGCCGCCACATATAAAATGCTGCCTCACCAAACAGATCATATATTAACTTGATAGTATCATTAAATAATTCTTCAAGTCTTTTTAATAAGCCTGGGTTGAAGGAATTAGCTCTCCTTAAATATATATCTAAAAATTCATTCAATGATCTATTTGAGTACCCATCAATTTGACGCATTGCAAAAAAACGCAATACATACTCAACATCGTCCATCTTTTTATATATTTCATTTTCAAGTAGTTCGTTTTCAATTAAATTCTCTTGTTTTATAATATCCATTGTTTGTTGGTCATTCAAATCAATATTAGGGATATCAAACATAGCACATAAATATTTGTTTCTCGATAAATCAATACATAACTTATTCATCGGTCCATTATATAAGGCATTTCTTGTTTCTTGGCCTTCTAATTTAACCCCGCCACTATTTATTCTTTCGAAGACAAGTTGTTTCATTTTCTGTGCTTCTTCAGAATCTTTTGCACTTTCTTGTAGTAGTATTATCGAAGAAATATATCGTCTATCTATTCCTTGCTTTATTCTTTCTGGTAAGCTTTTGTAATTTCTACAGTTAAGTTCTGGCCAAAACTGTAATTCACACAGTTCAAAGCTATTATTATAAAAGTCATAAATAGTGGTCAAACGTTGTAAACCATCCATGACCTCGTAGTGAGAAAACTCATTTTCATATAAAAAGATTGGAGGGATCGGAACATTCATAATAAAGGATTCTATAAGCTTAGATTTTTTTGCATTATTCCATCTTCTTCTTCTTTGAAAATCAGGGTTTAGTTCATATTTGCCACTATCAATCATAATATTGATTGTATCAAGTGGATAACGTGCTTGTTCAGTTACTATCCTAACTTCACCTCGTAAATACTTATCATTAATCAATTCGTCGTTAAAAAATGCTTGAGTTATAGTAGACTCATCAAATTCAATCTGTTCATCTTTAAAGAGCATCAGTTATGTCTCCTTTTTATAATCAATATTTCTTCGTTCAAAAATATTAATCATATTATAACACACGTCATGCAATTTACCATATTTTTTCTCTCGATACAAATGATCTGGCTCTTTAGGAGAGATATAGCGACAACACCCCCATCTCTCTCCAGTCATACTCCCCGTTGCCACCCACATAAAATTCATGTATACTGGAATAAATACTGGTATTGAGGAGGACACTCTTATGCGCACAGCAGGCATGGTGATGGGAATCGTGGGCGGTGCCATTTCGCTATTATTAGCCATATTGATCATTTTGGGCGGCGTCGCATTCATGAATATAACACCGTGGACCAACTCATTTGATTACGACTATGATTTTGATCCGGATTTAGATTTTGACTCATGGGACAGCTTTGACGATTTTGATTATGACTTCAATAATTATATGACGGATGACATCGCTTATAACGACTATGAGAGCATGGGGCAAACCATTGCGGGAGGCGTGTTTGTGGTGCTCGGCATCGGTTCTGCCATTGCGGGCATACTCGGACTCGTCGGCGGCCTTATCATCAAGAAAAAGAACGTGGCAGCAGGTGTTATGATGATCATCGCGGCGGTCTTAAGCCTTGTTTGCTTCCTCAACATCATTTCGATGGCGCTGTTCATACTGGGCGGCATTTTCGCGCTGATGCGAGACCGTCAGCAGCAGGTTTACGCGCCGCCGTATTACCCGTATCCGCCGCAGTATCCGCAGCCGTCTTTTCCGCCGCAGCAATACCCGCAACAGTATCCGCAGCAGCAAACCCCTGAACAGTCGGCCCCGCCGCAAGACCCGCCGGAACCGCCGCAGCCATAACATAACCGAATATCATAAAGGGACGGCCCACACCGTCCTTTTTTATTTACAGGCAAAAAAGGAGCGGCAATGCCGCTCCGATTCTTGGTCACTATTCTGAAAACAGCGACGGTTCTTGTTTTACGATTTGGCCGGATCGTCCGTCAATTCGAGGAGGTAATCAACAGACACGTTGTAGAATTTGGACAGCTTAATTAAAACCTCCGTCGGAATGTCCAGCTCGCCGCGCTCATAGTTGCTGTAAACACGCTGACTGCAATTCAGAATATCCGCGATGTCTTTTTGCTTCAGATCTCTGTCTTCCCTCAATTCCCTGATACGCCTGTACAATATAACCACCTCAGGGCTTATTATCTCGTAGCGGGAAATCCGCTATGCTTTTTAGCGGATAATTCGCTATAATGTTCCAAAACACATCGGGAGCGTGCAAAAAAATGGACAGCAGGGAGAAATTAAAGAAAGAACGCGAAAAGCTGGATCAATTGATCGAAAACGCGTTAACCCGCGGCGTGAAAATCGCAGATGATGAAGATATTCAAAAGCAGAGCCTTCTGGTGGAGCGGCTCATTGAAGATGTTGAAGCCGACATGAAATCCGCTGGGGCTTGTCATTAACAAATAGGATGCCTCAATAAAAAACAGGAACGATTATGTCATCCCTGCAATTTCTGGTGTTCTCTTTTTGTAGGGAACGACCCCCGTGTCGTTCCGTTTTAGATGTGACGACATGTAAAGAACCACCTCCGCTAATGCCTCGCATGGGATATATCGTTCCATTTTAGAGCCGCAGAATTTTTCAGATTCCAACTCGACAAAGTGATGTTTAAGTGATTTTAAATGGTATCAATGATCTGCAATCTGTGCAGTTATAAAGAAGGATCGGCACAGGGGCCGATCCCTACAATTCCTGACGGGGTTTGGAGCGTTGCGCGCCCATCCCCCGTTATTCTGCGATGATCTTGAGTTCCCCGTTCTCGGCGTCCACCTTCACGAGCCCGCCGTCGATGATCGAGCCGGACACGATCATGCGCCCCACCTGCGTCTCCACCACCTTTTGCAGATAACGCTTCACGGGCCGCGCGCCGTAAACCGGCGTATACGATTTGTCAGCGATCAGCCGTTTTGCCGCGTCCGTCACGCCGAGCTTGATGTTGCGCTCGTTAAGCCGCTTCTGTATCGCCGCCACCGCGAGGTCGATGATGCGGATGATGTCGTCCGCTTTGAGCGGCCTAAACATCACGATGTCGTCCACACGGTTCAAAAACTCGGGGCGGAAATTCCGCGATAGGTCCCCCATCACCTGCATGCGGGCGTCTTCGGAGAGATTGCCCTCCGCGTCGATGCCGGACAGCAAATACTCGCTGCCGATGTTGCTCGTCATGATCACCACGGTGTTTTTAAAATCCACCGTGCGCCCCTGGCTGTCGGTCAGCCGACCGTCGTCGAGTAGCTGCAGCAGCACGTTGAACACGTCGTGATGCGCCTTTTCGATCTCGTCGAACAGTATCACGCAGTATGGCTTGCGGCGCACGGCCTCGGTCAGCTGCCCGCCCTCGTCGTATCCCACGTATCCCGGAGGCGCACCGATCAGCCTTGATACCGCATGCTTTTCCATGTACTCGGACATGTCGATGCGCACCATGTTGTCCTCGCTGTCAAACAGCGCCTCGGATATCGCCCGCGCAAGCTCCGTTTTGCCAACACCTGTCGGTCCTAAGAATATAAACGAGCCGATGGGGCGCTTCGGGTCCTTAAGGCCGCTGCGCGCACGGATCACCGCTTCGCTGACCGCCGCGACCGCTTCATCCTGTCCCACCACGCGCTGGTGCAGTATGTCTTCGAGGTGCAGCAGCTTGTCGCGCTCCTGCTCCACAAGCCGCGCCACCGGAATCCCCGTCCAGCGCGACACGATCTCGGCGATCTCCTCGTCGGTTACCTCCTCTTTGAGCAACTCATGGCCGCTCTTGCGGTTACGCGCCTTCTCGTCCTCAAGCTGGCGCTGCAGCCCCGGCAGCTCGCTGTATTCGAGCTTCGCCGCGAGCTCCAAATCGTAAGCGCGCTTCGCGTCCTCTATCTTTCTGCGAACATCCTCGATGTTCTGCTTCAATTCCTTCTCGCGCTGAAGCCCCACCTTTTCGAGCTCCCACTGCGCGTTTAACTTATCGGTCTGCTCCCTGAGCGTTGCCAGCTCCTTCTCGAGCGCCGCGAGCCGCGCCTTGCTGCCCGCGTCGTCCTCCTTTTTCAGCGCCTGCCGCTCAATCTCGAGCTGCATCACGCGCCGCGATATCTCATCGAGCTCGGTCGGCATGCTGTCGATCTCGGTCCGTATCATCGCCGCCGCCTCGTCCATCAGGTCAATCGCCTTGTCGGGCAAAAACCTGTCGGATATGTAGCGGTCGGAAAGCACCGCGCACGCAATCAGCGCGCCGTCCGTGATCCTCACGCCGTGATGAATCTCAAAGCGTTCCTTGAGCCCGCGCAGTATCGAAATCGTGTCCTCCACCGACGGCGGCTCCACGAGTATCGGCTGAAACCGGCGCTCAAGCGCCGCGTCCTTTTCAATGTACTGGCGGTATTCGTCAAGCGTCGTCGCGCCGATACAGTGCAGCTCGCCGCGCGCGAGCATCGGCTTTAATATATTGCCCGCGTCCATCGCGCCCTCGGCCTTGCCCGCACCCACGATGTTGTGCAGCTCGTCGATGAACAGAATGATACGCCCGTCGCTCTTGTTGACGTCGTTGAGCACGGCTTTTAAGCGCTCTTCAAATTCGCCGCGGTATTTTGCGCCCGCGATCAGCGCGCCCAAATCGAGCGCGAATATCGTTTTGTCCTTGAGTCCCTCGGGCACGTCGCCCGCGATGATGCGCTGGGCCAGCCCTTCCACCACCGCCGTCTTGCCGACGCCCGGCTCGCCGATCAGCACGGGGTTGTTCTTCGTGCGCCGCGAGAGTATGCGTATCGCGCGCCGTATCTCGCCGTCGCGCCCGATCACGGGGTCGATCTTGCCCTGCTTCGCGAGCTCCACGAGATCGCGCCCGAACCGCTTCAATGAATCGTATGTTTCCTCGGGGTTCTGCGACGTGATGCGCTGGTTGCTGCGCACCTTAGAAAGCGCGGTCATAAACGCGTCCAGCGTGATGCCGAAGCGCTTAAATATCGCAGTCGAGGGTGTATTGCGCTCTTTCAGCAGCACGATGTAAAGATGCTCCACGCCTGTGTATTCGTCCTTAAAGCGCTTGGCCTCGTCCTGCGCGTGCACGATGAGCTCGCTGAACCGCCGCGACGCGTACACATTCGCTGACGCGCCCTGAATTTTTGGCAGCTTCGCGAGCTCCGCTTCGAGCGCGAGTGTGTACTGCGCCGTGTCTGCGCCCATATACCCGAGCAGCTTCGGGATCAGCCCGTCCTGCTGCGAGACAAGCGCAAGATGCAGATGCTCCCCGTCGATCTGCTGCTGCCCCATTCTTATCGTGATCTCCTGCGCGGCCTGTACCGCGGCAAGAGCTTTTTCCGTCAATCTATCGAGTTCCATATGTCATTCCTCCTCTTTGAGTTTTATCTCGTTTACTGAGCTTTTAAGGCACTCCCTCCGGCACTTCGTGCCATCTCCCTCTCGAGGGAGGCATGGGCGATACGCGCTTATTGGCTCCCTCCGTGACTACCCCGCAGGGGTGGATCGGGAGCTGTCGCCGTCAGGCGGCTGAGGGAGTCTGATCTTTACACATTATTCCAGCTAAAAAGCGTTCAGTAGGGGCGGGTTTCCAGAGTCTGCCCCTTAGGGTAGGCCCGCCCACCGTCTTCTTTCCAGTTTGTTGTTCCTACTTCACCGTCTCCTTGAGCTTCTCATAAAGCTTCTTCTGCTCCGCCGTCAGCTGCGCGGGGTTCACGATGCGCACCGTGAGAAACAGGTCGCCGCGCGGCCCCGAGCGGAACGGGTACCCCTTGCCCGTGACGCGTATGCGGCTGCCCGGCTTCACGCCTACGGGTATGTTCACCGCGATACGCCCTTCGAGTGTGTCCACGGTCAGCTTGGTTCCAAGCGCCGCGTCCCACGGGTACACATCGGCGCTCGCATTCAGCTCGCCATCCTTCAATGTGAACCGGCCCGGCACCATCTTCACCGTCATTCTGAGGTCACCGTTTTTGCCGCCGTTGCCGCCCGGATGCCCCTGTCCCTTGAGGCGGATCGTCTCTCCGTCGCTCACGCCCGCGGGAACCTTAAAGTTGATGATACGCATGCCTGTCTCGGTCTGCAGCGAAATGCGCCTTTCGGTGCCCGCCGCGCCTTCCTCGGGCGTCAGCTCAATCTCCGCTTCTACGTCGTGCCCGTTGCGCACACGCGGCGCTCTTGAGCCGCCGCGCGCCTGGCCGAAAATGTCTCCGAAATCGCCGCCTTCGTAAACACGCGAGGTGCGTCCGCCGCCGCGCGCCTGGCCGAACAGATCATTCAAATCGAATGCGTCCGAGAAGAACATATTAAAGAAATCGCTGTGGTCGCCCGCTCCCGCGTACTCATATTTCACGTTGCCGCCGTTGAAGCCGTACTGCGACGGGTCAAAATCGGTCCCGTTATTAAACTGCGCCTGCGAACCGAACGTGTCGTATTTCTTGCGCTTCTCCACGTCGCCGAGCACCTCATACGCCTCGGCCACATCCTTGAACTTCGCCTCGGAGGTTTTATCCCCCTTGTTCACATCCGGATGATGCTGCTTGGCGAGCTTGCGGTACGCCTTTTTTATCTCGTCCTGCGACGCGGTTTTGTCCACGCCGAGTATCGCGTAATAGTCCTTATATTGCATGCCATATCACTCCTTTCCCAAGCCCGCACCCGCGCGACTGATATGACTTTGACTTTCCTTGACCTTTATGTTCTTATGATAAACCATCCGCATTTAAAATGCAATAGCAAAAGTCAAATTATCCCGAAAATTTTATCCAGTTATATGGATATTCCAAGATTGCGGTGATGATTATATATCGCGTATAATCAGGTTAATCAAACAATCCGAAGGAGTGAAATGAACAGTTACGTCGCGGCGATAGCCGATGTAATCGACTATATCGAGCAGCGCATTGCTGACAAGCTCACGCTTGCGGAGCTGGCCGCGCGCGCGAACATCTCGGATTTTCATTTCAACCGGATATTCAAAACGGTCGTCGGCATCACGCTCAAGCAGTACGTACTCGAGCCTGCCCGATATGGCTATTGCTTAAAAGCAGACTCATACGGTCAATCAAATCGAGGCTCTCATGGGCCTTTTTATTACCGGCACCGATAACGTATCGTTTTTATGGAAAGGAAGCTTGACATTTCTCATGCCGAGTATTATGATCATAATGGAAAGTATGCTTTCCATTATGGTGAAAGGACAACGACATGAATAACAAGCTTGAAGAGCTGCGGCGGCAGCGCGGGCTCAGGCAGGAAGAGCTTGCGGACGCGCTCGAGGTGTCGCGGCAGACCATCGGTTCTCTCGAAAACGGCCGGTATAATCCGTCCATATTGCTCGCGTTCAAAATCGCGCGCTTTTTTGGGCTGTCCATCGAAGAGATCTTTATCTATGAGGAGGAAGAAAAATGATAAAAAAAAGATATCCGTTTTTTATTACACTCATCGGCGGCGCCGTGATGATCGTCGTGAGCCTGCTGATTAACAACGAAGCGCTCAAAGCCTTATCCGGTGTGCTGATCGGCGTGGGCGCCGGGCTGATCGGTATGAGTCTATCGGTTCTGGTGGGTAACAAATATCTGAGAAACCATCCGGTTGCCGCCAAGCAGGCGGAGATCGAATCCAAGGACGAGCGCAATATCCTGATACGCGCACATGCCAAGGCCGCCGCGGCGGATGTCACGCACTGGTTCATTATCGCCCTCGCATTCGTGCTGATATTCATTGACGCGCCGCTCTGGGTCACTTTGTGCACCGTCGCCGTCTTTTTGCTCTATTATGTATTGACCTTTGTGTTCATGGCCCGGTTTCAAAAGCGCATGTGAATGCGTTTTTCTTTTATCAGTAAAAACTTTATGCAGATATTGTTTTGTGAGAAGCCGTGTCATTGCAATCATGCGAAAGCGCATATATAATATTGGTAATAACAGAGACGGAGGGTATTATTTTGGATAGAAAGAATGTGATAGGCGGTTCCATCGTGGGCCTTGTCTCACTTCTCGCAACATTTACGTTTTTATTTATCGGCTTTACACAAGGCATCTGGAACCCGACCTGGCTGGTATTTCTGACTATTCCGTTTGTGTCCATCATCGTGGACATATTCACCAAGAGAAAAGACGCTGTGGCCATGGTATCAGGTATCGTATCATTTTTATGCGTCGCTGTTTATCTTTACATGGGCTTCGTCCTTGACTTATGGCATCCGGGCTGGCTCATCTTCTTCGCGGTTCCCATCTCGGGCGTCATCACGAAAATGTTCGTCGGCGAGCCCAAAACGGAAAAGAAGGACGACGACGCAAAAGCTTAATCCGGTTCCCGCCCAAAGCCCGCATAAAACGGGCTTTTTTATTTCAAACGCCAGGCTGAATCAGCACTAATGACTATAGCTGTTCTCTGACAATAACCGACCAGTCCTTGCCTCTGTACGAATTGTAGCCGCGCGTATGGGCATAGCCGGTCAGCACCAGCCCTCCGTGATGATCCTTGTCTATGGCGTAGCCGTACGTGTCGCCCGCAACCGCGTGTTTCACCGCTTCGATGCTTCTCAAATCTTTCTTAAGAATGTCGCTGCGGTTTTTGGAGGCGATGGCGAGCCCGTCTTTGTTGATCACATAGATTTCGCCGTTGGCGCTCACCTTGGCCCCGTCAATAATGTCGTAGATATATTCCCAGTTGAACCGTGTGGACAGTATGCCGCACATCATGCCCTTGCGGTCGCGTATGGGGTTGTTGTATCCCACGGTATATCCCTTTACAGTGTCCGAGTAATGCATATCGGCCATCACATTCTTCTGCGCTCTGACAGAATCGTTAAACCACATTTTGTCCGTCATATTTTTCCCCACCATATCCTGATTGACGCCCGCCGCAATCAGTATGCCGTGCATATCGGTGATGTAGATGTCATAATAAACTTCATGGATATCAACAAGATTCTTAAGCAATACCGTGACGCCGTCCCGCAGCGGTTCCGCGGGTGATTCGGCGTATTCCACGATTTTCTCAAATGCGGACCACGCCCGAACATCGTTGTTTCTCTCAAAGAGATTTCGTTCTATCTTGTCCATCACGTCATAGGCGATGTCTGCCGTTCTCACCGCGATGATCTCATTGACCTTGGCCTGTATCGACCTTATGACCTCGGCGCTTTCGTTGTTGGAACGGGCGCTGTTCTCCGCAAGCTTTTTTATTTCCTTGGCCACCACGTTAAACCCTTTGCCCGCGCTGCCCGCCCGCGCTGCCTCCACAGCCGAATTGAGCGACAATATTTCGGTCTGCAGCGTAATCCCTTCTATGCTTTTCACAATCCCGAGCATTTTTTCATAAGAAGCCATTAATTCTTTAAGCAGAATCGACATATCCGTCTGAACCGAAACTTGATTTGTCATATCCGTTACTCTCACTTTTTTCTATTATTAATGAAATCCCTCTCGCAACATAGAAGCCGTACTGCCGATGTTTTTTGAATATTGCCCACACTTTATATCGAAAGATTTCGGTTTTTCTGTAGCCGGAATCAGAATCGGTAAACTCCGGTTTACCCCATATGCATCAATGAGACATTTTTACATAAATCTTAATATACTTTTAATTGATTATTAATCACTTTTTGATTAATATTGGATTAGCTTGTTAAATTTGTGGTATATATTATCAAATCAAATTATCTTAATTGGAGGGTAATAATGAAAACAGCTAGTTTAGTCCTTGGCATCATCGGCGGTGCGCTCGCCATCATTTTCGGGATCATATTTATCGTCAGTGGCTTAGCAGTCAATTCCCTTTTTGGCACAACAGATGCGCTCGACAACACCCTGGATCAGCTGAGTGATCAGCTCGAAGCAGATGGCTTGGCGATTGATAGCAGCGATATTGATTTGAGCAATGTGGACGATGCATATAACGCGGCTATCGGCACAGGCATCACCATGATCTATGTCGTTGGTATTCTCAGTATTGTCGGCGCTGTCCTGGGTATTGTTGGCGGCGCTATGGTGAAGAAAAACAATATCGTTGCGGGCATACTGATGCTCGTCGCGGCTGTTCCGAGCTTCTTCACAGGCCTTGGCATCATCGCTTCGATCGTTTTCATCATCGGCGGCATTCTGGCTCTCGTTTCGGGAAAAACTGCTGCCCCGGCTGCTGCTTAAACTCACAAAGAAAGCAAGGCTCCGGCGATTCGCCGGGGCCTTCTTTTATGCCTGAGAAAATATGCGGCACGCCGAATGCTAAGACTTTCTTACCGGCAGCCACACCTCTGAGCGGTAATCGGGCGATTGAAAATCCTCAATATCGGGCGCATCACCACATTTGCGATTGTTGCAAACGGCGCACAAAGAGGGTATCATAAAGCAGACATAACAGTAACGCGCGGGAGATGGATATGAAAAAAGCGGGGGTCACTTTGAGTATTGTGGGAAGCTTCATTGCTTTGTATGGCGCGCTGATTACGTTTAACGCGGAAGCCATACTTAAATATCCGGGCCTTATGACCGAACTCAAGGGCGGCGAGGGGATCATCAACACAGTGATCGCGCTCAGATGGGTTCTAGCGTCCGCGCTGTTTATAAGCGTGCTGCTCGGCATCGTCGGCGCGTCGATGCTCTGCCGTAAAGGCGCGGTATCCGGCGTGCTGCTGGTGTCCGCGGCGGTGCTCAGCGCGGTCACCGTCTGCGGCATCATCTCGGCGGTCTGCTTTGCGCTCGGCGGCATCTTTGCGTTTGTCTCGGATAAGCGCGAAGGCCCCGCAGAAACGCGGGACGACGATTCGGAAGAATATGATATGGGGATCTAGATGCTCAAGACGACAACCAATCTGAAACCGGCATTCTGGATGCCGGTTTTTTATATTGCTGCCAAGCTTCAAATTTATATTAATATTTGTGAAGTACTACATTGACACACATGGTAATTTGTGATACATTGCTGTTAGGAGGTGAGCGTATTGGACTTAAACAGCGATCTGATTCGCGGCCATTTAGATACCATCGTTTTGGGGCTGATATTAAAAAGCGACCGCTACGGCTATGAGATCTGCCGCCTCGTGCGTGAAAAAAGCGGCGGCGAATACGAGCTCAAGGAACCGTCCATGTACAGCACAATCCGCCGTCTCGAAGCGCAGCGGCTCATTGAAGCCTACTGGGGCGACGAATCGCAGGGTGCGCGCCGCAAATATTACCGCATCACGTCGGCGGGACAGAGAGCCTTCGATCAGAACCTTAAAAACTGGCAGTTTGCCAAAAAAATAATCGATAAGCTATTGGAGGTTGAATGATGAGCGTCATTAGCGAATATTTAATGAAACTCGAAAGACAATATCCGAAGACGCAGGCAGTCAACGAGCAGCTTGAAGAGCTGCGTGATACGTTGCACATCAAAACGGAAGAGTACCAATCGCAGGGAATGAGCTATAACGATGCCGCCAAGGAAGCGATCAGCTCCCTCGGAGATATTAAACCACTGCTTGATGAAGTGTCGGGAAATGTGAAAAGCGTGTATGTGAACAGGCTCGGCCGTAACAACGCGATTTTGTGTACGCTGATCATCCTTGCGGAGTATCTGCTGGGCTGGATCGGATTCTCTCTCACCACATACCAGCCTGTTTATCCCGGCTATTTTTTCGTTTTTCTGCTGATACTCCTTGTCGGTCTCAGCATATGGCCCCTCATTTTTCAGATTCAATATCATAAGGAGCCGGAGAAGATCAGCGTTGTTGAAATGCCGTTCAGGAAGATGATGAGAACAGCCGTTTTGAGCTGGCTGGGTATCTCGGTCTTTCTCTTTTTCGTCAACTGTTTATGCGGTGCGCCAGCATGGTTTATGTGGCCGCTCATCGGCATCGCCACATGGCCCATCAACATTTTTCTCTACCACCGTCAGCTCATCGGCGGCCGGTACGACGCCGCTTAAACCTTCAAACAAGGAACAACGGCGCGGGAATCCCGCGCCGCTTCATTTTCATCAGTACGCCAATCCGTATCCCAGCTCAAATTGCAACTCCGCGCCATCCTTGCCGATATCGCTCTCCGATTTGTACCACGGCATAGAGAGCTTGCCCGTAAACTCCGCCGCGCCCACCAGCGGCGAGACCACGCCGCCGCCCTCGGTGCCCGGCAGATAGCTCATCACCGCCGCGTCCCAGTCTCCGATGTAATCGTCGATCAGCACGTTGCGCCCTGCCACGATGACGGTGACGACCGGCTTGCCCAAGGCTTGGGCTGTTTCGATCGCCGCCTTGTTGCCTTCCAGCCCCAAATCACCCGTGATCGAGAGGTTCTGCGCATCTCCCTCATACTCCGCATACGGCTTTTCGCCGAGTGCGAGCAGCACCACATCCGCGTCTTTCGCCTGGCTTTCGTCCGTAATCACAGTCAGTCCATACTCGTTCGCGCACGCTTGAAGCCCCTGCAGTATCGTGGTGCCGGGCGTCAGCTTCTTATCGGGCAGCCCCTGCCAGCTCAGCGTCCAGCCGCCGCACTGTATGCCGACGCTGTCCGCGGCGGGCCCCGTCACATATATCTTCTGCCCTGCTTTAAACGGCAGCACGCCGCCCTCGTTCTTCAGCAGCACCTGCGACTTTTCCACGAGCTTTTTCGCGAGCGCGCGTCCTTCCGCGCTGCCGAGCTCGCTGACGTTCATCTGCGCTTTATCCAGATGCGGGTCTTCAAACAGCCCCATATCCAGCTTGACAGTCAGTATGCGCGATACCGCGTCGTCCATACGCTCCTGCGCTATCTCGCCGTTGTTGACGCCGTTCACAATCGCGTCGATCGCGAGCGTGTAGTTATACGGCTCCATTAGCATATCGACGCCCGCGTTCACCGCCGCGACGACCTGCGCATCATATGACGGCGCGGCAATGCCCGTGATGCCCTCCCAGTCCGTCACCACAAAACCGTCGAAGCCAAGCTCGCCCTTGAGCACATCAGTGATCAGGTATTTGTTCTCATGCATCTTGAGCCCCTGATAAGAGCTGAACGAGACCATTACGCTCTTCACGCCGTCTTTGACGAGCCGCGCATACGGCGCCAGATGAACGGCCCGCAGCTCATCCTCGCTCATCTGCGCGTCGCCGCGGTCGATCAGATAATCGCCTTCGCCCGTGCCGAACGTCGTGCCTCCGTCCGCGACATAATGTTTGGCGCACGGCAGCACGCCTTCGCTGAGCTGCCCCTGTACGAACGCCGAAGCGAGCTCACAAACGATATTTGGATCGCTCGAATAGCTCTCATACGTGCGCCCCCACCGCGGGTCCTGCACCACCGCCACACAGGGCCCGAAGTTCCAGAGTATGCCCGTCAGCTTCATCTCACCGGCCACATACGCGCCCATCTGCTTTGTAAGCTCCGGGTCGTTCGCCGCGCCGATGCCGATGTTGTGCGGAAAGATTACCGCGCCGTACACCGTGTTATGCCCGTGCACTGCATCCGCACCGTAAATAAAGGGTATTTTCAGTTTCCTCGAAAGAACCTCCTTCTGGAACCCGTCGATAACCTCGTTCCAGTGTTCCACGGAATTGTCGTTGTCGGGAACGGAGCCGCCGCCGCTCAGCACCGAACCGAGACCTAAGCTTGCCATGTCCTGATCGCACACGGGATACTGCTCGCCCTGCACCATCTGCCCCGCCTTGTCTTCAAGGCTCATTCGTTTCAGCAGATCGGCCACGCGCTCCTGCGTGCCTGCCGACGGATCAAGGTAAATCTCTTTTTCCCCGGCCGGCTGTTCAGATGCTGCCGCAGGCGCTGACTCAGACGGCGTTTGCGCGGACGATGCTCCTGATGCGGTTTCTCCGCAGGCCGCGATTGACAGCGCCATCATCACGCATAGAATGAGAATCATGAGTCGTTTCATTATCAAGCCTCCCATAATTTCCAATTTCATGTCTTTTTCAGCGTACAATGCCGTTTTACGAAATACAACCGCCTCAGCCACGAAATCTACGAAACCTCGCCTGAGTTTCAACTGCAATACCGTCCTTTGCACTCATTCGCCACACATTCAATAATATGAGCACCCTTGGCTCCCTCTGAGAGGGAGCTGTCGCCGTGAAGCGACTGAGGGAGTATTTAGCGCATTTCGGCGTCATACCTCTTTGGTTCGACATACCCCATTCGGGGCACAGGCGGAGGTCAGAATCCTACAATTCGAGATTAAATTGTCACTGCGAGAATCGCTGTCGCCGCAAGGCTCCTTCTTTGTGGGAGTGAAGCCTTGTCTTCTTTCGTCAAAGCAAAAAACCGCTGACGTCCATCAGCGGTTCAGCTCTTCGTAATATTATCCGAGAATCTTTTTGAGGTCCTCCGCCGCGTCTCCCGTCGGCGTGATGCCGTAGTTCTCCACGAGGAAGTTCAGCACATTCGGCGACACAAACGCGGGCAGCGAGGGCCCGAGATATATGTTCTTGAGGCCGAGCGCGAGCAGCGTCAGCAGTATGCAGACCGCCTTTTGCTCGTACCATGAGAGCACCAACGTGAGCGGCAGCTCGTTCACGCCACAGCCAAACGCCTCACTGAGCGCGAGCGCCACGCGGATCGCGCTGTACGCGTCGTTGCACTGCCCCATGTCCATAATCCGCGGCAGACCGCCGATCTCTCCGAGATCAAGGTCGTTGAAGCGGTATTTGCCGCACGCGAGCGTCAGTATCACGGTGTCGTCCGGCGCCTGCTTCACAAAATCGGTGTAATAGCTGCGCTTGGTGCGCGCGCCGTCGCAGCCACCCACGAGGAAGAAATGCTTAATCGCACCGGCTTTGACCGCGTCGATCACCTTGTCCGCCACAGACAGCACCGTGCCGTGCCCGAAGCCCGTGGTCACGCTCGTGCCGCCGTTGATTCCCGTATAGGCTTTATCCTCATCGAAGCCGCCAAGCTCCAGCGCTTTTTCAATCACAGGCGTGAAATCCTTGTCCTTGCCGATGTGCACCATTTCGGGATAGCCCACCACGCCCGTTGTAAACACGCGGTCGCTGTAGCTTTCCTTGACGGGCATCAGGCAGTTCGTCGTGAAGAGAAACGCCGCGGGCACGCCCGCGAATTCCTTCTGCTGGTTCTGCCATGCCGTCCCGAAGTTACCTTTAAGCTGCGGATACGCTTTAAGCTTGGGGTACGCGTGCGCGGGCAGCATCTCGCCGTGCGTGTATACGTTGACGCCCTTTCCCTTCGTCTGCTCGAGCAGCAGATACAGATCGTGCAGATCGTGCCCCGATATCACGATGAACGGCCTTTTTTCCACCGTCATCGGCACCTTCACGGGCACCGGTGTACCGTAGACATCCGTATTCGCTTTGTCGAGCAGCTCCATGCACGAAAGGTTAATTGTGCCCACGTTCATGACCACGGGCAGCAGCGTTTCCATCGACGCCTTGTCGTCGCCGACCGCGCTCAAGCCCTCGAAGAAAAAGCGGTTGATTTCGTCTTTCTGATACCCGAGCGCCGCCGCGTGATACGCGTAGGCCGCTACACCACGCAGGCCAAGCAGTATCAGTGATTTGAGTGACCTCACATCCTCATTCTCGCCCCACAGCGTGAGCGGCGCGTTCGTGACGCTCTTGAACCGGCCGCCCGCAAGCACGGCTTCCAGGTTCGCTTCATCAATCAGCGCCTTGATATCTTCGTCTTTAAAGTTCACGTTTGTGATCGTCGCGAACAATCCGTCAATCATCACGCGCACCGCTTTGTCCGAAGGGTTCCCCTTTGCCGTCACCGCGAGATTGATCAGCGCATCCGTCAGCGCGTCCTGCAGATTGGAAATATCCGCCGTCTTGCCGCATACGCCCGCAGAACCCGTGCACCCCGTGCCCTTTGCCGTCTGCTCACACTGAAAACAAAACATTTCATTTGTCATATCTATATCCTCCATAAATAAATTCGAATCGTCTTGACAGCTATGAGAATACCGCAATGCGTCATGTTCGTATGTTGCAAATGCAACATTTCAACCCGCTCAAGTGAAATCAAAATGGAACTCCTGGGTATGGTCTGGGGATTGTACAGGTTCGCCCCGTGCCGAACCGGCACGGGGCGCTTCTCATCTAACTGCTGATATTAAACTGACTTTGTTTCAGTATTTGCCGAAATCGGTATCTTCGGTCAGCAAAATCTGTTCGCTTTTTTCTTCGTCTGATTCGGGACTGCTCACTCCCATGAGGCTGTCCGCCTCGTGTTCATGCACGAGTCCCGAAAGCATCACAGCCTGACCAGAAAGCTCCTCGCTGGCCGCGGCTGCCTCCTCGGCTGTGGCGGTGATGCTCTGAATTACCACCGTAACCTGCTCGATGCCCTTCTCCACCTGCGAAATGCCGAGCGACTGCTGCTTGGACGCGGCCGCCACCTCATCCATCAGCGCGGCTGATTCCGCGATGCCCTTCACCACGGCGTCGAGCGTGTGCGCGGTATCCTCTGCCACCTTCGTGCCATCGGCCACCGTCCCGAGCGATGCTTCAATCAGCCGTGTCGTATCCTTGGCCGCCGCCGCGCTTCTTAACGCGAGATTGCGCACCTCATCGGCCACCACCGCAAACCCTTTGCCGTGCACGCCCGCGCGCGCCGCCTCCACCGCCGCGTTGAGCGCGAGAATGTTGGTCTGGAACGCGATGTCGTCGATCGTCTTGATGATCTTTGAAATGTTCGCGGATGCCTGCGAAATTTCGTTCATCGCCTCAA
>JAEYLC010000022.1 GCA_023461435.1 Bacillota bacterium
CCTCATACATGTTCATAATGGCGAATAAGTCCTTTTTTTCGCCATTATGGGGGCCTTCCCCATTTGTCAAGTGTTTTTTCTTCCCCTCTGTAAACTGCTCCCTGCTCTTAAGTTATTGACATTGCTCATTGAGGGAGGTGGCAATTGACCGCTTTATCGGGCAATTGTCGGAGGGAGTAAAGATATTATGCTATACTTATTTTAAAGCAGTTTTCTCCCTCAGTCGCCTTTCGGCGACAGCTCCCTCCAGAGGGAGCTAGTATTTCGAGCATTATGATGAGTAAGTGCCATTACCGTATGATAATATCAAAGCTCGTTCTCTTACCTCCCTCATTGACGGAAGGAGTAAACAAGGCAGATTCGTCCCGTTACTTCTTATAAAGACCTAGCTCTATGTCAAAACTCAAATGTAGAGTCTTAATACCCTTAACCTTACACCAATCGTCCTCCAGGCGGTATAATGCTTGATTTTTTTGTCGATATATATAATAATGTTCGAAGCGAAATGCTTTAGGAGATATCAAAATGGATTTAACGCAGGTCGAAAAAAAATGGCAAAGCAAATGGGAGCAGAGCAAGCTTTACAGCTTTGATAAATCCCGCGCCGATAAAAAGAAATACATCCTCGAGATGTTCTCGTACCCCTCGGGCGCGAGGCTGCACCTCGGGCACTGGTATAACTACGGCCTCACCGATTCCTACGCGCGCTATATGCGCATGAAGGACTATGAAATATTCCAGCCGATGGGCTTCGACGCCTTTGGGCTGCCTGCCGAAAACTACGCGATCAAAACGGGCATCCACCCGGAAGACTCCACACTCAAAAACATTGAGACCATGGAAAAACAGCTTCAGGCCATGGGCGCGATGTTCGACTGGGATTATGAAATCAAAACCTGCCTGCCGGATTATTACCGGTGGACGCAGTGGTGCTTTTTGCAGCTATATAAAAAGGGCCTCGCTTACCGCAAGCAGGCGCCCGTCAACTGGTGCGAGGGCTGCAACACCGTGCTCGCCAACGAGCAGGTGGTGGACGGCGGCTGCGAGCGCTGCGGCACGCCCGTGGTGCGCAAGAACTTAACGCAATGGTTCTTTAAAATCACCGACTACGCCGAACGCCTGCTGCAGAACTTAGATGGGCTCGACTGGCCCGAAAAGACGAAAATGATGCAGCGCAACTGGATCGGCAAATCGACGGGCGGCGAGATCACCTTCGCGCTTGAGAGCGGCGAGAGCTTCACCGTCTTTACCACAAGAGCCGATACGCTTTATGGCTGTACCTACGCGGTGCTCGCGCCCGAGCATCCGCTCACGCTGAAAATCACGACGGACGAACAGAAAGCCGCCGTTGAAGAGTATATCGCCTACGCCGCGAGAGCGAGCGAGATCGACCGGCTCTCCACCACGCGCGAGAAGACGGGCGTGTTCACGGGCGCTTACGCAATCAACCCGGTCAACGGCCGACGCATCCCTGTGTACGCGGCAGATTACGTGCTCGCGACCTATGGCACAGGCGCCGTGATGGCCGTGCCCGCGCACGACGAAAGAGACTTTGCGTTTGCGACGAAGTACGATCTGCCCATCGAACGCGTGGTCAAGGGCCGCGAGGGAGAGGATGACACACTGCCATACACCGAATACGGCATTCTCGTGAACAGCGAGGAATTCAGCGGCTTGCCCGTCGAAGACGGCAAGAAAGAGATACTCGAAAAGCTCAAAACGCAGGGCAAGGGCGATTTCAAAATCAATTACCGCTTGAGAGACTGGCTGATTTCGCGCCAGCGCTATTGGGGCGCGCCGATACCCGTGGTTTACTGCGACACCTGCGGCGAAGTGCCCGTGCCCGAGGATCAGCTGCCGGTGCGCCTGCCTTACGATGTGGACTTTACGCCGGACGGCACCTCACCGCTGCTTAAATCCGAAAGCTTCATGCACACCACCTGCCCCAAGTGCGGCGGCAAAGCCGTGCGCGACGCGGACACGATGGACACGTTCGTGTGCTCCTCGTGGTATTACCTGCGCTATCCGGACAGCCAAAACGACCAAAAAGCGTTTGATACCGACTGGATCAACCAAATGCTGCCCGTCGATACGTACGTGGGCGGCGCGGAACACGCGTGCATGCATCTGCTGTACGCGCGCTTTTTCACGATGGCGCTGCACGACATGGGCTATGTGAGCTTCGACGAACCGTTCACGCGGCTCGTACATCAGGGCGTGATTTTGGGGCCTGACGGCGCGCGCATGAGCAAATCGCGCGGCAACGTGATCTCGCCCGACGAATACATTCAAAAATACGGCAGCGATGTGCTGCGCACATACCTTGGCTTTGGTTTCTCGTACATTGAGGGCGGCCCGTGGAACGTGGACGGCTTGAAGGCGGTTCACCGGTTTCTTGAGCGCGTCGAGCGCATCGTGCTGCGCCTGAAGGACATTAAAGCCACAAGCGATGAGGGCAAAAAGGAGATTCTCTACGCGCAGAACTATGCGGTCAAGCATGTGTCCGCCGATATCGAAGCGTTTTCGTTCAACACCGCGATCGCGAGGCTCATGGAGTTCACAAATTCGCTCAACAAATACCTTGACGCATCGCCCGACGAAACCGTCTCGGCAGATGCCGCAAAAACGCTCACCAAGTTGATCGCGCCTTTTGCGCCGCACTTCGCGGAAGAGCTTTGGGAGCTGCTCGGCGGCGAATACTCGGTGTTCAATCAGCCGTATCCCGTCTGCGACGAAAGCGCGCTCGTGCTTGATACCGTCGAGATGCCGCTGCAAATCAACGGCAAGGTGCGCGGCAAGTTCAACGTATCCGCGGATGCCACCAAAGAGGATATCGAAAAGCAGATTCTTATCAGCCCTGAGCTCACGGCGCTGTTTGAGGGAAAGACAGTGAAGAAGATGATCGTCGTGCCCGGAAAAATCGCCAACATCGTGGTGGGCTGACCGAAGTATATAAAAATTCAGTGATCTTTTGACACGCAAAAGCGGCAGCCTCCTGGTTGCCATTCAGCCTGATGAAAAACACCCTGTTTGTCATGCTGAGGAGCGGAGCGACGTGAGTATCCCATGTTAAAGTGCTTTAAACATGGGATTTTTCGACTCGCTATCGCTCGCTCAAAATGACATTTGTGACTTTGTCAGCAACTTGAGTGGCAGTCTCTACGGTTGCCGTTTATTATTTTCTGTGGTACAATGCCACGGTTGGGCTCAAAGCCCGGCGGACAGTTCGAAACCATCCTGTCCATAAATAAAACTAAGGGAGCGGACCATATGGTCCGCACAGATGTTTTAATAAGCGTCTGTGGAAAAATGAAATGAAGAAAAAACTGCTCACTCCGCGCTTCATGGCGGAAACCGGCGCCATCGCCGCGCTGTACTTTGCTCTCACGATGGCCAGCATTCCTTTAAGCTACATGACGCCGCAGGTGCGCATATCCGAAGCGCTCTGCGTGTTGCCGCTTTTCACACCCTCGGCGATACCCGGGCTGTTCATCGGCTGTCTGCTTTCCAACCTAGCGGGCAGTCCTTTGGGGCCTTACGACATCGTGTTCGGCTCGCTCGCATCGCTGGCGGCCGCAGTCGCGGCGCGCTACATCCGTCCGAAGTGGCTTGTGCCGCTGCCCGCGGTGGTGATCAACGCGTTTGTCGTGGCGGGAATTCTTGAGTATTACCTTGGCATACTGTACTGGGAATCCGTTTTATGGGTGGCTGCCGGGCAGGCCATCGCGTGCTATGCGCTTGGCATACCGCTGTTGCTCGCGCTGGACAGGCACAAGGAAAAGTTATTCCGGCGTTGATCCGTTTTCCCGGGAAAAGACAGAAGCCGGTTTTCCTTTTACGAAAACCGCTTATTTATTTTCGTGGTATTAAAAGGGTTTTAGGGTTTTTCAGCGAATTTATTATTATTTCTGTTATTTCTGGCCATGTATAACAATATGATAGGCAGCAATGGTGTATGGATGTTTATCTTGCGCGTCAGCCCATATTCAATAGAAACCAGAAATTATACGGCTATGAATTGCTGTATCGCAGCAGCCAGATCAACAGCTTTAACTGCAGCGACGGTGACAGAGCATCCAGTGATGTGATGGTCAACAGCTTTCACCTCATCGGTATCGACAACATCACCGGCGGAAAAAGAGCCTTTATTAATTTTACCGATCAGCTCATCAAAGAAGGAATCGCCACACTGTTCCCGAAAAAAGATCTTGTCATCGAGATTCTCGAAACGGTCCAGCCCTGTACGGATATCATATTAAGCTGCAGCGATTTGAAAAACAAAGGATATACGCTGGCCCTTGACGACTTTGTATTCAGCGAAGAATATCTGCCGCTGATCGCGATGGCGGATATCATCAAAGTCGATTTTTTAAGCACGCCTGCACATGTCAAGGAATCGCTCGTGAAATCTCTTAAAAACCGCAGCATTAAGTTTCTGGCCGAGAAGATAGAAACTCACGAGGATTTCGAACAGGCAAAAAGCTGGGGTTATTCCTTGTTTCAAGGCTATTTTTTCAGCAAGCCGACTATCATGTCCGTTCATGACGTTTCACCGAGCAAGCTCAATTATCTGCAGCTCATACAAAAGGCCAACGCAGCGGACTTCGATTTTGAGCAAATCGCGGATATCGTCTCGCGGGATTTATCGCTTTCGTATAAGCTGCTGCGCATGGTGAATTCCGCCGCGTTCGGTTTTCGCAGCCGCATTAAGTCGGTCAGGCAGGCGCTCGTGCTTTTAGGTTCGGAAGAGATAAAAAAATGGGTATCGCTGATCGCCATCAGGGGCATCGGAGACGATCAGCCGGAAGAAATCATCACGACGTCTTTGGTGAGGGCGCGGTTTTTGGAGCAGCTCTCGGTGGCCTACAACAAAGCCGCCAATCATGAGGAATGCTTTTTGACCGGCCTGTTTTCCACACTCGATGTGCTGATGAACCGCCCGATGACGGAGATTTTAAAAGAGATTGCGATCACCGATGATATCATAGAGGCGCTTATCCATAACGGCGGCCGGATAGGGCATGCGTTTTCGCTGATCCTCGCTTATGAAAAAGGGGATTGGGATAAGGTCACGGTGCTTTGCAAAGCAATGGGGTTTGATTGCGGCAAAGTGACGGATATCTATCTTGAGGCTCTCGGCTGGAGCCACCAGCTCGAAACCGAAGTGCATTTTCAATGAATCAATTTCAGTTTCTTCATTACTTTAAATTCTCTAAATCGAGCTCATAATTTGGATCGTCGAGCTTTTTATCAAGCTCGTTGATTTGCTCAACATTCAAATCTGATAATTTATCATATAGGCAATCAGGATATTGCTCATTATATTTAGTCAGTTCATCTTGCAGATTGCCCTTATAATCGTTTATTGCCATAGCATTATCCGCGCACCAGTATACAAAGTCAAATATGATGCCTGTATCATCTTCCCATGTACGCGGGGAACCGTCAGTGTTCTCTTGATCCTTTAGAAACGTCTTAACATCGTCAATCGTGACCGTCTTGCCTGTTTTGCGTGTATAAACATTGATGTGTATTTGCAGTTCCGTATTGTGTATCGAGTCGTAAGGCATATATTCGCCTTGTCCTAAACCAAAAAAGGCATCGTTTTGCATCTGATAACTCGATTTAATATAATGCTCATAATATGCTCTTTTCACTTTGGCTATATTGATGGTATTAATAATCAAATATCCGAAAAAGGCCACAGTAGCCAGCGCCAATATAAAAATCCCAACTCGCTTCATTTTCATCATTTCAAATTCTCCAAATCGAGTTCGTAATTCGGATCGTTGAGCTTTTTATCAAGCTCGTTGATTTGTGCCGCATTTAAGTCGTATAACGAGTAATATGGGAATTCAGGATTTTCAACACAATATTTTGTGAGCACGCCTTGCATACTAGACGAATAATCGTTGATTGCCATAGCGTTATCTGCGCACCAGTTTACAAAATCATATACGGCACCCGTATCATTCTCCCAAGTTCGCGGGGAACCATCGGGATTCTCTTGATCCTTTAGAAACGTCTCGACATCGCCAATCGTAATCGCTTGGCCTGTCTTACGCGTATAGGCGTTGATATGGATTTGTAGTTCTGTGTCATATGCCGCATCGTATGGCATATATTCCCCTTTGCCCCAGCCAAAAAAGGCTTCATTTTGAATTTCATAACCCACTTTAATATAATGCGCTCTTTTCGCATTAGCCCGCTCAAGGCCGTCGATAACAAAATAACCGGTTGCGGCTAAAATAGCCAACAATACGATTATAATAACAAGCCGTTTTCTATTCATTTCAAATTCTCCAAATCGAGCTCATAATTTGGATCGTTGAGCTTTTTGTCAAGCTCATTGATTTGGTCTACATTTAAGTCACTTAAGGTAATATATTGGGAATCAGGATGTTGATGGTAGTACTTTGTCAGTTCGCCTTCCAGCTTATTACGATAATCGAACATCGCCAAGGCGTTATCCGCACACCAGTTTACAAATTCAAATATGACACTCGTATCATCTTCCCATGTGCGCGGGGAACCGTCAGAATTCTTTTCATCCGTCAAAAATGTCTCAACGTCTTTAAGAGTTATCGTCTTGCCTGTCTTGCGTGTATAAACATTGATGTGAATCTGCAGTTCTGGTTCACGTGTGGCATCGTAAGGCATATATTCACCTTGTCCTAAACCAAAAAAGGCTTCGTTTTGTATCTGATAACTGCCAAACAGGTATCGCTCCCTTTTGGCATTCGCTTGGTTAATACCGTCGATAACAAAATATCCGGCAACAGCCACAAAGACCAGCGCCACCACTATCACTATCAGCCGTTTTCTATTCATTTTAATTCTCCAAATCAAGTTCATAATTCGGATCGTTGAGCTTTTTGTCAAGCTCATTGATTTGGTCTACATTTAAGTCACCTAAGGTAATATATTGGGAATCAGGATGTTGATGGTAGTACTTTGTCAGTTCGCCTTCCAGCTTATCACGATAATCGAACATTGCTATGTCGTTATCCCCGTACCAGTTCACATATCCCTGAACGGTCGGGCTCCCCTTACCGTCCTTTATGACGCCGTCAAACCCGGCTTCCAGACTGCCCAGGCTGACATTTTGCCCCGTTTTGTTGTTGTATGCGTTGAGCGCAATCTGCAGCTCACGCTCGTTGATGTAAGTGTTATGGAAACTAACCGTATCATGATAAACCGTTACACTCCCGCCCACTTTCATGGCGTCAAACGCCTCTTCCAAATTCATATCGCGCAACTGTTCGTCAACCTTTTTATTGTTCATGTCGATTTCAACGTTGCGCATCGCCGTGTCAATGGCAAATTTGTTAATCTCAAGCGGCAGTCCCACCCATCCGGATAGCTGCGCCGCGTCAATCCCCCGGTCAATGATAAAGCCGACTGCCTCATCTCCGAGCGCCTCTAAAAATTCGCTTCCTTTATCGCGGTACAGCGAATTGGCAATTTGCGCTTCATTGTAATGAAGCCGTCTTTGATTATTGGTGTTGAAATCAAAAATCGTGATGCCGCCCACGTAGTCGTTCAAGAACCCGTCGGCGTCCACCTTATAGCATTTGTTGGCTTCATCCCGGACGATATTGATAGACAATGTCTTCATATTCGTCCCCGTGATTGTTTTCATGTCCTGATATTGCGTGATTGTGGGGCAGGTGAACGCCATTTCCATCAGCAGGGACGATTTGAACATCTCGGAACAAAGGTACTGGCGTGTGGCGTTGTCTTCATCGCCGTTGTAAAATGTCGCGCCGTTTTGCTGCATGAGCCGGTCAACCTTGAGCTGATACAGCGCGCAAACCGTTTGAAAAGCGGGTGTCACATTGTAGTTATACTGCAGCGTTGTGGTTACAAAATCGCTTGAAACAAACGATTCCAGCTCGCAGCTGTAGCCGCACTCAATAAAGCGTGTCAGCGCATCCGTATTCGCCACAACATTTCCGTTCGAATCCACCGTGCTCATGGAGTCGATAATATCCAAAAGGGCCGTGTATTCGGCAGCCGTCATATCCTCAGGTTTTTTGCCCAGCATTTCTTCAATTTTGCTCCAGTTATACTGCAGCTTACCGTCGGAACCCGTCGATGTCATTTCACTCAGATAGAAATCGACAATACCGCTCCCGGCTTTATTCAGCTTGAGGTAAAAGTTATTTGACGTAAAGGGAACCGCGCCCGCGTTGCAGCCCGGATTCAGCGTATCCGCCAGCGCCTTCATGGTTCGGCCCAGATAATCAAACCGGGTGTTCGCATCATTAAGCCTTGCGGAATAACTGTTGTCAACCCCTTCAACGTCTTTGAATATCTTACGGAGCTGATCGACCGTGGTGTTTTTTGTATCCATGATCTGTTTATGATAGGCGGCGATATTATTGGCGTATGAATCGATATTGACGCCGACAATGCCGTTCCACAGATCCTCAAAAAAATCGCCCACGTGATTATACCAGTTCGGATTTTGAGCCTCAATTTCTCTGATCTGTTTTTCCAGCCTGCTTTTTGTTTCATCGGTAAAATCTCTGATTAGTAACGCCATAAAAACGACTCCTTATTACGTTCAACACTATAGAACGGTAAAAATAGCTTCAATGCTGCTGATTGATCTGAATCGCGTTGGCAATCGCCTCATCGGTGCTCTCCGAAATATCCAAAGTGTAAGAAAAGAAATCGATCGTATGCTTGAATATTGAGCTGAGATTCTCATATATCTGCATCAGCACCGCATTTGTCTGTTTCAATTGATCCATCGCCTGCCCGCCGCAATTGGGCGAACTGCTGTTAAGCTCTTTTAAAAAATGATTGGCGTCAAAACTGGCGGCAAGACTGACAAGCTCAAGCCTTTTGCTCCTCAGCTTTGCTTTGTCGACTTTAATCTCTACAGGCATATTGCAATCTCCTTGTTTTAAAAATTTGCCTCTTTAATATAAATACTGATCTTTCTTATCTATCTCATTAATAAATGCCTGAATATCTTTTTTTAAATAATCAGTAATATCTTTTGTCTGCCCTTTTAATTTCTGAATTTTATTGACATAGTCAACCAGACGGTTTACATAGTTGCCGCCAATCATGTTCCCGTGAACAACACTGTCCATAATGGAGATATACCGTTCAACGGCCTCCTCGATTTGACTGCCAAAACCTTCATATAAGCCTTCCATTTTCTCATATTCCTCATCAGCAACCCTTAAACGGCTCATTATTTGCACCTCTCAGTCTTTTTTTCACGTAATAAGGATTCCAATTGTCTGTTTAAGCTGTTTATATTGCTTTGTAAAGAATTGATCTTTTGTTTTGCTTTTAAAATCTCATCATTGACCTTTTCGATTCGGCTATTGACTGTTTTCTTTATGCCCTCAATGCTTGCAAACGCCGAGCCTGATTTGCTGCTTCCTAAAAGGGTGTTCATTCTGCCCGAGTACTCTCTCGCGATTTTGACCCGGTCGTTATTCCCGATGCAAACCGCATCCCGTTTTTCGCTCTCTACGTATGAGTGAAATTCTCTTTCCTTCCGGCAAACCCCGTCCTTCGCTTGACAGAGCTTTTGCAATTGCTTCTTCAACTCATCAATGTTGTCATTCAGCTGGTTAATGGAACTTTTACATCTGTTTATTTGTGAGCGAATATCAGATTCATCCATACTCAATCCCCTTTTTCTATACATAAAACGACAAGCTGAAAGTTGGTATATTCATATAATATTATATATTCATGGGAATATCAATAACATATGGTTTTATGTTCCATGTTAACGTACCTACTATTTTACAAATGAAAATGATTGATGTCCCTGCGTGTCGGCGTATATTAAGCCTTAGCTCTTAGTGCCGGCATACCATAGGCCCGCCGCCGCGTATACATTAGGGATCACATTTTTTAAGGGGTTCCCGATGTATCTTATCAGCGGCATACTTGGAAGCTTTATCGGTGCGGTAGGCACCATCATCGGCGGGCTTTTGGCCCTGTTCATCGGTAAACGCGCGCATGAGCCGCGTCCGTTTCTGGCCTTTGCGGGCGGCATGATGGTGGCGGTCGTCTTTTTTGATATGCTGCTTGAAAGCGAGGAGCTCGGCGGCCTTGTGCGCATGTGCATCGGCGCGTCGGCGGGCGGCGTTTTTTTTGCGCTCGCGGAACCGCTTATCAACCGCAGCGAAGAACCTTCGCTCTATTCGATGGGGCTCCTCGTGCTTATCGGCATCGCGCTGCACAATCTGCCCGAAGGGCTCGCGGTGGGCTCATCGCTCGTCGAGAGCCAGCAGATGGCGCTGTCGCTCGGGCTGCTCATGCTCATCCATGATATCCCCGAAGGCATCGTGGTGTGTCTGCCGCTTCAAATGTCCGGCATGAAGGTCCGGCGCATTTTCTTTCTCGCTTTATTGACCGGAGTGCCCACGGCGGTCGGCGCGGTGCTCGGTACGGCGATCGGCAGCATTTCCAGGGAAATGATCTCGCTGTGCATCTCTTTCGCGAGCGGCGCGATGCTCTATATTTCATTAAAGGAGCTGATCCCCGCAGCGGGCAAGCATAAGGTGTTCTGGTCGCTGCTGGGGCTCTGCATCGGTTTTTTTATGACGGTACTGATTTAGCCGGTGATTCCTGTACCTTTCCCGCTGCGACGGTGTAGCTTTTGGCATGGGCGCATTTTAATGGCACCGCCGTGGTGATGAAGCACTGCGCGCCGCGGATGCGCTCAAGCAACGCAGCCTGACGTGCAGTATCGAGCTCGGAAAACACATCGTCGAGCAGCAGCACGGGGCTTTCTCCAAAGTCGGCCCGCGCGATCTCGAAGGTGGCGAGCTTTAACGACAGCATCGCCGTTCTTATCTGTCCCTGCGACGAATACGCCTTGATTTCGCCGCCGTTCAGCGCCACGGCCAAGTCCTCGCGGTGCGGCCCGTAAAGGCAGAACCCTTGCTCGATCTCGGAGGAAAGCGACTTATCCATCCTTTCAAACAGCGCGGACCGGATGTCCTGTCCGGAAGCGCTGCTTTTGTATTTCAGGCTCAGTACTTCGCCGCCGGCGAGGTCGTGATGTACCGCGCGGCTGATCTCATCGAGCCGCTGCAAAAACGCCTGCCGCGTGCCGATGATGCGCGCGCCGTGATCGGCGAGCTGTTCGTTGAATATCGTCACGAGCTTTTTAAGCTGATGCTCGGCCATGCGCGACTTCAGCAGAGCGTTTTTCTGAGCAAGCGCCTTGCCGTACTCGAGAAGCTCGTAAAAATAGGCGGGCTTCAATTTACTTATCTCCATATCGATGAAACGGCGGCGCAGAGACGGCGATTCTTTGAGCACCTTTAAATCCTCGGGAGAGAACACCACCGCGATGAAGTTGCCAAACAGCTCGCCCATTTTCTTCACGGGCTGGCCGCTGATTTTAAGGCTCTTCTTTTCGAGCACGGAGAGCAGCGCCTCCACCGAGAGCTTCCCCTGCTTTTTGACGATGCCGCCCTTGATATACGCAGCCTGCGCGCCGTCTTTGATGCATTCCGCTTCCTTTTGCGTGCGGAACGATTTGCCCATGCTCAAAAAACCCACGGCTTCGAGCACATTCGTCTTGCCCGCGGCGTTTTTGCCCTGCAGTATGTTGATGCCGTCCGAAAACGATACGGAGAGATTTTCATAGCTGCGAAAGTTTTTGAGCATCAGGCTGCTTAAATGCATAGCATCTCCTAAAAATACGTGTAATACCAGACCGCGCCCCACACGTTGACGGCGATGCCGACGACGGCCAGTACGGCGGGCAGCACCGCCTGCCCGCGTGTCGGGATCATCGGCGGGTCCTCGCCAATGATCAGCAGCGAAAACGGCAGCATATCCACAAGATATCGGCACCCGAACTGCCATCCCCCCATGGTCTTGTGGGACAGCACCATCACAAGATGCATGATCACGCTCATCAGCCAGATGACGCGCATCGGGCTCAGCCGCCGCTGCGCGAGCCTCACGGCCAGTAGCACGAACGCCGGATTCACGAGAAAGAACAGCGTGCCGTTGAATTCGGGCCAGAACCGCTCTCCGCCCGGCAGCTTCAATATCTCGAGGAAATTTCCCGGGACATACTGAAGAGAGAACTGCGGCGTGTTTAAAAATTCCGGCAGATAATTATGGCCAAACTCAAACGGATTATCAAACCGCACCATATTATAAACAGCAGCGATTATACCCACCGCCGCGAGAGGCAATACAAATTTGATTGATCGAACAAATGTTCGTATCGTGCTGCCATTCTTGATTTTATGATACAGCAGGTAAAAAAGCAACGGGGCATAGACGATATTCATGGGGCGGCACGCAAACGCCGCGCCGAGGCTGAAGAAAGAAAAATACCACGCAGCCTTCTTATCACTGTCCATCAGATAGACGGCAAGCACAAGGAAGAAAAAGCCCTGAGTCTGGGCGGAAAACCACACCCAGCCCGTCAGCGACATGTAGAACAGGTTTGAACCAAGCGTCAGCAGCAGCGCGACGAGCGAAGAATATAGCCCGTCAAAGCCGCGCCGCATCATGAAGCGGTAAACCAGCACAAACGAGAAGAACCCAAAGAGCGTGTTAATAAGGTTATCAGGCGTGTTCATGCCGAAAAACGGCACGAGCAGAAACTGAATCACGCTCGGAAACGGCGGAAAGCTCACATAATAGTGCCCGCCGTACCAGGCCAGCTCGAGCCACGAGACGTTTTCGGGCAGGTAGTTTCTGCCGTTCCACCACGCCGCCGCCTGCCGCGTATACGAATCATAGTCGCAATGGGAGAGTATGCCTTGCCCCAGCATGCGGTACATGACGATATACGCGCAAATCAGCAGCCCCGCCGCCAGTATAAAGTGGTATGTGAAGCGTTGCTTTTCATCGTTCATATCGCCGTTATTTTATCATGCGGTCTTATGGTTAAGCAATGCGGATTTGGCGCGGCCCTGTGCGTATGTCATTGAGAGCAAATTCCCTATACCATATCAAAGACTTATGCTGTCATGCTGAGTGTAAGCGAAGCATCTGAAAAAAGGCTCGGTGCATGCAGATTCTTTTTCACTTCGCAGTCGTATTGTTACGAATTTCAGCATGACCGTAAAAAACGCTGTCGAAGCTGCCCGGCACTGACTACGCAGTGGACTGAAAACCCATGTTTAAAGCGTTTTACCGTGGGATGCTTCACTTCACTCACGTTCCGTTTCAGCATGACAGAATGGAGCGATGAACGAATTGAAGCTTTTCGGTCATTTCAACTGAGCGAAAACGAAAGAGGAATCTCATGGCGAACTGCTTTTTCCATGGGATTCCTCTGCAAGTTTTTTCATTTTTAATTATTAATTTTTAATATAAATGTGCGTGCTCGCGGCCTTGCCTGAAACGATATCGGCAATGCGGTTCACGGCGCTTGAAATATACACATGCGTGCCCGCCTTGGCGGGACCGAGCGAATATTTGAGCTTCGCGCCCGCGCCCTGCGCGCCCGCCCGCGACGCGCCGCTGCAGCAGGCAATGGCCTCCGTCACGTTGGCTTCCAGCTCCTCGGGGCTGCTGCCCGTGATCTCGCGGATCAGCGTGGACGGGTCCTTCGGGTCCTGATAGATGCCGTCAACAGATGTCAGTATCACGAGCGTTTTGGCGTTTACGAGCATCGCGACCACCGCGGCGGTCTCGTCGTTGTCCACGCACTCCACCACCTCGCGGCCCCCGTTGCCTATTTTTTTGAGCTCCATCTTGCGGTTTTCCTCGCTTGAGACAGGGTCGTTATAGTTGATGATCGGAATTGCGCCCTGAGACGGCGCGCGGTTCAAGAGCCTCCATATGTGTTCTCTTTTTTCCGCGTCGTTGAAATGGCTGTGTTCCACAAGCACCTGCCGCACCGAGTATTGGGGGCTGATAAACTGGCGGTAGTTCTCCATCAGTATCGCCTGCCCCTGCGCGCTGTAGTCCGTTTTCACGTCCTCCAAGTCCCCGCTGAGCTCCCGGCCGTTGCGCTTTATGTAGTCAATGCGGCCGATTTCCGTCGCGCCCGAGCTCACAAGCAGCATGCCGGGCCGCATTGAGCTGCCAAGCCGCGAAAATATATTGTAATCCAGATCGCCGTCATCGTGGCGGATCAGCGCCATCGAGCCGATTTTGACGACGATATCATATGCACTTTCCAAAAACGTCACTGCTCCTATCATGGGTAAATAACGATACCAGTATAATCACACAGTCTATAAATGTAAAGCGCCATATCAGTGCGTGTAGTCGATGATGACGATATCTTCTCCGAGCGCGGAGGAAACCGCCTCGCGCATTTTTTTGGCGAACGGGCACGCGAACCCGATCGGATTGCCCTTCGATATGCACGAGGCGAACGCGATGCCCTGCGCGCCGCGCCTGACCATTTCCTGCGCTCTGGTGACCGCCTTTTTGCCGGGGCACCCGCCGCACGAATTGACGCCGATGACTTCGATATCGCCCTCGACCCCCTCAAAAGCGCCTTTTTTCTCCCTCGCGAATATAAGGTCCGTCGTGGTCGGACACATGTCTTCCGTCTGCATGCACCGGATAATGCCTATTTTCATTTTACACCCCTTTACCAAATCAATTGAATATCCCATATAAAATCAAACCCGCTATCAACGCCCAAACCACAAGGATCGGTATGGCAAAATACCATTTTTTCGGCCTGCCGTTTTGCCACACATTCAAGGCGTGCGCTTCGCACTCTTCCATAATTTCCTTTGGTATCAGCTTGACAGACAGCGCAATCAGCATCGGCAGTATGATGATATCATCAAGCAAGCCCAGTATCGGAATGAAATCCGGAATCAAATCGATAGGCGAGAGCGCATAACCGACCGTAAGTCCCGCCGCAATTTTAGCCGGCAAAGGCGTATCCTTCCTCTTCAAAGCGAGAAAAACCGCCGCGGCCTTGTTTTTCAGTTGTTTTGCCCTTTCCTTTAAATCCAAACCAATTCCCGATTCACTCAAATCTTTGATTTTGTTCATTATTATTATAACAAAAAACGGAGGCCCTTTTAAAGACCTCCGTGTAAAGGATCCATGCTATTCTTCAGGCAGCGCCTGCGCATTCTTCGGCGGCGCGATCAGCTTTTTCTTCTTTTCCAGCCTCACCATAATAATGATAGTGACGATCATCGCCACAATAAAACCGGCCCCGCCGATATACCCCGTGGGCACAGGCCCCACAAACGGGTTCGCCGCATCCGCGCCCGCGATAAACATAATGCCGGTTGCCGCAAGGCCGTTGAGCGCGCCGTGCGCGATGGCCGCAGGCAGGCAGCTGCGCGTCCTTAATGATACATATGAGAGGAAGGTGCCCACCACGATACAAAACACGCACATCGCAAGTATCCCGACATACGGATATCCCGGATAATCGAAGCCGTAATTGTGGCCGACGATGATGATCAGCGGCGCGTGCCAGAGCCCCCATATCAGGCCGCTGAACAGCACAGTCGGCACGACGGGCATTTTTTCGGCAAGCTTGGGCACGAGATACCCGCGCCAGCCCCATTCCTCGCCCGTCGTATTCAGGATATTGAGTATGGGCGCGGACGCCACGCCCACGATGACCGACACGATCGACGATGTCCGGATCAGAGCGGGATCGAGATTGAGCCCCTGAGCCGCGTAAGCGTCCACCATATAGCCCATGTTCGGGTCAAAAAGCTGCGGGCAGATCAAAAAATACAGCGCCGCACCCGCGAAAATCAGCCCCGCCGGCAGCAGCCACGCGAGAATATAGTAGCGGACGTGCCCCTTGAAATTGGGCAGTATCCACGCATCCTTGAAGCCCTCCTTCGTCACGAGCCGCGTGAACAGCACGCCGAGCGCCGGGACGAACATCATCGCGCCGATCAGCAGCGACAGCACCGGCGCCATCGCGGCATCATCCTTGATATTGCCGATCAAAAATATCTCGAGCGCATACGTCACCGCAAACGTGAACGCGAGAAAAACCGCGATCCGTTTGCCCGTCGTCATATTCTTCATATATAAGACCTCCTATTTAAGCTTCACAGCCGTGCCGTACGCGATGACCTCGGCCGCACCCTGCATGATTGATGCCGACGCGTAGCGGATATTGATCACCGCGTCGGCGCCGAGCGCCTGCGCTTCATCCACCATGCGCTTCATGGCGATCTGTCGGGATTCGTTGAGCATTTCGGTATAGCTCGTGATCTCTCCGCCCACGAGCGTTTTCATACCGGCCATAAAATCCTTGCCGAAGTGCTTACTCATCACCACATTGCCCTTCACCAGGCCAAGCGCCTCACCGATTTCCCTGCCCGGCACATAATCAATATTTAGCAGCAGCATTTTCCTCACCCTCCTTGAGTTCCTTCATTCTTTGTTTGAGCGCCAGCGACACACCGACGATGACCGCGGCGGGGAATATGAGAACCAGCGCCGCCACGAGACCCGGCACATGACCGGCAATAAAGCCCCAAATCAGCAGGCCTGTCACCACAACCATAAACGCGATGATCAGAAAAGCCGCCACAATGGCCGTGTAGCGCTGCTTTTTGTCCTTGCTGATGTTCATAAAACGCGCCCCTTCCTTTTCCATCTTTTCTATCCGCGCCAAGTACAGATCGACGTCCAGCGTATCGAGCGGCTGCGCCTCCTGCGCCATCTGCATGCAAAGCTGCTTTGTCTGCTCCAAATTGATGCTGTCGCGCTCAAGCTTAATCAGATGCCGCCGCAAAGCATCCTCAATGGTGAGTATCCCTTTTTGCACCTTGAGAATTTCCTCAATGGGCATCGCGAGCTTACGGAGCAGCTTGATTTTTTTAAGCCGCTTCACATCTTCCTCGTCATAATCGCGATAGCCGTTCACAATATTGCGGCCGGGCGCGAGCAGTCCTTCCTTTTCATAAAAACGGATATTTCTCTTGGTGATGCCAACGGCATGCTCCACCTCGTTGATTTTCAATTATATGCCCCCCTTACTATGCATTATTGTATACCTTCTATCAGGGGGAAGGTCAATAGTTGTGTGAAAAATTAAACAATCTTGCGCAAATGGCCGTTTCCGAGCCATTTCCAGGTTGATTTTTTGATGCGTCTTTGATATTCTTTAGCGTAAGAAAGCTCTGATGTAACATCTTTCATCTTGAAGACATCTTTTGAAAAGGCATTAAGAAAGGACATCATTATGACAATCGCAATCGGCGGGGACCATGGCGCGTTTGAACTGAAAAAGCAGGTTATCGAGCACCTGCAAAAACAGGGCATCAAAACGCTTGATATGGGGGCATACGACACAGCGTCTGCCGACTATCCCGATTTTGCGCCTCCGGTTTGCAATGCCGTGCTTTCAGGCGAGGCCGACTTTGGCATCGTTATTTGCGGAACCGGTATCGGCATTTCGCTCGCGGCGAACAAGATTCACGGTATCCGATGCGCGCTGCTCGGCGATACTTACTCCGCCAGAATGGCGCGAGAGCACAACGACGCGAACGTGATGGCGATGGGCGCGCGCGTTTTGGGGACCGGCCTTGCTCTCGATATCGTCGATACGTTTTTAAACACGGATTTTTCCCATGACGAGCGCCATAGCCGCAGGGTGCAAAAAATTATGGATTTAGAGAAACGGTAGCCGTTTCTTTTTTTATCAACTGGTTTATTTTGTGTGTGGATGCCTGATCATCACATTAAAAATATTGGGTACAATTGAACTTATACAAAAACACGGAGGAATATTATGGGCAAGCTAGTCGTGATGGACCACCCGCTTATTCAGCATAAGATATCGCTGATCAGGGACAAGCAAACAGGAACGAGGGATTTTCGTCTGCTCGTTGAAGAAATAGCGATGCTGATGGCCTATGAGGTGACGCGCGATCTTCCCTTAAAGGAAGTTGAGATCGAGACCCCGGTCGCCAAGGCCAAAACCAAGGTGATTTCCGGCAAAACGATCGGCATCGTTCCGATACTGCGCGCGGGGCTTGGCATGGTCAACGGCATACTCTCGCTCGTTCCTGCCGCGAAGGTTGGCCACATCGGCCTTTACCGCGATCCCGAAACGCTGCAGCCCGTGGAATATTACTGCAAGCTGCCCACCGACGCGTCGGAGCGCGACCTCATCATCGTGGACCCGATGCTCGCGACAGGCGGCAGCGCCAACGGTGCGATCACGCTGCTCAAAGAGCGCGGCGTCAAAAACATCAAACTCGTTTGTCTGATCGCCGCTCCCGAGGGCATTGCCGCGGTGCAGCAGGCGCACAGCGACGTGGATATTTTCGTGGCGGCGGTCGATGAGAAGCTCAATGACCACGGCTATATCGTGCCGGGTCTTGGCGACGCGGGCGACCGGCTGTTCGGCACGAAATAACAGGAGCGAAAACATGGCAATGGATGTGTTATCCGAAATCAAAGCCGCCGAAGAAAAAGCGCAGGAACTCCGGCGTGTGGCGTCTATCGCCGCCAAAGACGCGCTGAAAACAGCCGTACAGGAAAATGCCGCCATTGAGGACGAAGCGCTGACAAACGCCAGGCGCGACAGCCTCAGGAAGGTGGATGAGGGGCGCGCATTGGCCAAAGCGGAGCTCGACAGCCTGCAGACTGAGCGCCTCAAAGAATGTGATGCGCTTAAAGCGGGCGCCAGGCGCAAGCTTTCCGCAGCGGCGGATGTGTGTTTAGAGAGGATACTCAAATAAATGGCAATACTGGGTATGAAACGAATAGCGCTCATTGCGCATCGGGACAGCCGGGATAAGCTGCTTAAATGTCTGCAGGAACTGGGCGCGGTGGAAGTCGCCCGGGTAAAGCTCGAGGGGCTGTCTGAAGCGCGCCAGAGTGAAACGCTCTCAGGGTTTGAAGTGCGATATGCGGCGGTCCGCGAAGCGCTTGAGACGCTGCGCCCGTATGATGCAAACAAACCGTCTTTTTTAACACCAAAGCCGCCCATCTCGCGCAAGGATCTCGAGAGCATTGCCAAGCGTTTCGACGAAGCGGACGAAATCATCGCGAAGGTCAAAGCATTTGACAACGACATGGCTGCCGTAAAAGCGCGCCGCCAGCGGCTTAAAAACCGGATTTCTCAGCTTATGCCTTACGCGCTCTTCGATGTGCCGCTCGAAAGCATAGGTGAAAACAAGTATACGGTCTGCCGTCTTGGCACCATACCCGAAGACGCCAGAGAAAAATATGAACAGATCGTTTCGGATTATACCGAAACAGCCGTTTTTGAAATGATGGACGGTCAAAAGGACGTGTCGGCCGTTTTTGTGGTGATGCACAAAGAAGTCCAGGAAAAGCTCACAGGTGAGCTTAAATACATCGGCTTTTCCGAAGCGTTCACCAAAGACCTCACGGGCACACCGGCCGATATCATCGCTGACTGTGAAAGCGAGCTGCTCTCTCTCGATGACGAAACGAACGAATACGAAGACAAAGCGCGACGGTATGTGAACGACAAGCCGCTGTTAACCGCTCTTGAGGATTACCTTTCCAACGAAATCGAACGCGGGCGCTGCGTGAATCGTCTGAAAGAGACCGGCAGCGTGTTTGCGCTCGAAGGCTGGATTGTAGCCGACGATCAGCCGCTTGTGGAAGAAGCCATACTCGAAGCTGCGCCCGAAGCTTACCTTCATTTCGCAGACCCCGAAGACGATGAGGTCGTACCGACGGCGCTTCACAATTCAAAAGTCGTCAGACCCTTTGAAGCGGTTTCCAACATGTATTCCATACCGCATTACAGGGGCATCGACCCGAACACACTGATGTCGATATTCTACTTTATCATATTCGGCATGATGATCGGCGACGCCGCTTACGGGGTGATACTCTCCGTCGGCGCGTTTGTGATACTCAAGCTTAAAAAACCCACGGGCATGTTCCGCCAGATCACGACGGTGTTTCTAATTTGCGGCGTATCCACCGCCTTCTGGGGACTTTTTTACGGCACGGTTTTCAGCATTCAGGGCATCCCCGCCGTCATCAACCCGCTCGACGGAGACGGCGCGATGATCACGCTTGGCATGTGCCTCGGTATCGGCATACTGCATATCCTCACGGGTATCTGCGTGGGCATCTATATGGATATCAAGCGCGGCCAATTCTGGGCGGCGATTTTTGACCGTTTTTCTTGGATCATGGTCATAGTCGGTTTGATTATGCTGCTTGTGGGCGGCCCTCTCGGCGCCATCGGCACTTACCTCGCGCTCGGCGGCGCGGCCATATTGCTGTTGACGCAGGGACGCGGCAAAAAAGGCATCGTGCGCAAAGCCGTGGGCGGTCTTGCCAGCCTTTATAACGTGACGGGCTATATCAGCGACATCCTCTCATACGCGCGTATATTCGGCATGGGGCTGTCTACCACGGTTATCGCGATGGTGTTCAATACGATCGCGGGGCTGATGATGGGTCCGTGGTTCGGGTATGTGTTCGGCATTATCATCATGACGGTGGGGCACGTGTTCAATATCATGATCAATGCGCTCGGCGCGTTCGTGCATTCCGCAAGGCTGCAGTACATCGAATTTTTCAATAAGTTCTATGAAGGCGACGGACATGCGTTTATGCCGCTGAGCCTGAAAACGAAAAACTACCGTCTGGAAGAATAGCGTCAGACATACCGCAAAGCGGTTTAACGAAATTGATAACATGTAACCTATTAAGGAGGAACAAAATGGACGTTTTTGGTGAATACTTCGGCATGATCATATCCACTTTCGGCGCAGCGCTGGCAGTCGGGCTTGCGGGCATCGGCTCAGCCAAAGGCATCAGCTTAACGGGCCAGGCCGCTGCGGGCCTTATTTCCGAAGACCCCGATAAATTCGGCCAGTCGCTCGTGCTGCAGCTGCTGCCCGGTACACAGGGTATATACGGCCTATTGGTCGCGTTTTTGATACTGCTCAACAACGGCGTGGTCAGCGGCGGCCCCATCTCCCCGGCTCAAGGCTGGATCTATTTCTTCGGCGCTCTTCCGGTGGGCCTTGTGGGCCTGACCTCGGCGATCCATCAGGGAAGAACAGCCGTGGCCGGTATCGCGCTTCTTGGCAAGCGTCCCGAAGAGCAGGGCAAGGCAATTACCATGGCGATACTCGTTGAAACGTATGCCGTTTTTTCGCTGCTGATTTCCATGCTGATTGTGCTGCTCGGCAAGGCCGCTTAATACTGTTTTGCTTTTAAAAATTGTATTAAAGGACGTGATATAATTGGCCGGAGCGGAAAAACTCATTGAAAAAATAATCGGCGACGCTCAGCGCGATGCGGAAAGCTATTGGCACGACGCGGAAGAAAAAAAGAAGGACCTGCGCGATAAGCTGAATAAAGATATCGAAAAGCGCATGGCGGAGATCAGCCGCATGGCGGATGAAGCCGTGCGCGAAAACAAAAAACGCCTTGCCGCCGTTTACGATCTCGAATACAGAAAGCAGCTTCTTGCCGCCAAGCAGGAGATGATGAGTGAGGTCAAAGCGCTCGCTTTTGAAAAGCTCGCCGCGCTGCCCGATGAAAAGTACCTGTCGCTGTTAAAGCAGCGCCTGATCGACTGCGCCGCAAACGGTATCGGCGGCATCATCGTCTCGAAAAGCGAAAAACGAATCACCAAAGCGTTCCTTGACGATGTGAACAAGGCGCTTAAAGAGAAGGCCGGCGCGGGCGAAATAAAACTATCGGATGAAAAACGCGATATGACGGGCGGCTTTGTCTATGTGAACGGCGGCCTTGAAATCGATATGTCGCTGGAAGCGCTGCTGAATGAAGCGTGGCAGCAGAGTGAAACGGATGTTGCGGCCGTGCTGTTCGGCGCATGATGGGATGAAAAATGTCTGAAATTCAAAGCAGCTACCCCTTTGCCTCGGCGCGCGTCAAAGCGCTCGAGTCAAGGCTGATCACAAAAGAAAAGCTGAACCGGCTGATTGAAGCCAGGGATTTTGATTCGGCGATGCGCCAGCTTAACGAGCTTGGCTACGGCCAGTCCGGGGCAGATTTTGAAGCAATGATTGCAAAGGAGCTTGAAGAGACGGACGCTCTGCTGATCGCGCTGTCTCCAAGCGACGTGTTCACGCGCATCGTACGCGCGCAGCGCGATTACCACAACCTAAAGGTCATCATCAAACTGCTGATGCGCGATATAGCCATTGACAGCGTGCCGCTCGTTTCCGGCAATATCAGCGTGGAAACGCTGCGACGCGCGATATCCGATAACAATTATTATGAGTTGCCGGACAACATGACGGACGCGCTTCGGTATATCGACAGGCAGTTCGCCGTGGCGGCGGATCCGTCCGTGATCGGCGTCGCGCTGGACCGCGCATACGCCAAGGAAGCTCGCGATCTTGTGGTTCAGATGAAAAACGCGCTCGTTACAGCGTATTTCACCGCGTATTTTGATTTCAGCAACATCATCGCGCTGCTGCGCGTGCGCGCGGCGTGCGCACCAAAGGAAACGTTCGAGCGCGCGTTCTTAAAGGGCGGCAGCATCGAGAAGCGCACGCTGCTCGACGCTTTTGACGCGCCGGATGAAAGCGTACTAGGTGCGGCAGGCAAAGGCGGCTATGCCTCGTTGCTTTCAGGCGCGTTTGAAGATTACCAAAAGACCGGCAGTCTGTATATGCTCGAAAAGAAGCGGGACGACTATCTGCTCTCGTTGCTTCGAGAGCAGCGCCACGATATGTTCGGCATCGCCCCGCTGTTCGGCTATTACATTGCCAAGCAGCGTGAGGCGGAGGCTGTGCGCATGGTGATGACGGCGAAGCAGGGCGGCATCGACGCGGATGTGGTGACCAAGCGCCTAAAAGAGCTCTATTAGTGAGGATTTAAAATGAACAAGATTGGTGTCGTGGGCGATTCAGACAGCATCATTGGCTTTAAGACACTCGGTATCGACGTATACCCGGCGACGGGCAGCGAGGTGACGGGCGTATTGAACCGTCTCGCCACGAGCGGGTACGCGATCATATTCGTGACCGAGCAGGCCGCCGAAACCGCCGCCGAGACGATCGACCGCTACAAAACATCGCCGTTCCCCGCAATCATCCCGATTCCGGGCAACCGCGGCACGACAGGCTTCGGCATGAAGGGCATCCACGCAAACGTCGAAAAGGCGATCGGCGCGGACATCCTTTTTAAAGACGAATAACCCGCGCGACAAGCGCGCAAGAGATTATACAGGAAGGAAGAGCTTATGGAAGGCAGAATCGTCAAGGTTTCCGGCCCCCTCATCGTCGCAAGCGGCCTTAAGGACAGCGAGATGTACGATGTGGTGAGGGTCTCCGGCCAGCAGCTTATCGGCGAGATCATAGAGCTTCGGGGCGACATGGCCTCGATTCAGGTGTATGAGGAAACGAGCGGCCTCGGGCCCGGAGAACCCGTGACGCCCACGGGCAGCCCGCTCTCGGTGGAGCTCGCGCCGGGTCTCATCGAGTCGATATTCGACGGCATACAGCGCCCGCTCGATAAAATCAGAACGCTCGCGGGAGACCGCATCACGCGCGGCATCAACGTCGCGCCGCTTGACCATGAAAAGAAATGGACGTTCGTGCCGACCGCAAAAACCGGCGAAACGGTTTCGGCAGGCGACTTTTTAGGCTATGTGCAGGAAACCACACTCGTGAAGCATTATATCATGGTGCCGCCAAATACCCAGGGCACCGTCGAGTGGATCGCTGACGGGCAGGCCACGATCACGGAGCCCATCGCCAGGCTCAAGAACGGCAGCGAAACGGTTGACATCGCAATGCTGCAGCGGTGGCCGGTGCGCCGCGGGCGCCCGTTCGCTGAGAAGCTGCCGCCGTCCGAGCCGATGATCACGGGCCAGCGCGTGATCGATACGCTGTTCCCCGTCGCCAAAGGCGGCGTGGCCGCGGTGCCGGGGCCGTTCGGCAGCGGCAAAACGGTGGTGCAGCATCAGCTCGCCAAGTGGGCCGACGCGGATATCATCGTCTACGTGGGGTGCGGCGAGCGCGGCAACGAGATGACCGACGTGCTTATGGAGTTCCCCGAGCTCAAAGACCCGCGCAGCGGCGAACCGCTGATGAAGCGTACGGTGCTCATCGCGAACACCTCGGACATGCCGGTGGCGGCGCGCGAAGCATCGATCTACACAGGCATCACGATCGCGGAATATTTCCGCGACATGGGATATAAAGTAGCCATCATGGCCGATTCCACCTCGCGCTGGGCCGAAGCGCTGCGCGAAATGTCGGGGCGTCTTGAGGAAATGCCGGGCGACGAGGGCTACCCCGCATACCTGTCCTCGCGTCTCGCGGGCTTTTATGAGCGCGCGGGCATCGTGAAGGCTCTCGGCAGCGACGGACGCATCGGCGCGGTTACGGCCATCGGGGCGGTGTCGCCGCCGGGCGGCGATATCTCCGAGCCTGTCTCGCAGGCCACGCTGCGCATCGTCAAGGTGTTCTGGGGGCTTAGCGCCCAGCTCGCCTACAAGCGCCACTTCCCCGCGATCGACTGGCTCACCTCGTACTCGCTGTATCTTGACCGACTGACCGACTGGTTCGAAGCCAACGTCTCACACGAATGGGTGGAGCTGCGCCAGAAAACGATGCAGCTGCTTCAGGAGGAATCCGAGCTCGAGGAGATCGTCCGGCTTGTCGGCGTGGACGCGCTGTCGCTTAAAGACCGCCTGAAGCTCGAAACCGCGCGCAGCGTCCGCGAGGATTACCTGCATCAAAACGCGTTCCACGATACGGATACATACACGTCGCTCGAAAAGCAATACGGCATATTAAAGCTCATTTTGAAGTGGGGCGAGCTCGGCGAAAGGGCGCTGACTGCGGGCGCGCCGCTCTCCAAAATATCGGCGCTGCCTGTGCGCGAGGAAATCGGCCGCGCGAAGTATGTGCCCGAAAACGATGTGACAGAGAAATTCGCGGCGATCACGCAGAATCTGGAGTCTCAGATGAGCGCGCTTTATGAGGAAGGTGGGATAGACGTTGCTTAAGGAATACCGCACGATCAGCGAGGTTGTCGGCCCGCTCATGCTCGTCGAGGGCGTCAGTGGCGTGAAATACGACGAGCTTGTGGAAATCGTTCAGCAAAACGGTGAAACACGGCGCGGCAAGGTGCTTGAGATCAACGGCGATAAGGCGCTCGTGCAGCTGTTTGAAAGCTCTCAGGGCCTCAAAATTTCCACCTCCAAGGCACGGTTTTTGGGGCGAAGCATCGAGCTCGCGGTGTCGTACGACATGCTCGGCCGCGTTTTCGACGGCATGGGCGAACCGATTGACAACGGCCCCGCCATCATCCCTGAAAAGCGCATGGACATCAACGGCGCGCCGATCAATCCGGCGGCGCGCGATTATCCGGAGGAATTCATACAGACGGGCATCTCGGCAATCGACGGCCTCAACACGCTCGTGCGCGGACAGAAGCTGCCTGTGTTTTCGGGCTCGGGCCTGCCGCACGCGAACCTCGCCGCGCAGATTGCGCGCCAGGCGAAGGTGCTCGGCGGCGAGTCCAATTTCGCGGTGGTATTCGCCGCGGTCGGCATCACGTTTGAGGAAGCCGATTTCTTCATCAGCGATTTTAAAAAGACGGGCGCGATCGACCGCACCGTGCTTTTTATCAACCTTGCGGACGACCCGGCCATCGAGCGTATCTCCACGCCGCGTATGGCGCTGACGGCCGCCGAATATCTCGCGTACGAGAAAAACCTGCACGTGCTCGTGATCATCACGGACATCACGAACTACGCCGAGGCGCTGCGCGAGGTTTCCGCCGCGAGAAAGGAAGTGCCGGGCCGCAGAGGATACCCGGGTTACCTTTATACCGACCTTGCGACGATGTACGAGCGCGCGGGCCGCATCAAGGGGCGCGAAGGCTCGGTCACGCAGATACCGATACTCTCGATGCCTGAGGATGACAAGACGCACCCGATCCCCGACCTGACGGGCTACATCACCGAGGGGCAGATCATACTCTCACGCGAATTATTGAGAAAAGGCGTCACGCCGCCCATCGACGTGCTGCCTTCGCTTTCGCGCCTCAAAGACAAGGGTATCGGCAAGGGCAAAACGCGCGAGGACCACGCAGACACGATGAACCAGCTGTTTGCGGCGTACGCGCGCGGCAAGGACGCGAAGGAGCTCTCCGTCATACTCGGCGAAGCGGCGCTGTCCGACGTGGATAAGCTTTACGCGAAGTTCGCGGACGCGTTTGAAAAGGAATATGTCTCTCAGGGCTATGAAACCAACCGCACGATAGAAGAGACGCTCAATCTCGGGTGGAAGCTGCTAAAAATACTGCCCAAATCGGAGCTCAAGCGCATCAAGGACGAATACATCGAAAAATACCTGCCGGCGGACGAGGAATAAACAATGGCTGTTTTACGAGTGAACCCGACGCGCATGGAGTTGACCAAGCTCAAAAAACGCCTGGTGACAGCCACGCGGGGGCACAAGCTGCTAAAGGACAAACGCGACGAGATGGTGCGCCAGTTTATGCTGCTGATCCGCCGCAACAAGGCGCTGCGCGAAGAGGTGGAAGCGGCGCTGAGCGCCGCGCTTGCGGGTTTTGTGCTGGCGCGCGTGGCGATGAGCAGGGAAACGATGGACGAAGCATTGATGTATCCGGTGCGCGAGGTGGAGCTGTCCATCGGCCGCGCGAACATCATGAGCGTGGATGTGCCGAAAATCGGCTACAAGGAAAAGAAGCAGGAGCGGTCGTTCTTTCCGTATGGTCTGCTCAGCACATCATCCGAGCTCGACAGCGCGACGACCAAGCTTTCCAGTGTGCTGCCGCAGATGGTGGAGCTCGCCGAGCTTGAAAAAACGTGCAACATGCTCGCGGACGAAATCGAGAAAACGCGTCGGCGCGTCAACGCGCTCGAATACGTGATGATCCCGCAGCTGCAGGAGACCATCCGCTATATCCGCATGAAGCTCGATGAAAACGAGCGCGGCAATTTAACACGGCTCATGAAAACAAAAGATATGATTGCAAAACGGGAGGCTTAAAAAACAAAGCGAGGTCGGACTTTTCTTTGAAAGAAGGGATATATGTGAAAGGAAAATCACTGTATCTGGCACTGTTTATGCTGCCGCTGCTGTTATTTCTCGGATGCGGGTCCGTTCAGGTGACCTCATCGGCCAGCGACGAAGCGGGGCCCACCGCATATGCGTATGACGGCAGCATCATCGGCGGACTGCTCGACCGCATCATCGCTTCCCCGAACAGGGTGGAATCGTTCCCCGTGCAGATCACCAGCGCAGAGCTCGTGCGGCAGGGCTGCCTCATTCATTACGACAAGCTCGCGTACAACGAAAACTACAAGCGCGGCAGCGAGGAGCCCGATGAAGCATACTTTCTGAACGATGAGGAGCTCGACGAACAAACGGCTGTTTATGACGCGTATTTAAGCTGTGCCAAGGTCGATTCGCCGTATCTTGATAAAGGCTTTGTCGATTATATCGCAGGCAAAAAAGACGGCGCGCCGTTTGCGCTTTACTGGCTCGACGGCCAGGTGATATTCGTCAGCGAGATCAACATACCGTGAATACAATTAAGAATTGAGAACGCTCTGAACAGGAGCGTTTTTTTATTTATTATCCGAAAATGTGGTTGCCAATGGATTCGCTAAAACGGCAAACTAGTATATAATTGGGGCATGTCCAAGCTTTATCAGAAAGAAATAAGACGCAAGGTGGGTGTCGAGGAGTACGTAACTGATCTGACGATTCCCGTTCAGAAAGGAATTGATTCCTATCACCAGTTGTTTGAGATAGAGAAGTCTTTCCGCATGTCAAAATCGATATACCATCACAAGCGTAACTCTATTGAAGCACATCTAACCGCTGTGTTCACGGCGCTTGCTATCGCCAGACACATTGAACCCGTAACCACAGTGAGCATTAAGAAATTTATGAAACTCTGGAATCCATCCGAACTGGCATTGCTTCCGTCAATGGCTCTTCCTATCCTATCAAGCCGAAAATGCCAGATAAACCCTCTATGCTATTGGCACAATTACAGTGACTTGATGTCACTACTAATTCGGTCAAGCCGAGCGTTTTTATCTCGCATCGCACTTCAAAATCTTGGAAGCTATAACAAGCGAGAAAAATCCTAACAGAATAAATATGGGGCTGTCATCCTTTAATGCGACAGCCCTTCGATTGTATACAGCAGCGCCCACCGTTTTCCCGCGGGCGTTCGGAATGGAAACAGCTATATAAGGAAACATAGCTGTCCCTTACCCATCAGTAGCTACTGAACTCAACGGTTCCATCAAGTATCTTTTTATCCATACGAACATCATAATCACTCAGAACACAAGTCACCCTCATATCCGATGTCATATCATGTACTTCAACTTGCTTGCCGATTCTGAATATAAACCCTAAATCCCAAGTGTCATAACAGATCTTGACGCGGTCATTTGGATAAAATTTTGGCGTTAAAAGTAGTCGGCCATCATCAAAGGTAATGTAGCCTATAGCCTCATCATTAATATGGCCTTCGTCCGAGGTTACATAGATATTCATTTCTTCATCTTCTACAATATAGGCACCGTAGCCGTCAGCTTCCAGTTTGTTGACCAAATTCCGCACACACCGCTTTCTATCCAGGTCGTATCTTTTTGCAAATTCACCTTCACCTGGAATTGTCGCGTAAGTATCTCCTCCATATTGATGTAATGCCCATTGTGAACTCTCAACTTGAACGATTGCTCTATATTGATCATATCGTTTTTGTACAATCACCTTTAACATATAAGTTTGCGTGTTATTATTATAAGCTGAAAGGATACCGCTGATTACCGACCCCAGCGCAAGAATACCACTTTGATTCGAATAAACTTCACTGACATCTTTGTTATTCCCATTTAATCGAATAGCATCGTTCAATGATATCGTTACACACAAACCATCATCTTCCATGCCGCCATTCAGCACGTCAATCCAAACCTTTGCCGTATCAGTGATGCGGAAAAGTTCACAGAACGTCTCATCATCCAGATTCCCCCACTCGTTTTGGTGAATAGATATATTAGAACCGTCTGCCGAAAATTCTGGTAAGTAGACCGGTATTTTTCTTCCATTAACTGTAACAAAGCCATGTCCATAATCGAGCACAGGAGCCGGAGGCGGATTCACCGGATTAATAACGTCAAATGTGAATTCATGCATCTGTTTACTTGTACCGCTGGACACAGCGTATACCCTATAAGTGTAATTGCCCAAGGACAATGTATTAAAGCCGAAATCGCTTATATCAGCCAAATTATATGTTGTCTTGTTCGGATAGACTGTCTTTTCGATGGCCGTTATGCCATTCTTAGAATTGTTATACACACGCAGTGTGACCGAGGAAATGCTGTAATTGGAGGTAATGACACCCCCCGGGTTGAAATCGGTACCTACTTTGTGCTGAAATCCTGGGTCATTAACATATGAAATACTCATTTCTAAAGATTCGCTTTTTGGCGCAACAATCGTAAACGTATGTTCCACCAGTTGAAAGTTTCGTCCATCTGTAGTTGCCACAACCTTATACGTATAGATTCCTCCCGACAGATTCTGTACGGCAAGGCTGTCTTTTATGTCGGCTAAATTATAGGATACTGTATTTGGCTTTACCGTCTTTGGCGCCAGTGCCTCATCCCCTGAAGGTTTATAGATACCCGCCGTCAACGAAGTTATGGTGTAATTTGAAGTAATGATGCCTCCCAGCAAGAACGATTTCCCTTGCGCAAATGTTGTGGTCGGTAGATTCGGGTAAGCGATGTTGATGGAAACCTCCTCCTTTACAACCTCAAACGAGACTCCGATCAGATGCTCCGTATAGCCATTTGCTGTTGCTGTGACTCTGTACACATAGTTTCCTAAAGGCAAGCTGCCAAACGCCAAGGCGTCGTTGATGGCTCCCTTTAATTCATATTCGCTGTCGCCCGGCTTCACCGTCTTAACATATTTGGTGGGCGTACCATCGGCATAATAAATGCCGCCTGTTACAGAGCTTAGCGTACAGTTGGCTTTAACCGTCCCACGTATCGCAAAATTATCCCCCCGCATATGTTTAGACGTAGGCTTTGTCGCACCCGTTATGCTGATATCCGGCGCCACCACAGAAAAATCATCATCGATCACAATGTGCGTCTGACCTCCGGACAGCACCCCTACCCTGTAGGTATACTCGCCCTCGCTCAGATTACCGAATGACAAACTGTCATTGATGGTTCCGCTCAAGTCGTACTTGGTCACAGAACCGCTTAAATTCACAACTTTTTGCATCACGGCCTTGGTTGAATTGGACTGGTAATACACCCCCGCAACCACGTCGGTAATGGCCTTATTGGATGTAATCTCGCCCCTAATGCCAAAGTTATTGCCCTTCACATGCTTTGTCGCGGGCGTGTTCTCTCCGGAAATGCTGACTTTTGTCACACTTGAGCTTGAGGCTACCACAGAAAATTTGTGGTTGATCACAAACTCAGTTTCACCCCCTGCCAGCACCGCTACCCTATAAATATAATTCCCAACATCCAGTTTGCCGAAGGAAAGATTATCGTTAATTGTCCCTGATAAATCATAAGACTTTTTAGAAGTTGAGAAATTAACGACCTTTTGTATCGCGGCTTTGGTCGAATCGGACTGGTAATAGACTCCCGCCACGATATCAGTGATGTTGGTAGCGCTGGATTTCACAGTACCCCTTATTCCAAAACCACTTCCTTTCTCGTGGTTACCTGGCTTTGACGCACCTTCAACCCAAACCGAAACCGACGATGCCTTGGCCGTCAACGGCATGATTCCTGTGATTAAAACAACAGCAAGAAAAACTGCAATAAGCTTATGCAGTTTTCTGCTCTCAAACAAGACAGATACGGATGTCATCCTATTTTCCTCCTTAGCACTTTAATAAAAATATAACCAAAATATCCATGCCGCGGACATTGTTTGATACGTAGATTTTAAAACTTAGATTTTATAGCCTTTGATTATCAGTAACCTTTATTATTTAACCGTCGTTACCAAGATGAGTTTATGTTGAATGGAAATAAAGCGTATCACAACCATAGTGGTATGTCAATATTTATTATAATATGTATATAAATATGTATATAAATGTCGATAAGGCTCGTTTAACCTTGTAATGTACAGCTATTCACATAAATATTCGATTGTTCTGCTTAATTACACAAAAAATGTTTGCTGTAAAAAAAGCAAATGAAGCGTTACTAACGGATTTGTTAGAGTAGCAGACTGGTGTATAATTGATGCCTCATGCATTTCGCTGTTACTTCGCGATGCTCATTCACGACGACATTAAATATGCCCCGCCTTCCGTTTTTGCACAACTGCGAATTTGCGGCCACTCTGCAACCACCATAATCACACTGCTTCCGTAAGCTTCATATGATAAAGCGAAATACATATAAGGAGCTTTTCATATGGACGCCGGAACCGTCAGCCTTGATTATGTGATCAACAAGGCTTTTGAGGGCAGGTATTTTATCGGCCATACACCCGTCCTGCCGCTCACTTCCACCGCATGGGGGGCGCTGCTGAACCCCGTCGATTCCCCCGTAAATTTTTATGTCAATGTTTTCACCGTCACAAATTATTCAGCCGCTCCGTTTCAGGCGCAGGCGTGGCTGAACGCGCCGCTCGAAAACGCGTCGGAATCACCGAATGTTTCGCCGTCCAACATTGCCAGAAGACCGCTTCGGGACCCAAACACGCGCCTGCTTTACTCGGGCAGCTCCGGCCAGCCCTCAAGCGGCGTGAGCCTGCTCTCGCGCATCGCGCAGCCGAATATGACTGTGGTGGCCGAATATGATGGGGAGATCATCGTGCCGCCCGGTTCCTCATTTGCCGTGTATCTGTTTTCTCCGGGCGCACAGAAAATCAACGCCGAACTCGCGTTCGGCTGGTGGGAGGAGTACATATAGGCGCTACATCACGAGCGTGCCGTTATTCGTGTGCTGAATCATGAAGATATCCTCCTGCACACCCGTCTGCGCGTTGATATAAACGATATAGTCCTGACCATCCATCTTGCCTGTGAACTCCCAGCACACCTTTTCTTCGTTTGTGTCCATCGGGATCAGCGCGAGACGCACGCTTTGCATCTCAATGCCCGAGGTGAGCATCTGCTGCGCCTGTTCCTGCGTAACAGCAGGCGGCGCAAGCGTGCGGGCCTTGTGCGACATCAGATAGTTTTTCGCGTCGATCCCCATCACCGTGGCTGTCGGGATGTCCACCCACACCTTGATGAGGTCGGGATACAGCACGGTGTTGTCCTGCATCGGCGCAAGATTGATCACCGCCATGCCGTTATAGAACTGCGCGTAGCTCGACGCGCTCGGCCCGTACCCCTTGTCGATCAGATACTGCTGCGCGGCGCTCGCAAGCTCATTATATTTTTCGTCTGTGGGTATGGCGGAAATACCGCCATCGCTCGATACCATATACCATAGCACCTGAGCACCCTGCTTGCTGATATAGATTTCAAAATCCTTTCCATTCTGGCTGCCTGTAAAGCCATAGCTCGGAACCACGCCGTTCAGCTCGCCCGCATCCGCAAGAGCGGACGCATCAAGCCCTAAAAACTGCGCGGCGGTCTGCGCCGCCTGTTCGCGCGTCACTTCAAAGCCGCCGAGGCCTTCGGGCTGCTTGTTCTCTGTGCTCTCGGAAAACGGGCCGTCGTAGACGAGACGCGGAAATTGCTGATTCGTGAAATCAAGATTGCCCGCCTGTTCATCTGAAGCGAGAAACACATCCTCCGCAAATCCGTTGTCATCCGGGTAGCCGCTGCTCCACAGGGTATTCAGTTCATCGTACACCTCGCCGCACGACGATGCGAGCTGCTGAATCTGATTGAAATCGTCCTGCGAGAGCGTTTCGCCGCGGGCAAGCTTATCCGCGAGATAATGGCAGTAGTCGCCCGTGCGGTTGACAAACTGCGTGAGCGTCGATGTGCCCGAAAACGAGACGGGCAGCGCCGCGAGCGAACTTTCGGTGTCGCCCGTCTGCCGCCAAACGTCCATCAGCAGCATTGTGTACTGATTGACGCCGTAGGAGGCTTTAAACTTATAAAGCTTGGCTTCCAGGCTCGTCACATCCGTCATCAGCTGCTCGAACGACTTGTTATAAAACGCGGCGAGCTGGTTTCTGAGCGATTCCTTCTGGCTGTGAAACAAAATGGTGGTCACCGTGAGCGCGACGATCAGCACGCCCGCTGCCGCCGCCGCAATAATTTTATAGACTTTTTTCATGCCGCACCTCCTAGCTGCAGAAAACATGATCGCCGATGGTGCAGATCACCGGACGCGACCGTATATATTTGTTGCTCGTTTTCGCGGGGTTGTAATAAAACAGTGCGCCGCCCGAGGGGTCCCAGCCGTTCAGTGCATCCCTTGCCGCGCGCAGCGAGCTTTCATCGGGTGCCAAATTGATCTGCCCGTCGTCTACCACCGAGAACGCGCCGCTCTGATAGATTACCTTCGCGATGCTGTTCGGAAAAAGCGAGCTTTCCACGCGATTCAAGACCACCGCCGCCACAGCCACCATACCCTTATACGGCTCGCCGCGCGCCTCGCCGTGCACGAGCCTTGCAAGCAGATACACATCCTTGTCGCTTGAGCTGCCGCCGCTGGATGTACCCGAGGGTGCCGCCACGCCGAGCTTCTCCGCCGTCTGCGTGCCCACAAAGCCATCCACCGTGATGCCATGCTTCTTTTGAAACGCAATCACCGCGTCCTGCGTGAGCACACCGTAGTACCCGTCCACTTCACCCTTGTAATAGCCCCAGTCCTTAAGCCGCTGCTGTATCTCCCGGATCGCGTCGCCGCTTGAGCCTATTTTGTACGACGCGACGGGCATCGCAGCTGAGCAACTGCATAACAAAACCGCAAGCAAAACAAATGCGAGCGGTTTTCGTATCTTTCTCATATCGCCGGTCTCCTTGATGCAAGATGTACGGCAGATCATCCAAACAGGCTTTCAAATAGCTCCGCGAAAAACGATGTGTACTCCACCTGATTCTCACCTTCGTCAAGTCCGTCGATTTCAGTGAGGCAGAGCGGGGGAAACATCACGCACCACCAGTTGCGGCCGTCGCCTTCTCCGAGCGTCACTCTCAGCGCCTCGTAATCACCCTCGGGGTATGTCACGTCCTGATAGGTTTTCTCGGGGAAGTGGAACGTGCCCACCTGCGCCGCGGCCGTGTAGTCAAATCCGTTTGCGGCCAGCGTTTCATTTGCCGTCTTTTCTATTATCTCAAGGTTCTTTTCGATATATGCGCGCGCTTCCTGCGCGTTTGTGCATTGCAAAATGCCGTCTTTCGTGGCTTCAAGCACCGCGTCGCGCACCTGCATTTTCACCTGCTGATCCGCATCGCTGTCTGAATTCGCGATGATATGCAAGCGAAACGGAGTGGGCGCGCACGCGCTGAGCAGCAGCACCAGCGCCATCAGTATCGCCAGCGCTGAGAACTTTTTGTTTCTGGTCATTTTAAACTTTACCTTTTATCACAGTGTCATATATATGCGCTATCAATTATGACCACATGCAAAAATTATATACATAGGGGTGGATAAATATAAGAACCCGCCATAGCAGATTTAATTTGTATGTATTTGCAATACTTACGGCGCTATAGTTATATCTTCTATCTTACATTTAAGATATTTTTTCCTATTCGGGTTGATGTGATTGGTATTATACGGTATTATAAGAAAAACATCGAAAATAAACATCTCAAAAGAAAATAGCACTTTGCTTGATATAAAACGTCATATATTAAATTGGTGGTCGGTGAGTCTATTCTAGGGGTAACCAAATGAAAAAATCAATTTGTCTTTTGTGTCTGTTATCCGCTCTGTTTATATTATCAGCCTGTCAGCCCACCCCAAGCGACGCCGCCGTCACAAACAAAGCAGCCACCGACCTTAAAGAGAGTATCAACCTGTCGGCAGCGCCGACAGAAACCGCAAGCGCAGTGCCCGCAGCAGTAGCCACAAAAGAGGAAGAAAAGTGGACGTATGAAAAAGATTATGACTCGGGCAACCGCCTGATTGTGGATGCCGTGATGGTTCATACGGACGCGAAGCAGCTTCCCGTGCTCTCAATCGCCCCCAAAATGTTTGAAAGCGGCGACGCGCTCAAAACGATCACCAAAATCTTTGTTCCCGACGCGACAATTTACGATCAGGGAGATCAGCTCACCAAATCACAGCTCGAGCAATCGATCATGGACGTCAAAGAGGAGATATTTAGAATAGAAAACGATATGATTCCGTTTGAAGGCGCCAAAGAGCCCGTTCCGGCAGATCGAAAAGCCCACGAAATCGAAAATCTGCAGGTGATGATAGACTACTATGAGGAACAAATAAAAACAGCGCCGGACGACAGTGAGCTCAAGGAAGCCGAATATAAGCTCCGTGACGTGGGAGACGGCAGCCTGCAAGCCAATATGCTCGCGTCAAACGGTAATGCTGCATACTCAATCAGCTTTGTGAACTGGCCTCCCGATAGAATCGGCTCTGCTTTTTATTTCGAGTCAAACAAAATGGTGCATGAGAATATCGGCACCACCGATCAATATGTCACATCCGAATCTTTGAGCGGCGACGCGGGATATATTAACGCGAAAGAACGAATTGACCAGTGTATCAAAGATATGGGGATCGATTATATGTCGCTCAGCGCCACATGCAAGGGAGATAATAGCTACAGCTTTTACTACACGCGTGATTTTAACGGTTTGCAGGAAACCTATGTGAACCAGCACATCGGCACATCGGTTACCGGTGTTGACTATGCTGCGGTGATCTATTTATGGGAGCCCGAATATCTTTGGTTCGAAGTCCAGAATGATCAAATCGTGAAGGTCACATGGAACAACCCTTCTAAAATCATCAGTGTTGATAACGAGAACGTGCAGACAAAGCCATGGGAGCAAATTCAGGAGATATTCAAAAAGCAGATGGATTTCATAATGTCGCCAACGCCCACAATAGGCGATAATCCCTCGAACGCCACATACTTTTTTGAAAAGACACAGGTGTATATCAACCGCGTGGAGCTGGGCTTTACCAAGGTGCTCATGAAAGACAGCGGGGACGATTACAAGCTGATTCCCACGTGGAGCTTTCTTGGGTATGAAATCAGTAAAGCGCATCCTGAGCGGCAGGGCGTGAATGTGGGCGGTGAGGTTTGTTATGTGACGATCAACGCGATTGACGGCACCGTGATCGACAGAGGGCTCATGTATTAGCTGCAATACTGAATATTCAGACCGTACTCATGGCCGGACACCCTGCTTTGTTTTTGTAAATATTTTTTTACATTCTTTGCTTGGCGCTTTTGTATTATCAAAACGTCTCATACATATAGGCCATTTATACCGCAATAAGCTATCCTTTTTCTCAGCACCTCGGAGTATATTCCGATTATTCATGATGGCTTATAGATTTATGCGGAGGGTGTTTTATGAATAGCTTGTTTGCCAGCTTTAAAAAAATTCCGCTGTGGCGATATATCACCGCCGGTGTGTTGCTGCTCGGGCTGTGCTATGAAAGCAGCTACTTCTATGCCGATGCCAACATACAGTCAACCTATCAGGATATGCTGCTGTCCACGTCAAGCTCCGTCTTCAATTTAAACTTTGTGTTCTTGCTTATCATCGCCGATCTTGGCTTTCGCTCTCACAAAACTGAGAAACCGGATCAACCCTTTCAGTCATTCCGCAGCCATATCGGCTTTGCTTTTGTTCTGTGCCTGCTGTTCGTTCTTTGGCTTGCTGCCTGTACCTTTTTTGCCATGCTATTCAATACGGGCACTGTCACCTTCAGTGATACGCTCACCAACAACTCGCTTTACGGGCTGGAATGGATAAACGCGTCGTTTGCGGCGGCAGCCAATCTTGTGCTGGTTAGTCTGTCTTTATTGTTCTGTGCCGCCGTTGTGTTCACAATCAACAGCCGCAGCAAGAATAAACCCTTGGGCTATTTGGGCGTGCTCGCGATATCCATACTCGATGTCACCGTCTTTACGCTTTTCGACTATCAAACGGGATTTTTCCCGGCGGAATATGAAAATGTGAGAACCGCGCTGCGGGTTACGCAAAATGTACCGCTGAGCATTGTGATCAGCGTGCTCTATTGGCTCGTGCTGATTGCAGTGACCGGCCTCATCTATTATTTCACCGATAAAAGAAGCAAAGGAGGGCAGATGATTTGAAGCAGATCATAAGCAGCGATATGAAAACCGTCCTGCGTTCAAAAAGACTCTGGATTGCGCTGGGGCTGTTCATTTTCTCCACGGCAGTCAATATTATTGAGCAATTCACACAGTTCGGGCTCCATTTGAAAGGCGGCCTCGATTTTTTCGCGTTTGGGAATATGTATTTTGTCTCCGTCCTTCGATATATGGCGCCGTTCATTCCCGCCTTTGTTCTGAGCCCGCTTTATACGGACAATATAAAAACAGCGAGTGTTTCATTCAATGCAACGAATCTCAAAAAAGTGATTCCCGCGCGTTCGCTGTCCTCCGCGATTATCGGCGGCGGTATATTCATCGTTTCCCATCTGATCATACTCGCCGTCTGTTTTGTGATCGACCCCTCGTTAAGCGCCGGATATTTTGAGCCGTGGGGCCTGTTTGCAAACATCAACAGCACAAACGCGCCGCTGTTCGTACTGATGTTTTTTGGGTATACGGCGCTTTTTGGCGCGCTTTACGGATTGTTAAGCACAGGGGTCTGGCTATTCACCAAAAACTATTGGATGGCTATGGCGCTGCCCGGTATTTACTATTATTGCGGTAGATTCCTATGGATGTTTTTTGATAACCCATTTTTATCCTGGGCGAAATTTTTACCCGGATATGCCTATGATTTCGAATCGTCGGTGACGCTCTGGCGGCGAGGCACCGAGTTTGGTGCCGTGCTGCTCATCGCTGTGATACTGATCGTCATCAGTTATTTCAGGCTAAAAAAAGAGTTGCGCCAACCTAAAACCGAAAGTGTTCCGGAGGTTGAAGTTTGAAACAAACAGATAGTAACGTACCCTGAAGGCGCAGAGAAAGAAGCTGCTGAAGAAAGAAGCTTGAAAAAAGAATATGGCACATAGTGCTAAGAGGCTATAACGCCGTCGGAATCCACGA
>JAEYLC010000023.1 GCA_023461435.1 Bacillota bacterium
TTCGAATCCACCTCCCTCCACCATTAAGACCAGTTTGCGTGCGAGAATGGCGGAACTGGCAGACGCGCTAGATTCAGGTTCTAGTGGGGTCACACCCGTGCAGGTTCAAGTCCTGTTTCTCGCACCACCCTATGCTACTGAAAAAGATGCATAGCCGAAAAAGCCCGCAGTTGCGGGCTTTTTCGGCGCTCAAAGGCAAAAAAACAGAAATGGCGTTACCGGAGATGCAAGGCGCCCTTTCAAGAATTTTCGCAAAGCCTTATGCCAAGTACCTTTTTGGGTATTTACCATTCAAAACAAAATAGCAAAACATCCTATGAGCCGTCATCGGATTTCATTATGAAAGCCGATGGCGGCTTTTTGTATTCCATCACAAAGGAGATGACGCCATGAGTGAACACGGCCCGCCTTTTACTTCCGATGAGATGGACGCCGCCCGCCAAACCGATCTGCCGGATTTACTTAACAGCCTAGGATACCAGGTGAAGCAAAAAGGTAATTACCATACCCTCGCTGAAATGCCGCACATCATGATCAAGCGCCGCGCCAGCTACTACGACAACTACGAACGCGCCTGGGGCGACGCCATCACCTTTTTGGAAACACATCACAACATGGATTTCAAACAAGCCGTCACATATCTGCTGGAATATCACGGCCACAGCCGCGAACAGCCGATACCGGCACCGCCGCGGGTTTCCTCTCCGCCCAAACAGAAAAAGCAGCCTGCCGAATTCATTCTGCCTGAAGCCCATACGGATCACCGCCGCGTATTCGCTTATCTCATTAAAAGAGGCATTGCACGGAACGTGATCGCGGACTTTATCCGAAACGACCTGCTGTACGAAAGCGCCGACTACCACAACTCGGTTTTCGTGGGAATCAATTCCGATGGCAAAGCCGTAAACGCCTACATGCGCGGCACCTACGACCAGAACGGCACCGGCTTCAAAGGCGATGTACCAGGCGGGGATAAGAACAACGCCTTCCGGCTGCCCGCTGATCCGACCAAGGATAGCGTTTTCTGCTTTGAAAGCCCCATCGATCTCATGGCATATCTTACGATATACAGTGAACCCAAGACCAACGCCGTCGCGCTGTGCTGCCTGCACGACGGGACGTTGGAGCAATACCTCAAAGAGAATCCCCATATAAAAAACATTACCCTATGTCTGGATAACGACCAATGGGGCCGGGAAGCAGCCGAGCGCTTCAGCGCCAAATACAGCAAGCGCGGGTACACCGTAACCTCTCGCTTCCCGCCCAAAGGCAAGGATTGGGCCGAGTACACGGGAAAAAGGAAATTGTGCCAATCTAAAGGACGGTAACGCCAACACCTACGGCATCAAGCGCCCCTGTTTCATTTTCGGATGGACAGGGGCGCTTTTTTGCATTTATCAAATCTACCATTAAAAAGGAGAACAGAACTATGTTGAAAATCACCGCCATCGGCAACCTGACCGCAGACCCCAGTATCCGTACTAACAACGCTACCGGCGCCACCTATGCCATCTTGCGCATCGCCAGCGACAGGCGCTACAAGGACAAGGACGGCAACAAGCTAACGGATTTCGTGTCCATTAAGGTGCGCAGCCCGCTGGCTGAACGCTGCGCGGAGTTCCTAAAAAAGAGCGATAAAATCGCGGCGTCCGGGGATTTTGAAACCATCGTCACAGACGGCGCCAACACCGGCTTTTTGATCAAAGCCAACGAGGTTGAGTTCCTGACGCCCAGAAAAAAGGAAGAATCCCTGGAGGATATTCTAAGCGCCGACCTCTCCCTGCCCGAGGGGATCGAGGAACTGCTGGAGGGCGCTGAGGAATGAAGAACACAAGCATAACGTATGAGTCCACGGAGCAAACGCCGGCCATCTCGCCGGCGTTTGCCGATCTTTTGCCCGCCCTGTCGGATGAACAGTACGCCGCCCTGGAAGCGGATATCCTGCAGAACGGCTGTTACAGCCCCATCGTCGTCAATGAGGACATGACTATCGTCGATGGCTACCACCGCTATGAGATATGCGAAAAACACGGCATTCCCTACCGGATGGCCGTGTTCGCCTTTGAGGATGACTTGGAAGCGCAGCGCTGGGCACTGGATACGCAGAAAGCCCGGCGCAACCTGTCGGCGTGGGAGCTTGGGCAGATCGCTCTTAAGCTGAAACCGGAGCTGGAGGCCAAGGCCAAGGAAACGCAAGGTGAACGCACAGACCTTTATCTGAATTCAGATAAAGGTGATTCCGGCCATGATACAACCCAAATACTTGCGGATACGGCAGACGTCGGGCGCGACACGATGAACAAAATCATCCAGATCGACGAGCGCGCGCCTGAGCCTGTGAAGGGTGCGCTTGATGATGGAGATTTGTCCGTCAACGCCGGATACAACATCACCCGCCTGCTGGAGAAGCTGCCGGAGGAAGCACGGGAAGCGGCGGCGGAGCGGGCGGTTGCCCTCGCCAAACAGCGTAAGGACTACAAAGCCGCCTTTGACCTCAGCCTCACGGATATGAACAGTCTGGTAAAAGAGGATGAGAAGGCTGCCGAAACCATCCGGGCGGCGCTGGAGGACGGCGGCCTGTCTGTAAACGGCGGCAAGGAAGCGTCAAAAACGCTGCTGGAACTGCCCGAGGATGTGCGGGAAGCCGGTTCCGCCAGTCCCGAAGGATTGGCGGAGGTCGAAGAAACATACCGGAAAGAGACCGAGTCTGTGGACGAAAATGCCCGTATTGCTAAAGCATACAACGAAGCGTTTGAATGTGCTGGTTCTCTCCGCGCTGCCGAACACGAAGTGCGTATGTGGATTGAATGGGCAGGTGTTCGCAAGGATGAAATCATGGGCCTGATCGCGGAAGCTGAAGATGCTGCGCGGGCATTCTCGAGGATCGCAGAGTCTTTACGCAAAATCCATGAACAGGAGGTTGCGCCGTATGAGGAAACCGAATCCGAAATCCGCACGGGATAAAGCCAAAGCGGAGATATTTGCCGTACTGTCGGAAAACATGAAGATCAGTACGGAGCATATGGACATGATCCTTCAAAAACATGGCGTCCGGCGTGACCCGAAAGAACTGCAGCGCGCCTACCGCCTGTCGGTGGGCAGGCGGTTTGTGGCGGATGTGCGTGATACGGAAGGCAAGCGGGAGATTCTGGCTGTGCGGACGGAAAACGGTATGGAATATATCGTGATAAACGCCTGCAACGATGCGGATACACTGAAAAGCCTTCAGCACCGTTTGCGCGGCTGCATCTCCAGCCTGCAAAGCACTTCCGGAAAAGTGAAGGCGCGGCAGGGATTTCTCCGCCGCCTTCAAAAAAGACTGTTTCAAGGGAGGTAAAACAGATGCGATTCCCATCAAAAGAAACCATTTCACGGCTGCGGGAAACATATCCCGCGGGCACATGGGTGGAACTCATTTCAATGGACGATCCGTATACAAAGCTCCTGCCCGGCGACAAGGGCCGGGTGGATTTTGTGGACGACGGCGGCACCATCCATATCTCATGGGGCAGCGGTTCCCACCTGGGCGCTGTGTATGGCATTGACAGTATCGGAAAGGTCGACGGTGAAAAAGAAGTAACGCAGTCTGACCCTACTCCCGTTATACGCCCCAATAACCAAAATCCAGGCAAACCACACCGCGGGAGGTGAGGCGTATGGAACCCGTCATCATCGGCGTCGACCACGGCAACGCGGCTATAAAAACCAGGCATGCATCCTTTCCCAACGGTATTGCCGAGTATGACTTTGAACCGTATACGAAGCAGAATGTGCTGGAATACGGCGGCAAGTACTATGTTTGCGGCTCCGGGCGCCTGCCTCTGCTCAAGGATAAGACCATCAATGATAACTTCTATCTGCTGGCGCTGGCCGCCCTTGCCAAAGAACTGGATTACCGGGCGGCCGGAAACTGTGCGGATATCATCCTTGCGGCGGGGCTGCCGCTGACAGGCTTCGGTCTGCACAAGGAACGCTTTAAACAGTATCTGCTCCGGTGCAAGCCGGAACGTTTTCTTTTTGAAGGCCGGGCATATGAAATCTCCATACAGGACGTGCTGCTCTATCCCCAGGGATACGCGGCGATTCTGCCCAACATGCGGCTTCTGGGAAACGAACCTTCGGTCATCCTGTGCGACATCGGTGGCTGGACGGTGGATGTGATGCGGCTTGACAACGGAATACCGGATGCCGCCTCCTGCCGCAGTTTAGAGCTTGGCATGATCCGCTGCTTTGATGAGATCGTGGAGCAGGTGCGCCGCAATACAGGTAAATCCCTGACGCCCGCGCAGATTGAAACAGCTCTCAAAGGTGAAGCCTGCTCCATCGACGGCGCAGCGAAGGCAATGATACGGGAGCAAGGCAGGCGGTACGCCTTAAAGCTGTTGTCCGCCATATCTGAAAGCGGTTTTGATCCCACTGCCATGCCGGTGATCTTTTTGGGCGGCGGAGCCGGATTCATGAAGCGCCATATCGCGCCGGAGGATGGGCTGTGCCGCGTCATCGTTATGGACAGCGTGTCCGCCAATGCCGCCGGGTATGAGCATGCGGCACAGAACGCCCTAAAAAGGATGGTGCTGTGAACGGGGATACCCGGCGGCTGCACCTGCGGTTCTCCCTGCAAAGGCTGGAGCAAAGACAGGCGTATGAGATCATTTCCGCCATTCCGACAGGCCGGCGTATGGAGTACCTGTGTGGACTGATCAACAGGGAAACTCAGTTGCATGATCTGGAACAGCACATTACAAACGCCGTCAGAAAGGCGCTTTCAGACTATTCTCCTCAAATCCAGCCTTCAAAAGAAGAAAGCACAGCCGGGGAAATCCGCGGGGATATCATGGATTTTCTTGCGTCACTGTAGCACGGAGGTGATTACAAATCAAAAAAATAAGATACTTTGACCTGTTTGCCGGCGTGGGCGGTTTCCGCGCCGGACTCGACCGCGCGGGCGGCTTTCAATGCGTTGGCCACTGTGAAATCGACAAATACGCCGAAAAAAGCTACCGCGCGATCCACAACATCGACGAAAGCGAGGTGTTCTATCCTGACGCAAGAGCCATCGACACAGAAACCATGCCGGGATTTGACCTGCTTTGCGCGGGCTTTCCTTGCCAGAGCCACAGCGTCGCGGGATTGCGAAAATCTCTCGACGATCCGAGAGGCGCTCTGTTCTATGAAATTACCCGAATTCTGCAAGCCAAACAGCCTGCGTATTTTTTGCTTGAAAATGTGCCCGGATTGCTCAGTTCAAAAACAGCAGACGGGCAAAACGCCTTCGCGGAAATCCTCGCCGTTTTGTGCGGATTGGGGTATCACTGCGAATGGTTTTTGCGCAATTCTAAAGATCACGGCGTCCCCCAATCCCGGCGGCGGGTGTTCATTATCGGATATCTTGACGCCCGATGTGCCGGAAAAATATTTCCTTTCGGAAAAACAAATCCAAAGGCTCTTGTACACCTCGCCGGAAAGCGGCAGGGAGCAAGAATCTACGGCGCGACAGGACTCGCCTGCACCCTGACCTCAGGCACGGGCGGCATGGGCGGCAAAACCGGGCTGTACGCGGTCGGATACAACCGAAAAGACGGCGTAACCAGGGAACTCGACACGGCCTATGCTTTAAACGCCAGCAACTTTCGTGGCCTCAACCGCAACCAGACACAGAACGCGGTGTTCGTGGATATGACCATCGGGAACCCACAGGTTACGGATACGGCCCGATGCATCACCGCAAACTATGGCAAATCCGGCATGAGCCACCATAAGGGCGAGCTTTCGGGCGTTTTGCTCATAAAGGAAGGAACAAAGAAAGGTTATTCGAAAGCGGAACCGGGCGATGGTGTGAATCTCAGTTACCCCGGCAGCGGAAACAAGCGCGGGCGCGTGGGCAAAGGTGTATCCCAAACGCTGACCTGCCAGCCGCAGGGCGTGATGGAGCGGTTCGGCAGAATCAGAAGATTGACGCCGAGAGAATGCTTTCGCCTACAGGGCTTTGACGAGGATCAGATAGACAGGGTTTTGTCCGTTGTGTCCGATTCGCAAGGCTATAAGCAGGCCGGTAACTCGGTGACCGTCAATGTCGTTCACGCCATCGGCCTCAGCCTCCGCGCCATGCACGAAGAACTCAAGAGGAAAGGCGGTGATGGGTCGTGTTGAAGCAACAGAAATTTGGGGTTGAGAATGAGATGACCGGCATCACCCGCAAACAGGCTGCCGGAGTAATCTCGGATTTGTTTGAATCCATCCCCCGATATGTTGGCGGCGGATACGACGCCTGGGAAGTAAAAGACCGGGAAGGCAAGGCGTGGAAGCTGATGAGCGACGCCAGCATCCGCTGCGAACGGGTAACGGGTAAGAACGCCAGCGAATCGGCTGGCCGGGATTACGCGGTGGAGCTTGTCTCGCCGCCGCTGACATACGATGAAATCCCTAAGCTGCAGGAGGTAATCCGTGTGCTGCGCGAAGCCGGTGCCAAAGTCAACAGCTCCTGCGGCATGCATGTGCATGTCGACGCGGCAAACCATAACCGGAATTCGTTGAAGAACCTGATCGGCATCATGTATCAGAAGGAAGATATGCTGTTCAAGGCGCTCAAGGTAAACGAATCCAGAGCGTCCCGCTGGTGCCAGAAGGTGCGTGAACCCATGCTAAAAAAGGCCAGGAGGCTCAACGCGGATGAAACCAGGGACCTGACGCGGCTGGAAAACATCTGGTATGAGGGCAATTACGGCAGGCGCACAGACCATTACAATGATACGCGGTATTACGCCTTGAACCTGCACTCGGTATTTTACAGGGGTACGGTGGAGTTTCGGTGCTTCAACGCCACTTTGCATGCCGGGCGAGTCCGGGCCTATGCCGTCCTGTGCCTGGCGATGTCGGCCCAGGCCATTGCCCAGCGCAGCACGGTTATGAAACGTACCGAAAGCGACAACCCCGCGTTCACCTTCCGAACATGGCTGCTGCGGCTGGGGCTGAACGGCGCGGAATTCAAGGCCGTCCGGGAACATTTGCTGTCCAACCTCGAGGGCGACCGTGCGTGGCGGTACGATAAGGATTCGTATGAAATCAACAAAAACAAGAAAAAGAACCGGGAAGGACGGTGAAAGCCAGCATGAAGATCATATTTGAGGGCGAGGTGTTTGAGGGCACGCCCTCTGAGATCATTGACCAGTTCCGGCGAACGACGTTTGACAGCAGCGCGTTTTCCGATACGGTCAGTTTTTTGAGATATATGCGGGATGCCTTTGAACGCGTGACGGAGCTGCCGTGCGAACTGCCGGAGGGCAGTTTGGACGAACGGGCCGAAGCCATGCTGTATCGCCTTGCGGATATCGACGCGCTGGAGATCATCGAGGGAAACCGTCATGCGTGAGCGGCTGTATTTTGCCTATGGCAGCAACATCAACCTGGAGCAGATGCGGTTCAGATGCCCTGACGCAATACCGGTCATGCCCGTGACGCTGCTAGGGTACGAGCTTGGCTTCCGCGGACATGCCGGCGTAGCGACGATACTTCCAAAAGAAGGAACGGTGGTTCACGGCCTGCTGTGGGACCTGACGCCTCAGTGCGAACAATCCCTTGACCGCTACGAAGGGTATCCTCATCTGTACGGCAAGGAAACGGTGCTGGTGCGGGATGAAAAGACCGGCGCTTCCTACCGGGTGATGGCCTATATCATGACGTCTCAAAACGCGCAGATATTGCGTGAACCGTCTCTCTTTTATTTTAATGGTATCCTGCAGGGGTATAAGCAGAATGGGATGCCTGTCCAGCCTCTATATACCGCGCTGCGCGCTACGAGAGAGGAAATCACGGTACTGGAGGAACAGACGCGGGATGATTTCCGGCAACTGAGCTTCAATTGGCGGTGGGATAAATACAAAGGAAATATCGGGCACAAACCAAAAAATAAAGGCCGGTGAAGGCTTTGCGGATATAGCGAGGACTTTGCAGTCATACGCCGGAGCATCATGCTCCGGCTTTTTCATCAAAAAAGAAAAAGGAGAAGCAGCGCATGAATAAAAATATCAGGCGCGCATTGGCATGTTTGCTGTGCGCGCTGTCCCTGCTGGGTATATTCGTACCCGCATCCACGGCGTTCGCGCTGGACAGGGTGAATATCGAAACACAAAACGCCACCATGTATTTTGATTACCTGTCCGGATCCGGCACATGGGAAAGCTTGAAAACGCCGCATCATTGGGTGGCGGAAAACGGCGATATCGCCTACTGCCTCCAGCACCGCATGGACAGTCCGCACTCGGGTGACGGATTTTCGGAGCGGGAGCTTTCGGACTATTATTCCCACCGGGTCTATACCGGCCTGCAGATCATACTGCAAAACGGCTATCCCACGTCCGCAGGCGGCCTTTCTGCGGATCAGGCGCGCTACGCCACCGCGAACGCGGTCAGGTTTTGGCTGTCCGAGAACGGCGATAGTTCGCAATACAATTTTACCAACCGGCAGGCGAATCCAAACAGCGTCAAGGCAAAGTCCGGTTATCAGGCGGTGCTGGATTTTGCCGATCATCTGGTGGCGCTCGCCCGCGCGCAGCAGCCGCTGCAGCACAGCGTCAGCTTTTCCCCTTCCTCGCTCAACCTGACTTATGACGGCAGCGCGTACTTCACTGGTACCGTCAGGGTATCCCTTGAAAACTGTAACGGCGGATATACGCTCGATCAAAGCAATCTGCCGGCTGGAACGCAGGTAAGCGGGTTTACGGGCAAAAACGGCGATACGCTGACCATAAAAATCCCCAAGGCATATGGCAATCAGACGGTACACCTCAAGGCTGCCGGTAAGGACAGCCGTTCCACTGCCAATATGTTCATGTACGTTGCGGACAGCAGCGGTACACAGAATGTCGTCGCTGTGGGCTCAAGTGTTTACCACAACGTAAGCGAAGGCACGCTGACGCTCAGCACCCCGGCCTATGGCAAGATACAGATTATTAAGACCGATGCCGAAAACGGGAGCCGCTTAAACGGTTCGGTGTTCGGCATCTACAGCAACGCCGCCTGTACCCAGGAGGTGGCAAGGCTGGCGCTGAACTCAGGCGGCTCCGCCATCTCGGGCGATTTGCTGGCCGGCCGGTACTATATCAAGGAGATCACCGCCCCGAATGGTTATGTGGTGAACCCCCAGGTGTTTACCGCGGACATCGTGTCCACGACCTATACCGTCACCGTGCCTGATCAGCCGGTCAAGGGGAAGATCACGGTAGAGAAAATCAACAGCAATCCCGTTATGGGCGATTATTCGCGGGCAGGTGCAAAGTTCGGCGTGTACAACGCATCGAATACGCTTGTCACGACCATCACCACAGGGGCGGATGGCAAAGGCACGTCGGCTGACTTGCCCCTGGGAACGTATACCATCAGGGAAACCAGCGCGCCGCACGGGTTCGTGCTGTCAAAGGAAAGCCGGAGCGTCACGCTCTCCTATGCCGGGCAGACCGTCCCCGTCGTGTATGCGTCTACGTCCATTCCCAATAAGCCGCAGGAAGGCACGATTACCATCACCAAAGCGGATGCCGAAACGGGCGCCAGCCCGCAAGGGGACGCCAGCCTGTATGGAGCAAAGTATGTGATCAAGGATTCCAAAGGGAATGTCGTGGATACCCTGCACGCGCTGGGCACAAGGGTTGTGAAATCGAAGAATCTGCCTTTGGGGCATTATACGGTGACCGAAATCCAGGCGCCGGAGGGCTACCTGCTCAATCCTACAGCATACCCTGTGACCCTTTCCTACGCCGGGCAGAACGTGGATGTGACCAATATCGCGCAGACGGTGGCGGATACTGTGAAAAAAGGAAAAATCCGCATCGTGAAGTTCGGGGCCAGGGAGCTTAACGGCACCGAGTCCGACCCGGAGATCAAGCCGCCGCTTACCGGCGTCGTGTTTGAAATCAGGCTGAAATCGACGGGCGTACTGTACGATACGCTCACCACCGATCAGGACGGAATGGCACTTTCCAAATCGTTGCCCTACGGCCTGTATACCCTCACCGAAACGGCGGGAACGCCGGATGGATACCTGAAAGTCCAGCCCTTCGACGTGTTCGTCTCCGAGAATGAAAAGACCTATCATTACAACCTGGAAGATAAGACGGTGGAGATGACGATACGCCTGGTCAAGCGGGATGCGGATACCGGCAAGACCATCCCTGTGGCCGGCACCACCTTCCGCATCGAGGACAGCGCGGGCGGCACGATCGCCTTCGACATGCTCTACCCGCAGCCGCATACCCTGTCGGAGTTCGTAACGGATGAGAGCGGCACGCTGTATCTGCCCGGCAAACTGGCCTATGGAAGCTACAAGCTGTTTGAGGTAACCGCTCCCTCCGGGTATCTCCTGAACGGCGATCCCGTATCCTTCATGGTGGACGAGGATTCGGCGGAAAACAGCGTGGTCACCGTCACCTTGCAAAACCATGCGGTCATGGGCAGGATCGCCGTGGAAAAGACCGGCGAGCAGCTTGCGGGCTCTGAAAAGAAAGAAACTCCATATGGCACGCAGTATGTTTCCGTCTATGAAACCAGAGGTCTTGCGGGTGTGGTGTTTGAGGTGTTCGCTGCCGAGAACATTGGCACGCCGGACGGTACGGTGTACTATCGGGCTGGGCAGAAGGTGTGCGAGCTGACCACCGATGCGGACGGCAGTGCCACAACGCCCGACCTGTATCTCGGGAAGTATTATGTCATAGAGAAATCCGTGCCAAACGGCTATGTGCTGGATGATACGCCCCATGAGATAACGCTTGCTTATCAGGATCAGAACACGTCCATCGTTTCGGAATCCGTCTCGCTGGACAACCTGCGCCAGAAGGCTGAAATCAGGCTGCAAAAGCTGGCCGAGTATTGGGACAGCAATGCTGGCGCCTTTTATGAGGACTACGGCGCGGGCTTTGTGTTCGGCGTATACGCCAGGGACGCTATTGGAGATATCCCCGCGGGCGCGCTGGTGGACGTCATCACCACCGATGCGGACGGAAAGGCCCATACCACGGCAGACCTTCCTCTGGCGATGTATTATCTGAAGGAACTGTCCAATCCCTACGGATATATCCCATCCGAACTGGAAAAGGAACTCGACCTGACCGGAAAAAACAGCACGGATATCCTTTTCATAAATGACGATTATGAGCAAGACCCCATATGGAACCGTATGGAGAAGCGGCGGGTGGCCGTCGTAAAGTCCGACGCTGAGGACAGTGAACGCAAGCTTCCCGGCGCGGTGTTTGAGGTGCTGACGGAGGACGGCCGCAAGGTTGTCGCCACATTTACCACGGATGAAAACGGCTATGGGGTCAGCGGCGATCTGCCGCTTGGCAAATACATTTTACGGGAAAAAGCGGCTCCCGAGGGCTTCATCCTCACAGATGAGGAAACCGCCTTCGAGCTTACGGCGGAAAGCAGTCCCGTTACTTCTTTCAAAAAGGAAAACACCGCCAACACCGTGGAACTCAGCAAAACCGATGTATCGGACGGCAGCCCCATCTCCGGCGCGGTCATACGGGTGGAAGCTGAGTCCGGCGAAGTCGTGTTCGAGGGTGAAACCAATCGTGAGGGTTCCGTCATTCTGCGCGAGCTTCCTGCCGGGACATACCGCTTCTTTGAAACGGTATCCCCGGACGGATGGGCGCTGAATGCCGAGGTGTTCACCTTCTCCGTCGACGAGTATGGCCAAGTGACCGGCGAAACGGAGATCAAGGACGAGCCCACCACGGTAATCGTTGAAAAGTACGACGTATACACCGACGAGCCCATCCCCGGCGTGGTGTTCAACCTGCTGGATTCAGACGGCAATATTGTCAAGCTCAAGCAGACGGACAAGGGGTATTTCGTCCCTTCCAATGATGGAAAGGATACCTTCGCGGTGGGCGGCGACGGCAAGGCCACTATTAAATACCTGAAGCGCGGGAATTACACCCTAAAGGAAACGCCGCCTGTCGGGTATATCGGTGCGGGCAGCTATATCCTGACTGTCACAGAGGCACACAGCGAGTCCAACCCAGGCAAGATGATCGTCACCAACGCGCCCACCGGCCTGAAGGTAACCAAAATCCACGCGGCTACGAAAGGGCCGTTGGCCGGCGCGGGATTCAGCCTGAAGGTGAAAAACGGGCTGTTCTTTACCGCGCTCAAATTTACGCGGCTGGAGAACGGCTGGTACAAGGCCGATGCAGATGGCACGATCTCCGAGCTTATGGTAGATGAAGCCGGCGAGATTATGGTCATCGGTCTGCCTTTGGGCGAAGTGTGGCTGGAGGAAACCACCGTGCCGGAAGGATACTTCCCTGTTCCGGCACAGAAGCTGGAACTCGCAGCCGATCATACCTTCGACATGCCACTCGCCGTCACGGTGGAAAACAATCCGGCTGTGAAGCTGGGCATCGATTCAGATAAGTACAATCCGCTGATTGCTATCGGAATCTGCCTGCTGGTGGTTGGCGGTTTTATTGGCCGGTATGTGTGGATGAAAAAAAGGATCAAAAAAGCGGATGGGCAGATAAGCAAAGAGAAATAACCCATAACCACGCAAGGGACGGATCGCTCCGTCCCTTCCCCTTTTTGGGAAGAAGGAGGCAAACCATGACTCTGAAAAGCATTCTGACCATAGGACTCTGCCTGTTCATCCTGGGCGGATTGGTCTTTCTACACTTCAAAAAGAAAAAGAAATAAGGAGAAACGATATGCATAAGCGAATTCTAACCGCGGAATCGGTCACCGAAGGGCATCCCGATAAGCTGTGCGACCGGGTCGCGGACAGCATACTGGACGCGTGCCTGAGAAATGACCGCACCGCCCGCGTCGCCTGTGAGGTGCTGGCCACAGCAGGCAAAATCACTGCAGCCGGAGAGATCACGGTATCTGAGATGCCCGACCTGCCGGGCATCGTCTGTAAAACTGTTCGGGATACGGGATACTCTTCTGACTATGAGGTGGAAATCCTCGTTCACGACCAGAGTACGGACATCGCGGACGCCGTCAACGGAAAACATGGCATGGGAAACTGTTCGGGAAAGGCCGGTTTAGGGCCCGGTGAACGTATGACGGCCGATACTGTATCGTCCCAAAGCTGTGCGGGAACGGGCTGTATCGGCGCATATACGTCTCTCTGCGGTTCTGTCCATGAGCTGGGCGCCGGGGATCAGGGCGTCGTGTACGGACATGCCGTGAACGAAACTGATGAATTACTTCCGCTGCCCGTTGTGCTGGCCAACCGCCTTACGCTCTGCCTAGCTTTTGTGCGTAAAATGGGGATCATTCCGGGGCTGCTGCCGGACGGCAAGGCGCAGGTATCGGTGGCGTACGACGGCAAAACACCCGTGCGCGTCGCCGCCGTTGTGGTCTCCTGCCAGCATGACGAAAGCAAGGATATGAATCAGCTCCGCCGTGAAATCCGCAGGCTGGTGGTCGAACCGGCGTTGGCCTCGTTTCCGCCCGATGGGGATACCGAAATCCTGATCAATCCGTCCGGGCGGTTTGTGCTGGGCGGATTTGAGGCGGACACGGGACTTACGGGCAGAAAGCTCATGGCCGACACCTACGGCGGCCTCGCCCCTCATGGCGGCGGTGCGCTGTCGGGCAAGGACGGTACCAAGGTGGATCGCAGCGGCGCGTACATGGCCCGGTACGCCGCCAAGAACATCGTCGCGGCCGGGCTCGCGGAGGAATGCACGGTATCGGTGGCCTATGCCATAGGGCGCGCTAAGCCGGTGGCGCTTTTTGTGGATACCCATAATACGGGCGTTTATCCCGATGAGATCATTGCGTCCGCGATTAAAGAAGTGTTCGATTTCCGGCCAATCGGCATGATCCAAACGCTGGGCCTGAACCGGCCCATCTTCGCGGAGCATTGCTGCTATAACCATTTCATGAAACATGATGCGCCCTGGGAGCGGACGGATAAGACGGAAGAACTGCTGGAGCTCTGTGCGCTGCTGGCAGCGCCGACGGGGGCAACCCAATGAACAATGAACCATTGACCATGAAACGGAGGGATACAGATGAATGATGCATCCATAAAGCACGTTTCTGCAGAGGAAATAAAGAGGATGACGGATATCGAGGGCTTGATACTGCAGGGCTGCGGCGGCGACCCGGCCGAGTGGGGAACCGGCATCAACGACCTGCTCACAAAAGAAGGCATCCTGCTGGACGGCGACGGATTTAAGGATATTTATGTTTTTGAGCATGACGGCCGCACCAACATCCTGTTCAGCATGGAGGATGTCAAGCTGAATATCGGGAAGCTGGCGATGTGGCGGCTTCAAAGCCGCGGTACATTCGGCGGTTACTGGCTCAGCGATTATCTCCCGAACCGGCTGGGTATAGATGCGGACGCCGCACAGGCCGTGAGCGGAAAACCGGAAATGCAGCTCGAGGGCATGGACGGCAATATCTTCGGCATCATAGGAAACGCCTCCAGGCTGTTAAAGAGAAACGGGCTCCACGCACAGGCGAAGGAGATGTTCGAGCGGGCGACAGCGGCGAAAAGCTATGAGCGGGCGCTGATGATTGTTTCCGAATACGTGCAGACCGAATTATCCGATCCGCAGCAGATTCAGAATTTGTATAACCTTCGCGGTTTTGAACGGTTATACAAGACCATTCTGAGGGATGAGTCCATGCCGAAGGCCAATCTGGAACGCACGCTGTACGGCTGGTATCTTTCCGCGCCGGCCGGAGAGTATTTGCTGGACAGTGAAGAAATCTTTATCAGCAGGTTGAAGGCTTCCACTGAAAAACCCTATGCATCGCTGATTCAGACCTGCCGCTCCATCCATGCGTTGGAAGGCGATATCTTTGAAGGATTGGACGGCGGGCCCTATACGCCGGCGCTCACACAGGTTGGCGATCTCTATCAATCCTATTGCCGTGAATATACGGAGCGGTACGGAATTCCGGCCACCTCCGCTATTTCAGGCTGGAAGCTGTGCGAAGCGTCCCTGTATCCCGGTGCGGAAGTATATAACGAACTGGATCACGGGTACATCGCCAGGCTGGACAGCGCGGGCCCGAAGCGCGTCTACGTCTGCGCCCCGCTGCGCGGCGACGTGGAACGGAACGCGGAGGCTGCGCGGCTGTTCGCCAAAGAAGTCTTTGATACCGGGGATATCCCCATCTGCCCACATCTCATGTTCCCGCCCATCGCCGATCCGACGAATCCTGTCCAAGATGAAAAAGCCCTTTCCATGTGCCTGAAGCTGATTGAAGGCTGCCATGCCGTCAACGTGTATGGCCAGCCCACCGAGGGCATGCGCGCCGAGATCGCGCATGCGAAGCGCATGGGGATTCCCATCCATGAATCGGCGCCCGTGAAAAAGAAAGGGCAGGATAAAACATCCCAACGAAGCAATCCCGGCCGGTGATGCCGGGATTTTCTCTATACAAATCGAACAAGGAGCGTACCGCCCATGAACGACACAAACGGCAGGCCGTGGGAGATCATCCGCGGCGACGCCTTGAAACTCATATCATCTTTTAAGCCCAATACCTTTGACGCCGTCATTACCGACCCGCCCTACGCCTCGGGCGGCAGAACGCAGGCCGAAAAGAATAAATCCACCACAGACAAATACTCCAGTATGGGCGCGAGCGCCCCGCCGCCTTTCGAGGGGGATTCAAAGGATCAAAGATCATGGACGCGGTGGGCGGCCGAATGGCTCTCCGACGCGCGGAAGGTGTGCAAGGAAGGCGCGCCGGTCTGCGTGTTCATCGACTGGCGGCAATACCCTGCGCTCAGCGACGCCCTGCAGTGGGCGGGATGGATCTGGCGCGGCTGCGCCGTGTGGGACAAGGGCAACTCCCGGCCGCAAAAAGGCCGGTTCCGCCAGCAGGCCGAGTACATCGTGTGGGGATCGAACGGCCCCATGCCGGTGCACCGGCCCGTGCCCTGTTTGCCCGGCGTATTCAAGCATGGTAACCCACAGCAGCGCATCCATTTGACGGAAAAACCACTGGAACTCATGCGTGAAGTGGTAAAGATTGTGGAGCCGGGTGGTTTAATCCTCGATCCCTTCGCCGGTTCCGGAACCACGGTGCTGGCCGCCGTGCTGGAAGGATACCATGCCGTGGGCATCGAAGTGTCCGCGGAATACACAAGGCTTTCAAGGGCGCGGATCGAGGCTCATTTTCGGAAAGGAGATCGCCTGTGAACACCAACATAAATGAACTGACACCGGAAAAACAGCGAACATTTCTGGCGAACGTGGCCGCCGATTACGAGGCGTTCTATAAAAAAATAGAAGAATGGGACGCTCTAGGTATTATGGAGCATGCCAATGAAATCTCCGCCATGAAAGAGATATATGCGGCGCTTATCGACTCGGAGAGTCATTTTTCATCGGAGGAAATCGCCCGTCTGTCCCAAAGCCCTCACCCCTTGGACAGCGTTTACGGATATTGGGAATCGCTCACACTATCCTACAGGGAATGCTCGCCGTATCTGGCCGCCCGCGCCATGCTGGACGATATGGCGTTTGAGAAGGACGAAGCGCGCGGCGATGATCATGAAAGCGTACCCATTGCCGCGGTGTTCCTGCGCAAGGCGTCCAGCATACAGGAACTGCAGGGCTATGCCGGCCGCCAGGATGAAAAGCGGCCGCTTCGGGTTGTAAAGGCCATCGTGCTGTCCCCAGCCATGTATGATATCTTTCGGGGAAACCTGCTGTTTGATTGGGTGTTCGTGCGGGAAAACGCCAATCTTGCGTGCACCGACCATGTATGGAATTGTGCGCTGATCCGCACGACAGCCCGCCAAGAAGCGATTTGCGTTTCCCCTGAAGGATATGAGCATGCGCGGTACGCGGCGTACATTGCTGATCATTCGGTGCTGGATTTGAGTGATGTCCCTATGGAACATCGTTTCCCCGAAGGCGAAGTGAAGGATATCATGCGGTTTGTGAATCAGAAGCAGGACAACCTGAGCATCACGCAGACGCAGAAGCTCCTGTGCGGTATCGGGGAGATACTGGAAAACGCGGGCGGCGAGAAGGATCAGTATTATCTGTTCAGCCATAATATGGGCAGCTTCGCCGGGTTTTGCGGCGATCCAATCGGCGTAGACGATATTCACGGTAACCCATTGTACGTAGGCGACATGACATGCTTAGGTGGAAATCCCGACCAGACGCAGTTGGTGTTCCGTCATCCCACGGGAGAGCCGTTCCCCTCACAGGAATACGTGAAGGAGGCCGGTATAGCCCGCACTGCCGGATGGCAGGAGTCCATGATGTTCCTGCGCGCGCGGGATTTTGATATGATCTCCTGCCGCGGCGATTACCGCATGAGCCGGCAGATTGCGTCAAGGATGCATTTGAAAAGCCGACAGCAAACGCGCCCTGGCCGGTGACGGCCATGTTCCCGTCCGAACGTATTTGGGATATACTATATATGAATAAACGTAACTGCGGACGGATAAGAAGATGGCTATGCCGGAAAAAGACAGGATCATCTTCCACTGTGACAACAACGGCTTTTTTGCCAGCGTGGAGGAAGTCCTGTACCCCGAACTGAAGAAAGCGCCTATGGCGGTCTGCGGCGATCCCGAAAGCCGCAGGGGGATTATTCTGGCCAAAAACGAGCTCGCCAAGGCCAGGGGCGTCAAGACCGCCGAAACCATCTGGCAGGCTCAGAGGAAATGTCCTGGCCTTGTGCTGCGCCCCGCACGGCATCATTTATACCGGGAATACTGCGAAAGAATCAACGCCATCTACGAGCAGTACAGCCCCCAGGTGGAACGCGGCGGCATCGATGAGAGCTTCATTGAAATGACCGGCTGTCTGCACCTGTTCGGCGGGGACGCGCTTAAAGTGGCTAATGAAATACGGGGGCGGATACACAAAGAAATCGGCGTAACCATATCGGTGGGCATATCCTGGAACAAAATATTCGCCAAGCTGGGCAGCGATACCGCGCCCTCCAACGCGGTACAAATGATTACAAGGGAAAACTATAAGCGAGTGGTATGGACCAAGCCGGTGTCGGCCCTTCTTATGGTCGGCAAATCGGCGCGGGAAACGCTGCGCAGGATGAGCATCGAAACCATTGGTGATTTGGCAAACGCCGACGCGGGCAGGTTGGAATACAAGCTGGGTAAAATGGGAAAAACGCTGTGGATGTTCGCCAACGGCCTGGATGACAACCCTGTAAAATTCACTGGTGAGAGCGATCCCGTCAAGTCCATTGGCAACGGCAGGACATTCCGGCGCGATTTGGTATCCTGCGAGGATATCCGCACCGCACTCATCGCGCTTTCGGACATGGTGGCCGCCCGGATGCGAAAGGCACATGTGAAATGCGGCTCGGTGCAGGTGACCATCAAGGACACCAGCCTTAAATCCATCACCCGGCAAAAAGGTACGGCGGCTCCTACCTGGCTGGCAGCGGATCTGTTCAAAGAAGCGCTGGCATTGCTTCATGCCTCGTGGCCGGAGGGCAAGCCCATCCGGATGCTGACGGTAACAGCACAGAAACTGACGCCCGCGGATCAATCGCCAGGCCAGCTATCCCTGTTCGAAGAGGAACAAAAAGCAAGGGAACGGCTGGAGCGGCTGGAAGCCGCCGTGAATACCATCCGCGGCAAATACGGATCGGGCAGCATTGCCCACGCCAGCCTTGTACAGAACGATCTCGGCTTGGACGATGGGGACGATCCGGAGTATGAGGAACCGGACACGGACGGCTGACTGTTCGGGAAATGGGGATAGCTTTCTTTCGCGTTGTGCGGTATTGTGCTGCTTGCGAAAGGAGGCAGCGGTATGGAAACAGACCAATTTGAAAAAGCGTTCAGCGATTTTCTTGATCAGGACGAGTACGACGAAGTCCAAGCCGCATTGTTCAGCATGATACGCTCATCGTTCAGGGCAGGCTGGCAGGCGGCGGGCGGCGAAACACCCAGGCCGGATTCCGGCATCCGACTGTTTACGCCCAGGGACAAAGGTAAATCCAAATAACCTGAGCGAAACGGGCAAGGCTCACGGCTGACACCGCCGGGGCTTTGCTTCTTCGGAGAATAGATGCCCAAGGCGCCTGAACCGGCGCCTGTTTTCGTGTCAACCTCAACGCTTGCGCGCCTAACAAGGCGCCTACCCCAAATCCGGTGAATTGCGCCGGTTTTTCTCTTTTACAGCCTCCACTTACCTTTTCTTTCAAAGCCGAATCTCAAAATGAAATTCAGGAAGGCTTCAGCCTTCCCCCCGCATGAAAAGAGAAGGCCCGCTTGCGGGCCGGACGACAGCGCCCGTGGGCGCAGTCGTCGCAAGCATAGCGCAAAGATATCTTTGCGCGGCTTGCGGGGACACCCCGACCCGTATGCCGCCCTTCGGGGCGGTATTTTAGCGGCGTTCGCCGTGAGAAAGGAGCGTGGCATTGGCAAAGAACGCATATGAAATCTGCCTGCGTCTCAATGAAAAAGAAACGGAGACGCTCAAAGAAAAAGCAAAGCAGTGCGGCCTGTCCAAAAGCGCCTATCTGCGCCGACTCATACTGGATCAGCCCGTCAAGGGCCGGCCGCCCGAAGCCATCCATGAACTCTATGTGGAAATCAACCGCATCGGCACAAACATCAACCAGATTGCCAGAAACTGCAACGCTGGCGTTGCCGAACCCGGCAGCGCAGCGGCGCAGGCGCTGTTCCTGCTCCAGAAGGTGTACGCGCTCATGGACGGCGCGGCGTCAGGATAATGGCCATCACCAAAATTCTGGCCCGCCGCGCCCGGCTGGACGTGTTGATTGGCTATGTTCTCAATGGTGACAAAACGGACGATAAAATCCTCACGGCGTATCATAACGTGACGGAGCGGGCTCCTTACCTCACCATGAAGCAGACCAAGATGGACGCAGGCAAGACGGACGGCGTGCAGTGCTACCATATCATCCAGTCCTTTGCGCCGGGGGAAATCCGCCCCGAGCAGGTGATTTCGATTGCGCAGAAGTTCTGTGAGGAACATCTTTGGGGCTTTGAAGCGGTCATCGGCGTCCATGTGGATAAAGCGCATGTTCATGCGCACATCTGCTTCAACTCGGTTAATAAGTACACCGGCGAAAAATACCACTCCAACGCAAAAACATATTACGGACAGATACGCGGTATCTCCGACCGGCTGTGCAGAGAGTACGGTCTGTCGGTCATTATGCGCGGGGAAACAACCAAAGCTGTTTCCTACGCCGAATGGCTGCGGGAGCAAAAAGGCCGGCCGACCTACGCGGGCATGCTGGACGCGGATCTTCGCATGGCCATCGATCAGGCTGCCGGCTACGGTCACTTCCTGATGCTCATGGAACACATGGGGTATGAAATCAAGCACGGCAAACACCTCTCATTCCGATTGAAAGGTACGGAGAATTTTATCCGTCCGGGCAGAAAGGACGCCCGCTTCACAGAGGAAGGCATCTGCGCGGCGATTGAAGGGACGCTTGAAGCCGCTGAAGCCGGTTTGAGGCCGGTTGCGGCGGCATATAGGCGCTACGCCCCCTTCCGTCCGAAGACCAAACTGTCGGGGTTTTTGGCGCTGTATGTCCACTACCTGTATCTGCTTGGCAAGATCAAAAAACGGGAGTACCCGCCCCGGATGACGCCCCGGCTCAAGCAGGAGCTTATGCGGTTTGAACAGTACAAACAGCAATTTCGCTTCCTGCGGGAGCATGGGATCGAAACGGCGGATCAACTTTCGGCCCGCGAATCCCAAGCCGAAACGAAGCTGGCAGCGCTTACAAAAAAGCGCACCATCCTCAATGTACAAAAGAAAAAGCGCAAACCCCTGTATGACGCCCTGGCCGCTGAGCAGACCCTGCGCCTGGCCAGAGAACTCTACGCTTCCGGGACGCCCGGCCTTGAGGACGAGTTCGCGGCCTATATGGACGCCGCCGCTCTGCTGGACGGCTGCGGCATATCAAGGGAACAGCTATTACAGGAAAAAGCCGAAGCGTATCAGAACATCGCGAATATCAACGGCGAGATCAGAGTCATGCGGAAAGAAGTTTCCCTGTGCCGGGCGATATGGGAACGGATACCCCATATGGAACGGGACATACAATCGACCCAACAAAAACAAAGAGAGGTGAACAAAGATTATGGCATACGAAAGTGACGCCGCCGAACAGGTGGTACGAATCATGCTGTCAGGCGGCGAGGTGGCGCTGCGGCTGACAGGATCGCTCGTCAAGAATGTCGCCGCCTTCCTGCTGGCCATGCGCCAGAACAACAAGGTGGTCTACGGCAGAAAGAGCGTCAAGAAATTGCTCCAGAATACGCGCGACCTGCGCGTGATCCCCATGCCGAAGGAACAGTTCAGGCAATTTGAAAAACTGGCAAGGCCCCGCAAGATTCTGTACGCAGGCGTGGGCGACAAACAGCGCAAATCGGGTGTCGTTGACCTGATGCTGCCTGTTTCGGAGATAGAGCGCGCCAACAGCATCTTCGCCGTCCTCGGCTTCCAACCGGAAAAGGACGCGGGGGAAGCCTTGCGGGAGGATACGGTCAAAAAAAAAGAACCTCCGTCACCGTCAAGCTCCAAAAGCTCCAGGGACAAATCGACTTCGCAAAACAAAAACAACAAGGCGAATGAAAAGCCGTCCGTCACGGCCAGGCTGGAAGCGTTTGATAAAACCGTCAAGCAGCAGGCCGCCAAGCCCAAGGCCCGTACAAAGGCAAAGGGCAGATAATCCGCAATATTATTACAGATAGTTGTCTATGGCCTCGACTGGCGATTATGCCGGCTGGGGCCGATTTTTTTCATGCATAAGCACCCCAAATGGCTTGTTTCTTTCAAATCCAAAAGAGAAAGGAATGGACTATGAAGCGTGACTCCCCCGGACAAAGCATCCTCATATTTGCCTTTCTATATATTCCCGTCCTCTGGTTCTCTCTTCTCGCCGCCCAGTCCCTGTCAGACGGGCTCCCCGGCTTTCTGGTAAATTTCTCCCAGGCAATGGGCAATCCATTTCAAATCACATGGACGGAAAACAGCCTGAAAACCCTGCTCATCTGTTCGGCAACCTACATTGCCGCGGTCGCCGTTTACCTGTCTTCCATGCGGCAAACCCGCGACGGCGAGGAACACGGCTCGGCCCGGTGGGAACCGCCGCGGAGGGTGAATGCCATGTTCGCGCAGAAGCGGAATATTCCCCTGACCAGGAATGTCCGGCTGGGCATGGACAGCTACAAGCACCAGCGCAATCTCAATATTCTGGTCATCGGCGGCAGCGGTGCGTCCAAGACCAGGGGATTCTGCCTGCCGTCTATCCTATGCGCCAATTCCAATTATGTGGTGACCGATCCCAAACAGGAAATCCTGAACGCTACAGGAAACCTGCTCAAGCAGGAGGGATACAGCATCCGCGTCCTAAACCTTGTTAATATGGACGCTTCAGACGGATACAATCCTTTCCGGTATTTGCGCGATGAAACTGACGTCATGCGCATGGTAAACTGTCTGATTGCCTCTACCACGCCGCCCAGGGCCCACGAGTCCGATCCGTTTTGGGTAAAATCCGAAACGGCGCTTTTGCAGGCGCTGGTATTCTATCTATTCTATGAGGCGCCGGAGTACGAACAGAACTTTTCGCAGGTGTGCCGCATGCTGGAGTTTGCTGAAGCGAAAGAAAACGACGAGGACTATGAATCCGCGCTGGACATGCTGTTTAACGCTTTGGAGCGGGAGCAAGGCCCGGAGCATATTGCCGTCAAGCAGTACAAGGTGTACGCCCAGGCAAAAGGCAAGACCGCATCCTCGATCCTTGTGTCTTTGGCCGTGCGCCTCGCGCCGTTCAACATACCGCAGATACAGCGCATCACTGGCGAGGACGAAATGGACTTATTCTCGCTGGGCGAGGATAAGGCGGCGTTGTTTGCAGTGATACCGGATAACCATGCGACCTTCAACTTTCTGGTGTCGCTGCTATACCAGCAAGCCTTTATCTGCCTGTACTACAGCGCTGATCAAATCCATAAAGGCCGCCTGCCCCGGCATGTGCGGTTTATCCTTGACGAATTCGCGTCGATCCGGCTGGAGGGGTATCCCCGCGAGTTGGCGACCATGCGCTCAAGGAACATTTCTTCCTGTACCGTGATCCAAAATATGGCTCAAATCAAGGAGATATACAAGGACTCCTGGGAAACCATCCCAGGCAACAGCGACACGATTCTCTACCTTGGCGGCAACGAGGCCGGGACGCACAAGTATCTCAGCGAGGCGCTGGGAAAAGCCAGTATCCAGACCAAAACACACGGACAGACTCATGGCGGCCGGGGTTCGTATTCCACCAACACTCAAATCACAGGCCGTGAATTGCTCACCCCCGACGAGGTGCGCCGGCTAGATAACCGTATGGCCATCCTGCTGATTCGGGGCGCGGGACCGTGTATGGACGAGAAGTATGCGCTCATGAAGCATCCGAACATCCGCTACACCCCGATGGGCGGCGCGCCGCCCTATGAGCATAAGCGCAGAATCTATTACGGGCGCCCCCTGATCGCGCCGGAAGAAATCAATCCAAAGAACGAAGGAGAAACGCATGAAGATGAATAAAAGAATGAAGGCGGTATTTGCCGCCTTCTGCACCCTCGTCATTCTTTTCAGCTTTGCCGCCACCGCTTACGCGGCGGACGATCCCATTGCCGTTGTGAATAACCTGTCCGACTTCATTTTTTCAATTATTCGGGCCATCGGGATCATACTGCTCGGATTTGGCATCCTGCAGATCGGGCTCAGTCTCAAAAGCCACGATCCGTCGCAACGCGCCAATGGGATGCTGACCGTTGCGGGCGGCATCATCATTACTTTTGCCAAGGAAATCCTGAATCTTATCACAGGCTGATGCTATTTACTTTATACCTCCGGGGAGGACAGCACGCCCTCCCCGGATTTTCAATAGACAGGAGGTGTTCACGGATTGGGATCAGGAAACTGGATCATTGATAACCTGAACGCGGCGCTCGAAACCTGGAACGAAAAGCTGGCCGAGATATGGCAGCTTTTGACCATGTCACCCGAAGCCTTCCGGGGCGGCGGGATATGGTCGGTGATTGTGGATGTTAACGGCGCGCTCAAGGCCATCGGATACGCGCTGCTGGTGCTGTTTTTCGTAGTAGGAATCGTTAAGACGATGGGCAGCTTTACCGAACTGAAAAAACCGGAAGTGGCGGTCAAATGCTTTATCCGTTTCGTATTGGCAAAGGCTGCGGTCAGCTATGGCCTCGACCTGATGATAGCTATCTTCCGCATTGCCCAGGGCGGCATCAGCACGGCGATGTCAGCCTCCGGACTGTCCGCGGCAAGCGCTGTGGCGCTGCCCGCTGAGATCATCACTAAAATCAACGAAGTGGGATTTTGGGAGAGCATCCCCCTGTGGCTGGTCACGTTATTGGGCAGCCTGTTCATTTGGGTGTTGTCCCTGATCATGATTCTATCGGTCTATGGCCGCTTTTTTAAGCTCTATTTAGCGACCGCCATCGCACCCATACCGCTCTCCGCATTCGCTGGGGAACCATCCAGCAGCATGGGAAAAGCCTTCCTCAAATCGTATGCCGCGATTTGTCTGGAAGGCTTGATTATCGTGTTGGCTTGCATCATATTCTCGGTCTTTGCCGCAAGCCCGCCCGCGCTGGGCGATCAATCGTTATCGGCGGTGACCATCGTCTGGAACTATATAGCCGAGTTCGCGTTCAACGCGCTGGTGCTGGTGGGAACCATCAAGATGAGCGACAGGCTGATCAAAGAACTTTTAGGACTCAACTAATAGTCACTTGCGAAACAAATCGTCCGTGTCCACGATCAAATATCCGTTTTCATCCCGCTGTGTCGCTGTCCGTATCCGCTCGCGCAGCAAATCCTCGGAAAACCGTTCTTCCCGGCGATCCGCTATGAACACCCGAATCTTGCGGACCAGGGATATCACCCAGGACAGACCGACTACCGCCAGCAGTGCGTAGCCGATGAAATTCGCCAGATCGTAATTGGCGTAAAACCATTTTGAAAACAGTGTTGGGGCCAGCAGGCCGTACAGCAGCGGAATGGTCAGCCGGAAGGCTGCCGCCACGCGGAAGATAATGGACAGCACGATAACAAAAGCGCCGAATACAATAAATATCCACATAGCCTAACCCCCCATTCCCTTTATTTACTTATAGCTTAACTCTTTCACCAGCCCTGTGCAACCTTTGTGCGGAAAAAGCGCAGAGTGTTTCATACATTTTTGATTTATATTCTTTCGCCTACCTGATTTCTCCTTGGCTTTTTCTCCTCGTCCATCAAAAGCCAAGGAGGTTTCACATGGAAGTACGCATCAACAAAGAAGTGCGCGACTATACCGAATCCATATTTTTCGGCCTGAGCCTGCGGCAGTTCGCTTTCTCGCTCGCAGCGGTATTCGTTGCCGTGGGCCTGTATTTTGCGCTTAGGAGCGCAGCGGGAACGGAAGAAACCGGTTGGATATGTATCCTGGGCGCGGCGCCGTTTGCCGCCTGCGGTTTCTTTAAATACAACGGGATGCCCGCCGAGCGCTTCGTCATGGCCTGGCTTCGCTCCGAGTTCCTATATCCCCGGCAGCTCGCGTATAAAGCCGAAAACACCTACGCCGCGGTCATGGCCAATTCGTCCGCCAAGGAGGAATTGCGCCATGATTAAATCTTTAACCAGCATGCTCCGCCAGGACAGGGAGCGTATGGTTGTTCCAAAATCCGTGCAGCAGGCCATCCCCATCCGCCGTATCTGGCCGGACGGGATTTTTCAGGTAGGAAACAAATTCAGCAAGTGCGTCCGCTTTTCGGACATCAACTATGCCATCGCCAGCAAAGCCGACAAGCAGGAGATGTTTTTAGACTATTCGGAACTGCTTAATTCGCTGGACGTGGGCGCGACTACCAAAATCACCATCAGCAACCGCAGGATCAATAAAAAGCAATTTGAGGAATCGCTGCTGTTAAAGAAAAAGGACGATAGGCTGGACGCCTACCGTGAGGAATACAACCGGATGTTGATGGGCAAGGTCACAAGCTCATCCAACAGCATCCTGCAGGAGCGGTATGTGACCATCTCTGTCCACAAACGGGATATTGACGAAGCCCGCGCCTATTTTTCCCGTGTCGTATCCGATGTTTCCACACATCTCGCGCATATGGGCTCCCATGCCGAGGAACTGGATGCCTTCGAGCGCCTGCGGATTTTTCACGACTTCTTCCGGCCGGGCGAAGAAACCGGCTTCCGCTTCGATATCAGGGAAATGCAGCGAAAAGGCCATGATTTCAAGGACTATATCACGCCGGACGGCTTCGGGTTCCGCAAAGACCACTTTATGATGGGTGGCAAGTTTGGGCGGGTGCTGTTCCTGCGGGAATACGCCTCCTACATCCGCGACTCCATGATCGCGGAACTGACCGAACTGAACAAGACGCTTATGCTCTCCATCGATGTCATTCCGGTCAATCTGGACGAGGCTGTCCGCGAGATGCAGAACAAACTGTTGGGCGTCGAGACAAACGTGGCCAATTGGCAGCGGCGACAGAACGCCAACAACAATTACAGCGCCGTGGTGCCGTATGATCTGGAACAGCAACGCAAGGAAACCCGCGAGATGCTGGACGATCTGACCACCCGCGACCAGCGTCTGATGTTCGCGACGCTGACGCTGGTTCACGTTGCGGATTCTTTAGAGGAACTGGAGGCCGATACCGAAACCCTGCAATCGGCGGCGCGCAAGCATCTGTGTCAATTGGGGACGCTGAACTACCAGCAGGCCGAGGGGCTCAACACCGTTTTACCCTATGGCCTTAGAAAAATTGACGCCTTGCGAACGTTGACCACGGAGGCCCTCTCCGTTCTCATGCCCTTCAAGGCCCAGGAGATTATGGACTCCGGCGGGATTTATTACGGTGTCAATGCCATTTCCAAAAACCTGATCGTGGCCAACCGCAAGGAGCTTCTCAACGCCAACGGTTTTATTCTGGGCGTATCCGGCTCGGGGAAATCCTTCGCCGCCAAACGGGAGATACTCTCTCTGGCGCTGTCCACCGACCACGATATTCTGGTGATCGATCCGGAGTCGGAAATGACTTCCCTGATACGCGCGCTCGGCGGAGAAGTGATCAAGATATCCGCCACAAGCCCCAACCACATCAATGCCCTCGATATGGAAGCCGGGTACGGCGACGGCGGCAACCCCGTGGTTCTAAAGTCCGAGTTTCTGCTCTCGCTCTGCGAACAGCTTATGGGCGCGGGCAAGCTGGACGCCAAAGCAAAGAGTGTGATCGACCGCTGTGCCGCCAACGTGTACCGGCCCTATATGAAGAAGGGCTTTAAAGGCAGCCCTCCCACGCTGAAGGAATTTCACGCGGAGCTGCTCACCCAGGCCGAGCCGGAGGCCAGGGACGTGGCGCTGGCCATAGAGCTGTTTACCAACGGTTCGCTCAATACCTTCGCGCAGCAGACCAATGTCAATACCAACAGCCGCATCATCTCCTACGACATCCGCGACCTTGGGCGACAGCTTCTGCCGGTGGGCATGCTGGTGGTGCTGGATTCCATTTTCAACCGGATCGTGAAGAACCGCATGAGTGGCCGCGCTACCTGGGTGTTCATCGATGAGGTGTATCTGCTTTTCTCCCAGGAATATTCGGCCAATTTCCTGTTCACCCTGTGGAAGCGCGTCCGAAAATATAACGCGGCCTGCACGGGGATCACGCAGAATCTGGAGGATCTGCTGCAAAGTCATACGGCGCGCACGATGCTCAGCAACAGCGAATTTGTGCTGATGCTCAACCAAGCGGCCAGCGACAGGCTGGAGTTGGCTAAGCTGCTGGGGATTTCGGAGAATCAGCTATCCTATGTCACCAACGCCGAATCCGGCTCGGGGCTATTGAAATGCGCTGGGGCCATCGTGCCTGTGCAGGACAGGTATCCCCATAATTCGACTTACAGGCTTATGACCACCAAGCCGTCCGAGGTGGAGGTATGGAAATCTTGACAGAGTGACCGGTACATAAAACTGACGATTGGGGCGGCCTTTGAGCCGCCCTTTTTCTCGTGTGAAAGGAGGTAAAAACGCAAATGGGCAGAGAGATCAAGACCAAGCCTGTGTCCCGAACGCCCAGGGAGCCGGACAAAAACGCCCGGCTGCCCAAGGAGCTTATCCGGCGCGGGTTAAACGATGCAAAAGAAAAGCTGCCCGACCAGAAACAGGGACCTGCTGCGCAGAGCGATGCGCCGGAGAACTATGCCATTGACAAAGTATCGGATGGCATGGATACCGCTGCGTATAAGGCGGGCGATGCTGTCTCGGCGGTTGCCGGCAAGGTAAAGGATCAGGTTTTCAAGCGGATCAGGGTACGGGAAACAGAGCCGGATGCGGCGAACGCCTATAAAAGTGATACCCGCAATGATGCTTCGGACGGAGTCCATAACGGCGCTAGACCGGACGCCCATACCCCCAAGCATCGTTCTGACCGCCAGAGTGCAGAGCGCGGGCGGCGGCGTGTGCAGCAGATGGCACGGGAGCGCCGTGCGCTGCGGAATGTGGATGCCGCAAAGCCTGTTACGGATACGGCAAAGCCCCCTGTGCAGAGCTTGGCAAAAGACAGTCCCCGGCATGCGCCAAAGAGTACGGTGAAAACAGCAAACAAGTCGATCAAGGCTGCAGGAAAAAAGGTGAAGGCCACGGGCCGGTCGATTAAAACCTCCAAGAAAGCCGCAAAGACCGCCGCCAAAGCAGCCAAGCAGGCCGCCAAAGCCACAAAGCGCGCGGTGCAAACGGCAAAGGCGGCTGCAAGAGCGTCGGCCCAGGCAGCCAAAGCCACAGCAAAAGCTGTGGCAACGACAATCAAGCTGGCCATCGCCGCCATCAAAGGGTTGATTGCCGCGATAGCGGCCGGCGGTTGGGTGGTGCTGGTTGTGCTGCTCATCATTGTGGCTGTGGCCGCCATCTTCGCTTCGCCCGCCGGCATTCTGACGGGCGGGGGCGGAGACGGCACGCCCACCGTAGCCGAGGCCGTGCGCACTGTCAACGAGGAACTGTACGAAAAGGTGGAACAGATACAGTCCCGGCACAGCGACGCGAAAGAAGTGCATATCACCTACAACGGCGATTCGGGCGGCCAGTATGTGGAGCATTGGGTGGATATCCTCGGCGTGTTCGCGGTAAAGTGCAACCTCGATCCCGACAATCCCCAGGACGTGATCGTTATGGACAAAGCGAAGATAAATCTGCTGCGCCGGGTGTTTTGGGATATGGTGACCGTTACCTCTGAAGTAGAAACAAAAGAGATTCCCGCTCCCTCCGCGTCCCCTGAGGCAAGTCCGGCGCCTACGCCCGAAACGGAGAAAATCCTGTATATCCATATTAACAGCAAAGGTCATTCCGGCATGCCTGCATTTTATGGCTTCACCGATGAACAAACAGAAGCCCTCAATGCACTGATGGAGCCGGATATGCGCAAAATGCTCTTAGAGCTTCTGACGCTCAGCGATGCGGATTTGATGTTGACGCCGGAAGAAATCGCGGCGATTGAAGCAAACCTGCCGCCCGATCTTTCCCCTTCGCGGCGAATGGTTGTGCTGACCGCCCACAGCTTGGTGGGAAAAGTTAACTATTTTTGGGGCGGCAAGAGCGAAGTCATAGGCTGGGACGTGCGCTGGGGTACGCCCAAAGTGGTCACTTCCGGCAACAGCCCGACCACCGGCACGACGCGGCCGTTTGGGCTGGACTGCTCGGGGTTTGTGACATGGACGTTTATCAACGCGGCGCAGGATAAGTCTGTGGCCGGAATCATAGGCCACGGCACGGCCAACCAGTTTCCGAAGTCCACGGCGATTGGGTGGGACGAAGCCTTGCCCGGCGATCTGGCGTTCTTCTCGCCTCCGGGCGGGGACAATCATGTCGGCATTGTGGTGGGCAGAAACGTGGACGGAAGCCTGCTGATCTGCCATTGCTCCAGCAGTAAGAACAACGTGGTGGTATCCGTGGCGAAGCAGGGGCAAACCAGCTTTAAGTACATCCGCAGGCCGGATTCCTACTATGCCATCTATCCATGAGAAGGAGGTTCCTGATGAAAAGCAAAATCCTGTTGATCGCGGTTGTGGCGCTGGTCATTGCCGCGTCCGTCTTTTTAGCGGTCTGCCAGCGGCAATCCAATGGGCAATTGACACTGGAGAATGGACAATTGCAGGAAAGCATTGCGTCTGTCGCGACAGATGTCACGCCAGAGGCGTCCTTGCCAACAGGCACACCGGTAACAGAACCGACAGAGAATTCTGCGGATATACCTCTGTCCAATTCTACCGGTTCGGCATTCTCTGTCTATATCAACGGCAAAACCATATCCATCGCTTATGGCGTGGCGGAAAAAACGTTGGACAAGAGCCCTGGCTGGCTGGAAACCTCCGCCCTGCCGGGGCAGGCCGGCATGTGCGTGATCTACGGCCACCGCAACCGGACACACCTGCGTATCCTTGAAACCGTGGAAGCCGGCGACAGCGTCGCAGCCACGCTGCCGGACGGAAGCGAGTATACCTATATCGTAACGCAGGTGCAGGCGTTTGAAGATTCCGCCGATCTCAAGATTCCCGTGCTGGACGGCAAGTCCATCGCACTCATCACCTGTTACCCATTTCGCTATTCGGGCAACGCACCGGGGAGGTATCTTATTGTTGGACAGCTTGATATGGAGGCTGTCAACTGAATGGATTAGCCGAAAACAGTCCACTCTTTTTCTGAGTGTATATATTGACGTAAATTGTTGGAACATGCTGATTTATGAAGTATAATAAAAGAAACACGGAATAAGATGTCGCGCCATATTAAAGATGGTGAAGCCGTCAGCAAAGCAAGTCGTATTTGTATATGAGATCGGGGGAAGAACGTGAATGGGGTGATGGCGGCAGATATAATACAAGAAGCTGCACAGATTAATGCGAAGGACATTCCATACGTACTTGAAGAGAGAATAAATAAAACGATCGTTGGCCGCAGCTCGGAGACAGAGCTGTTTCAAAAGCATTTTGACCGCGTTCTGGAAGGCGGCATGGGGTTAAGCCTCATCTCCGGTCGTCCGGGTATCGGCAAGAGCTTCTTTGTGGAGCACGCCGCTGCCGCGCTCGACGGGGGCGCAACCTATGTCCACGGCAAGTTCAGGCAATACGACGGCAGCCCGCTGATCGCTTTTTCGGAAATCATCGAGCAAACGGTCAGGCATATCCTCACACTGCCCGCGGACGCCTTAAAGAATATCAAAAACGACCTGAATCAAAAATTAGGCTCTGACGCAAGGCTCATTTTGTCTGTCTGCCCTTACGCGCAGATTCTTTTTGAAGCGCATAAGCCCGTTCGCACGGATAATCTGGAGCAGCTTAAATACCGGGTCAGGAAAGCGGTCTATCAGTTTTTGACGGCTGCTTCCACGGCGCTGTTTCCCCTGATCATTTTCATCGACGACCTGCAATGGGCAGACGCCCTGTCTGCGAGCATTATCGAAACGCTCTGCCAGGATTATGAATGCTTAAACCTGCATCTTGTGCTGGCCTGGCGGGAGGATGAATCCGGAAAGGTATTCTTAAACCCGGCGAAGCTGCCCGAGGACGATGCTATACGGATCGGACTCGGCGGGCTGACCTATGAGGACGTCGGCCAATATGTCCGGCTGGTTTTTGAGCAGGATATTGAGCATAAGGATTATTTCATCCGAATATTGTACGGCCTGACCCTGGGAAGCCCTTTCAACATCAGCAGGGTATTGCGGCTGCTTATTCAGGAGGATGTCCTCGAATATTACGCCGCAAGTGAAAAATGGCTGCTGCGGCGCGACAGAATGGAAAAATTAGACCTGCCCGCCGATATCGGGCAGCTTCTTACAAGACAGATAGACGCTCTGACAAAATCGGATCAAGAGCTTCTGCATCTGATCGCCTGCTGCGGCGGGGCCTCCACCCTGATGCTGCAAGTCTTGACGGGCGAGGATGAGGGCCTGTTGAACGGCCGCCTGGAGGGCCTATGCAAAGACGCCCTGCTGGTAAAAACCGAATCGGACGGTACGGCAAGCTACAGCTATGCCCACGATATTGTTCTGAAGCTGGCATACAGCCATATAGGGCCTTCCGAAAAATCAAGGCTCCATTACCAGATTGCCGAGACGCTGGCAGAGCTTAAAAACGGAACAACGTCGGCGGGCGGCGGGCCTGAACTCGCCGCGCAGCTTTTAAGGGCCGACCTGCCGCTGCTTGCGGGGCATAAAAAGGAGCAATGGGCAGGCGAGCTTTATGAGGCCGGCGTCCGCGCCAAGCAGGGAGCCGCCGTCGAACAGGCGCTGGAGCTGTTCGAGCGGTGCGCCGAATTGCTTTCCGGCGACCGGCCACAGGGGAAAGACGGCTTTGCCCTGGACCTTCGTCTGGAGCTTGCGGAATGCCGGTATATCTGCGGACAAGCGGAGAAAGCGGAAAAAGACTTTGAAACCCTGATTGCCGAATATCCCGAAACCGAAAGCCAAATCAGGATCAAAAGAAAGTACATAGCCCTTTGCGCCATGAGCGGTGATTTTGAAAAGGTATTGGAGCTGGGCGCCTCTGTGCTTGCCCATCTGAATCTCAAACTGGACGCGGCGCATACCATCCTCGACCTGCTCACAACAAGGTTTTTACTGACAGATAAAAAAATCAGCCGTTTGAAAGGCGCTCCCGAAATCAGCGACGGGCGGCTTCTCATCATTCTGGAAGCCCTGACCGACATGGCCCCCTCCGCCAACCGTCTGAGCGATAAGACGGACGCCATGATCGCCGTGAAGCTGGCGGCGCTTTCCGCGCGGCACGGGAATTCCGACTACGCGCCCGTGGCCTACGCGACGTATACCTATGTCCTTTTTCAACTCAGAAAAGACCATAAAAAGGGCAAAAAGCTCCTTGAGGCTGCGCTGCCGCTTATCGACCGCTGCGAAAACGCCGCTTCCAAATCGGCGGCTTACTGCATCCTCGGCGCCTTTGCCCACCATTGGGCGAACCCGCTGAAGGCTACGGTGGACTGCCTTGCGCTCTCCACCCTGGAAGGAGAAAAGGCCGGAGCGACCCTGTACGGCAGCTACGCCATTGCCTTTACGATTCTCACGAAATACATGATGGGTACGCCGCTTCATGAATTAAGGCAGTACATCGGCGATTGCCGGAGGAAGCAGAACAGGCCGGAGCATACTCTCTCCTTGCGGATTTACGACATTTACGAAAACCATATCCGCGCCCTTTGCGGCGGCGCTTTCACGGAGGAAGCCGCCTCCCCGGACGGGGCGTATCCGTACAAGGGCCTGTTTGCCGACACCATCACCACCAACCGCGATATCATAGAGCTGGAGCGCCTGTACCTTGAGGGGGAAACGACGAAGGCATATCGTCTCGCGGAGGCGATTCAGGCAAAAGACGTGGGCCTCCACGGAGGCTTCGTTATCAATGTAGAATTTCTCTTTTACAGCGCACTCGCAAGGCTCGCCGCGCATAAGGATTTATCCGAAACGGAAAAGCGGCACAACAAACGGGTGATCGAAAAGCATTTAAGGGCGCTTCGGTACACGGTTTCTCGCTATCCCGTCAACCACCGCGCCCGATACCTGCTGGTACAGGCGGAATACGACGCGCTGTTCAAGCCCCAAAAGGCAACCGACAGGCTGTACCGGGAGGCGATGGCGTTTGCCGAAAAGCAGGGCAATCTCTCCCTCGAAGCCCTTGCCAATCTCCTTGCCGCGAAATTCCACCGCGCCGATCCCAGGCTTTCCGGGTTTTATACGGCGGAAGCTGTCCGCCTCTATCAACAGTGGGGCGCTGTCCGCATCGCCGGGTTGATCGCCGGGAATACGGACCTGTCCGACGAGGCGGCGTGTACCTCGGAAACGTCCCACCCGCCAACCGCCGCCGCAAACGAGTCTGAACGGGATATCCTGTTCCATCTCAGCGAAACGGAAAAGCTGGCCGGGGACGAGGGGTATCTCTACCTGCTGGAGCTGCTTGCCCGGCGGGAGGACGCGGATTACTGCGCCGTCTTTTTTGAAAAAGCCGACGAAATGTACCTCAAATATGAGAAAAGGAAAGGCTCCGACGCCCGCGCCCACGAAAACCCGGTCAACATGAACCACCTGAGCGCCCTGCCCCATCGGATGATCCGCTATGTGGCGAGAACGGAAACAGAGCTTCTCCCGGAACCAAAGGCGGCCTCCGGTATTTTCGCGGGCGACCCCTACCTAAAGGACAAGGCGGGGCTGTCCTTCCTCTGCCTGCCCGTCAAGTATTCGGGTGTGCTGATCGGTATTCTTTACATGGAAAAAACGGGTGAATTCGGCGACAGCCTGCCCGCCTTCATAAAAGGCTTTCTTCCCTCGCTCCTGGCCAGGCAGACAACGATTCGGGAAACGGACATACAGAGTCTTTTAAACCCCAAAAATGAAAATTCTCTCTTAACCGAAAGGGAGCTTGAGGTCTTACGGCTGCTGGCGCGTGGATTGTCGAATTCTGAAATCAGCGGGGAACTGCGCATCACGCTGGGGACGGTCAGAAACTATCTGAGCGTCATTTACGCTAAGCTCGGAGTAGACAACCGGGTGAAGGCCGTTATGCGAGGCAAAGCGCTGAATATCATCCAGGTATAAAATCTAACAGATACGGAACATGTTATTGTGGAGAACCTGCCATAAAACCGGCAGGTTCTTTGTTTTTTCGGCAATACATGACTTTTGTCACATGCCGACGCAATTATTTTTCTATATGATTTATGGCAGATAAATATAGCTGCTGATGCGAAAGAGAGGGGTCATATGAGCCAGCTTTTAGGTGAAGTCCGGCTGATTGCCTATGACGACATTCCTGTGGGCTGGATGAAATGCGAAGGCCAGTCCTTAGAGACGAACAAATATCCGAAGCTGTACATGATGATCGGGACGAAGTTCGGGCAGGAGAGCGAATTCAAATTTTCCCTGCCCGACCTGCGGGAAAAAGCGCCCCCCGGTCTTGCGTACTGCATCGCCGCCGAAGGAAGCATTCCCGAGCTTCAGGGCGAGGGCGGCGGGATGGAGGACAGGTAAAGTAAACACACCAATACGAAAGGTTGTGACGAAGAAATGATTGGTTTACAAAAGACGGGGAAAACAAAAGTCATGGCACTACTGCTGGCGGTATGCCTGCTTGTGGGTATGCTGCCGCTAAATGCCGCGGCCGCCGCGACGACCGCCGGCGAGATTATCACCTTTGAGGCGCTGCCGGAGGCAACGGCGGCGCAGACCGTGTCCCTTGGCACGGTATTTGCGGATTTGAATTTGCCCGGTACCCTGACGGCTACTGTGCGCGTTGCCACCGAAACGGACACAGATGAGAATCAGGAGACCGTTCAGGATTCCGTCTATGCAGAACAGCAGCCGGAAGCCGAAGCTGCCGGCACTACTACTGACTCCGCAATCGGACTGGGCGAAAGCGGCACATCCGACGGGGAAAGCGGTGCGGACGAAGCGCAGGACGGCGCTTTGTTTACGGAAATGACCGTTCCCGTACCGGTCAGTTGGACAGCGTCCCCGGACTATGACGGCGACACTGCGGGCGCGTACACCTTCACCGCCGAAATCGAGGGCTTCACCGTCAGCGCGGAACCGCCCCAAATCACCGTGACGGTGGAAGCGGGCAGCGGCGAGATTACCGGGTTTACCGATTTAGATGAAAGCATCCGCTTTCAGCGGGGGGATACCCCGAACCTGCCCGAAACAGTGAAAGGCACGGTGGACGGCAAAACAACGGACATCCCCGTGACCTGGGCGTGCGAAACCGATACGTCCCAGACGGGGCTTCACGCGTTTATCGCGCAAATCGGCGCAGGCTATACGCTGGCGGAGGACGCTGCCGTCCCTACCATCGCCTTTATGCACCCGAAGCAGCAAATGAAGCTGCTTAAGGGCGCGGGCACAACCTCCGACCCGCTGGAAATCACCAACGCGGCGCAGCTTGCCGAAGTCGCGGCGCTGACCAGCGCGGGCCTGCTGGAAGAATTCATTACGGGCAGCGCCTCGGGCACGGTCTGCCTGGAGCTGATGAATGACCTTGACCTTTCGGGCTATGCCGGCGCGGACAGCGGCACAGGCTGGACGCCCATCGGAGATAGCTCCTATCCATTCAAAAGCAGCTTCGACGGCGGGGGGTATAAAATCACCGGGCTGACAATTAACCGCCCCACCAGCAGCTTTCAGGGTCTGTTCGGAGCTGTTGACGGCGGAACGGTGGAAAATATCGGCATCGAGGGCGCAAGCATCACCGGAGGCGGGTATACCGGCGGCGTAGCGGGCATGATTCTTGCCGGCACGGTGCAAAACTGCGCTGTCTCCGGAAGCGTTACCGGCGACGACGGTGTCGGCGGCATAGCGGGCGACGCTGGCGGCACGGTGCAAAACTGCTATGTCACCGGCAGCGTTACCGGCGACAGCTTTGTCGGCGGCATAACTGGAGGAACTTCCAGCACGGTACAAAACTGCTACAGCACCGCCAGCGTCGCCGGAGACGGCTCTTTCGGCCTCGTCGGCGGCGTGGTGGGGTATGCCGAAGGCACGGTGGAAAACTGCGCCGCGCTGAATCCTTCGATCAGCGGCACAAATAATGTCGGGCGCGTTGTGGGCGTAAGCGACGCAGCCACCCTCATCAACAACTACGCCTTTTCCGGCATGACGGTGACAGTGAACGGCACTGTGCAAGCCGTTTCAGACGGCGCGGCGGACAACACAAACGGCGAGGGCAAAACCGCCGCCGAAATCAGCGCCGCAAACTTCTTTGAAACGCTGTTTGCCGGTGATACGGCGTGGACCTACGAAACCGGCAAGCTGCCCGGCTTCGGCGCGGCGGCGGAACTGCCCGCGTATATCGCGGACACCCCGGCGGGGCAGGATTTTCCCGGCGCAGGCACAAGCGACGACCCCTACCAAATCGCCACCCCCGCCCAGCTTGCGGCGCTGGCGACAAAGGTCAACGGGGGAACGGATTACTCCGGCAAGTATTTTAAGCTGATGAGCGACCTCGACCTCTCCGCTTACGCAAGTGCGAATAGCGGCACGGGCTGGACGCCGATCGGAAACGACTACAGCAACCCATTCAAGGGAACCTTTGACGGCAACAACAAGAAAATCACCGGGCTGTTCATCAACCGCAGCAACGTGAGTTGTCAGGGCTTATTCGGTTACATAGACGCCGGCACGGTAAAATACCTCGGCGTGACGGCTGTCAGCATCACCAGCGGCGACAGTGTCGGCGGCGTGGCGGGGGCTGTTGTCGGCGACGGCACGGTGCAAAACTGCTACGTTACCGGCAGCATCACCGGCAGCACATATGTCGGCGGCGTGGCAGGGTATGTCGTCGACGGCGGCACGGTGAAAAACTGCTACAGCACCGGCAGTGTCACCGGCAGCGGCAACAGAGTCGGCGGCGTGGCGGGGTATGTCGACGGCGGCACGGTGGAAAACTGCTACAGCACCGGCAGTGTCACCGGTAGCGGTAACTATGTCGGCGGCGTGGCGGGGTATGTTTCCAGCGGCGGTACGGTGGAAAACTGCTACAGCACCGGCAGTGTCACCGGTAGCGGCAACTATGTCGGCGGCGTGGCGGGGTATGTTTCCGGCAGCACGATGGAAAACTGCGTCGCGCTGAACCCCTCGGTCAACGCCAGCGGCAGTTCTTTGGGGCGCGTGGCTGGCTATATTTCCAGCGCTACACTGCAAAACAACTACGCCTACAGCGATATGACGGTCGGCGGCAGCACCGTTACCGGCGGCATCGTTACCAACAAAAACGGCGCGGACAAAACCGCCGCCGAAATCGGCGGCGCCAGCTTCTGGACGACGGCGGCCACTTGGGACGACACAATCTGGACATTCGACGATAACGCTCTGCCCATCCTGACAGGGCTTTCGGGGCAGGCTGCCGCTCTGCCCTCGCACCTGTTAACAACCCCGCCTTTTGACGGCGGCGACGGTCAGAACGAAGAAACCGCCTGGCAGATCAGCACACCGCAGCAGCTTGCTTGGCTGGCGGAGCGCGTGAACGATGGCGATACGGACTATAACAGCCAATATTATAAGCTGACGGGCGACCTCGACCTTTCCGCTTACGCGAGCGCGGACAGCGGCGAAGGCTGGACGCCGGTCGGAAACGACTACAGCAACTCATTCAATGGAACCTTTGACGGCAACAACAAGAAAATCACCGGGCTGACGATTAACCGCCCCAACGACGACTATCAGGGTCTGTTCGGAGTTGTTATCGATGGAACAGTAAAAAATCTCGGCATCGAGGGCGCAAGCATCACCGGTCACAGCAATGTCGGCGGCGTGGCGGGGGAAGTTATGTCCGGCACGGTGGAAAACTGCTCTGTCACCGGCAGCGTCAACGGCACCGTTGTCGGCGGCGTGGCGGGAGCGGTTGTTTTCGGCACGGTGCAAAACTGCTATGTCACCGGCAGCGTTACCGGCGAGAATTATGTCGGCGGTATAACGGGCAGTGCTGACGGTACAGTGCAAAACTGCTACAGCACCGCCAGCGTCACCGGAACGAACTCTGTCGGCGGCGTGGCGGGAGAGGTTTATTCTGGCAGCACGGTGGAAAACTGCTACGTTACCGGCAGCATCACCGGTAGCGGCGCCGAGGTCGGCGGCGTGGCGGGGTATGTTTACAACGGCACGGTGCAAAACTGCGCTGCGCTGAATCCTTCGGTCAGCGGCACAGAGGATGTCGGGCGCGTTGTGGGAGTAAACGACGCAGCCACCCTCACCGGCAACTACGCCTTTTCCGGCATGACGGTGACAGTGAACGGCACAGTGACACCCATCACCGGTGGCACGGCGGACAACACAAACGGCGCGGATATGAACGCGACACAGGCGGTGCTTCCCGCGTTCTGGACGGGCACCATGAACTGGGATACCGCAACGATATGGACGGCGGCGCAGGATATGCTGCCCGTCCTCAAAGGCATTGCCGGGCAGGACGGCAGCCCGGGGCTGTACCTCACAGCCAAAAACGCCGTATATTTCACTGTGACCACAGGCGGCCCTTACACCTACAGCGGCAGCGCCATTACCCCGGCTGTTGTGGTGAAATTCGGCGGTACGACTCTGACGGAAGATACCGACTATACGTTCGCCATTACCAGCACGGACAACGCCGGAAGCGGCACCAGCGCGGGTATCAGCGCCGGAACAGTAACACTGACCATCACCGGTATGGGCGCCTATACCGGCACGACGACGGCTACTTATACCATCATCCCCAAGGAGATTACGGTGACACCCGACGCCGGTCAGGGCAAGACATACGGCGAGGATAATCCGGCGGCGCTAACGTATACCTTTTCCCCCGCACTACACGGCTCAGATTCCTTTACCGGCGCGCTCTCCCGCGCCGTGGGAGAAAACGCGGGAACCTATGCAATAGCCCTCGGTACCTTGAGCGCGGGCGGCAACTATACGCTTTCCCTTGCCTCAGGAACGGTTAATTTTACAATCGTCCCCAAGGAGATTACGGTGACACCCGCCGCTGGTCAGAGCAAGATATACGGCGAGGATAATCCGGCGGCGCTAACGTATACCTTTTCCCCCGCACTACACGGCTCAGATGCCTTGACCGGCGCGCTCTCCCGCGCCGCGGGAGAAAACGCGGGAACCTATGCAATAACCCTCGGCACCTTGAGCGCGGGCAACAATTACACGCTTTCCCTTGCCTCAGGTACGGTTAATTTTGCCATCGAACAGCGGGAGATCACTCTCGTTGCAGAAAACAAAACGGTCCTCAAGGGCGGGAGTCTGCCCGAGCTGACCTATACAGTAAGCAATCTGGCTTCCGGCGAATCCAAAACGGATGCGTTGAGCGATGAACCCACGCTGGCTTGCCCGACCTTTAACGGAAATACGCCGGGCAGTTACGTCATTACTCTTACAGGCGGTACGGCAACCGGAAATTACACCATTACGGTCCGCACGAACGGCACCCTTACCGTTGCGGAGCAGATCTATACGGTCACCATCATGGCAGGCGCGGGAGGCAGCATAACAAGCGGTACCAGCGGCAGCTATGGGGCTGGTATGGTCATCAGCCTTTCTGCGTCGCCCGCATCCGGCTACCGGTTCGATAGGTGGACAAGCAGCAATGGCGGCAGCTTCGGCAACGCCAGTTCCGCCGGCACCACCTTCACGGTGCCTGCCAACGCGACGACCGTAACAGCTGTTTTCGTGGCTATCGGCGATGACGATTCATCCCGCACGCTGACGGACGATGAAACGGGCATCACGGTTTCCGGCTATATCAGCGAAGGGGCGGTGCTGACGATCGGCGACATGACGCTGGGCGACGGCGATGGCGACGACACTATCCGTCTGTGGATGGAGGATGACGATTATGTGTTGCTGCTGGGCGTGGATATCTCGCTCTCGGGCAGCTTTACCGGTACGCTGACGATATCACTGCCGGTTGGTTCGCAGTACAACGGACAGACGGTGACTATCCTGCACGCAAAGAATGACGGTACGCTGGAGACGATCACTGCGACAATCATGGACGGCAAGGCGACGTTTACCGTCACAAGTCTGTCGCCGTTTGCGGTGTTTGTGGCAGATGGCCTTGACGACATACCCAAGACCGGCGATAGTGGATCGCATTGGGTTTGGTGGCTGCTGTGCGGCGCAAGCGCGGCGGGCATCACCGCGCTGTGCATATTGGGTAGACGAAAAAAATCATACAGGCGATAAGGACAGGCGGTGAGAACGGGCGGAAGCGACTTGCCGCCCCGCCCGTTTCCGTCAGGCAAAGGATGAATAAGATGCCACTTAGAAGAATAAAGCGTTCTCTGCGTTTGCATAGAATCCGGTCAAGGGAACGGCAAGCCTTGGGACATTTACCGCTAAACAGGCTGGGCATGTTTCTTTCGCCACGCTTGCAATTTATCCTGCTCATTGCTTTTTCCGCCGTGTTTGTGTTCTCAGCCACGATGCTGATTCTGGATTACGCACAGAGGGCGAAGGAGAAAATCGTGTTCAAAGAACTGGCAGCTATCGCGGCGGGTAGCATAGAATTACCCGCTTCTGTCCCCGAGAACACACCCGAACCGTCGCCAAAGCCCGAAACGCCTGTCATATTGGAGCAATATCGGGCGCTGCACGAGCAAAACGCGGATATGGCAGGTTGGATCATAATCGGCGGAACCGCAATCGATTATCCCGTCATGTACACGGCGGATGATTTTTACCTGTCCCACGGCTTTGACAAGCAGGAATCCAAGAGCGGCGTACCGTTTATCGACAAACGGTGTACGGCGGAGCCGTTTGAAACAAACACCATCATCTACGGCCATCACATGAAAAACGGCACAATGTTTGCGGGGCTGGAAGCATACGAGGACGAGAATTATTACAAGGAGCATCCGAATATCAACTTTGATACGTTGTATGAGCAACGGGAATACGCAATCATCGCAGTGTTTGAGAGTCAGACCTATCGAAAGAGTGACACGGTGTTTAAGCATTACAATTTCCTGAACGCAGATAACGAAGCGGAGTTTGACGAATACATCTCCAACATAAAGGGGTTATCTCTTTATGATACCGGTGTCACCGCTTCATATGGAGACGAACTTCTGACGCTTGTTACCTGCGCCTATCATACGGACAACGGGCAGTTTGTGGTGGTGGCGAGAAAACAGTGACTTTCCGACCTTGAGGCAGGTGCATAAGCCGTTCGCAAAAAGCCGCTTCACTGTTTATCCTACCAACACGCTGTCATATAACCACAAAAACAAAGCCAAGGGCAAACCCTTTGAAAGACGGGGACGCAAAGCTATAGGGTCTAAGGCGTTTTAGAGCGCTATGATAGCCTGGCTGCCAATTTCCGTAGGGCCTGCCCTCTTGTATGAGGGTGGGCCTTAATTCTACTTGCGAATTTTGACGGATTTTGACGGACGATATGGATATCGGGATACCGGCTTTCGCTATATACCCCAGCGAAAGGAGTATCTCGTTGGACAAACTGAATTTATCTCCCGTGCTGAGGCCGAAATAAAGACGGCATAAACAACACATACCATCTTCTTTTTCATATACAACTTCATAATCATATTCATGCCTGTCCGATGGGTAATTGTGTCGGCCAATCTGCCCATTCGCATCCAAATATCAGGCATCTTTGCACGCATGCCCGGTTGAGCCTTTTTCAGCCGGGCTTTTTTGTGCCCTTTTTTGCAGTGGGTATCCCGCGCTGCCGCAGTCCTCCGCTCCGATCTGGATTTTCAAAAAAATTCAGATCGGAGAAGGGACAATGAAATACTGGCAAAATGACCGGAACTACAGGAAATATGAGAACGCGGACGGTTCTTTTACTTACGTTATTACGATAGATGACCGGGACATTGAAATCAGCGCCGAGGTATACGCGGCGTACTCCCAGGCCGACCGCAGGGAGCGGTATCAGTCCGAGCGGGATTCCGGTCGGCTTTTGTCGCTGGAGCGGTTTGAGGAAGATGGAATGCAGCTATCCCATCTGACGGACAAGTATATCGAATCTGCTGAAGATACAGTAATCAAAAGCCTGCTTAAAGGGCAGTTGGGCGAAGCGCTGGCACTACTCAGCGAGGAAGAACAGCGCCTGATTCGATCTATCTATTTCAAGGGAGTGTCTTTCCGGGAACTGTCCGGCGAAAGCGGGATTCCCGTCATGACGCTGCATGATCGTATGCGCAGAATCATCGAAAAACTGGCAAAAAAGATGCGGTAAAAAAATAATTCCGTACACCTGCCCTGATTTTTGGGAGGGACAGTGAGAGGGTAAAACGCCTTCTCACTGTTCTTTGAAAATTTCATAGACAGCGGTACGGGAAACGACCGGAGAAACGAGCGAAGCGAAGGAAGCGCCGGGACCTATGCCTGACGGCATGGCAGCGATCCATTCCATTCGCAAGCGGACAAAGGCATGTTCGCCGCCATGACTTTCGCCGGAGGATAATAAGACGCAAATCGTTTGCCTGCACGTCAGACAGGTTGGCTGCCCGGCGATTGAAAGCAGTAGAGATTCCCGGTAAAAGCCAGCGGACGGCCCTCATGCCTTGGGCTAACCCGTACCGTGCCCCTTCGCCGGGGGTGGTGATAAATGCGGTGAGAAGCGATACAACAAACTTCGGCGCTTGCACATTCTTCACAGCTCCGAAAAGACAGGGAGGATTATACTCAATGAATGAACCAACAAGGGTATGTGCCCATAAGGAAATAGATCGAATTTTTTATGAGCTACTGCCGTCATACGGCATGACGGTACGGGAAGTACAGATACGCCTGTGCCACGATATGCTGGATGGCATGGCCGGAGGCCGAATCGCGCTGTGTGACGCGGGCGTGGGCCTTGGCAAAACCTACGCCTACCTCGCGGCGGGGATTCTGTTTCGCAAATACACCGAAGAAGCTACGGAGCGCCCCGTCCTGATTTCCACCGCCAGCATCGCATTGCAAAATGCCGTGCTTGGCGAGTACATCCCCTTTTTATCCGATGTGATGCTGGTGGCCGGAATCATAGAAAAGCCGATCAAGGCTGTGCTGCGAAAAGGAAAGTCTCATTACGTCTGCGACGACAGGCTGTTAAAGCGCCTTTCCAAAGCCAATCTGGAGAAAAAGAACGAGCGGAACAAGGGTGCACTTCTGTCACTCAAGGCACACCTCGACTTGGATAATGTGGCCCACCTCTCAACATACGACCGCAATCAGGTGTGCGTACCGGGTATGTGTGATTGCCATCTTACCGACTGCCGCTACCAGCGCTTTGTGCGGGAAAGCCGCTCTTCCGAATATGTCATCCAGGTGTGCAACCACAACTTCTTTATTGCAGACGCCATACACCGAAGCGCCGGCATTCCCAGCCTGGTGCCGGACTGCTGCGCCGCTATCATCGACGAAGCCCATAAACTGCCCGAAGCGGCGCGGCAAATGTTTGGGCAATCCCTGTCCGTGAAGGATATGGATGGTCTTGTGACCGGGCTCAGGCGTGAGAAGTACGTTCTCGCAGCCGAGAAACTGGCGGACGAGCTAAAGCCCATCGCGCTTGACCTGAAGGAAAAGGCCGGCGAGGATTATACGCTCACAAAAGAAAGAAAAGACCAATACGGCAAAGCGGCCAAGGCCATCCTGTCCATCCGTAGAAACATCGGCAGCGCCATAACGCCCCCACTCCGTTCACAGTTGATGGACGCCTGGGAGGTGTTAGACCTGTTTCACCGAAACGGCAAGGGCTTTATCCTCTATGCGGACACGAATGAGAACGGATTGCCCGCGCTGACGGCGGCCAACGCCAACTATGCGGAGCGCATGAAAGAAACTCTGTGGGAGCGCGGCGCCCCGATGACGCTGACATCCGGCACCCTGGCCGTAGGCAGCGACTTTACACGCTTCAAAGAGCAGGCAGGACTGAAAGGCATGGACACCCGCCTGTTCGAGTCTGTTTCTCCTTCCCCTTTTGACTACAAACAAAACTGCCGGCTGTATTTCCCTCAACGGATGGTCCACAGACCGGAGGACGGTTTAGGGTACATCGGGGAGATCTCCGAACAAATCGCCCGGCTGATACGGGCCACCCACGGCCACACGCTGGCGCTGTTCAACGCCTATACCGTGATGTCGGCGGTATGCGCCCAGGTAAAGCGCATGGATACGGGCTTCCCGATGTTTGTGCTGACGCGGAACCAGGCGGGTGTGCTGGATGCTTTCCGCGCAAGCGGCAATGGCGCGCTGTTCGCCACCGGCTCGGTATGGGAAGGCATGGACTTCCCCGGCGACATGGTGTCCAGTCTGATTATAGCCCGCCTTCCCTTTGCCGTACCTGACGCGCTGTCGGACTATGAAAAGAAAAAGTACCCTGACCTCAAAACCTTTATCCAAAAGGTAGCTGTACCGGATATGCAGATCAGGTTGCGGCAGGGCTTTGGACGGGCCATCCGCACCGAAACGGACACCTGCGTGATCTCCATACTGGACGAGCGGTCGCTGCCCGGCCGGAGGTTTCACAAAGCGGCGCTGGCCGCGCTGCCGGACATGCCGGTCACGGACGGCGTGGACGATGCGGCATCCTTTATCCGGGCGGTAAAAGCACAAGAATACTTTATCGGAGGAAACCAGGATGGCGAATAAACATGTGAATGTGCAAAGTGAGATCAGCTACAGCATAGCGTGGTCAATGCTTACCGCCATGATGCGGCAGGGGAAGCTGAGCAAGGATGAGTTTGACGCCATCCACCGCAAAATCATACGGAAATACCGCCCGGCCGCTGTTCGCCGATTGGCGTAGCTTTCCCGCAGGTTATGTGGTAGTGTTGCTTGCTGAAAAGGGAAAATGCTTGCGAAAGGAGCGGCGGTATGGCGCGAGTCATCGAAATACCCGCCATAGAGCGGGAAAAGAAAATATTGCGCGTGGCGCCATACTGCCGCGTCAGCAGCAATTCGGCCGATCAACTGCACTCCTACGCGGCGCAAATCGATTATTACACCAAGAAAGTAGGCGCCAAACCTGATTGGGAGCTGGTGGATATCTACGCGGACGAGGGCCTGACCGGAACGCGCATGGACAAGCGGGACGATTTGGACAGGCTGATCTCCGACTGCAAAAAAGGCAAAATCGACAAGGTGCTGATAAAATCCATATCCCGCCTCGCGCGCAACACGGCGGACAGCCTGACCATCCTGCGCGACCTCAAGCTGCTGGGCGTCAGCGTCCAGAGCGAAAAAGAAAACTTCGATACTGCCGAGCTCACCAGCGAGATGCTGATCATGCTCTGGAGCAACCACGCGCAATCCGAGTCCACCTCCATCAGCCAGAACCAGCGGTGGAGCTATCAGAAACGGATGCGGCGGGGCGAGTTTATCACCTGCCACGCGCCCTACGGATACAGGCTGGTTGGTGGCAAGATGCTGGAAATTGATGAATCCGAAGCGGAAATCGTCCGCTGGATTTTCCGGAGCTTCCTGGATGGCATGGGCACCATACCCATCGCACTCGCGCTGGAAGAAGCGAATATCCCTACGCCGGACAGCAGCCCGTCATGGAACCATACGGCGGTGCAGTACATCCTTAAAAATGAGAAATACATCGGGGATACGCTGGCACAGAAAACCTACACCACGGACACCTTCCCCTTCCAAAGCCGAATCAATCACGGGGAGCGGGATCAATACTATATCAGAAACTCGCATCCCGCCATCATAACGCGAGATGTTTTTGAGAAAGCCCAAACGCTGTTGGCTGCCAAGCGGACAAAATCCGTGGAGAGAAAACGGTATCCGCTCACGAAGATGATTGTCTGCGGAAATTGTGGAAGCGGGTTCCAGCGCAGGGTAACCGCCAACGGATACGTTTGCTGGGTTTGCTGGAAGCACAATCAGCAGCATATGGAATGCTGCATGCCCAGGATAGCCGAAAGCTCCATTTATGATGCCTTTATCCGAATGGTTAATAAGCTTCGGGAGCATCGCGGCGCAGTGCTGGAACCAGCGCTGACACAGCTTGAAGATTTACAGAAAGCCGCAAGAAACGGAAACGCAAAGCTGATATCGGTCAGGGCAAAGCTGGCAACGCTGTCCGAGCAGTCGCACATGCTGAACAGCCTGCGTGCGGACGGGCTGCTGGACGATGAAACCTGGCAATTAAAGAGCAACGCCGTCGCCTTAAAGCGTGCGGAACTGCAAAAGGAACAGTATCTGCTGATGAGGGACGATACCCTAACGGAAGCCATAGATGGGCTGCGGGAACTGATCAATACTGTTCAAAGCATACAAAAGCCCCTGGCTGCCTTTGATGCGGACACATTTACGGAAATAGTAGAAAAAATCACCGTTTACTCAGCGGAGAAGATCGCCTTTCGGCTGACGGGCGGGATTGAGATTGTGGAAACGATAAGGATTGAGGAGCAATGAAAAACAGGTATATACCATACGGGTACAGGATACGGGACGGCGAACACTGCATCCACGAAGCGGAAGCGGAAACCGTGAAAGAAGTGTTTCGGCTGTACAGCACCGGGCAGTCCTACACGGCTATCGCGGAAATATTGCGTATAAGCGGTTATCCGCCCTACGGCGCAAACGGCTGGAACAAGCACCATGTCAAGCGAATGCTGGAGAATGGTAAATACATAGGAGAGTGCGGGTATCCCGTCATCCTGTCCAAAGAGGAATTCGATGCCGCAAGAGCGGCCCATGATGAAAAGGCGGTCTCAAACGCCCCGCAGGGATTGCCTTCCGATGTTTTGTGGGATCGGCTCCGATGCGGGGAATGCGGCGGCCGGCTGCTCCGTAACGGCAGCCCGGCTCCTTCCAAAGGAATCAGCCAACTGCGGTGCGAAAGCCGCGAATGCGGATACGGCATAGATATCGCGCTGGACGAACTGCATGGCGCCGTACTTAGCCTGACGAATCGCCTAATAGATAATGTTCGCAAACATCCCTGCGGCCAATATGCACAGACGCCCGAAGCCCTGCGGCTGGCGAACGAGATCAGCCGGGGTATCGCAAGGCCGGACGATCCCGATGAAACGGCCAGGCTGATTCTTGAAGGTGCCGCCGCACGCTATGGCGGCATCACGGAGCCGCCCCGATTGCCACTCCCAATACAATATGGAGATAAAAACCGCCTTTCTGAAATGGACTGGAACCTTTTCAGAGAGGCGGTTTCTCATATATCCCTGGCCCGTGTGGGCATAGGGCTTACAACCATATCCGGTTGCAAAATCTATATGGAAAGAGAGGATGAAGCGGAATGAAAAGCGTTATGGCAAAAAACGCGGCAACGCCACAGCGCGAGGTGACCGTGATCCCCGCCAATCCCCGCCTGAACAGGTTTTCCGGCGAGGAAGAAAGCGATATTATTGACGTATGCGCCTACGCGCGCGTCAGTACGGATGACGAGGATCAGATCAACAGCTACGAAGCGCAAAAGGATTATTACGAGGAAAAAATTAAAAGCAACCCAAGCTGGCGGTTCGCGGGCATTTTCGCGGATGAGGGCATTACCGGCACCAGTATGGAAAAACGCAATGATTTCAACCGCATGATGCGGCAATGCAGGCACGGAAAGACTAAGCTGATCCTGTGCAAGTCGGTCAGCCGGTGGGCAAGAAACACGGTGGACGGCCTCAACACGGTGCGGGAACTGAAATCCCGCGGAATCGCCGTCTATTTCGAAAAAGAAAATATCAACACGCTGAAGGAAACCAGTGAGTTTTTGATTACCTTGTTCGCGGGCTTTGCGCAGGCTGAATCCGAGTCCCTGTCCGCCAACGTACGCTGGGGCATGCAAAAAAGCATGCGGGACGGCAAGGTGCATTTTCAGTACAAGAAGTTACTCGGCTATGAGCGGGGCGAGGATGGAAATCCCCGGATCGTTCCGAAAGAAGCGGAGGTGGTCAGACGCATTTACATGGATTATCTCGCGGGATACAGCTTAAAGCGCATTATGGGCGAACTAAACGCGGACGGGATACCTTCCCCGCGGGGCATCAAGCAGTGGGCGCATACCGTGATACTGAGTATCCTGACCAATGAGAAATACAAAGGGGATGCCCTGCTGCAGAAAACCTACACGGTAGACTGCATCAGCAAGAAGGTGCGTAGGAACAACGGCGAACTGCCAATGTTCCTGGTCAAGAACAACCACGAGGCCATCATATCTCCTGAGATGTTCAACCGGGTGCAGGAAGAAATGGCGCGCCGCAACAGCCTCAAGCGGGTAGATCAAAAGAACGGAAGGACAAAGCAGGGCAAGTTTTCAAGCAAGTACGCGCTGACCGGCAGGCTGGTCTGCGGGGAGTGCGGAGCGCCCTACAAACGGGTAACCTGGGCGCGGAACGGTACGAAGCGCATCCTGTGGCGCTGCGTCAGCCGGCTGGAAAACGGCACGAAATACTGCAAACAATCGCCCTCCATCGGCGAACCTGTCCTGCATGAGGCGATTATGCATACATTGATGCGGATAGCAGAAACGCAGAATCAGGTAGAGATATTTATGAAGGAATCCACCGCTGCCATACTCGGCGGCGGCGACATCGAGGAAGGAATCGCCACCCTTGAAGCGAAGCGCGAAGAACTGGCCGCCCTGCTTAGCGACCTGACGGATAAGATGCTCGAAGGGGCATCCGACAAAACAGCGGCGAGGCTGCAAGTGGCCGTAAAGGAAAAGGCTGATATAGACGGCAAGTTACGCGAGTACAGACAGCGCATTGTGGTGATGGACAGGGACGACAGCAGGATGAAGGAAATGTTTGAGATATTGGACAGTCACATGAAGCGAAACCTCGGATACGATGACCGGCTGGCGGCGGCAGTCATAGACCGGATATCCGTAGGTACGGATGGAACAATGACGATACGCCTGGTGAACGGGTTTGAGATGGCTGTGAATATATAGTAAAAGTATAGCCGGAGCGGATAAAGGTATTTTGATAGCTACTTACAAGCATCATTTGCTGTTGAGTGTTATAAGGTTTTAGGATATAATTATAAATAACGTTGCTGAAGCGATGTTATTGTTTTGCCAGGTATTGTGTTATGTATAGAAAGCCCTGTAAAATACGATAGAGTTTTTTATTTTTGCTTAGATATATAGTAAATAGCGTCAGGCGGTAAGCTATAAGAATCTTTGTAAATTGCTTGTTGATAAAAACATGAAAAAAAGTGAGCTAGGCAAGAAAGCTAATATCAGCACCGCCTCAATCACAAAAACAGGAAGAAACTATTATGTAACAAATGAAGTCCTCATTAAGATTGTATTTCGTTAGAATGCAATATCGAGGATCTACGGAGATCACTTTGGAAGATTAATCTTTCGATAATAGTAATAAGTGACAAGGTTTAATTTGAGGTTCAGTAAAAGCGCAGGTTATATTTCTTAGTTTCTGTTCATACTCACATAATAAACAAAATTTCTTTGTGAGGTGAACACTATGGATGATAAAAAACTGTTACAATGGCTATATTCGGATCTCGATGATTTGATCGATTTCGATGGATACGAGAAAACACAGGGGGATGACTTGATTGGCAACCACGACAGAAGCCGACTTTCTTCGGTTGGCCATGATTTTGGAGAATCAGGGGCAAACGACTCTTGAGAAATATTTATGCAAACTGGCTGAGTTTATTCTATTTGACTCATCTAAATCCTTTATGTCTTCAACAGAATTATCTCAAGCAATTGACTCGAGATTTCAACTTCAGTTTGATATACTGGAAATTGAAAATGCGATCAAAAACAAAGGGAAGGGACGCATCCTCCTTTCAAATCACAACTATTCTCTTGACCCCAAGGTAATTCATTATTTATCTACAATGAGTAATCCAATCGATCAGTTAAGGCTCTTCGTAAAGAGCTTTATTGCAAACCAAAGTTGCGATGTGACCGAAGAATATTTATTGCAACTCATTCTCAACTTCCTGTATTACAGCTTTAATTCAAATGTGGAGAACTTCACAAATATTATTGGATCAGCTCTAACCGCAGTCGCGCCAACCCATAAAAGCGTTACTAACTCTGCAAGATTTAATCCAAGTCAAGAAGATATTTCTTTAATTAACGCTTTCATCTCTTGGGACAATAATGATAAAAATAAATTATTTTACACAATTGTTGCTTGCAGTTACGAATACTGCATGATAACAACAAAAAAGAACATTGTGACATCAAAAAAGATTTTCAATGGCAAAAGATTTTATTTGGATACAAACATAATTTTCCGTATGGCTGGGATTAACAAGGATGAACGTCGTGTCGTAATCAAATCATTTATAGAAAAATGCAATGAAGTGGGAATTAAGCTCTATTATACAAACGAGGTATTAGATGAGTTATATAGAGTCATTGATGGACAAGTCAATTATATAAAATCTATAACGCAAGGTCAGGCTCCTGTCGATGTTAATGTTTTAGAATCATTGAATGATGCGTATGATAATAACGACTTTTATAGTATTTATTGTAGTTGGTGCAAAGAGCCTCAGAATAAATACCATGATTACATTTCCTTCCGAGATTATTTAATAAAGTTGATAAACGATACAATCTCTTCGTTTAATATTGTTAATATTCCCAATTACCAGAATTCTCGCGAAGCAACAACGTTCATTGCGCTTATGAGCGGACTCAAGGATTTTAAAGATGTAAGGCGACCGTCCCAACGTCCCTCTGAAGCGTCTTTGCGCGCCGATGTGAATAATTTGATGTATGTCGATTCTCTAAAGCCCAAGCAATCAGAGAGCCTATGGCAAATAAATGATTATATAGTTTCAGCAGACCAAATATTTGCTAATTGGTCAAGAACGCAGTATGCGGGAGTTCCTATTGTAATGATTCCAAGTATTTGGCTATCAATTATTCTAAAAATTTCAGGGAGAACAACGAATGACGATTATAAGTCATACTGTCTCTTTATGTCTCTACGGCAGCATAGAACACCGGATGATGAGATAAGTATAAATCCCGTATTTCTTTTAAAGACGCTTGCTGGGAAGACCGTTGAAAAAGAGATCAAAGAAAAAATAATCATAGAAATAAAAACCAACACTTCTGAATATACCTTCAGCACTGAGGAAGATTATAGTACCTCGGTTGATAAGGCGTTTGACAAGATTTTGGCTGAAGAAAAGTCATTGCAAAAATCCGAATTAATAAAAGCAGCAGATGAACAAGCAAAAAACTTTGAATTGGAACGTGAAGACTATGAGAAGAAATTATCCGGGCGAAAGACGGAGGATGAATATGCAAGAAAAGTCGCAGAAAGTAAGGCAGCACGTAAAACGATCAAATACAAAGAGAACGACAATGTTCGATTGATATTTTTGGGGGTGCTTATTGTCATTGCACTGGCTGTTGTAGCCTCCCTTGTTTTTGATATTCCAGTACTGCACGATTTGCTTACTGGAACAGGAAAATTAACATCTTCATTGTGGACTGCAGTAACATGGGTTTTTACTGTACTAACTGGGTCTATTTCAACCTACTTTACTGCTGCATGGAAGTACATGGGTTCAGATGAACGAAAAAGCAAATTATATAAGATGTATTATAAGCAACAATTGGACGCCCTAAAAGAGGGGGGGTAATAATTTATTGTAAAACTGTCAAAACTCCAGTGGTTTTGTAGATATCCTCTTTGTAAAGGTGTCTCACTTCGAACCCTGTTCTTTGTTTTAACATTGCTTAACGGCTGCAAGCATTGATTTATCAGTGTTCTTCTATGCCCCTTATGGTTATCCGCACTAGCAGCATGATGCTGCACTTAAGTCGCGCACTGTCGTTTGGTGGTGTGCGATTTTTTTATGCCCGCGCCCATGCATCTTTTTTGGTTGAACAACGGTCGAAATCTGAACCCCCGTGTCCAGTTTCGACCGTTTTCTTTTCCTGAGAATGCCTTAATATAGGCGTTTGCAGCGATTAAAGTGGTTGCGGGTTTTTTGGACAGACTTTTATAAAACCTTGGATTTTGCATAGTGAAAAAGTTTTCCCGACGATATGCGAACCCTCTTGTCCAAATCAGTTTTGCTTAGCAAAGGCGATTGTCTCCATCTTATCTGGAGTTTTATATTGCAACGATGTATGTGGGCGTTTCTCGTTGTAAAAAGAAATGTAGTCATCAATACCCTTCAAATACTCTGGCTCAGATGCAAACTTGCGTCTATATAGCTCCTCCTTTTTCATGTATACCAATAAGAAAAAGGCCACTCAGTATTATTCGAAAGATGTATTAAGTGGTTATGCCAAATGCGGTGGTGCGTACTGGCGCGTTACCCGATCTTCCGGAGAGATAGTCTGGTGCTGCTCTAATAGAGTAAGCATGGAAAAGACATTTGCCAGCACGCTCCATCACTCCCGGAAAATGAACTGAAGAGGACATTTTTCAAAGTTATGGAAATATCACAGTTTAACCCCGAATCTGTTAAGGACAGATTAGAGTGTGTTCATTTATTGTCAGATGAGACACTAGTTCCGAAATTCTTTCAGAGGAAATATCAGGAAGGCCGTATTGGTTCTGGTACTTTTTATGGTATGATGACAATGAATTTAATTAATTAAATAGTATGCACATATGGAGGAATAGATAAATGGTTACATTTGATGCGAGGTGGTCATTAACCTCCGAATTAAATGACAGTATATACGGAAAATTAGAGATAAGCGATTTTGGAGATTGTAAACTTTACCTCCCATTTTCTTTTGGAAAACGACTTGAAAAAATTCTGGAACTAGCAGAATACGATTGTTTATACGGTGCTACTAACAATGGGCAAATAATATTGTTGGTAAAGTGTCATGAGGCATCATCTAACATGGGAAGCAATACAGTAATAACGGCTGAAAGAGCATATGTTTTTAACAATTTTGATGCGTTAACAAAAAACTATGATTCTGTAGCGGTTTCCCTTGACCGATTAGGAGTTTGGCTAAATAGCAGTTGTGTTGAGACAGCTTATACAACGAAAGATGGCAGTCAATTAGAGAGCATTTCTGCCACAGCTACCCCTAAGACAATATGGCAAGGGTCATATAATAACCTTTTAATTAAATTTTTGTGCGATATAAACGTACAAGCAGAAATGTCAAACATCTTTGTGATCAGAAGCAATTATTTTATGAAACTACAATTTGATGAAGCACTATCATTTTCTAAATTAGATCAGGTAAATGATGTTAGCAATCTAATACAAAAGATATGTGATTTGATATGTTTGTGTGTAGGCGAGGATGTATACATCAATTCAATTAAATTTACTACTGAAGGAGGCAATGCCTCTTTGTATCACTATGGCATGGACAGCAACTGCCATAACAAAAAAGATAAGCTAAATCAAAGTATTGACTTGCCTTTGATAGCAGATAGTTTTAATGGGCTGCTCAGCTGCTGGTTAGAAAACTATGAAAACCTTATTGGTTCAGCAAAAATCATTAAGAATTATTACTTTGATATTGGTCAAAGAAAAAGAATGATAGATATTCCAACATTTATTAAAGATGCTTGTGTGGGAATTGAATCGTATTCCAGAAATATGCGGGAAATCAAAATTGAAGATGATGAGGAGGTTTATATACCTCGCTATCAAAGAATAATGGAGGCTGTTAAAGAAAATACAGAAGATGCCATGTGGCTTCGACAGAAATTGAAATATGCTAATGAAGCTTCTTTGAGGAAGCGGTTAAAGATTATATTCTCAGAATTGGCTACAGAAAGTATTTGCATAAGAGATTTTTTACGTCTTACTGAGAAGAAGTCCAGTGATTTAACCATTGATAAAATCGTTAAAACGAGAAATTTTTATACACACTATGATTTATCTTCGCAAGACGAAACATATGATGATGAGAGTGCATATAACATTTCAGTTTTATTAGTTGAGTTGCTACGAGTGATCTTGTTAAAATCTTGTGGGTTATCCATTGTTATTATTGATGAAGCATGGAGAAACAATCAAACGGTTTTAAAATGTTGTGCTAACATGGGGTTTATTACACTTACTCCATTAGCGATTGCGTTAGTAGAGATTGAAATATCAGAGCAAATATTCTGGTTTCGATCTTCTTATTTTCAAGAAAACGATGTGACATATGATACTTTTATAAGGCCATTGACTGAAAAAAATATATCGTGTTTCATTACTATTGATGATTACGACTCAAACAAACGTGGATTTTATAATAAAGAAAAAACAATTGAAAGATTTTTAATTACGCCATCATCCGAGGAAATTACCTCCAGAAAAACAGGGCTACTGTTTGATACTATAATTAAGCACAGAGAGGCAGGAGGTAATATAGCAATTTGGGCATCGGAAAAATATATTCAAGCGGGTGTAATTGATATTTTGAAACAGCAGTTATCCAAAGAAAACGACAAATAAGAGAAATCTATTTTCCACGGTGTTCACAGCAGGCTGAGCCTGCACCCCAATTCGCAGTCTGCTTTAGTGATTTTCGAAACTTTGTTGCCCAAAATGGATGTCATCTAAATAGTCAACGCATTACATGATGAACAACGGTCGAAATCTGAACCCCCGTGTCCAGTTTCGACCGTTGTTTTCCTCAAAATGTTTTCATATAGGCGTTTTTCAGCAGTTTGTCCATAGCTTGCATACTTTCCGTATAGAAAATATGGAATTGTTATAGTATAAATAGATTGTAGATGATTCATATTTTGTATTGGAGGGTTAGGCTATGTTAGAGAAAAATGGGGAACTTACAGAAATCATCACAAAATTTGCTGCGACTGGTTGGGATTTGATTGCCGAGCCGTCAAAAGCGTGGCTTGATAACAATAAAACAAATAAAGAATTGCTCCCAATTATCAAACAGGCAGACAAAGAATGCGGAAGTTGCGGTTGTGAATTTGACGCTCTCTACAAAAGAGCGATTGATTTATTGAGTGCCTAATAAGCATAATCAGAAAAGTGGATCGTTGCTACTGATCCACATAATCAAAATACTAGCACTTCATATGTGATTGCATTGCAAGAATGAATGGTAAAAATATTTAAGAAAGAGCGTGCATCTTTTTTGGTAGCGTTGGGCAAGTCAAAAGCCCGTGAAAACGGGCTTTTTTGATGCTCGGAAATGGGCTACACTCCCCTTTTTCTATTATTGTCCACATATGCCAATACAACTACTTTCACAATAGGATATTAACTATTATCAATCTTCTCTAAAAAAAACTTTAAAGATAAATCTTGTCCATTTAAATAAGAACAATTTATTTCGTCCCCTTTGCATGAAAACATTATATCAATATACGGGCAATCAGATGTCGTTATATTAGCAGTTAGAATTCCAATGGCTCTCCCCACTGTTTTTCCTATTACTCCAAGTACTTTTGATCTCGGTACAGAAACAGCGGCTCCTGTTACTACAACCATTGCTACGCCATTTAATGCATCAGTACCTGCTGCTATTGCCAATTCATTTGTTTTTTTATGAGTTAGCTTAATTAATGCGATTCCATGTTTTTGAGCATATTCTATAGCACCTGATTGATAATTAGAAGATGATATTAGTACACCTTTGTGAGCACCACAGGCGCGAATTTTATCATATAGAACTTGAACTTTTTCTCTTGAAATCGTGGATTTATAATGTTTACATTCAATAATAGTTTTATACCTAATACCCTCAATACCCTCTATGCTAAACTCAATAAAACCATCTATCTGATAATTACCGTCATCTACTTTTATTATTTTGTTATGTTCAATCCGGCAATCTTTCAAATGTTTAGCTTGTTGACTTAAAAATTGTAAAGAATATCTTTCAAAGTCTAGGGGGCTCATATTATCAATATTTACATCTGTTGGTCTCGACATATCTTTTACCTCAATATTTACATATATAATAGTAAAAATATTTGAATTATCAGCTATCTTCTGAACCTTCAATTATAGATATAATGCCACTCAAGCACATCCCCTGCCCCACAGCCTACCAATATACAATAATATTACATCATTAGACAAAAAAAGAAAAGCCTCGGAATCACCGAGGCCATGATCATCCTATACTGCTAATACCCCTTCACCGGATCAATAATACTCCCATCAATCGCATTGACAATCAGCACCGGACACTTCGTAAACGGATATCCGCCGCCAATATCCCACCCGTATTGTATGGCCTTTTCTTCTCCAAATTCAAGCTCCTGCTTTATATTCCCGTAGAACACCCATGCCGGCGTGTATATGCCGTTTCTCCCGGGCGCGTTTTGCTCGCGAACGCGAACGAGCGAAAGCTCAATCCCGTCGATATCCACACTCACATTGGATAAAGGCTCAGGCCATTCACTGCTGGCGCCGTATTTCGTCACGATCATCTTCTCGAAAATATCCCGCGCTTCCTCGAAGTCGATCACGCCCGTATCCTCGTTGATGATTTCGCCGGGCATGGTATGCGACGCCCATTCAACCGATTCAATCCCGTGATCACTCACCCAGAATATGATTCTCTCATACATCCACGGCAGTGAGGTCTCATCTCCCCCGCTGCCAAGGTACGACATGTTGGCCACGGCAGCACCGCCCACGGTTCTGACATAGCAAAACTCATAGGCATAGTTTTGCGCAGCGTGAGCAAAGCTTTCCTGCGTCTCTTCATCGTCAATCATAAACGCATCGCTTAATACCACATCCGTGATACTGCCCGCCTCGAAAAAGCCGTCGCAGAGCGCCTTTGCGTCCTGATAAGATGTTGAGAGCTTGCCTTGTATCACTTCAGACCAATTGTCTTCGTCAATTCTGACGGCATTCAGCTCTGAAAAATGACCGTAATAAGGCCCGTTATCCACATGAAAGCCAAGATAGTTTTCATTGCCCGCGTTAGCGTCAACCGGTATGGAAACATAGAGTCTTTTATTCTCCGTCCCCGCGTCCAGCACCATTATCTCTTCTCCATCATATTTATCTCCACCTGTCGTCTCGGTCGTCATCGTGCCGTCTGAAATTTGTGTATCGGGTATCGGCGCTGTTTCGGGCGCGGATTCATGTTCTTTTTCCAACCGTTTTATTTCATCCTCCATTTCTTCTTCGGTATACATATAATCATCAGTTGTTCCGTCGGCAACGCTTTTCTTATACACCAAAATCAGCTCTTCAATCTCATCCTTCGTCATCACACGCGGCACATTATCGCCCGTTACCGGCTGTTCATCGGGAAAGAGGTAGTTGAAAAAGGCTGTCACCTGCTCTTGAGTAAAACCGGATTCAGACACTCTTGCTGTGGGCATCTTTTCCGATTCGGGAACAGACACGGGCGCATTCACGTTGATGGCGAGCTTGCCGTCCGCGCCGCTCGCCTGATAGGTATAGCTGCCGTCCGGCACTTTAAGCTTGGAAACCTTCTGGCCCGCAGAGTTGTCTGCCGCCTGTTCAACCATCTGCTCGGTATCTTTTCTGACGACAATTTCTTCGGCAGGCGTCGGCTGACAGGCTGTCGTGAAGCACCCGATAACGAGTATGACCGCGAGTGTCCCCGCCATCAGCTTGGCGCTGCGTTTGCTTGTGCTGTTCATATAGGCCCCCCTTATCCTTTTCTCCGCAATTTTTTCCGTGTTGTTCAGCGCCATGCCCAGCAGAAATTGAGGCGCTCTTTTGCTTGAAAACATATCGAGCAGCGTCAGAATATATTGCTTTTTTTGCTGCTGATCCAGCGTCTTTATCACCATGCTGTCACAGGCCGTTTCCATATCGGCAATCATGAACCGACCCAAAAGCCACACAACCGGATTGAACCAATAGACAGCCTGCAAAATGCGAAGCAGCAAGCCTGTCAGATGATCTTTGCGTTTGTAATGTGTCAGCTCGTGCTTGAGCGCGAACTCAAGCTGCCGGTCGTTCAGCGTTTCGGCTAAATCTGCGGGCAGCATCATCCTTGGCCGAAAGCCGACTGTCAGTGCGGGCGTTGATATGTTCGGCATGAGAAATACCGGTATGTCTTTGCGTATCCCCCATGCCTTTTTGCACACGGCCATGATTTTTCGTATGCGTAAAGGGGGCTCGGTCCCTAGCTTCCTGATCACGCGATTCATTTTTAGAAAGGTCAAAACGAGCCATGCGGCAGAAACGAATACCCCGGTCAGCCACACGGCGACGAATATATCCGCCCATGCCAATGAACCGGTTGGCTGTGAATCAGCGTTTGATCGGTTGGGCGTTTGAGGTAACGCGGGTGTTTGCATTTGCTGCGGCTGCGAAACAATCGGTGTGTTTGAATTGCGCGGGGTCTCGATAGTGGTTGAGGCGGGCTTGTCAAACCCGGATGATGCGGTGTCCTGAGTCTGCGATGCAGCGGCGGGAGCTTGCTCCGGTATCACGATCAGCTTAAAGCCGCTGTCGATGGTCACCGGAAGGCAAAGCCTTGCAATGAGCAAAAACCATACCATAAAATGCAGAACCGGCGACAGCTTGTTTCGGAAGGCCTTCTTGATCGCCATGACCGCCAGAAAAAGGACGGCGGAGTAAGCGGATATTTCAAGCAATCGGTTTATAGCATTCATTTGTTCAATCGCCTCCATTCAATTCGTCGATCAAGGCTTTGAGCTTCTGCTGACCGGCATCAGAAAGCTGCGTATCTCTGACCATGCAGAGCAGCAGCTTCTCGGCGCTTTCTCTGCTGAATTTTTGGAGTATGCTCTTGCTTTCCGCCTCAATGCACGCGTCCTTTTCAACCAGAGGATAATAGAATTTGTTTCTCCCTCGTTTTTTAAAGCCCGCAAAGCCCTTTTCGCAAAGCACATTCAGATAAGACGCATAGGTCTGGTAATTCCAGTTGACCTTATCGCCGATGGCATCGATGATCTCCGAGAGCACCAGCGGCTCGCTTCCCCAAAGCGTATCCATTACGATCCATTCAAGGGCTGTCAACGTTTTTAGCTGCATAATCATATACCGCTTTCAAAGAAATATTATTTATTGAACAAATATGTTATTGTAGATACAATAATGCGGACAGCCAATATTGTCAATATTATGGAATAAATTTTTCTTAAAAACTAAAGACAGATTGCATGCCAGTTGCATTAATAAGAAATATTATAAAAATGGCGAAGCTTACTCAGGTATTTCAATAAATAAGTCTGAAACTTTGGTTTTTAAAGTAATTAAAAATGTTTATTAATAAGCTAGTAAAAGCTGACATCATGAAAGAAAGGATTTTGTATTATGAACATGGAGAAAATGAACAGGATGCAATCTGGCAAGGGGTTTATCGCCGCGCTCGATCAAAGCGGCGGCAGCACACCCAAAGCGCTTCGCCTCTATGGCATCAGTGAAAACAGCTATAAGAACGACGACGAGATGTTTGATATCGTCCACCAAATGAGAACGCGCATCATCAAAAGCCCCGCTTTTTCGTCGCAATATATTCTGGCCGCCATATTGTTCAAAAACACAATGAACCGGACGGTTGAGGATATGCCCACCGCCGATTATCTTTGGGAGAAAAAAGGCGTTGTCCCGATATTGAAGGTGGATGACGGGCTCGCCGGGCTTGAGGATGGCGTTCAGCTGATGAAGCCGATCACTGGCCTCGACGCCCTTTTAAAACTGGCTGTGCAGAAGCATATCTTCGGCACAAAAATGCGTTCGGTGATCAAAGAAGCCAATCCCGAGGGCATCAAAAAAATCGCGGATCAACAATTTGAAATCGGCAAACAGATATTTGACGCGGGATTGATCCCGATTCTGGAGCCGGAAGTGGATATCCACAGCACCGATAAGGAAGCATGTGAAAGGCTTTTAAAGCAGCAGATCACGGATCAGCTGGCGGCTTTGGGTAAGGACGTTAAAGTCATGTTCAAGCTCACGATACCGTCGAAGGATGATTTCTATGCCGATCTGATGAACGACCCTCATGTCGTGAGAGTGGTGGCGTTATCGGGCGGCTATTCGCAAAGTGAAGCGAACGAAAAGCTGGCGCGCAATCACGGGCTGATCGCGAGCTTCTCTCGGGCGCTGTCTCAGGGGCTCACCGCGCAGCAGACGGACGCGGAATTCGACGGGATGTTGGCTGAGTCCATCAAGGCCATTTATAACGCATCAATAACCTGACGAAGCTTTGATATAAGATCGAAAAAAACAGCAGGGCGGCCAAAGCCGTCCTGTTTTGTCGTTCGAAAAATTATGCGTCTCCCCTGCATATCAAATTGATGATTAGATCGATGCTGTTCAGATGAAGCCCATCATAAATTGCTGCCCGTTTTTCAGAGTCCGTTGATCTCCGGCAATAGAATCCTATGATTCCAAGGTCACCTGAGGCACTTCCCAAACAGTATATTTTCTCCAGTAGATTTCTGATGTGACAAAAAGCTCTGATGTGCCATTTGAAAAGAGGTATGCGCTTCCTGCCTGCTCTACAAACTCCAAATCCCATTTGCTTTCCACATACTCAAGAAGTTCAGGACAATTTCCGCGCTTGGATATAAAGATCTCAGCACCGGTATCATCATTAACTTGTACAAAAGGCTGCTCATCGCTTATTTTTGTCGCCGCAGCCAAATACGGAAGCGGATTCCCTCTTTGAAAAATTGCCGACCCGTATATGGATAGTACGGCAGCCGTCAATATAAACAGGGCAGCCACACACGCCGCGATCAGTATTATTCGGGTATGCCTTTCTTTCTTTAATACCTGAACAGAAATTTTCCCTGATTTCTCTGCGATATCTTTTGCATGAATAACTTCGCCCGCCAGAATATCCATAACGGTAACATCAAGCACAACTGCCAGGCTCTCAAGAATATCAACACTTGGAAAGCTGAGGCCACGTTCCCACTTGGATACTGCCTTGCTCGTAATATGAAGTTTATCTGCAATATCCTGTTGTGTGATATTCTTGCGCTTACGAATGGATGCAATGAACTGACCGGTCTTTTCACTATCCATGCTTTTCACCCCGAAGTAATTATATCATTCTAACAGCAACAGTGACGACCGACTGTGAGTTGAATCAAGGCTATTAACTGGATATCAAAGCCATGCTCCCGAGTCCTCTGTTCATTATCGTATCTTTGCCATGGCAGGCTCATATGGCTAATGCGCTACAGCCACGGTATCTTGACCTTGCTGCGGTAATCGTCCCAGACCGGGCCGAATATCGTTGAGAGCATTTGTTCCTCTTCGGGTGAATACAGTCTCGAACCGATATAGATGACGATGCCGATCAATGCGCCGAGCCATGTGTTAATAAGAAATCCGAACCACGGCAGCACAAGCAGCGCGACGCCCGTGTACAGCGGGTGCTTCATGAGGGCGTAGGGTCCGTTTGTGATCAGCTGCTTTTTAGGTATTTTGGTTAAAATCAAAATGACGGACCATATCCAGATGATGACGCCGGGAATTAGCAAGATTACTGAGATCCAGAATAAGACATCAGGCGGGCCTCCGACGCTGAAAAAAGTTGGGAACAGAATATTCAATACCACACCGATAACCAAAAACGGCAATACCAGCAGACCGATCTTTCTCCCGTTTCCAACGAGCACCTTTAGTTTCATATGAAATCCTCGCTTATTTATTTTTATTATGAGCTGTTTATGTTGTTTTTTCACTGATGATTTGATTCTGACGATTAGATTCGACGAAAGCAGTCTATTACCTCTATCCTGCGCATATAATTTTCCTGTTTGTTAAATTCAAAATAATTATTGATGATCTTGAATGACTGCAGGCTCAATTATAAACAAAATGTAAAATTGGAGAATTTATTGGTATATATTACTGACATCACCTGCTTTATGTTATACAATAGTTCTGTAACTACATTTGAAATTCAGGAAGTGATTCGAAATGAAGAAATGGTTCATCAGATTGATCAAAAGAAAAAAAGAGACAGATGACGGACATTTAGAAAAAGGTGAAGACAGCCAGCAAGATACAGTATCTTTCCCGGATGAGACGCAGCAGGAAGAAACGTCAGTCTCGGAATCATTGAGCAACAATGTGTCTTCCAAGCCAAAAAAACTGTGGAGCTTAAGGAAGAAGATCATCGTGTCTATCGCAAGCGTTTTTGGTGCCTTGATACTCGGTTTCGGGATATTCATCGCGTCAATGCTCATAGACCCCATGAGCCATTTTGAAACGATCGCACCGCAGACATCTGTATCTTCTTTGCCTGTTGAAAGCGCCGCTTCGCCCACGCCCATACCCACGCTGAGCGAATACGACAAGCTGGTCGCCAAAAGCGATTTTACCATACTTGAAAAGACGGTCAATATTTTGCTGATCGGAGTCGATTACGCTCCTGAACGCGACGACTGGAGCGGCAAGCACTATTACCACTCGGATGTCATGATCGTGTTGGCAATAAACAAAGAGACCGGCAGCGTCAACCTCATTTCTCTGCCCCGCGATACTTACGCGGAAATACCCGGCGTTGAAGGTATATATAAGCTCAACGCCTCGATGGACTGCGGCGGCGGATGGAAGGATAATCCGGCGGAGGGCTGTAAAAAGGTTTGTGAAGCCGCATCATGGATGATAGGCGGCATACCCATCAATTATTATTATGCCGTCGATATGACTGCCGTTAAAGCGCTCGTCAACGCGATTGACGGCGTGGATTTCAACGTTGATGTCGATTTTAAAATGCAGGGACGTACATACAAGGCCGGTACGCAGCATATGGACGGGCAGGCGGTCCTCGATTATCTGCGCGTGCGCAAAGAGCTCGGCGAAGAATCGGGAGACAAAAACCGCATCAACCGGCAGAAAAACATGCTCGTGGCCATCGTTCAGAAGCTCAAAGATTCGGGGCTGATTTTCAAGATACCCGATATTATCAGCGCGTTCACCGGCAACCTTCAGACAAACGTCGACCTCGCGAGCACAGGCGCATTGGCGGCATACGCCTCTCAAATCGATACCCGAAGCATATACATGTACTCGATGGGCGGTCCCACAATACTCGGCCTTTTCAACTGGAATTTTGTCATCACAGATCAAGAGAACCGTGAGGAAATTATCAAGAATGTCTATGGCTTCGACATTAGCAGCGATACGGATGTACAGGCGCTCGAAGCCGAGTATGGCATTACGGTTCCCGCTTACGATCATTATACAAAAAAATACGCATCAAATCTTTGGAGGAAAATGCAGAACAATGTGACGAAAAAAAGAGCGCGTCCGATGCTTGACGATATCAAATCGAAACTGGACGCCGATGCGCAGCTTCCGCCATATCCGGACCTGGTTCCGGTAACGGACCCGGCAACCGGCGAGGTTGTTCAGCCAGCGCCGGTATCCAGCGACGGCTTCAGGAAATACCCCTCCGATGGCGAGATATGGGCATTGTATAATAAATCGGAAGACGCATATGCCAAAATGGCTGATGCCGAGCAGCTGCAGCTGGATATTCAGGAGCTTTGCGGGAAATTAGGCATCAATAAGAGTCAGAAGGAATGGGAAAAATACTGGCATGTGGACTATGGCGATCATGCGGGAAAACGGTCTGCCAATCAGCCATATGTGAAAAACGAATTACCTGTAGATTTCAAATAAGTACAGTGCAAAAATAGAAAAGGTTTCAGGTATTCGGTAAAAAAGACATTTAAGCATTTGAACGGAAACCCTATGATCGGGCTCGAAAAGGGCTCAATCATAGGGTTTATTGCTTATTGAAATATATAAAGCTCATATCACAACCCATAAATGTCACTATATTTTTCATTTAAATAATCGATATAGTACTTCGCGGTGAGTTCCTCCCCCGTCACGCGCTTTAAAAGCTCGCCCGGCAGATAGACCGAGCCGTACTGATGGATGTTGTCCTTAAGCCACTTGTTGAGCGACATGAGGTCTCCCCCTTCAATACGCCGCTCAAAGTCCGGCATGTCTTTTTTGAGCTTATGAATAAACTGCGCGCCGTAAAGGTTGCCAAGCGCGTAGCTTGGGAAATACCCAAAGTTGCCGCTGGACCAGTGCATATCCTGCAGTATCCCCTCCGCGTCGCTCTTTGGCTCCACGCCGAGATACTCCTTGTATTTCTTGTTCCAGAGCACCTGCAGCTCGTTGACACCCGCGTCGCCGTCGAATATCGCCTTTTCCAGCTCGTACCGGATGATTATGTGCAGGCTGTAGGTGAGCTCATCGGATTCGATGCGAATCAGAGACGGCCTCACCTGATTGATCGCTTTGTAGAACGTGTCGAGCGGCACAGGCTTGAATTGCGGAAAGCAGACTTGTGCCTCAGGATAAAAATATGTCCAGAAAGCGCGGCTGCGGCCGATAATGTTCTCATAAAGCCGCGACTGGGACTCATGGATACCCATCGACGTGCCGGTCTTGAGCATTGTGCCCAGCAGTTTATCCGAAATGTTCTGCTCATAGATTGCGTGGCCGCCCTCGTGGATGCAGCTGAACAGCGCGCTTTGAAACTCCTTGATGTAATAATGCGTTGTGATTCTCACATCGTTATGACCGAGCGTATCCGTGAACGGATGCACGCTCACATCAAGCCGTCCCGCGCCAAAATCGTAGCCCATTTTTTCAAGCACACTGCGGCAGAGCTTTTGCTGCGCGTCGAACGGATAATCGCTGTGCAGGAAATCGTTATCGGTCTTCTTGCCGCCGGATCTGATTCTGTCGAGCAGAGCGATGATCGCGTCTCTGAGTTCCGAGAAAATTACATCGAGCTTTTTCACCGTGACGCCCGGCTCATAGATATCGAGCAGCCTGTCGTAGCGGCTGTCTTTAAAGCCCCAGTAACCGATGAATTCACGGTTGAAACCGATCAGCTTATCGAGATGAGGCTTGAACAGCGCGTAATCGGATTTCTCCTTGGCCGTCTCCCAGGCCGATTCCGAAACGGAAGAGGCGATCACATACTCGCGGTAACGGTCTTCGGGTATCAGCGTTGAACGGTCGTATTCGCGTTTTGCCCTGTCGGCCATCGCCCTCACAACATCATCCGAGCCGTGGTGTTCTGTAAAATAGTCGATAAACTCCTTTATCTGCGGCGATGTCTGACGCTTGTACATCTCGGTTGATAAAAAGCCGAGAATCTCTCCGCGGTACGGCGCGCCTTTCTTTGGCATGCTCACGCGCGAGTCCCAGTAAAGCGTGCTGACCGCACTGTTTAAGAGCTCTATGTCCTTCATATAAGATTTAAAGCCGCTGAGCTTTTCGGATCTTTCGTCGTTCATACAAAACCTTCCTGCGGGTTGTTTTTATTAAGTATATCACAGCTCTTCGCTTGCCATGCACCGAAAATTCTCAAAGTCTTATGAAATATAATAAATTGATGTGATTAAAAAATATGCTGCCTTTTTAAGGCCGGCGAATTGCGTAGCGGGATATAAATGACGAAATCACGGTTTGACGGCTTCTGTCAGTGCGCAGATGGCGCATTCGATCATCGCATCATCCGGTTCCCGTGTGGTGAGGCGCTGGGCAGTCAGCCCTAAGCGTGTGATCAGTGTGGTTTTTTTCGAACGCATGGCTTCATACGATATGCCCGCGGCGGCCAGCAATACGATGAAGAGTATCAGCTCTTGCGCCATATCAGGGAACTGCGGCGGTATAAAGACAGGCGTGATCACGCCGGCAAAGGCGATCATCACCACCATCGATGTGCCGCACCGCCTGTGAAAACGGCTCTGCGAGCTGACGTTTTCGACAGTCATATCAAGGCCGGTTTCATAGCAGGCAATCGCCTTGTGTTCAGCCCCGTGATATTTGAGCAGCTTGCTGACAGCGGGCAAGCGCGTGATAGCAAACAGTGTGAAGCAAAAGAGTATCAGATCGGCAACGCCATAAACGAAGGTGAACAGATAGCGCATTGATAGTTCCGGTAAGAGCATGCCGAGATAGCGATAGAACAAGTCGGAGATGAACACATACAGACCCAGCAGTACGACTGCTGAGGCTGCGCAGACTATCGCAAGCGGCGACACACGCATCCCGCCTGTTTTTCCTGAAAGGCGCACCGCGCGCAGCAGGGTTTGAAAAGACGTTTTGAATGACAAGGCAAGCTGCCAGATGCCGCGCAGCACCGGCTTTTTGATGATGCGCTTTTGACGGCTCGGCCATGAATCCGTCACGATCCGGCCCGAGCGCAGACGCAGCGCAATCGCGGTTTTTTCACGGCTGCGCATCATGACGCCGTTCGGTAACGCCTGTCCGCCGACCGGCAGCCCTCGTTTAATGTCCATATCGATCAAATCTTCTTATCTGAAATAATACATGTCATGAATAGTATATAGTCAAACTCGATCAAAAAAAAGGCTCGAAATTAAGATGATAAAAAAACAATACCATTTTTGATATTGTTTTCGAAGATAAGCCGTTACTTGTTCTGCAGCTTGTATATGATCTTATACCCCTTGGATTCAATCGATTTCTCGATTTCTTCTGTATTGAGTGTGCGCGTGCCGATAACCACGGCGCTTTTGCCGCTCGCGCCCATATAGACGGCGACATGCGATATGTTGGCGCCGAATTCCGCAAATATGCCGCTGATACTCGCCATGATGCCCGGCACATCCTCCGCTTCTATGGTGAGGCGCGTCCCCGGTTCACGGAACCCGAGCAAATCGATAAACGCGTCGAAAATGTCACTCTCCGTAATCACGCCGACGAGACGGCTGCCATCCACAACGGGCAAAAAGCTGATATCGTTGCTGCGCATCGCGATCGCGGCTTCCTCAAGCAGCGCGCCTGATGATATGGTGATCACGTTTTTATTCATGATCCCGCTGATCTTGGTGCGGGCCAGCAGATACGTGAGCTCTCCCACGCTGAAGCTCGTGGCTTTGGACGGCGACGCCTGCGCGATATCTTGTTTGGATACCACGCCCACGAGCCTGCCGTCCTTCACGACAGGCAGCCGCTTCACATTGTTGCGGCTCATGATCTCATGCGCATCGGGAATGGTCAAGTCCGGCGATATGGTGAACGGATTCGTCGTCATTTTGTTTTTTACAAACATCGCATTATCCTCCGAGATAAGCTTTTCTGACCAGGTCGCTGTGCATCAGCTCTTGGCCTGTGCCCGAAAGCACGATGCTGCCCGTTTCGAGCACGTAAGCCCGGTGCGCGATCTGAAGCGCCATGCGCGCGTTCTGCTCCACAAGCAGCACGGTCGTTCCGCTCCGGTTGATGTCTTCGATGATGCGGAATATCTCGAGCACGAGCAATGGCGAGAGCCCCATCGACGGCTCGTCGAGAAACAGTATCTTCGGTCGGCTCATCAGCGCCCGGCCGATAGCGAGCATCTGCTGCTCACCGCCGGACAGCGTGCCGGCGGACTGCTTTCGCCTTTCCGCCAGCCTTGGAAAGCGAGAAAAAACGCTGTCAAGGTCCTGCGCGATCTCGCTTCTGCCGCTGCGAAGGTAAGCCCCAAGCTCAAGATTTTCAAGCACAGTCAAAGCCGAAAAAATCCGGCGGCCTTCCGGCACCTGCGAGATGCCGAGCTTGACGCGTTCCTGCGCCGACGCGCCGGTTATATCTTTGCCGTCCAAATAAATTGTGCCGCTTGTCGGTTTTTTTAAACCCGATGCCGTGTGCAGCGTGGTCGTCTTCCCGGCTCCGTTGGCGCCGATCAGCGTCACGATTTCTCCGCCGTTCACGGTGATGGATATGTCTTTAAGCGCCTGGATCACGCCAAAATGAACATTGATGCCTCTGATTTCAAGCATTGGCCACATCCTCTCCCAAATACGCTTCGATAACGCGCTTATTCGTTTTGATCTCATCGGGAGACCCTTGGGCGATCACCTTGCCGTAGTCCATCACGTAGATGCGCTCACATATCTTCATCACGACGGACATATCATGCTCTATCAGCAGGACTGTCAGATCAAAATCTCTGCGCAGCTTTGAAATTGTTTCTGTGAGCTGTGCCGATTCCGCGGGATTCATGCCGGCGGCCGGTTCGTCAAGCAGCAGCAGCACGGGGCGAGTCGCCAGCGCGCGCACGATCTCAAGGCGGCGCTGCTCGCCGTACGGCAGGTTTTTGGCCAGCTCATTCACCTTGCCGCCAAGGCTGAATATATCAAGAAGACGGACGCATTCGTCGCGTATCTGCTTTTCCTCCCGCAGGTAAGACGGCAGATGCAGCAGGCCCGACAGCAGGCCGTAGCCGATGTTCTGGTTCATCGCGATGCGGACGTTATCGAGAACCGTGAGGTCCTTGAAAAGCCGGATATTCTGGAACGTTCTCGCGAGCCCCGCTTTGCTGATCATGTACGGCTTCATTCGGTTGAGCTTAACAGCCTCGCCGTCACGGCTCAGCATGATCTCGCCGGAGGTGGGGTCGTAAATGCCCGTCAGCAGATTGAAGACGGTGGTCTTCCCCGCGCCGTTCGGGCCGATCAGTCCGACCAGTTCCCCCTTTTCAAGCTCGATATCCACATTAGATACAGCCGTTAAGCCGCCGAACGATTTTGTTAATTTATTGACGGTTAATATCGGCATGTGTCACGCTCTTTTCTTCTTGAATGTCTGCCCGATTTTGTTGAACAACTGAAGTGATACCTCTTTTGAGCCCATCAAGCCCTGCGGCCTGAAAATCATGATAACGACAAGCAGCAGCGCGTACAGCACCATGCGGATATCCGCAAAGGACTGCAAAAACGTGGAGATGAGCGCCAGCAGTATGGCGGCCAGTATCGAGCCGGATAGGCTTCCAAGCCCCCCGAAAACAACGATGACGAGTATATCGATCGATTTTAAGAAGCCGAAATTGTCGGGCTTGATCACATAGAAAAACCCCGAATAAAGCGCGCCCGCGATACCGGCGCAAACCGCGCCGATGACAAACGCGAGGACCTTGTATTTTGTGGTGTTGATGCCCATCGAGTCCGCCGCGATCTCATCCTCGCGTATGGAGATGCAGGACCGGCCGTGTGTGGATTTTAGAAAGTTTGAAATCAGCGCGACGATGCCCGCCGTGAACAAGAAGAGCCAGAACCAGTTCACATCACGGGGAATGCCGCTCAAGCCCGCCGCGCCGTTCGTAATGTCGAGATTGACGCATACGATACGAATGATCTCGGCGAGCCCGAGAGTCGCGATGGCGAGATAATCGCCGCGAAGGCGCAGCGTCGGCAAGCCGACGAGCACGCCCACAACACCTGCCGCCAGCGCGGCCAGCACCGTGCCGATCAGAAACGCGCCCGTCCCCAGCGAAGAGGACATATTGAGCGTGAATATCGCGCATGTGTACGCGCCGATCGACATGAAGCCCGCGTGCCCGAGGGAAAACTGTCCCGTGAAACCGGTGATAAGATTGAGGCTTACCGCAAGAATAATATTGATGCAGATCGTGACGAGCGTCGTGAAATAGTAGTCGTTGAGTATGCCGGTCATCAGCAGAACCTGAACGATGGCGAAAACGAGCACGAGTAATAGCGTTTTTAACAGGGCGGGATTCAGCTTTTTCATATCACACCTTCTCCCTCACGTGTTTGCCGAGCAGACCGGCCGGCTTGACGATCAGTATCAGAATCAGTATCGCAAAAACAACGGCGTCTTTGAAAAGTGAACTCGCGTACCCGGCCACCATCACTTCCACCATGCCGATGAAATAACCGCCGATCATCGCGCCGGGAATGCTGCCGATACCGCCGAACACCGCGGCGATAAACGCTTTCACGCCGGGCAGATAGCCCATAAGAGGATTGATGGATGTATAGTAGACGCCGACCAGCACACCGGCCACGCCGGCGAGCGCGCTGCCCAGCATGAATGTAAAGGATATCGTGCTATTGACATTGATGCCCATCAGACGCGCGGCGTCAGCATCCTGAGACACGGCGCGCATCGCTTTGCCGAGCTTTGTTTTCTTCACGATGAACTGCAGCAGCACCATCAATATCACCGTAATGCCGACGATGAAAAAATTCTGAACGGGGATGCTGAGCGTTCCGAAGCTCACCTTTTCGGCAAGAAAGCCTGTCGCCGCGGGATAAGCGCGGACGTTCGCGCCGACAAGAAAGACCATTCCGTATTCGAGGAACAAAGACACGCCGATCGCCGTGATCAGCACGGTGATGCGCGACGCGTTGCGAAGGGGTTTGTATGCGACTTTCTCGATCGCCACGCCGAGTATCATGCAGAGCACCATGGCGATCAGCATGGATGGCAGCAGTCCGAGCCCGAGCGACGTCATGCAGAAAAAGCCCGTATAGGCGCCGATCATATACACATCGCAATGCGCGAAGTTGATGAGCTTGATGATGCCGTATACCATGGTATATCCGAGCGCGATCAACGCGTATATGCTCCCGAGAGAGATGCCGTTGATGATCTGTTGTAGTAGCTGCTCCACAATTCTCCCCTCATTTTCACCATAATGACGATCAATACCGTTGCTTTTTTGATGACTTTTCATATAGCCTTTAGACTTCATTATGGCTGTTAGCGCCGCTAAAAATCAACCGGTATAATATAAGCGCGCTGGGATAATTTAAAAGTGAGAGCCCCCGCTTAGAAGCTCTCACTTTTTTGTTGTTTACGCCATGCGCATATTATAATCCGGCCTTCACACTGCTGGCGGGCACACCGTTTTGCATTTCGATCACGACGATCGATTTAACCGGGTTATGATTTTCATCGATGCTGAACGAGCCGGTCACGCCGGTGAAATTCTCGGTGGACGCAAGCGCGTCCTTGACGGCGGCGCCGGTTAAATCGGTGGCGCGGCCAATCGCGTCGCACGCGAATTTCGCAAGGTCGTAACCGAGTGCGTTGAATGCGTCGGGGTCTTTTCCGTTCTTGTCCTTATAGGTCTTGATGAAGTTGACAACGACAGGGTCCTGATCGAGCGACGAGTAATGATTCGAAAAATAGACATTGCTCAGCGCATCGGCGCCCGCGAGCTCCAAAAGGCTCGGCGAGTCAAAACCGTCAGCGCCCAATATCGGAACCATGATGCCGAGCTCGCGCGCCTGTTTGATGATGAGGCCCGCCTCGTTGTAGTAGCCGGGTATGAATATCGCGTCGAAGCTCATGTCTTTAATTTTTGTCAGTATCGCTTTAAAATCCGTGTCACCCTTCACATAAGCTTCTTCGGTCACGATCGTGCCGCCATCAGCCGTGTATTTTGCAGTGAAGCTTTCGGAAAGGCCTTTTCCGTAATCGCTTGAGCTGTCCTTGATGATCACGATGTTTTTCGCGTTCAGGTTATTGAGCGCGAAAGCCGCCATGGCCGTGCCCTGATATGAGTCGTTATAGCATATGCGAAACGCGTATTCTTTGACGCCGTTTGCGTCTACGGTAACATCATCGGTGGTGGCTGAGCCCGAAATAACGGGAATCTTATTGTCGTTGGCCACAGGGATCTCGGCCTTGAATGCGCCGGATGTTGCGGGACCGAGTATCACCAGAACCTTATCCTGAGTCATCAGCTTGGTCGCGAGTGTGGTGGCTTCCGCCGCGTCCGATTTGTTGTCGTACTTGACGATCTCCACCTTTTTGTTGTTGATGCCGCCTTTTGCGTTGATTTCGTCAATCGCCATCTGAATGCCGTTGACCGTACTCTCGCCGTAAGATGCCACATCGCCCGAAAGCTCCATATTGACGCCGATTTTAATCGAGGCAGCTGCCGTCGCAGACGGGTTTGCCGTGTTGGTGTTGCTGGGGGGCGCGCACCCTGTGATCATAGCAAGCCCGATGACAAGAATAAAAACAAAGTACAGAATCTTTTTCATACTTAAACCTCCTCTTGGTCAAAACTGACCATAATAGAGTTTTGACAGGAGTTGGTTTTTCTATTCTGCACCTGTTATTTTAATATGTATTTTATTATACGAATCAGACGACGATGATGTCGCGCCCGCCGCCTGTGATGCAGCGGCCGCCCTCCGGGGTGACGATAAAGGTATCCTCAACGCCCACCATGCCGAAGCCGGGGATTCCCTTTTTGGGTTCAAGCGCAAGCGCCATGTTTTCCACCAGCGGATCCTTGCAGCCGTTCGCGATCACCGGGCATTCGTCCACATGCAAACCGATTCCGTGCCCGAAGAATTTTGCCTGCCTTCCTCCAAAACCCATAAAATTCTGCTTGAAATCATCATCCAGTTCACTTAAAACGGTATTGTATATGTCTTCGGGTACGGCTCCGGGCTGCAGCAGTCCGGCAAGACGGCGCTGCACATCGATGCAAGACCTGTGCGCCGCCAGAATTTCGTCCGCAGGCTGCTTTTTGAAACAGTAGACCTGTGTTTTATCGCTGTGATATCCCTCCATGCCAAAGCCGATGTCCACAAACACGAGATCGCCTTTTTTGAGCGTACGTTCGCGGCTGCCGAGCAGCGGGACCGCGGGCGATATGCCGGACGCTCCGCCCGGCCCGTCGAAGCTCGTCGGGCAAAGCGAGTTTTCACCGAAGGCCACCTGCCCCACCACCATCTCTGTCTGAAACATCGAAAAACGCGAAACCCCGTGATATCCGCACCTCACCATGGCGCTGAACATATCGCCGACGAGCTCCGCCTCGCTGATCCCTTCTTTGAGCAGCGACGGCACAGCGGCCTCCAAGAATTCACAGTGGACCTTACCCGACTCTTCCATCCAATGGAGCTCATAGGGCGATTTTATCGATCTCACCATCAGTACCGTTTTGTCAAGCGCGTTGATGGTTTCCGAATGAAAGGCTCTGCTCAAACGCTCGAGTATCGCCAATGTCATGATTTCTTTTTCCACGAATGTATGCCCGAGGCTGCCCCCGATCACCGCCGCCGCGTCGCGGTAGCTGCTCATCGGGTACAGGCTGTCGACGGGAGACTCATCCCTGGCCCGCTCAAAGCTTCTGCGGACGAAATAAAACATCTGTCCGTCGCTCTTGATAACGAGCAGGCCGTCCTGCATCGTTCCCGTGAAATAGTATTGATTGACCCTGCTAAATATGAGCGCCGTTTCCCATTCGGGATGGTCGTTGTTCATCGCGTAGCAAAAACGTTCCAGCCGCGTATCGAGTTCTTCTTTGCTGAGTTTCATAAAAGCCCCTGCCGTTTCCCTTTAACCGTATTTTGTCCATCTGCCCGTATTCTATTGATAACAAACAGAGTAAAGGCCCGCAACCGAGCAGGCCATGATAACTAAAATCACTTAAGACTCGAATAAAACCGTTATCTTAAAAACCCTTTGAGTATGGTATCCTCGGCTTCCTGCTCGGAAAGGCCGAGAGACTCAAGCTTAAGAAGCTGTTGCGATTCGAGACGCCCGATTGCCGCTTCGTGGATAAGCTGCGCATATTCGTGGTATGCGGAAATGCGCGGCGTCGAGATCACGACGGCTTGATCCATAATGATCGCGTCGCATTGTATGTGTCCGCGGCACGCGTTCTTCCCGATCAGATCAAACGAAAAATCCTGTTTGGACTGCCCTCGCGCAACTGAGCGAGAAATGATCTGTGCCGAAGAATCGGCGCCCGGCATGTCGATGCTGATGCTTGAATAAGCCTCTTCCGCTCTGTCGGTCAGCAGCCTTTCCGTCACCACGAGCTTTGCGCGGTCCCCGAGATGGACCTCCGTGTCGCGCCGTGTGCTGTCAACCCCGCGAATCTGAACGAGCTCGAGCTCCACCGTGGCGTCCTCTTCCACATGCAGTATTGTTTTGGGGTTCAGCACCTTGCCGCCTGTGCCGCTGCCTTCGCCATAGTGCTTTTCCACATAACGGATATGCGCGCCGCGGCGCACGAAAAACTCGTGTATGCCGTCGTGCTGGGATTTGTCCCTGCCGGAGTTGTGGATGCCGCATCCCGCGACGATCATCACATCGGCGCCTTCTCCGATTTCAAACGTATTGTAAACAAGATCGCTGAGGCCCGAATCGGTCAAGATGACGGGAATATGCACGCTCTCGTTTTTGGTGTGAGGCTTGACGGTGATATCGATGCCCGGACGGTCAGTTTTGCTCGTAATATCGATATTGACCGTGGTGGCGCGCCCTGCCTTTTCGCCGTTTTTCCGGATATTATAAGCCCCCTGCGGGACATCGTGCAGGTCGGCGATCTGTTCAAGAAGAAGCTTATCGAGCGCACTCAACATTGTCCACACCCACCTTTCCGCAACCCACGCTGCATTCGCATCCGTCCACAATGCCTCTGCCCATAATCTCGTCTTTGGAGACGCGGCGGCGCAGCTGGCCCGCGGACATCAGCAATATTTCATCGGCGAGTTCGAGTATTCTTTCCTGATGCGAAATGATCACGATGGTGGTATCCAGCCGTTCATGCATGGTTTTAAACGTTTCGGCCAGCTTCTGAAAGCTCCAAAGGTCGATGCCCGCCTCGGGCTCGTCAAACACGGCGACTTTCAAATTGCGCGCAAGCACCGACGCGATCTCGATGCGCTTGATTTCACCGCCCGAAAGCGTGCCGTCCACATCGCGCTCAAGATAATCCCTGGAGCAGAGCCCGACGCTGTAAAGCAGATCACAGACACTTTTGGGATGAGCCCCTGCGAGCTCGATCAGCTCTTTGACCTTGATGCCCTTAAAACGCGGCGGATGCTGGAACGCGTAGCCGATACCAAGCCTTGCCCGCTCAGATATGCTTAGCGCTGTGATGTCCTGATCGTCGAGCGTGATTGAACCCGAATCCGGCATCTGTATGCCCATGATCACGCGCGCGAGCGACGATTTTCCGCTGCCGTTCGGGCCGGTGATCACATATATCTTCTTTTGTTCCATCGAAAGGCTGACGCCTTTGAGTATTCTGGTCTCGCCTACCGACAGAAATACGTCATTTAAATTAAGCATGTATCCCTCACTATTGCATTTCTTTGCACGATTATAATACATATCGGCATAATAAGGCAAGTTTTCTCTTGGTTGCGTCATTTGCAAAAAGGAATATTCTGCTGTATCATAATCAATAGATTCATTACCTTATGCTCTGTTTCATATTAATTAGCGAAAGGAGGTTCATAATAAAGGATCACCCCCGCTATTATATTGGTTATTCATTCATCGCATCCTTTATTATTGTTCAAAAATGAAAATCGCATTAGTCATGGACCAGTTCGACAACCTCAATAACGGGACGTCGGTGTCGGCTGCTCGTTTTGCTGCGCATTTGCGCGCGCGGGGTCACGAGGTGCGTATCGTTTCCACGGGGCGGGAAGCGCCGGATAAATTCGTTGTTCCCGCGAAAAAGAGCCCCTTTAATCCGATATTTAAAATGCACGGCATGGCCTTTGGCCGTGCGGATAAAAAGGTCATAGAACGGGCGCTTGACGGCGTGGATATCGCGCATCTGTATCTGCCCTTCAAGCTCTGCCGGAAAACGCGCAGAATCGCAAAGAAGATGGGCGTGCCGCACATGGCCGCGTTTCACTGCCAGCCTGAGAATATCTCATACAACATCGGCCTCAAGCACAGCATATTGCCGACTGTTCTTTATCGTTCTTTCCGCCTGAAGTTCTACCGCTATATCCGCGACATCCACTGCCCGTCAAGGTTTATCGCGCAGCAGCTTAAAAAGCATGGCTATGGCGCGAAGCTGCATGTGATTTCCAACGGCGTGGATGAAGCCTTCAAGCCGTTGAATATCGAAAAGCCGGATGAATGGAAGGACAAATTCGTCATTTTGATGGTGGGCCGCCTGTCCGCCGAGAAAAGGCAGGACCTCATTATCAAGGCTGTGAAAAAATCAAAATATGCAGACAAGATACAGCTCGTTTTTCTTGGCAAAGGGCCCAAGCAAAAAAAATATGAACGCCTCGCGAAAACTCTTGCCAACCGTCCCGTGTTTAAATACTTAAGCCAGCAGGAGATCGTCAATATTTACAACCAGTGCGATTTGTACATCCACGCCGCCGAGGCCGAAATTGAAGCCATTGTCTGCCTTGAAGCCATCGCATGCGGGCTTGTCCCCGTCATCGCCAACGCTCCCAAGAGCGCCGCGCCGCAGTTTGCGCTCGACGAGCGCAGCCTGTTTGAAAACAAAAACGCGGATGATCTCACAAAAAAAATCGATTACTGGATTGAACATCCCGAGGAACGTGCGGTCATGCGCGGCAAGTATCTGTGTGAAGCAAATGAGTACGCGATTGAAAAATCGATAGACAAGATCGAAGATGTGTACCGGCGCGTGATTGCCGAGCAGAAAGTCACCGAGGAAGACCCGGAGGATTTAAACCGCCATGTGGTGCATATGCCGACGCCCTTTGTGTACCGCGTTGACCGCAACTATCGTTTTGTCAACCGCAACGTCTTCTTCCGCATCGGTTCGACACTGTTGTTTTATCTGATCGCGCTGCCGCTGCTCGATATCGCCTCTAAGCTGTTCTTCGGCCTCAAGATCGAAGGCAAGAGAAACATGCGGTATTTAAAGGGCGGCGCCGTGACGGTGACCAACCACATCCATGTGCTCGATTCGCCGATGGTGGCGTGCTGCCTGTTCCCGAGAAAACCGTTTTTCGCCGCGCTCAAGAGCAACTTTGAGATTCCCGTGATCCGCCATCTGGTGCGGCTGCTCGGCGGTGTGCCCATTCCCGAGTCGCCAAAGGCGCTGCACGCGTTTATGGAATCGATGAGAAAAGAGCTCGAGCAGGGCCACATCGTGCATTTTTATCCCGAGGCGTCGCTGTGGCCCTGGCACGATGAGCTGCGGCCTTTCCGCAACGGCGCTTTTCAGCTCGCCGTCAAGTCCGGCGTGCCCGTGATCCCGATGGTGTTCACGTACAGAAAACCCGGCGCGTTCAGAGGAAAGCTGCGCAAAAAGCCGCTGATCACGCTCAGAATCGGCGAACCGGCTTATCCAAATGAGCTCGGCACCGAACGCTCGCGCGTGCTCGAAATGAGAACGGCCGTCCGGCGTACGATGGAAGAGCTGATGTCGCAGGACAAAAAATCCGCCTCATAAACGTTTGCAGAATATATTCCGAAACATTTCTGAAAGAAAACAAAGCGTCCTATCACAAGGGCGCTTTGATATTATAGAAAGCAAACGGTTTATTTCCGCCGGTTACGCAGTCATCTCTTCGTCCTGTTCGGGCAAATAATAAAACTCGCGGAATTCGCTGCTGCGATTAAGAAGTTCATCAAATGATCCCAGATCGATAATGCGGCCGTCCCGCATGAATATGACCTGGTCATATTGGCTTAAAAGCTCAGATCTTAAGTTGTGCGTAATGCTGATCAGGGTCAGATCGTTATGACCAAGCAAACCGTTCTCAATCAAATAGGCTGTCTGTTTGTCAATTGCGGCGGTCCCCTCATCGAGAATCAGCATCGGCGTTTTCTGCAACAAGGCGCGTGCCACTGCGACGCGCTGGCGCTGCCCTCCGGAGAGATGACTTCCGTTTTCACCGGCAAAGGTATCAAGACCATCGGGCAAGTCTTGTATAAACGAATTGACGCCGCTTTGCTCTATTGCGCAGCTGAGCTCACTTTCTGAAAAATTCCTGTGCAGTATGATATTCTCTAAAATGCTGCCGCTGAACATATAGACATTCTGATGAATCACAGAAACCATACTGCGGAGCTTTTGAATATCAAGCGTGTGCAATTCGGCTTCGTCAAAGCGGATATTTCCGCAATAATCCGAATATGTGCCGGTCAGCAGCTTGATCAGCGTCGATTTGCCGGAACCGCTGTGCCCCACTATCGCGTATTTTTTGTTTTTGTGCAATTCAAGTGACAGTCCTTTGAGCGCGTCAACGCTTTGATTGTATGAAAACGAAACATTATCCAAGAGAATATTCTTTTCAAACGTGGGGTTCTGCACACCTGTGAACGCGGTATCTTCGTAATCAGACAACGCATTAAGACGGCTGAGCACCGGCTTTATGCTTTGCACCTTTGGCATACCGTCTATCACAAGCATGAGCGGATTCACAAATGAGCTGCTGAGCTGAATCAACGCGAGCAGCACGCCTGCCGATATCTCACCGGTAAGAATCAAATAAGCGCCGATGAAAAAACCCGAAAAAACCGTGATATAAGCGAGCACTTCGGATACGCTTTCATTCAATACGGTCAGCTTGTCGGCGCGAAATTTCGCTGAAGCGCTGTCGTTGTTTTGTTGATTGTAATCGGACAGAGCCTGCTGATCCATGCCGTACGATTTAATCACCTCATAACCGGACAGAATATCCTTCGCCTTTGACGTGAAGTTCGAGATTTTTTTCGAGACAGCATACTGCCTGTGCTGAAGCGCCTTTCCAAAGAGCGTCGGTATTGCAAACATCAATACCAGACAGCCTATCAGGCATAATCCGATGACGGCATTAATTGTGAAAAGGACGGCAACCGCCGTTAAAAACATGACCGCGTTTTGAACAATGACGAGCAGAGGCTGTATGCCGTTGTCTTCAATGAGCTTGATATCGTTCGTCACTGCCGATAAATAATCCGCGGTATTGACGCTGGAATAGTCCTGCGTATTGCGGCGCAGTATACCGCTGAAAACACGGCTTCTCAGCTGTTTTACAATTCTGAAAATTAATAGTTTGCTTAGCAAAGACGATATAAAGCTTATAACGCCCATTCCAAGAAGATATGCCACAGAAATAATGATGATCCGGTGAAAGCTTGTCATATCACCACTGACAGCCGTATCCGTCACCTGCTGAAGTATCACCGCAATAAAAACATATGCTGCGGACACCGCCGCACTGAGCAGTAAGGTGATTATAAAAAGCGTTTTATTTTCTTTTATTAGCTTACTCATAAGGCAACCTCCACGTGAATTAGATTTATATCTAATATATGATCAAATTTTACACATAAATTAGATGATTGTCAACTATATTTGATATAATTAAAATAGCCGTCCATTAAAAATGGGCGGCGGAATGATTTTGGGTCAAATGAGAGACTTCTCAAGTAATTTAATGAATTTGTGTATGAACTCATTTTCAAGATGGTAATACACTTTTGATTCCTGCTTTGTCACACCTACAAATCCACAGGAAAGCAGTATGCTCATGTGGTGGGACATGGTGGCGGCAGTGAGCCCAAGCTGTTCGGCGATTTCGAGATTGTACATGGGCTTTTTCTTTATGAGGCGGAGAATTTCCAGACGGCTCGCATCTCCGAGAGCTTTTAAGCATCGCAGTGTCGTATTTTGATTAGATGAATCCTGATTGATGAGCAGAGAGCTTAAAAGCCCATAATAACAGCAATTTGAAAAAATCATTTGTGAAATGGGGAATGCCAGAGATGGGTAAACATCCGCTGTTTTAGAGAGGGATTTTTTCATTTTGCCGAACAACTCTGTTTTTTCATCTTTTCCCGCGTATTGAGCAATCAGCTTTTTCAGAGGAACACTTATTTTTTTCTGCGCCGCTTCAAAAGCCGCCCTGTTTGCATTGATGCTGTCAACAAGTTGTTGCAAGTGAATCTTGGGGCTGTTCATAATCTTTAGCAGCTTCCATTTTTCACTGTCGGATAATTGGCTTTTCTCAAGAATAGACATATGATCGTTATGAATACTCGTGCCGCCATCCGGTGTAATTTGGTATAATTCGCAGATCAGCTCAATTATTTCAGCGTTAATATCACTGTCTTCGAATTGATCGATGGCCTGAATACGGCTTCTGTTTTCTGTCAGTATGCTTAATATTAACAGCAGCATCCCGGTTTCAATACCCTCGAAGAAAAGCGCATCGCTTATGCCCGGCGTATAATGCTTTCTGAATTCATGAACATAATCGTCAAATACCGGCATGTATCTCGAATAAAACTCATCTCCGTTTATGCCCATTTCATTGAGGGCCTGTACTGTTTCGCTTCTCATTTTATCGGCATTGTGGCTCGCCGATATGAGTCCGGCAGTTTCAAACAGCGGATCAAGCACATTATAATATGTTCCGGGCAAAGTCATCACCTCATATGTAAAACATGTTAGATTACTATCTAATCACTATATTATAATTCACACCTCGGCAACTGGCAAGCTGTTTTCAATACGGCAATGATAATGAAACATATTGCGTTGATGTCCTCGGCACTGGTATAATCGGCATAAAATAAAAGCGGGAGTTGTCCATGGCCTCACTGTTCGCATACGGCACGCTTTGCAATACCAACGTGCAGCGCCTTCTGTTCGGCAGAACGCTGAAAAGCTTCGAATATGTGCTGCACGGATACACGGTATGTCAATGCCATGACGGATTTTTCACAATTAAAGAACAGTCCGGCTCTTCCGTATCCGGCCGAATTCTTGAGCTTACCGATGAAGATATGGTCATCGCCGATGAATGGGAGCTCGTTCCGCTGTATGAACGAATCCACATGCATTCCGGTGATAATACTTTCTGGACCTATATACGCGGCGACATGGCCGATGTGGTTGAGGATAATGCAGATGGCTTCAGCGCCTACACCGAAGAAGAACTGTTAGCCATTGTCCGTGAGTTTATGGAACAAAGGCGTCAGCCTTAAATCGCTTATGATTAAGCAGCATTTCGGGATTCAACATTTCAAGCCCGCCGTGCTCAAAATGTCCTGAGTAGATCGTTTCCGTTCCGCAGCAGAGCGATATATCGCAAATGCAGTTGACACTCTCCTGTATCTCGCGGTTCATGCCGTCCTTTGAAGGCGCCATGAGGCTGCCAAACGACGCGCTGCGCGCGATGACACAAAGCCTATAGTTGTTTTTTCTGAGCTCCACAGTGAGGCTGTCGTCTCCCCTGCTGATGCCGATCACCTTTCCGCCGTTATAGGTCGCGAAACGCAGCTGTCTGCCTCTCACATTCAGCACGGCGATCAGCCCGGTAAAGCGTATCTTTTTTATCGGAATTCTTGCGACAGCGCAAACAAACGCATCTTGACCGCCGCCGCACTGCAGCCATATCCAGCTTTCGGGGAACTCCTCTCCCCAGTCCTTTTCAATATAGCCGTCCGCGTCATCAAAAAGGAGCCGTTGCTCTTGATAACAAACGTTGCCCGATACGCAGTGCCAGAGGCTGATGATGCCATGATTGCACTGCATTTTCGGCAGGTACGAAAACGGCCCCATGATCGACGGCGAGACGAAATTCGTTTTTAACGGGATATGGCTTTTGTAATGCAGCTCGGCTGTCAAGCCGATTTCGGGCATGCTCAGATTCACTTCCTGATCAGAAAAGCAGTTGCCGCCTATGCATAGCTCAAGCCGCCGGGGATGGCAGGAAAACTCGCCGATCGGATAAGGGAGAAAATAGCTTTTCGGCGGAGACCCGAATATAAGCTGTATAAATGCGAAATCCTTGCTGCTGTCAGCGCCGCGGAAAACGCCTGGAATGGCCACAAATACGCCGTCTTTGCAGGACTGCTTGAAATACCACCCTTCAAAATACGGGCGGCTGGATGGTTTGCCGTGATATCTTGCGGGTGCAAAAGGCAAAAGGCGGTGGCCCATCAATCAAGCTCCTCATCGGCGCGCTCCAGCGGCTTGACCGCCGGATTCTCGAGTACATCACCCGTCATGGAAAACCGCGAGCCATGGCAAGGGCAGTCGAAAGAATGCTCCGCCGCGTTGTATTCGAGCGGACACCCGAGATGCGTGCAATGAGCCTTGAAAGAAGATGTGTGCCCCTCTTCATCCTTGTAAACGGCCAGCGCGCGTCCGTCTATTCTGAGCACGGCCCCTTCGCCCGGCTTGACATCATCAAAGCTGCCGATTGGTATGGAAGCATTGCCCGCCGTGAACTCATATACCGCCTCGCCGGCCTGTTTCACAAAGCCGCCGGCGGATGCGGCGGGCGAAAACCGCTTCGGGCTGAAAACGGCCCTGATATCAGTATCGATAGCGCTCTTGTCCGTGATTTCGTCCGCAATCATCATCGAAGCCGCCGCGCTGTTTGTCATGCCCCATTTGTCGTACCCTGCCGCAACATAAATCTGCGGGCCGTCGTCGTAAACGCTGCCCACATACGGGATATGATCGAGCGTTCTGCCGTCCTGCGCGGACCAGCCGTAAACGGCTTCAGATTCGGGGAACGAGCTCTGTAAAAACGCGTTCAGCGGTTCAAGCCCCGTATCCTGTTGATCTTCCTTGGCCGTTCTGTGCCCGAAGCCGCCCACAAGCAGCCAGGGCTCAGTCCCCAGCGAATGCGACCGTACCGAACAAACGGGGTCTCCTGCGTTGATGTACATACCGGCAGGCCCCTGCTGTTGCGCGGCGATCAGATAAGAGCGCCGCTGGTGGAGCCGGACAAAGAAAAAGCCCGGAAACTCGAACATCGGATAGCCCGTTGCAAGCACCACAGCCCCCGCCCGCACCGGGCCTTTCTCCGTATGCACGGTGAGGCCGTGCTCGTCACGGTCGAGACCGACCGCTTTTGTTTTCTCAAATATGGGCACGCCCATTTCGCTCGCGTTTTTTGCGAGCGCGTACAGGTATTTAAGCGGATGAAACTGAGCCTGATCTTTAAGCTCCAGCGCACAACGCACATCGTAAGGAAGCTGCGTCTTTTTTAAGACCTGCGCCTCAATGCCAAGACGGTCATAGGCGTTTTTTTCACTGATCACATCACGCTCTTCTGCTGCCGTCAGCGCGTAGACATATGAAGCCTGCGTTTCCAAATCGCAATCGATATCAAGTTCGCCGATGAGCGATCTGATCAGATTGAGCCCCGCGAGATTGGCTTTATAATAGGCGAGCGCCTTGCCATCGGACAGCTTTGAGAGCCGGATATCATGCTGCACCGTGATCTTGGCGGTCGTGTGGCCGCTGGTGCCGCTGCCCACCTCATTCGCTTCAATCACTGCCGCTTTCACGCCCGCGCGTGCGAGCAGCAGCGCTGTGGTCACTCCCGTCATGCCGCCTCCGACGATCACGACATCATAGACCTTGCCAAGAGGCATTTCCGGAAAGGCCAGTTTTTCCGCGGTATCGATCCATAAGGACTGTCTTTTCATGGTGTTCTCCCGATTGTTTATGATCCTTATTCTGCCGCAAAAAAAGAAAACCATGTAAACACACGGTTTGTCGTGATTTAAAATGATCAGTTTGTCGTCTATCGTTTCTTGTCAAAATCACGCATGAACATGTTTTTTCCCTGCATGAGCTTTTCCGTGCTGTCAAAGCCGAGACGCCGCAGCATTTCAAACACGAACGGATTATCCACCGGCGTTTTTTCTTCGGTGCGCGCGGCGTAATCGTTGACGTTGCGCGCGCCCTGTTCTTTGTCGATGATGATGCGCGGCCCGCCGACGCAGCCGCCCACACAGCCCATACCCTCAAGAAAGTTGGCGTCCAGCTTTCCTTCCATCACATCCTTGAGCATCGCCTTGCATTCGGGCACGCCGTTGGCCTGTCGGGCATTCACCTGCAGCTGCCTTCCCGGCGCGACGCGTTTTACCGTTTCGGCGACGGCTTGGCTGACGCCGCCCGTGCGCGCGTAAAGGCGCCCGGCGGCGGACGAATGATCGCGCAGGTCCTCTTCAAGCTTACCGGGCTCAATCCCCGCCGCGTCGAATATATCGGCCATTTCGCGGAACGTGAGCACATAATCCACCGCGTCCATGATGTCCGTCTGACGCGCTTCGGCTTTCTTCGCGATGCACGGGCCGATGAAAACCGTTTTGGCATCGGGATGCAGATGCTTGATGGCGCGCCCGCTCGCCACCATGGGCGAAACCGACGGCGGCATATGCGGAATCAGCTCCGCGTATACCTTCTCGATCATGCCGACCCAGAGAGGACAGCAGCAGCTCGTGAGCACGAAATCCTCTTCCTTTTTAATCGCTGCGTCGAACTCGAGCGCTTCCTTGAGCGTCAGTATGTCCGCGAACAGCGCCACCTCGATAAGCCCTGAAAACCCGAGCATCTTAAACGCGGTACGCAGACGCCCCGGCGTCATGTCCGCACCGAACTGGCTCAAAAAAGCGGGTGCGATTAGCGCATAGACCGCGGTTCCTTTGTTGATCAGATCAAATATGGGAACGACTTCCTTGATTTCGACGAGGTTGTGCGCATCGCAGGCGGTGATGCAGTCTCCGCAGCCCACGCAGTTGTCCGCAATCACAACGTTGCCGTGCTCATCCCTTGAAAGCGCGTCATAAAAACAGACGTTCGTGCATTTTTCATCACCGCAGCCGCATTCGCCGAGGCGCACCACAGGCGGATGCGCTTTGGGATTGAGCAGGCAGTTGAGTGAGTGCATATCGCAATCGGCACTTGTCAGCGAATCCATATCGTTTTTAACCGATGCTGTCACAGCCCTTGCATAGAGTTCATCGAAGCTTGTCATAATTCCGCACCCCTTAATAATGTTAAAATACGCCGCCAGTCCTCCAAACGCTTATCAAACGGAATCGCGTGGGCCGGGCTGGTGGAGCCAAGCCGCTCAAAGGCGATCCCTTCAAACCTGAAGCCCGCGTATCGCGCAAATGTATTGTACGCCTTCTGACCGTTTAAAAATACATGCCTGATCTGAGGGTATGCCGCAAAAAAAGCCTCGAAATCGTTGACGACGGCGTTTTTGATATGCGCATCGAGGCTGGATTGCCTTTCGCAGCTTTTGATCACATCCCACAGCGCGATCCCATGGCGCAGCAGCATAGAGAGCCGCTCGTTGTAATCCTCATAAAAGGGTTCGCCGAGCAGCGCGCTCATGAGCCGCCAGAAGGCATTCTGCGCATGTCCGTAATACTGATGCTTCCTCAGCGATTCCTTGCCGGGTATCGAGCCGAGAATCAGTATGCGGCAATTCCCGTCCACAACAGGATCGAACGAATAGATCGTGCTCATCGCCGCACCTGCCCGGCAAGCTCACCAAGGCAGCGCATAACGATGTCGCTGCTTTGTTTTTCGTCCTCGTCAAAAAGCTCAACCCGAAAGTGTCTGACGCCCAACGCAATATGGTCTGCCGCGTTTGCCTCTGTGACGCGGCTGTGAAACACATGTGACTGACAATGCCGGTCCATGGCTAACGGATATCGGTTGCCCTTCAGGTCCTCAAGAAAGAACCGATTCTTTTTGCAAAGGCCGCAGCCGTTTTTGCCAAGAGCGCCGGAGAGCACACAGTGCCGCATCGCCATGAGTTCATACCGGGCCCACAATATCGCTTCGACGGGCGCAGGCTGGCCGTTTTGCGCTTGATAGGCCGCCATCATCTGCCCGGTTTGAGCGATATCCAGCTCGGGAGACAATGCGACGCGCCCGGCCCCGAGTGACATGAAGACGGACAGGGCCATGGCATTGAGCGCATAGACAGTATGGTCGATAACAATGTCGTTATTCTGCGGATAAGCATGCACACCGCCGTGGTCGGTGACGAGCAGGCGCTCGCCTTGATACGGCCCGGGCATTTGCTCCAGCCTGTCCGTTTTCAGCCGCAGACGCGGATACGACGCTTTATTTTCAAAATACAGCTGTTCGTCGTCTGTATAGATATCTCCCGTCACGATATCCTTTACCGCGCTGAACTGAGCGGCATTGCGGACAAGCACATGCAGCTTTGGCGCGCTGCCGATGTCTAAGTATTGAACACGTAATTGTGGCTCATCGTAAATTCGAATAGAAGGAACAGCCGTGCGCATTGCCGTCAGCCGCTCGGCGGCCTCGCGGCGCAGCGCGTTGAGCGCGCTTTTGGCGATGAATATGCTGTCATCAGCGTCGATATCCAAAGCTTCAAGCTGATAAGCCGTATCGCCAAGCTTGGATATGCTGCCATAAAGATCGTCACGGGTTGTGGGCGCCGTCCGGCTGGCCTCCACGGGCTGACCTTCCGTCGTCGCTTCGTGGCCGTCCGCGTCTCTCAGAACGAGCCGGACGGGTTGTCCTTCTTTTGCGGTCAGAGTCCCCTTGACGGGCACGCGCCTCATTTCGCTGACTTGCAGCGCTTTTAACAGTGCGGCGTCGCCCGTTTTGACGACGCTGTCCGCTGCCGCCGTTTTCGCTTTCGCGTCGAGCTCTATGATATCACCGGCCTTTGCCGATGCTGTCAGTAAGCCGTTTTTATAAATTTTATTGCATATGAAGCCGTCGTCGTTGCATTCAAACTTGATGCCGTCTCCCTGATTGAGCGGCGCCGACAGACGCAGCTTGATTTTGTCTTTGCCGATCGATATCACCTCGCCGAGCGGCGTGCCGCGGTGATTGGGGCGGTCCTTACTCAGCAGCGCCTCTCCCCTCACGTCAAACAGATGCGATTTTGAATAGCCGCGGTTGAAAAGGCTTAAAAGGTCGGCCATGTCCTGTTTATTAGGCGTTGGCTGCCGCCCTGACGCGCCGTCCTTCAGCAGCTTGGCATAAATTTTCGTCACCAGCCCGACATACTCGGGCGACTTCATGCGTCCCTCGATTTTGAAGCAGCCGATCCCAGCCTCCAGCAGTGCGGCGATATCTTCAAACACGCCGATATCTTTGGGGCTCAGCAGGTATTCGCCGTTTGTTTCGTATTGTTTTCCGGCATAGTCCAACAGCTTGTAGCGCATGCGGCAGCTTTGCGCGCAGGTGCCTCGGTTGCCGCTGCGTCCGTTGGTCAGCGCGCTCATCAAGCACTGTCCGGAATAGCAGATGCACAGCGCGCCGTGCACAAATACTTCTTTTTCAACGGGACATTTGAGACCTTTGATCTGTTCGATATTCATTTCGCGCGCGAGCACCGCGCGCTTTAAGCCAAGGCTCAGCGCAAATTCAAGCGCCGCGTCGCTGTGGTTGTGCATTTGGGTGCTCGCATGGAGCTCGGCATCCGGAAAACGGCGGCGAACCACCGAGATCATGCCGACGTCCTGCATGATGAGCGCGTCCGCTCCGGCTCTCAGCACGGCTTCGATATGTTTAAGGAAAGAGGCTGTCTCGCTCTCGTAAACCAGCGTATTGACCGTCACATAAACCCTGACGCCATAAGTATGTGCATAGTTGATGGCGGCGCTGAGTTCTTCATTAGAAAAATTGCCCGCGAAGGCGCGGGCTCCGAAGCTCTTTCCGCCGAGATAAACCGCGTCCGCGCCGTTTTGCACCGCCTGAACCACGGACTGCATGTCTCCGGCGGGTGCGAGAAGCTCATAAATCATTGACTGCTCCGCTTTTTTCATCAGTATACCATAAGCCTTGCGCAATCAACATAAAAAAAAGACCGGCCTTTATGCCGATCTTTCGACGCTATTCTTTTTCAAAATGCTGGTTTGCCCCAGGTGTCGGCGGAAAAGAATCGCCCTTGTCCAGCGTGACGCCCCTTCTGACGACCTGTCCGTTTTGGCTGACGATCCTATAATCACCGCTCTGCGGGGCTTTTTGTCCCGATTTAAACTGTTGCATCATACTCCACCTTTCTTTTTATCTCTGATAAGTATTTTTTGCGATGTACCGCAAATTATGTGATTTTTTTTGTTGTTATTTTTAAATGCGTATGATAAAATATGCTTCGCGTGACCCGGAGAGATGGCTGAGCTGGTCTAAGGCGCACGACTGGAAATCGTGTGTTGGCTAATACCCAACCGAGGGTTCGAATCCCTCTCTCTCCGCCACAATTTGTCCAAAAAGTCCGGTTTTGCCGGGCTTTTTGACGTTTTACGCCCGTTTTCTTGGCTTTCTGAAATACAGTTAAGTTTATCTGCTCCGCGCTTATGCTCGCATCGCGGCAATCAGTGCCCGTGTTCCCGCCATGTACTACTTCGCGGCGGAAAAACGGTTGCTCACAGGCAGATGAGTTTTCGGTATTTTCTTTAATTGCCGGACAACCTGTCTGTGCAAACTGCCTCTTCTTTGTAAACTCTTATGAAATGTCACGCTCGGGGCAACGGATTTCAGCTTTTAACTGGAACAGCTGTTTATTTTAACAATCACGCAACATGACAATATTGTCATATGACATGGTTGTCATATGCTGTGAAGTATGTTATACTGCTTTTTAAGGAGGAGTGCTATGCCTAAAGAAACATTTTACAACCTGCCGGAGAGTAAGCAAACAGCTGTTTTTAAAGCGGCTGTTCAAGAGTTTTCGACACAAAAATATAGCGATGCATCCATAAACCAGATTGTGAAATCAGCGGGGATACCCAGAGGAAGCTTCTATCAGTATTTCAATGACAAGGCAGATGTTTTTGTGTTCATACTTGAAAAAATTTCAGCGCAAATCAAGGCTGTTGAACAGAAAAATGCGGTGGATGACAGTGATTGTGATGCATTAACTCAATTTGCAAAAAAGCTGGCCTCTACCATCGAGCTTAACGGTTCCAATCCTGAATATGTACGTATCACAATAATGCAGTCCAAAGAAACAGATCCTTTTGTTAAAAAATTTTTTGAATTACAGGAGGAACACAAACAGGCGGTGATCAACCTTTTTGAGCAGGATAAGAAGCGTGGGCTGATTCGCGAGGATGTTGACGCCGCAGCCGTCATTGATATGGTTTACCTGCTTTCAAAAGAAGCGTTCTATGCCATGGGATCAGATGGAAACGCCTATCAAAAAAGAATGGAAATATATTTAAAAATAATACGTGAAGGAATAAGGAGGTCTTAGCATGAGCAACCTTACGTTCTACGATGGAAAAGTATCGACAGAAGGAGACGAGCTTTATTACAAAGTACGCGGCGAAGGAAAGCCGCTCTTATTTATTGCTCCCGCAGGCGGTAATGGCGATGGATATTATCCAGTGGCGTCTTTGTTGTCTGACAGGTACAAGGTGATCACATATGACAGACGTGCAAATACCAGAAGTACAAAAAATTTTCCGGATAATTTTGATGTACGCCAGCAAAGCCGAGATGCCATTGCTGTGTTAAACGCTGTTGGGGAAACGTCTGCAATCGTGATCGGCAACAGCAGTGGCGCGGTTATCGCACTCGATCTGGCAACCGCTTATCCAGAATCGGTTTATGCAGCAATTATCCATGAAGCCCCTATCCCGTCAGTGCTCCCCGACGCTGAAGCCTTGAAGTGGAGTGATTTTTTTAAATCCTGTTATGAGCTCGGCAAACGAAAGGGCGCGGCGTGGGGCGCGATGAAATTCTACTTCGGTGTTGAATTACCGGCAGTTCGGCTGATGATGGCTACCATGAAAGTGCTTAAATATATGAAGCAGGATAAAACAACATGTCATGTGGAAAGCATCCCGTCAAAAGAAGCGACTGACATACTCATATTTAATGAATTATTACCCGTTACAGGATACGGGTTGGATATCGATACTCTGAGGAACAGTGGTGTTAAAATATTCATAGGTTGCGGCCAATACGGACTGAAGAAAAATGCGTGGTATGCGAGAGTGGCAAAATTACTAGCCGACAGGCTCTCTTGCGATTTCGTTGTGTTTCCCGGGCATCACGGCGAGTATATGAGTAATCCGATACCTTGGGCAAATGTATTACGAAAGACAATACAAAAAGCAGACTGGTAATTAGCAGATATTATAAGGCGTGGTCTGTCTGGCGAAGGGCAATATAAAAAAGCCGTCAAATTTGAGAAATCGGTTAAGAATTCGAATAAAAATTACTCGGATTGCCTTTCAATTGCCTGCAAGCTTTGACAGCAAAAATAAGCAGACATATCAATGATAACCATTCAAACACATCGCCAATAACTGAATAAAAACCATATACACATATGCCGATGCAGTACGGTGCGGAAATCAGTATTTAATCCATTCGGATTTTATTAGTTTAACTTTGCTTTTTTTCGATTATATATAAAGGGTTAAATTTTCTATGTATTGAAACATCGTCGGAACGCTGAAGCGGCTGTTAAATTTAAATTAACGGCTGCTATATATAACGGTTTTCTCCCCAAATTAGATTATATCAGCAAGAAGGGACTGCTTATGCCACAATCAACAAAAAGGCGATTGAAAGCACAGCCAAACAACGCGATATTTGCTCTTGATATCGGCACCCGCAGCATCATCGGTATTGTCGGGACAATGGAAAACGGCCGTTTTCGCGTGATTGCCATGGAAAAGGAAAACCAGACACAGCGCTCTATGGTTGACGGCCAGATTGAGAACATCGATGAGGTTGTAAAAATTGCCCGCGTCGTCAAAAACCGGCTGGAAGATAAGCTGCGCTGCCGGCTCAGGCGGGTCTGTGTGGCTGCGGCGGGTCGTACGCTGAAAACACAGCGCGCTTCGTTTGAAATGGAATTCTCTCAGCCGCAAAGGGTAGACGAAGAAACCATCAGCCGTCTGCAGGCCGGAGCCATCGCGGAGGCTGAAGCGGTATTCACCAACGGCATGGACGGTGATACCCGCCAGTTTTATCTGGTCGGTCACAGCATCGTTCAGTACTACATGGACAGCTATCCCATCTCAAATTTACTTGACCACCAAGCCAGCCAAATTCAGGCGGACGTGATCGCCACATTCCTTCCGAGAGAAGTCGTTGAAAGCCTGTATCTGGCCATGCAACGGATTGACCTTGAGGTTGAGAGCCTCACGCTGGAGCCTATTGCCGCCATCAATGCGGTGATTCCTAATAACCTTCGCCTGCTGAATCTCGCGCTGGCGGACATCGGCGCAGGGACCTCGGACATTGCCATTTGCAAAGACGGCGGCATTGTGGGATACACAATGGCCACCGTGGCCGGAGATGAAATTACCGAGGCGCTGATGAAGCGGTATCTTCTTGACTTTGATACTGCGGAATCAATTAAGACACAGCTGGGCACGCAGGATTCTGTCAGCATAACCGATATACTGGGCAACGAACATAGAATCACGCAGCAAGACATGATGGATTGCATCGATGATGCGACGGAAGACCTCTGCCGGGAGATTGCGAAACATATCTGCGCGGTGAATGGCGCGCCGACGTCGGCCGTATTTTTGGCCGGAGGCGGCAGCAAGCTGGCCAGCTTACGCGCAGGGATATCCAAACACATGAACATAGATATCGAACGGGTGGCGATTGCAGGCAACTACTTTAAGACGCTCGCCTTCTCGGACATTTACGACCTCAATGACCCCGAATATGCGACGCCGCTCGGCATCTGTATTTCGGCCGGTATGAACCTTATCGCCGACAGTTTCAACATCACACTCAACGGCAACCGCGCAAAGCTTTTCCGCAACGGCACAATGACCATCATGGATATTCTTATGATGAACGGTTACTCCTCTCACGACCTTTTGCCCCAGGCAGGAAAAAAGCTCATTATTGATGTCAACGGTGAGCCCAAAATATTCTATGGAGCGCCCGGGGAGGTTGCCGTGCTGAAGCTGAACGGCAAAGACGCGAAAATTTCCGATCCGGTCAAAACGGGCGACGGTATCGAATTCATTCCCGCGGTCCACGGACAGCCCGCCCGGCGTTGTCTGAATGACCTCCTCGCGGATGATCCCGATCAGGTTGCCACGGTCAACGGGAAGATCGTCACCCCGGATACGCCGTTGAAAACGGGCGATGTGATCGTGATAACGAGCTCTCCCGCATTGCCTGAAACGGCTGTAAAATCCGATTCTCCGATGTTCTTTGAACCCGCTGCGCCGCGGCCCGAGCCGCCCGTTCCGGCGCAATCAGCAGGTAAAATCGAATTCACGCTGAACAATAATCCGGTTTTGCTCTCAAAAAAACCCGACGGGACGCCCTATTATGTCATCGATATGCTCGAGTTATCGGGAATTGATCTGGAAAACCCGACTGGAGAGATCGTGCTGCGCGTCAACGGCGCCGAAGGTACCTTTTTGACGGACTTGAAGCATGGAGACCGATTGGAGATATATTACGCCGAGAGCGGCAGCAGGAATTAGGTCGGACTATTTTCTTTCTTGAATGACCCTTCCATGTTATACTGTGATAAATAAACAATCGGATTCGTGATATGGAGTCGGTGTTAAGCTGTCTGTTTAAAACGAAATTGTTCAATGGCATATCTATGGAAGAAGCGAAATCGCTTCTCCCCCTGCTTAATGTACAGATAAAGAGCTGCGAAAAGAGCGCGATTCTCGTCAATATGGATGAGAAGATCGACTATGTCGGCGCCGTGAGCAGCGGCGAGCTCAGCATATTTAAAGAAGATGTTTACGGGCAGCCGAACCTTATACGTAAGGTCAAAATCAATAAGCTCTACGGCATCGAGGTCGCCTGCACGCCATCTCAAATCAGTCCGCTTGTGATTACGTGTGATACCGATTCGGAAGTGATCACGTTTCCTTTCCACATGATCGGTGAGCCAGGCGCGATGCCTGATAACCTTCGATGTCTGATGCTTAAAAACATATTGGAGCTTGTGGCCAACGCGAACATGCGCCAGCTTTATAAGATCGATATACTCTCCAAGAAAAGCCTGCGGGACAGGATATTGCTCTATCTCTCGCTGCAGGCACGCCGCAAAAAAACAAGCGAGATTTGGATTCCGTTCAATCGCGAAGAATTCGCGGCCTACCTGTGTGTGGATCGCAGCGCGCTGTCTCGCGAGCTTAGCCGCATGCAAAGCGAAGGGTTGATCGAATTCGATAAGAACAGATTCAAGCTGTTGACCGGTTTTACCGGCCACGAAAACGCCTAGCGCGCGCAGTCTCCCGATTCCCCGCGCATTGTTTCAATGCCATGCGGCAGCACACCTGAAATGATTTCAAAGCATTCCTGCACGGCCTTGAGGCTGCCCGGCATGTTGATAATCAGCGTTTGGCCGCGCGTCACCGAAACGCCCCGGCTCAGCATGGCTCGCGGAGTCACCGTCATACTGAACGCGCGCATTGCCTCGCTGATACCCGGCACAAGCCTGTCCGCCACGGACAGCGTCGCCTCGGGCGTCACATCCCGCGGGGATAGGCCGGTTCCGCCGGTCGTGAGTATCAAATCACAAAGGCTGTTATCCGCAAGCCGCATCATTTCGACGGCAAGCATTTCCCTGTCGTCAGGCCGCACGCAGTAACTGACAACCTGATACCCTTGGGCTTCAAGGCTTTCAATCAGGAACTTTCCGCTCAGATCATCGCGCTCTCCCGCATAGCCTTTGTCGCTTGCGGTGATCACCGCCGCGCGGTACCCGTTACTCGACATAAAGCTCATCCCCCGTCCTGATAACGCCTCCGGCGATCACCTTTGCAAAAACACCCTCGCGCGGCATGATGCAGTCCCCCACCTGCTTAAAAATCTCGCAATGCGAGTGGCACTGCTTGCCGATCTGCGTGATTTCCAGAATCACGCCGTTGCATCTCAGCCGCGTCCCGACCGGCAGCGCCTTAAAATCGATATCCGTCACCAGCAGATTTTCGCCGAACGCGCCGTCGTCCACGTCGGCGCCCCGGCTGCGGAATTCCTGCACGCGGTCATAGCAAAGCAGGCTGACCTGCCGATGCCAGTCTCCCGCGTGCGCGTCGTTTTTGATGCCATAATTTACAACCAACTCGCATTCATTGATATTGGTTTTTTTAGTGCCGCGCTTTTCGCTGATGCACACGGCCTTGACGATTCCCTTTTCAGCCACCGATCTGCACCATCCTTCTGGTTTCGGAAGCGCTGTTTGCGGCTTCGCCGAGCTGATGCTGTTTCGGCTTCGCTTCGATAACGCCGGCCATGGCGCTCCTCAGAGATTCATCCGAAATGCCGCTTCGAAGCAGCGGCTTTAAGGCCAGCCCGGCGTTATAGCACAGGCAGGGCTTGAGCTCGCCGTCGGCGGTGAGCCTGATTCTGTTGCAGTTTGCGCAGAACGAATGCGACAGCGCGCTGATAAAGCCGACGCTGCCATGGAAACCGGGGAAGTCATAATAAACGGCAGGCCCGTTCCCATGTATAACGGCTGAGCGAACAGGCTGACCAAACGCTTCGGTCAGCTTTTGCATCACGATATCGTTGCTCACAGTCTCAAAGTCACTGCCCAGCCCGATCGGCATCATTTCAATGAAGCGCACATCGATTGGATTATTCTTGGCAAGACCTGCGATATTGACCCAGTCTGCACTTTCTTGCGTTTGCATCGGCACACAATTGAGCTTTGTTTTCAAGCCAAGCTTTATAGCCAGATGAACGCCTTCCAGCACGTTTTCAAGCGCGTCAAAACGCGTCAGTGCCGCAAAGGCTTGCGCGTCCAACGTATCGAGGCTGAAATTGACGCCGTCAAGGCCCGCACCGGCCAGTTCTTTTCCGAGCTGCGGGAAAAGCACGCCGTTTGTGGTCATCGTCACGGTCTTTATGCCGGGTGTTTCCTTTATCATACGAACCAAAGATGCCACGCCTTTGCGCACCAGCGGCTCGCCGCCCGTGATTTTGATTTTCTCAACGCCCATAGATGCAGCCGCGTGCACCACACGCAAAATCTCTTCATAAGACAGTATCTCACCGTGCGGGATGCTCTCAACGCCTGCCTCGGGCATACAGTAAACACAGCGCAGGTTGCACCTGTCTGTGACCGATATGCGCATATAGTCTATTTTTCTGCCAAAACGGTCCTGCACGAGTTTACCTCATCAGTATCAATTGATCGGCGGGAAGCTTAAGCAGCAGCTTGGCTGGTGCTTCCATTGAACGCCATTTGTCCTTGCCAAGCTCATACCGCAGCGAAGCGTCACCTCCGGCGCCGTCTATCCGCACCATCACGATAATGGAGAACATATCCTCGATCACGCGCGCCACGCTGCACGCAATCACGTTTTCATCAGCCTTGTTGTCCATAGCTTCAAAATAATGAGCCCGAAACCCAACGTGTTTGAGATCGTCCGGAACCGCTTTGGAAGATACGAGCTTACAGTTCCAGTCCTCGGCGAAAAGCGAATGATCGGTAAGCTTTCTGGCCGTGGAGATGTTTTTGCAGCCGCTGAGCAGTGCGGTGGAGAGCGTCTGAGGCTTGTTGTAAAGGTCCTTTTTATCAAGCACCTCCTGCATGACGCCGTCATCCATCACCGCGATGCGGTCGCAAAGCCGGTAGACCTCGTCTCGGTTGTGCGACACGAATAAAATCGTGCCAGGAAAGCCCTCGCGCACCTTGATGATCTCAAGCTCAAGCTGCCACTTTAAAAAGCTGTCGAGCGCCGAAAACGGCTCGTCGAGCATTAACAGATGCGGTTCGCTTGCGAGTATGCGCGCCAGCGCCACGCGCTGCTGCTGGCCGCCGGAAAGCTGAGATGGGTAGTGCTTTTCCAGCCCTTCGAGATAGAACGAGGATATTTTCTCTCTGACGACTTCTACTTTATCACGCCCTTCGGGAATGCCGCAAGCGATGTTTTTCTCTACCGTCATGTTCGGGAAAAGCGCGTAATCCTGAAACAAATAGCCCGTCTTTCGGAGCCTTGCGGGCACATTGATTTTTTTCTCACTGTCAAAAAGCACCGCATCATCGAGCACGATGCGCCCCTTGTCCGGTGCCTCTATGCCCGCGATGCATTTGAGCGTCATGCTCTTGCCGCACCCCGAAGCGCCCAATATTGCGAGCGTCTCGCTGCCCGATTCAAATTCGCTCTTCAAATGAAAGCGGCCGATTTTTTTTTCGATGCGGACACTCAGCGCCATAGCTTTCTGCTTTCCTTTCTGAAGCGCGCGGCATGCTTCGTCCAGACGTTCATTAAAATGATCGTCACAAACGAAATGGCGACGATGATGAACATCCATTTGTATGCAAGGTCCCAATTGCCCGCCTGCACCGCCGTGTAGATCGCGACCGAAACGGTTTGCGTCCGGCCCGGTATGTTGCCGGCCAGCATGATCGTCGCGCCGAATTCGCCGAGCGCCCGCGCAAACGCGAGCACGGCGCCCGCCATGATGCTCGGTATCGAGTTCGGCAGCATGACCTTTAAAAATAGCTTCCATTCCGTCATGCCAAGCGTCCGCCCCGCGCTTAACAGGTTTTCGTCAAGCTGTTCAAATGCGCCGCGCGCCGTGCGGTACATCAGCGGAAACGCGACGACCGTAGACGCAATCACGGCGCCGACCCACGTGAACACAACGGAGACTCCGATGTCGTTTAGTATCTGGCCGACGAAGCCGTTTTTTCCAAATATGATAAGCAAAAAGAAGCCGACGATTGTGGGCGGAAGAACCAAAGGCAACGTGAACAATCCGTCCACGATGCCTTTGCCCCGTTTGAGTTTAACCGTCAGCCAGGCGGCAAGGATTCCGAGTATGAATGTGAATACCGTTGCGAGCAGCGCAACCTTAAGCGATAACCAAAGAGGAAACGTATCCATGCTGCCTTAATACCACTATTCGGCCATGATAAAACCGTATTTTTCAAACAATGCGACGCATTCATCGGTTTTCAGATAATCGATGAAGCCCTGTGCCTGCTCGGCGTATTTCGACGCCTTGAGTATGGCGACAGGATAGATGATTTTTTTCACGCTGTCCGCAGGTGCTTCGCAAACCACGGTGACTTTATCCGTGGTGGCCGCATCCGTGGCATACACGATGCCCGCGTCCACTTCTCCGCCTTCCACCCATGTCAGCACCTGACGCACATCCGTGCCGAAGTTGGCTTTGGCTTCCACAGTGTCCTTGATGCCGAGATTGGTCAGCAGCTCCTCGCCGTACTGTCCCGCGGGAACGCTGGCCGGGTCGCCCATCGCGACGAGCTTGACATCCTCTTTTGCCAAATCATCAAAGCTCTTGAGGCCGAGCGCGGAGTCCTTAGGCACGATGAGTACCACTTTGTTCTCCAGCAGATTGGCGCGGGACCCGTCGAGCAGCAGCGTTCCTTCTTCGAGCGCATCCATCTGCTTCTGGGCGGCCGACATGAAGATATCCACCGGCGCACCATCTTCTATCTGAGTCTGCAGTGCGCCGGAGGCACCGTATGTAAACGTCAATGTCACATTGGGCGCGACGTTTTTATAGCTTTGGGCAATCTCCGCTGTGACATCGGTAAGACTGGCTGCGGCTGCTATGATCAGCTCCACGGGTTCTGCGGTCGCTTCGGGTGTGGCCGTTGCTTCCGGTGTGGCGGATACTGACGCTTCGGGCGTCGCGGTTTCCGACGGCGAGACCGACTCGGCTGCGGGTGCGCTGCAGCCGATCAGGGCCATCACCATGCACAGTACCAAGACAATACCAAGGATTTTCTTCATAAAAAACCTCTTTTCTTGCGCTATGATGCGCAGTAAATTTATTTTTTCCGGTTTTCAAAGCGTCCGCTTTTGCCGCCGCTTTTACTCTCCAGATAGATACGCGATATCTCCATGCTTTTGTCGAGCGCCTTGCACATGTCGTAGACGGTGAGCAGCGCCACGCTGACGCCCGTCAAGGCTTCCATCTCCACACCGGTTTTGCCGCTCAGCCTGGCCGTGCAGATCGCCGTCACCGTACAGGCTTTGTCATCAAGTTCAAAATCAACGCTCACCTTGGTGAGCATCAGCGGGTGGCACAAAGGAATCAGATCCGAAGTCCGTTTGGCCCCCATGATGCCGGCCACTCTCGCGACGCCGAGCACATCACCCTTGCCGGCCGTTCCGCCCTTCACGGCGTCAAAAGCGGCACGGCTCATTGCGATACTCCCTCTTGCGGTCGCTTCGCGCGAAGTCTCTTCTTTATCGGACACATCCACCATCGCCGCGTTTCCCTGATTGTCAAAGTGCGTCAGTTCTTTTTCCATCGTATTCTCCTATTTTCCGAAACCGCAGTTCGGGAATGTGCAGACATCGCACTTTAAGCAAAGCCCGCCGTGGCCGAGAACCGACATATCTTCCGCCGACAGCTTCTCGCCCGCCATGATGCGCGGTAGCACAATATCGAATATCGTGCGTTTGGCGTACATCACGCAGCCCGGCAGCCCCAGTATCGGTATGTCTTGCCCGCCCGCCTCATAGTAAGCCAGCAGGAACATGGCGCCGGGCAGCACGGGCGCGCCGTATGTCACCAGCCTTGCGGATGTGTTTTTGATCGCCGTCGGCGTCGTGTCGTCGGGGTCAACGCTCATGCCGCCGGTGCAGATGATCAAATCGGCGCCGCTTTTGATGGCCTCAAGCACTGTGCCCGTGATTTTGGCCGTATCGTCGTCCACGATCGTTTTGCTGAGTATATCCACCTCATATTCGGACAGCTTTTCTTCGATCACGGGTCCGAACGCGTCCTCAATGCGTCCGTGGTAGACCTCGCTGCCCGTGACCACGATGGCCGCTGTTTTATGCTGGTATGGCATTATCCGCATCAATGGCTCGCTGCCCGCCTCGTCTGCCGCTTTTTCCATTTTGGCTTTAGCGATCAGCAGCGGGATCACGCGCGTGCCTGCGAGCTTGTCGCCTTTTCTGACGGGCGTATCGGTATGTCTCGTCGCGATGATGATTTCACCGAGCGCGTTGATGCGATTAAGTCGCGCCACATCCACTTTGAACAAGCCGTCAATATCGCTGAAAAGCTCGATTTTGCCTTCCTTTGGTTTCGAAGCGGACATGTATTTGTTGGTGCACATATCGCGAAGCATTTCCGCCGCCTCATCCTCGTGCAGCGTGTCCTCGGTCTTCTCCCAGACGTATAAATGCTCCTTGCCCATCGACAAAAGCACGGGTATATCCTCCTCCGTCACGATGTGGCCCTTGCGGAAAACGGCGTCCTTGCTGACATCCTTAATAATCCGGGTCATATCGTGGCACAACACATGCCCCACTGCATCCGTTGTCTTAATCTGTTTCATCTCTGTCTCCCCATACCGTCACTATTCATTTGTTGTATCGCTTCATTGCGGAATCAGCCGATTTTATATTCGGCTTTAAAAGCGGTCTGCTCATATTTTGAGCATCGCCGGTAAATGTTACCCTTTTATTGGAGCTATATTAACATGAAAATGGTCAAAAGTATGTTGCTATGGCAACGCAATAATCGCAATCTTTGTCTGAAAAATGAAAAACCGCCCGAAGATGAGCGGTTCAGGTCAAAGCGTTTGCCATGGGATGCTTCACTTCACTGACGTTTCGTTCAGCATGACCGGTTGTCGATAAAGTGTAGTAAACCTCACTCAGTGCGGGAGGCAAAGTTACGAGCATATACATATAACTTGCACTACGGTACTTTTTGCTCGAAATACTAGCTCCCTCTGGAGGGAGCTGTCGCCGCAGGCGACTGAGGGAGGATCAGTCAAAGCTGTGCTAATTATACTCCCTCAATCAAATGCCGGATTGAAATCCGCCATTTGACCAGCTCCCAATCCACCCTTATAGGGTAGCCGTCAGAGGGGGCATGGTAAAATGCTTTTTTGACACTCTGAACCGCCCGATTGACGGGCGGTTTTGTGTATCAACTTATTGCAGCAGTCTTCCCTTCACATACTTCTTCACGATGTTTTGGTCTGTGGAGAGATGCACGACCCGCTCCAGGCGCTGCGGCAACGCCAGCGGATTCAGGCCGTTGATGCCGCTGTCGTCAATCACCACGGCGTCCAGCTCATAGCCCGGCTCAAAGCTGCCCACAAGCCCGAAGAAGCGGCCGCCGCCCTTGGTGGCCATATAGAAAGCTTCCGGCAGAGACAGCGGCGCCGCATACTGATCCACGAATACCGAATACAGCTTGGAGGCCTGTATCGCGTCGGAAACCGCGCGGAACATGGATATCGAGAAACCGCCCGCGACGTCCGTGCCCAGCCCCACAAGCAGCCCCTTTTCCAGCATGCGGCGCACGGGCGCGATGCCGCTGCACAGGTTGAAGTTGGACTCCGGGCAATGCGCCACAGTCACCCCGCTGTCGCGGATGAAGTCCATCTCGCTGTCCGACAGGTGGACGCAGTGCGCCATGATTGTCGGCTGCTGCCCGAAAAGGCCGTAGCGCCGGTATACGTGGGCATACGTCTCATCCTCGGGATGGAGCTGCTTCACCCAGCTGATTTCATACAGATTTTCGGACAGGTGCGATTGGACGGGCACTGAAAAGCGCTTGGCCATCTCACCGAGCTGCCCCATCAGCTCCGGCGTACACGTGGGCACAAAGCGCGGCGTGATAATCGGCTTCGTGTTTTGATACGCATGCTGGGTATGGCGGAGCCAAGTCTCCGTGTCTTTGAGAGAATCTTGAGTCGTTTCTGCCAGGGCGGACGCGCAGTTGCGGTCCATATTCACCTTGCCGACATACGTGGCGAGGCCGGATTCCTCCAGCATACGCATCAGCACATCCGCCGTGTCGGCGTGCACCGTCGCGAAGACGGACGCGCGCGTGGTCACGCCGGATTTCAGGGCAGCACAAAAAGCCCCGTAAGCCGCCGCCGCGTATTCGGAGTCGGCGTACTTCGCTTCTTCCGGAAACGCGTATTTATCGAGCCATGGGATGAGCTCCAAATCCATGCCCATGCCGCGCACGGCAAACTGCGGCGCGTGCACGTGCAAATCCACGAGTCCCGGCAGTATCAGGCTGCCGCCGCAATCCGTCACTTCGGCATTCCGATACCTTTCCGGCAGGTCAGAAAACACGCCCGTGACAATGCCGTCTTCGCTGACGATATAACCGTTTTCCAGTGCCGTCAGCTCCCTCTGCGTTTCCGTGTATATGATATTCCCTTTAAGAATCAGCAAACCATCCATTGACATTCCGTGATCACCTTCCGCTGTTAACAAGCCACGCCCGGTCATCCGAGCGTGATTCTCTCTTTATTTTGAGCCCATGCGCTATTGAACCGGCATTTCCTTGCCGAGGCGTTTGTACATCGTTTTCTTCACAGCCCGCAATATGTTCTCGTAGCCGGTGCAGCGGCACAGATGCCCGCTCATCAGCTTGCGCAGCTCGTCGTCGGTATACTCCCTGCCGCTCTCGAGTATCTCAATGGCGGACATGATGAAGCCGGGCGTGCAAAAGCCGCACTGTACGGCTGACTCGTCGATAAACGCCTGCTGGATGTCACTGAGCTCGCCGTTCGGGCCCAGCAGGCTTTCCAGCGTGCGTATCTTCTTGCCGCGCGCCCACACCGCAAGATAGATGCAGGAGTTATAGCACTCGCCGTCGATGATCACGTTGCACGCGCCGCACTCGCCCACCTCGCAGCCTTTTTTTACAGAGGTCATGCGAAAGTCGTTGCGGAGCATATCCGTCAGCGAGGCACGGGCGTCCACCATGACGGTCACGTCCTTGTCGTTCAGGTTGAATTCTATCATCCGGTACTGGTCTTTCATTCGAGCTCACCTCCGCAACGTTTCACCGATTCGGCTAGCGCGCGTTTCGCGAGCTCCACGGCGATCTGCTGGCGCAGCGCCTTGGATGCGCGCCACGAGTCGCGCGGGTTTATGTCCTGAAGCACCGCCTTGCCGAACGCCTTCACCGTGGCTTCAGACACGGGCCTTCCGTTCGCCGCGGCTTCCGCAGACGGCGCGCGCATGGGCACAGGCCCCGCCACGCCATAGGCGGTGCGCACGCGCGCGAACGTCTTCTTGTCTTGCGACAGGCGGACATTGACGGAGCAGCCAAGAGTCGCGATGTCCATCGCGCTTCTCATGGCGTACTTGATATAGCTGCCATGCGTATCCGCGTAGCTCTCCTTCGGTATAATGAGCGCGGTCTGTATCTCGCCGGGCCGGATATCCACCTTGCCGGCCTTGATATAAAATTCCTTGATGGGCATGCGCCGCACGCCCTCCGGCCCGGTCAGCTCTACGAGAGCTTCCCACGCGTGCAGCGTGGACGCGGAATCCGCCGATGTCACGCCGTTGCAGGTATTGCCGCCGATGGTCGCGATGTTGCGAATCTGCGGGCCGCCCACCTGATCCACCGCTTCTCCGAGCACACCTAAGTATTTTTGTATGATCGGGTTTTTGGTGATGTGCGAGAAGCTGGTGAGCGAGCCGATGCGGATCGCGTCGTCCTCATCAATGGTGACGCCGCGCAATTCATCGATCATATAGATCGAGATCAGCTCGACGCCCGCGCGTTTGCCCTCGCGCATCTGTATCAGCACGTCGGAGCCGCCCGCGATGACGTGGGCGTCCGGGTGCTCCATGCGCAGACGAACGGCATCCGCCACGCTCTGCGCTTCGTACAATTCCTTCATATCAAACATAGCCGTTTATTCCTCCTCTTTTGAGGGGTCCTCAATGAGCCCTTCCTCAGTGAACCGCTGGAACAGTATATGCGGGTTTAATGGCAGCCTGTCAATCGCAACGCCGGTGGCGTTCAATATCGCGTTCCGTATCGCGGGTGCGACTGGCGTGGCCGGCGGTTCGCCGAGCGCCTTGGTGCCAAACGGGCTGGTGGGTTCGGGGTTTTCCACGAATTGCGCCTCCAGATGCGGGTGATCAAGCATCGTGGACAGCTTGTAATCGAGCAGGTTGTTATTGAGCGCTTTGCCCGTTTTCGGGTCGAACAGCAGCTGCTCGGAGAGGCCGTAGCCGATGCCCATCGACATGCCGCCGTGCACCTGAGCCTCGGCGAGCGCCGGGTTGATCAGCGTCCCGCAGTCGTGCACGTTGACGATTTTCTTCAGCGTCGCCTTGCAAAGCGGGATATCCACCTCCACCTCCGCGATGCAGCACCCGAAGGAATACGCGTTGTTGGTGATATGGTAGCTCGATTCGGCGGTGATATGATCGCTCTTGTTCATGCTGTAGATCACCTCGGTCGCCAGCTCTCCAAGCGACATCAGCACCCGCCCGTCCGTCTTGCGGACGATATTGCTGTCTATGATATCCAGATTCGCTTCCGTCATGCGCGTCAGCTCGCTCGCGTGCTTTAATATCTTGCTTTTCAGTATCTGGCCTGTCTGTGTGATGGAGAAGCTGCACACATAAGTCTGGCGCGAGGCGTAAGCGCCGAGACCGTACGGAGAGACGTCCGTGTCCTGGCAGGAGACGACGTGCACGTCATTGACGTCCTTCAGCCCCACCACATCCGCCGCCATCTGGGCAAACACCGTGTCGGCGCCCTGCCCGATCTCTGTTTCACCCACCTGCAGCTGTATCGAACCGTCCTCGTTCATCACCATGCGGCAGGAGGAATGCTCGAGCGCGATGGGCCAAACGGCCGTATTGTACCAGAAGCAGGAGATGCCGAGACCGCGGCGTATAGGGCCGGTCTGGTTCTTGTATTCCTCGATCTTCTTATGATAATCCATATATTCCATCGCCTTGTCGAGACACTGGTTATAGGTATCATAGTAATTCTCGTTCTTGGAGAAGTTATCCTTATAGCCCTGCGGCATCAGGTTCTTGCGCCGAAAAACCTCGGGGTCCATGCCAAGCGCCTTGCACACGTCGTCCGTATGGCTTTCCACCGCGAACATGGCCTGCGGTATGCCGTAGCCGCGCATCGCGCCCGCGGAGGATTTGTTCGTATAAACAGTATAAGCGTCGCCCTGCACGTTGGGACAGGGGTACATTTGCGGGAACGCGCCCATGCCCTTGGCGACGATCGCGTGCCCGTGCGACGCGTACGCGCCCTGATCAGAATATGCTTCGAGCTTGCGCGCGACATAGGTGCCGTTCGGGCGCACCCAAGAGACGATGTGCGAGCGGATGGCATGGCGCGTGCGGTTGCTGACGAACGTGTCCTCACGGGGCACGTCGAGCTTTACGAGCCGTCCGCCCAGCTGCTGCGAAATAAACGCCACCAGCGGCTCATACAGCGTATCCTGCTTGTTTCCGAAGCCACCGCCGATGTACGGCTTGACGATGCGCACCTTGCCCCACGGAATACCCAGCGCCTGCCCCACCGTCCGGCGGACGATGTGCGGTATCTGCGTGGACGCCACGACGACCATCCTGTCGCCCTCACCGTAAGCGTACGCCACGAAATTTTCGATGTGGCAGTGCTGCACCACCTGTGTGTCGTACCATTTGTCCACGCATATGAGCCCCGGCTCCTTGATGGCCTCATCATAGTTGCCAAGGTTGATGGATGTGTGCTTGAGCACGTTATTTCGGTATTCGTCGTGCAGCTGCGGCGCGCCGTCCTTCATCGCCTCCTGCGGGTCCAGCACGAAGGGCAGCTCCTCGTAATCAACCTTCACGGCGCGGGCAGCCTGTGCCGCGGCCACTTCGTTCTCCGCCACCACCGCGGCCACGTCGTCGCCGTAATAGCGCACGTGTCTGTTCAGAAGCAGCCTGTCAGCCACGTCCTGATGCCCGGGGTCGGTGGACCACGGATGCCCTGCGGTGGGGAACTGAATATCCGGCACGTCAAAGCACGTGAATATCCTCACGACGCCGGGAATCTTTTCCGCCTCAGATACGTCGATGGATTTTACATAACCGTGCGCGATTGTGGACCGGACGACGACGGCAATCAGCGCGCCCTTGTCGCACAGATCGTCGGTGTACTTGGCGCGTCCGGTCGCTTTATCGAGCGCATCCACGCGCGTGACGCTTTTTCCTACCTGACTCACAATGCATTCCCCCTTATCACATTGTCTGATACAATAATGTTTATATGCTGTCTGCCGTCCGCCATAAAAAGAGGCGGTCTGAATGCAAAAACCCCGGACCCGCAAAAGATACACCTTGAGAATCGGGCTGATCTTTGCCGGTTCACCCGGCACACAGCACGATTGCACAACATGTATCTCTTGTAGCCTGGGGCAATTTACGGTCGCCTGTAGAGACGTCCATACCGATTAATGGACTTATACAAGAGTACCCAAAGCTGCGGACGGGATGCTCGCCTGTCAGCAGCCATGACTTATTCCGTTACACATAAATTTTATCAACTCGCACATCCAATGTCAAGCTGATTCAAGCCGTGATACATTAACAAAAACGAAACTTTGCTTACTTGCCGTTCTCTTTCACATCGATATAATTGTACAAAGTGAACTTCGAAATGCCAAAGTATTTAGATACCTTGTCTCCCGACTTTGTGATGAGGAAAGCGCCCTTATCCTGCAGGAATTTGATTGCCTTTATCTTGTCTTCCCTGTTCATCTGAGCGACCGGCTTGTTCACGAGATGTACCGATTCTTCAATGAGCTCGTGCAGCAGACCGTTGACGCCCTTGGTGATTTTCTCGGGTTCCTCACTGTCGTTTTTCGTTGAGATGAGGCTTTTTAAAGTGTAGTCCGCCATCATCAGATTTGTGATGTCGTAATTGATCGCGAATATGCCCACAACCTTGCCGGTGTTGTCCCTAATATAAATGGTGCTGGATTTGAGCACGCGGCCGCCCTCGGTCTGCGTCAGATAATTGATTCTGTCTTCAAGCTCTTCAGGAGTTTTATTGCGCGCCTCAAAAACGACTCTGGATGACCCGTCTCCGACCTTTCGCCCGGTCACATGGCCGTTTTCAATGAAAACGATGGTGTGCTCCTCGTCCTCCGTGAGATCATGAATCACAACCTCACAGTTGTCGCCAAAATGCCCCGTAATGCCCTTCGCCAGCTGCACCCAAAATGGCATAAAAAATGTTTTATCCATATATGCCCCCTCCAAATATGATTTTTATACTTATAAAATTATTGCGAAATATATAATATCATATTGTGTATAGATATGCCATTCAATATTCGGGGTTATTTGTCATATATGTCAGCGGCGCACTGATGCATCCGCTGCTTGATATCCCTCGCCGTGCACGAAGCCGCGACACCGCCCTTGGCGGTCTCTTTGAGTTCATACGGCAGCGCCCTGCCGACTTCTTTCATCGCCTTGACCACCTCATCGAGCGGAATCACGCTCGTGATGCCGCTGAGCGCCATATCCGCCGAGGCAAACGCGTTCGCGACGCCCATCGCGTTGCGCTTGGAACACGGCACCTCCACGAGCCCCGCCACGGGGTCGCACACGAGGCCGAGTATGTTTTTGAGCGCGATGGCTGCCGCGTTGAGACAAGCCGATACGCTGCCGCCCGAAATTTCCGTCAGTGCGGAGGCCGCCATGGCCGACGCGGCGCCGATTTCCGCCTGACAACCGCCCTCCGCCCCGCTGATCGTCGCGTTGCTCGCGATGATGATGCCGATCGCGGACGAATTAAAAAGTCCGCTCAGCAATTTTTCTTCACTGAGCTGCCGCTGCTCGCACACGGCGAACAGGCATCCGGGCACAACGCCGCAGGCGCCGGCTGTGGGGCACGCGGTGATGCGCTTCATCCGCGCGTTTTCCTCCGTGACCGCAAGCGCGTACGCGATGGCGCTGCTCAGCATGCCGCCGCAAAGCGATTGACCGTTTTTTGCGTATGCCTGCATTCTGGCGGCGTTCTGGCCGATCAGACCGCCGATTGACGGTTCCGTCGATACCGTCCCCGCCTGTATGTTGGCCCTCATCACGTCCATGGCCGCTTTCATCTGCGCGACGACGGCATTGCTCGGCGTTTCCTGCCGCTCCGCCTCATGCAGCACCGCCATTTCAGAAATGCTGATCGAGAACGAAGACGTGATCTCTTCTATGTCTTTCTGGCTTGAGTACTGATATTGATACATGGCGGGCTCCTTAATATAGCTGAGGAATGTATATCACGTACATATCCTCCAGGCGTCTGATTCGTTTGACGATGTCCGGCGCGATCGTCTGATCCGTTTCGATGATCATATAGGCGCGACCGTGCTTGCCCTGACGGTACATGTTCATGCTCGCGATGTTGATGCGCTCGTCAGCGAGGATTTTCGCCACGCTGAGCACGGCCCCCGGTTTATCGAGATGATCGACGATCAGCGTGTTGTATTGGAGGCTGATCTCCAGATCGGTATGGTTGATGCGCGTCACGACGATGTTGCCGCCGCCGATCGACACGCCGCTGACCACCATCTGCTCGTTTAGTGTGCCCAGCAATTCGAATTTAACGAGATTGGCGTTCGGCGCCGTTTCCTGCTCGAGCACAAAACGGTAACTGAGCCCCGTCTCTTTGGCGATATCCAGCGCGGAATTTAAACGCTCGTCGTCGGGAAGTATTCCCGCGAGGCCGCCCACCAGCGCTTTATCGGTGCCGTGGCCGTATAGCGTGGCCGCGAAGGAACCGTAAACGTGAATCACGGCCTGCTTGATCGGCTTATTGAATATCGCGCGCGCGGCGTTCGCAAGACGGCAGGCCCCCGCCGTATGCGAGCTCGACGGCCCGATGATGATGGGCCCGATAATATCAAAAACGCCAAAATTGCTTTTCATAAACCTTCCCTCCCGTTTGTCAACAGCGCAGCATCGGGGTATAATAACAAAAAAACAAAGGACAACAATGATGAAAACCGGCTGTATACTGCTGGCCGCGGGCGCGGGATCGCGCTTTGGCGGCAGCAAGCTGAGTGCCAATCTTAACGGCAAGCAGATCATCGAATATATATTGGGCAATATGCCCGAAAGTTATTTCCATAAACGCATCATCGTTGCGGCCAATGAGGAGCTGCTGCATACCGCGCGGCGCTATGGCTTTGATGGCGTCATCAACGACCGTCCCGAGCTCGGCGCGTCTTTGAGCATCCGCATGGGGCTTGCCGCGCTCGGCGAAGCCGACGCGTGCATGTTCTGCGTGGCAGACCAGCCGCTGCTGCAAAAAGAAACGCTTGAGCATATGCTGAGGGACTATGAGCCGGGCACCATACTCACGCTCGAAAGCGGCGGCGTCACCGGCAACCCAAACATATTCCCTGCCGCGTTCTTTTCCGAGCTCTCCGGCCTGACCGGCGATGAAGCCGGAAAGACGGTGATCAGCCGCCATCCGGAGCTGCTGCGCCGTCATTCCGTGTTCGATACGTCCCAGCTTCGCGACATCGACACGACAGAGCATTTCAGCGAGGTCAGCGCGCTGCTCGAAGCCGAGCCGCAGCGCCTGAAATGATTTACAGGCTCGCGTATTTGCCGTACCAGACGATATCGCGGTAATTCTTCGTGTCCGTGTCGCCCTCGGTGCTGAACACAAGCACGCGCGACGCAGGATCAAGGCCGATCTGGGCCGCGAGCTTTGGCTGCCGTTTCATGAGTTCGTCCACAAAGCCCGTGCCGATCGCACCGGACTCTCCCGCCGTCACGCGCGCGTCATCCCCAAGCGGATTGCCGAGTATGCGCATGCCGTTCGCGGTCAATACATCGTCGCACGAGAAAAATCCGTCAGCGAAATTGCGGATGATCTCCCATGAGATCGGGTTCGGAACGCCGCACGACAACCCCGCCATGATGCTGTCCATATCGCCGTCCACGCTGCACGCCGTTCCGTCGTTTTTGAGGCCCGATTCATAATAGCAGGCCGCCTGATGCGGCTCGAGTATGTATATTTTCGGGCATTTGTCGCCGTAGTGATTCGCGAACACGGCTGTCATCGCGGCCGCCATTGAGCCGACGCCCGCCTGCAAAAACATGTGCGTCGGAATCTCGTCGCCAAGCTGCAGTATCGCTTCATGGCCCATCGTCGCGTAGCCCTGCATCACCCATGTGGCCACCTGCACATCGCCCTCGCTCGCGGTATCGAGCACGACCTCCCAGCCTTTTTCCGCCGCAAGCCGGTTGACCTCGCGCACACACCAGTCGTAGTTGTCGTCCGACACCACCACCGTGCCGCCGAAGCTTTCGATCGCGTCGATCCTGTCCTGCACGGTGCCCTTTGGCATATAGACGATAGATTTTTGGTTGAACTCATGCGCCGCCCATGCGACGGATTTGCCGTGGTTGCCGTCAGAAGCGGCCGCGAAAACGAGGTCACCGAGCTGCTGCTTGACCTCGGCGGATTTGAGATAGTCAAAATCCACCTCCGAGATATCCTTGCCGAGCTTTTTGCAGATGCTGCTGCCCACGGCGTACGCGCCGCCGAGCAGCTTGAAAGCTTTCAAGTTGCCGCGCTGCGATTCGTCCTTCACATACAGGCCCGCGAGCCCCGCCGAAACGGCGAGGCTGTTAAGGCTCACGAGCGGCGTCTGGTTATAAGCGCTGCCCATCGATTTGTGAAAGCGGTATACCTTTTCCACCGCGCTTTCGGAAAACAGCTCCGTCTCTTTTGTGAACGCGCTTGTCTTTCTCTTGTTCGGCGCGTATTTGATCAGCTCCATACTCATTTACGCCTCGGCGACTTTCTTGTTGAACGCTTTGATCAGCTCGTCAAGCGCCTGCGTATGCTTCGGGATATCCGTCCAGTAGCTGTCGTCTTCCCACTGAGCGAGTATCTCGTCGTATGTTTTACCCTGCTGCTCCACCCATGTGTAGTACTTTAAGTTGTGCACGGCTTTTCTGTCGTAGTAGTTGAGCTCCTTTAAGTAATCGATGCCGATGCCGTCGAAGTAACGCGCGTTGGCTTCGTGCGCCGCAAACGCGTCAAACGCACCGCGTTCTTCGTTAAGCTCCTGCAAACGGCTTTCATACATCGCGATCGAGTCGGTCAGTATTGTGACCACCACATCGTCTTCCTTGAGCTCGAAATACTTCGCGTATTTGATCGCCGCGATGATATTTGCAGCGCCCGAAATGCCGACCCAGCTTAGTTTGTCGATCACGTCGCTCTTCACGCCCTTTTGTTTGAGCAGCTTTAAGCCCTCGGGTTCGTTGAACATTCTGATCCACTGCATCGGAATCTCGTCGTCCACCGCGACGGCCACGTCCGTGTTTTTCACGTTGTGTATCCACGGAATGTGCTTGTCGCCGATGCCCTCAATGCGGTGCGCGCCGAAGCCGTTCATATAGATCGTGGGGCACTGCAGCGCTTCGGAGGCCGCGATGCGGCTCTTCGGGAATATCTTTTTCAGGTAATCGCCCGCCGCGATGGTGCCCGCCGAACCCGTGCAGCTGATGTAGCCGTGCAGATTGCCGTTCACCTTCTTAAGCACCTCTTCGATCGCGCTGCCCGTCACTTCATAATGCCACAGGTAGTTGCCGAACTCCTCGAACTGGTTGAATATCATGAGATCCTGTCCCGAGTTGCGCAGTTCCCAGCACTTGTCGAAAATCTCTTTGACGTTGCTCTCGGTGCCCGGCGTTTTGATCGTTTCGCCCGCGACGGTTTTGAGCCATTCAAAGCGCTCCTTGCTCATGCCCTCGGGCAGTATCGCGATCGAATCGCACGCGAGCAGCGCGGAGTCGTAGGCGCCGCCGCGGCAGTAGTTGCCTGTGGACGGCCAGACGGCCTTCTGCGTGGTCGGGTCGAACTGGCCCGTGACAAGCCTTGGGACGAGGCAGCTGAACGCCGCGCCTACCTTATGAGCGCCCGTCGGGAACCATTTGCCGCTGATCACCACGATTTTGGCTTTGACGCCGGTGAGCTCTTCGGGCAGCTCGATATAATTGACGCCGCTGAAAGCGCCGCCTTTTTCCACCGGCTCGTTGTGCCATGTGATGCGGTAGAGGTTTAATGGGTTCACGTCCCACAGCCCCACGTCTTTCAGCTGATTTTTAATGCCGCCATCTATCAGATCGGGGTTTTTCATTTCCGCAAATGTCGGGATCACAATGCTGCGCTCCTTCGCGCGCTGCACCGCTCGTTGCTGCCGTTTTTCGTCAACTGTCAAATCAATCAGATCGTATTTTTTCATGGAGTGTCTCCTTTTCTATATTTACAAATATGTTATTTAACGCTGAGCATCGGTTTGCCGCGTTTTATAAACTGTCCTCTTGCCGGTGCGCCTATATAGCGGTTGTTTCTCACAATCACTTCCCCGCGTGAGAGCACGCAGTCGATACCGCATTTGAGCTGTACGCCCTCGTAAGGCGTGTAATCCACGTTTTCATGCAGACTGCTGTGCGACACCGTATATTCCGCTTCCGTGTCCATGATCACGATGTCGGCATCGCTGCCTTCTCTGATCACGCCTTTTTTCGGATACAGGCCCATCAGCTTCGCGGGGTTCGTCGCGCAGAGCTTCGCGAAGGCGTTGGCCGATATGCGCCCCTTCATCACGCCCTCCGAAAACATCAGCGGAAACCTTAATTCCACGCCCGGCATGCCGTTCGGGCATTTTGTGAAATCGTCTTTGCCAAGCTTCGTCTTAAGCGTATAGTCAAAAGGGCAATGGTCCGTCGCGACCGTATCGATGCCGCCGCCGATGATGTCGTCCCAGAGCAGCGTATTGTTGCTTTTATCGCGCAGCGGCGGGCTTAATACGTATTTGAGGCCGTCCTCACGCTCATAGTATGAATCGTCAAGCAGCAGGTATTGCGGGCATGTTTCTGTAAATATATTCTTTAGCCCGTTCTTCTTAGCCAGATTGACCGCCTGCATACCGAGGTGATTCGACAGATGCACGATATACAGCGGCGCATCTCCCGCGACCGAGGAAATCTGAGAAACGCGGAATATCGCTTCCGCCTCGCAGGGCTCCGGCCTGCTGACCGCGTGGTATTTCGGCGCGGTGAAGCCCGCTTCCACGAGCTCGCGTCGGCGCGTGTTCACAACCCCGTCGTTTTCGGGATGAACGGCGACCATCACGCCGAGCTCTTTGGCGCGCTTCAAAACGGCATAGGTGTCTTCATCGGCCATCTTGAAGCCGTATGTCATGTATATCTTATGGCTCGTGATGCCCTGCTCTATCAGCGTTTCCATCATGGAAAGCACGTCTTGGTCGACATGCTGGATCACGCCGTGAAAGCTGTAGTCGATCACGGCCCTGCCTTTGGCGTACTCGTGATAGCGGTTGATCTGGTGATCGAGGCGGCAGCCCGCGGGACCGAAACCCAGATGATCGACGATCGTCGTGGTGCCGCCGCATGCCGCCGCCACGGTGCCCGTATAAAAATCGTCCTGCGCCACCGCGATGCCGACATCGAGGTTCATGTGCGTGTGCACGTCGATGCCGCCGGGCAGCACATAGTTTCCGGCTGCGTCGATCGTCTCGCTGTCACTGAGGCTGCTGCCGATTTCGGTGATGACACCGTCTTTAATCCGTATATCCGCTTCGATGACGCTGTCTTCCACCACCACGCGTCCGTTTTTGATGACCATTTACTTGCCCTGCTTTCTGTACGCGGTATTCTCAAGCGGCAACCGCGTTCGGTGAACGCCGTCCAGCCTCTCATACGCGCCGGCCACGGCGGGCGCCGTCGGTATCGTCGCGATCTCGCCGATGCCCTTTGCGCCGTAAGCCACGTCTGACTTATAGTCCTTGCTGACGAATTTGACTTCCATTTCGGGTACGGCGTTGGCCCGGAACAGGCCGAGCTTGGCGTATGTCGCCTGCGGTACGCCATCGATTAGCGGATAATCCTCCGTCAGCGCGTACCCAAGGCCCATCACAATGCCGCCTTCCACCTGTCCTTCGGCGCTTTTCTGGTTGATGACCTGCCCCGCGTCGTATACCGCAGTCACCTTTTTCACCTTGCCGTCCTCAAAGAGCTCCACCATCTGGACGCCGTATGTGTACGCGGCGTGGCTGTAAGGATGCTCCTTGTCCGTCGTGATCGGGTCGGTCACGCAGGTGAACTCGCCGTAATATTCGCGGCCCTCAAGGTCAGTCAGCGTTTTTGCTTTGCCGATATCTTCCTTGAGCTTGAGGCACGCGTCCTTCACGGCCTGGCCCGTAAACATCGTCTGGCGCGAAGCCGTCGTTGTGCCGGAATTCGGGGTGCGCTGCGTATCCGGCGGTTCTACCACAAATGCATCCGGAGCCAGCCCCAGCGTCTGGCACGCGATTTGCAGCACGACCGTATCGAGCCCCTGCCCGATGCGCGCCGCGCCGGTGCGCAGATGGATCTTTCCGTGCTCGACAGACACGATGCAGCGCCCCGTATCCGGCACGCCGACGCCGAGCCCCGTATTTTTAATTGAGCCTGCGATACCGGCGATGGCCGCGTTTTCATACGCGTCCTTCACCGCGAGCAGGCACTCCTTGTATGCCGTTGTTTTGTCCGCGACCTGTCCGTTCGGCAGTATGCCGTCCGGCTCTATCGCGTTGCGCCAGCGTATCTCCCAAGGCGATATCCCCGCCAGCTTCGCCAGCTCATTGAGGTTGGATTCCGTCGCGAATATGCTCTGCGTGACGCCGAAGCCGCGGAAAGCGCCGCCCGGCGGATTGTTCGTATAAACGGCCTTGCCCTCAATGTCCACGCTCGGGTAATAATACGGCCCCGCCGCGTGTGTGCAGGCCCGCTGTACCACCGGCCCGCCGAGAGACGCGTAAGCGCCCGTGTCGCCGATAATGCGCGCCTTCATGCCCGTGAGCAGGCCGTTTTCATCGCACGCGGTCGTCATCTCGATCTCCATCGCGTGGCGCTTAGGGTGAACGATGATGCTTTCCTGCCGCGAAAGCTTCACCTTGACAGTCCGCTTTGTGATGTATGACGCGAGCGCCGCGTGGTGCTGCACGCTCATGTCTTCCTTGCCCCCGAAGCCTCCGCCCACGAGCTTGCTGATGATATGGACCTTCTCGGGCGGCAGTCCGAGTATATGGCAAATCTCGCGCTGCTCGTCGAATATGTTCTGGCTCGCGGTGTACAAGGTCAGTCCGTCCGCGCCACGGCTGCATACCGCGCATTCGGGCTCCATAAACGCATGCTCGGTGAACGGCGTTTGGTACACATGGCTCACCACGTATTTAGACCGCGCGAACACTTCCTCGATGTTCTCGCCGCGTTTCACACGGTCGTGCCGCAGCACGTTGCCCGATTCGTGAATATTCGGCGCGCCCTCCGCGAGCGCCGCGCGCGGAGACGTGACGGGCTCAAGCGGCGTGTACGCGACCTCAATGAGCTTTTTGGCTTCCTGAAGCGCCTGCTTTGTTTCGGCGACGACGAGCGCGACCGAATCGCCCACGTAGCGCGTGGTGTCGCCTTTGGCGATCAGCGTGTCCCAGTCCTTCACGAGATGGCCGCATTTATTGCTGCCCGGGATATCCTCTGCGGTAATTACGGCAATCACGCCCGGATACGCCAATGCTTTCACCGTGTTGATATCGTCAACCACAGCTCTCGGGTAAGCGCTTCTGACGGCGCTTGCGTACACCATATCCGGCAGCTCGATATCGTCCACATATTCGCCGGTCCCGAGCGTTTTGGCATAGGCATCGAGACGAAACACCTCTTCCATGATCCGGCCTGTCGAATGATGCTCGGGAACGGGTTTGCTTTCTCTCAAATAACCGGCTGCCATCATGATGGCTTCGAATATTTTTTTGTATCCTGTGCAGCGGCAAATGTTGCCGACCAGCGCTTTGGCGATCTCCTCTGTCGTGGGCGACGGATTTTTGTCGAGCAGCGCCTTGGCACTGATCACCATGCCCGGTATGCAAAAGCCGCACTGCACAGCGCCCGCCTTGGCGAAGCAATACGCGTATACCTGCTTTTCGTAATCCGAAAATCCTTCAACGGTGACGACGCGCTTGCCGTCAAGCTTCTGGACAGACTGCGTGCACGCGCGCCTTGACACACCGTCAACGAGCACGCTGCATGTGCCGCACGCGCCCTCGCTGCAGCCGTCCTTGACGGATTTGATCCGTAAATCGTCCCTCAAAAAGGACAGCAAATTTTTTTCGGCGTCCGTTTGAATAAGCGTACCGTTGATTTCGAATGTGACCAAAACGCCCTCCTTACGGAAACTTTTGCTTAATTCTCTATCGGGGCAATCAGATACCCATGGTCTGCCTTGATGGCAGCTATCATATCTTTATAGCTTTCAGAAAGCTTTTCATCGTCAACGCCGCAGGTGTGCACCTCGCCGCACTCGTTTCTGATGCGCATAAGGCCGTCCTCCGTAAACAGCACGCCCTTATTTGTGCTGTCCTCAAAGCCTTCTACGTTCCAAAAGACCGTAAATTTATCCTTGTACGGCAGCCCTGTATGCGGACAGAATATTCCGCAGTTGCCGCACTCGTTGCACATGCCGTCGATATGGATGATCTGCGGCTTGCTCGCTACATTGATGCTGACATTGGCTCTGTTGGGGCACACCTCACAGCACACCTCGCACACAACATCGCAAGCAAGGCATCTGGCGGCATCCCGCCGGTTCGCGTGTTTATCCTCAAGTACCGCCCTGTTTTCGCGAATTTCCTGTTTATCGGTTTCTCTGTCAACGCGCTTAAAATCATGCGAGATGCCGAGCTTTTTAAGAATATCGATCGCGATGCATTTGGAGTCAGCCATGGCCTGCACGATCGTCGCCGCACCGTCCCGGCAGTCTCCCGCGACGTAAACGCCGCTGATGCTCGTCTCGTTGCTCTCGTTCACCGCGGCATAGCCGCGTCCGGTTTGCTTCATGCCGAGCTTGTCAAACACGGATGTATCGACCCGCGCGCCCACCGCGCTGATCACCGTATCAAATTCGAGTGCTTTCGTTTCGCCCGTCGGCACGACGCCGCGCCGTCCGTCCGCGTCCCGGTCACCGAGCCGCATCACTTCCACGGTCAGCACGCCGTTTTCGTAGGAAACGGGCGCGAGCAGCTCGAGGAAATTGATGCCGTCGGCCATCGCAAGGTGCTTTTCTTCGGCTTCGGCGGGCATAAAGTCCTTGGTCCGCCGGTATACGATGCTGACCTTGGGTGCGCCGTTCGCCCGTTTTGCGGCTCTCGCGCAGTCCATCGCGACATCGCCGCCGCCGATGACCGCGACGGATTTGCCAAGGTCTATCTCGCAGTCAGCCGCTTTTGACTTTTCAAGAAAATCCAGCGCGTCAATAAGGTTCCCTCCGCCTGTTTTAACCGGGCAGCTGCCTTCCTTCCACGCGCCCGTCGCGATCACGATATAATCATAGCTCTTTTTGAGCACTTCGATATCAATTTTTTCATCGGCGCCGAACACAAACCCGACGCCTGTTTTGACGGCCATGGCATAGTCCGCGTCGACGGCCTGCTGCGGAATGCGGAAAGCGGGAATCACGTATTCCACGATGCCCATCGGCTTCTCGCGCTTTTCAAACACCGTGACATTAACGCCGTTGCGCCGCAGATACAAGCCTGCCGCCAGCCCCGCGGGCCCCGCGCCGATCACGGCGACCTTTTTATCCGTTTTGAGCGGTGCGGGGATTATCGCGTCGATGTATTTTTGCTGCGCGTGTTGCACGGCGAGCTTTTTCGCCTGCCGCACCTGCAGCGGCTGGTCGTAATCGATGCGCGTGCACTTGCTCTGGCACACATGGCTGCATATCTCCGCCGTTACAGCGGGTGCCGCGTTGTCGATCGCGATGATGTCAAACGCCCTTTCATAATCTCCCCGGGCCACCAATTGCAGATACTCGGGTATCTGCTGCTCTATCGGGCAGCCGCCCTGCTTGCACGGCGCTTTGAAGCAGCCAAAAAGCGGCAGCTTGGAGGCCGTCTTTCTCGATCTGACCGGTCTTGCGTCTTTTAATATATGCTTATCCGTCAGCACGCTTTGCGCGAGTTCATTGAGCGCGTCCACGTCGATGATGTCGCCCGTATACACCGCCGTTTCCGCCTTCGTGCTGAGCTGCTTGGCGCGAGAATAGCCGCCGGGCTTCAGTATCGTCGTCGCGAACGTGACGGGCCTGATGCCCGTTTTGAGTATGCTCTCGATGTTGAAAGAGTCCGCGCCGCCCGAATACGAAATGGGCAGCGTGCCGTTAAAGTGGCTGTTCAGCTTCGCGGCCACGTTGATGCTGAGCGGGAACAGCGCCCGCCCCGACATGTACATGAATTCGCCGGGCAGCTCGCCGTCCTTGATCATTACCGGGAACGTATTCGACACCTTCACGCCAAACGACAAGCCTTCCTGCTTTGCCGTATCCATAAGACGCCCAATCAGCTTTACGACGTCGTCAAGCTTTAAATCCTGCTCAAAATGCCTGTTGTCAAACGTGATGTAGCCGTATCCGAGCTGGTCGAGGATGCCGCGCACAAAGTCGTAACCGAGCAGCGTCGGATTGACCTTGATGTACGTATCCATCTTTTTGACCGTGAGGAAATAATGCGCGATCTTCTCGATCTCCTGCGGCGGGCAGCCGTGCAGCGTCGAGAGCGTGATCGACGACGAGACATGCGGCGAAATGTTGTCGATGTCCTCCGCTGTGACGTTCTCAAATCGCTTTAAGTTGTTCTTCAGCCAAGCTTTGCACCGCGCCCAGATGTCCGTGTTCTGCGCGTCGGCCATGTCGTTGATGTACGAGTCGATTTTCTCTGAGGTGATGCCCTCAAAATCGTATCCGACGCTCATATTGAAAAGGAAATCGACATGCTCGGAAAGACCGAACTCCTTCATCGCGACATGCAGCGCGATCCAGCCCTTCACGTATTCCTCATAAGCCTGCCGGACCGTGAGCTCGGTGGACCATTCACAGTTGTAACCTTCGTCCTGCGCGTTGATGCACGGGCGCGGGATGCATTTTCTCAAATCCTCCCCGTCCATCGTCTGCACGGTTTTAAGCTCGAAAAAGCGGAGGCCCGCCACGTACGACGCGACGAGATTTTGCGCGAGCTGGGTATTCGGCCCGGCCGCGGGCCCGAGTGGGCTGCCGAGCTCCTGCCCGAGTATATTGACCGATTTGCCCGGCTTATAGAATTTATTTTTATGAACGCCAAATACGCTGTCCTGATTGCGGTACTCGTCCAGCATCCATCCGATCAGTTGTGAAAACGGCATAGGCGTCATGATCTCACTCATATTGGGCTCCCTTTTACTGTTATACGCGTTTCCAGAATGCGCTTGCGGTTTCGCGCGCTTTGGCCATAATCTCGCGTTCGTCCGCCGTCTGCAGCACGCGGTCTTTCATCACAAATTCGCCGTTGATCATTGTGGATACCACGCTGCGTCCCGACATGCCGAACAGTATATGCGAGGTAATGTTGTTTTCATTGATCGGCGTGGGCGCTTCATAATCGACCACGATGATGTCCGCGAGAGCGCCTTTGTCGATGATGCCGAGCGGCTTGCTGAAATGCCGCTCGCAGATGCCCGCGTTGTTCTTCAGCAGCATCTGCGCCGATTCGCCCCAGGCCACGCTCGGGTCTCCCATATTGTGCTTGTGCAGTATGTTGGCCACCTTGAACGATTCGAGCATATCCGTGGTGTAGCCGTCCGTGCCGAGGCCGAGCAATATGCCTTTGTCCATCATCTGCAGCACCGCCGAGCAGCCCACCGCGTTGCCCATATTGGATTCGGGGTTGTGCACCACCATGGTATCGGTGTGCCGTAGAATATCCATCTCCCGCGCGTTGATGTGTATGGCGTGGATCGCGAGCGTTTGCGGCCCGAGTATTTTCGCGTCAAGCAGCCGCTCAATCACGCGCTTGCCGTACTTTTTGAGGTTGTCGTAAAGATCGTCGATGCCTTCCGCGGCGTGCACATGGAATCCGGTGCCGTTCGCGGCTTCCACGCATCTTTCCAGCGTTTCGTCCGAAAGCGTGAACGACGCGTGTAGGCCGAAAAGCCCCTTGATCATGTCGCTGTTTCGCCCGTTGGCATATTTGATAAAATCCGCGTTTTCCCTGATGCCCTGATCGGCGATCTCTGCGCCGTCGCGGTCGGAGACTTCGTAGCAAAGCGACGTGCGCACGCCGAGCTTCTCCGCGACATCAGCAATCGTTTTGAGGCTGCCCGGCACATGCCCGGCGCTCGCGTGATGGTCGTATACCGTTGTCACGCCGTTTTTGATGCCGTCGATATATGTGGCATACGCGCTGTATTCGATCTCCGGCAGATCAAGCGCCCTGTCGAGCCGCCACCAGAGATTTTCGAGTATCTGTGTGAAGTTTTTGGAGACCTTGCCGCCGCTCAATATCATGCCGCGCGCAAACGCGCTGTAGATATGGCCGTGCGTATTGATCAGACCCGGCATGATCACGCGCCCGTCCGCGTTATAAAACGGCGCTGACGGGTACTTTTTCTTCATATCCTGCGTGGTGCCATAGTCCGCGATTGTGCTGCCGTCCACAGCCACACACCCGTCCATAAGAAGAGGGCATGCGCCATTTTGCGTGATGAGTATCCCGTTTCCGATCAATATCATAGCTTATTCCTCCTGTGCTTCAGGGCAGTATCACGGTGCCTGTCTTGCCTCCAAGGCCGTCGATCAGCCCTTCGAGCGACGTGATCAGCGCCTTGCAGGACGGCTTATCAGTGACCACGCGCATCGCCGCCTTCACCTTCGGGAGCATCGAGCCTTTGCCGAACTGGCCTTCCTCGATATACCTCTCGGCATTGGCGCAGCTTAAGCTGTCAAGCCACTGCTCGTTTTCCTTGCCGAAGTTCAGCGCGACTTTTTCCACCGCTGTCAGTATAACAAAATAATCGGCGTCGATCAATTTGGCGAGCTTGGCGCTCGTGTAATCCTTGTCAATAATCGCTTCCACGCCTTTGAGACGGTTGCCGATCTCTTTGACGGGGATGCCGCCGCCGCCGCACGCGATCACGACCTGCCCCGCGTCGAGCAGCGTGTGGATCGTTTCGTATTCCACGATATGCTGAGGCTCGGGCGACGCGACCACCTGCCTGTAGCCTTGCGGAAATTCAGCGATCGTTTCCCCCATGCCGCGGCGCTTTTCGGCCTGTTCCTCCGTGAGATACAGACCGATGGGCTTCGTCGGCTCCTGAAACGCCGGATCATCGGGGTCAACGATCACCTGCGTGATCACCGTTGAAACGGGGATATTAAGCCCCCGGTTCAACAGTTCCTCGCGCAGCATGTTTTGCAGATCGTAGCCGATGTAGCCTTGCGTGATGCTGACGCAGACGGACATCGTAAAATCATCGATATCGTGATCGATCTTATAGCTGTCGAAACAGTCGGTCACGAGCCCCACCTGCGGGCCGTTGCCGTGCGTGATCACCACCTGATAACCGTCTTTAACGAGCTCGACGATTTTCTTGCTCGTTTTTCTCACGGCGACCATCTGTTCCGATAAATTCTTGCCGAGCGCGTTGCCGCCAAGGGCAATGACGATTCTTTTACTCACGTCAGCATCATCCTATCCATCTCGGCGACGCTTTGCCGATGAGATCTTTGAGCACAGCAGCCGGATCCTTGACCTTGCTTAAAAGGATCATCGCCGCGATGATGTACGGCTTGTTGCCCGCTTGTTTGTAAAGCGGCTCTCTGTATCTGTCGAAAACGCTCGCGGCCACTTCGCCCTGCTCACACGAAACGCCTGTGATGTCGGCGGGCAGGCAGTGCAGATACAGCGCCTTTTTGTTCGTCGTCAGGCTCATCATCTCTTCGGTGCATTCCCAGTCCTTATGCTGCGCGTTGTGCGCGAGCAGCTCTTTTTCGAGCGACTTGATGCCGTCAAAATCGCCGTTGCCGTACATCACGGTTCTCTTCTCCATCGCGGCAAACGGCGCCCAGCTCTTCGGATACACGATATCGGCGCCCTTAAACGCTTCCTTCATGCTGTTTGTTTTGATGAAGCTGCCGCCCGTGGCTGCCGCATTCTTCTTTGCGACATCTTCGACGTCGCCCATCACTTCGTAGCCCTCCGGATGCGCAAGCGTCACATCCATGCCAAAGCGCGTCATGAGGCCGATCACACCCTGCGGCACCGAAAGCGGCTTGCCGTAAGACGGAGAATACGCCCATGTCATCGCGATCTTCTTGCCTTTGAGGTTCTCCACGCCGCCGAACTCCTTGATGATGTGCAGCATATCCGCCATCGACTGCGTCGGGTGGTCGATATCGCACTGAAGGTTCACGAGCGTCGGGCGCTGCTCGAGCACGCCGTCGTCAAAGCCCTGCTTCACATATTCCGAGACATTGCGCATATATGTGTTGCCCTTGCCGATATACATGTCGTCGCGGATGCCGATGACGTCCGCCATAAAAGAGATCATGTTGGCCGTTTCTCTCACTGTCTCGCCGTGCGCGATCTGCGATTTGCCTTCATCAAGGTCCTGCACAGTCAGCCCCAAAAGGTTGCAGGCGCTCGCAAAGCTGAAGCGCGTGCGCGTGGAGTTGTCCCTGAACAGCGAGATCGCGAGGCCGCTGTCAAATATCCTTGAAGAGATGTTGCTTTCGCGCATTTTGCGAAGCAGCTCGGCCACCTGAAATACACCCTGAATCTCATCGTCCGTCTTTTCCCATGTCAGAAAAAAGTCGTTCAAATACATATCCTTTAAATTCAGCGCCGCCAGTTTTTCAAGCATTTTGTTCATATCGCTCATAGTATCTATTCCTCTCAAAATTTATTTGTCTCTTTTGCGGTAGCATTCGGGCAGAGCCGCGTATACGGCCGCGCATTTTATAAGATCGGCCTTCCAGGTCTTCTCGTTGGGCGCGTGCGCCTGCGCCTCTTTGCCGGGGCCGAAGCCTATGCACGGAATGCCGTAGCGCCCCATGATGGACACGCCGTTCGTGGAGAATGTCCATTTGTCCACCTTGGGCGTACCGTACATGCCCTCATACGCCTCCACCATCGATTGCGTGGTGATGTGATCCTCGGGCGATACCCATGTCGGGAAGAAACAGTCTGTCGGATACACAAGGTTCGTGTACGACGGCCTGTCGTATTTGTACATCGAGACTTCGGCGTTATATTTCTTTACGGCGGGCAGGGCTCTGATTTCCTCAAGCGCCGATTCATACGTTTCACCGTCGGTCAAGCGCCTGTCGATGGATATCGCGCAGCTGTCCGCCACCGCGCACCGCGACGGTGAGGTGAAGAAGATTTCGGACACAGCCAGCGTGCCTTTGCCGAGAAACTTATCGTCACGCAGGCGGTTGTTGAGCTCCTTAACCTCCGAGATGATCTCCGCCATTTTGTATATCGCGTTGTCGCCGCGCTCGGGCGCGCTGCCGTGGCATGAAATGCCTTTCACATCCACACGAATCTCCATGCGTCCGCGCTGGCCTCTGTAAATGTTGCCGTCCGTCGGCTCGGTGATCACCACAAATTCGGGACGAATCTTATCTTCGTTGATGATGTACTGCCAGCAGAGTCCGTCGCAGTCTTCCTCCTGCACGGTGCCCGTCACGAGCACCTTATAGCCCGCAAGCAGCCCTAGGTCCTTCATGATCTTCGCGCCGTACACCGCGCTGACGATGCCGCCAAGCTGGTCGGACGCGCCTCTGCCGCCGATTTCCTCATCCGTCTCAAAGCCGGCGTAAGGGTCGAACTGCCAGTTGCTTATGTTGCCGATACCCACTGTGTCGATATGCGCGTCGTAGGCGATGATCTTGTCGCCGTCGCCCATGGTCCCTAAAATGTTGCCCATCGGGTCAATCTCGACCTTGTCAAACCCGACCTGCGTCATCTCCTGCCGGATGCGCTGGATGACTTTTTCCTCGCCCGCGCTTTCGCCCGGAATTGCGATCAGGTCTCTCAAAAACTTTGTCATTTGCGGCTCAAAATCAGCGGCTTTGCGTTTAATCATTGAAAATTCCATTGTTATTGCTCCTCACGTTTATACAATTTTAAAAAGGCAATGAGAACACATTGCCTTATCTCCTGCACTAGAATAGTATCTCCGCATTTCATTCTTTTCTACAGCACTGTAAAAAGTCATCATACAAAAATATTTTTAATACCTAATTATTTTTTATGGTTTAAATGTAGCATGTCGGATTGTCTTTGTCAACATATATGCCAGTGTATTTATCGCACAATTATGAAGCCGTGAGGTCGACAGGCGTTGTTGTTATTCTTCCGATAATAGTCTACAATGGAAAACAATAAGAATCAAGGACTTCATAGCAAATGATCATTGCGCTGGTCGGAGCGGGCGGGAAAACAACGCTGGGCCGAAAAATAGCATATGAACTGTCTTGCAGAGGCTGCCGGTTACTGTTCACGACGACCACCAAAATAGCTCGTCCGGAAGACGGAAATGTTTATATTGGCCCGATACAAAACATCCCGAAGAGCAGTTTGTTTACAACTGCCGCGAAAGCTGTGCTCGAAAACGGAAAGCTGCAAGGCTATCCCCCGCTTGAGCTTGATCAGACCCCTCCGATATTTGATCATATCGTCGTGGAGGCGGACGGCGCAAACAGAAAGCCGGTGAAGGCGCCGAATGCCACGGAACCCGTTTATCCGAATGATACAAGGATCGTGATCGGCGTGATCGGGCTCGACTGCCTTGGAAAACCCGTGATCGATGAGTTCGTTCATCGTCCGGCGTGTTTTGCGGATGTCACGCAGGCAAAACAAGGAGACATCATCACACCAGGGCATCTGCTCCGGCTGATCAGCCATCCGCACGGCCTTTTTAAAGGCGCGCCTCTTAACGCCTCAAGAATTGTTTTCCTCAATAAATATGATACAATAGACGATACAAACAGGGACGAAGCGGCAGCTATTATAGAAAATGCGTCGCTGCCTGTATTTGTGACCAGCCGTGAAACGGACTGGTTTCCCGAATTTTACGAGACGTTTATGAAGGAAGCTTATGATGGATAAAACCGTTGTCGTGAGGGGCGCGGGCGATCTGGCCACCGGCGTTATTTACATACTCAAGCACTTCGGGTTTCGGGTGATTGCGACGGAGATTGAAAAACCGTCGGCGATACGGCGCACGGTTGCGCTCAGCGAGGCCGTTTATGACGGCATCGCGACCGTTGAGGACGTGACGGCGGTGCTCTGCGGCAGCCAGAATGAAATTGAAAATACGCTGAACGATGATAAGGTGCCGCTGCTGATCGACCCGAAAAGCCGCGTCATTGAGGAAATAAAACCGGATATTGTGGTGGACGCGATCATCGCGAAGAAGAATCTCGGGACGGACATGCATATGGCCCCCATTGTGGTCGGGCTCGGGCCGGGGTTTTGTGCCGGGAAAGATGTTCACGCGGTGGTGGAAACAGCACGCGGACATGAACTGGGGCGCATGATATTAAACGGCTCCGCGAAGCCCAATACCGGCGTTCCGGGCGTGATCGGCGGCTATTCGCATGAGCGCGTGATCTACGCGCCCAAAGCGGGTATTATCCGGTGCTTCAAAAAAATCGGAGACCATGTGGATGCGGATGAAATCATTGCCGACGTGGACGGCGCGCCCGTCAAAGCAAAGATCGGCGGCATACTGCGCGGCCTGATACGCGACGGCTTCACGGTGACCGAAGGCTTCAAAACGGCGGATGTCGATCCGAGAGACGTTTATGACCACTGCTTTTCGATATCCGATAAAGCGCGCATGATCGGCTTCGGCACGCTCTTTGCCATCAATCATCTTCTTAAGGAGACAAGCCATGCTCATTGAACGCATACCCGAATTGATAAAGCAAAATAAAACGGTCGCTCTTGTAACCGTTACGGCGGCCTGCGGCTCCACGCCCGCCGAGGTCGGCAAGGATATGCTTGTTGACGCGACAGGAAATATCGGCGGCACGGTCGGCGGCGGCAACCTTGAATATGTCTCGATCGAAAAAGCGAAGGAATGCATCCGCCGCGGTCTGAGCGAGTCCGTTTCGTTCGACCTTAAAAAAGATCTCGGAATGGAATGCGGCGGGCAGGTGGAAATATTCATCAAGGTCTATTCGCCGCCCACCCAGATTGTGCTGGTCGGCGCGGGGCATGTCGGGCGCGCTGTCTATCAGTACGCGCGGATTTTGGGCTATGACGCGGTCGTGATCGACGACAGAGCCGCGGTTGCCGATAAGCAGCATTACCCGGAGGCCAAAGCCGTCATCGTCGGGGATATCGCCGAAGAGTGCGAAAAGCTTGAGTTTGCGCCCGAAACCACATATGTCGTGATCGCGAGCCATGGCCATAAGTGCGACGAAATCGCGCTCTATCACCTCATACAAAAAAAGCCCGCCTATATCGGCGTGATCGGCAGCCGCAACAAAGTCAGAGTGATGATGTCAAATCTGCTGCAAAAAGGCATATCGCAGGGGCAGCTCGATGCGGTTTACTCCCCCATCGGGCTTGCGCTGGGCGGCGGACAACCCGCCGAAGTCGCGCTCAGCATCATCAGCGAAATACTGCTCGTGAAAAACGGCGGCACGCTTAAGCATATGAAATCGCGCTGACAGTAAACATTGAATCAACACGAATTATCGCTTGCGAGTTGCTTTCGCTAGCTGCCGAAGAAACAACCGCACACTATCTTTGGATATCTGCAATTTGGCAGAACGCGATATAGCCATTAAGAACGAAATACAAATTCATTTATTCGCATATCGCTCAAAGGCTTTGAGCCCCTCAATCAGCGTGTCAATCTGCGATGTCTCATTAAAGTAAGACAGGCTCACGCGCAGCGTGCCTGTTTTTCCGCTGCCGATATAGCCGTGAATCAGCGACGCGCAGTGCAGCCCCACGCGCACAACGATGCGATACCGCTCCTCGAGAAATTCGGCAATATCGTGAATATCATACTTGTCGCTGATCAGTGAAAACAATGCGATTCTGTCCGACTCTGTCTGACGGCCAAGCAAACGCAAGTAGTTGATTTCCTTGATGCGCGCCAAAAAATGCCGAACCAGCCGCATTTCCTTTGACTGTATATCATCTATATGATCTTTCACAAACCGCACGGATTCCTTGAGTGAGAGTATCCCGGGCATATTCTGCGTGCCCGCTTCCGTGAGCTCCGGCATATCGGGCTCGGGATAAAGCTCAGAGGAATCAAATGTGCTGCCGCCGAGCAGCAGCGGCTTGAGCTTTAAGCCTTCGCGCACAAAAAGCCCCCCGAGGCCCTGAAACGCAAACAGATATTTATGCGCGGTGAACGCAAGTATATCGATATTCATGCGCTTAACATCGATATCGAGCACACCCGCGCTCTGCGTGGCGTCAAGAAAAAACACGATGCCGCTTTCGTTCGCGATCCGCCCGATCGCTTCGATATCAAATACCGTTCCCGTCACATTCGACACATGCGTCATCACGATGAGCTTCGTATTGCTTCGAATGGCGCGCCGGATATCCTCGGGCGAAATGTCGCCGTTTTCATCACAGGCCACAGCCGTGATCTGAACGCCGCGGTCCTTCTCCATGCGATAAAGCGGGCGCAGCACGGAGTTATGCTCGCATACCGTGGTGACCACATGATCTCCGTGATTGAGCAGCCCGAAGATGCCGACGTTGAGCGCTTCCGTCGCGTTTTTGGTAAAACCGACGCGCAGCGCGTTGCCGATATGAAAAAGCCCCGCAATCTCTTCGCGCGCTTCAAACGCGGCCTGCGAGGTATGAATGGACAGGCGGCTCACGCCCCGGCCCATATTGGAGCAGCTTTTGGCCGCTTGAACGAACGCCTCATAAACGGTCTCCGGCTTGACCAGCGTGGTGGCGGCGTTATCCAAATAGATCAAATCATCTCGCATTTTTGCACGCTTCTTTGACTGCCGTGTTTTTTAACGAGATAGACCATCTCGTGCCGCACACGGCTCTTCATGATTTCAAAATCGTCCGGATTGACTTTGATACCAATTCCGCAGCTGACTCTGATTTCAGGGGGGATCGGCACAAGACGGATATTTTCAAAGTCTTCTGACAATGCTTTCTCAACTTGAATGGCACGCTGGCTCGAATCGAAGCAGACCATATAATATGTTTCCATGTCAGATTTGTATGAGCTTCTTTGCGGACAATTTGGTCTGCACAATCGAATACATATTTGTCACGCTGCCCACCTGCAATTTTTCCTGCAGCCCGAAGTAATTAAGGCAAAGCCCGCACGCCATGATTTTAACGCCGCGCTGTTCGAGCTTTTTTAAGTCCTCTATCGTTTCGGCGTTTTCGCTTGCGAGCTTTACGCCCGAATTATACATCAGTATCGTCGAGGGCAGGTCGTCGGATTCGGTGAGCGCATACAGAAAATTTTTCATGAGTATTTTCCCGAGCTCTCCGCTGCCCCGCCCCATCTCCTCGGAGGAGAGCACGATGATATCGTCAAGCTTTTTGGATTCGTTTAAGTCGGGACTGTCCGACTCAACCAGATTGACCTCCACCACATAGTCCTTGCCGTCTGCATACGAATTGAAGGAATGACCGAGCTCTTTGAGCATCTTTTCAATGTTTTCTTTGGCGAGCTCGTTATCAACGATTTCTCTGATATTCTCGTCCTTTGTTTCCTTCAGTGCTTTTTTCAGCATGATCACGGGAACGGGACACGTTTCTCCTCTGGCATCAACGATTATCATGGTTCATTCTCCTTTAAATATGATCGCTTTTTTCTGTTTTTCTGTGACTGCACCGATGATTTTACTCGGCAGATCGAGAGTGTTTAACTCGTTGAGTGTATCTTTGACGTCGTCCGGGTCAATCGCCGCAAGCAGGCCGCCCGAGGTCTGAGCGTCGAATATCAGCTCGGCGTCCGCGAACCCGAGCGATTTAATATCCATGCGGCAGGCAAAGCTGTTGCGGTTCTTCTGCCCCGCCGAGCTCACAAGAAAATCCGCGGCGTAGCGCCGCGCGTCCTCAAAGCAGTGAATGTCCGCCGCTTTCATAAGCAGGCTCACATTTGAGGCGGCCGCCATTTCGAGCCCGTGCCCCGCGAGGCCAAAGCCCGTCACATCGGTGCATGCATGGACGTGATGCCGTTTCAAAATATCCGCGGCATATTTGTTGAGCGTCGTCATCGACTGTATCGCCTTATTAACAGCGTCTTCGCTCGCCTCGCCGACGCGGTTGGCCGTGTTGATGATTCCGACCCCGAGCGGCTTTGTGAGTATCAGCACATCACCCGGCTTCGCGCCCGCGTTGGAAAGAATCTTGTCAGGATGAACAAGGCCGAACACTGAAAGTCCGTACTTGATGGACGCATCGTTGATGCTGTGCCCGCCCACCAGACATGCGCCCGCTTCATGCACTTTGGACGCGCCGCCGAGCAGTATCTGCTCTAAAACGGCGGTATCCTCCTCTTTGGGAAAACACACGATGTTAAGAGCGCTGATCACGTCTCCGCCCATCGCGTAAACATCGCTCAGCGCGTTGGCGGCGGCGATCTGCCCGAACAGATATGGATCTTCCGTCATCGGCGTAAAAAAATCAAGTGTCTGTATAACGGCTGTATCGCCGTTTATTTTATATACGGCGCCGTCATCCGCCGTGTCATATCCCACCAGCAGGTTCTCATCCGGACGCTTCGGAATTTTTTCAAGTATTGAGCGCAGCGTCTGAGAATCGATTTTGCACGCGCAGCCCATGCCGGCTTTCAGGTCAATACCTTTCAATGTCGCACCCTTTCCAATACTGTTTGAACCAGAGTATACCAAAATAAAGCTCATAATACAACGCGCAAGGGTACGCTGAACAGATAAAATTGAATGGCGGTCAGTTACAAAGAACTGATTTTCATCAGATGACAATCCTTGCGAAAGGGCGATGGCAATTTTTGTTGCGAGAGACAGCATGGCTTCGGATATACAATGACGCGGGCCGAATTTCATTCCAGCGCCTTTATCTTTCATCAATCTTTGCTTATATCTGTTTATTGATTTGATCGAGTATGAAACCGAAAAAAGGCGATCGTACGAGAAAGCTTATTTGCACAAAATTCAGGCTGGTAAATTAACCGAATATTATATTCATTTTTGAAAAAAATAAATAAAACTACATGGAGGTTATAAAATGTTCAAACACGAAAAACAGCTTTTATTTCCCGTTAAGGTTGACGCACCAAATCCGGATTACGCGGCCATGATGCAGGAGCAGCTTGGCGGCGCTCACGGCGAGCTCAAGGCGGCGCTCCAATATATATCTCAGAGCTTTCGGATTAATGACCAGCAAATCAAGGATCTGTTTCTCGACGTGGCATCCGAGGAACTCGGCCATATGGAGATGGTCGCTACCGCAGTCAATTTGCTCAATGGCCATACGATAGACGCAGCCAATGCGGACATCGGCAATATACAGGCCCATGTGCAGACAGGTTTGGTTCCGGGGCTGACCAACGCATCGGGATTTCCATGGACGGGCGCCTATATAGAATCCACGGGTGATCTCGCGGCGGATATACTGTCTGATATCGCCGCAGAGGAACGGGCCAAAGTGGTTTATCAGTATTTATACCGGCAGATCAACGACAAAGGTGTCCGCGAAACAATCGATTTTCTGCTCAACCGCGAGGAAGCGCATAATACGATGTTCCGTGAAGCATTTAACCGGATTAAAGACACCGGATCGCTGAAAGACTGGGGCGTCACGGGCGATTCGAAGCTTTATTTCGACCTGTCATCACCCGGCGGACAGTATTTCGCGCCCAGCAATCCTCAGCCGCCGCAATTCACCAACCCCAATTAAAACAGCGGGATGTTGCTTTGCAACATCCCAATAACAAAGTTTTATCAAAATTGCTGTTTTAGCGGTTGTTCTGGTTCTGATTATTTTTCTGATCGTTCTGCCGGTTGTTCTTTTGGTTGTTCTGCCGGTTGTTCTGATTGTTTTTCTGATCATTCTGCCGGTTATTCTGGTTATTCCTGCAGTTTTGGTTGTTCTGAATATTGTCCATAACCCTTTCTCCTTTGCTTTTTTCTTAAGATTATTATTTTCCTTACAGGGGCACGCTATTCAAAGAAAGTTTAGTATTAATGTCAATGGAGAAAATTTAATGCTAATTAAAAACGGGAAAATTTTCACAATGAATGGAGATAACCATGATAACGGATGTGTGCTGATTAACGGTCATATGATTGCCCAAGTGGGTGAAACCGTGGACGAGTCAAAAAACGAGGACGGCATTGAGATTGACGCGCAAGGCTGCTGGGTTCTTCCGGGGTTGATCGAGGCGCACTGTCATATCGGTGTCTCCGAAGAAAAGGTCGGAATAGACGGTGATGACAGCAACGAGGTGACGATGCCGGTAACGCCTCACTTAAAAGCGATCGATGCGATCAATCCGATGGATGCCGCATTTCATAACGCGATCAAAGCGGGTATCACGTCTGTCATGGTCGGCCCCGGAAGCTCCAACGTTGTCGGCGGACAGTTTGCATTCATAAAAACGGACGGACGCAGGCTCGACGATATGATCGTGCTCGAACCGGCCGCGATGAAAATCGCTTTCGGAGAAAACCCGAAAAAGAATTACGGCGGCAGCAATCTGATGCCTTCCACACGCATGTCTATCGGCGCCATGCTCCGTGAGGAGCTTTTTTATGCAAAGGCCTATTATGAGCAAAAACAGGCTGCAGAAGAAAAAAACGAAGCGTTTGAAGAAAATCCGCGCCGTGAATGCTGGCTCCCCGTTTTTCGCAGGGAAATACCGCTTAAGGCTCATGTTCATCGGGCATATGACATATTGACCGCAATCCGCATCGCGAAGCTGTTTGATCTGAACCTCACGCTTGACCATTGCACCGAAGGCCATCTGATCGATTCGGCCATCAAGGAATCGGGATTCCCCGCCATTATCGGCCCCAGTCTTGCCTCAAGAAACAAGATCGAAGTTCAATATTCGGATTTCAAAACGGCCGGTGTTCTGCATCGTGCCGGTGTGAAGGTCGCGATCACGACGGATCATCCCGTCTCACTGATTCAATATTTGCCGCTTTGCGCGGGACTGGCCGCCAAAGAAGGGCTGGGCATTGACGAGGGGCTTAAAGCCATCACCATTAACGCCGCGCAGATATGCAATGTCGCACATCGTGTCGGCAGTCTGGCGCCGGGCAAGGATGCCGATATCGCCATATTTGACGGGAACCCGATGAACACCTTTACCAACAGTCTTTATACGATCATCAACGGCCAAGTGGTTTATAAATCCGACAAAGCCTAAAAAAGCCTACAACTAATTTTGTTATAGGCTTTCGCTGTTACTGGCTGATTGTCACGAATTTAATGGAAAACAAATCGCACATGAGAAGATCATCCGTGCCGGTTGGCTGCAGGACAATATAGTTTTCACCGACTTCCACGAGAGTTCCTATTCTGTCGATCAAAGCGCCGTCCGACCCGATCAGAAATTCGACGCGTACGTTTTGGCCGATATGTTCTTTCAGATATCCTTGAGAAAACTGAGGATTCTTCCTTGGCTGCGGCACGGGCGCGGGAACAAGAGGAACCAGCATCGAATCGGACGGCATCACGCTTTCCCCCGTTATTTGATCGATAGGAGGTATATCAAGAGTGCCATCCGCCCTTCTGCCGGGCATTCGCGTCAAATTTGTATTGTACTGACCGGGTTCGCCTCCGTACATGCGAGACCGGTTATTGGTCACCGTTGTGTTGAGCATTGTGTCACCACCTTCCGTCTATATGGTTATTGAAAAATTTCTTATCACTTATTTATTTCTGTATTATCATACGAAAAAAGCACCTTATTGTTGAGTGTTTTGCAACAAAAAAGGATGCAGCCGTATCTTTGGCGATTTCTCAGATTCGTAAGCAACCCTTTGCAATTTCAGATCACAGATTATTTTTTATTAATTTTTGAGTTAAGTTCATAAGCTTCAAGCTTTTCCATAGTTGGAAGCATTGCAACTTTACATAGATAGGATATGTTTATTTCTTCCAGATATAACATGCGGATATTTAGTATTCTTTGTTCCTTTTTCAACAAAAACTGTTATCTTAAAATTCATTCATAAAACCCACCAACTAAAACTTCTCCATCTTTTTTTAAGGCAACCAAGATATTTTCATAGCTGTTAATATCTTCTATATCTTCGCAATTGTCCAATGCTTTTAAATCACTATAATCTCCAACTTCTTTTTGCATAGCCATTTGCTTATCATAATCGGAGCCACATTTCACTTTCAAAACTCCATTGGGCATTAACCCAGCAGTAAATAAATCCCCCGCGCAAATTTTAACGGCTCCTTTTATATCTTCATATGTATCTAGTTCATATTTATTAATTGAATCACTTCTTACTTCAATAACACTTCCATCATTTCTCAAAGCAACCACCCTTGCTCTCCCTACACCAGTCGCCACGCTTACCAACTTTACATTATCTAAATCTTTAACTTTTTCCTCTAACTCAGGGAAAATGTTGGAAGCAACTAGTACCTGCCCGTCCTTTTTAACTCCTGCAATTCCAAAAGTAGAGGTATCAATATAAACAATGTCACGCCATTCACTCACTTTTTCATTCGAAATATCATTCAAATTACAATTATTTACGGACTTATACAGAACAGTACCGTCATCTTTTAATCCATATGCATAGAACTCCGTGAATTCCAACATAACAATATTTGCCCATTCTTCGAGATTTATATCATACGTTGGAATACTTTCAGATAATACTGTACCATCTTTTCTAACTCCTCCGATATGTACTCGACTAGCCGAAACACTTATCACGTCGCTCCAAGAGTCTAAATCAAAATTCAATGACAAGTCGTTTTCATTAAAAACTATATAATTATTCTTGTCGATACTTATTACGCATCCTGCATGCATTGCCGCTACTCTTGTATTTTTTGAAAAGTTCAATTTATCAATTGAACATCCAGAAATGCAAAGTATGGCACTAACAATTAGTAACGTAACTGCGATTTTTTTTACTTTCATCTTTATATCTTCCTACATCAATACCAATCTACATTATTAAGAGGGTTACTTATACCATTAATGTCTGGGCCAACTAATACAGTGCCGTTAAATGTAATTTTATCACCGTTATGTCCAGATCCTTTTGGTATTCCTGCAAAATCGTAATCAGCCTTATATGTTATATCCGCCGAATAGTAAGTTCCGCCTAATGCGCTATGGTAGTTTGTGTTAATTCCATCGTCTATATTAATAATATAGGTTGAAGCAAAACCAATAATTATGCCCACTTGTGGAGATGCAGCAGATGAAATCATTCCAGCAAGAGTTGATAAACCTATTTCAATAGAATCCGCTTTTGCTTTACACGCATTCTCATAGTTGGTATATGCCTCCTGATTAGTCATATTTAACTCTTTAATAGAGTTGATCGTGATTTTTGAATCATTAATAATACTATCTCCATATTGTGCTCGGGTGCGCTGATATGAATAATTATCGCTGACCTGCCGCAATGCGTCACTGAGCCTGTTTGATTCAGTGTCAAAGCTGCTGCGTAGTTCCGTATATTTCGACAGTGCTTCATTTAACGTATCTTCGGATATCTCGGCTGACATATTCGAATCAATCTGATTTAACCGTTGCTGTACATCTGTAGATTTGACCGGAATTTCGACATGGTCTCCATAATCGCATATATAAGTGGCAAATGCACTTCTTTCAGGTATGCTTTAATAGCATTGGCACCTTTCCCATTAAACGACGACATCCCGTTAACATCATTTATGCTGGAACGGATGTTAATAAGCTGCTGCTGCCAATTGGAAAACTGCGAGTTCGTCGTATTCTGTAGTGCTCTTATATCATCATATTTAATACGATAACCCATTTTGTTTTCCCCCCACTCAATTTAATCAGATATAGCCTCGTCAACATACAAACAGCATGCTTCATTGCTTTACCCACTGACTCAACTTGCCTTTACCATGCTCATAGATGGTTATTACGCTGTTTAATGTCTCTTTTTAGCTATTAATGCGGCCTTTATGGCGTCATCACTTATCGGCACTATTTGAGCCTCCTAAAAAAATAATACATGTTATATATTACTCTATTGGAACATTAGTGTAAATATCATTTTATTATAGTTTTTATAGCCAATTCTACCTTTTTACTTGCCGAGAATTAATGCGATATTTCCATTGAATTATATCAAACCTGAAACGTTTTCCGCTTGTGAATAGATTAGTCTAATGCTAAAGTGAGGCACTTTAAATATACTTCGACTATGAAGTCATACAAAAAAGGATGCAGCCGTATGCATCCTTAAAAAACTTAATCTCTTATTTCATTTTACCCATGTTACTCATATTGCCCGCGTTACCCATGTTGCCCATGTTATTCATGTTACTCATGCCGTCCATGTTACCCATGTGACCCGTATTGCCCGCGTTACCCATGTTACCCATGTTACCCATGCTGAATCTCTTTTTGTTTTCAAGATAATCCTGTACGTGCCTCAGAGATTCTCCGAATCGCTGGAAATGAACGATCTCCCTTTCACGCAGAAACTTGAGAGGCTCAATAACATCCGGATCATCAGCCATATTCATGATATATTCATATGTTGAGCGGGCTTTTTGTTCCGCCGCCATATTTTCTGTCAGGTCGGTGATGGGGTCTCCTTTAGATTGCAGATATGCCGCTGTGAACGGAGAACCCGATGCGCTGGCAGGATAAACCGCTTTGTCGTGGTCCACATAATAAGCGGCCACACCGCTGTCCTTAATTTCCTTCATGCTTGCGTTTTGCGTCAACTGACGAACCATCGTTCCAATCATCTCAAGATGAGCAAGCTCTTCGGTGCCGATATCGTTGAGCGTCGCTTTCGCTTCCGGCGTTATCATGGAAAAGCGCTGGCTTAAATACCGCAAGGCAGCGCCCAGTTCACCATCCGGCCCGCCATACTGTGTCAGAATCAGATTTGCCATTCTGGGATCCGGCTTTTTTATCTTTATCGGATATTCGAGCTTCTTGTCATACACCCACATTACTTATCATCACCCGCCAAATCAAAATTGAATTTATATTGCCACGGCCACGGATTTTCGATCCACTGCCACGGAGTTTTGCTCTGAGTGCTTCCGGCCATCAGCATGCCATACTGCTCCTGAAAATCCTGCCTCAGCGCATTGGCTTCTTTGACCACAGCATTATATTTCATAATCGCTTCCCTGTCGTCCGGATGCGTATTCAGATAAAGGCCGAGATCGATAATATAAAAATCAAGCGCGGTGAGCTTTTTAAGCATTTCATCCCTACTCATACATATCATCCCCCATCCCTTTTCTCTGCCATCCATATACGCCGACCAACGGCGGGAATATGGTCCCTTGCCTTAAGCCTTCAAGAGGCATATATGTCGCACACATTTTTTGAAAAGGCACATAGGCGTGTGCCAGCTTAACATCCTTAATCACCGTTTCCTGCGGTACACAACTGCCTGTGCCCGGCATATTCATGTCCATTTGGAAATCTGTAATCATACTCTTTCCTCTCCTTCTCAATCACGCCTTAGATGGCTAATATTATAGTATGTGTATTGTCAAATTGTGTGCGGTCATACGTATAGATTAAGTGACAGAAGAAGAGCACAGCCCCCGGGCTGCATAAGAAAAAAACCGGCTAAACAGCTGATTTATAATGCTTGATATGTGATCATTCGGAATAGTTTATTGTTTTCATTTTAAGATCGTGGCCGGTATATGCATTGGCAAACGTGCGCCTGACATGTTCAATATACTCATCAGGGTCCTTAAGCGACGGGCTGTAATGCGTGAGCCAAAGCTCGCGCGATTCCGACGCTTTGGCCAGCCCGGCTGCTTCTGAAAATGTCATATGCTTCTTTTCAACAGCGCTCTGAAGCTTTTCGTCTTCACCATATAAGCCTTCGCAAACCAGCAGATCGGACCCGCTGCAAAACGGGGCAAGCGCCTGCACCGGCCTTGTATCGGTGCAATATGTCACACGGATGCCTTTGCGGGGCGGCCCGAGCACCATCTCCGGCTCAAAATGCCGTCCTTTAACGTCGACCGTTTCGCCGCTTTGCAGCCGTTTCCAGCAAGACAAAGGGATATCCTGATCCCGCGCGCGTTTGGCGTCGAATAGCCCCGGCCGTTTGATATCCAGACGGTAAGCAAGACACGGAACGGCGTGATCGGCCGGCAGGCTGCCGAGTGTGACATGGCCGATTGGGAGCTCCGCGCTTTGCGACGGTGGCAGTTCGATCATATTCAGATCATACGGGAGGCTCGGTGAAATCACGGTGAGGCCGCGGACCACGTCAAAAAGGCCCGGCGGACCGATCAAGGCCAGCGGATCGGTGCGTCCGGTGTTGCCAAGCGTCAGCAAAAATCCGGGCAACCCCGCAATGTGGTCGGCATGGTAATGCGTGAAACAGACCGCGTCGATCGTTTTAAAGCCCCATCCGGCCTGCTTCACGGCCACCTGCGTGCCTTCACCGCAGTCGATCAGTATCATCCTTCCGTCAAAACGGTACAGAAGCGCCGAAAGCCGCCTTTGAGGCAGCGGCATCATGCCGCCGCAGCCAAGCAGGCAGACATCAACCATTGCGTCCCCCTTATCCGCCCAGCGTCACATCCTGATCCTGGTACCAGTCCAATGCCTCGTAGAGATGCTCAGGTTTGTAATCCGGCCAATAAGCATCAACCACATAAAAGTCGGCGTATATGGATTGTATCGGCAGAAATCCGCTGAGCCTTCTTCTGCCGCCCCATCTGATGATTAAGTCTATCCTGGATATGTCCGCGGACGCAATCCTTTTGCTGAAGCTTTCTTTGTTTTTTCTTTGTTCATCGTCGCGGGATTGACAAAGGTCCCAGTCCCAGCCATAGTTGACGAGAAAATTGACGTTCATCAGCCCGCTTCCGAATTTCACCCGATGCGTATAAGGCAGCAGTTCCCTCGGAAACAGCGCGGATTCGGTGTTGCCCACTATGAGCAGATTGGCATCACATTCGGAGATCTGCATCACGGCATCCACGCATGCTTTTTGAAACGCTTTCGTTTGTGCGGACGGGCGTTTTGTGTTGTCCATGGTGAATCCGTAAAACGTCATTTCCTCTATGCCCAGCGCGATGCACTCTTTGTAAAGCTCAAAACCAGGGTCTATGCCGTAATCATAGCCCGCTTCCTTGCTTAGGCCGTTATTTTGAGCCCATCTTCTGTTGCCGTCCGGTATAATGCCGATGTGCCTCGGAAGCCTTCTGTAATGCTGCACTGTTCTACTCTCTTTCTTCTGTTTAATTTATATTTTGATTATTTCATTAACGTTTATTCAAGCCTTACAGCCTGTCCTCTATTTAATCGCCAGCATGCGTTTTTAGCCTGCCGGCATATCGGTTATCCCATTGCGTTCATCGTTTCATTGAGTATGCGGATGTAGTGGTTTGCTTCTCTTAAATCATGGTCGGCCAGCAGCGGAATAATGATGGAACGGATCTTGCAGGAAAGCAGCCCTTTTGTCCCCTGCGCATCAAAGTCCCTCATCGCTCTGGCGGCGCTCTCGCTTTTCATTGTCACATCGTGCAGCCGGTTCAGCATTCTTGATGCCATCAGGGCCTGCTGCTCAAGGTTCAGCAATTCCAGTGCCAGAGAATCCGCCTTTTTCTTTAATTCAGATTCAGTGGGGTCAAGCAGCCCGTCTGTGAATTCGGCATGCTCGCCGAGATTGTTATTCCAGAAGGCCTGTTCCATCGCAAATTCTACGGGTCCGAGCGTTGTGTCACCCGACATCAGCATTTTGATCATATTCATATAATGGGTCGTTTCTCTGATAATATGATCAATAATCAGCGGATAGTTGACCGTGAATACCCGGCAGGCCAGCACATCCTCGAGCAGATTCATCTGAAACGTCTGCAAATCGCCCGTCAGTGCAAGCGCTTTTGTGTTGATTTGGTCGACGGTGGATTTCATCGCTGCGGACGGCGTGGCGGAACCGGCAAGATTATATTCTTCAAGAGTCAGATTTGTCTTGATGGGCACACCGGTGTACTCCTGTGTCTTTTTCTCGGCGGCTTCGGTCATCGGCGTGAACAGCTCGCCGGACGTCATGACGGCGTTTGAAATGAAGCCTTTCGACACTTTGATCGTCTGTTCAAAAATCTCGTCCAGCTTTTCTCTGAAGGCCTGCGCCTGATTGGCCATGTCTTTGTTTTTCGGCGTGAAGCCGAGCATAATAAACAGAGCATGTTCTTTCATAATGCGCAGAAAAAACAGGTTCAATTCCAGCGAGTCTTCAATATATAATCTTTGATTTTGCATCTGATCACCTCCGCTAGAGCATATGCGGAAGGCTTTTCATATATGTGATCACAGCCTTAATATGGTGCTTGGACGCGGCGTATAAATGGATATTGAAGCGGCAAACTAGTTCTATTACTACTGAGAAGGAGCCTTGTTTTGCCGTCACTGCTTGATTTGTCATTGGAATTGTTCTTCGGTTTTATCGCGCTGCTGATTGCCGTCAAAATTATCGGCAGGCGCCATGTTCAGCAGGTCTCCCCTTTCGATTTTATCTCCGCGATTGTGATGGGCGAGCTGCTGGGCAACGCGATCTACGATGAAACAAATATATTTTATGTATTTTACGCCATCGCCCTATGGGCGCTGCTCTTGTTTGTGATTGAAAAAATCACGCAAAAATCACATCGTTTCAGAAACATTATCGAAGGTTCTCCCGTGCTCGTCATCAAAAGAGGGATGGTCGATTTTGAAGTGCTCAGAAAAGAGAAGCTCGATTTCACCGAGCTCTTAAGCCTTCTGCGCAATAAAGATGTCTTTTCCGTCAGAGAAGTGGAATACGCGATCGTAGAGCCGAGCGGCATCATCACGGTCATCAAAAAAGCGCCGTATGAGTGCGTATCGAGAATGGACCTTCAGATTCCAGCATCCTCCTCGCCGATCAACCTCGCCGTGATTCTCGACGGAAAGCCTGACATTAATAACCTTAAGCTGCTGGGTTTCGATGAGGACTGGCTTAAGAAAATGCTGTCCGAGCATAACGTGCTGAGCTGTGGCGACGTCATGTACGCGGAGTGGAACAACGTGGAAGGGCTGTATCTTCAGAAAAGAAGCGATGCCATGCCAAGCGATGCAAAATAAAGAGGCTCCCGAAAAAACAGAAGCCTCTTTGAAATCTCATAACACAAACGAATGATTACTTCATCTTCTCCACCCAATTAAATATAACGGGGATTTTGAACATTTCGTTTTGTGTGGCTTTCAATATACAGATGACAGTAATCGCCAACCATCCAAGCCCCAGCAGCCAATATAAGATTCTGAATATTGCGAATACGGGAGAAATGAAATAAAAAGCGCCCATAATTGAAAACGGTGCAATAATTGCAAAAAGGATTCCAAAAACGATATATGCGCCTATCATCACGCACCCGAGGAACAATGACTGCCAAGCATGCTGCCTGACGATTTTATTTTCTTTTTCCGTAGCAAGAAGAATAATAGCGCTGATAACAGACAGGATGTAAGCAAACCAGCTTGCGGTTTTCTGATCCATACCAAGAGAATTTTTGTTTTCAGTCATACACCGGAACCTCCTAAATAATATTTATATATATGTATATTATATATATTATATCCAGCAGGTTGTAAACTGTTTATTTGCCTATTTTAACACCGCTCGCTACTTTTTGCAGAACATTGGAATCAAATGCAAATTCAGATTTCTTCTTTTCCCGCATCTGCTGTTCGGCAATGGCCACAAGGCTGTCGACGAGCGCGCCAAACGGCACATCCGCCGGTTCCCAGAGGTAAAAAGCAAACGAACCCGGTATGGTATTGACCTCGTTGACATAAAGCGTATCCGTGGACTGATCGATGATGTAATCGATTCTGACCACACCCTTTAAATCGAGCGACTTGAATATATCGAGCGAAAGCCGGCGGACGCGCTCCGCCATATTGTCGGAAATATCGGCGGGGATTTTGCGTCCGAGTGATTTCATGCCTTTTGATTTTGCGTCGCTTAAATATTTCTCTTCAAAGCCCAAAAATTTGCTCGATGTGACCGGCTGTTCAATCACGCTCGTCTTCGCGCTGGACGCCAGGCCAAGCACGGAGCAGTTGACTTCTTTAATGTTGGTCACTGCCTTTTCCACGAGTATGCGCCGGTCGTATTTGGCGGCGACCTCCATGGCGTAAACAAAAGCGTCCCGGTTGTCCGCGCGGTTCACGCCGATGCTTGACCCTAAGTTCGCGGGCTTGATAAAAACGGGATAACCGATCTCGCTTTCCACCTTTTGCGATACCGCGTCGCTGTCCGAATAAAATTCGTCGCGCTCAAAAAAAAGCGAATCGAGAACCGGAAATCCGAACCCCTTAAACGCCGCCTTCATCACAATTTTGTCCATGCACACAGCCGAACCCGTGACGCCCGCGCTTGAATACGGAATATCGGAAAGCTCAAACAGCCCCTGGATGGTGCCATCTTCGCCGTGGAGCCCATGCATCGCGGGGATCACCACATCGATCTGGCAGACCGGCTTTTGCTTCCTGCCGCACTCGTACAGCATGGCGTCCGCCGCAGCCGAGAGAAACACTTGCCTGACGCCCTTTGTGTTCGGATCAAACCTCTTGAAAACCGCGACATCGAATAGCTTTTCTCCGGTATACCATTTTCCGTCTCTGTCGATATAAATCGGAATCACGTTGTATTTATTCTTATCCGCGCTGTTCATGAGCTGGTTCGCCGTGATGATGCTGATATCGTGTTCAACGGTTCTTCCGCCGAAAGTCACCGCAAGATTCTTTTTCATCGTTTTTGAGTCCTTCCTATTCGTTATAATTATCGGGCAGGTCGTTTTCAAATATCACGACGTCGCCGGGCTTCACCAAAGTCCACAGCACCTTGGCCGCGTCGTCGAGCGACCTGTAAACCTGAATATTCTCTTCGTTGAACCCGCCTTCGAGCAGCCCTTCATAGATGGGCCGGGTATGTCTGGGGCCGATCAGCATCACCGTATCGGCGGCAGCCGCCATCACACGGCCAAACGCGCGGTTTTCCTCATCCTCGCGGTCTCCAAGCTCCACCATACCGGGCGTCACGACCACCTTGCGGCCGTCAAACCCTTTGAGCACCTCCATCGCGGCCCTGATGCCGGACGGATTCGCGTTGAACGCGTCGTCAATTACGGTGATGCCGTTGGCAGTCGGCAGCATCTGCAGCCTGTGCTCCACGGGTTGTACCTTTCGTATGCCAAGCCGTATCTGCGAGGCCGTCAGCCCGAGCTTGTGAGCGACTGCGGCGCAGCCGATGATGTTGGAGATGTTGTGCTTGCCGAGCAGCTTCGTTTCGCATACCACACGTTCGCCGTCCATCACCAGCTCAAAACGGCTTCCGAAGCTGCCCGTTTTGATATTCTCGGCACGCACATCCGATTCACCCGCAAAATCAATGGAAAACAGCTTTTTTTCTATCTGAGTCCGGCCATGCATGGCGCGGCATATTTCGTTATCACCCGGGAAAAAAGCGCAGCCGTCCTGCGGCAGGCTATCGATAAGCTCATACTTCGTTTTCGCGATCGTCTCGAGGCTGCCGAACGTCTCGAGATGCTGGGGGCCGACCGACGTGATCAACCCGAATTTTGGCTGAACGAGACCGCAAAGCTCCTTGATATCGCCGACATGCCGCGCGCCCATCTCCGCGATGAAAACCTCATGAGACGGCTTCATCTGCTCGCGTACCACGCGCGTTAAACCCATGGGCGTGTTGAAGCTTGAAGGCGGCACAAGAACGTTGTACTTTTCGGACAGTATCGTGCCAAGTATGAATTTGCAGCTCGTTTTGCCGTAGCTGCCCGTGATGCCGATGCGGATGATATCGCCGCGCTCGGCGAGCTTTTTCTTTGCATCGTTAAAATACCAGCGCTGAACCGACTTTTCCACAGGGCTGGCAATAGTGTTCGCACAGAGAACGCCGAAGCCGATCAACAGGAAAAACGCAAAGAACGGCAAGTGAGCGGCAGCCGTTTCATTGAGTAACACCCAATCAAGCAGCAGTAAAACCGCGCCGGAAACGACATAGACAAAAGAGATAAACACAAAAAGCCTCATCACGCGGCTCGTGTACACAAGCGGCTTCTTGGCCTTTTCCACGCGTATTGACTTCGCGTAAAACGCAATAAGCAGCAGATACGCGGCAGCGAGAACAAGAAAAACATAAAGACTCACAGACGGTACGGCTGCGCTTAAGATAAACATCAAAACAATGCCGATAGCTGCGACGGTGACCGGCGTTCTAAAAACCTTTGACTGGTTGCCCTTAAGCCAATGACGCAGGTTTTTATTCTTATACCCTTCCAACTGCAGCATATGTACGAGCCCGGCCGAGGCATATACCATGGCAGCCGCGCCGAGCGCATAGACGGCAATAAGAACAAAAATCGACATCCGTTATCCTCCGAAAAATGTGGTGACGATGCTGATATACCGGCCAAAGCAGTCGAGAAACGAATAATGTCCCGCCCCCTCGAACACCACGAGACCGGCATCGGGTATCAGCTTCTCCATCGTTTTGCCAAACTCGAGCGGTGTATCCAGATCGTTCTCGCCCCAAATGAGCAAAGACGGGCTTTTGATCTGCGGCAGGAAATCGATCAGATCCTGATTGACGACGCGCACGAACACCTTTTTCATGTGATCGTTAAGCGCACGGTAATCGGCCGAGCCCGCGTTTTTCACGCGCTGATCGACATCGATGCCGATGCCTTTCAAAAGCCGCTTGATGATCCGGCCCCTGCTTAAGCGCTTGGCCAGCTTGAATGAATAGATTTTCACCGTTTGCTTGAATGTGCGGCGTTTGCGAAGCCCTGCCGCGTCCGTGAATACGATTTTGTCCACGGCTTCGGGATGCTGCGCCGCGAGCAGGATGGTGACACGTCCGCCGAAAGAATGGCAGATGATGTGCGCTTTTTGTATACCGAGCTCCTGCATAAATCGGTAGGTCAAATCGGTATACTGCTGGACGCCGTAGGTATCGGGCGGCGCATCGCTGCCGCCGAAGCCCGGAAAATCAAGCGCCGTCACGCGGTACCGGGTTTTCAGCGCGTCAATAACAGGGCGCATCGTCTGCATGCTCGCACCCCATCCGTGGAGCACAAGCACGTCCGCCCCGTTTCCCTGCTGCTCATAATTTATTTTAATACCGTTGATATCGATAATCATACCTACTCAATCAATATGTTTGATATTGTCGATTATACATTTTCGGGGACCAAGTATCAAGGCGCGATTTTTCCCTTCCACATGATCAACGCGTCTTCGTCGCCGTAATACCTCGGGCGTCTGCCGAACGTCAAAAACCCCATGCTTTTATATAGGTTAATGGCGGATTCGTTAGAAACACGCACTTCGAGCGTGTAATATTCGAGGCCGGTTTCATGAAACATCGCCTCAAGCAGCCCGCGGCCGATTCCGCGTTTTCTGTATTCGGGCAGTACCGCCACGTTCGTGATGTGCCCTTCTCCGTATATGATGTGGACGCCGCAATAGCCCGCAATGCTGCCGCTTTCCTCTGCGACAATGTAACAGGACAAGTCGTTTTCCAGTATGTCCGTATATATCGATTCCAAAGACCACGGCTGTTTAAAGCACGCGGTCTCGACTTTATAAATGCCGCCGATGTCTTGCTCTGTTGCCTGCCTGTATACCACGCTCATTGGCTTTTCCCGGCGCGTACGCGCTCGGCCTGCGTTTCGCGCAAATAGAACGGCTCCAAGCTGTATGCGTCCTGATAATCCCCAGCCAGATATGCAGCGTAAGCCGCCTGCCCGACCGACCCGGCGCGCTGCAGCGCGATGCCTTCATGCGCGACGCGAAAGGACGCATCCGCGTTTAATATCTTGTCCCGGTGCAGAACGGCGGCGTCGCCCACAAACACAGCCGGCTGCCCTTTGAGCCCGTCGAGCACACTGTCAAAGGGCATGGCGCGGTAGTCGGATATCCTCTTGCCGTTCCGGTACGACGCCGTATAGACCTCCCCGCGGCGCGCGTCGATCGCGGCGCAAACCGTTTCGGCTGTGCCCGCCGCATTGAGTGCGAGCGCATCAAGCGTATTGACGCCCACGACCGGTTTTTGAGACGCGTGAGCAAACGCCTTCATCATACCGATGCCGATGCGAAGGCCCGTAAACGAGCCGGGACCCGCCGCGCACGCGAACAGCTCCACATCGGTAATGTCGATACCCGCGCAGTTAAGGCAAAAATCAAGCATGGGCCCGATCGTCTCCGAGTGGGTCTTCTTATTGTTCATGTATGCTTCCGACAGTATTCTGCTGTCCTGCAGAACGGCCGCCGAGCAGACGCCGCCCGATGTATCAGCCGCAAGAATGATCATGCTTGTCCTCGTTTTCCTTGATTTCAATATAACGCGGTTCGTTGCCTGAGCCTTCAATCCTCACGATAACATTCGCGTCTATGTCAGGAGCGTTCTCGGGCCATTCGATCACACAGGCATTGTCGCCGCCGAGATAATCATAAAAACCGATATGCTCGAGCTCCTGCTCATCCTCGATGCGATACAGATCGAAGTGACAGAGTGCCAGCCGCCCCTGATACTGCCGCAGCAATGTAAACGTCGGGCTTGTCACATCTTCCTGGATGCCAAGGCCCTTGGCGATTCCCTTGGCGAGCACCGTTTTCCCCGCGCCGAGTCCGCCGTACAGCGCGACGACATCCCCCCGTTTTAACGACTGTCCGAGAATGACGCCGGTCTCCAGCGTTTCATCGGCTGTTTTTGTCTCATATCTCTTCATTGAAAAAGCTGCGGTCTCCTGTTTTTTCTTTAACAGAGTATACAAGAAAAGCCCATGAAAAGCAACGGCGCGGCATTTTCGCCGCGCCGCATTTCCATACGCAGAGGTTTCTGAAAAGACTAACGGTATTTGTGCAACAGCGGAGAGAGCGGTTTGTAGAGCAGCCCCGTGATCACGCAAACGGCAAGGCATTTTACGATGTTGAAAGGGACGACCGCAAATAAAACATACGTCCAAACGTTCGTGATGCCGGGGTTGACCGCCGCAGCCAATTGGACGATTGCGTCTACCGAGGAACCGAAGAACAGCCATGCGTAAAACGGAACCAGCACAAAGTAGTTCATCAGCGGCCCGACAACCAAAGACATGAGCGCGCTGCCGGAGGCCATACCTAGCACCGCACCCTTGCGGGATTTGTTGTACTTGTAAATCAGCGAGCCGGTCAGAACAAGCGATGCGCTGATCACAAAATCGGCGATTTCACCGACACCCATCGTGGATGAAAACGGCAGATAGATGAGGTTCTTGACGAGCAGTATCGCGGTACCGGCTACCGGCCCGAGCGCATAACCGCCGATCAGCGCGGGAATGTTGCTGAAATCGAGCTTTAAGAAACCCGGGATCAGCGGCAGCGGCGTTTCCAGAAAACGCAGTATTGTTGCGATGGCGGCAAGCACGCCGGCTGTGACGATGAACAATAGTTTTCGTGACGAAGCAGATCTTGTAGACATATAAATTCCTTTCCCAGAGCTAAAAAGGCTCTGAAGCATTTCTTCAGAGCCTTGGCATATCAAAAACTGGATACGCTCTCTTCTCTCATCCAGACTGTACTGTCGGTTACGGAATCACACCGTATCAGCTTGCGCTCGCGGACTTTAACCGCCGGTAAGGGAATTTCACCCTCCCCCGAAGACATGCTATAATTTAATTTTTCTATATACTACAACTGTTTTTTGTCGAAGTCAATAACTATTGCTGGTTTATTTTTTCCAGATAAGCCTGCAGATCGTCAAAATTGCTGAATACCCTTCCCTCTTCCAGCAATTCGCGCTGCTCAATGCTAAGATCACTGAAAAGAATATCCACATCGATGTAAAGTTCCTGTTTGTCTGTGCCCGCCGCCGTCCGGTAAACGGCAAGCTGATCATTGTTCCTTTTTAACATGAAATGCTCCGGGCAATAGCACCCGAACCGCCTTTTCAGCACCACCTCATCGGCGGAAAATGAGACGATGACGGCATCGGGATACTTATCCTTGAGCTGCGTAAAGTTAAGCCCTATCATGTCGGGCTCGGGCTCCGAATCGATATACAGATGGTGCTTGCACATTTCATATTCGTAATCCCATGTGATCACGGTTTCTTTAGCGATGCGGTCGTTGTCTGCCCCGGCCTGCACAGCCGTCTCTTCTTCCGATGTTTCGGCGACGACGCGAGGCTCGCTTTCGGCAATCAAAAAGCCGATAAGCCCGGAGATGGCGACAATCAACAGCATGCATAAAAATATAATGAGCTTTTTGTGTTTGCGAAAGAACATAAAAATACCCCGCGCGATATTAAGCTTCGGGGGTATTTTCTGTCGCAGTCAATTTTCTTATTCGTCCATTTCCGCGTTGTGATAAACGTTTTGAACATCATCGTTGTCTTCGAGCATGTCGAGCATCTTTTGAACGGCTTCCTCAATGTCTTCCGTGACGGTGACGGTATTCGAGGGCACGAGCTGAACCTCGGCCATCGCAAATTCAAAGCCCGCTTTTTCAAGTGCGTCGTAAACCTGAGAAAAAGCCGCCACATCCGTTGTGATCTCCATAGCGTCCTCGTCGTCTTCCACATCAAGCGCGCCCGCGTCGAGCGCCGACATCATCAACTCGTCTTCATCAACGCTGTCGCCTTTTTCGATGATGATGACGCCTTTTCTGTCAAACATCCACGACACGCAGCCCGTCGCCCCGAGCGACCCGCCGTTTTTATCGAAGCTGTGGCGCACCTCGCCCGCGGTTCTGTTGCGGTTGTCCGTCAGCGCCTCGACGATGACCGCCACGCCTCCGGGGCCGTATCCTTCGTATATGATCGATTCGTAATTGATATTGCCAAGCTCACCCGCCGCTTTTTTAATCGAGCGGCTGATGGTATCGTTAGGCATGTTGTTCGCTTTGGCCTTTGCGACCACGTCTTTGAGCTTGGAATTGCCTTCAGGGTCGGCACCGCCCTCTTTTACCGCGACGGCGATCTCCCTGCCGATTTTCGTAAAAATCTTGCCGCGCTTTGAATCGGTACGTTCCTTTTTATGCTTGATATTTGCCCATTTAGAATGTCCGGACATATGTCACCTCATATAAAAATCTCTTGGTATCATAACATAAAACGAATATTGGTGACAATGCCGTTATTTTTTAATTGCTGTTGTCCGTGCCGACCATACTGTCGGGCAAAAGGTTGAGCATATCGTCTGTGTTTGCCACATCCACATAGCTCTGCGGCACATCGCCGACGATGATGGTTTCAGAGATCAGCACCTGCGACGATATTTCCACCGTCTGCGCGGTATTGCCGACGAGAATTCGGGCGGTCGCGTTGAGAACAATGTATATTTTATGACGTGTCTGATTGATGCCCGCCGCTTTGAATTCTGTTTTAAAGTCCGTCGTGACGGAACCGACAGGCTCAACGCGCACCTCCACAACAGGCCCGCGTCCCGTGAGCATCTGGCCGCCGATCACCGTACCGAGCGGGATATCGATGCCCTGTTCGCCGATGCCCAATATTTTATCCTGCGCCGCGATGGCGGTGCTCGCCGCAAGATTGTTCATCAAAACTGCGTTGGCACTGACGAGCGTGATATTGCCCTGATCGTCTTTTTGTATGCTGATAAGGTCCGAGTACGATATATCGCTGCCAATCGTCTCGCGGACGGCTTCATTCATGGCTTTTACGGCGATAGCGCGCAGCCGCGCCTCAGACAGGCTGAGTATCGTCGGCCTGATTGAGTTGTCAATGATGATATAGGCCGTAGCTGCCAGCAATATCAGAACAACCGCGATCCATATTTTATGGTGCCGCCTGCGTTTTTTCATTTCATCACCTTTGTTTACATTATGCGTGCGGCGGCAAACTTAGGCACGCAAACCGAAAATGTAAATAAATCGCGATAATGGTGTCGTATCGCTTCAATTATGGTATAATCAAAAAGAATAAATTGATAAAAGGTGCCATTGCATGATTAAAGATAAATACAAACACAGACAAAAGCAAGGCATGGCCGGCTCTTCGGGAGCTTTCCTTGTATCTGCCGGACACTCTATTAAGCGCGGATTTGTCAATATCATCAACTGGATGCGCGGAGCTAAAAAAAGTGACGGAAAACCTGCGCAGGGCATATCCTCCGAGACGGTTGTGTTTGATCATATCAGGGATACGGAAGTGTACTCCCGTTCCCAGAAGATTCAGCAGACACACGCGGTGCCGCATATCTCCAAGGATCATTTATCGGGCGAAGGCAAAGAGCATATCAACATGTTCCGTTCACGCAAAAGAAGAGAAGGCGTGATCGTCAATGTGGCGCTGACGTCTTTCAAACTGATATTGATTGTGATCTTCATGATCGGAGCGGCCGGCTTCGGCACGGTTATCGGCATCGCCAAGGCATATATGGAAACGACGCCGACACTCGACACGGAAAAAATCGAAGATCAGGCGGAAACGTCTTATTTGTATGACTGCAACAATAATGTCATGACGGCCTATTCGGGCGTGGAAAACAGAGATTGGGCCAGCCTCGATGAGATACCTGTGACGCTGCAGCATGCCGTCGTCGCCATTGAGGATGTCCGCTTTTATATCCATAACGGCGTTGATTTTAAAAGACTGCTCGGCGCTTTCATCAGCAACCTCATGAACAACAACGTACAGGGCGGCAGCACCATCACTCAGCAGCTGATCAAGAACAGAATGCTGACCACCGAACGCACCTACAAGCGCAAAATACAGGAAGCTTACCTCGCGATGCAGCTTGAAGAACAATACAATAAAGACGATATCCTTGAAGCCTATATGAATACGATATTCCTCGGGGAGTCCAACTACGGCGTTAAAGCCGCCGCAAAGGATTATTTCGGCAAGGATCTGAGCCAACTGACGCTTCGGGAGTGCGCAATGATAGCCGGTATCACGCAGTATCCGTATTCATACAACCCGCGCCGGTGTTTCTACAAGACGAAAGACCCGGCCCCTATCAACAAGCGCACCGACAACGTGCTCACCGCGATGTACAAGGCGGGTTACATCACCAAGGATGAATACGAATTTGCTTTGAACGATACGGTTACCGTCCAGGAGAATTCCGAGGTCACCGGCATGTATGATCACCCGTATTTTGTGGAATATACGATTTACGATGTGATCACGCATTTTCTCAGGCAGCGTGGGCTGCAGGATACCAAGGAAAACCGCGTGGCCATCGAAAACGAGATCCGCACAAGCGGCTATCAGATCTATACGACGATGGACCCGCTGATACAAACGGATGTTGAAGACAGCCTGAAAAACTGGGAAAAGTATCCGAAGCTTGAAGATTCGAGCGCTTCGGTGAAACGTTCGCAAAACGCTGACGGCAGCATTACCGAGACGGTGGAACCGCAGGCTGCCGCAGTGGTTGTTGAGCAATCCACGGGGCGGCTCAAAGCCGTCGTCGGCGGCAGAGAGGATCCCAAGGTCAAGAAAACGCTGAACCGGGCTTACCAGACCACGATGCCGGTCGGCTCCTCTATCAAGCCCATCGCGGTCTATGGCCCCGCGATCGACAAAGGCTATTCGGACGGAACTGTCGTTCCCAATATGCCCGTCAAAATCGAAGGCTGGGACGATAACGGCGGCAAGGGCTATCCGGCGGGCGGTTCGTCGCAATACGGCCCCATCACGCTGCACAACGCGCTTGTCAGTTCATTAAACAGCGCAACCGCGTGGACCCTGCTGAATATCGTCAAGCCCGATGACTCATTTAATTATCTTGTCAACATGGGCATCAACCCGAAGCATATACAAAAAACGGCCGCGGGGCTTTCGCTCGGCACATCGGGCATCACGCCCATCGAGATGGCCGGTGCTTATGCGATGATCGCCAACGGCGGTGAATATCTCGAACCGCTGTCTTTCACAGTCGTCAAGGACAAAGACGGCAATGTGATACTCAACGCGGACGAGATACGCGAGGAACGCCGTGTGTTCAAGGAAACCACCGCGTTCATACTCACGCAGATGCTCGTGGATGCCGTGGATCACGGCACGGGTTCCAACGCCAAAATCAGCGGCATGACGATCGGCGGCAAAACAGGTACGAACCAGGATGCGAAGGGCGTTTTCTTCTCGGGTATCTCGCCCTATTATACGGCGACGCTCTGGATCGGGCACGACGACTACAAGCCGCTCGACAGCACCGTTTACGCATCGAGCTCCGCGGCGCCGCTCTGGAAGGACTTTATGTCCAAAATTCTGGAGGGAAAAGCGGATGCCCCGATCATCAACAAAACGCCTGAAGAACTGGGGCTTGAAAGAGTGGAAATCTGCTCCGTTTCCGGCAAGCGCGCGACCGAGGCCTGCAAGGCTGATCCTGATCACGGCGCTGAATTTGCTTATTTCATCAAAGGCACCGCACCGACTGAAACCTGCGATGTGCATTATCTGCTGAAAATTTGTCCGGACAGCCATAAGCTCGCAACGTCTTACTGCGAACAGGTGCATGGAGCGCTCGAAGCAAAATCTTACGTTGTGCTGCCGCCCGATTCGATTTACTGGCAGTACCGCTCCGAGGAAGAGCGAAATAAGTATATGCCGAACCTCATGATGGCTCCCGAAGGCGATTTGTCGCTGGCTGAGATTATGAATGATCCGAGTTCGCCTGATTATTACCAGTACTTCTGTGATATTCATAATGAAGCCTGGTGGCAGGAGCAGGTTTATAAATCGAGCGCGATCAACTCAGCCAACGCGCAGATCGGCGCAGCCAACAATGTGCTTTCGAACCCGATGTATGTGATGTCGAACGAAGACAGAACGAGCCTTAATAACAAGATCAGCGAGCTTCAGCAGCTCATCGCGGACGGCTCATCGACATCCGGCGCGATAGAACAAAAAACATACGAGCTTGAAACTCTCACAAACAGACTCGTGGTGCTGTATACGCCGGTTGCCCCGACGCCGACGCCCACGCTTTTACCCTGATGCACTACGGCATATAGTTATCTTCCGAAAGTGTTTTGATTCTGACACTGCTGGAGGGCGGCCCGCAAAGCTGCTCTCCTTCTATTTTTATGTCGGGATGAATCGGCACCACGTAATATTCGTATGTGCTGCCGTACTCGGCGGAAAAATCGGTAAAGGAGATTTGAGAAGACGACCCCGTGCATTCGGTGACTGTCTCAACCGTTCTGTCCGCCAGGTTCTTTCGCATGATGCGGTAGATGATAAAGCTCTCTTTGGGCGTGAAGCTGATGCTGGGCATTCCGCCGTCGCCGAGGGTGACGCTCAGATCGTCCGGCGGAGACGGTACCGCCCAATATGACGTGTATTGAGACGGCGCGCTGTCTTTCGTGAAATATTCGAGAATGGTCTGGTCGTCCGGCGTAAAAGCGCTCGCCAGCATGGGCTGGCTGCCCTCCTTAAGAGACTGGATATCGATTTTGGCGGCCACAATATTTTCCGGCTTCGCAAAATCGGGCGCTTTTTTGCTTTTGTAAATATTCGCAAACAGCTGCTGCAGCAGCTTGGCGGGATAGGTGCCGCCCGTCACGTCGGAAGGCAGGCAGTGGGCTTCGTCGGTGCTGTCAAACCCCATCCAGCAGCACATCGTATATTCCGGATTAAAAGCCACGGTCCACGCGTCCTTGTTGTCCTCCCCCGCGCCCGCGGTGCCCGTTTTGGCCGCGATGGAGGCGCCGTTCACGGCCACATGCTTTGCCGTTCCCGAAGTGACCGCGCTTTCGAGCATTGACGTCATCAGATAGGCTGTTTCAGGCGCCAGTACGCTCGTTTTTGTTTTTGGCCGTTCATATATCACGTCTCCCCGGCCATCCTCAATTTTTGTGATGCATGACGGCAGCGAATAATACCCGCCGTTGGCAAACGGCGTGAACGAATCGGCAAGGCACAGCGGCGAGACGCCCGTCGTAAAGCCGCCGAGGGCCAACGTCAGGCCCTTGTCTTTCGCATCGAACGGTATGCCGACCTGTGACGCGTAGAGCTTGCCGGTTTCCACACCGAGCGCATTCAGAACCCTGACAGCCGGCAGGTTGAGTGAGTTGGCCAGGGCCTCCCGCAGCGTGACCCAACCCTTGTAGCTGTCCGAAAAATTCTTGGGAATATAACCGCCGAAGTCCTCCTTCTCGTCAAGCACGAGCGTCGCGGGCGTATAGCCGAGCTTCTCGATGGCGGGCGCGTAAACCATCACGGGCTTGATTGCGCTGCCCGGCTGCCGTTTGATGTCTATTGCGCGGTTGATGCCGCGGCGCGTTTCATAGCTGCGCCCCCCCATCACGGCCCTGATCTCCCCCGTTTTGCTGTCCAGAACACACACGGCTGCCTGACATTGCTCACCGTCCGACGCGTTCGGCGGGAAATTGCCGGGTTTTTTGAATACCGCCTCCAGATTCTCCTGCAGATTCTGATCGAGCGTGGTGTAGATACGGCAGCCGCCCGAAAGCAGTTCTTCGCTGTCCATCGAGAGTAAATTTTCGGCTTCGGCCAGCACCATATCCGTAAAGAAACCGTACTCCACTTCGTTTTCCTCCGCGAGTATCACTGCTTCGGATTTTGCATCCCGTTCCTGTTTTTCTGTGATCATTCCCTGATCGCGCATGCAGGACAGCACAAGGTCCCGCCTTTGAATGGACTTTTGCATGTCGATGTGCGGCGCATAATGCGAGGGTCCCTTGATGACGCCCGCCAGCAATGCCGCCTGAGAAATCGTCAGAGATTTGGCGCTGACGCCGAAATATGTTTTGGCTGCCGCCTCAATTCCGTAGGCGCCGTGCCCAAAATAGATGAAGTTCAAATACATCTCGAGTATTTGATTTTTGGAGTAAACCTGTTCGAGCTTATAGGCCATCACGGCTTCCTGCAGCTTGCGGGATATTGTTTTTACGCCCGTAAGGCTCGTATTTTTGACAAGCTGCTGGGAAATGGTGCTGGCGCCCTGCTTAAAGCTGCCGCTCTTCAAGTCTTCAATGAGTGACCCGATGATGCGGACGACGTCCACACCGTCATGCTCATAAAACCGTTCATCCTCAATGGCGATGAACGCATTCTTGACATGCTCGGGAATTTCTTCTATGGGCAAATAGACGCGGTTTTGCTTGTTGTAAAGCGCCGCTGTCTCCGCCCCGTTTTTATCATAAATCAGCAGCGTCTGCTGCATCTCGGCAATTTTATACGGATCAAACTCTTTCCATTCGTCGAGTCCCATCAAATATGAAACCATAAATGCGGTACCCGCAAGCCCCAGCGTGAGGCCTGCTAGCGCCATGTATTTGATGGCAGTCAAGGTTTTATGAAAAATACGTGAGAATAATCCCTGGCTGTGCCTGTGTTTTCCCATTGAAGCTCTACCTTCTTTAATGATGGCATTCAAAATTAGGCTCTCCGAAATGGCCGGGAATATGTTGTTTCGACAAGAACCATATTATGTTATCAAAACTAGCTGTCTTTCGACAAAAGCTCTTAAAGGAAATGCGATGCATGAAAAGAATACGTTAGGGATCACACGAAAGGACAATCGTTTATGCACATTAGAGTGACACAGCAAAGCGGCTCTGCCACAGCGCACTTGTTCGGCGAACTCGATCATCACAGCGCCGATCAGGTGAAAGACGATCTTGATAATCTGATTCGCCGGTTTAACGACATCAATCTCATACTTGACCTTAAAAACTTAAGCTTTATGGACAGCTCCGGCCTCGGGGTCATACTCGGCAGATATAAGAAACTCAAAGCCAAAGGCGGAAAAATGTATATCAAAAATGCCAATCCTCAAATAGAAAAAGTGTTTACTGTCAGCGGCATCTATCAAATCATAAAGAAAATCAAGTAAACGGGGGCTCATATGGAAATAAAAAACACCATGGAATTAAAGCTGCCCAGCCTGTCGGTCAACGAAGGCTTCGCGCGCAGCGTTGTGGGGGCGTTTGCCACACAGCTCGATCCGACGCTTGAGGAAATCGCCGATATCAAAACGGCCGTATCCGAAGCCGTCACCAACGTGATCGTCCACGCTTATCCCGACAAGCTCGGAGAGATCCGTCTTTTCGCTTCGCTTGAAAACCGGCAGATCCGGGTCGTCATTGAGGACAAGGGCGTCGGCATCCGCGATATCGAGCAGGCAAGGCAGCCTTTTTTCAGCACAGCCGGAGACGAATCGCGCTCGGGCATGGGCTTTACCGTCATGGAAACGTTCATGGATGAGGTCAAAATCGCATCGATACCCGGAACAGGAACGACGGTGGAGATGAAGAAGACGATCGGAGCCGCGGGATAAGCACATGGACGAAAGAGGCGTGCTCTCCCATGAAGAGAGCCTGCGGCTGATCAAAGCCGCTCAGCGCGGAGACGACGGCGCAAAGGAAAAGCTGATCGTCCGTAATACGGCGCTTGTGAAAAGCATTGTCAGGAAATTTTTGAACCGCGGTGTGGAATTTGAAGATCTGATGCAGATCGGCAGCCTCGGGCTGGTGAAAGCCGTGCTTGGCTACGACCCCAAATTCGAGGTGCGTTTTTCCACCTACGCCGTGCCCATGATCGCAGGTGAGATCAAGCGGTTTTTGCGCGACGACGGCATCATCAAGGTGAGCCGTTCGCTGCGTGAAAAGTCGTTTGAGATTTTCAGCGTCAAGGAAAAAATGAAGGCGGAACTGAAGCGTGAGCCGACAATCGAGGAAATTGCCCGGCGGCTTGAGATGTCGGCTGAGGATATCGTTTTTGCGATTGAAGCCGTGCGCACGCCCGTCTCCATCTATGAGCCCGCGTTTGACGACGATAATTCCAAAACGCTGCTGATCGATACGATGTCGGAAAACACCGATAACGACATGATCGATACCATACTCCTTAAAGAGCTGATACAAAGACTGGACCCCAAGGAACGGCGGCTTATTATGCTGCGCTTTTACAGTGACAAAACACAGATGGAAATCGCGGAAATTCTTGGCGTCTCTCAGGTTCAGGTTTCGCGGCTTATCACAAAAACTCTCGAAAAATTAAGAAAATCCGCTCTGTAACATTCCTGATATTTTCGTTTTCCGTGACAAATAATATTGGTGTCGCTTGCGAACTGGCAAGCTGAAAACGGCTTTATGAAAAGGAGCGTTTTTTTGGTGCGCAGAAAGTGGTTGATTGCGGTGATTATCTGCATCTGTATCGGCGCTATTGCGATAGCCGCCATACTTTTGCTTCGTCCTCATCTGAATACTTATGTCGATGCGTGGTTTGTATAATTCAATCAATAAACAACAGGGAAAGGAAAACAATGAAAGATTATGTGAAGATGCCGGAAAACAATACCGGTACATTGAAGAACGTTGAAGAAACCGAAGAGTATGCAAAAGCGGTACCGGAACGGCAAAAAAAGATATAGGATGTCAAAATGGATATAAAAAAGAATTTGGATCAAACGAACTATCAGCAATATGTTAAAAACAATATGCCGAAAAGCAACCTGTTTAAGGAATGCGTGATGGCGTTTATCGTCGGCGGACTGATTTGCGTGCTGGGCGAGGGCATCAACGATTTTGCGAAGAATACTCTCGGACTTGATGAGGAAGGCGTCAATGCGTTTCGGTCTATGCTGCTGATTTTCCTCGGCGCATTATTCACGGGCATCGGCATCTACGACGTGCTCGGGCGATACGCCGGAGCCGGTTCCATTGTGCCGATAACAGGTTTTGCGAATTCCATCGTCTCGCCTGCGCTCGAATATAAGTGGGAGGGCTACATACTCGGCGTCGGCGCCAAGCTTTTCACGATAGCGGGGCCGGTGCTTGTATATGGCATCAGCACTTCGGTGCTCGTCGGCGTCATCTATTTTATATTCGGAGGCAAATGATATGGGACTCAGATTAGGGCCCAGAACGGTTCAGTTCAGCTCTCCCCCGAATATTCTCTCGTCCGTGTCCGTCGCGGGAAAAGCGGAAAAGAAAGGCGCATACGGGTTGTCTTTCGACATCACGTTTGACGACGACCTTTGGGGAGAAAAGACCTACGAGCTGGCTGAGAGAAAAATGCTGCAAAAGGCGGTCGAGACGGTGATTGAAAAGGCTTCGCTCAAACCGAACGATATTGAATATCTGTTCGGAGGCGATCTGTTAAACCAAATCATCTCTTCAGGGTTTGCGGCGCGGGAGCTTGGGATTCCATTCATCGGTCTTTACGGCGCCTGCTCCACAATGTCCGAATCGCTGATGATCGGCGCGATGGCGGTGGACGGCGGATTCGCGCAGTACGCCGTATGCGCCACGAGCAGCCACTTTGCGACGGCGGAAAGGCAGTTCCGTTACCCGCTTGAGCTGGGCACGCCAAAAACGCCCACATCTCAAAATACGGTGTCGGCGGCGGGCGCGACTTTATTAACTTCACTGCGCGGGAATTATCCCGCCGTCACGCATGCGACGGCAGGCCGCGTGGTGGACATGGGCATCAACGATGTGAACAACATGGGCGCGGCAATGGCGCCTGCCGCCGCCGAGACGATCATCAACCACTTGGATGAAACGCAGCGAACGGACGATTACTACGACGCGATCGTGACGGGTGATCTCGGGATTTTCGGCAGCGAAATTCTGATGAAGCTCACACTGGAGGCCGGGCATGATATTACGGCGATTCACAAGGACTGCGGCGCGATGATCTATCAAGGCGACCCGCTCGCGCACTGCGGCGGCAGCGGGTGCGGATGTGCCGCGTCAATGCTCAACGGTTATTTTTTGAATGAAATGCGGGGCGGACGCCTAAACAAAATACTTTTTGTGGCGACAGGCGCGCTGCACAGCCCGACCAGCACGCTGCAGGGTGAAACGATTCCTTCCATCGCGCACGCTGTATCAATCGAAATGGGGTACGGACAATGAACTATCTGACGGCTTTTCTGGTCGGCGGGCTGATATGCGTGGTGGGCCAGATACTGCTCTCCAAAACCAATCTGACACCCGGCCGCATACTCGTCATATTCGTCACGGCGGGCGTTATTCTCACGGCTGTGGGATTGTATGAACCGCTCGTCAAATTCGGCGGAGCGGGCGCGCAGGTACCTCTCACGGGCTTTGGCTATGCGCTGGCCAAAGGCGCGTTCAAGGGCGTGGATGAATCAGGACTGCTTGGCGCGCTGTCGGGCGGCGTGGTCGCCACGGCGGCAGGTATCGCATCCGCCGTGCTGTTTGGCTATCTTGTGGCGTTGATATTCAAGCCCAAGACAAAAAAGTAAAGCGCCTCAATCGGCGCTTGTCATATGTTTGACTTTTTCGATGATCTCTTTTAAAGGGCTTTCATCGAGCACACCGTTGCGCGCCGCGCCCTGAAAGCAGAGCACGAGCGAACCGGGGCCCGCATGCAGCCCGAGCACGGGCGTTAAAAAATCCAGCCGGACTTCCTTGAGCTTCGGGAATATCTCCAGCACTTTATTTTTAAGCATCAGCGCGAGCGAGACGTTGCCGCCGTGCGCGATAAATGCGCTTTGCGTCTGCGCCGTCGCGAGCTTTTTCATTTTCTGCGCCATCAGCGAGATTGCCTGACGGGTGCCGCGTGCGTTCAGCATGAACGTGAGCTTGCCTTCTTCATTGACGAAAAGAACGGGCTTTAAATGCAGCAGCCCCCCGACCAGCGCTTTCATATGGCTGATGCGTCCGCCGCGGAAAAGGAACTTGATATCGCCGACGGTAAATATAAGGTTGTAGGAATCGCGTATGCTCTCTGCGTATTCAGCCGCCGCCTCAAGCGACGCGTCTTCCTGAGTTTCCATGATGCTGTACATCATCTGTGTGACGGCAAAGCAGCCTGTTTTGGTATCCACCACTTTGACCTTCGCGCTGTATTTTTCATTCAGCTCGGCAGCCGCAATGCATCCGCTGTCATAAGAGCCGCTCACAAGGCTCGAAAGCGACAGATGAAGAATATCTCTCCCCTCGGCCAAAACAGGCTCCCATACTTTTCTGAAACCTTCAGGGTTGGCCTTGGACGACTGTGCGAAATGCCCTTCACCCAATTTATCATAAAGCTTCTGCCGCTCTTCGTCGTTTTCAAATTTATCTTCGTAATCAACGCCGTCGAGCGTATAAGACAGATAGACCATAAGGATGTTATGCTGCTGTTTTTCTTCCGGAGTGAGACAGGCCGACGAATCGACGCTGATGACAAAGTTTTTCAATTGTCTTAATTCCCCTCTTTTTATTCGTGCTGATGCGCATTTTCCATACTATAGGGAAAAAGCGCAGAGTGCAAGGCGAAATACGATACTTCAACGAAAATTTAAATGTTTATTCATATTATCAACGAAAAAGAGAGATTCAAACGTACACAAAAAGAAAAGAATAGAATTAAATGGAATAATCAATTGAGTCATTTGATTTCTAATTTTTTATCGATTTTCGGCCGCACATAATCCACCGGATATTATCCAGTTACCAAAATACAGGCCAATTTTATATAGCAATCGAATTCTAAAATTGATTTGTAATCAATTTAATTCCATATAAATTAATAATCGCTCAATTGTGGGCCAGGGAATAATTTGATAATATGGTGCCAACGAAAACGTCAAAGAAAATGAGACGGGTGATAAAAATGCCGACAAATCAAATTATTCGAGAAAAGAGAAAAGAGATTGGATTCACGCAGGAGCAGGTTGCCGAATATCTTGGCGTTTCCGCGCCCGCAGTGAACAGATGGGAAAGCGGGGCGACTTACCCGGATATATCGCTATTGCCCGCGCTCGCAAGACTGCTGAAAACAGATTTGAATACATTGCTTTGCTTTAACGATGGCCTTTCCGAACAGGAGGTCAGCCATTTCTGTAAGGAGATCGTTGATGCCATTCAAAGCAGCGGTTTTAAGAGCGGCTATAGTATAGCTGTGAAAAAAATACAGGAATATCCAAGCTGTGCCGCGCTCATTTATTATTCGGCATTGGTGCTGGACGGGGCGATGATGATGTCGGAAATGAGCATCGAAGAAAAAGAAAAATACAGCATCAGCATCATGTCTTTTTATGAAAGAACCGCCAAATGCGACGATGAGAAGATTAGGAATAACGCGGCCTTTATGCTGGCTTCAAAATATATGAAGCATGAGCAATATGCCAAAGCGCAGGAGATGCTTGATTCTATGCCGGAAAGAAGCGCGCTTGATAAAAAGCGGCTTCAGGCCAATCTTTGGATCGGTCAGGGAAAGCTTGCCGAAGCTGCGCAGCTGCTTGAACGTGAATTGCTGCTGCCTGAGATCAATGAAATCCAGACCACGGTAATCTGTCTTGCCGATATTGCGCTAAAGGAGGGCTATGAAGAGCATGCCATGCGTTTGTCAGAGGTCTCACGCGAGGCGGCTAAGCTTTTTGATCTGTGGGGCTATTACTCTTTCATTGCGCCGCTTCAGGTTGCGGTTGCTCAGAAGAATGTTTCCGAAAGCATTTCGCTATTAAATTCCATACTGGGCGCTGCGCTTTCGCCTTGGAACGCCAATCATTCCTCCTTGTACCGCCATATCGCAGACAAAATGCATCATGAAAACATCGGTTTAAAAATGCTTCCGGGGCTGCTTTCGGAAATCGAGAACGACCCGAAATACGCGTTTTTGCGCTCCAACGCAGAATTTCAGCAGATGATAGCGCAATATCATGCCATGTGCTGATACAAAGCTCTAAAATAATTTGAAGCGTTATGAGGGGCTCAACTGAGCGAATATGATGATACAAAAAAGCTCCATGATTATTTCTAACATGGAGCTTTCTGGTGCCGAAGACCGGACTTGAACCGGTACGGTGTTGCCACCGCGGGATTTTAAGTCCCGTGCGTCTGCCGATTCCGCCACTTCGGCAAAAAGTTCGGACTTCTCTTTCAAGAAGTCCGTTTGTTTTGGAGGCGCCACCCAGATTTGAACTGGGGCATAAAGGTTTTGCAGACCTTGGCCTTACCACTTGGCTATGGCGCCATTCATAAAAAATGCGGTGCATATCACTATATGCCGGTCTGTTAAGTTTTATATCCCTTCGCGTTTTACAGCGAAGGGATATGCTTAACGTTGGAGCGGAAGACGGGATTCGAACCCGCGACTTCGACCTTGGCAAGGTCGCACTCTACCACTGAGTCACTCCCGCAAATTCGAGGGCTTTGATGGCGACCCGGAAGGGACTCGAACCCTCGACCTCTAGCGTGACAGGCTAGCGTTCTAACCATCTGAACTACCGGGCCATATGGTGGGAACAGTTGGGCTCGAACCAACGACCCTCTGCTTGTAAGGC
>JAEYLC010000024.1 GCA_023461435.1 Bacillota bacterium
GAGGCATACTGATCTGCGGCACGGGCATCGGCGTGTCGCTGGCGGCCAACAAGGTAAAGGGCGCCTATGCCGCGCTGATCTCGGATGTTTATTCCGCCGAGCGCGCGCGCATGAGCAACGACGCGAATATCGCCTGCTTCGGCGCGTTCACGATCGGCATCAAGCTGATGGAGAAGCTGGTGGAGGTATTCCTCACCTCGGAGTTTACGCAGGGGAGCGCGTCGCAGCCCAAGGTTGACCGCATCAAGGAATTTGAGTCGGAATAGTCAAAAGCATAGCCGCCGATTCAGCGAAGAAATTGATATAAGGATGAGCGAAGCGCCGGAGAATGTCCGGCGCTTTTTTGAAGGCTGCAGCGAAAAGACTTATAGAAGAAAAAGACCTCCAATGCTCAGATGATGAAGGTTTGCCGACCGCATCAACAAAACAAAGGAGGTCTGTTGTCATAAATGACATGAAAAATTTATCACACAGCAAATGAAGTTGCAAATACTGAATGCATTCTGATACACGGAACATCGGAAGCTCAATGCGATTGGCTAAAAGTCTATTTAAAATCATATTAGAATCGTGTACCTCAGTTTAGATTATTCCCGTGTTTCGATTGCAAATTATGATTTATTATAAGAATGAATAATCGAATCAGCAGCTCATCGTACGTCAGGTGATCGGAGAATTTGCGACAGTTGGGACACCTTGATGGAGTCGTCAAAAATATATTCTATCATAAAGAGCGTCGGATGAAAATCTGCCGCTGTTTGTGCTTCCAAGGCATGGGATGATGGAATATATATACACCGCAAAACGACATGGCTTTGCTTGACGTTGCTTTGCGCGTATGCTAATGTAAGTGGCGATTCCATTTGGTTTTTATGAACGCGTTTCTTTCATTTGATTGACACAATACGATTGAAGGATAAGGCAATGAAGATACAAAAAGGCCCGTTCTTTCTTAAAACCATTGAGAAAAAACTCAAAAAATCCAAACACAGCTTTAAGTTTCAATTGATCATGTCGTTTGTCCTTATTTCTATATTGCCATTGTTGATCATTCAGACGATTTCAACATATGTGATGACCGAATCCATGAGGGAAAATATCGACGAGATCATCAGCTTGAATCTCCTGCAGACAAGAAAGAGCCTTGAGCTGTCGCTGTCCGGATATGAAGACTTCTTGTATCAAATATATACAAACGACGAAATGATCGACAACATGAACAATATCAACGACGACCATGAAGTCGCGGTGAACGTGAATCAGCTGCGCCGCCATTTAAGGAGCTTTTCCAATGCCAAGCCGAGCGTCCAATGCATCACGCTTATGACATCAAGCGGAAAGCTCATCGCTTATGATAAGTTGACGCCGGTGACTTTTGAGAGCTCATGGCTCGACGAAGAAGAAGAGGCTCAGACTCTCTATAAAGAAATTGCAACCAGCAACGATACCGTGATGATTGAGACGGGTAATGCCACTCAGTTTGGCGTGAATCCGTATTACCTGTTTCATATGGCCCACCGGATGATCGATTATAAGCATATTTATCACGATGTCGGTGTGATTATCATCAGCCTTGATGAATCTGTGCTCGCCGAAGCGTGCAACGAAGATGTTTCGGATGGGAGCCGGACGAATTTGAATTTTATCGTGGACGAAACCGGCAAGCTGATATCATTTCCGGATCGAAACCTGATCGGAAAAGTTTTGGATACAAGCAAAGAAGATACCTTTCGGCAATTGGTTCAAGATTCGGGAGTGCTGGACGGCAGTCAGATATCCATTCATCAGTTGAAGGACGAGAGAACAGGGTGGACGATCATCAACGCGTCCGATCAATCGGACCTGTATGGAAAGCTGTACAGCCAGCAAAGCCTGACGATTATCGTCGGCTTGATTACGGCGGCCGCTCTGGTGATGATCATACTGCCCATTTCCAGAGGATTATCCGGTTCCGTGACGCGCGTGCTCAAGGCCATGGAAGCCGCGGGAACCGGCGAGTTGACCGTGAGGATCCATTCCGAAAGATCGATGCCGTTGGAAATCCAGAAAATCGCGGATCAGTTCAATCAGATGATTCACAAAATCAGCATGCTCATCGATGAAGTGAAGGAAGCGACGCTCAAGCAAAAAGAGGCGGAGATACGCGCATTGGAATCTCAGATCAATCCGCATTTTCTGTACAATACGCTCGATACGATCAATTGGATGGCAATGGACAAGGACGAGCTTGAGATCAGCAGCATGATCAACTCGCTCGCTAAAATTCTTCGTTACGGCGTGGACAAAAGCAACGCGATCGTCACACTGCGGGAAGAGGTGAACTGGCTGCGCCAGTATGTCTATTTGCAGCAGACACGCCTGAAGAATGCGTTTGAATGCAAAATGGATATTGACGAGAGCGTAATGGGGTGCAGGATACACAAGCTGCTGCTTCAGCCGTTTGTCGAGAACTCAATACTGCATGGCTTTTACGGGAAAAAGGACCAGTGCGTTTTAATGATATCCATTAAAAACCGGGGCGAGTATATAGAAATAAAAATTAAGGATAACGGGACCGGGATGTCGAAGGAGATGGTGGACAGCTTCAACCATAAAGAGCTGCGGGACCAGAACCTTGACCACATCGGTATAGAAAACGTGCAGAGCCGTTTGGAAATGTACTATGGGGAAACGGCCAGCATTCATGCTTACAGTGATGAGAACGGGACATGTATCACCTTAAAGCTGGCCAAATTGTAAGGGGAGGCGTCTTATGAAGCTGGTCATCGTCGAAGATGAGATTCGTATACGTGAGGGCCTTATACATCTGCTGGATAAGCTTTCTTTGGATATGGATGTCGCGGGAGTCGCCGATAACGGCACGGACGGGCTGGAACTCATCGAGCGGGCGTGTCCTGATCTGATTATCACGGATATCAGAATGCCGGAGATGGATGGGCTGCAGATGCTTGAGGCGCTGCATGCAAGGCAGATGCCATATAAGGCCATCGTTCTCAGCGCTTATTCGGAGTTTTCTTATGCGCAGCAGGCCATTAAGCTCGGCGTCAGCGAGTATTTGATCAAGCCGATCGCGCCGGACGAGCTGCTGCAGGCCATCAAGAATATCGAGGCGCAGATCACGCAGGAACAGAATCTCAAAGCGCAGTCTCCTCAGCAGTTCAAGGCTTTGAAGAATATCTTTTATTCGATCATGCTTGGCATTTCGGTCGTGGATGACGAATTAAGCTCTTTTTTGAAAACAAACTACAAGATTGACACAAACGATACATTTGCCATATTGGATATTTACCTCGGAGCGGTCTATGACGAATGCATCCTCGCTTTGAGAGACGAGCTGGGGCGTCTGCTGGACGGGGCGTCTTTTGGATACCGTATCGTTGAGCATCCTCAGGGCCGCGAGCTGATGCTGGTGCTTTATGATATGGCGGACCCGAAAGGGATCGAGAAGTATTTTCAGCATTTGATCATTTCACAGATCAAGACGATCCTGCCGCACGATATGGCTTTTGGGTGGATATCCTTTGCGAATCTGGATGCCATGAAGGAGAACTTAGCCAAGCTCCGCAGGTTTATGGATTGGAGCATTGTTTTCGGCAGAAAGGCGCTGATATCATATCCCGCTGTGGAAAATATCCGGTTCGAACCGTTGCCATATCCCATTGAGCTCGAATCCAAGGCCAAAGCCGAGATTTGCTCTCTCGAGTACGAAAAGCTGTCCGATACCTTTCAGTCGTTACTCGGCCATTTAAAGTCGCGCATTTTCAACCCGGCCGAGGTCAAAGAAACGATGATCCGTTTTCTTTGGTCGGTCATATCCGTTGTGAAGGAGATCGATTTCACCACGAGCGCGCAGTTGGAACAGCAGGCGCTGATGGAAAAAATCGTGACCGCCGTCACATGGAGCGAGCTGCAAAGCACGGTGGCGGTGCTGAATGAAGCGCTGCGCGGCGTGAAGAATGACCAGACAACGAGCCTGACAGTTCGGCGCGCAAAGAGCATGGTCCACGAGTGTTACAGCCAGGGCGTGACGCTCGATGAGATTGCGGCGAAGCTCAATATCACGCCCGAATACCTGGGCGGCTTATTTCACAAAGAGGTGGGGGAGACCTTCTCCTCGTATATAAAAAACTACCGTATCAAAAAGGCCAAGGGGCTGCTCATCGGGACGGATATGAAAATCTACGACATTTCATCCGCTGTCGGCTATGCCGATTCGAAATATTTCAGCCGTGTTTTTCGTGAAATCACAGGCCAGCTTCCGGCCGATTTCCGGAAGTTAAACAAGTAATTTTTATAATAACCGAATGAATTCGGTTAAGCTTTGTCCTCCTTTTTCAAGATTTTTAGAGTACAAACCGGTAACACGCTTATGTATATTAAACTCAACAACCGTGGATCACAGAACACCAAAATTTTTAAGGAGGATACCCTATGAAGAAGTTTTTATCAGTCCTCGTGGTTGTGTGCTTGAGTGTTGTCATGCTCGTTGGCTGCGCGCCTTCAGCACCGGCACCGGACGCTGAGAGCGCATCCCAGAGCGCATCTGAGAGCCCGGAACAGGCTTCGGCGGATGCGGCGCCCGCGGGCAGCAAAGCGGATGTTGAGATTTGGTACTATTGGGAAACCGAATCCCATCAGCAGCTCTTGAATGGTCTCATCGAGGATTACAACAGCTCTCAGGATGCGATCACAGTGACGGCAAACTACATTCCGTTCGCTGACTTCAAGAAACAATTATCCATCGGCGTTGTTTCCGAAGAGCTGCCGGATATCGTCATTATCGATAACCCTGACCATGCCGCTTACGCCGCGATGGGCATATTCGCTGATCTGACAGACAAGCTTGCGGATTATGCTGATCTTGACCTGTATTATGAAGGTCCGATGAATTCCCTGACAATCGACGGGCGCATTTACGGTATTCCGTTCGGCAGCAACAACCTTTGCCTGTTCTATAACGAAGACATGCTCAAAGCCGCCGGCTGCGAAGTCCCCAAAACGTGGGATGAGCTTGTGGATGTTGCCAAAAAGACAACCACCGACAGCGTGTTTGGCCTTGGACTTTCCGGCCTGCAGAACGAAGAGGGGACGTTCCAGTTCCTGCCGTTCCTCTGGTCTACCGGCGCCACCTCTTATGAGATGAACAGCGAAGGCGGTATCAAAGCCCTAACGCTTTATCAGGAGCTTATTGATTCCGGCGCGATGAGCAAAGAAGTCATCAACTGGACACAGGGCGACGTGATGAACCAGTTCATCTCTGGCAACCTTGCGATGATGATCAACGGGCCGTGGCAGGTGCCGACAATGCGCGCCGAAGCGCCCGATCTCAAATGGAATGTGGATCTGATCCCGATGGACAAAGCAAACGCTTCCGACCTTGGCGGCGAGAACTTTGCCGTCATCAACAACGACAATGTGGACAACTCGCTTGACTTCCTGCTCTACGCAACGAGCGCGGATAAGGTGAAGGGTTACATTGACGGCTTCGGATACATCGCATCCCGTAAGGATGTTGCGGATACGCAGTTCGCGGATGATCCGATCATGAAGAAGTTTGCCGAGAATATGCAGTACGCATATCCGCGCGGGCCTCACGAGAGATGGCCGGAAATCTCCAACGCGATTTCCACAGCGTTCAACGAGGTCATCACGGGAACGTCTGACCCGACAGCAGCCGCGGCAAAGGCCCAGGAAACAATCGACTCAATCGTAGGACAGTAATTACTCGGGCGCATGTGATTGGCGCATATGGTATCCATATGCGCCAATCTTTTAAAAAGGGTATCCAAAGCATGAGTTTAAACTAAGTGGGGTTTACAATGTTTACGAAACGCAAAAAGAGTGTCTCTTTTTATCCATCGCGTCTGCTCAGCCGTCGGCGCAGAAATCTCGGAATGCTGTTTGTCATTCCCGCCGCGCTGTACATGCTCGTATTCGTCGGCTATCCGATCATAAGCAATTTTATACTGAGCTTTCAGGATGTCACGGTACAAACGATCAACAAGGCTGACAAGCCGTTTGTCGGTCTTGATAACTACATCAAGCTTTTGGGTGACCCGATACTGGGCAAATCGGTGGTCAACACCTTTGCCTTTACGATTGGGAGCATCGTTTTCCAGTTTATCATCGGATTTGCGCTCGCGTTATTCTTCAACAAGAAATTCTCGTTCGCCAAGCCGATACGCGGGCTGATGATGATACCGTGGATGATCCCCATCACCATTACCGGCCTGATGTTCAAGTTTATGTTCACCTCGAATGTCGGCATATTCAATGAGATGCTAAAAGGCATCGGGCTTGCTCCGGTCGACTGGCTGTTCCAGACGAATACGGCCATGCCGGCGCTCATCTTCGCGAACATATGGATCGGCATTCCGTTTAATATGATATTGCTTTCAACGGGGCTCACGACAATCCCCGAAGAACTGTACGAAAGCGCCGCGATCGACGGCGCGAGCAAAACGCAAAGCTTCTTTAAAATTACGCTGCCGATGTTAAAGCCCGCCATAGAATCTGTTCTTGTTCTTGGCTTCATCTACACGTTCAAGGTATTCGATCTTGTCTTTGTGATGACAAACGGCGGGCCGGTCGATTCCACGCAGATGCTCTCCACCTATTCGTATAAGCTGTCGTTCAGCCTGTTCCGATACAGTGAAGGCGCGACGGTGGCGAATATACTGTTTGTGATACTGTTCATCGTCAGTCTGATTTATATCAAATACTTCAATCGTGATACCGCGGAGGTGGATTAATGAATACGGTACTGTCCAAAAAGAAGAATATGGCGCTCAATATCACGTCGGTGCTGCTGCTTATTGTCCTGCTGCTTCCGCTGTATTGGATGATCGTGACGTCGCTTAAATATGAAAAAGAAGTGTTTGTCTCGCCGCCCACGCTGTTTCCGGCAACGATCAATACGGAGACATATTCCGCCCAGCTGCAGAAGGGTGATTTTAATATGTTTCAGGCATTCGGAAACAGCACACTCATCGCAACGAGCAGTATGCTCATTGCACTGCTTCTCGCGGTGCCTGCGTCTTACGGTCTCGCGCGGTTCCGTTTTAAAGGCAAGAAGCTGTTTGTCTTGCTCTTTCTTGTCACGCAGATGCTGCCGGTGGCGGTGCTGCTGACGCCGTTGTTCATTTTGTTTAAGAACCTTTCCATAGGGAACGACACTGTGCTGTCCACCATATTGGCCGACGCCACGATCGGCATTCCGTTTTCGGTGCTGATATTGCGCACATATTTTGCGTCGATACCCAAGGAGATTGAGGATGCGGCGCTTATTGACGGCTGCAACCGCTTCACATCGTTCCTGCGGATATTCATACCTATCGCCAAGCCCGGCGTGGCCGTATGCGGCGTATTTTCCTTCCTGTACGCATGGGGAGACCTCGCGTTTGGCCTTACGTTTATTCGTGATCAGGCGATGAGGCCGATAACGGCGGGGATATTCAACTTCCTGGGCCAATACGGAACGAAATGGAGCTACCTGTGTGCGTTCGGCGTTGTGACCATCATACCTGTCGTGCTGATATTCATATTCATGCAGAAATATATCATCAGTGGGTTGACCGCGGGTGCGGTGAAAGGATAAATTATGCCGACTTTATCAGCTGAAAAGAACAAACTGATTCGCCTGTATGACAATGAGACACTGTGGATAGAAGGCTGGGGGAAAAACGCGCTGCGCGTCAGAGCGACCAAGTGTGCGCAGATGCCGCAGGAAGACTGGGCGCTGCTGCCTCAGGATTCCGACGCGGTCGTTAAGATAGACGCAGACCGCGCAACCATCCAAAACGGCAATATCCGCGCCGAGGTTCTGGAATCCGGAAAGATCAGGATTTTCAATCAGCACGGCAAACTGCTGCTCGGAGAATACCTGCGGACCAGACAGGACCTGTTTTCGGAGGATTGCTCGGCGCTGGAGATAGAGGCGCGGGAGTTCAAGCCGCTCATCGGCGGCGATTACGAGTTGTCGATGCGGTTTGAATCGACGTCCGCTGATGAAAGAATCTACGGCATGGGGCAGTATCAGCAGCCATATCTGAACCTTAAGGGGACGGATCTGGAGCTGGCTCACCGCAATTCACAGGCCAGTGTGCCGTTTTGTCTGTCGAGCCAAGGGTACGGCTTTCTTTGGAACAACCCGGCGATCGGCCGGGTCACGTTCAGCAAAAACGTGACGACGTGGCAGGCAAGATCGACAAAGGCGCTCGATTATTGGATTACGGCGGGTGATACGCCTGCCGAAATCGAGGAAGCGTATGCATCGGTAACGGGAACCGTACCGATGATGCCGGACTATGCGATGGGCTTCTGGCAGTGCAAGCTGCGCTATCAGACGCAGGAAGAGCTGCTCTCCATCGCCCGTGAATATAAACGCAGAAACCTGCCCATATCCGTGATCGTTATCGATTTCTTTCATTGGCCGACTCAGGGCGACTGGCGTTTTGACGACACATACTGGCCGGACCCGGACGCGATGATCGCAGAGCTCAAGACGCTTGGCATTGAGCTGATGGTATCCATCTGGCCGACGGTCGATTACCGCAGCGAGAACTTCGCGGAAATGAAGGACAAGGGCTACCTGATACGCACCGAGCGCGGTTTTCGGCTGTCTATGGATTTTCAGGGCAACACCGTGCATTTTGATACTACAAATCCGGACGCGCGCGATTATGTGTGGCAAAAGGCCAAGAAAAATTATTACGACAAGGGCATTCGGATATTCTGGCTCGATGAAGCGGAGCCCGAATACTCGGTCTATGATTTTGATAATTTCCGCTATCATCTGGGTTCCAACCTGCAAATCGGCAATGTCTATCCGCTGATGTACGCGAAGACGTTCTTTGAGGGGATGCAGAAGGAAGGTCAGCAGAACATCATTAACCTCATCCGCTGCGCGTGGGCGGGCAGCCAGAAGTATGGCGCGCTCGTCTGGTCGGGCGATATCCATTCAAGCTGGGCGAGCCTGCGCAATCAGCTGACAGCGGGCCTTAATATGGGCATCGCGGGCATCCCGTGGTGGACGACGGACATCGGCGGTTTTCACGGCGGTGATCCGAATGATCCGGAATTTCGCGAGCTGTTTGTCAGATGGTTTCAGTACGGCACCTTCTGTCCTGTGATGCGGCTGCATGGAGACCGTGAACCTCGCCAGCCGCAGGTGGGCACCACGGGCGGCGCCTCCTGTCGCTCGGGTGCTCCCAATGAAATCTGGAGCTATGGCGATGAGGCCTACGGGATATGCAGAAAGTTTATGCAGATCCGCGAAACGATGAAACCGTATATCGAAAGAATCATGCGGGAGGCCCATGAAAAAGGCACGCCGCCGATGCGCCCGCTGTTCTATGATTTCTTTAATGATGAAAAAGCCTGGCAGATCGAAGATGAGTATATGTTTGGGGATACGTATCTCGTTGCGCCGGTGCTCGAACCAAAGGCGGCTGCACGCACGGTCTATTTGCCCGAAGGCAGCTGGAAGTCCATTGAAACAGGCGACATATACAAGGGCGGGGAATCGATTGAGATCAGCGTTAGTTTGGAGCAGTTCCCCGTGTTTGAAAGGCTTAGTTAATCAATTACCGCATAGGGAGTTTTGACGATGACGAATGAGTGCTTAAAACCCATTGGTCTGCATAGCGTGCGCATAAACGACGGTTTTTGGCGCCGTTATATGGATTTGATCACGGATGTCGCCATTCCGTATCAGTGGGATATTTTAAATGACCGGATAGAAGGACGGCCCAGCTATTGCTTGCGTAATTTCAGGATCGCGGCGGGAGAAGAAAGCGGCCGGCACAGCGGCATCGTTTTTATTGATTCGGACGTGATGAAATGGCTGGAGACCGTGGCCTACAGCTTAACCGGCCGACCGGATGATGAGCTTGCAAAGAATGCCGATGATGTGATCGATCTGATCGGGCGCGCGCAGCAAAGCGACGGCTACCTTAACACCTATTATACGATCGCGCGGCCCGATAAACGCTGGGGCTGCCTCACGGAAGGGCACGAGCTTTACTGTGCCGGGCATATGATCGAAGCGGCGGCGGCTTACTTTCAATCAACAGGAAAAAGGCCTTTTCTGGATATCGCCGTCCGCTTTGCGGATTTGATATGTGAGGTGTTTGGCACAGGCGAAAACCAGAACCACGGGTATCCGGGGCATCAGGAGATCGAGCTCGCGCTGGTCAAGCTATACCGTGCGACCAATAACAGGCGGTATTTGGAGCAGGCGAAATATTTCATCGATGTGAGGGGCCATCAACCTAATTATTTTATTGAAGAAATAGAAAAAACGAACGGGGAAGATATTTTCAACCCCGAGCTCAAGGTTTATGACCCCGCTTACTCGCAATCCCATATGCCGCCGAGAGAGCAGAAAACAGCCGAAGGCCACGCCGTGCGCGCGCTGTATATGTACAGCGCGATGGCGGATATCGCCGAGGCTTATGACGACGCGGAATTGCTGGCGGCCTGTGAAACGCTCTGGGAGAACATTGTGGAGCGGCGCATGTATATCACGGGGAGCGTGGGATCGTCGGCAAGGATGGAACGCTTTACGACCGATTTTGATCTGCCCAACGATGTGAATTATTCGGAAACATGCGCGTCGGTCGGCCTGATGATGTTCGGGGCGAGGATGGCGCGGATCAAAAAGGACGCAAGCTATTTTGATGCCGTCGAAAAGGCGCTTTACAACACCGTTCTGGCCGGTATCTCTTTGAGCGGCGACCGCTATTTTTACGTGAATCCGCTCGAGGTATGGCCTGCCAGCTGCATGGCGCACACATCCAAGATGCATGTCAAAACGGTCAGGCAGGAATGGTTTGACTGCGCGTGCTGCCCCACGAATGTGGCGCGCACACTGACGGCTCTCGGCGATTATGTGGCTTCATATTCCAAAGACGCGTTGTATCTGAATTTGTTCATATCACACAGCGCGAAGGTGACCCTCGGCGATACCGCAGTGGAGGTTGAGCTTGATTCGTCCTTTATGAAAGACGGGAGCTCAAAGCTTTGTGTCAGGCCGGAAAAGCCTGCGGAGTTTGCAATCAACATCCGGATACCTCAATATGTCAAAGGCTATTCGATAAAGGTTGACGGTGCGGACGCAGGCCCGGTGCATGTGGAAAACGGCTACGCAAGGCTGAGCGGGATGTGGAGCAAGGAAAGCTGCATCGACATTTGGTTTGACATACAAGCCGAGCTTGTCGCCGCCCATCCCGAGGTGCGCGCAGACGCCGGCAAAATCGCGATCGTCAAAGGGCCGTTGGTATATTGCCTCGAAGAAGCCGACAATGGCGGCAATCTCGCTTCCGTATTTGTGCGGCAGGATGCGCAGCTTGAAGAATGCTTTGATCAAAATCTGTTCGGCGGCACAGCCACGATCAAATGTAAAGGGGAGAAGATTATAGGCTGGGGGAACGGGCTTTACAAGCCCGCCCCGATAAAGACCCGGCCGGTTGAATTGACGGCGATTCCTTATTTTCTCTGGGGCAACCGGGGTGAAAATGAAATGATCGTCTGGCTGAAAGCGATTCTATAACAGACTGGGACAACGATGTCCGCAGCGTGAAATACAAAACCTGACGCTTTTGATTCCGATTGGCTCCGCTCAGCTTTAACAAAAGGAGAGAGACGATGAAAGTACTGAAAAAGCTTTTCATGTTCGCAGCCGGAATAATAAAGAAAATGACCGCAATCAGATTTCTTGGCCGTTTTAAGCTCGCGACGAGACTGCTGTCCGGCTTTTTGATCGTCGCGCTGATCAGCGCCGCCATTGGTTTGTACGCCGTGAATAATCTGAAAAATATAAGCCATATGTCGGAGGAGATGTATGGACGCATTTTAAAGCCGTCCCAAAATGTCGGGCAAATCAACGACAGCTATAAAAAAACGTGCATCGCGCTACGACAGCTGGTTGTGACCGACAATGAAGGCATGATACAAAAGCAGCTGTCCGCAATCAACACCGGGCTGACGCAGATACCGCTCGCCATCGCCGACACGGACGCGCTGCTGCAGCCGGGAGAGACAAAAGACAGATTGGCCGGGTTTAAAGCGGCGTTTGAGGATTATTCTAAGGTCATTAGAGATATGGTGGCCTTATATGAAGACGGGCAAAGCGATGAGATCATAGAGCAGATCACCAAGGTCAGCGAGCTGCGAAACGCGGAGAGAAGCATGGACGCGGCCATAGATTCTCTTGTTTATGCGGTCACGAGCGAAGCGTCTTTAATCAATCACAGCAATACCGGAACGGCAGAAAGTGTTGTCACGTTCACGGCCATTTCAATAGCTGTGGTGCTCGCTCTTTCCGTACTCATCGGCATTGTGATATCAAGAGGCATCAGCAAACCGATCAAAAAGCTGACCAACGATGCAAAGCTGCTGTCTGAGGGAGAAACCGGCCTTTCGCTTTCGGGTAAAACAGCAAAAGACGAGCTCGGGCAAATGGAAGCGTCCTTCGCAAAGATTCTCTCTGCCATAAAGAGGCTGGAAACAGACACCGATATGCTGATCAATGCGGCCATGGAAGGCGCGCTTTCGGTACGCGCCGATGAGCATCAGCACAGCGGCGCGTACCAAAAAATCGTGAAGGGCTTTAACCTGACGCTTGATGCAATGATGGCGCCTGTCGAGGAATCGGCTAAGGTGCTGCATGAGTTTTCGCAGGGCAATCTGAATGTATCGGTTCAAGGGGATTTTAAGGGCGATTTTGCGCGGATGAAGAATGCCCTTAACAGCACGCTGCAAACCATAAACGGCTATATTTGTGAGATATCGGGCGTGGTGAAGAACATGGCCGACGGCAATCTGGATGCAGGCATTGAATCCGAGTATAAGGGGGATTTCATTAAGCTCAAGGAATCCATCAATCAGTGTATTGGCGCGTTCGATAGCGTTATAAAAGACATCAGCCAGGCATCCGCGGAAGTGGCATTGGGCGCCGGTCAGCTTTCAAACGGCAGCCAGATCATTTCTCAGGGAGCTGCCGAGCAAGCCGGTGAGCTTGAATCGTTCACGCATATTGTGCGCCATATTGCGCAAACAGCCCGGCATAATGCCGATAATGCAAAAAAGGCGAGCCTGCTGGCACAATCCGCAAAAGCGGATACCGCAAACGGAAATGAAAAGATGGAGCTTTTGCATGATGCGATGGCGCAGATTCAGGAATCCTCCGCCGACATATCCAGAATCATAAAGGTGATTGACGACATTGCTTTTCAAACCAATCTGCTGGCGCTTAACGCGGCGGTGGAAGCCGCGCGCGCGGGCGCTCATGGCCGTGGATTCGCGGTGGTGGCGCAGGAGGTCCGCAATTTGGCGGCCCGAAGCGCGCAGGCGGCAAAGGAAACACAGCTGCTGATTGAAAGCGAGAGAAGCAAAACAGCCTACGGGACAAAAACCGCGGGCGAGGCGGCTGCGATGCTGACGGGTATTTTGGAAAACATCAATCATGTTGCCGGTATCTCGGATCAGATCGCATGCGCGTCTCAGGAGCAGGCGGACCGAATCACACAGATCGATACAGGGATTGAACAGTTATCTGCGGTTGTCCAGAGCAATTCGGCGACTGCTGAGCAGTCCGCGGCATCCTCGCAGCAGCTCGCCGCACAAGCGGAATATTTAAAGCAGATGGTCGGCAGGTTCCAGCTCAAACAGGAGATGGCTTTAGATGTGCAAATATCAGCCATCGAATAAAACACCAGGCATTATTGCGATGCTGGCGACTCCACGATATTCGTCGGCAGACGTGAAATAAAGGAGGCTAAGGATTTCCGCCGGGCTTGCGGTGCGGCAGCGTGGAGACCTGTCGTAATGCCAGCGTCACAGTGCGGGCGGTGGCGAGCTGTGCAGTTAGCAAAGGCTGTGCTCAGCAAAGCTTATGGATATGGCAAAGGTGACTCTTAAAAACATCAAGAAGGTTTATGACAAGAACGTGACGGCAGTGGACGACTTCAGCCTTGAGATTGCCGATAAGGAGTTCGTTGTGCTCGTCGGGCCGTCCGGCTGCGGCAAATCGACCACGCTGCGCATGGTGGCGGGCCTTGAGGAAATCTCGTCGGGCGAGCTGCTGATTGACGACAAGACTGTCAACGCGGTTCCGCCCAAGGACAGGGATATTGCGATGGTTTTTCAAAACTACGCGCTGTATCCGCATATGACGGTGTATGAAAACATGGCGTTCGCACTCAAGCTGCGCCATGCCGATAAAAAAGAAATCGATGATAAGGTGAAAAAGGCCGCTGAAATTTTGAGCATTACCGAGCTTTTAAAAAGAAAGCCCAAGGCGCTCTCGGGCGGACAGCGCCAGCGCGTCGCGATCGGACGCGCGATCGTGCGTGAGCCAAAGGTTTTTCTCATGGACGAGCCGCTTAGCAACCTTGACGCCAAGCTCAGGAACCAGATGCGCGCTGAGATCATCAAATTGCGCCAAAGCGTCAACACAACGTTTATCTATGTGACGCACGACCAGACGGAAGCCATGACGCTCGGCGACCGCATTGTGATCATGAAGGACGGTTTTGTGCAGCAGATCGGGACACCGCAGGAGGTGTTTAACCGTCCCGCGAATCTGTTTGTGGCCGGTTTTATCGGTTCGCCCCAGATGAATTTTTTCGATGCCGGGCTTGAGAAACACAGCAATGGCTATTCCGTCACTCTGCATGGCGTCAGGATACCGCTGACGGCCGAAATGAGCGTCAGATTGGCTGAGAGACACATACTGGAACAGGATGTGATTATGGGAATACGGCCCGAGCATATGAGCATCGCGACGCATGACGAAGCCGGGGCGGTTCACGCGGTGGTGGACGTATCGGAGATGATGGGCAGCGAGATGCACATTCATTTAAACGTGGAAGGCAAAGACGTCGTTGTGCGCGTTCCGACCGTTGATTTGGATGAGAAATTCCGCGGCGGTATCGGTTATTTGAGTGAAATCGACTTTAAATTTCCGTCGGCTCTCATCCACCTTTTCTCGAGGGAAGATGAAAAGAATCTGCTGTTTTAGACATCCGGAGGAGTTCCTCGGCCCTATCCCTTAGGCTTATGCCTTATGGATAGGGTGTTTTTTATAGCGAGAAGTGAAAAAGGCCGCCGGATAAATCGCGAACGGGTGATCGGGAACAGCAAAATGACCAACATACTGTTAATGGAAGACCATATTCGTTGATGTTTTCGGCTTTTGATTCAAGTAAAATAAACCTGTCAGCTTCTATTGAATTCTCCATAACAAAAATTTATCGAGGTGAGCTTTATGCGTCTGAAAGATACAAAGATGGCCAGGGTTGGTATATACAGTGCCGGACTCCATGCTTATTGGTCGCAATTCGAGGGTCTGGAGAATCGTCTGAAAGGTTATAATGCGTTTATCGGCGGCAAAGTGAGCGCTTGGGGCGAGGTTTATAACTTCGGTTTGGTAGACAGCGAGGTCAAGGCGAGAGAGGCCGGTGAGTATTTCAACAAGCACAATGTCGATATTATTCTCGTCCACAGTGCGACGTATTTCACCAGCTCCGGCGTACTGCCGGTCCATCAAATATGCAGGGCGCCGGTCGTCATGCTCAATCTGCAGCCGACAGCGGCGATGAACTACGAAAAAACGGGCACGGGCGAGTGGCTTGCGCACTGTGTGGGGTGTCCGGTGCCGGAGGCGTCCAATGCGTTTGAACGCGCCGGCATACAGCTGGAAATTGTCAACGGTCTGCTCGGCCTTGATGAAACGCCCGGTATCTCCGTGGCGGATGAAGTTACGGCGCATATGCCGCAGGCGAAGCGCGCGTGGAAAGAGATTGAAGAGTGGGTGCGTGCCGCGGGCGTCAAACGGACATTGATGTTTGCGAGATTCGGATTCCTTGGCAACAACTACAGCGGCATGCTCGATATGTACAGCGATTTCACTATGATGCAGTCTCAGCTCGGCATCCATGTGGAATTGCTCGAAATGTGCGATTTGGACAGATATCTGCAAAAGGTCACCGGCACTGAAATCGCGGAAAAGAAGCGGCAGGTTGAGGCTTTCTTCCAGATAAGCGGAGATTCGCCGACGGATCCTATCGCGCGCAAGCCTTCGGACGAGCAGCTCGATTGGTCCTGCCGCGTGGCGGTGGCACAGGAAAAAATGGTCCGTGATTATGACCTTGACGGGCTGTCGTATTACTATCATGGCTCGGATGATAATCATTATGAGCGTGTTCAGGGCGGTTTCATTGTGGGACATTCTCTTCTGACCGCCGCTGGAATTCCGTGCGCGGGCGAAGGCGATTTAAAGACGAATGTGGCGATGAAGATATGCGATACGCTGAATGTCGGCGGCAGCTTTACCGAGATTGTGGCGATGGATTATGAGCATAATACGATGCTGCTCGGACACGACGGCCCATTCCACATCTCCATATCGGACGGCAAGCCGGTGCTGCGCGGTATGGGCGTTTACCACGGCAAACGCGGCAGCGGCGTATCGGTGGAAGCCAATGTGATCAGCGGCCCTGTCACCACTCTTGGGCTGACCCAAACGGGCCGGGGACGCTTAAAGCTCATCGTCAGCGAGGGCAGGGCTGTGAAGCTTCCGATTTTGATGATCGGCAATACACAGACGCACATCGATTTTGATATGGACTTGGATGCGTATATGGATGAATGGTTCCGTGAAGCGCCGACGCACCACTGCGCCATGAGCGTGGGACACAATGCGTCCGTGTTTATGAAGGTGTCTGATCTGCTCGGCATCGAATGCGTGAAGGTCGGTAAATGAGATGAAGCCTTTAGGCTTCAGCCTGATAAACCCCTCCATTTGTCATGCTGAGGAGCGTAGCGGCGTGACTACGAAATGGAAAGCATCCCATGGTAAAACGCTTTAGACAAGGGATTTCAATCCACTACGTAGTTGACTCGCTGTCGCTCACTCGAAATGACACAAGGAACTTTGTCAGCAGCCTGAGGAGCGGTTTTGCCGCTCCTTTTTCATCTGCGCCAGTTCTGGCGATAGATGTTCGGCGTGATGCCCTCGTGCTTTTTAAACAGATTGATGAAATGGCTGACGTTGTCGATGCCGACATCCTGCGATATTTCACGAACGGGTTTGCAGGTTGCCCGAAGGTTTTCTTTGGCGCGGTTCAATCTCGTCAGTATCAAATATTCGTTGGGCGTGGAGCCGGTATACCGCTTGAATAGCTTCTGAAAATGATATTTATTGATGGAAAAACGCTGCGCAAGATCGTCGAGCGTGATACGCTCGTTATAATGGTTGAGCAGAAAGACCTTCGCATCCTGCACACTGTCGGGAATGCCCTGGTAGGTCAACTGCGAATTGGTGGCGTTTACGCACTCGGCCATAATCCCCGTTAATATCGCCGAGGCCTGAACATCCGTCGTCAGGCTGCTTTCACCGCTGTGGTAAAGGGAAATCAGCGAATATATTGAAGCCGCCACATTGTTGTCCGGCCGCAGTGAGACTTTGTTGCTGCCGTTGTTTTGCGACAAAAACAATTCGTAATAGTCCTGACTCGTGGCGCCGTAAAAGTGCACCCACAGCACGCGCCAGTTGCCAACGGCCTGAGATGTGTAATAATGCTGCGGCTTCAAGCAGTCGATCCAGAAGATATCGCCCGGTGATACAGAGAATGTCTGCCCGCCGTACTCAAGAATCCCTTCGCCGCTCAGCGTATATTTGATCAGAAAAGACGGAAGATTTGAACGCTTCGTAAAATAGTGCTTGCGCGCGATGAAATCTCCGAGCTCCTGAACATAAACGATGGAAGCCTTCGCGGTCGCACTGGCCGTCACAGTCATCCATACGGACTCCGGGCTCGTGTCCATTTTGTATATTAACTCGACTCTCGGCATAAAAATACCTCCTCGCAATATACTGTTATATCATAACAACATACTATTCTATTATGTCAACAAGTTGTTATAAGTGATCAACATTGGTTGATGACTTTTCAAGGGTATTTTGTTTATAATAAGTATACATCAGAAGAGTACAGACTTCAAGGGCGATAGCCTGAAAAGAAAATCGACAAAAAAGTACACGAATTTACAAAATTAAACATAGCAATATTCAGGTATCACTAAACACGATAACGGAATTAAGAGGTGCGTCTTCATGGAGAGATTTGCATGGAAAGCAAGGGTGCTGCCGGGAATGCTGAATGAGTACGTCCGCCGTCATGATGAAATTTGGCCTGAAATGACCGAAGTTCTCAATGCTGCGGGCATTCATAACTACACCATCTGGAACGTGGGAGATGAGCTTTTTGGGTATTATGAATGTGAGAGCGTCGCTTATGCGTCCAAAGTGCAGGCGCAGAGCCCCGTGGTCCTGCGCTGGAATGAGTATATGAAAGACGTCATGGTCATGGAAATGGACCCGGAAACGGGCACGGCTGTATTGCTGACGCAAGTCTTTTATCATAAATAATTTGCGCAACACATCGAGGAGGGCTTCATGAAAGAACAACTTATTCTGCAAGGTTATACATACGCGAAGGAACGCTATGCCGGACAGGGCGTTGACGTCGAGAAAGCCATAGCTTTAGCCGATTCTGTTCCGCTTTCCATGCATTGCTGGCAGGGTGATGATGTGATCGGTTTTGACGGTTCGGACGAGCTCACCGGCGGTATCGCCACAACGGGCAATTATCCGGGACGGGCACGTACGCCTGAGGAACTGCGGACGGATATCGATAAAGCCCGCAGCTTGATCCCCGGAACAGTCAAAGTGAATCTCCACGCCAGTTACGCGGAAAAGGCGGGCAAGAAGATCGACCGCGATGGATATACCATCGAGCAGTTCCAAAACTGGGTCGATTGGGCAAAATCTAACGGGATCGGCATGGATTTCAACCCGACCTTTTTTTCCCATCCCATGATGGACGGCAATTTTTCAATAGCCAGCCGCGACCTTGAGAAGCGCCGGTTCTGGATAGAGCACGGCAAACGCTGCCGCGAGATCGGCCTGGAGTTCGCAAAGCAGCTCGGACAGCCCTGTGTCGTGAATTATTGGATGCCGGACGGTTATAAGGACATCTGTGCGGATACCGTAGCGTTGCGGGAGATTATGACGCAGTCTCTGGATGAAATCTTCGCGGCGGATATTGATAGGCAGCTTGTGCAATGCGCCGTCGAGAGCAAGCTGTTTGGGATGGGTGTTGAGAGCTATACGGTGGCCAGCCACGAATTCTCGCTTGGTTATGCGATTACGAACGGCTTGCTGTACTGCCTTGATGCGGGGCACTTTCACCCGACCGAAGTCATCAGCGCAAAAATCAGCGCCATACTGATGTACATAGATAAAATTCTGCTGCATGTGAGCCGCGGTGTGCGCTGGGACAGCGACCATGTGATCACACTGGATGATGAGCTTCAGATGATCATGGACGAGATACTTTGGAACGGTTTTGAGAAGCGTGTTAATATCGGGCTGGACTTCTTTGATGCCTCCATCAACCGTATTGCCTGCTGGGCTATCGGTATGAGGAACGCAAGAAAAGCACTGCTGTCGGCGGCGCTTGCGCCTTCGGCCAACATTCGGGAGGCTGAGTACGCCGGGGATCTCACCGCGCGGTTTGCCATGCGGGAGGAGAGAAAAACGCTGCCCTTCGGCGCCATATGGGATTACTACTGCTTGAGCCGCGGTATTCCCTCAGGCGATTCATGGCTGCCTGAAATCAAGCAATACGAGAAGGATGTCCTTTCAAAACGTTGACAGTGCATTGCAACAGGAGCTTGAGTTAAACTGAAACTTAGAAAGGGGTGTTTCCGTGAGCGATTACATATTGGAATTAAAGGGTGTCACAAAAATATTCCCGGGCGTTAAGGCTTTGGATCAGGTCTCTTTCCAGTTGAAGCCCGGCGAGATTCATGCTCTCATGGGAGAAAACGGTGCCGGAAAATCGACATTTATAAAAGTGATCACGGGTGTGCACAGGGCCGACGAAGGCGAAATGATTCTTGACGGCAAGAAGGTCAATTTCCGGTCGCCTCTGGATGCGCAGCACGCGGGCATTGCGGCCATTTATCAGCATGTGACGGCTTATCCGCATCTGACGGTATCCGAAAACATATTCATGGGGCATGAAAAGGTGAAGCACGGGCGGATCATTTGGAAGCAGATGAATGAGGAAGCCACAAAGCTGTTAAATCAGCTGGATGCGGATTTTAAATCGACCGCAGTTATGGGGTCGCTCAGCGTGGCGCAGCAGCAGATGGTGGAAATCGCCAAAGCGCTGTCGATGAATGCGCGCATCATCATCATGGATGAGCCTACCGCGGCGCTGACAAAGGGTGAATCCGAGAAGCTCTACAGCATTGCCGAAAAGCTAAGGGATGAGGGAACATCCATCATATTCATCTCTCACCGTCTCGAAGATATGTACCGTCTCGCATCGCGCGTGACCGTTTTCCGCGATGCGCATTACATTGGCACGTACGATGTTGACAAGCTGACCAATACGGAACTCATCAAAGCGATGGTGGGCCGTGAAATAACGGAGCTGTTCCCGAAGCCGGATCTGCATATCGGGGAAGAGATGTTCCGTGTGGAGAATCTGACGCGGATCGGTTATTTCAAGGATGTCTCCTTCAATGTGCGAAAAGGTGAAATCGTGGGGTTAACGGGCCTCGTCGGCGCCGGCCGCACAGAGGTCATTCAAAGCATATTCGGCATCGAAAAGCTGAACTCGGGCAAGATTTTTTTGGCGGGCAGTGAAATCAAGATCCGCAAGCCCTATGACGCGATGCGGTACGGCATCGGCCTCCTGACAGAGGACAGACAAACGCAGGGCTTAATACTCGATTGGGGCATCGGCAGGAACATCACGCTGCCCGAGCTCAAAAAGTTCTGCAACAAGGGTTTTATCAACGAGAAGAAGGAAAACGAGACGGCCAAGGAACTGGCCGAGCGCGTTGATACAAAGGCGGTCACGATCTTTGACAAGGCGAGCTCCCTTTCCGGCGGAAACCAGCAGAAGATCGTGGTCGCCAAAGCGCTCGCGTCGGACCTCAAGGTGTTCATTATGGACGAACCGACAAAAGGCGTGGACGTCGGTGCCAAAGCGGCGATTTATGAAATCATGAGTGAGCTGGCGCATCAGGGATATGCGATCATCATGATATCTTCGGAAATGCCCGAGATATTGGGCATGTGCGACAGGACCTATGTGATGTGCGATGGCAGAATCACAGGAGAATTTGGCCGCGATGAGGTCACGCAGGAGCTGATTCTTGAAAGAGCGATGATAAAGCATATGACAGCGGCAAACGCATAGAAGGGGGGATGAAAACGGATGCAGAAAAATAGCTTTGGAAAAAGGATACTCAACAAGCTGACAGGCTCTCGGGAAACCAGTCTGCTGATCGTGCTGATTCTTTTATGTCTCTTTATTCAGAGCAGAAACGGTTCCTTTTTAACGCCGGCGACCATTACAGATATGCTTAAAAACTACTCGACAACAATGATACTGTCGGTGGGCATGATGTGTGTGCTGCTGATCGCGGGCATCGACATTTCAATAGGATCAACGCTGGCATTCGCGGGAATGTGCAGCGCGCTGCTGCTCCGCGACGGCGCATACACCTCGACGCTTGTCGGCTTTCTGATCAGCATCGCGATCGGTATCGCCTGCGGGCTGCTGATCGGGCTGATCATCGTCAAAGGCAAAGTATATCCGATCATTGCGACCTTGGGCTTTATGAATATTTTCAGAGGAGCGACGTATCTGATTGCCAATAACCAGTGGGTGTCGGCCTATCAGATTCCGGATTCCTTCAAGGAATTTGCCCAGTCGTCGTCGCTGTCGTTCGGGCTGATCAACAACCTGATACTGATCATGATCGTCTGTTATGTCATCTTCTTTATCGTCATGAAGTGGACGAGGATCGGGCGGAGAATCTATGCGGTCGGTTCGAATCCCGAAGCGGCCAGAATAAGCGGTATTCGGATCGAGTTGATTCAAATCATGGTCTACACGATTATGGGTTGTCTGGCCGGTTTGGCGGGCGCCATGTGGGTATCCGTATACGGCTCGGCGCAGGGCGATATGGCAACGGGAATCGAGATGGACGCGATCGCGGCCTGCGTGCTGGGCGGCGTCAGCTTAAACGGCGGCCAGGGCTCCGTGCTGGGCGCGCTGCTGGGTGCGCTGACGATAGCGATCATTGACAAGGCGCTGCCGCTGATCGGCGTGTCGCAATTCTGGCAGACGGCAATCAAAGGATTTATCATTCTTGTGGCCATCATCGTCAATGTTCTCACACAGCGCATGATGAAAAAGAATGTTCTGGCAAGGAGGGAAATCTGATGGCGACAAAATCCGGAAGAACGATAGTTGCAATAAAGCCAAGATCGCTTAAGTCGGCCTTGTTCAGATGGGAAACATTCCTGATATTGATTTTCATCCTCGTCAATATCATGAATATCGGGCTCTCCTCTAAGTATCTTCATGCCGAGAGGCTGTTTACCACAATCAACACATTTCTGGTGAAAGGCTTTATCGCCTTGCCCATGGCCTACATACTCGTGCTTGGTGAAATCGACCTGAGTGTCGGCTCTACAGTGGCCCTTTCGGCGGTGATGCTCGGTGTGACATACAATGTCGGCTTGCCCATGGGCGTGGCTGTCGTGATTTGCCTGATGTGCGGGCTGATATGCGGCATGATCAATGGCTTGATCCTCACAAGATTTACAGAACTGGCCCCCATGATCGTGACGCTGGGCACCATGACGCTGTATCGCGGGATCGGTGAGATGATATTGGGCAACGAGTCAACCGGCGGCCTGCAAACTGTGAAATGGTTTTACGACCTGTATTATGCGAGGGTCGGCCCGGTGCCGTTCATGTTTATACTGTTTGTCTTGATGGCAATTGCTTTCGGGCTGGTGCTGCATAAAACGAGTTTTGGCAGAAAAGTCTACGCGATCGGCAGCAACCGGCTCGCAGCCGCTTATTCCGGCATCAAGGTCCAAAATATCAGGTTTATCGTCTACAGTCTGGTTGGGCTCGTCTGCGGCATATCCGCTGTCTTTTATGCGTCGTGGATGGGGACGGTCCGGTCGGATGTCGCCACGGGATATGAGCTTGAGGCGATCTCGATGGTGGTGCTTGGCGGTATATCGACTGTCGGCGGCAAAGGCAACTTCCCCGGAACGGTCATATCGATATTCATCATCGGTTTGCTCAAATACGGCCTCGGGCTTATCAATGTGACATCGCAGGCCATGCTTGTTATCGTGGGCGCCATATTGATCATCGTGGTGATGGCTCCGAGCCTGAATGTCGGGCGGCTGTTTAAAAAGCGCGATAAGAAGAAAGCCGTTCAATAACAAAAGATTAATAATATGTACACCAAACGGTGTCATAAAAAAATAGTGATTAGAAAGGAAGAGAGAAATGAAAAAACTCGTAAGTATCCTTCTGTGTGTGTGCATGATCGCCGTGTTCGGCGTCGGCTGTTCACAGCCACAGCAAGAGACGTCTGAAGCCCCTGTTTCTGAATCACCTTCTGCAAGCGAAAGTGCACAGGCGCCTTCTGAAGAGGCATCTGCTGATGCGGGAGCAAATCTTGCGGATATGACATTTGCGATTATCACGAAGTCTGCTGGCAACCCCTATAATGAGAGAGAAGCCTCCGGCTTCCAGGAAGTCATCGAAGGTATCGGTGCCACCTGCATCATTAAGCATCCCGAAGAGATAACCGCTGAAGCCCAGATCAACATCATCAACGAGCTGGTTGCGCAGGAAGTCGATGCGATCGCGATTGCAGCCAATGATGCCGACGCTCTTCAGACCGCGCTGACAACGGCGATGGATGAAGGTATAAAGGTTGTTTCTCTTGACTCTGCGACGAATGCGGCAAGCCGTCTCGTGCACATCAACCAGGCCGGTGTCAAAGAAGTGGCTCAGGCGCTGATGGATGCGGTCCTTGATCTGTCGGGCGGATCCGGAGACTGGGCGATCCTTTCGGCGACCAGCACAGCGACAAACCAGAATGCATGGATCGCGGCGATGGGAGAAATTGCGAAGGAAGACAAGTATTCCGGGCTGAACCTCGTTGAGACCGCTTATGGCGACGACGAGAACCAGAAATCCACAGACCAGACACAGGCGCTCATCTCCAACTATCCGGACCTGAAGGTGATCTGCGCGCCGACCACAGTGGGCGTTATGGCTGCTGCGAAGGTTGTTCAGGATCAGGGACTCTGCGATAAGATCGAAGTGACCGGCCTTGGCCTGCCTTCTGAAATGAAGGATTACATGGGTACCGGCAGCGACAAGTCCTGTCCGTATATGTTCCTGTGGAACCCGATCGATGTGGGCAGATCTGCCGCATATGCGTTGATCGCACTGCTTAAGGGCGAGATCACGGGCGCGGTTGGCGACAGCTTTACGGCTGAAAGCGGCACTGAGTTCAGCGTTGTGGAAGCCGGCGACGGCGGCACAGAGATCATCATTGGGCCTCCGTTCAAGTTTGATCCTTCAAACATTGAAGAATGGGCTGCGATTTATTAATCAGAAACATACAGTCAATGAGGGGCGGGCCAGTGGCCCGCCCCATCATCTATCACCCGATCAATCAATAAATTTTAAATGGATACTGACTATGAATAATTTTACTGACAACTACAAGAAAGAACTTGAGAATTTCGCATACATGTCGCAAGCGGTCGGCAGCCGCAACGACTATATACAAGGCGGCGGCGGCAACACGTCCGTCAAGCTCGACGGGCAGCTGATGGCAATCAAAGCGTCGGGATATTGCCTGTCGGATATTCGGACCGACAACGCTTATGCGGTTTTGGATTATGCGGCGTTAAAGCAATTTTATTTTGAGAACCAGCCGCAGAGCTTTGAAGACGTGGAGAAGGCGGGGGCTGAAAAAGCGAAGTCGGCGGTGAAGGCCGTTGAGGGGATGGCGCAGCTCCGTCCTTCGGTAGAGGCGGGGTTCCATTCCATATTGAAAAAATACGTGGTGCACAGCCACAGCGTTTATGCCAATATGGCGGCATGCGCGGCAGAATGCAAGCAAATCGCCGCAAAAGCGCTGGCGGATGCCGGCTACACATGGGGATTTGTTTCGTATACGGATCCCGGGGCACGGCTGACGTTCTCGATAAGGGATGAGCTGATGCGCGTCGAGGCGGAAAAAGGCGAAATGCCCACGGTGCTGCTGATGGGCAATCACGGTTTGATCGTTCACCACGACGACCATATGGAAGCCTTGAGAATTCATGAAGAGGTCAATGAACGCATTGCAGGCGTTTTCAATATCACAAATCACGCTTTTCCGGCGGTTTCCGTTCGTGAAAGCGCAGACGGGTTATTCATTACGGACGCGCCATACCTTGAAGCCCATCTGAAATCGGGCCGCTACGGACGAAAGGAGTTTTTGGAAGAAGCTTTATATCCCGATCAGCTTGTGTTTTTAACGGGCACGTTTTTCTTGGGAGAAAGCAGCTCAAAACCTGAACCCGGTACGTGCGTGACGGATACTGCATCCGGCAAGGTCGTGTGCAATTTGAATCAGTCAATGGCGCAGACGATAGCGGAAACGCTGACTGCCGTCATATTCATACGCGAAAGCCTGGAAAAGAACCGATTCACGCTTTCGTCAATGGGTGAAGCGGCAAAGCTGTTTATTGCAAACTGGGAGAGCGAAAAATACAGAAAGTCTTTGGCTGGAAAGCAGAATCAGAAATGAAACAACTGGATTTAATGGCCTTTGATATCGGCGCGAGCAATGGGCGCGCGATTCTTGGCTGTTTTGACGGAAATAAGCTGACCCTTTCGGAGCTGCTCCGGTTTGAAAATGAGTACAAGATTTCAGAGAGTTTATTTTATTGGAATGCAGAGGGGTTATTTACCCATCTGAAAGAAGCCTTCGCCGCCTACAGGGCCGACGGAGGAAAAAACCTCGGCGCGTTTGGCATAGATACATGGGGCGTGGATTTCGGTCTGCTCGACAAAAACGGGAATCTCATCGACAATCCGCGCGCCTATCGCTGCGCAACCGACGAGGAAATGCTGGCGGCCTGGAACACCGTCTCCAAGCGCGACATATTCAACAGAACCGGCATTGCGGCGATGAACTTCAATACGCTTTATCAGCTGTATTGGAGAAGGATGAACCATGACGCGCAGTTATCCGACGCGCAGACGATGCTGATGATACCGGATCTGCTCGGTTATTATTTTACGGGCGACAAGCTCAGCGAGTACACGAATGTGACCACAACAAACCTGTTTAATCCCGCTGCAATGGACTGGGATTGGAGCCTTATCGACGCGCTTGATCTGCCGAGACGCATATTCACGCCGATTGACAGAGCCGGGTCACTGCGCGGCAGGATGATGCCCAAAATCGCTGCCGAAATCGGTATGAAAGCCATACCGCTCGTTGCGGTGGGCACGCACGATACCGCGTCGGCTGTGGCTGCGATTCCGGGCCAGGGCAGCTTTGCTTTTTGTTCATCAGGCACGTGGTCTCTTTTTGGCGTTGAGACTGACAAAGCCGTGTTGACCGATGAGGTTTTCGAGTCGAATTTCTCCAATGAAGGCACGGTGCAGGGCGGCTTCAGGCCGCTTAAGAACATCATGGGGCTGTGGCTGATTCAAAGATGCCGCCGCGCCTGGAACGAAAAAGGGATGAACCTGTCATGGGACGATATTGTCAGAGCGGCTGAAAAAGAGCAGCCCTTCCGTTCGATCATCGATCCGGATTGTCCGGCGTTTTTTGCCGATGGCGATACGGGCGAAACCATGGATATGAAGATACGGTCCTACTGCGGGGCGACGCATCAGCCGGTCCCCGAAACGGTGGGACAGGTGGCGCGGTGCATCTATGAAAGTCTGGCGCTCAAATACCGGTGGGCTGTCGAAAGACTCGAAGTGATTAAGGGCGAGCCGATCGACACGCTGAATATCGTGGGCGGCGGCATGCTGAACAGGCTGCTCAACCAGATGTCGGCGGATGCGACGGACAGGCGCGTGATCACAGGCCCCACAGAGGGCGCGTGCATCGGCAATCTTTTGATGCAGGCGGTCGCGCTGGGCGAGCTCTCGGGCATCGCCGATGTGCGTGACGTGGTGGCCCGTTCGTTTGAAACGCAGGAATATGAACCGCATCATACACAGGAGTGGGAGGATGCGTATCACAGAATGATTGGATATATGGAGGCACAAAGATGATAGACATAAGCAAATGGGAGCAGCTCGCGGCGTCGCGCGTGCGTGAGCGCAATGCGGCGCCGGGACGGCTGTCGGGGAAGATTGCGATTGTGACAGGCAGCGCCCAGGGGTTCGGCAAAGGCATTGCACAGGGGCTTTACGAGGAAGGCGCCT
>JAEYLC010000025.1 GCA_023461435.1 Bacillota bacterium
TCGGTATTTTAATGCTGGCAGCCCTGGCCGCTTCGAGAACCGAAGTGTTATCAGGAACTTCCACTTTGACTCCATCTATCGTTAAAGATATCATAACCTGTCTGCTCCTTTCTTATTTCTTCTCGATTGCGCCGAACTTGCACTTGGTTATGCACGCGCCGCACTTGATGCACTTGCTCTGGTCGATTTCAAACGGCTCTTTGATCTTGCCGGAAATCGCGCCGGTGGGGCAGACCTTCGCGCACGCGCTGCAGCCGATGCACTTTGATTTGTCGATGATGTAGTTGAGCAGGGCTTTGCAGTGGCCCGCGGGGCACTTCTTGTCACGGATGTGCGCTTCATACTCATCACGGAAATACTTGATCGTCGAGAGCACGGGGTTCGGGGCCGTTTTGCCAAGGCCGCAGAGCGCCGCGTTCTTGATGTTCTCACCGAGCTGTTCGAGCTTTTCGATGTCGCCTTCCTCGCCGCGGCCCGACACGATGCGCTCTAAAATCTCGAGCATGCGCTTGGTGCCGATGCGGCAGGGCGGGCATTTGCCGCACGATTCATCGACGGTGAAGTCGAGGAAGAAACGCGCCACGTCCACCATGCAGTTGTCCTCGTCCATCACGATGAGGCCGCCGCTGCCCATCATCGAACCGATCGAAATGAGCGAATCGTAGTCGATGGGGGTATCAAGATGGCTGACCGGAATGCAGCCGCCCGAGGGGCCGCCCGTCTGGGCCGCCTTAAATTTCTTACCGTTCGGTATGCCGCCGCCGATATCATAGATGATCTCGCGCAGCGTGGTGCCCATCGGGATCTCCACGAGGCCGGTGTTGTTGATCTTGCCGCCGAGCGCGAACACCTTGGTGCCCTTGCTCTTCTCGGTGCCCATTGACGCGAACCATTCGGGCCCGTTCAATATTATCTGCGCAACGTTCGCAAAAGTTTCAACATTGTTGATAATCGTCGGTTTGCCGAAAAGACCCTTCTGAGCCGGGAACGGGGGTTTGGGTGTCGGCTCGCCGCGGTGGCCTTCGATGGACGAGATCAGCGCCATCTCTTCGCCGCAGACAAACGCGCCCGCGCCGAGGCGGATATCGATGTCGAACTCGAAGCCGGTGCCGAATATGTCTTTTCCGAGCAGGCCCATTTCACGGGCCTGTCCGATCGCGATCTCAAGCCGTTTCACAGCGATGGGGTATTCCGCGCGTACGTAGATATAGCCCATGTTCGCACCGATCGCGTAGCCCGCGATGGCCATGGCTTCCAGCACCGCGTGCGGGTCGCCCTCAAGCACGCTTCTATCCATGAACGCGCCCGGGTCGCCTTCGTCGGCGTTGCAGATCACGTATTTCTGCTCGTTTTTCTCGTTTGCGCAGAACTGCCACTTAAGGCCCGTGGGGAAGCCGCCGCCGCCGCGTCCGCGAAGGCCGCTCTGCTTGACGATGTCGATCACCTGCTGGGGCGTGAGTTCGGTCAGGCACTTGCCGAGCGCCTTGTAGCCGTCAAACGCGATGTATTCTTCGATGCGCTCCGGGTCGATCACGCCGCAGTTGCGAAGCGCGATACGCTTTTGCTTTTTGTAAAAGCCGATGTTGTCAAGCGACATCTCGACGTCTTTGGTTTCGCCGTGGTACAAAAGGTGCTGCACGATGCGGCCCTTTAACAGGTGTTCGCTGACGATTTCAGGCACATCGGTGACCTTCACATGCGAATAGAAGCTGCCTTCGGGATACACGATCACGACGGGGCCCGCCTCGCAAAGGCCGAAGCAGCCGGTTCTGACAACCTTGACTTCCTTATCGAGGCCGGCTTTACTTATTTCTTCATTGAATTTATCCATGATCTTCGGCGATTCGGACGATGTGCATCCGGTACCGCCGCAGACGAGTACATGAGAACGGAATATATCCATTTTTTTGCCCTCCTATTTCGTATTCTCTTCGTGATAGCCGATGGTGTACTCGGCGACGGGGTTGCCGTTCACGATATGCTCGGCGATGATCCGGCCGACCATGTCGGGGGTCACCTTCACATACGTCACCTTTTCCTTATCGGGCGCGTACACTTCGACGATCGGTTCCAAGCGGCAGGCGCCGATGCAGCCTGTCTGAGAGACGGTCACGCTTTTTAAGTTTCTCTTGGCGACCTCATCCACCAGAGCGGTGAGCACAGGGCGCGCACCTGCGGCGATACCGCAGGTGGCCATGCCGACCACAATGCGTGTGCCTTCGCCTTTTTTACGGATATCTATCTCAGACAACGTCTTGTTTCTGATTGCTTCGAGCTCTTGTAAAGATTTCATATTTCGTTACCTCCAAAAACCTGTTTGATTCCTTCCTGTAAATATTCGCGGATGAATACCATCACATCCGGATGTGTGACGGGGACATCCCCCAAAGTCGCCTTGATCTGCCTGGTGTCATATTCAAACGCTTCATCGGATTTTGCGGAGAATGCAAAGTCTATAGAAGGGTTCATGATCGTCAGGGTGGACAGTGTTTCTGCGATGTCTCCGAGCGGCGGACGGTCGATATGTGAGAGGCCAAGATGTGCGGTCAGCTTTGTGCCTTTGCCCATTTCTGACTCGATATCGAGGTGCCCGCCTGTTGCTTCGCAATTAGCCGTAAACAGCGGTATTCCAAGGCCGACTTTTCGTGTGGTTCGCGATGTGGTAAAAGGACTTTTCACACGCTCCAGCATTTCTTCGCTCATACCGCACCCGTTGTCGCCGATCGCGATGACGAGTTCATCGTTTGGCTTATCGACGGTGATGCTGATGCTCACCAATGTGCTCATCGCCCGGATGGAATTCTCGGCAATGTCGAGAATATGCAAAGAAATATCACGCATGGTTTACTTTTCGTATTTTGCGAGTATGTCCGGCACATCCGAAGGAACCAGCCGCCCATACACCTGATCATCGATCATGATGACGGGGGCAAGCCCGCAGCATCCGAGGCAGCGAGTAGCTTCCAGCGTAAAGTGTCCGTCCGGCGTGGTCTGCCCGGGATCGACGCCCAGCTCTTCAATCAGCCGCTCCATCACCTTTTCTATGTTTCTCACATAGCAGGCTGTGCCCATGCAGACGCTGATGATGTGCTCTCCTTTCGGTTCAAGTGCAAACTGTGAATAAAAAGTGGCGACTCCGTATACGTCGCTCATGGGAATGTCGAGCTGCTGCGCAATGAGCTCCTGCACATCGATTGTCAGCGCGCCGAATATCGACTGCGCTTTTTGCATGATGGGCATAAGCGGGCCTGGTTTTTTCTTCTGCTCTGCGATGAAACTGATGAGCTCTTCGCGCATCATCTTATCATCCACGTTGGTCATGGCTACCCCTCCTGAAAAATATTGTAAAATAGATTGTTAAAAAAGTATCAAAACATCCAGCGGTTATTTTAACACATAATACACATGATTGCACATATAATTTGTGAAAAAATTAATAAAGTTCGGAAAAAAGAATGAAAAGTCGTGAAGGGAAACAGATATTAGAATTTATTAACATAATCTATAAAATCTCTCGCGTTTTCTATGCCGCAGAGCGTTTCCAGCGGCTCGGAAATGGCGCCGAGATCATGCGCGTCGGAGGAATGAAGAACGCGATATTCGCCGTGAAGGTCGGGGCAGGGGAGGCTTCGCGTGATCTCCACGCACTGAAAAAGGCCGGGCGGAATGAACCCCAAATTGGCAAGCAGCGAGAAAGAATCACGGTTGATGTGCGCGGGCACAGCGCATCCGCCAATCTCTTTGACCATGCGCGCAACATCGTCGAGCGGATAGGGGACGGCCTGCAGCAGCAGCTTACTAAGCGTTCCTTTGACGATATCTCCCGCATCCATGACGAGCTGATTGCCGAAAATCTCGGGCCGGTTCTCAATACCGGGCAGCGAGGCGTAAAGCTTGTCGCCGAAAGCGGCGGCTGTATCCGAATCCGCAAAGTATGTGAGCACGTGCACTTCCTCGCTGGTGGTGACCTCGATGCCGGGCACGAAAGCGAGGCCGTATTCGGCGGCGGCCTCAGCCATGGCGGGCAGATTGGCCCCCGAGTTATGATCCGTCAGCGCGATGAGAGAGAGCCCTTTGATATGCGCCATTCCCGCGATGTTCGCGGGCGTCATGTCGTCGCTGGCGCACGGGGAAAGGCAGGAATGGATGTGCAGATCGTAGCAGCGCGTCATTGCACTTCGCCGATGCCAAGACCGCTGAGAGCGAGCGCCGCGCCGTACGACGAGCACGGGGCGCTCAGCATCGTGACGCCCTTGTCGCGCGCGGCGGCGAGAGTTTCCTCCGAGACGGCAATGTTCTCGGGGATGATCACACAGGCGCAGCCGGTCAGCGACGCGATGGCGACCACGTTGAGATGCGCCTGCACGGTGACCCACGCGGTGCCGTTTTGCGCGTGCGCCATTACCCAGCTTAAAAGGTCGCATATATAAGCGGAAGACACAGTATCGTCGCCTGCTTCCGTGAGAGGTTTCCATCCGGTTTTTTGTATCAGTTCACTTGTGGTCATCTGCCTGTCTCCTTTTTGTCACGGCCCGTGAGCTCCACCATCTGTTCGGCAAGGCTCGTGACCTTGTCACGCAGCTTGAATACGCAGTCCATTTCCTTCGCGTCGCCGAGCACGATATCCTCGGCCATCGCGTGGCACGAGGGAGAGCCGCACGAACCGCAGTCGAGACCCGGCAGGCGCTTGGCGATTTCCTCGATCGCCTCAAGCTTCTTCATCGCGGTGACCATATCCGCGTCGATCTTCATCACGGGCCGCGCCTTGACGGGCTGGCGGAAATCGACGGTGCCGTCCTTGATGTATCTCTGGGCGTAATCGACCGAAGGGGCGGGATTCTCGATTTTCGCCGACAGCGTTTTGATGCGCGTGCGCGCCACATACGGGTTCTCAAACGTGAGCGGGCCGCCCACGCAGCCGCCGGGGCACGCGAGCCCTTCGAAATACTGAAGGTCGGTAAGCTTTAGGTTTTCGATCTCCTCGAGCACCTTGATCACGTTGCCGATGCCGTCCACGGCGAGCGAATTCGTGATGCCCGCGGCTGCGGCTTCGCCGCCCGAGTTGGCCCAGCCCACGCCGCAGACAGAGGCCGTCGCGCCTTCAATCGTGACGACGCCGGGCTTTTTGAGCTGGCCCGCGAGCAGGCCGTAAATATCGATCACGGAAAACGCGCCGTCCACATTGCTGTTTTCAATGCCGTACGGGTTTTTGATGCTTGTCATTTTGGCGGGGCACGGCGTGATGAAAAACGCGCCGATGTCCTTGAGGCTGACGCCGTACTTTTTCGCGTATTCGCGCTTGGCGACCGACGCCGCGACCTCCATCGGCGACAACAGGTCGATGATGTTGTCAATGAGGTTCGGGAAGCGTACCTGAATCAGCCGCACGATCGCGGGGCAGGCCGACGATATGATGGGAAGGTTGTCCTTGTCCTGAATTTTCTCCTGTATCGCGCAGCTCACGATATCCGCGCCGCGCGCCACCTCATACACGTCGTCGAAGCCCATGAGTTTAAGCCCCACCACCACGCGGTCGATGCTGCTTAAGTTCTTGAACTGTCCGTAAAGCGCGGGCGCAGGCAGCGCGATCTTGTATTTGAATTTCCCGATATCCGAAAAAGGATCGGTGTAGGAGATCTTGGCGTGGTACGGGCAGACGCGTATGCATTCACCGCAGTCGATGCACCGTTCCGCAATGATCTGAGCCTTGCCACTCCGCACGCGAATCGCTTCGGTGGGGCAGTGCTTGATGCAGTTGGTACAGCCCTTGCACTTGTCGCGGTCGAGCCGCACCGAATGGAAATATGTATTCATGATATGCCGCCTTTGTTTAAATATTAAACCGCATATTCAAAACAGTTCCGTCCGTATCCGAAACAATCGAAAACTCGTCGCTGTTTTTTTTCATATTCGGAAGCCCCATGCCCGCGCCGAAGCCCATCATCCTGACGTCGGACGGCGCCGTGGAATAGCCTTCGCGCATTGCCATGTCGATATCGGCGATGCCGGGGCCCGTGTCCGCGCAATTCAATAATATGGCGTCGGGAGAAATCTCGAGCGTCATGGCGCCGCCATGGCTGTGGATGATCATGTTAAGCTCGGCTTCGTAAGACGCGATGGTCACGCGGCGCGTCAGCGCAGGGTCGATGCCGATCATCCTTAAAATGCCTTTTATTCTTGCCGAAGCTTCGCCCGCCGAGGCAAAATCGCTGGCTGCGACATTAAATGTTTCCTTAAAAACATCGGCCATAAGCTATAACCTTCTGCACGGCGGGAGACCCTTTTCATAGAGTCTGCCGCATGCCTCGTATAGCGTATGGTCACAGCAAAGCAGTGTGACGCCCGTCTGCTTCGCGAGGTCGATGATGTCGTCCGTCGGCTTTTTGCCGCGCACAAACGTGATGCACAGCACGTCAAGCATCTCCGCCGTGCGGATCACATGCTGGTTGACCATGCCGGTTAATAGTATGCTGCCGTCCTTGGCAAAAGTGAGCACATCGCTCATGAGATCAGCGCCGCAGCCCGATGTTAAAGGCTTGTCCATGTTTTCTTCACCGCAAATCGGGGTGGCCCCGATTGCTGCGGCTGCTTCAGCAATTGTCATATATGTCCTCCGTTAACTGCTCAGTTTGTCTAAGAATGCCGAATAATCGACGACAATACCTATGATATTATACTTCAACTTGGAGGAAAAATCTACGGCTGCGGCGCCGGTGGACAGCGGAATATTATCGAGCGCGGCGCAGAAGCTGTCCATATAGGCGGACAGTTTGTCGGTGGCGTCGGTGCCGAGCGTGATGGCGCTCTTGAAATTGTCCGCGACGGTGTGCGCATTGGTTTTGAGCGCGGTGATTTTATCGTCCACGTTTGTGCCCTTATCGGCGTCATAGATGATCTGCTGCAGATTATTGACCGTATCGGAAACGAGCGTGAAGCAGGCCTTGATCGCGTCGATCTGGGACTGTTCCGCGCCTACCTTAAACTCGAGCGCGCCCGATTCAAGCTTGAAAACCGTGCTCACGACGCCCTGCCCCTCGAGCTCCGTTTTGACGCTCTTTGCGTCCTCCTCGCTGGTGTATCCGGCGATGAGCGCGCGGTACAGGTTGCCGTCGAAAGCCACGTATCCCGCGCCGCCGCGCGCGGTGATTTCGGTTGCGGCGGTTTTTGCGTTGGCCTCGTCAGAAAAAGCGCCCGCCTGCAGCGTAAAGAGCGCGACGCTGTCCACCTTGATCTGTTCTTCGGCGCGCGCGCCCGAAACTTCCGGCAGGCTCACGGCTTGCGGCGTGGCGCTCGGAGACTCGGCGCCGGGTGACGCGCTGGGCAGCAGGGTGGGGGCGGGGCTCAGGGAAGCGCCGGGCGAGGCTGCCGATGCGGCGGAAGGGTCGCTGTTGAAAATCGGGTTGATGACGTTCTCGGCGAGCCAGCCGCCGGCGGCGCCGGCCGTCGCAAAATAGACGGTGATGCCGAGGATGATGGCTATCAGTATCAGGTTTCCGTATCGCTTTTTCTTCCTTGGGGGCTGGGACATCATTCGTGAGTATCGCATATTTCTCCTCCGTGTTGATAGATTCTTCTTAAAAAAATATATGAGGAGGGGAGGACAAATATGAAAGAGGTGCGTAGCACGTGGTAGCAGTATAAATACTTGAATGTAAAACAAAAAATAAGCATTGCTCTAGCAAATCCCAAGTAATATAATTTATTGTACTAATTTAAAATAAGTATACAATGTAAAAGTTATAGAGGAAGCTAATGAATCAAAAGAAAAGAGAGTTTGTTCAAGAATATGTCGATAGATTGACTTCTGAAATAAAAGAGTTTAATGAGTGCGATCCAAAAAATTATCAACAAACTGAAAGCAATATGTTTGATTTAATTACTGAAATTCGAAATGTGTTTTCCAAAGAGTTGCCTGAAATCAACAATGCAATTTTTTTAAGAAACGGAACCGGAGAACGAGATGCAAAATCAGCTATTGGTATTCTGAGATTGTTTTTGATTAATGAAGATGATTCTGCGATTTTATCCGAAGAAGAATTCTCAAAAGAACAAAAGACTGAGAAATTAGATGATGCTTTTATATCTTACGCAAGTGATATTCTTGCGGATACGAGTTTGGGCTTAACTGGTGCGCAGATCGTTAAATATTGCAATTCATATGCGGTTGATTTCGGTGTGTCCATTCCTATTTCGAGCCCTGACTTTGGCAAGTTCGGAAGCATTGTGCCTAATAAACGAACCGCTTTATATAGAAACCTTCAAGCATTTGACGCAGAACAGCAATTTATAATAATTAAAGACCTATGCGAATTGTCAATGTTTCAAGATAATGAAACCGTAAAGAAATTAAAAATAAAACTTTACTCGCGATATGGTAGCTTTGCTTCTGAAAGAATTGCAAAAACTGAGCTGGTTTCCAAAACGAGACATTGGCTAGAAAATCATCCTCTGGCACTTGAACAGTATAATAATTCTCTAGCTAAATATGAAAGTGGTGTATTTGAAAGGAATGAAAGTGGTGTATTTGAAAGGAATACGCTTGACGATATGCGTTTAGCTTTTGAATTATTAGTGAAAGATTTGCTCAATAATGGAAGGAGTTTGGAAAACAATATTTCCGAGCTGGGTGGAAGGCTTAAGGATGCAAATGCTTCTGTCGAGTTACGAAACATGTTCACACAGATAATAAAATATTACACTGACTTCCAGAATCACCATGTAAAACATAATGATATAATCAATGAAAACGAGATCGAATTCATTATCGAATTAAGTAGTGTTTTAATGAAGTTCTTAATTAAAATGATAACCACAACTGACTAGGTACCTATATCGTGCTTAACAAAATATACAAACGCCATAACTCTGGGATGTAGCACTTGAAAGTTAAAACGATTATAGAAATTATAAAAAGAAACTGCCATTTCGAGCAGCTTCTAATTTTTATATTCATAGTTAGAAACTAGCGACTTTTCCCCATGAAGAACAGCGCGATCGTCCCCGGGCCCGCGTGCGCGCCGATCACCGCGCCGAGCGGATTGATCATAATCTCTCCGACCTCAGGGAAACGGGCCTTCACCATACCCGCGAGCTTTTCCGCCGCTTCAATATCATCGCCGTGGCTGATGAACACACTCTGGCCGTCCGGCTGGTAAATATACTCTTCCATCTTCTCAATCAGGCATTTGAGCGCGCGCTTTCTTCCCTGCTCTTTTTCCCGCGGAATCAGATGCCCTTCATAATCCACATTGAGCACCGGCTTAATGTGCAGCAGATTGCCCACAAACGCCGCCGCGCCCGTCACGCGCCCGCCGCGCCGCAAATGGCTTAGGCTGTCTACCGTGAACCAGTGGTTGAGACCGAGCTTGTTTGATTCTACCCAGTTATTTACCTCGTCGATGGATTTTCCGTCGTCACGCATTTTTACGGCATAATCCACGAGCAGCCCCTGCCCGAGCGACGCGCAGAGCGAATCGATCACGTATATCTTGCGGTCGGGATATTTTTGGCGCATATCCTTAGCCACGAGGCTTAAGTTGTTATAGCTGCCCGAAAGACCGGATGAAAAAGCGATATATAAAAGGTCGCTGCCGGAGGAAAGCACCTGTTCAAAACCGGGAATGATGTCCGCAGGGTTGAGCTGAGACGTGGTGGGCAGCTTGCCGTCGCGTTCGAGATCGAAAAACGTCTTGGTGTCCATGTCCCCGTCTTTGTACTCCGTGTGGTCAATCGTGTAAGAGAATTTTAGCAGGAGCAGTTTGTTCTTTTCGATATAAGCCTCAGGCAGATCCGATGTGGAACATGTACCGATCGTAAAGTTTGACATAGCTATCCCTCCCTTTTTTGGTCATTTTAATAGAACACGGAAGAATAATCAAGGGACAGCGCCTTTGTTAATACTTTTTTCATATTATTTTATATATATCGTCAAAATAAAGCGTTTATTTGCCATTTTCCATGCAGCAGCGCAGAGCGCCCAGCACGATATCCATGTCCGGATTGCCTTCGAAAAAAAGCGTCCCGTCACAGAAGAACGCGGGGATAAGCTGATGCTTGAGTGACGCCGCTTCCTCGTCCGGCTCGGATAAATAGCGGATGTCGACCAAAAGAAATTCCGGATGAGTGTGAAGTGCCCGCTGAAGCAGCATTTTCGCCTTTTTGCAGTAGCCGCAGTTATCGCCGTACAGCAGTATGAGTTGTTTCAAATATATCCCCCCCACTATGAATATATGAATGGTGATATAGTAATGTGAGATTGCAGAAAACCCGGCGTCTATGATGCAATATTTTTTTTACAATCATGCAAAAAATCATTCAAACATAGTTGTAAACCCGAATATAATATGATATCATACGTTCAAATGAAGGTTATGAATAAATAATATGCAATTTGCGATAAGCCAATGGAGGTTTTATGATATTATCCAGCAAAGCAGTTAACATTGCCCCGTCAGCGACGCTGAAAATTGACGCGATGGCGAAAAAGCTTAAGAGCGAAGGCCGTGACGTTGTGGGCTTTGGCGCGGGTGAGCCCGATTTCGATACGCCCGAGAACATCAAAAACGCTGCCAAAAAGGCGCTGGATATGGGACTTACCAAGTATACGCCCGCTTCGGGTTCGCTGCAGCTTCGCGCTGCAATTGCAAAACGGCTTGCCGTCAAATGCGGCCTTGACTATGCGCCTGAAGATATCGTTGTTTCCAACGGTGCCAAGCATTCTTTGTTTAACATATTCGCTGCGATTCTAAACCCGGGCGACGAGGTGATTATTCCTTCGCCCTATTGGCTCACCTATCCTGAGCTTGTGCGCATGTCGGACGGCGTGCCGGTGTTCGTCGAGACCGGGGACGGCTTCAAAGCGACGGCGGAGCAGATAAGGGCCGCGATCACAGACAAAACAAAAGCGCTCATATTGAATTCGCCCTCCAACCCATGCGGTGCGGTCTACTCGCGCAGCGAGCTGGAGGCCATCGCCAGAGTGGCGGTGGAGGCCGGAATTTTTGTGATATCCGACGAAATTTATGACGAACTGATTTACGAGGGCGAGCATGTGAGCATCGCGTCGCTCGGCAGGGAAATCAAGGATTTGACGATCGTCGTCAACGGCATGAGCAAAACGTACGCGATGACCGGCTGGCGGATCGGATACACCGCAAGCGTGCGAGAGCTTGCAAAGGTGATGAACGCGTACCAGTCGCACGCGGCGTCCAACCCGAATTCGATCGCGCAGTTTGCAGCTGTGGAAGCTCTCGAAGGGCCGCAGGATCAGGTGAAGCGCATGAAAGAGGTTTTCGACAAGCGCCGGAAACTGCTGTGCGGGCTCATCAACGATATCGACGGCCTTTCGTGCAAGACGCCGGGCGGCGCGTTTTATGTGATGATGAACATCTCGCAACTGATCGGGAAAAAGTATGACGGCATTGAGATAACAGGGTCCGTAAGCTTTTCGGAGCTGCTCCTCGAACAAACACTGACAGCTGTGGTGCCGGGCGTTGCTTTCGGCGCAGACGAGTATGTGCGCTTAAGCTACGCGGTCAGCGAAGAGAACATTAAAAAGGGACTTGAGAGGATAAAGGAATTTGTTCTTTCGCTGAAAGTCTGAAAGGGGATTTGATATGAAAGGTGATGACATGAGAAGCGTGGACAGCAGATGGAACCTGTTGCAGGAGAATGACTATAAATTTTCATTTCAGGATGTGGAGGAGCCGCAGTACTTCCGCGATATGTTCGATTACGACTCGGTACCCAAGATTGCCTTTAACCACCGTTCCGTTCCCATGCGGATGCCGGAAAACATTTGGATCACGGATACCACATTCCGCGACGGCCAGCAGTCGCGCTCGCCGTTCACGGTTCAGCAGGTGATCGACGTTTACAAGATGCTGCACCGGCTTGGCGGGCTCAAGGGCATCATCCGCCAGAGTGAGTTTTTTGTGTACACACAAAAGGATAAAGAAGCGCTTCAGGCTTGTCTTGACCTTGGCTACGAATTCCCCGAGGTGACCGCGTGGATACGTGCAAGCCAGAAGGACTTCGAGCTTATCAAACGTTTTGGCATCAAGGAAACGGGCATACTTGTGAGTTGCTCGGATTACCATATATTCAAAAAGATGAACCTGACACGCAAACAGGCGATGGACAAATACCTCGACGTGATCAAAATGGCGATCGATTACGGCATCAAGCCGCGCTGCCACTTAGAGGACATCACGCGCGCCGATTACTACGGCTTTGTGATTCCGTTTGCGGATGAGCTCATGAAGCTTATGCAGGAGACGGGCGTGCCCATCAAGATCCGCATGTGCGATACGCTCGGTTACGGCATCACATACCCCGGCGCATCGCTGCCGCGCAGCGTGCAGGGCATCGTATACGGGCTGCACCAGTATTCGGGGTTCCCGTCGGAGCTGCTCGAATGGCACGGCCACAACGATTTTTACAAGGTCGTCACGAACTCGGCCACGGCATGGCTTTACGGCGCGTCGTCGGTCAACTGCTCGGTGCTCGGCATCGGCGAGCGCACGGGCAACTGCCCGCTTGAAGCGATGGTGATGGAATACTGCGGCCTTAAGGGCACAACGGACGGCATGGATTTAACCGTGATCACAGAGCTGGCCGAATACTTCGAGAACGAGCTTGCCACCGAGATCAACCCGAGAACGCCGTTTGTGGGGCGCAACTTCAACTCCACGCGCGCCGGCATTCACGCGGACGGCCTTTTGAAGGATGAGGAGATCTACAATATCTTCAACACCGAAAAGCTTTTAAAGCGCCCCGTGACCGTGGCGGTGGACGCGCATTCGGGGCTGGCGGGCATTGCGCACTGGATGAACTCGCACTTCAAGCTTAAGGGCGAAGCCGCCATGGGCAAGCAGGAGCCGCTGATCGTCACGATAAAGACCGAGATCGACAAGGAGTTTACCGAAGGCCGCACCACGGCGTTCGGCGACGACGAGCTCGAGACGATCATCCGTGAGGTGGATGAAACGGCGTACATCGCGCTGTGCCATCATCGCAGGGATCTGATGGCCAAGGAAGCGTAAAAACGCGTATTTGAACAACGCTTTCTGCCTGTCAGTTCGTTTAAAAAACTGCCCGGTTTGTCCATCTTGTCTCTTTACAAACCGGACGGACTATGATAATCTTGTTGACAGTAGAACACCTTTAAATCGGTCCAGAGAGTCCGGCAAGGTTAGGGTATCCTATGTTTATTAAGCCTTGCCGAGTGCAAGGCTTTTTTGATGCGATGAATAAGAAAGGACGGCGTAACAAGTGGACAAGGCGCTCATAATGGACGAAACGGCACTCGACAGATCTTTAAAGCGCATTGCGCATGAGATCGTGGAGAAGAACAAGGGCGCGGAGAATCTTGCGCTGATCGGCATTCACCGCCGTGGCGTTCCCATCGCCAAGCGCATCGCAGCCTACATCAAAGAATTCGAAGGGGTCGGCGTGAATGTGGGGACACTCGATATCACATTTTACCGTGACGATCTCTCGCTGCTGGCCGACCATCCCGTGATCAAGGGAACCGATATCGCGTTTGACATCAACAAGAAAACAGTGGTGCTCTGTGACGATGTGCTGTACACGGGACGTACGGCGCGCGCGGGTCTCGACGCGCTGATGGACCTCGGACGCCCGAACTATATACAGCTTGCGGTTATAGTGGACAGGGGCCACAGGGAGCTGCCGATCCGGGCGGACTTTGTCGGGAAAAACATACCAACATCGAAAAGCGAGGTCATCAGTGTCCATGTCAAGGAGATTGACGGTTTTGACAATGTTGTGATCAATGATTTGCCGGTGTAAACCTTATCAGACTGATAAGGTTTTTTTACAGGGTTAAAACGGGCTGAAAAGCCTGATTTTCAAACAAAATAAAGACGGAGCGGACAGCGCTCCCAAAAAGGAACTGAAAACATATGCATTTGTCACAAAAAGATCTGATCGGCCTGCACGACATGCCGGCGGAAGAGATATCGTATATACTCGATACCGCTGCGACAATGAAGGCGTATCTGCAGCAGAGTGCCAAGAAGATGCCCCACATGCAGGGCAAATCCGTGGTGGCGCTGTTTTATGAAAACAGCACGCGCACGCGTTTAAGCTTTGAGCTCGCGGCGAAGTTTCTCGGCGCGACGTTCAGCAACCTCGGCGTATCGTCAAGCTCGGTGGCCAAGGGCGAAACGCTGCTCGACACGGGGTACACAATTGAGGCGATGGAGACGGACGTGATCATCATCCGCCACCCGTACGCAGGCGCGCCCAAGCTGCTCGGCGACAACTTCTCAGGCAGCGTGATCAACGCGGGCGACGGCATGCATGAGCATCCGACGCAGGCGCTGCTCGATATGTTTACGATGCGCGAGCGCTTCGGCAACGACTTAAAGGGGCTTAACGTCTCGATCATCGGCGATATCTGGCACAGCCGCGTGGCGCGCAGCAACCTCTGGGGGCTCAAAAAGCTCGGCGCGAATGTGACGCTATGCGGGCCTAAAACGCTGATGCCGTTTGGCATTGAGACGATGGGTGCGCGCATCACGACGAGCCTTGAGGAGGCGCTCGTCGGCGCGGACGTGGTGATGGGGCTGCGCATACAAAAGGAGCGGCTCGAGGGCGCGTTTTTATCCACGCTGCGCGAATACCACAACATATTCGGCGTCAACGAGCAGGTGCTCGACAAGTGGTGCGGCAAGGACGTGCTGATCATGCATCCGGGCCCGGTGAACCGCGGCGTCGAGCTCTCCAGCGCGGTGGTCGACGCGGAAAATTCAGTAATCAACGAACAGGTGACGAACGGTGTGGCCGTCAGAATGGCGCTGCTGTATCTGCTCACGAGGAGGAAGAATGAAGACGCTTAAGCTGACGGGCGGCGAGGTCGTAAACCCGGCCGGAGAAAAGAAGGGCCGCCTTGATATATTGATAGAAGACGGCCGCATCGCGGCGGTCGGCACAAATGTAGGGGATGCCGATGAGACCATCGATATCACGGGTAAAACCGTGTTCCCGGGGTTTATCGATATCCACTGCCACTTGAGAGAACCGGGACAGGAGTATAAAGAGGATATCGCGTCGGGCACGTATGCGGCGGCAAAGGGCGGCTATACGGCTGTGTGCTGCATGCCGAACACATCGCCCGCCATGGACAGCGCCGCGGTGTGCGCGCTCGTGCTCGAAAAGGCGCGTCATGCCTCCGCGAAGGTTTACCCCGTGGGCGCGGCGACGAAGGAGCTCAAGGGCAAGGAATTGACGGAGATGGGCGAGCTGGCCGCGATGGGCTGCGTCGCGTTTTCGGACGACGGGCGCCCGGTCAGCAGCGGCGCGATGATGCTTGCGGCGATGCAGTACGCGGACACATTTGACTCTTTTATCATGGCGCATGAGGAAGACCTTGAACTCAAGGGCACCGGCGTGATGAATGAGGGGCATAATTCTACGATTCTCGGGTTGCCCGGCATACCGCGTGCCGCCGAGGAGGCGATGATCGCGCGGGACCTGATACTCGCGGAAAGCTACGGGCTGCGCGTGCACATTCAGCATGTCTCCACGCGCGGGGGCATCACGCTGATCCGCGCCGCAAAGCAGCGCGGCGTCCGCGTGACATGCGAAAGCGCGCCGCACTATTTCTCGGCGGACGACAGCGCCTGCATGGGCTACGACGCCAATACCAAGGTGAACCCGCCGCTGAGGACGGCGGACGATGTCGCGGCTGTGAAGGAAGCGTTGCTCGACGGCACGATCGACGCGATCGCGACGGATCACGCGCCGCACCACAAGGACGAGAAGAACATCGAGTACGCCATCGCGGCGTTTGGCATATCCGGCTTTGAGACGGCGTTCTCATTGGCCGTCACGAACCTCACGCAGGATAAAGAAAAGCTCGCGACGCTGTTCAGCGTCCACCCGGCGCGCATCATCGGCAAGCCGGGCGGCGTGATTGAAGTGGGCGTGCCCGCCGACCTCACGGTGGCGGACATGGATGCCGAGTATACGCTGATGGAAAAGAGCCTCGTTTCGAAGGGCAAGAACTCGCCGTTTATCGGGCAAACGCTGCGCGGCGTCGTGACGCACACGATCGTGGACGGGCGGCTCGTTTACAATGGAGGAACCTCATGCAAATAGACCGTTTGTGCCGCGCGATCAAAGACACACAATGCCCCGTCTGCGCGGGGCTCGATACCGAATACGGGTATTTGACGCCTGAGTACCAAGCAGGGGCGGCGGAGCCGACCGACAGCGAAAAGGCGAAGTGCGTTTACAAATTCAACTGCGATATCATCGACGCGATTGCGGATATCGTCCCGTCGGTCAAGGTTCAGTCGGCCTATTACGAGCAGTACGGCGCGGCGGGCGTGCAGTGCTTCTTCGATACGATGGAGTACGCGGGCCGCAAAGGGCTTGTCGTGATCGCGGACGCGAAAAGAAACGACATCGGCGCGACGGCGAAAGCCTACGCGCAGGCGCATATTAGCAACAGCCCCGCCGATTTTCTGACCGTGAACGCGTACCTCGGCATCGACGGCATACAGCCGTTCCTCGAAGCCTGCGGAGCTACCGGCAAGGGCATCTTCGTGCTCGTCAAAACGTCGAACCCGTCGGGCGGCGAGTTTCAGGACCTTGATGTGGGCGGCAAGAAGCTTTACGAGGCCGTGGCCGATAAGGTGCAGGCTTGGGGCGAGCCGTATACCGGCGAGAGCGGATACAGCTCGGTCGGCGCGGTGGTCGGCGCGACATATCCCGCCGAGGCGGAAGCGCTGCGCAAGCGCATACCGTCTGTATTTTTCCTCGTGCCGGGCTATGGCGCACAGGGCGCGGGCGCGGACGATATCGCGGTCAACTTTGACAGAAAAGGTCTCGGCGCGGTGGTCAACGCGTCGCGCGGGCTGTTGCTGGCCTATAAAAAGGAGAAATACGCGGGACTGTCGGCGGCACAGGCGGCAAGGGCGTTCACGCTCGATATGAAAGAGGATATTTTGGCGGCGCTGAAGCGGCGCGGCATTGAATACGTTTGAGGGGCGAATGAGCCGCACACACCTCATCAGCCGCTTGTCGGCGACAGCTTCCCCTCCAAGGGGAAGCCAAGAGAATCAAGAACTTCTTGTCGTGGCCCCCTCTGACGAGGGGGCTGTCACCGATAGGTGACTGGGGGAGAGAAATTGGATGAGGATGGCAGCATCGCGCACACCTCATCAGTCGCCTGAGGGCGATAGCTTCCCCTTAGGGGAAGCCTGACTTTCAAACATGTGACTTATGTCAATCCGATGGCGCGTAAGCGATTGGTCGGAATGACTGAAATAGAATTTATCGACACTCTGAGCTTTCTCAAGGGGAAGCCAACAGGAGAGGAGAGACCATGGCAATACTCACTTTGGAGGATGGCACGCGCTTCGAGGGCCAAAGCTTCGGTGCCTCAAGCGACACACCCGGCGAGGTCGTGTTCAACACGGGCATGACAGGGTATCAGGAGGTGCTGACCGATCCGTCCTACTGCGGGCAGATCGTGACGATGACATACCCGCTGATCGGCAACTACGGCGTGAACGATATCGATCCCGAATCGGCGGGGCCGCAGGTGAGTGGATTCATCGTGCGCGAGGCGTGCAGCCAGCCCTCCAACTGGCGCAGCGAGGGCGGGCTCGACAAATACCTTAAGGATCACGGCATCGCGGGCCTTGCCGGTATCGATACGCGCGCACTCACGCGCATCATCCGCGAGAAGGGCACGATGCGCGGCATCATCACACAGGGCGAACCCACGCAAGAGCAGCTGGATGCGATGCGGGGCTTCGTGTGCGACATGCCGGTGGATCAGGTGACCTGCCCTGAAAAGTATGCGTATTGCGACGGCGAGCTCAAGGTGGCCGTGCTCGATTTCGGGCTCAAACGCAACATCGTGCGCAGCCTTAAAAAGCGCGGCTGCGCGGTGACCGTGTTTCCGGCGCGCACGAGCGCGGAGGAGATTCTCGCGGGCGGCTTTGACGGCATCATGCTGACCAACGGCCCCGGAGACCCCAAGGAGAACGTGCAAGTCATCGAAAATGTGAAGAAGCTGATCGGCAAAAAGCCGATATTCGGCATCTGTCTCGGGCACCAGCTGCTGGCGCTCGCGATGGGCGCGGACACAGAGAAATTGAAGTACGGACACCGCGGCGCGAACCACCCCGTGAAGGATCTCTCAAAAGACCGCGTGTACATCACGTCTCAGAACCACGGCTACACCGTGATTGAGGAGACGCTGCCGGACGGCTGCTTAGTGAGCCACCGCAACTGGAACGACGGCACGGTGGAAGGGATTGCTTACAGCGGTCACGATATGTTCACGGTGCAGTTTCATCCCGAGGCGTCGCCCGGGCCGGAAGACACCGCCTATCTGTTTGACGAATTCATAAGCCGTATGAGGAAAACGAATGCCGAAAAATAACGATATCAAAAAGGTGCTGGTGATCGGCAGCGGACCGATTGTGATCGGGCAGGCCGCCGAATTTGATTACGCGGGCACACAGGCCTGCCGGGCGCTGCGCGAGGAGGGCATCGAGGTGGTGCTCGTGAACTCCAACCCCGCCACGATCATGACCGATCCGGAGCTGGCGGACAGGGTCTACATCGAGCCGCTGACCGTGCCCGTGATTGAGGCCATCATCAAGAAAGAACGCCCCGACTCTATGCTCGCGACACTGGGCGGCCAGACGGGGCTCAACCTCGCGATGGAGCTGTTTGAGAGCGGCATACTCGGTAAATATGGCGTGAAAATGCTTGGCACCAACGCCGATTCGATCAAAAAAGCGGAAGACAGGGAAGCTTTTAAAACGCTGATGAATGAAATCGGCGAACCGATCATTGAGAGCATCATCGCGAATACGCCGGGGCAGGCGCTGGAATTCGCGGCGGTGCATGGCTATCCGCTCATCGTGCGGCCCGCGTATACGCTTGGCGGCACGGGCGGCGGCATTGCCCAAAACGAAGCCGAGCTTGTGGAGATATGCAAAAGCGGCATATCGGCGAGCCGCGTTGGTGAGGTGCTGATCGAAAAGAGCGTCGCGGGCTTTAAGGAGATCGAATACGAGGTGATGCGCGACGCCAAGGGCAACTGCATCACCGTCTGCAACATGGAAAACATCGATCCCGTCGGCATCCACACGGGCGACAGCATCGTGGTCGCGCCGTCGCAGACGCTGCGCGACGCCGAGTATCAGATGCTCAGATCCGCGTCGCTCAAGATCATCAACGCGCTGAAAATTCAGGGCGGCTGCAATGTGCAGTACGCGCTCGATACGGACAGCATGACCTATTACGTGATCGAGGTGAACCCGCGTGTGAGCCGCTCGTCGGCGCTCGCTTCCAAGGCGACGGGCTATCCGATCGCGAAAATGGCGGCGAAGATCGCCGTGGGGTACGGGCTCGACGAGCTCAAAAACGGTGTGACGGGCAAAACCTTCGCGTGCTTTGAACCCACGCTCGATTACGTGGTCGTCAAGTTTCCGCGCTGGCCGTTTGACAAATTCACCACCGCCGACAAGCAGCTCGGCACGCGCATGAAGGCGACGGGCGAGGTGATGGCGATCGGCGGCAACTTCCAGAGCGCGTTTTTAAAGGCTGTGCGCTCACTCGAGCTCAAGCTCGATTCGCTCGAATTCCCGTTCGCAAAGGGCTTTGATGACGATAAGCTGATTACGCGTATATTGCAGCAGGACGACGAACGCATATTTTTGATCGCCGCGGCGCTGCGGCGCGGTATATCCATTTCACGTATCCATGATCTCACCAAAATCGATCTGTGGTATTTAACCAAACTCAAGGACATCATCGATATAGAAACGGCGTTCGCCGAAACGAAAAGCGAAGCGCTGAATTTTGAAACGCTGCGAATGGCCAAGAAAATGGGCTTCGCGGACAGCGCGATCGCGCGCATGACGGGCCAAAGTGAAAACGAGATCAAAAAACTGCGGCTTTCGCTCGGCATCCGCCCGACATTTAAAATGGTGGACACGTGCGGCGCCGAATTCGACGCGGTGAGCCCGTATTATTACTCGACCTACGACGAGGAAAACGAGGCGAAGACGCCGAAGAATAAAACCGTGGTGGTACTCGGCTCGGGGCCGATCCGTATCGGGCAGGGCATTGAGTTCGACTATTGCAGCGTGCATTGCATATGGGCGCTTAAAAAAGCGGGTTATGATACCGTGATCGTCAACAACAACCCCGAAACGGTCTCGACGGATTTCGACACCTCCGACCGGCTCTATTTCGAGCCGCTGACGCCCGAGGACGTGGGCAACGTGCTTGAGCAGGAGCGACCCGAGGGCGTGATCGTGCAGTTCGGCGGGCAGACCGCGATCAAGCTTGCCAAATCCGTACAGGATATGGGCTATCAAATCATCGGCACGTCTCTAAACAGCATCGACCGCGCGGAGGACCGCAAGGAGTTTGAAGCGCTGCTCGAATCCCTCAATATTCGCCGTCCCAAAGCGCGCACCGTTTTTACGGAAGAACAGGCGGTCGAGGCCGCGTCGTCTCTCGGATATCCTGTGCTCGTGCGTCCGTCGTACGTGCTCGGCGGGCAGGGCATGGAGATCGCCTACAGCGACGACGACATCCGCGAATACATGCGCATTATCGGGCGCTACGAGCAGGAGCATCCCGTGCTTGTGGACAAATACATGCTCGGGCTCGAGCTTGAGGTGGACGCGATCAGCGACGGCAAGGACGTGCTGATTCCCGGCATCATGGAGCACATCGAGCGTGCAGGCGTGCACTCGGGCGATTCGATCTCGGTCTATCCGGCGCGCAGAATTTCACAGAAACAGCAGGACGAGCTGATCGATATCACACGGCGGCTTGCATTGGCGCTTGACGTCAGGGGCATTGTGAATATACAGTATGTGATATCGGGCGGCGAGATCTACGTGATCGAGGTCAATCCGCGCTCCAGCCGCACGGTGCCGTACATATCCAAGGTGACGGGCGTGCCGATGATCGAGCTTGCGGTGCGCTGCTCGCTCGGAGAACCGCTTGCGGGCATGGGCTACGGCACGGGGCTTTTCCCGAAGCGCCGCATCACGGCGGTGAAGGTGCCCGTGTTCTCGTTTGAAAAGCTGCCGCTGGTGGAAGTCGGGCTCGGGCCCGAGATGAAATCGACGGGCGAGGTGCTTGGCATTTCTGAGGACTATTCCGAGGCACTGCTAAAGGGCTTGATCGCCTCGGGCATGGCATTGCCCAAGGAAAAGGGCGCGGTGCTGTTAACCGTGGCGGATAATGACAAGCAGGAGTTGATATCGATCGCGGCGATTCTCGATTATTTGGGGTATGATATTTACGCGACACGCGGCACGGCCAACGTGCTGAACTTCAACTTTGTCGCGGCCAACGCGGTATCAAAGCTCTCAAAGGAGCCGGACAGCATCGGCGGCCTGTTTGAGAGCGGGCGCTTAAAGCTCATACTCAACACGCCGACCAAAGGCCGCCGCGCCGACCGCGACGGCTTCAAGATACGCCGCATGGCGGTAGAGCACAGGATTCCGTGTCTCACATCGCTCGACACCGCGCGCGTGCTGCTGCAGAGCATGAAATCGGGGCGCACGGACGCGGACTTGGAACCATTGAGCTTATCAGACATACAGGAGCCAAAATGCTGAAATACGTAACCGCCACAATGAAAAACAACGAAAAAATCGCAAACGGCATTTACCGCATGGAGCTGTATTGCCCGGACGCCGATCTTGAGCATTTTGTGCCGGGACAGTTTGCGCACGTCAAGGTGCCGGATCATCCCGAGCTGCTGCTCGGCCGCCCGATCAGCATCAACGTGGTGGATGTTTCAAATCAGACGATCGTGCTCGTGTACCAGATAAAAGGCAAGGGCACGGCGGCGCTCGCGAAAGCAAGTGCGGGCACAGCCGTGGAAGCTGTGGTTCCGGTTGGGCGCGGCTTTAATCTGAAATCGACCGACAAGACGGTGTTTTTGGTCGGCGGCGGCGTGGGCATCGCCCCGCTGTTAACTGTGATAGAAAAATGGCCGGACAGGCATTACGAAGCTTTCCTGGGGTATCGCGGCAAGGATTACGCTTACTGCGAGAATGACTTCGGCGCTTGCGAGGCGGTCAATATCGCGTCGGACGACGGCACGATCGGTATGCACGGGCTCGTCACCGCGCCCATTGAACAGCGGCTTAAGGAGCTTGTGCCCGATGTGGTGCTCTCATGCGGCCCGCCGCCGATGCTGCGCGCTTTAAAAGCGCTCTTAGAGCCGCTCGGCGTGGCCGCGCAGGTGTCGATGGAGCAGCGCATGTGCTGCGGCTTCGGCGCATGCGCCACGTGCGTCTGCGGCGTGCACACGGATGACGGCCTCGACTATAAAAAGGTCTGCGTGGAAGGCCCCGTGTTCGACCTCTATGAGGTGGCGCTATGATGAACATGCAGATCGTGCTGTGCGGAAAAACGCTCAAAAACCCCGTGATCGCGGCGTCCGGCACTTTTGCGTTCGGCACGCAGCACGGCTGGTTTATCGACGTGTCGCGCCTTGGGGGCATCGCGCTCAAATCGCTGACGCGGCAGAAGCGCATCGGCAACGCGCCGCCGCGCATCGCGGAGACGCCCTCGGGCATACTCAACAGCGTGGGGCTGCAAAACCCCGGCGTGGACGCGTTTTTATTAAGCGAGCTTAAGAAGGTGGAGCAGCTCGGCACGGCGCTGTTTGCCAATGTGGCGGGCAGCACGGTGGAAGACTATGTGTATGTGATTGAACGGCTGAACGAGACGGCGATCGACTTTTATGAGCTCAACATATCGTGCCCCAATGTGAAGGAGGGCGGCGTGAGCTTCGGCACAGACCCAAAGCTCGCGGCGGACTGTGTGAGGGCCTGCAAAGCGGCTGCCAAAAAGCCGTTGATCGTGAAATTAACGCCCGCGGCGGGCGATGTGGTGCGCATCGCGAAGGCCGTGCAGGACGCGGGCGCGGACGCGATTTCGCTGATCAACACGCTGCCCGCGATGGCGGTGGATGTGCGGAGCAAACGGCCGATACTCGGCAACGTGACGGGCGGACTCTCGGGCCCGTGCATCAAGCCCGTGGCACTCAAGATGGTGTACGACGTCTCGAAAGCGGTGAGCGTTCCTGTGATTGGCATGGGCGGCATCATGACGGGAGAGGACGCGGCGGAGTTTATGCTCTGCGGCGCGGCCGCCGTGATGACGGGCACGGCCAACCTGCTGGACCCGCACGCGCCGCTGCGCGTGATCGACGAGCTGCAGGCGTTCGCCGAATCGATGAATATAAAAGATATTTCCGCGCTGACAGGCGCGTTGGAGGTTTAAATATGAACAAAGAACAGATACTCGATATTTTCAGAGAAACGGGCGTGATGCTCGAAGGGCATTTTCTGCTCACATCGGGCCGCCACTCGGATAAGTACATGCAGTGCGCGAAGCTGTTTCAGAACGCGGCTGTTTCCGAGAAGTTTTCCAGAGCGCTGGCCGATAAATTCACAGGCATTGATCTGGTGGCGGGCCCGGCGATCGGCGGCATCATACTCGCTTACGAGGTGTCGCGCCAGCTTAAAGTGCCCAACGTGTTCGCGGAGCGCGAGAACGGCGCGATGGCGCTGCGCCGCGGCTTCACGATCCCCGAGGGCGCGCGCGTGCTTGTCGTGGAGGATGTGGTGACGACAGGCGGCTCAGTGAAAGAGGTCATCGCGCTGATCAACAGCCTCGGCGGCAATGTGGTGGGCGTCGGCAGCATCGTGGACCGCTCAAACGGCGCGGTGGATTTCGGCGTGCCGTTTGAGGCCGTGCTTTCGATGGAGGTCGTGTCGTATCCGCCGGAGGACTGCCCCTTATGCAAACAGGGACTGCCCGCCGTGAAGCCCGGCAGCCGCAATCTGAAATAATCAGGCCAATCTCTTAGCGGTATCACTCATACCGCTTTTTTATTTCCTGCGCTTGGGATATAATGGATTCGCCGTATGATTGATATAAAGGCGGGCCTTTATGGACAACTGTGAAATCTGTGAAGTGCGGGAAGACGAACTGGCGCTCTGCATTGCTGCCATACGCGCCGCGTTTTCGACTGTCGCAAATACATTCGGGCTTACCGAAGAAAACTGCCCGACGAACGCCGCATTCATGAAAATCGATCGGCTGCTGTACGACCGCGACAAAGGCAATCTGATGTATGCGCTTAAAGCAGACGGCGTTATCGCGGGGTTTATGCAGCTTGAGGACAAGGGCGAAGGCCGGTTTGAACTCAAAAATCTGGCTGTCGTGCCGGAATATTGCCATCAGGGGTTCGGCAAAGAGCTGCTGGGTTTTGCCAAGGAAAAGGCGCGGCAGCTGGGCGGCAGCAAAATTTCCATCGGCATCATCGAGGAGAACACCGTTTTGAAGCAATGGTATGAGGACAACGGCTTTGTGCATCTGGGTACGAAGGTGCTTGAGCATCTGCCGTTCACCGTCGGCTTTATGGAAGCGGCGATTGATTAAGGGGGGATTATGCAAATACTATCTGCCGAGCATATCGGCAAAGCATACGGCGAGCAATGCGTTTTGGAGGATATCAGCCTCAGCATCGATAAAGGCGAAGCCGTCGCGCTTGTCGGCGCAAACGGCTGCGGCAAAAGCACGCTGATCCGCATACTGTGTGGATTGACGCGTCCCACAAAAGGGTGCGTTACTCTGTCGCCGGGCTCTAGGCTTGCTTTGGTGCCGGATCGGTTCGACAAGGTCAATATGACGATTCCGCGGTTTATGAGCCATATGTGCGCGCTCGACGGCATAACGGCGGAAGCGCCGGAGCCGTATTACAGCGCGTTTGCCCTTGAAAGCATGCTTGATACGCCGATGAAGTATTTAAGCAAAGGCACGCTGCAAAAGGCAGCGGTGATTCAGGCGCTCGCGGAGGAGCGGGATATCATGTTCCTCGACGAGCCGCTCTCAGGACAGGATATGGCGTCGCAGTACCATTTCGCGCAGGAACTCAAAAAGAGGAAAGCGGCGGGCATGGCGATCGTGATGGCCTGCCATGAGCCGTTTCTGATCGAGGAGCTTGCGGATACCATCCGGCAGATCAAAGACGGCGCGCTTACGGATGGCGAAAGCTACGTGTTTGAGCGCGGCAGCACGTGCTGCGTGTTCCTGATCGAGCCAAACGGCGCGGATATCACGGACAGGCTCAAAGCCATCGGGGCGCAGACGACGGCTTTGGGCAGCTTGACAAGAATTGAGGCCGAGAAAAGCAAGGCCAAGGCCATTTTCGCGTTGCTGGTGGCACAGGATGTGCGTATTATCAAGTACGACGAGACGGAGGGCGTATGCTGAAGGCTGTATACAGGTTTGAGAGGGACAAGCTTTTAAGAAGCAGCCGGCTGATCGTGCCGCTGCTGGTGCTTTTTGCGTATATCGGCATCGCGTACGCGGTCGCGCCGCTCAATATTATGAGCAGCTTCAGCATCTGTTCGATCGTGCTTTTTATACTGATGCTCAGCATCGGCATGATGGAGGACCATATCGGCTATGCGATGATCGAGCAGACGATACTCGTGCGGCTGCGCCGCAAGGGGCTGTTTTACCTCGGCAAGGCGGCGCTGATGGCGGCGGTGAGCCTCGTGTTCGCGGCGCTCGCGGTGCTCGCGCCGGTGCTGATCGACCTGTCGAGGGGCGGCGCTCTGTTCAGCCGCGGTATCGTGGTTGCCGACGTGCTGTCGGGATTCGTGCTGTTCGCGCTGACGGGGCTCTGCGGCGGCGTCACGGGGCTGTTTGCGCATCACAGAATCATAGCGAACCGAAAAATAGCGATACTTGTCTGCATCGCGTTTGCGCTGCTGACCGTGATAAAGGGAGCGATGAACGCGCAGGTGGAGATGCTCAAGTACGTCACGTGGATTTTGCCGCCTGTGCATGACCTCAGCGTGGCGTACAGCAAGTACGAGTATTTTCGGTTTGAGGCGACGTGGAGTTATTTTCTCTGGCTCGCGGGATATATCGGCATCGAAGTTTTAGCGTATGTGGCGATATTGCGGAGAAGAGGCGTGGAATAAACGCGACAGAATTAAGAGATCGTCTGAGGACGGTCTTTTTTGTTGCGGGTATTGGCGGGCAATCAATGATCGCTCTTACGGCTGACGCCACACATATACCACCGGTGACATTTCATTATTCAAAATAAAACACTCCTGTGTTTATTCGCGCGTGCCCTGCAAATACTATGTTTGATTATTTTTGCAGGAGGACACAGCATGATACGCACAGACCTTGCGATGGAGGCGGCGCAGGCCGCAGGACAGATACCCGGCGTGCAGGTACTGAACGACGAGGTGAGCCCCGGCGTGAATCGCTCGCGCGTCACGGTTTTGAACGAAGAGGGCGAAAAAGCGCTCGGGAAAAAGAAGGGCATCTATGTCACGATAGAGGCGCAGCAGCTTGCGCAGGGCGACGCGGAGCTCGACGAACACTGCTCGATCGCGCTCGCGAATGAGATCCGCAACATGGCGGGCGACGCGCTGAACGGCGTGGTGCTCGTGGTGGGCCTTGGGAACCGCATGGTGACGCCCGACGCGCTTGGGCCCGCCGTCTGCGACGACGTGTTCGTGACGCGGCACATCCACGAATATGCGCCTGAGGGTATCGACGAACGGCTCGGCAACGTGAGCGCGATCGCGCCCGGTGTGCTCGGTATCACGGGCATCGAAACGGGCGAGGTGATCGAGGGCGTGGTGGAGCATATGAAGCCGTCGCTCGTGATCGCGGTGGATTCGCTCGCCTCAAGGAGCCTCGAGCGCGTGCGCACCACGATACAAATCGCCGATACGGGCATCGCGCCTGGCGCGGGCATCGGCAACAAGAGAAAAGCGCTCGACCGCGACTCACTCGGCGTGCCGGTTTTAGCGCTCGGCGTGCCGCTCGTCGTGTACGCGTCCACGGTCGCGGAAGACCTTATGCAGACCGCGATGGAAAAAACGCCGACAGATGTGAGCGCGAAGCCCGGCGTTCAGCGCATACTCGACGCGATGAAGGACGTTCAGGGCGCCGACATGATCGTGACGCCCAAGGAGATCGACAAGGTCGTGTCGGATGTCGCGCGCATCATCGCGGACGCGCTCAACATATCGCTGCACAAAAACATGACGATCGAGGAAGTCCGGCGGTACATGCACTGACCGGCGGACGGATATCTCTTCCGGCTTTTGCATACCTTTTGTTAGGAGTGCAAAATCATGAAGAGATTAAGAGACGGCCGCGTCGTTTATGTGCCAATGTCCCCGGATAAGCCGCGCATTCCCCGGCGGCGGAATCATTTTGCTGTTGTCAAGGCCGCGCTGGCTGTGGCTGCCGTGGCCTTTTTGGCGTTCGCTGTTCTTATGACGCTGAACGAGGAAAAAACGGCGGACGGCGCGGCGCTGGGCCAGTCGCTGCTTCCCGCCGATATCAACCGCATCGACGCGTCGGGCGAGGAAGAGACAACACAGCAGGGCGGCATCGTCTTTGATGTGATGCCGGAAGATATCAAAATGGAGATGTTGGGCTTTGCGAAAGACGAGCCTAAAGCGTTTCATGTCGGCACGCAGGGGCCTCAGGTACTGATCTACCATACGCACACGCGGGAGGCTTACAGGCAGACGGCGGTCGATGCGTATGCCGAGATCGGTGAGTATCAAACCTTGCAGCAGCCGCACTCTGTGGTCGCGGTGGGCGATGTGCTGGCGGCGGAGCTAAACAAGTACGGCTTTACGGTGCTTCACGACACGACCGACCATGTGCCGCCCTCGCAGAGCACGGCATATTCGCGGTCTCTTGAGACGATGAAGAAATACCAGAAAGACTATCCGACGCTGTGGGTGTTTATCGACGTGCACCGCGACGCGAGCTCGGATACCACGGATTTTGTGACGGTGGATGGGGAAGAGTGCGCGCGCATGATGTTCGTGGTGGACAACGGCCAGGGCTACGATGTGAAGCCCGACTATGAATCCAATTTCAAGCTGGCACAATCAATCACCAATGAACTCGAGAAAATTCACAAGGGGTTCACGCGGCCCATCTGCATTAAATCGCACAGCCATAACCAAAACGTATCCGATATGTGCCTGCTCATCGAGGTGGGGCATAACGCGAACTCGCTCGAACAGGCCAAAAACGCAGCCAAATACGCCGCGCTGGCCATCAGCCGCGTGGTGGACATCGGATAGACTTTCAAAGCGTCACAGCACGTATATATGCTTTTCGTTTTGCATACCTTTTTATAGGAGTGCTAAATGATGAAGAATTTAAGAGCCGGGCGCATGGTGCATGCGCCCCTTTATCCGCCCCGCCGCCCCAAGCGGCACCGTCCGTTGTTCGTTTTAAAAGCCGTGCTGACCGGCGCCATACTGACCGGCCTTGTGCTGTCCGCTGTGCTAACACTGCAAATGGGCAATGCCGAGCAAGCCGTCGCACTCGGATCGTCCGCGCTGCCCGATAACAACCGCATTGACGCATCGGGCGCCGAGGGCGTGTTTGAGGACAGCATCATCGACCCGCGGCTGATACTCGGCACCGAGCTGCCCGTGATCTATGGCATCAATCTTGATGAGGTCGAGATCGGAGAGACGGAGCATGGAGAACCGCTGCAGCCGCAGGGCACGGATATCTACTTCGATGTGCTGCCCGAAGACATCAAGATGGAGATTCTCGATTTCGCGAACGACGAGCCGAAAAACTTTTCGATCGGCACAAATGGGCCGCAGATTCTGATTTACCATACGCATACGCTCGAAGCGTATCGCCAGATCGAAGGCAAGGAATACGTGGAAGCAGGCTCATGGCGCACCGAAGATCACGACAATTCAGTGGTGGCCGTGGGCGAGGTGCTCAAAGCCGAGCTGGAATCTTACGGTTACGCGGTGTTGCACGACACGACGAATCATGAGCCGCCGTCTCTGAAGACCGCGTATACGCGTTCGCTCGAGACGATGGAGAAATACGCGAAGGAATACCCGACGCTGCAGGTGTTTATCGATCTGCATCGCGACGCGTATAACGACGTGGAAGCGGGCAAGAAGGATTTTGTGACGGTGAACGGCGAGGAATGCGCGCGCATGATGTTTGTGGTGGGCACGGGCGAAAAGTATGATGTGAAACCGAATTACGAATCGAACTACAAGCTCGCGCTGGCAGTCACAAACGAGCTTGAAAAGATATGCAAGGGCATCACGCGCCCGATACGCGTGAAGACGGGGCGGTACAACCAGCAGGTATCGGATATGTGTCTTTTAATTGAGGTGGGGCATAACGCGAATTCGCTGGAGCAGGCGAAGAACGCCGCGAAATACGCGGCGCTCGCACTCAGCAGAGTGGTTGCGGTGGAGAAATGAGGATACTAATATTCGTCACCTAAAGAAGTTTCCTTTTCAGGAGACTTTTTTATAATCATTGAACGGATGATAGAAATTTCATGGGGGTCAAGCAAACGTTTGGGAATAATATAATCATAAAACATATGAAAATGAAGGTAAAATGCGCGTTTTGTTTCAGTAGCCTTGTCAAAATCCTGCCATGAGATATTGGTTGTTTCTATTTCACTGCGAATATGCACTCCGAAATCATCGAGCCTTATTTGTTTAGTTATTCGAGCCAAACGGCACAAAGTAAAAGTTTTTTTAGCTTTGTAATGTAGATACGTAAAGAGAGAAAAAAACAGAAAGAAAGTCATAATAATAAATATCAAGAAAGACCACGACAATACATATCCAACACACCCCAAGAACACCCCAAAGGTAGCAAAAAACAGTATGAATATACTCCTAAATGAATTTTTACCAATAGTCATATTGTAATAATAAATATCTTCGGCGTTGAGCTCTATCGTCTTTTCAAATTCCATTTGCGCCTCCTTATTCTGTCTTATAACTGACTGAATACTTTTAGATTTATATGGATGTTAACGACTTAGACAACAGCCTTGCCTTTTTCGGATCGGCTTCTTTTTTAATCACTGACAGTATCGCTGAAAGCTCATCTGCATTCAGCTGTCGTTTGGGCAGCACAATCGCATTCGCTTTTTGGATATAAAAGAAGAAGGTGTTTTTTGTTTCGATCAATTTGTACATATCCCGCCAGGCCAGGCTCGTCTCGCCCATTTTTCCGGTTGTTTTTATGCCCGTTTCATTAACGACAATATTGAGGGTTCCATTCGCTGACGTAAATGAGACGAGCGCTTTTTTTGAGGCGTTTTTCATATATAAGAAAAGGCCCAGAGGAAACACTGCGGCAACAGCCGCCGGAAAAATCATGCTTGGTAACGAAAATTCTTTGCTTAATAGATTGACCCCCGCAAAAAGCAGAACCGTCGCAGCGGGAATGATCACATAGAGCTTTTTGTATAGCTGTGATATAAATTCCATGAAATCTGATGCTTGAAGATCGAGCGTTTTTCTGATTTCCATATAAGCTCCTGAATAGGCTATTTCATGTGCTGCAGCCGCCGTTGACGCCGAGGAACTGGCCCGTGACGCTGCTCGCATTCTCAGAAAGAAAATAGAGTATCGCCTCAACCACCTCGTCGCGCGAGATTCGCCTGCCGAGAGGTATCTTGGATATCGGAATCCTGTCTTGCTCGTCATGTACGCCCGATTCGGCAGTACTGCCCGGTGCCACCATATTGACCGTGATGCCGTGCTGTATCTCTTCCAGCGCGAGTGTCTTGGTAAAGATATTGAGCGCGCCTTTGTGTATGCCGAACGGCGCGAGATTCGCCTGCCCCTCCATGTAGTTTCTTGAGGACGCGCCCATCATGAGGATGCGGCCAAACTTTTGCCCGCGCATAACGGGCAGGCAGAGCTTCGCGAGCCGGAACGGCACATTGAGTATGATCTCCTGAGCGCGCAGCCAATCGTCCTCAGACAGCTCTACAATCGGGCCCCAGATATCAACGCCGACATTATTGATCAGAAAATCGATGCGGCCCCATTCGTCTTTGGCGGATTCGATGAGTTGTGTCAGGCTGATTTTGTCCGTCACATCGCCCTTAACGACGACGCCTTGGGTGCCAAAAGACGCAGTCATCTCGGTGAAAGCTTTGGCTTGCGCATCGTTATTTCGGTAGATTGTTGCGATCTTCACGCCTTTTGCAGCGAGCCTTTCGGCCAGCCGTAAACCGATTCCGTGCGTCGCGCCCGTGATGAGGGCGATCTTGCCGCGCCAGTATTCACTTGAATCGAGCATGCTTATGGCCTTTCTTACATGGCAGAATACATGCAGTATTATACAGGGCTGGGCGATTATTATCAACATCCCGCAAAGTGCGGTTGAAAAAGGTGCGCCGCGTGGAGTATAATGATGGCATCATTTCAAGCGGGAGAGAAAATGAACTGCAAACCCATCGGTTTCTTTGATTCGGGCGTGGGCGGAATCAGCGTCCTCAAAACAGCCTTTCGGCTGATGCCAAACGAAAACTACATCTACTACGGCGACAATCTCAACGCACCGTACGGAGAAAAATCGGAGGAGCAGATCAGGGCGCTGTCTTTGAATGCGGCGCAATTTCTTTATTCCAAAGGCGTCAAGGCCGTTGTGATCGCGTGCAACACCGCTACGAGCACATCGGTTCATGAGATGCGCGAAAAATTCAACTTACCCGTCATCAGCATGGAGCCCGCCGTGAAACCCGCGCTCGGTGAAATAAAAGACGGGCGCATACTCGTGCTCGCGACGCCCGCCACCGTTACGCAGGAGCGGTATTTGAGCCTGCTCAGTAAGCTGGAGGCGGGAGACCGCGTGATCAGCGTGGGCTGCGGCGGCCTTGTGGAGCTCATCGAGCAGGGGCGCACGGATGAAAAAAGCGTGCATGAATATCTCTCGCGAAAGCTCGCGTTTTTGAGCGGGGAGAAAATATCCGCTGTCGTGCTTGGGTGTACGCATTACTCGTTTGTGGACGCCGGGATCAAAAGCTATTTGGATTCGGCGTTCGAAACCGACTGCAAAGTTTTCGACGGGCGGCACGGTACCGTGCGGCATCTTAAAAACGTACTCACGGAAAGCGGCCTTGAATGCACGCAAACCGGTGAAGGCAGCGTTTCATTTGCCTCCTCTGACCCGGCCATACCGGCCAGTCACTTTCAACAACTTTTTGACAGCTACAACGGTTAAAATTCATATTTTTTATTGATAATAATTATTGATTAGACCTATATATTGTGTTAGTATATAGCCCTAATACATGATGATGTATACGGGAGGGGACATGATTTTATCAGATAACGCACGTGTCGTGCTCGAAAGACGGTATCTCAAAAAGGATGAAAACGGCGTGTGCGAGCGCCCGGAGGATATGATCCGCCGTGTGGCGGAGACGATCGCGGCGGCGGACGCTGCGTACGGCGGCGATACGGGCAATACCGCTCAGGCGTTTTACGATATGATGGACAAGCTTAGATTCCTGCCCAATTCACCCACGCTGATGAACGCGGGGCGCGAGCTCGGGCAGCTTTCGGCCTGTTTTGTGCTCCCCATAGAAGATACGATGGAAGGCATATTCGATTCGCTCAAGAACGCCGCGATGATACACAAGAGCGGTGGCGGCACGGGCTTTTCGTTCTCGCGCATCCGTCCCGCGGGGGCGAGCGTCAATTCGACGGGCGGCGTGGCGAGCGGCCCGATCAGCTTCATGAAAGTGTTCAACGCGTCCACCGAAGCGGTGAAGCAGGGCGGTACGCGCCGGGGCGCGAACATGGGCATATTGCGCGTTGACCATCCCGATATCATGGAATTCATCAAGTGCAAAAACGACCTGACTCAGATGACCAATTTCAACATCAGCGTCGGGCTCACGGAGAAGTTCATGCAGGCCGTGATCGCCGACAAAAAATATGACCTCATCGATCCGCACACAAAAAAGAAGACGGGCAGCCTGCGGGCCAAAGAGGTGTATGAGACGATCGTCGAGATGGCGTGGACGAGCGGCGAGCCGGGCATCGTGTTTCTCGACCGCATCAACAAGGAAAACCCCGTTCCGGCCGCGGGCGAGATTGAAAGCACGAACCCGTGCGGGGAGCAGCCGCTGCTGCCGTATGAGAGCTGCAATCTGGGTTCGCTCAATCTGAACGTGTTTGCGAAGAACGGCGGGATCGATTACGAGGGCCTTGGCGAGACGGTGGCGCTCGCGGTGCACTTCCTTGACAACGTGATCGATGTGAACCGCTATCCGCTGCCGGTCATTGAAGAGACGACGAAGAGCATGCGAAAAATCGGCCTTGGCGTGATGGGCTTTGCGGACATGCTCTATCAGCTTGGCATTCCGTACAACAGCGAGGAAGCGGTGCAGACCGCACGGGATGTGATGGCGTTTATACAGCGGCGCGCGCGTGAGGCATCCGAGGCGCTCGGCGGGCAGCGCGGCAGCTTCCCGATGTTTGAGCAGAGCGTGTACAAGCGGCAGGGGATTAAAGCCATGCGCAACGCGACGGTCACGACGATCGCGCCGACCGGCACAATCTCGATCATCGCGGGCACATCGAGCGGCATTGAGCCCGTGTTTGCAATATCGTATATCCGCAACGTGATGGACAACGACAGACTCGTCGAGGTGCATCCATATTTTGAGCAGGCCGTGCGGCAGCACGGGTTCTACAGCAAGGAGCTCATGCACACCATCGCACAAAAGGGCACGCTGCACGGCGTCGCCGAAATACCCGGGGATGTGCAGCAGGTGTTCGTGACGGCGCACGATATCTCGCCCGAGTACCATATCCGCATGCAGAGCGCGTTTCAGGAATCGACAGACAACGCGGTGTCAAAAACGGTCAACTTCTCGCAGTCCGCGACGAAGGAAGACGTGCGCGCCGCTTACGATCTCGCCTATGAGCTCGGGCTCAAGGGCGTCACGATCTACCGTGACGGCAGCCGTCAGGGTCAGGTTTTGAGCGTGGGCGAAAAGAAGGACGAAAAACAGGCAGAGCACGAAGAGGGTTCCGTGCTCGCGCCGCGCGAGCGCCCCGAAATCACAAAGGGCATCACGCAGAAAATCAAGATCGGCTGCGGCAATCTCTATGTGACGGTCAACTACGACAGCGAGGGCATCTGCGAGGTGTTCACCAACGTCGGGCGCGCGGGCGGATGCCCGTCTCAGTCCGAAGCGACGAGCCGCCTCGTGTCGATGGCGCTGCGCTCCGGCGTCGATGTGGACAGCATCATCGAGCAGCTTCGCGGCATCCGCTGTCATTCCACGCTGCGGCAGAAGGGCCTCAAGGTGCTGTCGTGCCCGGATGCGATCGGGCGCGTGCTCGAACGCGTGGTCGAGCTGCGCGGCGGAGAAACGGAAGCTCAGCAAAAGCCGGGCAGCGGCGCGGGGAAATGCCCCGAGTGCGCGTCTCAAATGGAGCATGAAGGCGGCTGCGTGGTTTGCCGTTCGTGCGGATATTCGAAATGCGGGTGAAATTAGCTTAAATTTTACGTTGTGCAGCCGGTGCTTTTCATATATAATTTTGTTGAAAGCTTCGTTTTGATGGAACAAAACGCGCTTCATCTGCGTCTTAGTGGTGATAAACGTGGTTTAAGGATGTGGTGGGGGATGGATTGCAGGATTGCACAACAGAATATCGATCTATTCGTTGACGGTTTGCTCAGCGAAAAAGACCGCCAGCAGCTTTTGGATCATGCCGCGTCGTGCGCGCCGTGTCAGAAGGCTATTGATGATGCAGTCCGCCTGAAAAACGCGCTTCAGTCACTTCCTGAGATTGAACCGCCGAAGGGACTTGCCATGTCTGCGATTAAGAAAGCCAAGATGAAAAAGCCTTTGTTTGTATATATCTCCGCAGCCACCGCGGCTGTCGCCGCCGTGATTGCGCTCGTGGTGGTGCTGACGCCGGGTGTCGGCTTTGACAACGGCACCAGATTATCGAGCGGAGCGGATATGGGCACGATGACCGCGAAAAATGATACCGCGTCTGCCGAAATGGCCCCTGCCGCGCCCGAGGATGGCTACACGCTCGAAGCGCCGGCTGAGGCGATGGGCGAAGCGTCAGATGAAATCTGGCCGGAGGAGTCGGAAGAGCCGGTACAGGCGACCGTCAGAGACATGAGCGGCTATGTCTATGCAACCGAAGAGGAATTTGTGGCGGCCGAACAAAGCAGCTATTATAAGCCCGCGGTTTTGCCGGAGGGCGCGGCGCTCTCGAACATTTCGATGGATGAGGAATCCTTCGTGTTTACGTACAGCCTTGCGGACGGCAGCCAATTCACATTCGCGTGGCTCGACGCGCTCGATGACAACGGCCTTAAGGATTGGCTCAAGAAATCATACGGCGATCTGTCCGAGCTTGAGTTCGACGGCAGCTTTTACATGTTCAAGGGCGAGAGCATCACGGATGTTTACTGGCAGCAGGGCGGGGATTCGTTCCATGCCACCGTGCCGTCGTCCTGGACGGCGCAGGATATCGGAGCCTACTGCAAAGCGCAGTTTATCGAGGTGCAGGAGACCGAAGATCTGCCGTAAATACGGTCATAATACACGAATAACAGGGAGTTATACGCCCATTCAGGCTGTTGGCAAAGTGCTGGCGGCCTTTTTAGTGCGCATCTCAAGGTAAAAGCTACCGGACACTTTTCATCGGATACTTATCAAGCATCAAATAGCTGGACATGTATTACATAATTATATATTATGACACTGTATACATATTCCATCGGTTTCCTTAAACATCAATGAATACGGAGGTTCAAGTGCTATGAAAAAAAAGCGTATCCTGTCGGTCATGGTTGCGCTGGTTATGGTGTTTACCATGTTCCAATCGACGGCCTTCGCTGCACCCGGAGATGTTGATCTTGCGACTATTCCGAGTGGTTTTACGGTATCGCTCTCAGCGGGAGCCACGAATACATTCACGATCACGGATTCGAGTCCGCAAGCACGCACAAACATCAAAATCATCTGCGGCGAGGGTTTGAACATTATATTGGACGGTGTCAATATTGATAACAGCGCAAACGGCGGCATATGCCCCTTGAGCTTCACCGGCACGGGCAATACGCTGACGCTTGCTCCCGGCAGCACGAATACGCTCAAAGGCGGTGCGGATACGCCCGGTGTGCTGGTTGCCGACGGTACGTCGCTTTCGATAGGCGGCACAGGCACGCTCATGGCTTATGGCGGAGCCAACGCCGCGGGCATCGGGAGCGGATACGACAGCGCTGCAGGTATAAAATCCGGGCCGCTGACGATCACGGACGGTGATGTGCGCGCCTGGGGCGGTGAGAACGGCGCCGGTATCGGCGGTGGATATAAGGGTGCGTACAGCACAATCAGCATATCGGGGGCTGCCCATGTCACAGCGGCCGGCGGCGCAAACGGCGCAGGCATCGGCGGCGGGTATGAAACACCCGATGCCGATAACGCTGCCTCAGGCATAACGATCAGCGGGGGCACTGTTTCAGCCACCGGCGGTGAAGGAGGAGCGGCTGTCGGCGGCGGGGGCAAAAGCGGCGGGGGCACAATATCGATCACTGCAGGTAATGTCACTGCCTTGGGAGGCGGTGCGGCGGCGGGCATCGGAAACGGAGAATCTGCCGGAATCGGCTCGGAGACGGAACTATCCGTTTCTGGCGGCACGGTTTCGGCAACCGGCGGTACGAATGCGAGCAACATCGGCGGCGCGGGCCTCGGCAGCAGTTATAATGCCTTTGCATGCCCCGTCACGATAACCGGAGGGGAGATTACCGCGAAGGGCGGTTATGGCGGCGCGGGCATCGGTGCCGGTTGTCAGAGTATTACAGGGGTCATTTCAATTTCCAATGCGACGGTCAATGCGACAGGCGGCTGCAAGGGCCCCGGTATCGGCGGGCTGGGCGCCGGCGGCTCCATCACCATTAAAAGCGGAAATATCACGGCGGCGGCAGGCAGCGACGGCGGCTACGGCGGCGCGGCGGGTATCGGCGGGGCCATCGGCGGAAGCATCACAGGTGAATACGGGAGCTGCCGGGTGACAATAGAAGGCGGTACGATATCGGCAGTTGGTAGCGCGGATCAATTTTCCCAAGGCGGCGGCGCGGGCATCGGCGGCGGCAATTATTGCGAATCATCCGAAATCACGATCACGGGAGGGGATGTCACGGCGGCAGGCGGCGGCATAGATTCTAAGGGCGGCTCCGGTATCGGGTCCGGTTACAACGGCAAGACCAAAGCGATTACCATATCGGGCGGCACCGTAAAAGCGGCAGGCAGCGAGAGCAACCCGGGTATCGGGGGCAAGCCGTTCGACGCAAATTCTGTGATTGTCATTTCGGAAGGCACGGTGTTTGCCGAAAAGGGTGACAAAGCGTGCTATGATATTGGGAGCTCCGATGTTAATGACGGCGGTTTAAACATATATGGCCGGGCAAAAGTGTTTTTGCGGAATGACAAATATAGAGAACCCGTCACCACAACGTCACATTCCCACCGTGTATCCGGCTCTGGATTTACCGGCAGCAGCTTTTGCGGTATCCCTGTGCCGTGGACAGGGAATTTTGGCGCATTTTTAAGGCCGTATTCACTTACTTATAGCTTGAACGGCGGAAACGGTATACTTCCGGCTGCCTGTGAACAGCATTTGGGGACGACGATACCCGTTTCCAACGGAAACGGGCTTTCCAGAACATACTATGTATTTGCGGGATGGAACACGCGGGAGGATGGCGGCGGCAAGGCATACGCCGCAAACAGCACATATACATTTAATGCAAGCGCCACACTGTACGCGCAATGGGTTCCTTATACCTATTCGGTGGTTTATGAAAGCAACGGAGGCAGCGGCGCGATGGACCCGAGCCACCATGCGTACGGCATTGCGCAGGCGCTCAATGCAAATGCTTTTACGCGGACAGGCTATACCTTTGCAGGCTGGGCAAGAGATGCAGGCGGCTCGGTTGAACTGCAGGATGGGCAGGATGTTTTAAACCTGACCTCTGTAAAAGGGGGCACGATCACGCTTTACGCGAAGTGGGCGGTAAACACGTATTCCATTGTCTATGATAGCAACGGCGGTATCGGCGGTGCAACGGCTTCCTCTGTCCATACCTACGGCATGGACAGAGCGCTGACAAAGAACGGGTTTACAAGGGCCGGCTTTAATTTTCTGGGCTGGGCCAAGAGTCCCGGCGGCACGGTGGCCTATACCGACAGTCAGACAGTGACGACCCTGACGGTTGAAAACGGGGAAACCATCACACTTTATGCAGTATGGGCATCATCCGGCAATTACAGTATCAAAACCAAAGTCAACTCTGCGAGATACGGCAAGGTGACCGGCGCAGGAACATATGCCGGCGGAGATATGGCAACGATCACAGCCATACCCGCAAATGGATATATGCTTTCGAAATGGACGGATGGGAAAACCAAGATTCCCGCTAATGCGATTTTAAGCTTCCCAGTGGAAAAGGCCCGCACTCTAACGGCATACTTTACCAGAATCGGCCAGCCAAGACTCGCTTCGGTGAAGACTGCGGGGACCGGCAACGTCAAGATCACATGGAAGCCTATTTCCGGCGTTACGGGATACTATGTCTATCGGGCGACATCCAAATGGGGACAATACACAAGGATAAATGATGCGACGGGCACAACGACTTTTACCGATTCCGGACTGACGGCAGGGAAGAAGTATTTTTATAAAGTGCAGGCATACTATGTGGCCGGGAGTAAAATCACGACCGGTACTTATTCCAGAGTACTTTCCGCCAAAGTGAAATAGAAAAAGATAATCCAACGATTATCTTGGCATTTTCCGATGTACCAGGCTGCCGACAAGCTGTCGGCAGCCTTTTCTAGCGTAAAGGTTCTAGTCAACTGATACCGATTCTTTTGCCTGTACCTTCTTGGGCGGCCATAGCAGCAGCATCGATGTGCGCTTCTGATAAGCGTCGTACCCCTTTTTCGTTTCGGTCAGCCGGTTTTCCATCATCGGTATGCTGACCAGCACGAACAGCAGCGTCATCAGCGCGGGCGCGATCACCGTCCACCACAGCGCGCTCTGCGTGCCCATCTGTATAAGCCACACGCCCCACCACAGCGACACTTCTCCAAGATAGTTCGGGTGGCGCGAGTATTTCCAGAGCCCCGTCTCAATGCTGCTGCTCTCGCTGGACTTTCTGAACCGGCGCATCTGGCCGTCCGAGACGATCTGCAGCGCCACCGCGCCGAGGCAGACCGCAAGCCCAAGCACCGAAATCACACCGATCGTATCCGTGCCGGAGACCGCGCAGAAATAAGTGGGCAGCAGATTCACAAAAACGAAAAGCGTGGGCATCATGTTGATGCCGAAAAAGTTGGTCAGCAGCCAGAGCTTCGGTTTTTTGTGATGCAGCATCGTGTAGCGCCAGTCCTGATGCACCATGCCGCGCCAGCCGACGATCCAGTTCAGCGTGAGCCGCACGCCCCAGACCGTGAACACCGCGATATAGAGCATGTCCACCGCGTCCGTGTGCCCCGCGTCGGTCAGAAAACAGATGAAGAGCACGAGCGGCGCGACGCTCCAGTACGGATCATAAAGGCTCGCGTTTTTAAAGACGAGCCCGAATCCCCATACGACCACGGTGGCGACGGCATCGGCGATGAGGTAAGCGAAAATGTCCTTGAACGGAAGCAAGGCAAGCGCAAGCAAGCCGACAAAAAAAGCCGCCGCATAAACGAGAAGAACGATAAGCAACGAAAGGCCCTTTGATAAGTTCATAATATAATACCTCTTATCTATGTATATCAGGTATTATACAACAAAACAGGGCCTTGAAACAGCGGATGCCCGGCTACTTTCTTTTACCGCCCATCATATTGCCCATCATGTTCATCATATTCATCATATTCCCCATATTGCCGCCCATGCCGCCCATGTTGCTCATCATACTGGCCATGTTACCGAAGTTGCCCATACCGCCCATGTTGCCCATGCCGCCGCCCGTGTTGTATCCCGAGTTGCTGCCCATGCCGCCGGGGCTGCCTGTGCCGTAGCCTGAATTATAACCCTGATTGTTGCCCATGTTGTTATTGCCCGTGTTGCCGGGGCTGCCTGCGCCGTAACCTGAATTGTAGCCCGCGTTGCTGCCCATATTACCGGAGCCGCCCGCGCCGTAGCCTGAATTGTAGCCCGCGTTGCTGCCCATATTGCCGGAGCTGCCTGTGCCATAGCCTGAATTGTAGCCCGCGTTGTTGCCCATATTGCCGGAGCCGCCCGCGCCATAGCCCGAATTGTAGCCTGTGTTGTTCCCCGTGTTGCCGGGGCTGCCTGTGTTGCCCATGCCGCCCATGTTGCCCATGAACTTGAACATGTCTTCCGGCTTGAAATTGCCCATGTTGCCCATCATACGCATCATGTTCTGCATATTGCGGAACTTGCCCTGTTCCTCGGGCGGCATGAACATCGACAGCGCTTCAAACATCTGTTCGGGAGATGATGCATTCATATTTCTCAGCTTCTCCATTCTGCGCGTCATGCGCTCAAAGTTCTCCTGCATGCGGGCCGATTGGGAGAGCCCCTGCATCATGGATTTTGTGTCCGAGCCTGCGTAGCCGGACAACACATCGAGCAAAGCCTGCTGGCGTGCCAGCCTCGAAAAAGAATTGAGTCCCGTTCCGCTGCGGCCCGGCGGAGGCGCGGGAGGATTGCGGCGGTATTCGTCCGTCATATACTGAGCGTTGAAAATGCTATGTATGGCTTCTTTGTCGCTGTTGCTCACATATGGCTCGATCTTTTTGAGCATCTCGAGTGCGGATTGGCGGTTCATGCCGTCCTTCATTGTCATGGCCAGCAGGAAACTGAGCTCGGGTGAAAACGACGCGTATTTTAATATGTCCCCATAACCCATCGGGCTGGAAGGCGGTGACTGCGGCTGCATGGTGCGCATAGGGTGCTGCTGCTGCGGCCGCCGCGGCGTGGGGCGGGAGCCGAAAGGAAATCGTGGCATGGAAGAGTCTCTCCTTTATACTGATCTTTTATCATCGTATGCCAAATGCGCTGCGTCCGTGCACTTTGGCGGCTTATTCGAATATATATGTAATGACCCGTTCGTTTGTTTCATGGCGGGAAGACAAAGAGGGAGGGAAGCGCACATGCCGAAAAAGGATTTGAGGCAGATGAAAAAAGAGAAGAGCCGGTGCAGCCAGGAGGAACTGCGTGAAACCGCGAAGAAGCTCAACATGGATGCGAGCGGCATAGAAGAAGAGAATGTGAAAAGCATTGAGGATACGATCGCGCAGTATGAGAACAAGAGCGAGGGCGAGCTGATGGGAGACCTTGAGCGCATGATCTCTCAGGGGCGCAAGGACGGCTCGTTCACCGACGATATGCTCGACGGATTTATTCAGAACGTCGCGCCCATGCTTGATGCCGAGCAGCGCAAAAAGCTAGACAGCCTCGCGCAGATGATCAAGATGAATAAGATATAAGGGCATATATATTCGCTCAAAAATAACAAACGCAGCTAACTTTACGCTGGGCGTTGCGTTACCGCACGATTTAATATGCGTATATCACCGCATATTTTTGAAATATGCGCTTAATCGAGCATATTTCACGATTCAAGCACGCCTGAATCCAAAACCTTGCTTATGCGTATTTACTCCGCCATATTCGGGCCATTTTGCGGTTCACTACTGACCTGACGTTGCGTACTCCGGCAACATAGAATAGATAGTGTGATTTCCACAGGCCATATGGTATAATGCAAAAAGATTACGGAGAGGATTGTTGTATGAGCAAAACAGTCGTACTGACGGGCGGCGGAACAGCCGGCCATGTGACGCCGAATCTGGCGGTGATTCCGAAGCTTAAGCAGATGGGTTTTAATATCGAATACATAGGCACCAAAGACGGCATGGAAGGGGAGATTATCGGCAAAACGAACCTGCCGTATCATGTGATCAGCGCCGGCAAGCTGCGGCGCTATTTCAGCCTCAAGAACTTCACCGACCCCGCGAAGATACTGGCCGGATATATGCAGGCCAAGCGCATACTGAAAAAAATAAAGCCGTCAGCGGTGTTTTCAAAGGGCGGTTTTGTAAGCGTGCCCGTCGTGTTTGCGGCGCACAAGCTTAACATCCCCGTGGTGTTGCACGAGTCGGACTATACGCCGGGGCTCGCGAACCGTCTCAGCATACCGCGCGCAAACAAGATCTGCGTGGCGTTTTCATCCACGCTCAAGAGCATCCCGGGCGACAAAGGTGTCTATACGGGGCTGCCGATCAGGGAGGAACTGCTGCACGGCAGCCGGGAAGCCGGTTTAAAGCTCTGCGGCTTTTCGGGCAGCAAGCCGGTGCTGCTTGTGATGGGCGGCAGCCTCGGCGCGCAGCCCGTCAACGAGGTGCTGGACGCCATCATGCCGGAGCTCACAAAGCGCTTTGACGTGATCCATATACGCGGCAAGGAGAACCTCATCGGCGGTTTTCTGCCGATTGGGTACAAGCCGTTTGGCTATGTGGACAGCGAGTTGCCGGACCTCTACGCGGCGGCGGATATCATGCTGTCGCGCGCGGGCGCGACTGCCGTATTTGAAATTCTCGCGCTTGCGCTGCCCGCGCTGCTCGTGCCGCTTTCCAAAGCGTCGAGCCGCGGCGATCAGGTGCTCAACGCGCAGTACTTTTTGGAACAGGGCTTTTCGCATGTGCTGCCGCAGGAGGAGATGGCTGCTGAGACGCTGCTGACAGCGATCGACGGGCTGTATAAGAACGCCGATACACTAAGGAAACGAATGAAACAGGAGCACGCCGCGAGCGCGGCGGATACTGTTGCGGGGATTATTGCCGATGCCGCAAAATGACGCGCTGGTCTCGCTTGTGAAGAGTTACTTAACCGAATCGGGCGACAAAGCCAAGCAGACGATGGAGGCGATACTCGCGCTGCCGAACGCGCCGCGCCGTATATACGGCATGGTCGGCGGCGAAGACCGCCGCGCCGCGCTCAAAGCGCTCGCCGATATCGCGAAGAAGAAGATAGGCAAGGATGCGCTCGAAGCGCTCGTGGTCCGCGACGCGGATGCGCTGATGGCGGTGGAAGACGACAAGGCGCGCAAGAGCATCTACAAGCTGATTGGGCTCGTCGCGCCCGACACATGCGCGGACAAGCTGTTTGATGCGCTTAAAAGGGAACAGACGCGCTTTGTGCGTCCGTCGATCATACTTGCGCTCGGCAACACGAAAACGCCGGTGCGCTATTTAAAAAACTACATCGTGGAGCCCGGCGACGACAAGCATGTGCAGGCCGAGCGTGACGCGCTTAAAAAAGCGATGGGCAAAGCGGCTGTGCCTCAGGAGCAGCTGCCGTTATCGCTGCGGTTGCCCGAATGGTGCACCCTGACGTCGATAAAGCAGACCGCGCTTGCAGCAGAGCTGCAGGCGAAAAACATAGAGCATCGTTCCTCGCGATTAAAGTATGCTTTCGATGCGCCGTCCGTCAATATCGGAAAGCTGCGCTGCTATGAGGATGCGCTTTTTGAAATCGGTGAAGCGAACGATTACAGCTCCGCGGCGCAAAAGCTCGACGCTATGGGCTGCAGGGGATATTTCTACCGCATTGAAGCGGGCGCTGTGCGCCCCGAAAACAGGCGCGAAGCGATTGCAAAAATCAGCGGGGGTCTCGCGGCGTACGGCTATACGGACAACCCGTCGGCATACGCGTTTGAACTGCGCCTGCTGGGCGGGCGTCTGTATGCAAGGTTCGACGACACGCGCTTTGATTACCGCAAGGAATCCATACCGGCGAGCATCAATCCGGTCACGGCGGCCAGCATCATGCGGCTCTGCGAGCCGTATATGAAGCCGGATTCAGACGTGCTCGATCCATTCTGCGGCAGCGGCACAATGCTGATCGAGCGCGCGTATCTCAAGCCCGCGGCGTCGCTTGTGGGCGTGGATATCTCAAGTCAGGCCATCAAGGCGGCCATCACAAACCGGCGCGCAAGCGGGCTGCGCATCGCGCTGATCCACGGTGACATCCTCGGATACGGCGCGGCCCAATACGACGAGATCGTCGCGAACATGCCTTTCGGCATCCGCGTTTCGGGGCACGCGTCCAACATAAAGCTCTACGCGGCATTCGCGGAAAAGCTCATGTCACTTTTGAAGGATGATGGACATGCGTTTTTGCTGACGCAGGAAAAGAAGCTGCTGCGCGACGAGATCGGCCAGCGGCCGAGGCTTTCCATCATCCATGAAGAAAACTTTGAGTCGGGCGGGCTGTGCCCGGCGCTCTATATCATTAGAAAAGGAGCAGAGGCATGAGTGATCTTGTGACCTTCGGAGAGCTGCTGATCGATTTCACACCGTCGGGCGAGCAGGGCGGACAGAAGCTGTTTATGCAAAATGCGGGAGGCGCGGTCGCCAACGTGGCTGTGGCGGTGAAGAGCTTCGGCTGCAGTGCGGCGTACCTTGGCATGGCGGGCGCCGACGCGTTCGGGCGATACCTCAAGGGCGTGCTCGATAACAAGGGCGTGGATACGGCGGGGCTCGTGCTGTCGGATAAGTATCCGACCACGCTCGCGTTTGTGCATCTGTTTGAAAACGGCGAACGCGATTTTTCGTTTTACCGCAGAAACTGCGCCGATGTCATGTACACGCCGGACCTGATCGATGAAAACGTGATACGCGGCGCACGCATATTCCATTTCGGGTCGCTGTCGCTGACCGACGAACCGGCGCGCGGCGCGACGATGAAGATGCTGCAGATCGCCAAGGATTCGGGGGTTCTGGTTTCGTACGATCCGAACTACCGCGCGCCGCTCTGGAACAGCGAAGCCGAGGCGAGGGAGATGATGCTCAGTGGCCTTAAATACGCGGACATACTCAAAATATCCGACAACGAGGTTGATCTGCTTTTCGGCAAAATACCATACGAGGAAGCGGCGATGATGCTCGTCGATCGCGGCATCAGGCTCGTGCTTGTCACGATGGGCAGCGATGGCGCGGTGTTCGCGTGCAAAGCGGGCACGGGCAAAGCAAAGGCGTTTGCAGCCAAGGCGGTGGACGCGACGGGGGCGGGGGACTGCTTCACGGGCGGCGTGCTCTCGCAGTTTTTGCAGAGCGGCAAAGCGCTCGATGATTTATCGGTTGACGATGTGCGCCGCTTCACGGAGTTTGCCTGCGCGGCGGCGTCCGTGTGTGTGGAGGGCAAAGGCGGCATCCCGTCGATTCCCAATTTGAAGCAGGTAGAAGCACGATTGCAGCAAGCGCTTGGTTCTTAAATTATAATTTTTCATGCAATCGGCAATAGAGATTCTTGAGTATTAGTTTGAACGTTCTTTTTATTTCGACTTCGCGATCGTATTATGCTTTTTCATTCTTATTGACCTTTGGTTTGTTTCAAAATGAAAGTATTGTGATAATACAAATATTGGTGTATAGTTGAAACAAAAAAATTTTACCTATCCGACAAAATAGAAGGGGTAATATGAGCGATATCAAATTAACCCAAAATGAAGCAGAAAGATTAATAGCAATGTTAAAGAATGCGTTGCAGAATAGCATATCTTTCCCTCGCAGAGGTAATAAAATTGAATTTAAGGTTCAAGGGGATACTAATAGAGATTTATTTGTTATTTCAATTTACAGAGGAAAGATAAATAGACAAAAATACAATTTGGGTGCAAGAATCGACAAGAATGGAATATTATTAATGGAGCTTCATGTTAATAAAAATGATGTTCATATTAATCCTAATGGCGAAAAAATAATCGGTAGTCATTGGCACTTTTATTCTGAAGAGCATGGAAGGCGGTTAGCTTTGCCCGTTAGCATAGAAGATGATAACTTTGTGAACACTACCATAGAGTTTATGAATAAGTTTAATGTGATTGAACAACCTATCCTAATATATCAACCAGAATTAATATAGAATAGAAAGGAGGGCTATATATGGGTATTGAAACTATGATAAATGAATATGCAAAATGGTTAAAGCAGGAGATTACATTTTCACAAATAAATGACTACTATGAAATAACCACTCCTTATTTAAACTCGGCAAATGATTATATTCAGATCTACGTGAAAATAAATAATAATGATGTTCTCTTTTCGGATGATGGGAATACGCTTCGCAGTTTGGAAATGTCTGGTTACCAGTTTACACCTGCAAGAAAGGAACATTTAAATAATATTCTAAAACAATATGGTATTGGACTGGAAGAAGGAGCGTTAGTTGCAAAGTCACACATTTCACAGTTTCCTCAAAAGAAGCATTTAATGGTGCAGGCAATGCTTCGAATTGATGATATGTTTTCCATATCTAAAAATAAAGTTGCTTCTTACTTTTTAGATGACATACAAGAATTCTTTGATAGAAATGAGATTTACTATTCAGAGAATGTTCAGTTTACAGGTGTTTCGGGTTTCACACACAATTACGATTTTTTATTGCAACGCTCAAAGCAACAACCCGAAAGGTTATGTCAAGCAATTAATACACCAACAAAGTCTAATATGATGAATGTATTGTTTGCTTGGAATGATACAAAATCGGTGCGCAAAGAGGATAGTAAATTAGTTGTCTTTTTGAACGATGAAAAGAATATTGCTAAGGGGATAGAAGAAGGTTTCTCGAACTATGACACGTATGTTATTAGATGGAGTGATCGAGTCAAAGATGAGAATATGAGATTTTTGTCCGCATAATTTCAACATTACTTTTTTTATTAAGATAACATCTCAGCAGAAGTCCTTTATGTTTAGGCATAGCAACTTTTATGAGATGTTTTTCTTTTGTACGCTTCATGGTGACGTTGACAATGCGCGGCGTAGCATTTAATATTTATTAAAGTCTACTATTTTGCTGAAAGGCGGTTATTATATGCAGGTTTCACAGATTCAGGAGGGACTGACGTTTGACGACGTGCTGCTCGTACCGCAGAAAAGTGCGCTCGTGCCGACGGAGATTTCTGTCAAGACGCGGCTCACCAAAACGGTCAGCCTCAATATCCCGATCATGAGCGCGGCGATGGACACGGTGACGGAAGCGCGTCTCGCGATCGCGCTCGCGAGGGAAGGCGGCGTGGGCATCATCCACAAGAACATGTCGATCGAGGAACAGGCGTCGGACGTGGATAAGGTGAAACGCAGCGAGCACGGCGTCATCACCGACCCGTTCTCACTGTCGCCGGAGCACCTGATTTCCGACGCGAACGCGCTGATGGGGCGGTACCGCATATCGGGCGTTCCGATCACCAAGGACGGCAAGCTTGTCGGCATTTTAACCAACAGGGACCTGCGCTTCGAAACGGACTATACAAGAAAGATCTATGAAGTCATGACCTCGAAGAACCTCGTGACGGCGCCCATCGGCACCACGCTGGCCGAGGCTCAGGAGATTCTCGGACGGCATAAAATCGAGAAGCTCCCACTCGTGGATCAGGACGGGATGCTCAAAGGGCTCATTACCATAAAGGACATCGAAAAAGCGATACAGTACCCAAACAGCGCCAAGGACGCAAACGGACGGCTGCTTGCGGGCGCGGCGCTCGGCGCGACGGGTGATCTGCTCGAACGCGCGGCGGCTTTGGTCAAGGCCAAGGTGGACATTGTGACGGTGGATTCGGCCCACGGCCATTCTAAAAATGTGCTTGACGCGGTGGAAAAGCTCAAAGTGAATTTCCCCAATATTCAGGTGATTGCGGGCAACGTGGCGACGGCGCAGGGGACGGAGGATCTGATCAAGGCGGGCGCGGACTGTGTGAAGGTGGGCATGGGCCCCGGTTCCATCTGTACCACGCGCGTGATCGCGGGCATCGGCGTGCCGCAGTTTACCGCGGTGCTGGCGTGTGCGGAAGCGGCGGCAAAGTATGACGTTCCCGTCATCGCGGACGGCGGCATCAAGTTCTCGGGCGATATCACCAAGGCGCTCGCGGCGGGCGCGTACGCGGTGATGATCGGCAGCCTGTTCGCGGGTACCGAGGAGAGCCCCGGAGATACGGAAATCTATCAGGGCCGCAGCTTCAAGGTGTACCGCGGCATGGGGTCGCTCGCGGCGATGCAGAAGGGCAGCAAGGACAGGTATTTTCAGGAGAAGGCCGACAAGCTGGTTCCCGAGGGCGTGGAAGGCCGTGTGCCTTTCAAAGGCCCCTTGAGCGACACCGTGTTTCAGATGGTGGGCGGCCTTAAATCCGGCATGGGCTACTGCGGTGCGGGCACCCTTGAAGAGCTGCGCCAAAAAGCCCAGTTTGTGAGGATCACAGGCGCGGGGCTCACGGAGAACCACCCGCACGACATATACATCACAAAAGAAGCGCCAAATTATACAGGAAGGTCTTAAAGACGCGTGAGAGAAACAATAATCGTTCTGGATTTCGGTGGACAATACAATCAATTGATCGCGCGGCGTGTGCGCGATCTGCGCGTGTATGCGGAGATACTGCCGTATGACGCGCCGCTCGAAAAGATACTCGAGTATAAGCCGATCGGCATCATATTCACGGGCGGCCCGAGCACTGTGACGGACGAAGACGCGCCGATGTGCGACACGCGCCTTTTCGACGCGGGCATTCCCATCTTAGGCATTTGCTACGGAAGCCAGCTGATGGGCAGTATGCTCGGAGGCAGCGTGAAGCGTGCCGAGCATCGCGAATACGGTAAAACGGACATCCGCTACAATACGCAAAGCCCGCTCTTTAAGGGGCTCGATGAGGATTCGGTATGCTGGATGAGCCACACCTATTATGTGGACAACCCGCCCAAGGGCTTTGATATCGTGGCTTCAACGCGCAGCTGCGAGGTGGCGGCGTTCAGCGACGAGAAGCGTGGATTATACGGCGTACAGTTTCACCCCGAGGTGGTGCATACACGCTGCGGCAACGACATACTGCGCAACTTTCTTTACGAAGTGTGCCACGCGAGCGGCGGCTGGACAATGGAGAATTACGTGGACACGGCCGTTAAGGACATCCAGCGCCGCGTGGGCGACGGGCGCGTGCTGCTCGGGCTTTCGGGCGGTGTGGATTCGTCGGTGGCGGCGGTGCTGCTCGACAAGGCGATCGGCAAGCGGCTGACCTGCATATTCGTGGATCACGGCCTGCTGCGCAAGGATGAGGCGAAACAGGTGGAGCAGGTCTTTTCGGGCGCGTACGACATGAACCTCGTGTGCGTGGACGCGTCGGAGCGGTTTTTATCCAAGCTCTCGGGCGTGACGGAGCCCGAGAGCAAGCGTAAAATCATCGGTGAAGAGTTTATCCGTGTGTTCGAGGAGGAAGCCGCCAGGATCGGTAAGGTGGAATATCTCGCACAGGGCACGATATATCCCGACGTGATCGAGTCGGGCAAGGGGCATGCGGCGGTGATCAAGAGCCATCACAACGTGGGCGGTCTGCCAGACGCGGTGGATTTTGAGGAGATCATTGAGCCGCTGCGCGAGCTGTTTAAGGACGAAGTCAGAGCGCTCGGCGAGGCGCTTGGCATGCCACACCATATCGTGTGGCGGCAGCCGTTCCCGGGGCCCGGTCTCGCGATCCGCATCATCGGCGACGTGACGCCCGAGAAAGTGCATACGCTGCAGCTGGCCGACGCGATATTCCGCGAGGAGATCGCAAATGCGGGGCTGGATTCGCAGATCTGGCAGTATTTCGCGGTGCTCACCAACATGCGCAGCGTGGGTGTGATGGGCGACGAGCGAACCTACGATCATACGATCGCGCTTCGTGCCGTGACGAGCGTGGACGGCATGACTGCGGACTGGGCGCGCATCCCGTTTGACGTGATGGAGAAGATATCAAACCGGATCATCAACGAGGTCAAAGGCGTGAACCGCATTTGCTATGACGTGACGTCAAAGCCCCCGGCGACGATCGAGTGGGAATGACTTTTCTGCATTATTAAGGCGTTTTCGGCGTTTTATAAGTCGAAAAAACGACGTTTTTTAAGCATAGTGGGTTGCCTCGTAGCCTGCTGAAGCAGCTTTATGTATTAAATTCGCGGCCACATCAAAGACGGAGACCACCAGATTGTATCCCCTGGTGGTACCCCGCCAGCTGCATATCAGCATTGTACAGGTTCGTTTTTTGTCGTTATCCGTTTGGCTTACCTCATAGCCGCAAAAGTTTTGACTATTTCGGCGGCAAAAGCAGGCATGTTGATATGCATATCAAACGTATAAACGTCAACTTTTTCGGACCGGTATTTGCGTACACCGTCTATATATCCGCGGTCTGCATCCGGATCATAAAGCGCTTTGCCTTTATCATTGTTCTGAGAGAAGCCACGAAGCGGGACGATGACTGCACAATTTCCCGCACTACTGCTGAGTTTTTCAGCGGTATATTCGCCAACGGTAAACATTTCTTGATAAGTGGTTCGAACGTGTGTATGAAAAGGAGTATGTTGGCAGGAAGCGCGTTCGCCGCATATGCTGTCGTCTGGCGCAGTCAATTTTATATCCAACCCTCCCGGTACACTGATGACGGGGATGCCGCTCTCATACACATTCGTGAATCGTTCAGGGGTGCTTTGCATAAGGCCTCCATATATCATGCCACCAACTTCATGTGGCGAAATATCCAATACGCCATCAAGTTTACCCGCCTTTGCAAGCTCATCGATTATTTCAGCGCCCACACCATTGCAGTGAAACACGATTGTTTCATATCCTTTTTCTTCAAGGAGACGCTTTGTTTCCATAACACATGGTGTCGTAATGCCCGCCATTGTCAGTGCGACAACCGGCTTGTCTGAAGCTGGTTTTATATACGAAGCCGCTTGAGCCATGCCCATCACGGCACCGCACCCGGAAGAAAAAATCGGTATTGTAATGGAATTGAGGCCGCATATATCGCAGATCGAAGGTATCATCGTGATATCTTTTGTACCCACATAATCGCCGAATTGGGCCGTACCGCAAGCGATTGTTGAGATCATGACCTTGGGGAACCCGATGGGCAGCGACTGCATAGCGGCAGTCGATACGGCAGTGCCCTGTGCACCGCCGATGGACAACAAACCATCTATTCGTCCCTCCGAATAAAGCTCGAAGATTTTAGCTCGAAGACCGGTAATCATTCCTTTCATAAGTGAGCTTTTACCCTTTTGCCGCATAGCTTCCATATCGGGTATGCCGGCTGCAGCAAATAATTCCTGTCGTGTGATATCGGGCATAAAGCCCGGAGGAAGCAGCATACCGGAATCTAATACGATAGTATCAAAGCCTTCTTTGTTGATTGTTCTCTTTAAAAAAGCGGCTTCCTCGCTTTTTGTGTCTAGGGCTGCGATGATCGCAATTGTCGACATATTCTATCTCCTTATATTATTGCTCTACAGGGCATGTTTGTGGTGTCAAGCTAATATCCTGAAGGCAGTATGAGTGTCATATATACGATTGGTCAAAAGCAGTTTGAAAAAGTATACGTATGACATATTAATTCTCTCTATTTTTTATTTCCCACTGCCAATAAACAATATTGACATCCTGTAAGAAAAATGATAATGTACTACCAGATGTTCTACAACCTACAACCCACAACCGACAACCATAATACCAGAAAAGAGATTAAAATGATAGATAAAATTGAGAAAATAGAAAAATTAAATTTAAGCAATGAAGTCTACAAACATATTATGGATAAAATAATCAATGGGGACTGGGAGCCTGGCCTAAAGATACCTTCAGAGAATGATTTAAGCAGATCGTTTGGTGTAAGCAGAAATACAATTCGTTCTGTTTTAAATAAATTAAATGCTTTGGGTTTGCTGGAAACAAAACACGGTGAAGGGACATTCGTCAAAAAGCTTGACCCGTCGTTGTATCTTAATTCGTTGGTTCCGGTTGTGTTTTTTGGGAATCATGAATATATCACTATGATGGAATTCCGCAAGGGTATAGAGGTTGAATCTGCCAGGCTTGCAGCTAAGAATGCGACTGAAGAAGACATTGAAGAATTAGAAGCATTAATGGACGCATTAGAAAAAAGCAAGGATGATATTGATCAATACGCGGAATACGATATCAATTTTCATGTTGCGCTGTCCAAAGCCTCAAAGAATATGATGTTTTTCCAAACGATGAATATTTTGAAAGCGTTATTAGCTTCGAAGTTCCAAGAATGTATTTCAACATACGGAAATTCCAAGAGTTTTGAGTTCCATGCAGATATTTTACAAGCTATCAAAAATCGTGACCCAGAAACCGCAAGCAATCATATGAGAGAGCATTTACGGTGGCTGATAGAACAATTAACAGATTAATGTAGTGACTAAGGGTAGAAAGGGAGAATTATGGAGCCAATACTTGAGTTAAAAAACATATGCAAAAGTTTTCCAGGGGTCAAGGCGTTGGAAGATGTATCCTTGAATCTTTTTCCCGGAGAGGTACATATCCTTGCAGGGGAAAATGGTGCGGGGAAATCAACCTTAATGAAGGTTTTATCAGGTGTTTACAAGCCCAATACTGGAGAAATATCAATTAACGGAAACACGACTAATATAGATAACCCCAGAGTGGCTGAAAGCTATGGAATACGAATGATATATCAGGAATTCAATCTTATTCCAGAGCTGTCGGTCACCAATAATATTTTCTTAGGACATGAGAAATTCAAAAAATTCTTGGGAATCATGGACAAAAAGAAAATGGAAGATGAAACGGCCGAGCTTCTTGAGAATCTTACTATAAAACTCAACCCAAAGAAGAAAATAAAAGATCTGGGCGTCGGCCAGCAGCAGATGGTCGAAATCGCCAAGGCGCTTTCTGTCGATGCGAAGATTATGGTTTTTGATGAGCCGACCAGTTCACTTACCAATGTTGAGATCAAAGAGCTGTTCCGTCTCATAAACTTTTTAAAAGAAAAGGGCGTCGGGATTTTTTACATATCACACCGGTTGGAAGAAAATTTCGAAATCGGAGACCGTGTGACAATCATGAGAGACGGTAAGATTATTGATACAAAAGCTGTAAACGATATCACCATGGATGAAATGATTGAAAAGATAGCAAACAGGAGCATCAATGATCTGTATCCGCGCACCTCGCGTGAAATCGGCGATGATATTGTACTCGAGACGCATAACCTCTGCGGCAGAAAGTTCAATAATGTCAACATCAATGTCAAAGCAGGAGAGATCGTTGGGTTGTCCGGCCTTGTTGGCGCAGGACGTACCGAGTTGGCATGTGCCATATTTGGCGTTGACGACTATGACAGCGGTGAGGTTTTGCTTCAAGGTAAAAAAGTCCCTAAGAACAATCCCCAAAAATGCGTGGATTCTGGCATCAGCCTTGTGCCTGAAGACAGAAAACATACAGGTTTGGCTTTAAGCCTGAGCATAAAAGAAAATGTCATGATAGCTTCTTTAAGCAAGTATTTCCCGCGGGTTTTCATTCGTCAGTCCCGCGAAAAAAGCATGGTGCAAAAATACGTCGATGATCTTAAAATTGCGACTTCTTCTATCAAGAAAATCACTAGGCAGTTAAGCGGAGGAACACAGCAAAAAGTTGTGGTGTCGAAATGGTTGTTGACAAAAGCAAAGCTGTTTATTTTTGATGAACCAACGCGTGGTATTGATGTCGGGGCAAAAACCGAGATCTACAAGATTATGAACGAGCTTGCCGCAAAAGGAGCAGCTATATTGATGATTTCGTCCGATTTGCCTGAAATACTCGGCATGAGTGACAGAATATACGTGATGTCACACGGCAACATTGTCGGCGAACTTGAGTCCAGCAAAACAAACCAGACAGAAATTCTTAAATATGCTTTTGCGCAAATGAATTGAGGGAGTCAAATGAGAATTAGAAAGTTTAAAGTCAACTTCATTAATGTTCCCAGTACAGTCTATATATTTGTTGTAAGCTTTTTATTGTTTACCTTAACGGAAAACAATTTCTTTACAACATACAATTTAACCAATATATTGGCGCAGAGTGCGATCCTGTGCGTTATCGGCCTCGGTGTGATGATCGTTATTATAAGCGGCGGGCTGGATTTGTCAGTTGGTAATGTCTTGACGTTGTCTGGGGTCGTGTGCGGCGTATTTCTAAGTATCGGTTTCCCGATTGCATTGGCGATATTATTCGGTATATGTACAGGAATCGTGTGCGGTTTTGTAAATGGCTTCATGATTACAAAAATGGGGCTGCCGCCCTTTATCGCAACGCTTGCGATGATGAACATCGCCGCAGGTTTATCCAACACATTTTCACAGCGAAAAACCGTTTATTGGGAAAAGATACCGCTGTTCGATTCTATCGGCAACGGGGAAATACTGGGCATACCTGTGTTTTTGATTATCGCACTTTTCATCGCTGTTGTCGTCATTCTGCTATTCAAAAAAAGCATACTGGGTGTTTATGTTTATGCAATCGGCGGAAACGAAGAGGTTCCTGTTCTCGCGGGTATCAATACGACCAAATGGAAAATTCTCATTTATTCACTATCTGGGCTGTTAGCCGGAATCGCCGGTATAATAATGAATTCGAGAATGGGGTGTGCCGACCCGACCGTGGGAAACGGATATGAATTCTACGCGGTTGTGGCTGCGATTATCGGCGGGAACTCTCTAAGAAGCGGCAGGGGAAACTTGTTGGGCGGTATTCTTGGAGTCATAACGTTGTCAATGATAAGAAATGGGTTTACATTGATGGGCCTTTTGACACATTGGCAGATGGTGATTGTCGGATTAATATTGATTCTCGGAATTTTGATTAATGAAGTCGTCGTTAAACATGCCAAAAAGATCAATCAGACTATTTAACAGGGGGAATATACTTGTGGTTAATACTAAGATAAAAAATATATTCTATAATTATTCATTGTTAATAATATCAATCTTGTTGATTATAGTTTTTGCTGTGATGAATGATAACTATCTGACGGCATCAAATCTCGGTGTCATTCTTCGTCAAGCATCGCTCTTGGCCTTGCTTGGAATGGGACAAACGGTCATATTATTGACGGGTAATATCAATCTATCCGTGGGTTCGGCTATCGCATTGTCGACGGTCATCTTTGCGCCCATGCTCAAAAGTGACATACCGTTTATCCTGCCTGTCTTGCTTATCACAGCGACGGGAATGGTGTTGGGCTTGTTAACAGGACTTATCGTCACCAAATTAAACGTGCCATCGTTTATTGCAACCTTCGCGATGAATTACATTTTCAGGGGTGTGGCGTGGTTGCTTTTAGGCAACGATATCATTTATAACTTTGCTGATGATTTTAGGGTGATTGGAAATGGTGACTTGATGGGTATTCCCAATACAATCGTCTATATGGTTGTGCTTGGGGTTATCTTACACATTTTGCTGACAAAAACAACTTGGGGCAGCAGGGTCTATTTTACGGGGTCTAATTTTTTGGCGGCGGAGTATTCAGGCGTCAAAGTTAAGAATATCATTGTTTCCGCTTATGTGTTGGGCGGCCTGATATTTGCCTTAACCGGTGTGGTCTATTTAGCACGCCTTAATGCCGCGGAGCCGGGAAGCGGCGGATCGTATGCGCTTGATTCGATTGCTGTTGTTTTAATTGGCGGGACGTCTATCAAGGGCGGGCAGGGCGGTGTTTTTGGAACAGTCATCGGTGCCATCATCATTTCCACGATAAAAAACGGTATGAATTTCTTGCAGGTTTCTTCCGATCTGCAGTCACTGTACATGGGTGTTATTATTATTCTGGCCGTATTCATGAACCAATATGTTGCTAAGAAAAAAGAACAGAGTATAAGTTGACCGCAGCTCATTGTGTATATTTTGATGCACGGGAATGTTGATTCTCTGCTTCATAATATAAAGGGCGATTCATATTGTTTTGCCCATTACAAAATTCAAAAGCAGGAGGATACAAAATGAAAAAAGCGTTAGTGACCGTTGTTGCAACAATTCTATTACTTACATTTATGCTTGCTGGTTGCGCAACACAGAACACATCGAACGATGCTTCAGAAGACAAAGTGACTGAGGAAACGACGCAGGTGGACAATGGTGATGGGGATAAATATCACATGGTGTTTATTGTAAAAACCATGCAGAGCCCATTCTTGCTCAGAATGATTGACGGTGCTAAAATCGCCGCGGAAGATCTGGGTATCGAAATGGATTGCCTTGGTCCAGAAACACCGTTCAGCACAGAAGAGCAGATCCGTCTGATGGAAGATGCAATTGCACAGGGTGTTGATGCCATCATTATCACGCCTTCAGATTCGAATGCGATTGCTCCTGGAATTGAAAAGGCTAATGAAGCCGGTATCATAGTCGCGACGCCGAACACAAAAGCCAACGGCGGAGATGTGTTAACATGGGCGGGCGTTGAGAATTACGATGTGGGATATAGCCTCGGAAAGAAGCTTGCAGAGTCACTTGGCGGCAAAGGAAAAGTTGTGCTTCTGGAAGGCATACCGGGATCGAGTACATCAACAGAGCGTATCGCTGGCTATAATGATGCACTTGCGGAATATTCGGACATCGAGATCATTGCGTCGCAGACAGCCAACTTCAACAGAGCCGAGGGAATGTCGGTTATGGAAAATCTGCTTCAGCGTTTTTCGGAAATCGATGGTATCGGTTCTGCGGATAAAGAAATGCTTCTTGGTGCGAACGAAGCGATCAAAGAAGCCGGAAGAACCGGCATCAAGATGGTTGGATTCGACGTCGATAACGACATACTTCAGGCAATTAAAAACGGCGAAGTCGTGGCAACAGGCGATCAGAGAGAATACAGCCAGATTTATTTAGCTGTATTTGCATGCTGGGCAAGCCTTGAAGGTTATTCCGTACCGAAAGAAATGTCGATACCGATAACCATCGTTGACAGCAGCAATGTCGATGAATATCTCGCAGCTGCGAAGGAATAGGCGTAAATAAAAAAGAGATTTAATGAGGCTGCATATAAGATGCAGTCCTCATTAAATCCTGAAAATGTACAATTCATATTATAACAGAAAATTAAGGGATTAAAAGGAGTTAATGAATTATATATGAAATTAACACTGTTAACAGAAAATAATAGTTTGTATGATACATTTTTTCATGCAGAACATGGGTTTTCTGCATATATCGAAGATGACGGAAAGAAAATTCTTTATGATACGGGTTACTCGAATGCATTTATCAAGAATGCAATCCAAATGGGTATTGATTTGACAAAAATCGATTATCTTATTATATCACACGGCCATTATGACCATGCAGGCGGTTTAAAACATCTCATCGAATACTATAAAGGCCAAGGGGTTACAAGAAAACCAGTGTTGATGTTTGCAAGCGAAGATATATTTCTGCTGAAGTATAACTTTGAGGTTGATAAAAATACCGGGTTTAATATGGAGCTCGACATGCTTAAGGAGTATTTTGATGTAAGGTTTGTGCATGATCCGTATAACCTGACAGACAACCTGATATATTTGGGGCAAGTTGAAAGATTAAACAACTTTGAATGCAAAACACCTCAGAACAAGAAGCTGAAGAACAACGAGTATATCGACGATTTCATCGATGAGGACACACAGCTTGTTTATAAACATAAGAACAGCGATGAAATAAGTATCGTGACGGGCTGCTCGCATAATGGCATATGCAATATCATCGCCTATGCAAAGAAAGTCACAGGCCGAAACAAAGTCAATACAGTCATCGGCGGCCTGCACTTGCAGCGGCCTTCAGAATATCTGCTGAGCTCGACGCTGGAATTCGTTAAAAATGCGCATATTGAGAATTTTTATGCATGCCACGATACAGATTTCGAATGCAAGCTTGAATTGACGAAGATTGCGAATATTAAAGAGACGGGCGTTTCACTGACACTTGAGTGGGACTGATATATAAACGGTTTAAAAGAATACACAAGGTGAATATGACAAAAATACAAAGTATATACGTTGGTACATATAGTCTGCCCATCAGGTTTGGGACCGGAGAAATATTAGAAGGCAAAGGCAAAGGCATCTATTTATACGAATTCGATACTGAGAGTGCGGTGCTATCACTGGTAAATGTAACTGAAAGTGTAGATAATCCGTCTTTTCTTGAAATCAACAAAGATATCACAAGAATGTACGCAGTAAATGAACTGAAAACGTATGACGGGAAGCAGTCGGGTTCTGTGAGCGCTTTTCAAATCAACAGCGACGGGTCTTTGAAGCTGATGAACAGACTGGCAACAGAGGGACAGGACCCATGCCATGCCAAACTCAGCCCGGATGAGGGCAGGCTTATCGTAAGCAACTTTATGAGCGGGAGTGTAAGCGTATACTCTATCACAAAAGACGGTGCGCTTGGTGATATGGAACAGTTCATACAGTACGAGGGGTCGAGTGTCAACGCAATAAGACAGACATCTCCGCACGCCCATTCTGCCACTTTTTCCAAGGATGGCAAATTTGTGTATATCTTCGATCTGGGCACAGACTGCGTGTGGTCATACCGTTATGGAGACGCCGAGTGTCCCTTGTCGGATGATGGTATGACTCATTTCGTGACAAGCCCGGGCGCGGGGCCAAGGCATGCCGAGTTCGGAACCGATGGGAGATATTGTTACGTGATTAATGAGCTTGAATCAACGCTATCGGTGCTTGCGCTCAACACAAAGGACGGTTCGTTTGAGGAGATTCAGAAAATATCAACAATGCCGGATGATACCAACAGCAAAAACAATCTGTGCGCAGATCTGCATATCGCGCCAAGCGGACGATTTTTATACGGCTCTAACCGCGGTGCCGACAACATTGCGATTTTTCGCATCGACGAAAACAACGGCAAATTGACTTTAATCGGGATTGAGCCTTGTGGCGGACGGACGCCGCGCAACTTTGCGTTCGATTTAACAGGAAGGTTTTTGCTGTGTGCCAATCAGGACAGCGATTGTATCGTGGTGTTTGCGGTTGACGACGAAACCGGTGGGCTGCGCAAAGTATCAGAAACGTACGCACCGACGCCGGTCTGTGTATGTCCGGTCCCAAAAAACAGGAGCTGAATATATGAGAGATAAAGTTATGATTGTCGGCGGGGGACGCATGGGTTCCGGTATTACCGCTATGAGCGCACTTGCCGGCAATAAAACAATCATTGTGGACGTCAGCAAAGATCAGGCTGACGCTGCTGTGCAGAAAGCCGAAGAGACCATTTCTTTTTTAGCTGAAAACGGGCTTGCAGAAAAAGACGATGCAAAACGCGCCGTCGATCTGCTTGAGAGTTCAGCGTCTTTAGAAGAAAGCTGCAGTCAAGCTTGTTTTGTCATCGAGGCGATCATTGAGCATCTTGAAACCAAACAGAAACTTTTTTCACAACTTGACGAATTGCTGCCCAAAGACGTGATCATTGCAAGCAATACGTCTGGCCTATGCATTACGGATATTGCTTTGTTAACGAAAAATCCTGAGCGTACAATAACGACACACTTTTGGTTCCCTGCCCATCTGGTACCGCTGGTTGAAGTGGTCATGGGAAACCGTACAGACGAGAAAACGGCAGATACGGTATGCGCCATGCTGAAAAAATGGAACAAGGAGCCGGTGATCGTGAGAAAGGACCTGCCGGGCCAACTCGCAAACCGTATTCTTCAGGCCATGATACGCGAAGCGGCATATATTGTTGATTCGGGACTGGCAACGGCCGAGGACGTTGACAAGGCGATTAAAAATGGCCCGGGTATCAGACTGCCTGTCTGGGGGGTGCTGGAGCATGTTGATGCAGTCGGCTTGGATATATGCAAACCGGTGCAAGAGAGTGTGCTGCCGGAGTTGTATAATGAAAGCAAACCGACACCGCTGATGGATCGGATGTTCTCGCGTGGAGACCGCGGCTTTTTATCCGGTAAAGGGTTTTATGACTGGCATAAAAAAAGCATGGAAGCGCTTCTGCAGGAACGTGACGAGTTTTTAATTGCTGAATGCAAGCGGCGGAAGAAAAAAGAACAGGAATAGGTTTGTATAGCCGCATTGGATGAGAAAAAAGGCTCGTCACATGTCGATTAATATGAAGAGATCAGTCATGTCTATTGGTTATGATCTTGTATTTTTTACACGGCATTCATGAAGAAATCGTAAGGATAGTTGAATGAAACGATTTGTATTATATTTTGCAGGTCTATGTTTTTTGGCATTCGGTGTTGTGCTGAACACCAAAACAGGCCTCGGTGTGCAAGCGGGAATATTGCTGCCATTTGTGCTTTCTTCAATCACGGGAATAACACTGGGCACACTGACAATCATGCTGCATATCGTTTTGATATCATTACAGGCCATCATCACAAGGCGCATAAATATGAAGGTTATACTTCAGCTGCCTGTGACCTTATTGTTTGGTCAGGCCATCGATTTACTTAACGGATTATTGGATTTCGAGGCTACAAATATATTTATATCAGGTTTGGTTTTATGTTTGGCAATGATTTTTGCTGCTTTTGGCATGATGCTGTCGGTGAGTATGAAGATCGTTCCCGTTGCGCTGGATGGATTTGTGAAAACAGTTAGCGAACATTTTGCGTTTGCGATCGGACGGGTTAAGATTTTCTTCGACAGCTCATTGGTTATGGTATCAATTGTATTAAGCCTTATATTTGCCGGTGAGATTATCGGTGTTGGTGTCGGAACGGTCGTTGCTGCATTCCTTATTGGCCGCATCGGAGCTTTCTTTCTGCCGTGGATCAATAGACTGTATAAAGTTGAGGCGTCTCCGCTTGGCTATGATAAGAGAGACAAGTCGCCGAAAGATAACTAAAGAAATTAAAAGCGCGAATACACCTCAGTGTGTATCATCGATAAATAGGAGAATGGATATGAAACTTAAAGATACATACAAATATTCACTTGTGATTCCGACCAGCATGGGGGTGCGCATCACGCCCGTCGACCGGCAGCCGGTGAATATGAGCAATATGTACACGATGCAGTCGACGAGCGCGGAGAGCAATGTTGGCAACGTATCGGCAGCTTTGGGGGAACGGGTCAAGCTTTTGACGACGTTTGTCAAAGACAGTGAGATTGCATATTTCATTAAAAGCGAGCTGAGAAAAAGAAACATTGAATTTGAGGGCGTTGACGTGCCGCAGGGCGGCCCATGGGGGTACCGGCACCAGTTCAACATCGCAGACAGCGGCTTTGGTATGCGGGGGCCCCGCGTGCTCAACGACCGCGCCGGCGAAGTAGGAAAGACTTTGAACGTCGAGGACTTTGACCTTGCACGGATATTCGAGGAAGAAGGCGCGGCGATCGTGCACATGTCCGGTCTCATTGCGGCCTTGTCTCATGAGACAAGTGTATTTTGTCTCGAAATTGCCAAAGCGGCAAAGAAGGCGGGAACGCGTATCTGCTTTGATCTTAATTACCGCGCATCGGTCTGGGTAAACAGGGAAGAAGAATTGCGCGACGTATTTTCACAGATCGCAGGGCTAGCCGACATACTGATCGGCAACGAAGAAGACTTCCAGCTGGCGCTTGGCATCGACGGCCCGGAAGCGGGCGGCAATGGGATATCAAACAAGATAGACGGGTTCAAAGAAATGATCGGCCGCGTGAAAAAGGCGTATCCGAACGCATCCGTGTTTGCGACAACGCTGAGGGAGGTGATCAACGCGAATATGCACATGTGGGGTGCGGTTACGCTGTGCGGCGATGATTGGAACGTTATTGAACCGCGGAAGATACCTGTGTATGACCGCATCGGCGGTGGAGATGGTTTTGTAGGCGGATTCCTGTATGGCATATTGCAGGGCTGGGCGCACGAAAAATGGGCGCAGTTCGGCTGGGCAACGGGTGCGCTTGTGGCCACGCTGGCGACAGACTACGGACAGCCGGTGAGTGAAAACATGGTCTGGGCGATCTATCAGGGCAACGCCAGAGTCAAGCGATAAGAAAATATATATATCGAAAGGAAATATCAATGAACAAAGCAGATATTGGTCTCATTGGCCTGGCGGTCATGGGTGAAAATCTGGTGATGAATATGGAAAGTAAAGGATTTACGGTGGCCGTATATAACAGAAGCACGGAGAAAGTCACCAGTTTCACGGAGGGGCGTGCCAAAGGCAAGAATATTATCGGCACTTACACGATTGAGGAGCTTGTGAGCAGCCTCAAAGCACCCAGGAAAGTGATGATTATGGTTAAGGCCGGCCAGCCGGTTGATGCGTTTATCGATAAACTCATACCGCATCTTGACAAAGGCGATATCATCATTGACGGCGGCAATTCACATTATCCCGACACCATTAGAAGAGCGAAATATGTGGAGGAAAAAGGACTGCTATATATCGGTACAGGCGTCAGCGGCGGCGAGGAAGGCGCGCTTAAAGGGCCATCAATTATGCCGGGCGGGTCACCCGGTGCATGGCCGGCAGTCAAGCCCATATTTCAGGCGATATCGGCGCAAGTCGATGGGAGCCCGTGCTGTGACTGGGTAGGTGCAGACGGTGCCGGACACTTTGTCAAGATGGTGCACAACGGCATCGAGTACGGTGACATGCAGCTTATTTGTGAGGCGTATCAGCTCATGAAAACGCTGCTTCACATGTCGGCGGACGAGATGCACGACGTGTTTAAGGAATGGAACGAAGGCGTACTCGATAGCTATCTTATAGAGATCACGCGCGATATACTTGCATACAAGGATGAAGATGGAACACCCATCGTTGATAACATACTCGACACGGCTGGACAGAAGGGGACGGGGAAATGGACGGCGATTTCGTCGCTTCATGAAGGCATACCGCTGACGCTGATAAGCGAAGCGGTATACGTGCGGTGCCTGTCGGCGATGAAAGAGGAACGTATCGCCGCGTCAAAAGTGCTCTCTGGCCCGGAAACAGGCTTTGACGGCGATAAAAGCGTATTCATAGATGATATCATGAATGCGCTGTACATGGCCAAGATCGTATCGTACGCGCAAGGGTATTCACTGCTCAGAGCGGCGGCGGACACGTATGGATGGGATTTAAACTACGGCGGTATTGCGCTGATGTGGCGCGGTGGCTGTATTATCCGCAGCGTTTTTCTTGGCAAGATCAAAGAGGCGTTCGACAGCAATCCGGCGCTTCCAAACCTGCTGCTCGATCCGTTCTTCAAAAATACGGTCGAGACATGCCAGCAGAGTATGCGCAGCGTGATGGCAGCTGCGGTCACAAATGGTGTGCCTGTGCCGGCATTTGCGGCGGCGCTCAGCTACTTCGACGGTTACCGCTGCGAGCGACTGCCTGCCAACCTGCTTCAGGCTCAGCGCGATTATTTTGGTGCGCACACGTATGAGCGCATCGACAAGCCGCGCGGCCAGTTTTTCCATACCAATTGGACGGGCGAAGGCGGCGACACGGCGGCGTCAACATATACCGTTTAAGAGGAAACGATACGTATGCAGATTAATGAACAAGTCATAACAGCTACGGGGCCAATGGGTGTATCGGAAAAAGAGCTGGAGGACGCGTTGAAAGCATCTTTGCCGGATGATATTAATTCGCTTAAAAAGGTACTGCTCGTGCCGCCCGACGCGACACGAGCGCATTCGGGCGCGGGAAAGATCACAAGCATCTATTACCATTTGCTGAAAGATACATGCGATGTGTTCGTACTGCCGGCGCTCGGTACACATGTGGCGATGACGGAAGACGAGTGTACAAGAATGTTTGGCGATATACCATATGAGCGGTTTATCGTGCATAACTGGCGCACGGATGTGGTTAATGTGGGAGAAGTGCCAGAGAATTTTGTGACGGAGATATCCGAAGGCGCCGTATGCCAGCCGATTGTTGTCGAGATCAGCAAGCATCTGCTTGACCCATCGTATGACATGGTTCTGTCTATTGGGCAGGTCGTGCCGCACGAGGTGGTTGGCATGGCAAACTATACGAAGAACATACTTGTGGGGTGCGGCGGTAGCCGTATCATCAACGCGTCGCATATTCTGGGCGCGTTCTACGGTATGGAACGGCTGATGGGCAAGGATTCCAGTCCGGTCAGGAAGCTATTCGATTATGCGGAGGCGCATTTTCTCAAAGACATACCATTAGGCTATGTACTCACCGTCACCACGGCGGAAAAGGACGATATCCATATCCACGGCTTGTATATCGGGCGGGATCGCGCGCTGTTTGAACAGGCGGTCGCGCTCAGCCAGCAGAAGAACCTGGTGTTTACAGACACACCGTTCAGAAAGGTCGTTGTGTATCTTGACCCGGAGGAGTTTAGGAGTACATGGCTTGGCAATAAAGCGATATACCGCACGCGCATGGCGATTGCGGACGGCGGTGAACTGCTGATACTCGCGCCCGGTGTTGAACGGTTTGGCGAAGACCCTGAGATTGATAAACTGATCAGGAAATACGGATATACAGGAAAGAAGAATATCATAGCGTGCTGTAACAAAAATTCCGATATCCAGCAGAACATGTCGGCCGCGGCGCACCTGATACACGGATCGTCGGACGCACGATTCAAGATCACTTATTGTCCGGGGCATTTGACAGAAGAAGAGGTGACCAGTGCTGGCTTTTCTTATATGCCGTGTGACAAGGTGATTGAGAAATATGATCCCGATACGTTGACAGACGGGTACAACACAATGCAGGACGGCGAGGAGATATACTATATCAGTAATCCTGCCATAGGGCTGTGGGCTGATAGAGCGAGGTTTTAATTTAATAAGATATAAGTCACTTAAGGGAGGAAACCATGAGCATTACGATTACGCCAATAAATACTGGGTTTTGTACGTCCAACCCCAAAACATACCATTATCACCATTCGACACATAAGTATTATGAAAACATTCAAAGCGAGGATAAACAGCTCCCCGTGTTTGCTTATCTGCTTAATACGGACGACGGGCTTATTCTGGTGGATACGGGGATGGCATGGTCTGACCGTGCAAACGTTTATCATCATTCTGGCTCTTTGCAGCTCCCCGATCAGGCTATGCCCAAAGCTGTTGAGAAGCTCGGATATAGCTGCGACGATGTCACCAAAATAATATTTACGCATCTTCATTGGGATCACACATTCTATATGAAAGAATTTAAGAATGCCGAGTACTATGCCCAGAAAAAAGAATATGTATTTGCGATGAACCCAATACCATTATATTATAAATCATATGAATATAAGGCGCTTGGCTTAGCGGCGCCTTTCGACGGATGTGATTTTAATCTTATTGATGGTGAGGCCGAAATCATCCCCGGCGTCCGCGTCTACCCAACGCCTGGACATACAGTTGGACACCAAGCTGTTGAAATTGACACCAAGGACGGTGTATATCACGCAATTGGTGATGCCGTATTTTTACTTGATAATCTTAAAGAGATTCCTGAGATACACTACGATATCACACCTCCATCGAGATTCACTAATATCGTTGAATGGTGGTACAGTGTAAGGGAGATAAAGAAGCGTATGACGAGTATGGATATGCTTTTGCCAACGCATGAACCTTCACTTGTGGAAAGATTTAAAAAAACGCCGGTATTGGGATTGTAACGAGTATCTAATAGGTATATTAAACACAGCCATAAAAAGAAACAAAAGTATGACTACCTTGTACGTTGTGCAGGATAGTCATTTTTTGTATTCAAAGAGGAGGATAATCGCAGGCCTAAGGCTATAGGAGGTTATTGCCTATATCATAAATCTACGTCAAAATGTTTATCGGAGAGTCATTCCATAACAGACATGAAAGTGTCCGACGAAACAACAAGTTCGTTTTGGCGGGCATTTTTTATTTTGGTCATCTGTTTGTTTTGCATCAAGCTCGGCTCTGAATCATTCGGTCTCAATACGAGGATAGTTGTAACGCCATTTTGGCTTCATACTGCCAAGCCATTGAACAATCAAACATGGATGGCAGGTCGTTGTTTTGGTATTGTCAAGCGTCGGGCAAGGTTCTCCGTCAGCGCTGTTGATTTTAAGGCCGTAACGAGTCGTCCGTGGCTATGTCCACAAATGATAAAATATGTTATTATATTAATTAAAGAATGGATATTCGCAAGGTGAAGGGCAAATTATTATGCATTATAACTGCTTGATAGTCGACGATGAAATGCCGCTTGCGGTAAGTACAAGCGAATATTTTAACATGTTTGGAATAACTGCCGCCTACGTTGGCTCCGCCGAAGAATGTATGGGCTTTCTTTCGGAGAATTCGGTGGACTTACTTCTGCTGGATATCAACCTCTGCGGCGATTCGGGTTTTACTCTTTGCAAGGCATTGCGTCAGGATTACGATTTACCGATTCTTTTTATCAGTGCACGGACAAGCGATGACGATGTGTTGATTGCTCTTAATATCGGGGGTGACGATTATATCAAAAAGCCGTATTCGCTGAGCGTGTTGCTTGCAAAAGTGAGGGTGTATTTAAAGCGGTTTTGCCCAGACAAAGCGGAGGACGCTTATGAGAATGAGAATTTTAAATTGGATTTTGCGACGGAGTGCCTCACGGTTTCGGGTGCAGAGGTGGCTTTGAACCCCATGGAGTATAAGCTGCTGGGTTATTTGATTCACAATAAAGGGCGTGTCATACCAAAAGAGGAATTGTTCGAGGAGGTTTGGGGAGATAAACTGACCGGAGATGGCACGCTGAACGTTCACATACGTCATTTGCGCGAGAAAATTGAAATAAATCCGGAAAACCCCATATATATCAAAACATTGTGGGGGCGCGGTTATTTATTTAAAGCATGAAGATTCAAAGACTAATCACATCAATAATCATTCTGTTTTTGATATTGGCAGCGGCGACATATATGCTTCTCCGGCATAATCAACCGAACCCGATCGATGTGCCACAGATCAACGATGCGATCAAGACCGCTGAAGAGTATATTGGCGCGGATATGAACGGTGCGTTTTCGCAAAAGGAGTATGGCTTTAAATTCACTGTTCTTGATGCAAACGGAGCCGTTTTATACCGCAATGACAATCAAGCCGCCATCACCTCTTATGACGCGATTGCATCGGGAGGCTCCGCCATCAGCTTCCGCGGCGGCATGTTTCTGTTGACCTCGGATTTTAGCGGTATTATGACAAGTATTCAAAACACAGTTTTGTTGTGCGCACTTTGCGTATTGCTTCTGTCAGCTCTGCTGTGCGCGGCATATGTTGTATACCTTGATAGAAAAATTATACGGCCATTTTGGAAAATGCGCACATTTGCAAGAAATGTGGCAGGCGGCAATTTTGATATCCCTCTGGAAATGGACAGAGACAATCTGTTTGGCGCATTCACTGAAAGTTTTGACCTGATGCGGACGGAATTGAAACTTGCCAAGGAGAACGAACGTGTCGCGTCGCAAAGCAAGAAGGAGCTTGTGGCATCCTTAAGCCATGACATCAAGACTCCGCTCGCGTCGATAAAAGCGCTTACCGAACTGCTCGAGATTTCCAAATGCGATGCAGATCAACATCAAAAGCTAAAAACGATCGATCAAAAAATTGAGCAGATCAGCCTGCTGACCAACAATCTTTTTCATGCAACGCTTGAGGAACTTTGCGAACTTAGTGTCTCCGTCATTGAGCATGAAAGCCATGTGCTTGAAAAGCTCTTGCGAACTGCCGATTATGAAGGCAGGCTGACAATCTGTCATATAGTCGAAGCCATCATTGATTGTGATCCACTGCGTACCCAACAGGTTTTTGACAATATCTTCGGTAATTCGTACAAATATGCCGGAACGGACATCAACGTTGATTCGTCTGTTGAGAGCGGATTTTTATTACTGACCATTCGAGACAGCGGCGGCGGCGTACCTGAAAGCGAGCTGCCGCTGATTACGCACAAATTTTACCGAGGCACAAACGCCGCGCAAAAGAGCGGATCGGGCCTTGGCCTTTACATGTGCAATTATTTTATGACGCAAATGGGCGGACACATGGAGGCTTTCAATTTGTCGGGCGGATTCGCCGTTACCCTGTATTTCAAATTAAGCTAAAACAGAATTGATACGTCCCCGGTGATGCGTCGTTGATCGGCGGACCTCTATTACAAAACCTTATTTTTAAAGAATCCGTCAAATGCATGTGCCCGCGGATAAATTTAAGGAATATTTAAGGAACAGATAAAGACTGTTAATACCAACGTTTGTATAATAAGGCCATATACATGAAAGAGGATTGAATAAATGACAGAAGTCATCTTGAAAACCAACAAGCTGTGCAAAACCTTTTCCAGTGGAGGGCTTCAGCAGCATGTGCTGAAAAATCTTGATGTAGAGATTTACAAAGGAGATTTTACTGTTATCATGGGCAGCTCAGGTGCGGGCAAAACCACGCTGCTTTATGCGCTTTCCGGTATGGATAAGCCCACACTGGGTGAAATATGGTTTGGGGAAGAAAAAATCTCCCGCTATTCGAACGATCGTCTGGCCGTTTTTCGCCGATCGTGCTGTGGCTTTGTTTTTCAGCAAATCTATCTTATTGATAAAATGAGCGTGATGGACAATGTGCTCGTAAGCGGACTGCTCATTAACAAAGATAAGAAGGCTGCGTTAACCTACGCAAAAGAACTTTTTGCTCAGGTTAACATCGACGAGGCAACAAGAAAAAAGTTCCCTTCCCAGCTTTCCGGAGGAGAGCAACAGCGGGCGGCGATCGTCCGTGGGCTGATCAACAAGCCTCAAATACTGTTTGCCGACGAACCCACTGGTGCGCTGAACTTCCAGAATTCAAGCGCAGTGCTTGATGTGCTTACATCATTTAACCAATCTGGCCAAAGCATTGTCATGGTCACGCACGATATAAAATCGGCTCTCCGGGGCAATCGGGTGATTTACCTTCGTGACGGCTCGATCTATGGGGAATGTAAACTCGGCGCGTATTTGGGCGATGATACGGGGCGCCGGTCAACTCTAGAAAGCTTTTTGAAAGACTTGAGGTGGTGAGCATGGAAAAGTATCTGATTTTGCTCGCTAATGCCTTTCGCAAGCATCGTCTGCAGCTATTATCTTTCGCTGCCACTATCCTCATTTCAGCGTTGTTTCTAAACATGGGCCTTACCATCGCAATAAATTTTGATGATATCTATCGGCAAAAGTGGATGGCAAACAATATGCCGGATGTGTTTTTCATCGTCTACGATACGGATTATTCGCAAGGCGCGGTGGAGGAGGTCGATTCTTACCCAGAGGTTGCGTTTACAGAAACTCGGGATTGCTCCTATCTTTACGGGGAATTTTCGGTGGGTGATGACGTACAGGTGTCTATGCCCATGGCCGTCTACAATCGGGAAGACGATCATACGCTCAACAATTACACACTTATCGACAGCATGGCTTCGGATGCAGACAACGCTGCGTATGTGTCCTATTGGTTCTATACGGACAAAGGTTGTCAGCTTGGTGATACGCTCTATTACCATACCGCTGCCCGTACTTATGAGTTTACCATTTCGGGCTTTGTGGAAGATATGCAATACGGTAACAACAATTGCGGCGGCGTTGCCATCCACCTCTCTCAGGCGTGTTACGACGACTTTGTGAAAATTGCTGAACTCGGAGTGGCTGCCAAAGCCATTGACATCCGTACCACTGCGTTTGAAAATGGAGAGCACGTTTATCAGAAAGCGCTGCAGCGTCTGTCTGGCGACTGGAAGTTTTCCTACCAGTACAACGGCGGATATTACGAATGGAATAAAGGCGCAAGAACACTTATGGTAAATATCACCGCGTATATAATCGTCGCTTTTGCGCTGGCCATCACCGTTGTGAGCCTGCTCGTCTGCGGTTTTCGAATTGGCAACGGTATTCAGGAAGATATGCGAAATATGGGTGTTCAAAAGAGCATAGGCTATCAATCGGGGCAAGTCCGTCTGGCTGTGGCGCTGCCCTATCTCATACTTTCTGTGGCCAGCACAGCGATTGGCATTGCATTGTCGTTTGCAGTTATTCCGGCTTTCACCTCGCTTGCAGAATCGTTGACCGGCCTTGTGTGGGAGCAGGGTGCCGATATCGTGTCCATTTTGATTACGTCTGCCATATTGTTTCTGGCTGTCATACTGACGGTATCGGCCGCAACGCGCAAAGTGCGTCGGTATCCGCCCGTGGAGGCTCTGCAAAGCGGCATCAGCCACCACAATTTCAAACACAATTTTGTATCGCTGGATAAGACGCCGCTGAATATAAGCGCTGCTATCGGTTGCAAGAACTTTTTTGGATCCTTGAGACAAAATGTCGTTCTTGCGTTTATCGTGGCGACTATGACGTTCCTTGCTATGTTTGCGGCCAGTGCGTACTACAATATGGCGATGAAGACCGACAATTTTGTCAACGTGGTCAGCGAGGAGTTCAGCAACGTATACGCAGTCACCGCAGGACAGGCACAGACGCTTGATGCAAGGCTTTCGGGCACGGAGGGGATTGACCGTACGCTCTATTACGATACGATGAGAGTTATTTATAACGGACGGATTATCTCGGCTTATGTCTGCAACGATTACTCAAAAGTTAGGAACAACCTGATTTATGAGGGGAGAAATCCCATTCACGATAATGAGATTGCGATTGGTTCAAAAGCTGCGGAAGGAATCCGCATTGGAGATACCGTATCGGTTTCGTTCGATGGACTTTCGGTGGATTATCTTGTAGTAGGTTTTCTTCAGTCGCCCAATAAACTGGGGCTTTCCTGTGAAATGACTGTGAGCGGTTTTCAAAAGCTTGACGATTCCTATACCCCGAATATACTCAATATTTACCTGAACGATAATATGACGGCAGAAGAATGTGTGGAAATGCTGAAAGCCGAGCAAAACGACTTGGTTATCAGCATTGGAAATTACGACAAAACTATTGAAACCTCAATAAGCACCTATATCAACATGACATCCGCTCTCGTTGGCATTATAACCATCGTGGTGGTTATCATACTTGTGCTGGTGCTGCTCATTGTTATCAGCACCATTATGCTGCAGAGAAGATACGATTTCGGTGTTCTCAAAGCAATTGGTTATACCACCAAGCAGCTGATAATACAGACGGGGCTTGGTATATTGCCTGCAATTCTCTTGGGCATATTGACGGGATGCTTTACAGGAGTCTTATGGATGAATAATATATGGCTGCTAGCCTTTGCGTCCATGGGTATTCAAAAGGTGAGCCTTGGCGTTCCGGTCATCGGTACCGTCTTTGTCGGAATAGGGCTGCTGCTTCTTTCACTGTTGCTGTCCGTGTGGCTCTGCAGCGGCCTTAAGCGAATCAGCGCAAGCGAACTGGTACGCGAATAAACCAATCAACCTGCCGGAGTAGTATACGGGGGTGGACTCGCAAATCTGGCAGTACTTCGCGGTACTCACCAACATGCGCAGCATAGGCGTGATATCAAACCGCATCATCAACGAGGTCAAGGGTGAATCGTATCTGCTGCGATGTGACAAGCAAACCGTCCGACGACGATCGAGTGGGAGTGACTTTTCCATACAACGGACTGCCGCAATAATGTATCAGCTTTTAGAGCCTTTCGTCTTTTGGATGAAAGGCTTTTTTATGGACATAGACGAGTAATGACCGGACCTTTAAGCCGTTATTACTATTCAGGTTCTGCTTTGTATTTCTTAAGAGAAAGTATCGAAATATTTTCCATATCAAGTATTGACATTTTGAGACTATCGGTATAGACTGTGCATGTTCTATTGCGATAGACTAAAGGAGGCTCACAGTGAAACCGGATTTAAAATTGTTCGATGCGGAACATCGCTTTATGGAAATCGTTTGGGACAATGCGCCCATACACTCCAGAGAGCTTGCGAAGCTTTGCGAGGAAAAGCTCGGATGGAAGCGCAGCACCACGTATACTGTGCTCAAAAAGCTATGCACAAAAGACTTCCTGAAAAACAATTCCGCAATCGTGACCGCCCTCGTTACAAGAGAGCAGGTGCAGCGATATGAAAGCCAAGCGGTTATGGAAAAAAGCTTTAATGGTTCACTGCCGCAGTTTATTGCTTCGTTTATGGCTGACAAAACACTGTCTGATAAGGACGCGGAAGAAATATTTAAGCTGATTAACGCGCATAAGGAGTAAATAACAATGGGGAATGTTTTTCTGACTGTTGTCAACATGAGCATTACGGCCGCCATGGCGGCGTGCGCCGTATGCGTGATAAGGATGCTTCTTAAAAAAGCCCCGAAGGGCATCTCATATGCCATGTGGGCAATCGTGCTGTTCCGTGCTGTCTGCCCTGTTTCGTTTTTATCCTCATTCAGCTTCCTTGGCGGCATGAGCAATATTGGTCTGGACGCCCCCGGCCCGATCAACTATCTGACCGGTGACATCGCTGCGGCGGCGAACCATACCGCAAGCGGCGGCGCGGCAGATATGGTCGGCCGTGTGGCTGGCGGCGCCGCGGGCGGAGGTTTGCAAGCGTCAGCACCGACTGTCGGCCCAAGCCTGACGGAGACCCTGTTGACCGTCGGAGTTGTCATTTGGATAACCGGATTTGCCGCCATGATCGCCTACAGCGTCATATCATATATCCTGCTCAAACGCAAAATATCCACAGCCACGGTGGTACACAGCAATATCGCCGACAACGTCATATCATATATCCTGCTCAAACGCAAAATACCCGCAATCACGCTGGTACACAGCAATATATATGAATCCGACCGCATCGAATCCCCCTTCGTTTGCGGCCTGATACGGCCAAAGATATATCTTCCCATGTCACTCGCAGAGGAGAACAGGCACTATGTGCTTGCCCACGAGCAGACGCATATCCGGCGCAGGGACTATCTTGTCAAGCCCCTTGCGTTTCTCGTGCTGGCTGTGCATTGGTTCAACCCGCTCATGTGGGCGGCCTATCTGTTGATAAGCAGGGATATAGAGATGATCTGCGATGAGCGCGTGATCAAAACGCTTGGCAGTGAGATCAAAACGGATTACAGCCATGCGCTGCTGTCGCTCGCGACAGACCGCAAAGCAATATGCGGCACGCCGCTGGCCTTTGGTGAAAGCAACGCGCGGTCGAGAATCAGGAACGTCTTGTCGTATAAGCGTCCCGCCTTCTGGATCATGATGGCGGCGGTCGCGGTGTGCGCGGCGGTTGGCTTTTGCTTCCTCGCCAATCCCCCCGCGGAGATTGCATTTTACGACCCTGCGCTTGAGGCTGCTGTGCGTGAGGAGCTGGGGATAACGGGCCGGCCTGTCACGACGGCGGATGCGCTGACCGTCACGAAACTGGATCTTTCGGAGAAAGGCATCTCAAACATAGATGCTCTGGCGTATTTTACATCGCTGACGGATTTGAGTTTGTTCAACAACGGCAAAATCGAAGATATATCCGCGCTGGCCGACTTGACCAACCTGACTAACTTGTATTTGCCCTATAACGAAATCGAAGATATATCCGCGCTGACCGGCCTGACCAACCTGAAAAGCTTGAGTTTGGACTATAACGAAATCAAAGACATAACCGCGCTGGCCGGTTTGACTGGCCTGGAGGCATTGGATTTGTCCGAAAATGACATCAAAGATATAACCGCGCTGGCCGGCTTGACCAACCTGCACTGGTTGGAGTTGGCCGATAACCAAATCGAAGATATATCCGCGCTGGCCGGCTTGACCCACATGTGGACATTGTCTTTGTACAGAAACAACATCAAAGATATATCCGCGCTGGCTGGTCGGATCAGCTTGGTCGAATTGTATTTGGATGATAATCCGATTACGGATTTCAGCCCAACAGCAGCTTACTACGATCGATTGGAGGGTTCGGATTTTTCTCTTGATCCGCAGCAGTAAGGCAAGGGTGAAGAACACTATCTGATAAGGAGCCAATAATAATGGGGAATATCTTTTTGACCGTTGTCAACATGAGCATTACGGCCGCCATGGCGGCGTGCGCCGTATGTGTGATAAGGATGCTTCTAAAAAAAGCCCCGAAGGGCATCTCATATGCCATGTGGGCAATCGTGCTGTTCCGTGCTGTCTGCCCTGTTTCGTTCTCATCCCTGTTTAGTTTCCTTGGCAGCATGGACAACATTGGACCAGCCACCCCTGGCGGCACCGCGGGCGGAGGCCTGCAAGCGGCAGTGTCGGCTGCCGGCCCAAGCCTGCCGGAAACCCTGTTGACGGCCGGAGCCGTCATTTGGATAACCGGCGTGATCGCCATGATCGCTTACAGCGTCATATCATACATGCTGCTCAAACGCAAAATATCCACAGCCACGCTGGTACACGGCAATATCTATGAATCCGACCGCATCGCATCCCCCTTCGTTTGCGGCCTGATACGGCCAAAGATATATCTTCCCGTGTCACTCGCGGAGGAGAACAGACGCTATGTGCTGGCCCACGAGCAGACGCATATCCGGCGCAGGGACTATCTTATCAAGCCCCTTGCGTTTCTCGTGCTGGCAGTGCATTGGTTCAACCCGCTCATGTGGGCGGCCTATCTGCTGATGAGCAGGGATATCGAGATGAGCTGCGACGAGCGCGTGATCAAAGCGCTTGGCTCTGAAATCAAAACGGATTACAGCCACGCGTTGCTAACGCTTGCGACAAATTGCAGGGCCATATGCGGCACGTCGCTGGCTTTTAGCGGAAGCAACGCGCGTGCGAGAATCAGAAACGTCTTGTCGTATAAGCGCCCCGCCTTCTGGATCATGATGGCGGCGGTTGCGGTGTGTGCGGCGGTCGGTTTTTGCTTCCTTGAGCCTCCCCCGGCGGAGATCGTATTTAACGACCCTGCGCTTGAGGCTGCTGTGCGTGAGGAGCTGGGGATAAAGGGCCGACCTGTCACGACGGCGGATGCGCAGGCCGTCACGAAACTGGATCTTTGGCGTGATGATATCTCAAATATAGATGACCTGGCATATTTTACGGCGCTGACGTACTTGGATTTGGGCTACGGCGGCAAAATCGAAGATATATCTGCGCTGGTCGGCCTGACCAATCTGACAACCTTGGAATTGTCCGGTAACGAAATCGAAGATATAACCGCGCTGGCCGACTTGACCAGCCTGACGTACTTGAATTTGACCTATAACAAAATTGAAGATATATCCGCGTTGGCGGGTCTGACCAACCTGACTTTCTTGTTTTTGGAGGAAACCGAAACCGAAGATATTTCCGCGCTGGCGGGTTTGACCAACCTGACTTACTTATATTTGCGCCAAAACAACATCGAAGATATATCCGCGCTGACGGGTTTGACCAACCTGTCTGAATTGGATTTGTCTTATAACAAAATCGAAGATACACCCGTAATGGAAGGTTTGACCAACCTGACGCTATTGGATTTACACCAAAACCAAATCGAAGATATATCTGGGCTGGCGGGTTTGATCAATCTGAATAACTTGGATTTGTCCTATAACAAAATCGAAGATATATCCGCGCTGGCCGGTTTGACCAACCTGAATTACTTGCATTTACACGCCAACCAAATCGAAGATATATCCGCGCTGGCCGGTTTGACTAATTTGTGGAGTGTAATACTGGAGGATAACCCGATCAAGGATTTCAGTCCTCTCGAAGCTTACTACGATCAATTGGGGGGCTCGGATTTTACTCTTGATCCGCAGCAGTAACGCAAGAAACGGTGAAGAACACGGTGCGCAGCTCCTTTCCTCTCAGCTGTGTTTTTCACCATTATTGACTGGCCATGGCAGAATAATGACATTATTATTAATCGCTGTTTTTATCAAAATGACAGCTGTTGAAGGCGGAGGAAGAATTTCAAATACTTAACAACCCCAGCTTGTATATTGTGTTATGACGGTTTAGTATCAAATTATGTTATGTAATGGCTTAACATAGATTTGCGGGATAGGCGGGAAGCGAAATCATGGAATATAAGCCGATACGGGAAGCTGAGGATAAATGGGGCGTAACCATCCGAAAGGTGCAGCAGCTGTATGACATGGGCCAGATTTCCAAGACTGTTCGCGATAAGAGATTATGGGCCTTCTCAGACGATGTGCAAATGCCCGCTGATGAAAAAAACAAAGAGCCCATGGGAGCAGAGGTTCGGACGCTTGAGCTCTTAAGTGAAACGGAATGCACGCTTTCAAGGTTTGCAGCGTTTTTTCCCTATCCGATGCAGATCATGACGCCTGACGGTACACTCGCAATCGTCAATGATGCGTGGCAGAGTATGTATAAAATCTGCGGCGCGGCATTGGCAAAGATGATCGGGCATTACAATATATTGACGCATCCTTTAATTGAAAAATGGGGCATGAAGGACGACGTTCTTCGGCTCTTTCGAGGGGAGCCTGTACAATGGAAGGATGCAAGAGTCCCACTGCAGGAGATTTCCGACATACTGGGCGACGGGGAAATGGTCAATCAGATCGTATATCAGGATATTATCTCCTTTCCGGTTTTCAATGATGTGAACAAAATGATCTGCGTTGTGATCATATATATTCCATCCAGACTGTATTGCGGCAGAGATGAGGTAATAAAGAGCCGCGAGTATATAGAAAATCACTGGCAGGAAAAGTTTGATCTGGAGGCAGCGTCAAAGGCCTCGGGTGTGAGCAGGGGCCATATCCAAAAGCTGTTCAAGCTGCATATGGGTATTTCTCCGCATGCGTATTATCTGGACATCAAGATAAACAGGCTGCAAAAAAAACTGATGGATTCGAACCTGTCAATTTCTCAGGCATTTGAGGAATGCGGCATGGACTATAACAGCTACTATGTGGGTATTTTTAAAAAACGGGTGGGCATGACGCCCATGGAATGTCGAAAGAACGGATAATTAATATAAATATTAGAGCTCGCATGCGTTCACGCAAAAGCTGGCAAGCCGCCTCTCTGATGTTTTTCTTATATAAATCGGCGCGTATTCTTACTGTTTAAAGGCAAGTCCCTGCGAATATAATGTTATATAATATGACAGGCATTTTATTCAAAATACTTTTAGGGAGGCCTTTATGAAAACTGCAAGTCTTATTTTGGGTATCATTGGAGGCGCGCTTGCCGTCATTTTTGCGATCGTGTTTATCGCAGGCGGCGCACTGGTGGGCAGCATGACTCAGAGTCTTGATGACTTCACAGCGGAAATGGAAGCGGAAGGCTGGGAGGTCACTGAAAACGATGCCGCAACAAGCTTGATGTCGGATGTGACAGGGACGGCTGCCGGTACATTTTGGCTGATCGGCATATTGAGCATCGTCGGCGCGGCTTTGGGTATCGTTGGCGGCACACTGGCCAAAAAGAATGGAATTCTGGCAGGCATATTCATGCTGGCAGCGGCGGTGCCGAGCTTCTTTACCGGCCTTGGCATCATCGCCTCCGTCCTCTTTGTTGTCGGAGGGATTTTAGCCATTATTCCGCAAAACAATGTTCAGAAAGCCGCCGCATAACGCAATCGGCGTTATTGGCGGAAGCGACAGGACAATGACGTTTTTGGGGCAGCGGTCTGCACAAAAACGTCTGCGCAGTACAAATTCAAGGATGGGCACGGATAGCAGCCCGTCCTGTTTTTTTTACCGTTCACAAAAAATATAAAGAGTTATGATTCCGCACCTCAATTTCAGTGCCGAAAAACCGTTGATTTCCGCCTTCAGTTTTTCGACGCTGAGCCCCATTTTGCGCAGTACTTTGGTACGATGTGCTGGCTTTCCTTTTATGCTAACATTGATTGTATATATTGATTTATAATTCGAGGGGGAAACTATAGTGCACAAAAGAAGAACTTTTTTAGCTTTATTCGCAGTTGTCGTATCTTGCGCACTGCTTGTGGCCATGTTTCCGGTCAATGTTTTGGCGGGATGGGGCCAAACCGGTACCACCGACGGCTGGAACTGGACGATACTGGACGACAACACACTTTCCATCACCGGCTGCTCAGGCAAATCCGGTGCCGTGACGATTCCGGATTCGCTCGATACCGGCGAAGCCGGGCCCGGGGTTCTGCCTGTGACTGTGATCGGTAATGACGCGTTTAACGGCGATTACGCGAGTATAACAGGTATCATATTGCCCGGCGGCTTGAGGAAAATAGGCGACGGCGCGTTTCTCGGCACGAGCATATCGAGCATCACCATACCGGCCGGATGCGTGAGCATCGGCGGCAGCGCATTCAACAACACTGGCCTAACGAGTATTGCATTTGCCTCGCCGAGCAGCCTTCAAAGCATCGGCGGCGCTGCTTTTTTGGGCACCGGGCTCACAAGCATCGTGATACCGGACAGCGTGACAAGCATCGGGGACAATGCGTTTTATGGGTGTACCCGTCTTGAGAGCGTCACGCTGCCTCATAACGCCGGATTCACAAGGCTTCGGGGCACGGTCTTCAGCGGATGCGAGGCACTGCACAGCATCGATATCCCGGCCAGCGTCACCGCCATAGATGGTGACGCGTTTATGTCCTCGGGGCTTGAGAGCATCACGATACCCGCGGGCGTCACGAGCATAGGCAACGGCGCGTTTGGCGGCACAAGCCGCCTGAGCGCCATATCGGTTGATACTCACAACGCGGCATATGCAAGCCAGGACGGGGTGCTCTACAACAAAGCAAAAACAACCCTTGTCGGTTTCCCCGGCGGTAAATCCGGCGCGTTCACCATTCCGGAGGGCGTTGAGCAAATTGTGGCATACGCTTTTTGTAACAATTACAATCTAACTGAGGTCACGATCCCGAGCAGCGTCGAGACCATTGAAAGTTACGCCTTCATCTATTGTCACAGCCTTTCAAAGGTTTTCATCAAGAGCGACGACGCGGCTTTCGGCGCAGATAATATTTTCAACGAATCGTTACTCTCTACAGCCCCCGACGGAGGCATTTATGGCATTGGGGGATCTACGGCGCAGACCTATGCCAACACACATAAGATCGCTCCGTCTGACCCGGATTATATACCATTTCATGAGGCCTACTACGTCGTTTCCTTCAACAGCGGGCACGGCTCAGAAGTGCCCGACGCTGTGGTCGATGCGGGTGAAGCAATGTCCGAACCGACGGCACCGACTTTTGACGGCTATGACTTCGGCGGCTGGTATACGGATTCGTCCTACGGCACCGAATGGGATTTTGACGATCCGGTGACCGGCGGCATGACGCTGCATGCCAAGTGGACGCGTGATGGAGAGCTTTATCACAGCGGCGAGACGGATAACTTTACGTGGGAGGCCATCGGCGGTGAACTCACTGTGACAGGCTATACCGGCACGCTCGGCGACACCATTGAAATACCGGATTCGATAGACACAGGCATCGCGGAGCTCGGCACAATGGATGTGACCCGGATCGGCGATGAGGCGTTTTGTTATTATTATATGGTGACAAGCTTCACGCTGCCAAGTAATCTTATAAGCATCGGCGAATCCGCATTTGCGGGCTGTTTCGGCATGGAGAGCGTCACCATACCGGCAGGGGTGGAAGACATCGGAGACTTTGCGTTTGAGGGCTGTTCCAATCTTGAGAGCGTCGATATGCCGGCAAGCGTTGAAGATATCGGAGACTCTGCTTTTCAAAGCTGTTCCAAGCTGGAAAGCATCAGCATTCCGGCCAGCGTCGAAAATATTGGAGAAAGCGCTTTCCAACACTGCTCGTTGCTTAGAAGCGTCACGATAGCGGAAATGAGCAATCTTGAAAGTATTGGCGCGAGCGCATTTTCCGACTCGGGGTTAACAAGCTTCGATATGCCGGACAGCGTCACCGGTGTGGGGGCCTATGCTTTTAGTGCCTGTTATGATCTGCAATCGGTCACGCTTTCCGAGGGGTTTTCTGAAATCAGCTCAGGAATGTTTAGTTCCTGCTTAAGCCTTAAAAGCATCACCATTCCCGCAGCTGTCGAATCCATCGACAGTAGTGCATTCAGCAGCAGCGGGCTGGAGACGATTACAATTCCGGACACGGTCACGCAAATCGGAGAGAACGTTTTTGAAGGCTGCTTCAGTCTGCAAAGCGCGGTGCTGCCGGACAACACAAGCTTTACCGCAATTCCGAGCAGCCTCTTTTATTACTGCGTGAATTTACACACAGTCAATTTCCCTGCACACGCCACCGCCATTTTAGATAACGCATTTTCTTCCACTGGCTTTACCGACATTGTGATCCCCGATACGGTTGAGAGCATCGGCGGAGGTGTTTTTTCGGAATGCTCTAGTCTTGAGAGCATCGAGCTGCCTGACAATCCGGCATTTACTCGTATTCCGAATTATCTGCTGGCCTATTGCTCATCGCTGCAGAGCGTGGTCATCCCCTCATATGTGACGGCGATTGGTGACGATGCTTTTGCAAGCAGCGGCTTGACGGAATTTACGATCCCGGCGCAGATCGTGGACATCGGTGACTGGGCTTTTGCTTCCACGTTGCTGACGGATATTACGATTCCTGCAAATCTATCGAGTATGGGTAGAGCTGTTTTTGCGGGCTGCCCGTCACTCTCCGATATCTATGTTGACCCGGCAAACACGCATTTTGCGAGTGAGGACGGTGTGCTCTATAATGCCGGCAAGTCCGTTCTGCTGGCCTTTCCGGGCGGGAAATCCGGCGCTTTCACTGTGCCGGACGGTGTGCAGACAATCGGCATCAACGCGTTCTTCGCGTGTAAGAACCTGACGGAAGTGTTGATACCCGAAAGTGTGGCACTCATCGATGATGGTGCATTTATAGACTGCAGCCATCTGACAAAGGCTGCTGTTAAAAGCAACGAAGCGATTTTCGGAGGCAGTGTCTTTACAGATACGGCTCTTGAGACAGACGGTATTTACGGTATTGAGGATTCCACGGCAGAGGAATACGCATACGACGAAGATATTCCGTTCTATGTTGCATACTGTACTGTTGCGTTTGACAGCAGGGGCGGTTCCTCTGTGCCCGGTCTCGTTGTAGACATCAATGGGACGGCGGCAAGGCCTGACGACCCGACGCGTACCGGTCATGTGTTCGGCGACTGGCACAAAGACGAGAATGGGACTCAACTTTGGAATTTTGCCAGCGATTACGTTTTGGAGAATATCACGCTGTATGCCAAGTGGACAGCGAGAAGCTATACCATTACCTACAATTTGAACAGCGGGACGAACAATCCGTCGAACCCGGCCTCCTATACCTATGGGGCGGGGCTGACACTTGCGGCCCCCGCGCGCGAGGGATATGTGTTCGGCGGATGGTACGGCGAAGCGACATTCCAGCATAAGATCACATCCATCAGCGGCACTCAGACGGGCGATGTGACGCTCTGGGCAAACTGGCTGCCGAAGACGGTGGCAAGCAGTGACGGCAGCGTAACGCTTGACCTCTCCGGTGCGACGCTTCCCGACGGTGTGACCGGCGTTTCGCTGAGCAGCGGCATTTCGGGCGAAGGCAGCGCGGATTATGCGGCGGTTCTTGGGCTGCTTGGCAGCAACCAGAGCGGCCTTGTGCTTTACGACTTAAGGCTGCTCGATCAGAACGGTACTCCCATCACAGGCTTCACAGGTAAAATCAAGGTGAGGATCAAAATCCCCGACGGCTTCAGCGGCGACCTGCATGTGTACTGGTACGACCCCGCAACCCGTACGCTGACCGATATGAACGCGACGGCGGAGAATGGCTGCCTTGTTTTTGAAACAAGCCACTTCAGCTTTTACGCCATTGCGAAACTGGCAAGCCCCATTATAACCGGCCTTCCTGCCACTCATGAGATGTACAAAGGCGGGCATGTGACGTGGAATCCGCAGCCCTCGGGCGGTACGTGGAACTGGGACAAAAGCTTTTTCAATGCCACGTTCGACGGTTCCGCGACGTTCACCGCGCTGAAAACAGGCACGTCCGCCATCACATACACGGTGAACGGCGTGACGCAAAGCGTCAGTGTCACAATCAGAGCAACGGAATTGCCGCAAACCGGTCAGGACGGAACGTGGATATGGGTGCTTTGCGGCGCGGGCGTCGCCGTATTGGCTGTGTCTATACTCTTAGGGAGAAAGAAAAGGCTCAAAAACGAATGAAAGAGTATAACCGTCTCACAACGGTAAAGGTTTTGCGCGCCGTGCTCATTGTATTGGCCGGCGCGCTTTTTCTGACGGCGGCAGCGATTTTTATCGTTCAGTGGAAAGAGGGAGAGGATGCCGCGCACAATGCGCAGGCGCTGCTCGACGATAGCGGCATCAAGGCTCCGCCGTTGTCCGCCGCCGCTGATCCCACAGCGGCGGCTCAATCTTCGGCATTGCCCGCAGGGACGCCGGAATTGCAGGGCTATTCGGTGATTGCGCGGCTGGATATTGAAGCGATTGATCTGCATCTGCCCATACTGTCCGAGACGTCGGACAAAGCGCTCAAGGTCTCCGCGTGCCGCTTTGAGGGGCCGGAGCCGGGCGAGGACGGAAATCTCGTGATCACCGGGCACGACTACCGCAGCGGCGCGATTTTCGGAAGGCTGAGCGAGCTCAAGACAGGTTGCGCCGTGCTGCTGACAGACACCGACGCAAAGACCTATTCCTATACGATCTATCAAATCGATCATATTAAGCCGGACGAAGCGGAAAAGCTCGATGATACGGCGTATGCGTGCGAGCTATCGCTTTTAACCTGTGAGAACAACGGAAACGGCAGGTTGTTACTGCGGTGCAGGCTTGAGGGATAATATCGGAAGGCTCCGGGAAACAAAAAGACCTATATATCAGATTGATGACAGCGGTGCGGCTTGCTCCGCTTATTTTTTGACGTTTTGTGACAAATATGATACTTTATGAATGTCATCATTCTAGGCTTGGAGTAAGTATATGCATCTGACTGTGGGTGTCTGCGACGATTGCGCGGAGCAGGTTCGGCTGCTCAAGCGATATCTCGAGGATTATCAAGGGGCGAAAGAGCTGGCCGTATTCAGCGAGACGGACCCGCGCCGCTTTTTAGAGCTGGCAAGGGAAAAACATCCGGCGCTTGTGTTTCTTGATGTCGACATGGAGGGCCTCAACGGCATTGAGCTGGGCGCGAAGATCAAGGAAACGGATGCCCGTACCGTCGTCGTGTATGTAACAGCCCACGAGGAGTATGCGCTCGAGGCTTTTCGCGTCCGCGCTTTTCATTATCTGCTCAAACCGCTGACACAGCAAAAGGTGGTGGCGGTGCTCGCGGAAGCTCTTGAATATATCGGCAAAAACAGTGCCGAAGGGCCGGGCAGGACATTTTCGATTAAGCGCCGCGGCGAGACGGTTGCGCTGCCCATGAAAAGCATCACATGCTTTGAGAAGATAGGCCACAAGATACGCGTGCATGCCGGAAACGGCAGCGAGGAATACTACGACAATTTTACGCAGCTGCTGGCACGAATCAGCGGAGAGGAATTCATTCAGTGTCATCAGGGGTATATCGTGAGCGTCGGAAGGATACGTGCCTTTCGCGATAAAACATTATTTATGGAGAGCGGCATGCAAGTGCCGGTCAGCCGGACATTTACCGAAAAGGTGCGCGCAGCGCTGGCGAGGCGTCTTTTCGCCGGAAAGGACGGCGTATGAGAGGGGCCGGTGACAGATTGCTGGGCAGCGCGGAACACTTTTCCTTCGAGCAGCGCATTTTTAATTTTGTGATGCTGCTGGGCATAGCGCTCACGGTATTCGGCACGGCCATGGATGTGTATTACGGCGGCACCATCTGGGTGGATATGGCGTTTGTCGTCTGCTGGGTTGTGACGTATCATTTATCCCGCTTCGGAAACCGTTTTAAGCCGGTCTCCGTCATTTCGCTCTTTATATTCGTGTTCGCTTTTATCCCATATGAATGGATCGTCAGCGGCGGTACGCCCGGCGCGATCCCCTACTATACGATACTGTTTATGGCCGTTGTGGCCATGATACTCGGCGGGCGGCTTCGCACATTGATGGTGACCGCTGTTTTCGCCATAAATTTATTGCTGACGGGCTACGATATATTCAGCGGGATACTGAGCTGGAACGCTGTTTTTAATACGCCCATTCATCAGGTTGTGGTTCTTGCCGCGATGGCGCTGCTGATCGTCGTCTATTCGAACACGTATAAGAAGGAAAAACAGCGCAGCGAGGATTATGCGCAGACCATTGCGGCGCATGTCCGTCAGCAGCAATATTACGTGGAGAATTTGGAGCAGTTGATCGGGCGGCTCAAGAGCGAGCGGCACGATTTCAACAATCATTTGAGCGTGATACACGGGCTGCTCGAGAGCGGCGAGACGGACAAGGCAAAGAGCTATGCCTCAGAGCTCGTTAAGGACGCCGCCGAATACCAAAGCATCGTTTTCGTGCCGTACCCGGCCCTGCGCGCGCTGCTGAACCACAAGCTGTCATCCGCGCGCGACAGCGGCATTGAGTTGAGGCTCGATGTGAACCTGCCAAAGGGGCTGTCTTTAAGCGAATTCGATCTGGCGGCGATACTCGGTAACCTTGTGGACAACGCGATGGAGGCGTGCGCCCGAATAAGCGGCGGCGCGCGGTATATCGATCTGACGCTCAAATATCAGCCGGATTATCTGGTGGTGCGCATAGGCAACCCGTTTTTGCCCGCACCGGCGGGGAAGCGCTCTGCCAAGCCCGATCCGGAGAATCACGGCTTCGGGCTGAAAAACGTGGCGCATCTTGTGAGCAAGCACAACGGGTTTATGGAAATCAAACGCGATAACGGCGTTTTCGAGGTGGATATCGCGCTGCTTGTCGAATAAAAACAAATCATTGCGGATGATGTCATTTCACGCGCCGATCATGCAACCGGCGCTTTTTTTATGCCAAAAAACATTACAATGAAGCTGATTGACAGTATGCAGATGATTATATGCGGAGGCACCCGATGAGAAAAAAGATTGGTTTCCTGATGTTGGCTGTGTTGCTGGTATTATCGTTGAGCCCGCAAGTTTCGCTTGCGGCGGATTATACGATCGATTCCGGCGGTACACACGATTTGAGCGAGTACGGCAGCGGCAACAGGATTATCATATACACAAAAGAATCCGTAACCCTCACAAACACGTTGGGAACAACCTATACGGACATGGAGCTGTATTGCCTCGAGAGCGGCGTTAACCTGACGCTGGACGGCGTAAAAATTGCCAACAGCACGAACTGGCTCTGCGCGCTCTCGTTTAACGGCACGGGCAACACGCTTAACCTGCTTGGGACAAGCTCGCTGCAGAGCGGCACCTATGAGCCGGGCATTTGCGTGGAAACGGGTGAAGAGCTGACCATCAGCGGGGCGGGCTCCGTGGCTGCAGCGGGCGGCACCTATGCCGCGGGCATCGGCGGCAGCATGTACGGCGACTGCGGCAGCGTCACGATCGAAAGCGGCACGGTGAGCGCCGACGGCGGCAGCAACGCCGCGGGCATCGGCGGCGGAGAAAGCGGCGCGGGCGGTACGATTCTCATCAAAGATGGCAACGTGACGGCGACGGCAATCGGGAGCGGCGCGGGTATCGGTACGGGCTCGGAAGGCATCGGCGGCACGATCACGATTGAAGGCGGCATGGTGCACGCGACAGGCGGCATGAGCGGCGCGGGGGTGGGCAGCGGATACAGCGGCACCACGGAGAGCATCTCTATCAGCGGCGGCACCGTCACGGCAACCGGCGGCGGCGGCGGCGGCGGTGCGGGCATCGGCAGCGGCAACGGCGGAACTCCCGTTCCCATCACGATCGGCGGCGGAGATATCACAGCCGTCAGCGAGGGTTACGGCGCGGGCATCGGCGGCGGTAAGTTCTCCAGCGGCGCTGCAATCCGTATTAAGGATTGCAAGATCACCGCGACGGGCGGTGAAAGCGGGGCCGGTATCGGCGGCGGTCAAGGCGGATTCGGCGAAGGCAACGGCGGCAATATCATGATTGAAAACAGCAATGTCACCGCCAACGGCGGCGATTATGCCGCAGGCATCGGCGGCGGCGGGGAAGGCTCCGGCAACACCATCATCATCGACGGCGGTACGGTGAAGGCCAAAGGCGGTGAAAGCGGTGCGGGCATCGGCGGCGGACGATACGGTACGGGCGGGGCCATCACCGTTGAAGGCGGCGATGTCACAGCCACGGGCGGCCCCAGCGCCGCGGGTATCGGCAGCGGCGACAACTACTATTCGGGCGCAGATCTGAACGGCGGCATCATTACAATAAACGACGGCACGGTGACCGCTAAAGGCGGCAATTACGGCGCGGGGATCGGCGGCGGCGACAGCAGCACGAGCGGCGCCATCACGATAAACGGAGGTACAGTTATCGCGTCGAGTGTTGGGAATGGCGCGGGGATCGGCGGCGGCGATACCTGCGGCTGCGATTCTGTGACGATCACAAACGGCAGCGTGACAGCGACGGGTGGCGGCAGCGGCGCCGGGATCGGCGGCGGCCCTTCGGGCGGCTGCAATTCCGTCACAGTATCGGGCGGCTTGGTGACTGCCAAGGGCGGCAATAACGGCGCCGGGATCGGCGGCGGCAACAAGGGCGCGGGCGGCACCATCACAATAGAAGCGGGCACTGTGAATGCGACGGGCGGCAATAACGGAGCCGGCATCGGCGGCGGTGCGGGTACCGGCGGCACGGCAGGGACGGTCAAAATTCTTGAAGCGGCGGCGGTGAAAGCTGTGTCCAGCGGCACGACGCGTCCGGCTATATACGCAGCCGGCTCTGCGTTGGCTTCGGGGAGCACGGCCAATGTGCTGATGGCGAATTTCTCGGCGCAGAAAAACGCGAGTGTGACCACGCAGTTTTTCAAAAAAGCGGATGCGGCGCTGCTGATTGAGCTGACGCCCGCAGTCAAATACCAGTCCCTTGCGGTGACGGTTCCGGCGGATACGTACAGACTGAAAACGGGCAGCGCCGTGCAGCAGTACGGCACAACTCCGAATATCAAGACCGATTTCGCGGTTACACCCGGGCTGACCGTGTTCGGCAGCGTCACGAATGCGATGCTTTATAATGTCACCGTGGCGCCGGCGACAGGCGGCAGCGTCACCGCCAGCGCAGCAACGGCGGTATTGGGTGATACGATCCGCCTGACGGTAACACCGGCGGAAGGCTGGCGGCTCAAAGCCCTTTCTTACAGCGACGGGACAAGCCATGCAATCACGGGCACGAGCTTTGTGATGCCCGCGTCCAACGTCACTGTGACGGCCGAATTTGAGGAGATTCCCGACATTTCCGCCGTTTGGCTGTCGGCTACGGCGGACGGCACGGAAGACGCATCGGGATCAACGAAGATCGACCTTGAGTTTGACGTGCCGGTTACCGGGCTTGAGGCGGATGACTTAAGCCTCACAGACGGCACCGGGCAGGCCGTTAAGGGAGCGCTGACCGGCTCCGGTGAGCATTGGAGCCTTGCGCTGGCTTCTGTGACCAAACAGGGAACCCTGTCGGTTTCCGTCGCGTCACCCGATGGCTACGCCGTATCGGGTTCGCCAAAAACGGTCACAGTTTATAAAGAAACGAACGCGGCACTTGATTCTCTGACGGTCGGCGGCAGTCCGGTCGGGGGATTCAAGCCCGATGTCTATACATACGGCGTGGAGCTGCCCTTTGGGACAGCGCCGGGCAGCGTCGCCGCGCTTGTGGGAGCCGTGCCGTCCGATCCGGCGGATACGCTCGATATCGCGCAGGCCGCGGCGCTTCCGGGAGACGCTGTGGCGACCGTATACGCGGCTGACGGCACAAAACGGCGGTATACCGTGCATCTGACGCTGGCGCTCAACACGCCGCCGTCACCGAAAACGGCGATCACACAGAGCGTCACGGCGGGGGAGACCGTACATTTCAATGCCGGCGACATCGCGCAGGACGCGGACGGCGACGCGCTGACGATCACGGCGGTGACGGGCTGGCCCGATAACGCGATCGCATCGGCGGCGCTTACCGGCGGTGTAGTCAGCATTGAAGGCAAAGCGAAGGGACAGACAGCCGTTCAGGTGACTGTGAGCGACACCAAAGAAACAGCGGATATCACTGTGCCGGTCAAGGTACTCGAAGCGCCAGCACCGACACCGACACCGACACCGACGCCGACGCCGACGCCGACACCGGCACCGACACCGGCACCGACACCGGCACCGACGCCAGCACCGACGGCCACAGCCAAACCGGCACCCGCATCCACGCCGGTTCCCACGCCGACGGCCACAGCTGCGCCAACGCCGACTGTCATGCCGATACCCACAGCCACCGTCATGCCGACGCCGACCGCTTCGGAAGCGGCATCGGAGGCCATAGAACCGGACAGTGTGGAGAAGGATGAACAGACGGGGCTGCTGACGGTCACGATTGACATCTCATCGCTGCCCGACGGCGCATCGGCTTTAAGGCTGCCGGGCGGCATGGTGGTGGAACCCGACGAAAACGGAAGGCTGACGTTTCAAATCAGTGAATCGGAGCTTGACGCCGGATCCGTGTTGATCACGGTGCTGGACGCGGAGGGAACGCCTCTCGGGGCTTATGCCGTTCCGGCGGGAGATATGGCGGCTGTCGCGGCAAATTCCGGCGGCATATTCGGCAAGCTGGCTCGGATACTCGGCGGCTTGCTGCTTGCGGCGCTTTGTGTGGGAGCCGTGCTGATCATACTCAGAAGAAAAAAGATATAAGGCGCAAGGGCGGCGTTTCGCGTGGATAAGGCGGTCTTGTGCGAAACGCCTCATTACGGCAGTCAGCGTTTTGACATCGTTGCTTTGATATGGTAATGTTAGCCTAACTTAAAAATCGAAAGGACATGTTCGCATGCTTGATCCGATCTATCGCTAGTTTTCAGACGAGACGCAAACCTGAGGGCTTTTTGAGCCTTTGTTTTGGTTTCGTTTGAATTTAAAGCATAGCGGACAGGTTGTGTGAAGTGTCTTTGACGCATGCATACTGTTTTGGTGTGTTTTTTCATTTACACAAAAAATGATAGAAAAAAACAGAAATTGAGGTTAACAGTTATGTTTGATATACGCAAAATTCAGGAACAGGTGATTTATAATGCCGTCAAAGCGGCGGATGGCGACAAAACGGCGGCGGCTGTCGTTTACGGAGAGCAGGGGCAGGCGTCCGCCGAGAACGACGCCGCTTGGGTGAAATCCACAATGAAACGGCTGGAAGACCGCTTTGATAAAGCGGACGTGAAGCGGATCAGAATGAACTGTCAGTGCGGCTATGCGATGGATGAAAAGCTCGCGCTGGTGAAGGAGCTTTTTGAGTCATCCACAAGCCTCGAGGAATTCGCGGATCAGCCCGCAGCCAGGGCGGCGGGCCTGAGCTGCAAGGACGGAGCGCTTTATCTGCAATTCGAGTTTTGCCCGTGCCCGATGCTCGCTGAGGTGGACCAGCTGGATTCATACTCATGGTGCGAGTGCACCACGGGGTACAGCAAGGTGCTGTTTGAGAAAGCGTTTGGGTGTGAGGTGGATGTGCGGCTGCTGAAAAGCATCAAAGCGGGCGACGATATTTGCCTCATGACGGTCATGCCGCAAGGGGTTGTCTGGAAAAAGTAAAGCCATTGTCTCGAAAAACTATAGAAAGAGCGGCTCTTATCGGGCCGCTTTTTCTCTATAGTGATTCAGGTAAGGATAATGGCACGCATATCTCGCATTTATGATTGCTCACCATTTTGACGGCATACCGTTCTATAACCGGCTTTTCCATATCGACGGCGCAGCCGCGTCTGTGCAATTCGGGAAAAATGCCGCTCCACGCCTCTTGAATGGCGTCGGCCGTATGCGCTACCGAAAAGACCGCGTATCTGCCTCCTGCGAGTTTTCCTAAGCAGATACGCTCATCACGCGCGCTGAAGCCGTCGGGAACGACCAGGCAGGCATCATACCGGCAATTTTGCGGCGCGGTTGCTTCGGGGTTGTCTTGCGCAATCCCCAAAATGACGGATTCATCGTTCAGCAAGAGGGCGTCCTTCGCCCACGCTTTGAGGAGTTCCATCGTTTCCTTGTTGCCTTGGCCATAGGGGCCGGTATGCCTGAAGTATGCAATATCGGTTGGCGGGATATATTCTATTTTCATAGGCTGAGTCCTTTCTGCGGGAGATTTCGATATCAACCTACCATGCATTAAAATGGAATTCAACTCCGGTGTGTCTTTTCTGGTCTGCATATAAAAAACCGCAGACGGCATGAAGCATCTGCGGTTTTCTGTACTATCTATTTGTTGCGTGATGCTTACAGCGCCGCGAGCAGCCCGCTCATCTCCTGCTGAAGGCCGGGGCACACGGCGGCAAAGCTTGTGCGCTCGCCGATTTCGCCCATCGGTGGCAGCGGTTGGCCGTCAAAACCGAGCATCGCCGCGCCCGCTTCCTGCGCGATGAGCCGCCCCGCGGCGGACGCGATGAACGACTGGCGGCACCCGACGGCCGCGTCAATGCGGCCGCTCGCCAGATGGCAGAGCTCAAGTGAAAACGCCGCGCCGCTGCGCACACTTTGCGCCTGCGAAATCAGATCATGCAGGGCGGTTTCATTCGCGGTGCGCAGCGTGCCGTAATCGAGCGAAAGATAAGCATCCAGCATGCGTTTGCAGCGGGAGACGCTCAAACTTTTGCCGTTCATATACGCGCCGAGGCTTTTCACCGCGTGGTAAAGCTCCGCGTGAGACGGGTCGAACACCATGGCGGCTTTGAGTTCCCTCGCTTCCATATAAGCGGCTGAGATGCAGTAGTCGCGCAGGCCGCGCTCATAGGCGTTCTGCCCGCAGACAGCGCAGACGGTAAAACACGGGCCGTTGTAACCGGCGATCTGCTTTGTGAAATCGTCGAACTGTGCTTGGCTGCGCGCGATCACGGGCACGGCGAGTCCGTCAGACAGCAGCGCCACCGGCTCGCTCTGATCCTGAAACCATCCCTTGAGCAGCACTTTGAGCGCCGCTTCGCCCGCGCCGTCCGCATTGCCGGCTTTGAGCGCGTCCGCCGCCGCGAACACGGCATCCTTCATAAAGTAAACCGCCTGTTTTTCCCGCATGACAGAACCTCAACTTAAAACATGATGCGAAAATTATATCACATACTTCCTTTATAATCATAAAAAAAGAGCGTTGTTGTTAAAAAACCTGTTATTCAAAATGTCCGCAGGTATGGTATAATCAGACAACAAAAAGTTTTTATTCGGAGGGCAATATGATAAAACGTGGTATTATACTGATCTTTATGGTCTTATCTCTGGTCTTGGTTTTTGCGGGCTGCCTGTCGATCCATTTCGGCAACGGCCAAATGGTCGTGGGCAATGGGGAAATGGAGTCAAAGACAGTGACTGTTGAAAAGGAAGTGACCGGCTTATTCAATATGGGGTCGATCGACGTCGTCATTGACCCGGAGCTTGACGGAGAAGCGGTGATCGAAGCCGAGAGCAACATCATCGAGTTCGTTGAGCTTGAGCAGGACGCGAGCGGCGCTCTCACAGTCTCGTTTGAGGACGGCATCAGCGTATCGCTGAGCAGGGGCGTGACGGTGCACATTCCCGCCGTCAATGGCGGCGATATTCAGGTGGACGGCAGCGGAAGCATATCGCTGGACGGCGACAGTGTTCTGAAGGGCGACGCTTTCCACATCAGCGTTGAAGGCAGCGGCGATATCTCGCTAAAAATGGAGACAGCGAATCTGGAAGCTTCGGTGGACGGATCGGGAGATCTGGATCTGGTTGCCGTATCGGAGCAAATGAAAGCGGACATTTCCGGTTCGGGACGCATTCTGATGACGGGTTATGCGGACTATGCGGAAATCTCAATCAATGGTTCAGGCGACTTTGACGGATTTGAATGCGCAATGACCAATGCCGATATATCCGGTATGGGAAGCGGCAATATCAATGTCAACGTGTCGGGGTCGCTGACCGGCAGGATAAGCGGCAGCGGCGATGTGGTTTACGACGGCAACCCCACGTCTGTTAATATAACGGCGAGTGGCAGCGGAGACGCTTTAAAAAGATAGGGCTTTGCAGTAAGGTGCCGCGAATGAAAATTATCATCAGAATTATTGCCGTCATCTTTTTGATCGGCGGCATGATGGGCTTGATCAAAGGCGTTTTTCCTGACTTGGAGTGGCTGAGCTTCCGGTCACTCTTGGGCGCTGGCTTGGTCGGCCATGGAGCGTCAATGCTTCTGATTGAGCGTGTTTACGGCATCATGATGGCGGCGCTTGAAGTGCTTATGGCTGTGCTTCTGCTGATCTCGGTCACCGGATACATAAAACTGGCCATGGCAGTGGTCTGTGTTAACGCGCTCGGATGCTTAGCCGCGGTGATAATGGGAGATCTGTTTGCGATTGTGAGCCTGACTTTGAGAATCACTGTGTTCCTGATGCTTGTATGCGTCGCCTGGAGGGAGAGACAAAGCGACAGCCGGACGCAGGATGCTATGAAAGGTGTGATACAATGAGCGAGAATGCGAGGCGGGAGATCCGTGAACTGAAACCGGAAGAAACTCCCTTGCTTGGTGATTTCTTATATGAAGCTGTCTATCGGCGCGAGGATCAGCCGCCGTACCCGCGCGAGATCATCGACAAACCCGCCATCCGCGTTTATGTTGAGGGCTGGAGCAAGCCGGACGACATTTGTCTTGTGGCGCTTGTGGACGGTGAGATTGCGGGAGCTGTCTGGACGCGGGTGCTGACCGGTGATGCCAAAGGATTTGGGTATGTGGACGACTTCACGCCCGAACTGGCTATTGCGCTGTTTAAACCATACAGGGGACAGGGGCTCGGCACGATGCTGATGCGGTCGATGATCGATGAGCTGAGGTCAGCCGGATATCGCCGTGTCTCTCTGAGTGTGACAAAGGACAACCCCGCATGCCGCCTATACTCAAAGCTAGGGTTTGAGATTGTCGGCGGAAATAAAGACGATTATCTGATGGTGCTTGAGCTTGGCTGAATGATAATCAGTATAACTGGTGATCAATTTGAGGAAGAACAGATATGAACGACGCGATACTTGTGAATGTGAAATATACGGTCAAACCCGGCAAACGGGACGAGTTCTATAAAAAAGTGGCGGAGCAGGGCATTATCGAAGAATCCAAGGCGGAAGCAGGCAACTTGAAATACGAGTATTCCGTTTCACTGGACTCCGAGAATGTGTTGTGCCTGCTTGAGCTTTGGGACAGCAGTAAATCTCAGCTGCTGCACGGGAAAACGCCGCATTATCAAAGGCTGCAGGCGCTGAAGCAGGAGTATGTCACGAATGTGTCGATCGAGAAATACGGCATCAGTGAAAAGCTATAGATACGATAAGGGGTCAAAATGTCTCACAAATTGCGTTTAACGCTTATTATACTGGCCGCCGCCGCCATAGTCTGCGGCTTTTTTGCGGCCTTTGGAATGGTCACGCCTGCGCAAAGCGCGTGGATAAGCGATCTGAAATATGGGGACAGCGAGATTCAGCCGCTGACGTTCACTGGGGGCGGAGTCAGGAGCTGTCCGCTGATACCGGTTACCATCAATGGCAAAGTGTTTGATATGACGTTTGACACCGGCTGCAGCGTCGGCATCTTCTTCACGGACGTCATGGCGGACAGCCTTGAGTATACGACGCTCGGGACGACGGAAGAGGTCAACAGAGACGGGTCTCACCGGGGCTGGTCGGAACGCGTTCGCGTGGATTCCTTCTCGGTGTGCGGAGAAGATTATCACGACGTGGAGACGACAATGAGCGACTGGTCCATGTACTCGTCGTCTCCGTTCAACGGCTGTGTCGGGCTTGAATACTTTGCGGGCCAGGTGGTCACACTCGATTATGCAAGCAGTCGTTTTGCCGTGAGCAGCACGGCGGTCGATTATTCCAAGCTGCCTGCCGGGTACATTGTATTGCCGCTTCATCGCAGCACGAGCCGGAGCCAGGAAACGCTGCTGTTTTTTGAGGCGGAGCTTGACGGCGAGCCGGTGATGGTTTACCTCGATACGGGCAAAAACTATTCCTATGTATATGATGCGGACAGCGCGTCGACCATCGCGGGCAAGCCCGGCGATTTCTGCGACGTTGAATTGACAATCGGCGGCCAAAGCCTCACACTTAAGGACGTGGCCAAAGCCAGCGATATGGCGCAGGCGGATGGGATGCCGTATCCCACGCGGATCGAGCTCAATTCGGATCAGATATGGAAAAACCACATGGTGGTGACGCTTGATCTGATTTCGCAGAAAATCGTGCTGAAAATGCAGTAAAAGCGTAAAAACGCGGGATAAAGCACGGCCCAAAAATAAACCGCAAAATTTCGGGCTTTGGGTGTCATAAACATTGACAATGGGGCATGCATGTGTTAGATTACCAATAGCGCTGTTTGAAAAGGCTCCGGGAGCCTTTTTTAAGTGCGCTGATACCAGATTGGAGGATGACCATGCGTACCAAGATCACACTGGCCTGCACAGAGTGCAAGCAGAGAAATTACGACACAATGAAGAACAAGAAGAACGATCCTGACAGGCTGGAAATGAACAAATACTGCCGTTTCTGTAAGAAACACACCGTACACAAGGAGACCAAATAGAATAAACCTTGTATGGTTTGGGTATTTTATTAAACGTTTAGGATGTGAGGGCTATGGCAAAAGCAAAACTTCTCGGAAACGATCGTAAGGAGAAGCTGGAGCAGCAGAAGAAGGCTGCGAAAAAAGCGAACAAGAAAAAAAGAAAGAGTCCGGCCAGAGTTTTTAAGGATATCCTTTCCGAGCTGAAAAAAGTCACATGGCCGACAGCGAAGGACCTGCTCAAATATGCGGGTGCTGTTATTGCGTTCATCTTAGTTATTGCTGTGCTGGTTTACCTTATGGACTTGGGCTTGAGTTCTTTGTTTGACCTTGTTCTGAATAAATAAGGAGGCGCGCTGCGTGTCAATAGATTCCGGCGGCGCACGTAAATTTAATGTCTGAAGAAACAAAGACCGGCGAAGTATTTGAGTCGCCGGATATAACTGAACAGCCGAAGAAACCTGAAGGTGTGTTTATCAAGCAGGAAAAAACGGATAAACCCTACTGGTATGTCATCCACACATATTCGGGCTATGAAAACAAAGTCAAGATGAATCTTGAAAAGGCGATACAAAACCGCGGCTTTGAGGATGTCATCCTTGAGGTTAAGGTGCCTATGGAAGAGAGCATCGAGGTTAAGAACGGCAAGAAAAAGCACGTGATGAAAAAGCGCTATCCCGGCTACGTCATGGTCAAGATGATACTTGACGACGAAACGTGGTACGTGGTGAGAAACACGCGCGGCGTCACGGGTTTTGTGGGCCCCGGCTCCAAGCCGATTCCGCTGACCGACAAGGAAGTGCGCGCGATGGGTGTGGAGAACGTGCCGATCAAGCTCGATGTGGAAGTCGGTGAGAACGTGATGGTCACATCCGGTCCGCTCGAAAGCTTCGTCGGCGTGATCAGGGAAGTTCAGCCCGAAAAACAGAAGGTCAAGGTCGTGGTGTCTATGTTCGGCCGCGACACACTGGTCGATCTCGATTTCGTCCAGATCAAACGTATATAAGAAGGAAACTTCTTTTAGCAAGTGGGAGGATATATCCGCTTGTACCACATTAAAAGAAACAAGGAGGTGTAACCATGGCAAAGAAGATCACTGGTTACGTCAAACTGCAGATTCCTGCAGGCAAGGCAACGCCTGCCCCGCCGGTCGGTCCGGCTCTGGGTCAGCACGGTGTCAACATTATGGGCTTTTGTAAAGAGTTCAACGAGAAGACAGCCAAACAGGTGGGCTACATTATCCCCATCGTCATCACGGTGTACGCGGACAGAACGTTCACGTTCATCATGAAGACGCCTCCGGCACCCGTCCTTATCAAAAAGGCGATCGGCATTGAGAGCGGCAGCGGCGAGCCCAACAAGAAAAAAGTGGGCAAAATCACCAAGGCGCAGATCAAAGAGATCGCGGAGACAAAGATGCCGGACCTTAACGCGGCAAGCGTCGAATCGGCCATGCGCATGATTGCCGGAACGGCAAGAAGCATGGGCGTCGAAGTTGTCGACTAGAGAATAGTGGGAGGCTTTTCAGCCGCATCACCACGAGGAGGATAATATGAAAAGAGGAAAGAAATATCTTGAGAGCCTGAAGGCCTACGATAAGACAACGCAGTACGAGCCGATTGACGCGCTGCAGCTGTCTATCGATACGGCCAAGGCCAATTTTGATGAGACGATCGAAGCGTCGATCCGTCTCGGTGTGGACCCGCGCCATGCCGACCAGCAGGTCAGAGGCGCGCTCGTGCTGCCGCACGGCACAGGCAAAACACAGCGCGTGCTCGTTTTCGCGAAGGGCGACAGCGCCAAGGAAGCCGAAGAAGCCGGTGCCGATTACGTCGGCGGCGACGAATTCGTCGATAAAATCAAAAACGAGAACTGGTTCGAGTTCGATATCTGCGTGGCCACCCCCGATATGATGGGCGTTGTGGGTAAAATCGGCCGCGTGCTCGGCCCCAAGGGCCTCATGCCGAACCCGAAGTCCGGCACGGTGACCAAGGAAGTCGCCAAGGCCATCGCGGACATCAAAGCCGGTAAGGTGGAGTACCGCGTGGACAAAACGGCGATCGTGCACGTCATCATCGGCAAGAAGAGCTTTGGCAAAGAGAAGCTGAACGACAACCTGTCCGCGCTGATGGAGGCGCTGGTGAAGGCCAAGCCGTCTGCCGCCAAGGGCACGTACTTAAAGAGCGTGGTCGTGTCGTCCACAATGGGCCCCGGAATTAAGATCAACCCAATACGTTTTATCAGCTAGTTGACAAAACGCGGTAGGTGCTGATACAATAACTGCGGAAAATTAAAAACTTGAAATCTGCCGAAGACAACAGGTGCGAGCAATCGCTTAATTGCCTGTCGAGGAGAGTTGATACGAAAAGAGACCCTTTTTTGTGCAGCTTTCCTGCACGAAAAAGGGTTTTTGGTTTTAACGCAAATTGAGGAGGTGAAACATTTGGGAGAGAAAGCCATAGAGGCGAAGAAGCAAATCGTTCTTGAAATCAAGGAAAAGATGGAGCAGAGCAAGGGCATCATCTTTTACGACTACAGAGGACTGACTGTTGAAGAGGTCACCGATCTTCGCAACCAATTCCGTTCGGCGGGCGTCGAGTATCACGTGATTAAGAACTCAATGCTCAAACGCGCGGCGGATATGCTGGAGATTCAGGGGCTCGATTCAACGCTTGCGGGCCCGACAGCCGTGGCATTCGGCATCAGCGATCCGGTCGCTCCGGCGAAGGTGCTTGTCGAATTCGTCAAGAAGGTAAAAAAGACGGAGATCAAGGCCGGTGTGCTGGGCACAAAGGTTGTTGACGTCAAGGGCATTGAAGCGCTGGCCGAGCTGCCGTCGAGAGAGCAGCTGATCGCACAGCTGGCGGGCACACTTCAGGCGCCCATTTCCGGCCTTGCAAGATCGCTTTCGGGCATCATCTGCAAGCTCGGGTACGCGCTTAACGCGGTTAAGGAACAAAAAGAGGCTTAAATAAGCCAACACAAAAAAATTAAAAAATTTACGGAGGAAATCAAAAATGAGCAATCAAGAGATATTAGAAGCCATTGAGAAGATGAGCGTACTGGAGCTTTCCGAGCTTATCAAAGCGATCGAAGACAAATTCGGCGTGAGCGCTGCGGCTCCTGTGGCTGTGGCTGCGGCTGGCCCTGCGGCTGCTGCGGCTCCTGTTGAAGAAGAGAAGACCGAGTTCGACGTTATCCTTAAGGATGCCGGCGCTGAGAAGATCAAGGTCATCAAGGTTGTCCGCGAGCTGACAGCTCTTGGCCTCAAAGAAGCGAAAGACCTCGTTGACGGCGCTCCGAGCACAGTGAAAGAAGCTGTTGCGAAGGAAGAAGCCGAAGGCATGGTTGCCAAGCTCA
>JAEYLC010000026.1 GCA_023461435.1 Bacillota bacterium
ACGCGGGGTGAAATATGATAGAGCGAGGAGATATATTTTACGCGGATTTAAACCCCGTTACCGGATCTGAGCAAGGCGGCATAAGGCCTGTGCTTGTGATACAGAACGACACCGGCAACCGGTTCAGTCCGACGGTGATCGTGGCAGCCATAACGTCCAATCTTGGCAAGGCACGCCTTCCGACGCATATCATCATCGATAATGATAAGCTAAGCGAAAAAAGCGTGGTTCTGCTCGAACAGATCAGAACGATTGACAAGACCCGGCTGATCAAAAAAGTAGGACGGCTTAGCGAAAAGGAAATGCTTCGCATCGACGAAGCCATATCCATTAGTATGGGGTTTGATAAAACGAGGCAGACCGAGGAAGAATAAAGCGGAAGAAGACCATCTTCCGCTTTTTGATTCGGCTGCATGTTGGAGGTGCTATGAACCGGCGCATAAAAGATTACATATTGATTACGGTGGGCGTTGTGGTTGCGGTGGCCGGGCTCAACCTGTTTTTGGTTCCCAATAAAATTGCCGCGGGCGGCATCAGCGGCATCGCGACAATCCTCTACCACGTATTCGGCTTTCCGCTCGGCATCACGATCGCCGTGCTCAACGTGCCGCTTTTCGTGATCGGCTACAAATTTGTGGGCAGGAGCTTTGCCATCCGCACCGCATACGCGCTGGTGCTCTATTCTCTGCTTGCCGAATTCATCCCGATACCAAAAACGCAGGATATGTTTTTAGGGTGCGTGTACGGCGGCGTATTCGTGGGCGCAGGCATCGGCCTCGTGGTGCGCTGCGGCGGCAGCACCGGCGGCACCGACATGGCCGCCAAAATGCTGAGCGCGCGGTTCAAGCACATCGGCATCAGCACATTCGTTTTCGCGATCGACTTCATCGTTATATCGTCCGCCGGCATCATCTTCGAACCGCAGGCCGCGCTTTACGCCATCGCGTCGCTGTATGTGACAACAAAGCTGATCGAGGTAATGACGGTGGGCCTCGCCGTGTCCAAAGCGTTTTATATCATATCCGATAAAAACGACGAGATCGCGAAGGTCATCATTGAAAAGCTGAGCCGCGGCGTCACGGCGCTGACCGCCAAAGGCGTATACAGCGGAAAGCAAAAGGAGGTGCTGCTGTGCGTGCTGCGGTGGCATACGGAAGGCGCCAAATTGAAGCGCATTGTGAAAAGCATCGATGAAAACGCTTTTGTCATTGTGGCGGACGTTAAAGAAGTGATGGGCGAAGGTTTTTAAAAAAACTTAAGTGAATAGTCATCGGACTGTTGTTTTCGTCTTTATTTTGGTGGTATTATTGTTTTAGAAAGTATAATCAATGATTTGGACTGAGAGGAGCGTTTGTCCGAATATGATCAATAAAGATAAAACAATGCCCTGGTGGTTTATCGTGCTGACGGGGCTCATCGTACTCGGAGTGGGTATCTATCTGCTGGTATCGCAGGAGAACGGACTCAATGCGCTGACTTTCCTGCTGACCATCGGCGTGCTGCTTTTCAGCTTCTATAACTTTTACAAGGCATTCAAATTCAAGGATGAGAACCGGCTTTTTGTTCCGTTTCTCGTGCACGCGCTGCTCGATCTCGTTTTATTTCTGCTGCTCATCATCATCAGGAACTCGCCCGCGCTGCTCGGCGTGATTCTTTCAAGCTGGTTTATAATTTTCGGGCTGTTCGGCCTCATCAATGCGCGGCAGGATGGCGGCAACAGCTCCAAAACACGCGTGAGCGCGCTGCTGCTGCTGATTGGCGTGGTGCTGATACTGCTGCCGTTTTTGCTGAGCATCAACCATGTGCTTTTCCTCGGCATCGTCGCGATACTGATCGGCGTATTCAGAACTGCGCAGGGTATCATCTACAAGGTGCAGCGTGACGGCCGGACTTCCGGCGGCCGGTCGAACCTGATATAAGATTGACAGGCAGTCACTGCCGTCATATAATATGTCTGTTAAACAGGCAAGGACAAGTAATCTGTTTGCCGCAAGCGCATTTAAGAGACGCGCACACCGTAGGCTGTGAGTGTGCCGGGCGCCGCAGAGGATGAAACCACCTTAAGCCTTGAAGTGGGCTGGCTCCCGTATCGGCCAAGCAAAGAGCCATATCTATGGAAGATGGGTGGAACCGCGGTTTAAAAAATCGTCCCATGTGCGATGCACATGGGTTTTTTATTTGAGAAAACTAAGAAAGAGGACGTAAAAGAAATGAAGATCACACTCGCAGACGGAGAATCAAGAGAGTTTGAAAGCGGCATCAGCGCGCTCGATGTCGCCAAAGCGATATCCGGCAAGCTTGCCAAAAAGGCGCTGGCCGCCAAGATCGATGGCACCGTGCGCGATTTAGCAGCGCCGATAAGCACCGACTGCCGCCTCGAAATCCTGACGTTTGAGGATGAGGCGGGCAAGAAGGCGCTCTGGCACACGGCGTCTCACGTGATGGCGCAGGCCGTCAAGCGTCTTTTCCCGGGCGCGAAGCTCGCGATCGGCCCCGCGATTGACACCGGTTTTTATTATGACTTCGACGTGGAAAAGCCTTTTGACGCGGACGATCTCAAAAATATCGAGGATGAGATGGCGCGCATCGTGGCGGACGACCTGCCGCTCGAGAAATTCGAGCTCAACCGCGCCGAAGCGCTCGATTTCATGAAAAACGAACCATATAAGCAGGAGCTGATCAACGACCTGCCCGAAGACGCAGTGCTAAGCTTTTACAGGCAGGGTGAGTTTACCGACCTTTGCGCGGGACCGCATGTGCCGTCCACCAGCAAGGTTAAATCGTTCAAGCTTTTGAGCGTGGCGGGCGCGTATTGGCGCGGCAGCGAAAAGAACAAGATGCTCACGCGCATATACGGCACGGCCTTTGAAAAGAGCGAAGAGCTGGCCGCGTATCTGAATCTGCTCAAAGAGGCGCGCGAGCGCGACCACAACAAGCTTGGCCGCGAGCTCAAGTTTTTCACCACGAACGACGCGGTGGGCCAGGGGCTGCCGCTCATTATGCCCAAGGGCGCCAAGGTGATGCAGGTGCTGAGCCGGTTTGTGGAAGACGAGGAGGAAGCGCGCGGCTATCAGCTCGTGCGTACGCCGCTGATGGCCAAGAGCGATCTTTATAAGATCTCGGGCCACTGGGATCATTACAGGGACGGCATGTTTGTGATGGGCGACGAGGAAAAGGGCGAGGAAATCATGGCTCTCCGGCCCATGGACTGTCCGTTCCAGTTCATGATATACAATTCCGAGCTCCACAGCTACCGCGAGCTGCCCATACGCTACAGCGAAAACGCGACGCTGTTCCGCAACGAATCGTCCGGCGAGATGCACGGGCTGATCCGCGTGCGGCAGTTTACGCTCGCCGACGCGCATATCGTCTGCACGCCCGAGCAGGTGGCCGATGAGTTCAAGGGCGTGATCGAGCTGATACAGTACATGATGAAATGCATCGGCATCGAGAACGAAATCTCGTACCGGTTTTCAAAATGGGACCCGAACAACACAGAGAAATACATCAACGACCCCGAGGCGTGGGATGCCACGCAGGCACTCATGAAGCGCATCATCGACGAAGTGGGGCTCAATTACTACGAAGCGGACGACGAAGCCGCGTTCTACGGCCCCAAGCTCGACCTGCAGTTCAAAAACGTGTTCGGCAAGGAAGACACGCTGTTCACGGTGCAGATCGACTTCGCGCTGCCCACGCGCTTTGACATGACGTATGTGGATTCCAACGGCGAAAAGAAACGCCCGTATATCATTCACCGCTCCTCCATCGGCTGCTACGAGCGCACACTCGCGATGCTGATCGAAAAGTACGCGGGCGCGCTGCCGCTTTGGATCGCGCCCGAGCAGGTGCGCCTCATGTCCATCACCGACCGCTCGCTCGAGTACCTGCGCGAATGGGAGAAGAAGCTCAAGGCCGCAGGCGTGCGCGTCACGGTGGATTCACGCAGCGAAAAGATCGGCTACAAAATCCGTGAAGCACGCAACGAGCGCGTCCCGTATATGGCGGTCGCGGGCGACAACGAGGTGGATAAAGGCACGCTCGCCATCCGCAAGCGCGGCGAGGGCGACATCGGCGAGATGGACGCCAATACGTTCCTTGAAATGGTGGTTCAGCAGAACAAGGATAAGCTCATATTCTGACCATAAAGCCAACAAAGACGGTATAGAGTTACAGCCTGCCGTCTTTTTTTCTGCAACATAAACTGCGGTTAAGTCTTAAGTTAAGAATGAAATAAGATGCCTGTACCCCGAAGGGGTATGGTCACTCCGTTCAATATATACAAAAATACAGAGCGGTACGGGGACCGCTCACTACAATTCGTATAACATTACGCGCTTTCAAGGATGGATCAAGACCCATCGCTACAGTTCTAGAATTTTTTACAGGGAAATAAATCGAATAAAAAGAGATATCTGTACCCCGGAAGGGTATGGTCGCAGCATACCATTTCGCATCTTCAAGGATGGGTCAAGACCCATCCCTACATTTCGAGGATAAGTACACCATTAAGCATAAAAAAAGCAAGCGAGCGCTGAACTCACTTGCTTTTGTTTCATCCTTGGCTACTGCTGATACTGAAGCTCGCCTTCCGTTTTGCCTCCGGCAAGCAGCACCATTTTGTAATGCTCCTTGTCCACAAACCCGAGCACATCCGACGTGCTGCCCATGAAATAAAGGCAGGCATGGCCGCTCATCGTGTTGTCGGGCAGCGTATCGGCACCGGCCGGATGCCCGAACAGCGACGCCGCGTAGGTGGCAGACCCGACGGTGACGACCACGGCGCGTTTCTCCCATGTGGGCTCCACGTCCGCCGGCACATTATAGATTTCGAGGAATGTGGTGTACGCGGCCGAATCCGTCGCTTCCACATCCGCGTGCCCTGTGCCGCCCGTGCGCTGCACGGTAAACGCTTTGCCCGTGTTAAAGTCGGTCACGGTAGCTGTCGTGCCTACGGGGAAAGCCGGGTCCACGGTGGCGGCCCAATCGGCAAGCTCGCCGGGCGCCGTCGCGCCGTTCGACTCGCCAACGCCGTAATAGACGGGAACCGCGGCGCTCAAGGGCTTGCGCACCACGTCTGAGGAGAACAGCTTGTCGTATGTCATCTGGCCGATCTGACCGTCGGAATCCAGGCCGTTATTCTGCTGGAACTTCATCACGGCGTCCTGAGTCAGGCCGAAATACTGTCCTGTGGGCCGGTAGTTCAAGTACCCGAGGTCTCTCAAACGCATCTGCACCCTGAAGACTCTGGTGCCCGAGCTCTCGAGCTTGATCACCTCAAATGTGCTCTGAGAATCATCCGGCGCCGCGTCATCCGGCATGGAACCGTCCGAGCTTTGAGGCTTCGACGTCTCCGGCGACGTTGTCGGGGAAGGTGAAGGATCGGGTGAAGGGGACGCTTCGGGCGCGCCGAGCGATACCGGAACCGCCATTGTGAAAACAAGGGCCATCACCAATATGATAAACAATGCTTTCTTCATTTTCATACTCTCCTAAAAATGGCCTGAGCATGCGCCAAATTGTCTAAGTATGGCTTTTGCTCGTCTTATATTATCACAGTTTGTCAGGCCTGTACACCCTTATCCATTTTGTTTACTTTTGAGCTCGAACTGTTCAAAGCCGCCTTCGAATGTCTGTGTGTGCCCATCCGCAATGAAAACGACCCTGTCTGCCACGGCCTGCAGAAACGCGCGGTCGTGCGAAACGAACAGCACCGCGCCCGGATACGCACGCAGCACCGTCTCCAACGCGGCGCGCGACTCGGCATCGAGGAAATTCGTCGGCTCATCGAGCACGAGCAGATGAAAGCCCGAGAGTATAATGCGCGCCAATGCGAGCTTTAAGCGTTCGCCGCCGCTCAAAGTGGCGGCCTTCTGGTGCACCGCGTCGCGCCGGAAAAGCAGACGCGCGAGTATCGTGCGCACAAACTGCGTGTCGTAGGCTGCGCCGTCCATCGCGTTTTCGAGCATGCTTTTTTGCATATCGAGCGTGCTTAAGTCCTGCTTGAAATAGCCGATGCGCAGATGAGCGCACGGCTCCACACCGTCCGCGCGCGCCGCGATGAGCTCGAGCAGCGTGGTTTTGCCCGCGCCGTTGGCGCCGACCAGCGCCGTTTTCTTGCCGTTCAGCACCGCGAAGCGGCAGCCGTCAAGCACGGTTCTGTCACCGTACCGCTTGCTTACGCCGCGCACATCGATCAGCACAGGGCTGTGGATCGCCGTCGCGCGCAGGTCAAAAGCGATGTCCCTGTCCTGCCACGGTTTTTCGACCTTCTCAAGCTGTTCAAGGCGCGACAACGCCGCCTTGGCCGCGCGGTCCAGCTTGGCCTTCTGGCTCTGCCCGCCCATTTTGTGCAGCCGCGCTTCCGAATTGCCCATGCGCTTCGGCGCTTTCTTGACTTGCGCGGACTGCCGCGTTTTTTCCTCGGCCACCTTTTTCAGGCGGCTAGCTTCCTCCGCGTACGCTTCATACTGCGCCGCCTGCGACGCTTTTTCAAGCTGTTTTTGCGAAAGATAGTCCTCATAGCCGCAGCCGTACAGCGTGCAGACGCCGCCGTCGATCTCGAGCACCTTGGTGCAGACGCTGCGCAGCAGCACGCGGTCGTGAGAGACGAGCACCAGCGCGCCGTCGAATGCCAACAGCGCGGCTTCGAGCCGTTCGATGCTACCTAAATCGAGGTTGGTGGTGGGCTCGTCGGCGATCAGCAGCTCGGGATTCTGCGCAAGCGCCCGCGCGATCAGCGCCGAGGTCTTCTCGCCGCCGCTGTGCGCGCCATCGTCGTCCGGCGTGCCGAACTGCGCGATCACGCCGAGCCGTCCGCGCACGGTCACCCGCCCCGCGTCCGGCTCCTCCTCCCCCGTGATGAGCTTTAACAGCGTGGTTTTGCCCGCGCCGTTTTTACCCACCACCGCGAGCTTGTCGCCGCGGTACAGCGCCAGTCTTTTTAAAGACACCACAGTCCGGGTGCCATAGCTTTTCTCCAAATTGTTGATTTCAAGCAACAAAAAAATCCACTCCTTTTCAAGAGAGGATTACCGACTATACCCCGCACACCCAAAGCATTGCGCTTTTTCGCACAATAAAAGGCATCCGGGAATCGAATGATTTTTCTATACAGTAATCCTCAAAACATTATAAGGCGGTTCGCCTATTAAAACTGTTTGTCGGTTACTGTATCTTCATTCGCTCCTGCTGCCTCCTTAGGACATCTTATTGACTGTATATTACCAGCTTAACGGGCCGGTGTCAACTCACCGGCCTTGTGAGTATCTCCTCCAGCACAGGCACACGTTTGCCCTCGCTCAGCGTGGGCGCAAACAGGTCTCCCGTGGTCTTAAGCCGCTGCGCGGCATTTTGCAGCGTGAAATCGCACGGCTTCGCGCCTTTTTTGAGTTCGTCCCACTTAACCGGCATCGATACCGCGCCGCACGGCACCGCGCGCGGCGAATACACGCTGATGATGCTCTTGCCGTGTCCCATCTGCAGATAGTCAAAATACAGCTTGCGCCCGCGGTTTTTAACGAGCCGCTCGATCGTGACGCTATCCGGATGCTTCGCCGCGAAGTATTTCCCGAAAAACAGGTTGATTTTGCGGCCCTCCTCAAACGACATGCGCCTGGTCGGGATATGGATCTGCAGGCCCGACGCGCCCGAGGTTTTGGCATAGCACGGCACGCCGAGCTGTGAGAGCGTCTCGTGCACCGACAGCGCGCACGCGGCCACATCCTCAAAAGTCTGCCCCTCCGAGGGATCAAGATCAAAAACGAGCGCCTGAAGCAGTCCGTCCGGCGCGCAGAACGGCACGTGAAATTCGAGCGCCGCCGAATTCCCGAGCCAGATCAGCGTTTTCAAGCTGTCGAGGTTGACAAACTCCTCGCCCGAATCGTCCGTGGTGACGCTGACCCAGTCCGGCGTGCCCTTGGGCGGCCTTTTCTGATAGAAAAATTCGTCGCCTACGCCATGCGGATAACGCAGCACGGTTAAGGGCTGCCCTGTCGTGTGCGGCAGCAGATACGGCGCGAGCGAGATGAGCGCGTTCACATAAGCGCCCTTCGTCATGCCGGTATCGGGAAACAGCACTTTATCGGGGTTCGTCATGGCCACATTGCTGCCCTGTACGGTGATCGTGCTCACAGTGAAATCTCCTCTCCGTTCGCTTCCAGCGGCACCTTATCCGCAAAGCCGAGCATCACGGGATGGCGCAGCGTCATCGTCGGCGTCCACTCGGCAAACCGCACCCAGCAGGTGAGGCGCGGCTCGAGCAAAATATCGTCCTTACCCATCCGCGTTCCCTCGCGCTTCGCATATTCGGCCATACGTTTCAGGTCGTCCTGCGAGACCCCCGTGCCCACATGCCCGGCGGGGATCAGTTGCCCTTCGCGGTAAACGCCGAGGCTCAGTGAGGCCGCCTGTCCCTCGTTGAAATGCACGCCCGTCACGGCGCAAAGCAGCTTCCTCGCCGTCTTGGTCTTGAACCAGTCGCTGTGGCTCTTCCCCGCGACATATAAGCTGCCGCGCCGCTTGGAGACGATGCCCTCCATGTTCTTTTTCTTCATGAGGCTGAAAAGCGCTTCACCTTCGCCGAAGCTGTCGGCCAGCGCGATGGACGCGCTGGCCGTGAACCGGCTCTTAAGCAGCATCTGACGCCGCTCGATCGGCTCTTTTCTGATATCCTGACCGTTCAGCATCACAAGATCAAACACGACGTAGCGCACCGGATACTGCGCGGCCATCGCAGGGCTGTGCACGCGGCTGCGCTTGAGCGCATGGTAAAACGACGGTCTGCCGTCCGCAAACACCACGATCTCTCCGTCGAGCACAGCCTGTTTCGCGTCCATCTGTTTTGTGAGCGCCTGCAGTTCGGGATATGCCGCGGTGGCGTCGCGGCCGCTTTTGGAAAACACCGACACCGCCCCGTTTTCGATCACCGAAAGACCGCGGATGCCGTCCCATTTGATCTGATGAATAAAATCCCCCGCGGCCACGCCCGGCAGCGTGATGGGTTCCATGACTGCGATATCCATTTACTTGGCCTTTCGCTTGGGCGGCGCTTTCTTCATCGCCTTCTCCGTCTGCTCGACGCTGCGCTTGAGCGCTTCCATGAGATCGATCACGTTGGTCTCCGGGGCACTCGGCTGCGCGACCACCTGTTTGCCCACGATCTTGGCGTCGATCACTTTTTTCAGCGACTCGCGGTATTCATCGGTATATTTGGCGGGATCGAACGCCGCCGTCAGATTGCCGATCAGCTTCTCCGCGATGTCCATCTCTTTTGGGTCCACGGTGATCTGCTTGGGCAGCGACGGCACCTCGCTGACCGGGCGTATCTCGTCGGGGTAGAATATCGTTTCGAGCACGAGCACCTCGCCGTAAACGCGCAGCACGCACAGCGTCTGCTTATCGCGCATCGTCACGCGCGCCACCGCGATGCGCCCCGAGCGGTTCATCGCTTCGCGCAGCAGACCGTACGCTTTGTCGCCCATTTCGGGCTGCGGCGCTAAGTAATACGTCTTGTCAAAGTAGATCGGGTCGATCTCCCTTAGGTCCACGAAGTCGACGATCTCGATGGAACGTGCCTGCACCTCGGCCTTGGCCGATTCGATATCCTCGTCCGTGATGATCACGAACTTGCCTGGCTCGTACTCAAAGCCCTTGACAATATCGTCGGGGCCCACTTCCTCGTTGCAGAGCGGACAGACCTTTTTGTATTTGATCGGCGTGTGGCACTTTTTATGTATCGAGCGAAAACGGATATCCTTCTCCTCCGTCGCGGCGAACATTTTGACCGGGATGCTCACCAGCCCGAAGCTGATGGTGCCCTTAAACATCGCATGCATGGCACATCCTCCATGTGTTGATATGCTTAATGTGTCCCGTTTGGGCCGCGAATATGAAACCGTCTGTGGCAACTTAAAAAGCCGGGGCAATCACACTTCGGCGTGTCAGCCGGTCATCTTCTTTTTCTCTGAGATGGAATTGACCAAGCTGACAGCGGCTTTCGAAGCCACCGCAATCAAAAAATAAAGCGGCAGCCCATAGTAGCTTTTCCACGTCAGCATCTTGTATATGCCGACCCAGTCGAAAATCGGTTCGAAGATGAAGCAAAACACGACAGACATGATCACGGTCGCAATGATGAACGACTTCCACGTTTTAAAACGCTGGTAAATCAGCATATAAACCAGCGGCATGCAGGAAATATCCACGGCTGTGATCGGCGGGAACCAGGGAATCAAATCGACCGTATAATACCAAAGAGACAGCTCTTCTCCGAGCTCATCGAGCACAATGATATATATCACGATGAAAGCCGTATATAAAAACAGCTCACTCAGCCTTGTTTTATCGGCCAGCTTCCACCATAGCACTGCCATCAGAATGAACAAAACGAGCAAAACCCACCACTTGAACGAAAAAACTTCGTTTTGGAGCCATTCATCAAGCCGGTCGGACGATAACTTCCATTGTTCCTCCACACCGGGCGGCAATCCTTCGGTTATAAAGTGCACAGTTTATCTCCCCGCCGCATTTTTGCTTCTCCCGGTTATTATAAAGATTTTGACCGTCAGCGCCCTTACAAGCAGTGCCATCAATATGAACAACGGATAGCTGAAGTAATACTTCCAATTGATGAGCTGATACAGATTTCCCCACGAAAAAAGGGGCTCCAGCACAAAACACATGACCGCCGTGACGATCAATACGGCCCAGACAAAACGCCTCTTCTCCGTAAAATACTGATACGTGAGCGAGTAGACCAAGGGCAGCATCAAAAGGTTGATGGAGCTTAGCGGCGGGAATATGGCGATGATATCCGTCGGATAATCCCAGAGTATCAATTCTTCGCCGTATTCGTTGATCGCCAGCGCAAAAATATAGCCAAGAGCGGTATAAAGGCAGGTTTCCTTCAGCCGTGATTTATCGAGCAGCAGCCACCAGATGATCAACGATGCCACAAGCAGCCCCAGAAGTATCCACCATCTGAGCCTGAATACGTCGTTATTGATCCATTCATCGACGTGAATGGACGTCAAATGCTGCTGGTCTTCAACGCTCTGCGGAATCTGCGATGCGTCGGGCATCGGTCCCCTCCCGAATTTTACTTTTCTTATTAGTATAAACGGGAATTCACAAATTATGAGATTCGAAAAAACGCGGTCAAAACAAAACAGCTCCCGAAGGCTTTAGCCCGAAGGGAGCTGTCAGTACAGTAATTATTTATTGCATAGGCCTTAACGGCATAGGCAATTTATATTGAGAACATGACTTTTTCGCTGTTAAACATGCGCGCGAGCACATACATGAACAGGGCGGACACAGCCAGATTGACTGCCATCGTGATGACGATGTGCAAAGGGTCATACGCGAATGAGAAAATACCGATCATGCACTGTACGCTGTTGTACATTGGCACGAGATACCATACCGTATCGGCTTGTGCCCCGCTGCTAAACATCCCCGAAATGCCGATCAGCATCACGATGATCATAAGGGGCAGCACCGAGGTGGCGGCCTCTTTAACCGTCTTTGAGAACGCGGAGATCACCGAGATCAAGGAAACGAAAAGAAGAATTGTGGAAAGTATCACCACGAGCAGCAGCGCATAATCGGCGACCGAGTATACCGCCGCGCTCATTCCCCCGCCGCCCATCAGCTTTGGCAGCGACACCATGGTTCCCAAAAAGCTCGACAGGCCGCTGAGCAACGCGAGCGCGCTTAAGCTGAATATCTTGCCGACGGCAAGCTCGCTTCTCTTGATGGGCGTCACAAGCAGTGTCGCGATGGTCCCTCTCTCCTTTTCACCCGCGATCGATTCGGGAGCGATGCCCATACAGCCGCTGAACATGAAGATCATCATCAGCATGGGCAGCATCATCGAGAAAAATTCACCCGTGACATCCTTCTCCGAAGCCAAATCGTAAGCCTTGTCCGTACCGTTGACATCAAACCTGTTGGCCAGCCGGGATTCGTAATCGTCGAGGAAATTCAACATCAGCGAATAGGCATTGGCCGATTCCGTTGACGTGGAATTGTAGTAGATATCCACGTTGGGCGGTGTTTGCGACGCGTCCGAAGAGTTATAATCCTTAACAGCCGTATCGAAATCTTCGGGAAACATGACAAGCATGTCGGCATTCTTGTCACTGATCTGCGCTTTGACATCGTCAGTTTTGTTTGCGTCCGTCTCCTGAATATCAAAATTCAAAGAAGCGACATCCTCTTTTATCGACTCGGGCAGGTTGCTGGCATAAACATGATAAACATAGGTTTCGTCAACCGACGTGAATGATTTGATCGCGTCGCCCATGATCGAGTACATTAAGAAAATCATCAGGCCGGGCAGCAGCAGCGTTGAAAAAACAAGCCTTTTATCACCAAAGAATTTGGCGAATTCCTTTTTCATGATCGTTAATATATTGCTTTTCATAATGCTTCACCCACCGCCTTTGCATACAGGTCAAAAAAGACGTCCTCAAGAGATTTTGCTTCGGTTATGCTTTTAAGCTCTCCGCACAGCACCATTTTGCCGTCGATGATGATTCCGACGCGGTCGCAAAGCTTTTCCGCGAGATTGAAAATATGCGTGGACAATAGGATGCTCTTGCCCTGTTCCTTGAGCTCCAATAAAAAATCGGTGACGACCTTCGCGGTTAGCACGTCGAGTCCGTTTGTCGGCTCGTCGAAGATAATGATCTCCGGGTCGTGAACGATGGAAATCACGAGCGAAACCTTTTGCTTCATGCCCGAGGACAGATTCCCGATTTTCACCTCCGCGAATTTATCGATGCCGAATTTCTCAAACAGTCTTTTTTGGCGCTCATCTCTGGCCCTGGGCTCAACCCCGTAAAGATCTGAAAAGAAACCGTAAAGATAATTTGGAGTAAAGCAGTTTTCAAGCTTCAGCTCGCTGGTTAAAAAACCGATTTGGCCCCGGATATGCGACGGATCATCCACCGCGCTCACGCCGCCCACCGTGATATCGCCCGTATCGGGACAGATCAGCGTGGAAATAATACGGAGCGTTGTTGTTTTCCCGGCTCCGTTGGGGCCAAGCAGCCCGAATATCTCACCCTTGTATGCGGTGAATGACAGATCATTGACCGCCACTTTTGTTTTCACACTTGTCTTTTCGATTCTGCGCTGCTTGTTCGTCATGGAAAAGGTTTTTGTCAGGTTTTTGACGTGAAGAACCTCTTCCGTTTTGGGTCCACCGTTCATCGTCTCGCCTCATTTCTGTGACCGTTATTACGTTAAGCGATATAACGATATGCGCTATATCGCCTGACGTAATAAACTATATCGTCAAACGATATAGTTGTCAAGAGTCAGTTGACATTTTCATACTCATTTCAGCAAATTATTGGTTGTGATTATACCACATATATTGTATCTATCCAATATTTTTGATTAACCACAATTAAAAAAGCTCCCGGAGCTCAAGCCCGCGGGAGCTGCAGCGATTACAGAATTACTCGTTCCACGGCGCACCGATACTGAACGTGTACCACGTTTCATACTCGCTGCACTCGCCCGCTTCAATAACGGGGCTTAAAAACCGCGGCGCGTTCACCGCGTCCGGCGCAAACTGCGTCTCAAGGCACAGCGCCATGCGCTTTTTCACCTTGCGACCGCCCTTGATCGGCAGACCGTCGGGCAGGAAGTTGCCCGAATACAGCTGTACACCGTCGCAGTCGGTCTCGACTGTCATACCGATGCCCGTTTCGGCGCAGTACGCCATCGCCGCAGGCTTGTCGTTCTTGTTAAGGTCGTAGTGGTGATCGAAGCCGCCCACGAATTTGATCTGATCGTGAGCCTCGCCGATGTCGCGGCCGATTTTCTTGGGGCTGCGGAAGTCAAACGGCGTGCCCGTCACGTCGATGAGCTCGCCCGTGGCGCTCACCTTATCATTGACCGTCGCCATCCTGTCCGCGTTGATGCAAAGCTCATGCTCGAGCATCGAATCGCTCTGCTGCCCCGCGAGATTGAAATATGAATGGTTCGTCATATTGAATATCGTCTTCTTGTCGCTCATGCCGCGGTAGCTCATCACGATGGCGTTGTCTTCGGTAATGGTATATGTGACGCAGGCGACGAGATTGCCCGGATACCCCTGATCGCCGTCCTCGCTCAAAAGCGTGAGCGTCAGGCTGTTCGGCGCGGTCTGCACACCGTTCCAGAGCTTTTTATCGAAGCCCTTGAGGCCGCCGTGCAGATGGTTGGGCCCGTCGTTCAAATCAAGCTGGTATTTCACGCCGTCCAGCGTAAACGCCCCCCCCACGATGCGGTTGCCGCAGCGCCCGATCGCCGCGCCCAGATAAGGAGGGTTCGCCTCGTATTCAGCCAGCGTATCGAACCCGAGAACCACATCCGTCATCACGCCGTTTTTATCCGGCACGAAGAGCGATATGATCGCGCCGCCGAAGTCTGTGACTTTGGCCGTCATACCCTTGCTGTTGGCAATGGTATACAGCGAGGCGGTGCGGCCGTCCTGACAAACGCCGAAAACTTCTTTATTCATCAACTCTGTCTCCTTAAAAACATAGATTTGGAATTAAACAATATATCTCTAATAAATTACATCTTTTTGGCGCCATTGTAAAGGAAATTGCCGTCATGAATGCAGATGCTTGTGAATATCTTTCATATGGAGCCAAAGGAGGCGGTTTTATGCAGGCGAGTATTCAGGTGATCAAGGATGATATGTTATATAATGGGCATCGTGTGCTAAGCTACACGATCGAATACCCCGCCGTCACATCGGCTGTTTTTCAATCCGCCGCTACGGTGATCAACCGCTACTACCGCGCCAAGGCCGAGCTTTACCGGCAGCGCTACCGCCACAGCCTTTACCATCAGGCGGTGCTCGAATATGAGATGACACGATCCAATCCGGATATCCCGTTTCGGCCGTACGAAGCGTATTTAAGCTGCACAATCACTTACAACGACAACTGTACGCTGAGCCTCTATTTCGACGCGTACCAGTTTACGGGCGGCGCTCACGGCAACACGACGCGCACCTCCGATACGTGGGACCTTGGCAGCAGCCGCCGTGTGACGATGGCGCGCTTTTTCGCGCCGGGTGCGACATACAAAGCCTATGTGATCGGCGAGATTGAGGCACAGATACGTTCACAGCTTCAATCGGGCAGCGGCATGTATTTTGACGATTACGAGACGAACGCGGCGCGCTATTTCAACGCAAACAGCTTCTACCTCGTGCCGGACGGCCTCATCGTTTATTACCAGCAGTATCAGATCGCGCCGTATGTGAGCGGTACTCCCGAATTTTTGATGCCCTTTTCCAAGGAGGTGCAGCGCCCGCAGTGCCGCAAGGTGCCCTCCGCCAAAAACCGGGGCTGAACCGCCGTCATGGCAAAGGGTATCCGCGGGCGGCAGACAACGAGGGCATTCATTTAAACAGCGTTCCATCTCATCCGTTACGGTGCGCCGCCTTCTCCTCGAGGCGGAGGCTTTTTCTTTAAACAAAAAGATTTCACACACAGTGGGCGAAGAACTGATATATCGAAAACCTTAGATGCGATCCACTGCGCAGTTATGTCGCTTCTCACTGCGCAATGGAATGCATGTCGGAAGAGAGTCTTTTAAAAAGTCAAAGCCTTCGCCCATAGCGGGCGAAGACTCTGCTGTCTTTATTGATCAGCCGGGGTATCGTGATTGCACTCGCTGCTGCAGCCGTCACAGCCGCAGCTACAGCCAATCGGCTGCCCCCGTTTCTTTTTCTTTATCATATTGGCCACGATCAAAGCAACAATTGCCAGCACCACAAGACCAACCAGTATCGTTGCCAGATTATCGGCGATAAAGCTCAGCATGCTTCCCCCTCCTTTTTATAATCCCGCTTTGGCCGACGCCAAAGTATTGTTCGCGTTTCTTCTCTTGCCGGGACGGAATATCATATACAGGAACACTGCCGCCAATGCGGTTGCGACTCCCGTCCCGACGGTGAACCCGCCGCCCATGAACAGGACGCCGAACTGATAGACCATCAGCGCAATACAGTAGGAAAATACATTTTGATAGATCAGGGCAAATGCCGTCCATTTTCTGCTGTTCATTTCCTTGCTCATCGTGCTGATTGCGGCAAGGCAGGGCGAGTCGAGCAGATTAAACATCAGGAACGTAAACGCCGCGATCGCGCTGGGGAACATCCCCATCACCGCAGTCCACAGTCCGGCGTCTCCCTCGCCCAGATTCCCCAGGCCGACCAGTATCGCCATCGTGCTGACTATGCCTTCCTTGGCCACGAATCCGGACAGAGTGGACGCCACCGCCTGCCAGTTGCCAAAGCCGAGCGGTATAAAAACCGGTGCGATGAAACCGCCGATGATCGCCAAAAAGCTATATTCCGCATCCACCATGCCAAACTGGCCATCGGCAATGCCATAGGTACCAAGGAACCACATGATGACGCAAAAGAGGAAAAGAATCGTTCCGGCTTTCTTAATGAAGCTCCAAACGCGTTCCCAAACCTGAAGCAGTACGTTCTTGATTGCCGGAAGATGGTATTGAGGCAGCTCCATGACGAACGGGGCGGGCTTGCCCGCGAACATCTTCGTCTTTTTCAGCATAACGCCGGATACAACGACCGCGAGTATGCCGATGAAGTACATCGTCGGCGCCATCCACCACGCCCCGCCCATGATCGCGCCCGCAATCAGGGCGATAACCGGCAGCTTTGCGCCGCAGGGCACAAAGGTCGTGGTCATGATCGTCATCCGGCGATCCTTTTCGTTCTCAATGGTTTTGGTGGACATAATGCCCGGTACTCCGCAGCCTGTGGAGATAAGCAGCGGGATGAAGCTCTTGCCGGACAGACCGAATCTTCTGAAAATGCGGTCCATGATGAACGCGATACGGGCCATGTATCCGCAGTCCTCCAAGATGGACAGGAAGAAGAACAGTATCGCCATCTGGGGTGCAAATCCGATCGGTGCCGCGAGGCCCCCGATGATGCCGTTGACAACCAGATCGTTAAGCCATTCCGCGGCGCCGATATTGGCGAGCCATGTGCTCACGCCCGGCTGTATCCATTCACCGAACAGCGTGTCGTTGGTCCAATCGGTCACGATCGTGCCCAGTGACGTCACGGAGATATAATATACGGCGAACATGACCAACACAAAAAGAGGCAGTGCGAGTATACGGTTGGTCATCACCCGGTCGATCTTATCCGATGTGGACAGCCTGCCTCTCGCCTTTTTCTTGTGCGCGTTCGCCAACATTGCCGTCACGCATTCGTACCGCTCGTTGGTGATGATGCTCTCCGCATCGTCGTCCATCGTGCGCTCTGCCGCCGCCCTTGCCGCGTCCACCTTCTCCTGCAGCGCTGCCGGCAGCTTAACCTTCTTTAAAAGGTTCTCATCGCGCTCAAACAGCTTGACGGACAGCCAGCGCGGATTGTACTCCGCCAGCGATTTTTCCGCAGCGGCTGCCGCTGCAATCTGTTCCAGCGACTTTTCGATATCCTTTGAGAACGAGAGCGGAGTCGGCTTGCGTCCGCTCAGCGTTGTCGCTTTTTTGATCAGCAACTCAAGGCCCGTATTCTTCATGGCTGAGATGGGCACAACAGGACACCCAAGGTTCTTTTCCAGTGCCGAATGATCGATCACATCGCCGCTTTTCGCAACAACGTCCATCATATTGAGTGCAACCACCACAGGCGCGTTCAGCTCGATGACCTGAGTGGTGAGGTACAGATTGCGTTCGAGATTGGACGCGTCCACGATGTTGATAATCACATCAGGCTTTTCGTTAAGTATAAAATCCCGCGCGATGACCTCCTCCAGCGTATATGGGGATAGCGAGTAAATACCCGGCAGGTCAACCACCGTCACGTCCTTTTGTCCTTTAAGTTTCCCTTCCTTTTTTTCCACGGTCACACCCGGCCAGTTTCCCACATACTGCGTGCTGCCGGTCAGCGCGTTGAAAAGCGTTGTTTTGCCGCTGTTGGGATTGCCCACTAGCGCAATTTTCATAAGCCTGCTCCTTCCATGTGTTAGCGTACACTAACTATGTTCATAAAAAAATTTGTACTATTCCGCGATGATGCTGGCGGCATCCGCCTTTCTCACCGAAAGCTCGTACCCTCTGACTGTAACTTCAATGGGGTCCCCAAGCGGCGCAACCTTTCTGACCTCAATTTGAGTGCCCTTTGTGATACCCATATCCATGATTCTGCGTTTGACGGCGCCCTCCCCGTCGAGCTTCAACACCTTGACGGTCTGCCCGCACGGCACCTGATCGAGTGTCATGACCTTATCCTCCCAAATTCAAAATTGTTTGCCCAAACTAACTTTCTTAAAGTTTACCATTGCTAACTTTCGTTGTCAAGGCCAATTTATATAATTGACACAAGAAAATAAAACTGTTATAAATAAAAGTTGTCTTTCACAAACTCTTGTGTTGAATTTGACAATAAGCGTGTTATAATAAAGTTGCCTAAGGCAAACTTTTTACGGGGTATTTATACTATGCAACATCGGGAGATGCATCGACATCATTATTATCATCTTGGGCACTGCCGGGAGTCCCTTGACCAGCTCGAGCTCGGAGGCACGGCCACAATCGCCGCGGTGAACGGCGAAGGCGCGCTGCGCGACCGCCTTTTAGACATGGGCCTCACGCCCGGCACCAGAGTGATGCTGCGCAAGGTCGCGCCCATGGGCGACCCGATCGAGCTTATGCTGCGCGGATATGAGCTGACGCTGCGCGTAAGCGATGCAAAGAATATAGAAATTGTGAGGGAAGCGCATGATCATCGCATTGGTGGGGAACCAGAACTGCGGCAAAACGACCTTGTTCAATCAATTAACGGGTTCAAATCAGCATGTCGGAAATTTTCCGGGCGTCACCGTGGAGCGAAAGGACGGCGTGATCCGCAGCCATAAGGAAGCCACCGTTGTTGACCTGCCCGGCATATATTCTCTCTCTCCATATACAAGTGAAGAAATCATCACACGCGATTTCATCACCAAGCAGCGCCCCGACGGCATCATCAATATCGTGGACGCGACAAACATTGAGCGCAACCTTTATTTGAGCATACAGCTGATTGAAATGGGCGTGCCGATGGTGATCGCTCTGAATATGATGGACGAGGTGCGCGTCAACGGCGGCACGATACGCGTGAAGGATATGAGCGAGGAGCTTGGGGTCCCCGTGGTGCCCATCTCCGCGAGCAAGAACGAAGGCATCGACGAGCTGATCGACGTCGTGATCAAAACCGCCGAGCGCAAGCAGCGGCCCAAACGGCAGGACTTCTGCTCCGGCCCGACGCACCGCACGGTGCATGCCGTGGCACACCTGATTGAAGACCATGCCGAGCGCGCGGGCGTCTCTCCGCGGTTCGCCGCGACCAAGATCGTGGAGGGCGACGAGCCGATGACCGAGGCTTTAAAGCTCTCCGAGAAGGAGCTTAACTCGATTGAAAGCAGCATCCGCGAGATGGAGGACGCGCTTTCGACCGACCGCAAGGCCGCCGTCGCGGATATGCGCTACAGCTTCATCGAAGCGCTCTGCGAAAAAACGGTGGTGAAGCCCAAGGAGAACAAGCAGCACGCGCGCAGCGTGCGCATTGACAACATACTCACGAACAAATATCTCGCGATACCGATGTTCCTCGCGATCATGGGCGTCGTGTTCTGGCTCACTTTCGGCGTGATCGGCAGTGCCTTGAGCGACCTGCTGGCGGGCGGCATCGACTACGTCACCGAAGCGGCCAAGGCCGGGCTGACCGCCGGCGGCTTCAACCCCGTGATGGTGTCGCTCGTGACGGACGGCATACTCTCGGGCGTGGGCAGCGTGCTCTCGTTCATCCCGACCATCGTGGTGCTGTTCTTCTTTCTTTCGATGCTGGAGGACAGCGGCTATATGGCGCGCGTGGCGTTTGTGATGGACAAATTGCTGCGCAAGATCGGCCTTTCGGGGCGCAGCTTCGTGCCCATGCTGATCGGCTTTGGGTGCAGCGTGCCCGCGATTATGGCGACGCGCACGCTGCCGAGCGAGCGCGACCGCAAGATGACGATCGTCCTCACGCCGTTTATGAGCTGCAGCGCCAAGCTGCCGATATACGGCATGTTCACGATGGCGTTTTTCCCGGACCACCGCGCGCTCGTGATGATATCGCTGTATGCGCTCGGCATGCTGCTCGGCGTGGTGAGCGGCCTGCTGCTTCGGAAAACGGTGTATCGCGGCAATCCGGTGCCGTTTATCATGGAGCTGCCGAATTACCGTCTGCCGAGCGGCAAGACGGTGCTGCGGCTGCTGTGGGACAAAGCCAAGGATTTTCTGACGCGCGCGTTCACGGTGATATTCATCGCAACGCTCGTGATATGGTTCTTTCAGACGTTCGACTGGCGGTTTAACGTGGTGGCGGACAGCGCGGACAGCATGCTCGCGGGCATCGGGCGGCTGATCTCCCCCGTGTTCGCGCCGCTGGGGTTTGCGGACTGGCGCGCTTCGACGTCGCTGATTACCGGGTTTATGGCGAAGGAGGCGGTGATCAGCTCGTTCGCGGTGTTGACGGGCGCAAGCGCGGCGGAGCTGCCGATGGCGCTCGGGCAATTGTTCACGCCGCTGGCGGCGCTCTCATTCCTCGTGTTCACGCTCGTATACTCGCCGTGTGTGGCGGCGATTGCCACAGTGAAGCGCGAGATGAGAAGCGGCTGGGCGGCGATGGGTGTGGCGCTGTATCAGACCGCTGTCGCGTGGATTGCGGCGGTGATCGTGTTTCAGCTCGGAAGCTTGATTGTGGGAGGCTGATTATGAATCTGATAGATTATTTGCTGATTGCGGTGATTGCGGTGCTGCTGGTGCTGGATATCGTGTATCTGCGGCGCAGGAAAAAGAGGTGCAACGGGTGCGCGTCGTGCCCGTATGCGGGGAGCTGCGGGAGGATCAGCAAGGGAAACAAGAAGGGATAAGAAAAGGCCGGAAACGGCCTTTTAAGATGGCTGGTCGGATGACAAAAAACAAATTTTTATTTTTATAAAAAGAACCTTAAATCTATTGGATATTTTTCATCAAGTAACAGACCTACTCTCAGTAAATCTATTATTTTCCTTGCATGGGAAATTGTAACTGGAACTCTTTCATAAGTATTAGTGGAATTCCAGTTTAGTTTTGTTAATTTCATTACTTCTTCACATGATAGCTCGATATTTTTTGTTTTGCTTTGATCTTCAATTAATAATGGCGAAGGCATACCGGGCATATAATATTTATCAAAGTTTTGCAGTATTCCACTCGTATATACTAATGCCTTACTATCATTCAATTTGCAATATAGCCCTCTCTTAGGTTCTTTCCCATCAGTAATTAAATTCCACAGATAACTATTACCCGAATGCAAATGTATGATTCTTAATGAAAACGGATAATCTTCGAAGAGTTCTATTGCCTTGATTTCATCTGTGTCAAATAGTGAAGTTTTATGTACAACAACTGAGCTAGGCCATCTTTTTCCGTGACTTTCATAGTAGTCGCTTAGTAAATTTGTTAATATAGTATTCAGCTTTTCCGTAGATAAATGATAATCTTTATCCTCGAAAAAATCATCAAGCTCTATTTCCCTAATTGCCATGCATTTCATTGAAATTGTCTGGCCATATTCATCAAAAATCTCTGCTACTCCTACAAGACGTTTTCTATTATCAATAACTTGTCCAAAGGCTATTCCTATATAAGCCGTATTAATAAATTGATCCGACAGTTTCCAGGGCTTACCACCAGCAGTAACATATATCCCCAGTCCCAAGTTATCAAGCTTTGATCCCCCAGTCGCCTCAACAGCTTTCCTTGTAATAATTTGAGTAGGAATTCTTTCTTCATAGAAAGCAACCTTTATAGCATCATGTAAATCTTTATCTTGACCGCAAAAAAAATCTTCCCAATCTGTAGGTAATTCAATAATACAAAGCTTTATTTTTTTCCCAGATGAGTTTATTTTAACTGCTTTATTTTTTAGAATACCTATTATGTCATCAATTGATGTGCAAGAATCAATCTCATCCTGCGTTAATATAAAGCAGCACTCCCGCGGAAAAGTCAATCTGCTTTTATATATATATGAAAATGGCGGTATCTTCCTATCCCCTGTTTGCAGTACTTCTAGTAGTCCCCTACAGTATGTTGTACCTATGTATGCTGATTCAATAATATCAGGTCTTTCAGACGAAGACTCATTGTAATCAAGCGGAGAGTATTTTTTTAATCCCGCTGCAGGAAATGTATGTTCTCTGCCTCCACCAAAAGCAATCAACGGTTCACCAATTAATTTTATATTTTTACTATTAATACTATCACTTATTTTAATATTAATTGAACCACAATCGTTCAATGGCAACTCAACAACTTCTCCAATTTTTTGTATTATTGATTTAAATCGAATGCAAAAATCCCGGTATTTTATAGCTAAATGATCTATTAATGCACTACTCATCTTCCAAGCGATTTCTGGATCATAATTCGTGCCATCGACAGTAATAATATTTCGAGGAGAAATTACGATGTAATAATAGTTATTAAGTTCCTCGACTCTGTAATCAAACCCTTGACTTATATAGACTCCATTGACTAGTTCTGGATCAGAATCCAATACAACAAACAAACCTGATTTTACACGTTTGTAATTCAAAGATTTACAATAATGCTCAAATGCCTTTTTTATTAATAGTATCTTTTGACTTTTATACAAATCTTCATATTGCATTATGCCGATATTTTCAAAATTAAGTAAAGCTTCTTTTCTACCAAGAAATAAAACGACTTCTTTTGTTTCAATTGCGATGTATTTTTCAATTAGTTCCTTGTATTTTTTAGTTTTAGCTATAGTAAAAACTTGTATGGGATCTTTAACTATTTTGTAAGCATTTATTTTCATTTTTTAGATCTCCTTATACAATTTGTTTATTAGAAAGCTTATTATTGGAGTTCGTCTAATAACTATGAGAAATGTTAAGTCTTTGTGTTTAATATAAAAGTGCAAGATTCTGATTAACCAAATAAATATAAGTATAGCCACTATGATCGGATTAAAAATCAACTCTATCCAGTCCAATAAAGTAGAAGGTGCAACATTTAGAGTCAGAATATTGTTAATAAGAATTTTGATATTATCCCAATTTAGCGTCAAAAAAATTGACAAGCCAATTCCTAGTAATAATGAAGTGAAATATAAAATTAATGAACCTTTATAAGAAGCCACTGCTCCTTTATTGTCGATACCAATAAGACGTTTATAATTGTTAAATTCAGCTTCATTTAATTCATATTTGCTTGTTTGCTTACCAAGTTCTAAAGCCAAAATACTCCAAGTATCCTCAGCAGGACAAAATTGTGGCATCTGCTGAAACGACTTTAAATCAACAACTACACCATTTTCTTGTATTGATTCAATAATATTCGTCCATACTTCTCCTGTGCATTTTAATGTATCTAAAATATCATTTATAATGTCTTGTGATAAATTAGAATTAATTAGTTTCTCACTTTCAATTAGAGCAAATTGAATATCCGGTTCAACCCAGCTTCTTAGGTCTTCTTCAATACTACTCTTCAGAATGATAAGAATGTCTTCTGCCTTTTCACTTTCCCACTGAAGTAGTTTTAATGCCAATTTCGCTATTTTCTCCCTGTTGAACAAAACCTTATTATTATCAAAATTATAAATAATCCTTTCTATATCTTTATCACTAAGTTGCTCAATAGCAAACAGACCATCGAGTGCTGCTATAACGTTCCCTCTTTCTAATAATTCAATAGATTCGTTATAAAGACTTTGTAATGCAATATCTATATCTTTACTTTTTAATCTTGATTGTTTTATAAAATAGGCAATTAATGAACGATTATTTAATGGAATACCTTGTAATGTAATAGCTTTTACACAATCAGTTATAATGAATTGTTCAATTTCTCTTGGTAGTGAAAGATTATTCTTTTTGGATAAAAAAAATAATATTGTATAGTCTAATGAAAAATTGATATCAAGAGAATTAATATCTATTTCAACTATTATTTCATTAAACTGCTCTGTAATGTCGTTTTTACTAAAACAAGAATTGCACAGTAGAGTTAGAGATCGAAATAGATTATTGTTTCTTGACGTATATATTTTATTCTCAACAATAATCTGTTGCTTTAGCTTCAAATATAGTTCTGATGGACATTGATAATTCTTTTTCAACTTTAATCCTCTTTTCTAAGCTTTCAATAGAACTATCCGGTTATTTTTATAGCATATCACAATATACCATCATATTCAATCATTTACTCTTTTTCCCCATCTTTCTCTCAAACAAAAACAACCGCTTTCCCCATCCCCCCTGCTTGTCCCTTTTCCCGCCGCGCCTTGCCCGCCATGCCATGCGTAGCGCTTCAGCGCCTGCTGCACGCCACCCCCTCCACCGTATTCAGGTCAAGCACGTCATACATCCAGCTCTGCCCCGTCCACCTGTACCCCGGCGCGGTGAACTTATACACCTCTATCGGATAATACCAAAACGGACTCCCCGCTTTAGGCCACACATACGTATCGGTGAACAAACACACGGCAATCCTCGTCCCCGTCGGGTAAATCGGCGGCGCCTCAGGCGGCGGCGATATCGGCGGATGCGGCGCGGGTCCCAGCCCGTTTGCCATATCAATCACTCCCTTAACTGCATATATTCTATTATATGAAATACCCTAAGCGGCAGTGAAGCGCAGAGGGCTCAGCCATCTGCGCTTTAACACAAATCGTTATGATTATGAAATATGTCATACAAGATATATATCAACATTCATGTTTGCGGCATATGATACTATAAAGGATTCACAGCAGCAGCGGCAATGAGCCCGCGGGTTTAGCATAATTACAGGAGGGAAACAACATGGTAGCGGTGATACTTTGTGGCGGAAAAGGCATGAGAATGTGCAAGGGAACAGCCAGCGTTCCCAAAGCCCTTTTGGATATTAACGGACATCCGATTATTTGGCATATTATGAATCTGTTCAGTCAGTACGGCGTACGTGATTTTGTACTGCCGCTTGGATATAAAGGAGAAGAAATCAGAAAATACTTTAACGATTATTATGTCAATCATTTAAACTATAAGCTTAATTTGAGCGACAACCATATCGAGTTCCTTGATGAATTCGAGCAGAACTGGAACATCACTTTTGCCGACACGGGCATAGACACTCAGACAGCCGCACGTTTAAAAATGGTTGAGAAATACGTAACCGGTGACACATTTTTATTGACCTACGGCGACGGCCTCGGCGACATCCGCGTCGATAAGCTGCTTGAGTACCATAAACAGATGGATAGACTGGCGACCGTCACCGGTGTGGATTACCGAAGCCAATACGGTATTCTCACGGTGAAAAGCGGCGTCGCCACGGCTTTCAAAGAAAAACCGCTGCTCAACCTGATTGTGAACGCGGGGTTTTTCGTGTTTAACAAGTCGGTCTTCCAGTACCTCACCGACGATAAGAAGGCATCGCTCGAATCCACGCTGTTAAAAAAGCTCACAGCCATCGATGAGCTCGCCGTTTACAAGCATGACGGCTATTGGATCGGCATTGACACGTATAAGGATCTGCTAAGCGCGCAGCATAACACTCACCGGTTTTTACCAGATCAATGATCTTATCTGGCGGGCGTTTTTTTAACAAAGCGCCGCTCTCTACATAAAGTTCCGCAGCTACATAAAAAAATTGAAAGGCATTGTTTGGTGACTGCAATGAATATGAAAATGTTGCCTGCGGAACTGTTTGTCGTTATAACGAATCAAAAAATCAGTGACAGTATGCAAACCGCTTCCGACGGTATCGTGAATCCAACGCCGCCCGCCGCCCCTGAACCGCCGGTGTTCATACCGCCCATACCGCCTGAGCCTGCGGTTTTCCAATCGGAAACGTTCAGCCCGCCTGAAGTTCATACGGCTGTGCCGCCGATCATCAATTCGGTGCTTGCTCCGCCCGCACGGCTCAGAGCAAAGCCCCGGATGTACGAAATTCTCGCAAACGCGGCGGCCGCAAGGGCCAACATCGCACAGAGCCATACACCGGTTCACGCATCGAGCGCGCGGTATCATTTATGTACCGTCACCGACAAGTCATATCTCGTTAAGGTGATCGCGCAATACCGGTCGCTGGAGAGGACGGCGTCCGATTTTCATATCTTTGTGTGCTGTACGGATGACGAAGCTTACCGCGTGCTGTCGGCGCTCAGGCTGCCGCGCTGCACCGCGTTAACACTTGCCGATCTCAAGGACGGCGAGCTTTACACGCTTCAGCGCGAACGCAAGGCCAACGAGTTCTGCTGGACGCTCAAGAGCTACCTGATGCTGCATCTGGTGCAGGAATATGGTTTTGATCGTTTGATATACTGCGACGGCGACATCGGCTTTATGGGGAATCTTGACCTGCTGTATCAGGATTGGGGCGACAGCTCGATCTATTTATGCACACAGCGCGATGTGGACTGGGTGGAAAGAAAATACGGCAAATACCAGGCGGGTATACTAGGCGTTAAAAACAACGATACGGGCCTCAGTATGCTGCGCTGGTGGCGGGACAAATGCCGCGAATGGTGCTTTAATTACGAAGACAACGGACGCCTCGGAGACCAGAAATACCTTGACGACGTGCCGGGCCTGTTCGGCGATGTCAAAATCTCGTGGAACAGGGGCATCAACGCGGCGCCATGGAACACCATATACAACAACAATTACCCGGTGAACGCTTCAGGCGGCAGCGTGACGATCGACGGTCAGCCGCTCGTCGCTTATCATTTTGCCTGCATCGATATCTACGACGATCAGCACTTCGATCTATGGAATCTTGGCAATATCACGGTACAGCCTGTCGTGCGGAAAGCCATCTATGTGCCATATCTCAAAATGCTGCGCGAAGCCATGGCCACCGTGAATACACTGGTCCCCGCGTTCACGCCGCATCTTAAGGGGCTGAACTTTGACAACGCCAAGACGCCGTTCATATATTCGGAAAAAAACCTGCAGCTGCTGGAATGGAACAATGAATACGCGTTCTGCACCATTTCCAGCCGGACGTATGTGGCAAGAACGCTCGCGTTATACAGCTCAATACGCCGGTTCATGAGCAATTTCCATATTTGGATCTGCTGTGCGGACGATACGGCGTATGCGATTCTTTCACGCTTTGCGCTCGAAAACACGACGCTGCTGCATGTGCGCGACGTGGAGACGCCCGAGATTCTCGCGACGCGCCCGAGCAAAACGATCGCCGAATACTGCTGGACTTTAAAGCCCGCGCTTTGCAGCTATGTGTTCTCGCATTATAACGTGAACCGTCTGCTGTACTGCGATTCGGATATCTACTTCTTCTCTCATCCGCATCCCATTTACGAGCTTTGGCAGTACTACGACACGCTGCTCAACCGGCAGCTCGGAACGCCCGAGCTCGAAAACAAATACGGCATGTATCAGGCGGGCATGATCGGTTTCTCGAAGACTGCCGAATCGCTGAAGATACTGCAGTGGTGGCTGCACAAGTGCACCGAATGGTGCTATGACGACCACAGCAACGATAAACGCTGGGGCGACCAAAAATACCTGCAATGGATTCCCGACCTTTTCGAGTCCATCCGTGTCAACGACCGGTACGGCCTCGTGGCGGCGCCGTGGAACATCGTCATGAACAACACGAAGGGCTTGCAGGTCAGCCGGGCGGGCAGTGATGTTTATCTGGGCAGTGAAAAGCTCGTCGCTTATCATTTCGGCAGCATCAATATGCTCAGCGAGAGCAGCTTTGATCTGTGGAAGCTCGAACCGCTCGGGTTCGACAACCGCATTTTAGAATATATCTATACGCCTTACCTCAAACATTTAAGCGCGATCTGCAGCACGATCGCCGCCAAGGGTCTTGGCACATCCATGCTGTTTGCGGATACCCGGCAGGTGTATAATCCATTTGCCATCAGCGCGCCCAAGGAGGCCGAAAATGTCCAGCTCATGTTCGCTGACAGGTAAGCGCCTGATTGTGACGGGCGGGGCGGGATTTATCGGTTCGCATCTGGTTCGACGCCTCGCCGATGAAAGCGCGGATGTGACCGTTTTGACGAAGGGCGGGAGCCCGCTTTGGCGGCTGGCTCAGTGCGGCTGCTGCTGCCGCATCGCGGCCGCCGACATTACCGATGAGCCGTCGGTATCGCGGATATTCGACGGCTGCCCGCCCGACGGCGTGTTTCATCTCGCGGCCTACGGCGTGAACAGCGCCGATCAGGACATTTCCGACGCCGTCAGCGTCAATGTGAACGGCACGGTGAATATTTTAAAAGCCATGAAAAACTGCGGGTGTCCGCGCGCGGTCATTATGGGCAGCGGCGCGGAATACGGCAACCACGATGGCCCGGTCGATGAAAACGCGCCGCTCCGTCCCGCGGATATCTATGCGAGCACCAAAGCCGCCGCCACGCTGATTGCGCATCAGTATGCCGCGCAGCACGGCATCGGCCTCGTAACGCTGCGGCCCTTTGGGGTTTACGGCGAAGCGGAACCGCGCCACAAGATATTCTGCCACGCGATACTCTCGATGCTGCGCGGCGAGCCGCTCGATTTAACGCTCTGCACACAGTGCCGCGATTACTGCTATGTCGGCGATATTGTGGAGGCGGCGGTAGCCGCGTATCAAGACGAGTCGCTCAAAAACGCCGTTTTTAACCTCGGCACCGGCTGCGCCCGGCCCCTGCGCGAGTATATCGAGCAGATCCGCGCCATTATTCAGCCGACCAGCAGTGTGAACTTTGGCGCGCGGGCGTTCCGTGCGCATGAGCTCTGGTCTCCTTTGCCCGATGTGCGTCTGGCGGCCGACCAGCTCCATTGGCACAGCACGCAAAGCCTTGAGGAGGGGCTGCAAAAAACAGTCCAATGGTTCCGCGAAAACGGCCGGTATTATGAATAGACATGATGAAGGAGAGACAACATGGAACGGTTGATCAACAGAAAGAACGTTTTGGTGACGGGACACACAGGCTTTAAAGGCACATGGCTGTGCCTTTGGCTTTGTATGCTCGGCGCCAACGTGACGGGATACAGCCTTGATAACGATGACCCGCGGAGCAACTTTATACTCTCCGGCCTCAAAAAAAAGATTACGCATATTGTCGGAGACATCCGCGACACGGACAGCCTTAAAAAAGCGTTTCAAATGGCAAGACCCGACGCGGTCGTGCATCTGGCCGCACAACCCATTGTGCGGAACGCCCTTATCGACCCGCGTTATACCTACGACGTCAATGTGATGGGCACACTCAACGTGCTCGAAGAAGTTAAGGCGTGCGGCAGCTGCCTCGGCGCCGTACTGATCACGAGCGACAAGTGTTACGATAATCAGGAATGGGTCTGGGGGTACCGCGAAATCGACCCGATCGGCGGCCATGATATCTATTCGTCGAGCAAGGGCTGCGATGAACTGCTTATCGCCGCTTACCGCCATTCCTATCCGACGAATTTCGGCCCGGGCGCGAAGCTTCTGGTCTCCGCGCGCGCAGGCAACGTGGTAGGCGGCGGCGACTGGGGCGATTACCGCCTCGTGCCGGACTGCATCCGCGCGCTTATTTCGGGCGAGACCATCGTGCTGCGCAGCCCGCAGTCGGTGCGGCCCTGGCAGCACGTGCTCGAGCCGCTGTCCGGCTATATCACATTGCTCGAAAAAGTGCTCGAAGAGGATCACCGGTTCGCGGGCGGCTGGAATTTCGGGCCTGATCCGGGAAACGCCATTACGGTTGAGAGCATGGTGCGCAAAATCATTGATGCGTGGGGCAACGGGAGCTATACGTGCGACGAAACAAGGCGTATGCCCGAAGCCAATCTTTTAAACCTCGATGTCAGCAAGGCGCGATTCGCGCTTCACTGGTCGCCCGTATGGGATATCGATACGACGGTCAATAAAACGGTGGAGTGGTATAAACAAAGCGCGGACGGTGGTATCGCCGCGCTCTGCGAGAGTCAGATCAACGAATACAGCCGCGGCATGAACGAGCTGTTACTTGAGTCCTAGCCTTGCGCACAGCGCCGGCAGTCCCTCCTCAAAATTCACGCCGAAGCGGACATCCGTGCCCGCTTTTTGCGTGCGCTCGATGCTCTGCGCCGTGAAATCCACGGCGATCTGCGCCGATTCCGCAAGCGGGAAGCCCCGAAGCACGGCTGAAAGCAGCACGCTCGCGAACACATCGCCTGTGCCATGATAGCAACCTTCGATCCTTTGCGAAAAAGCATAATCGGCGGCTCCCGTTTGCCTGTCGTAAGCCGCCGCGCCGAGAGACGTCTCATCAAAATAAACGCCCGTGAGCACCACACGCCGCGGCCCGAGCGCCGCGAGCTTTTTAAGCATCTCTTCTACGTACTCGTGCGTATACGGGCCTTCGCGGTATTCCTGACGCGTGAGCAGCGCAGCCTCGGTCATGTTCGGCACAATGATGTCCGCATGCGCGCAGAGCTTTCTCATGCCGTCGGGAAAGTTCTCGGGAAATACCTTGTAAAGCGCGCCGTTGTCGGCCATCACAGGATCCACCACGATCAGCGTGTTCTGACCGCGCAGGCGGCCAAACACCTGCTCCATGATATCGATCTGCTCAAATGAGCCGAGGAACCCTGAATATATCGCGTCGAACTCAAGCCCAAGAGAGCACCAGTGTTCCGTCACGGGCAGTATGTCCTCAGTTAAATCGCGGTAGGTAAAGCCTGTGAAGCCGCCCGTATGCGTGGAGAGCACGGCGGTCGGGATCACACTGACCTCGATGCCCGCTGCCGAAATGACGGGCAGCGCCACGGTTAACGAGCATTTCCCGAAGCCGGAGATATCGTGTATGGCGGCAATTCTTTTTTGCATTGTTTCTTCACTCCTTTGTTATCAGTCCATTATATCCTCGCTGCCGATTTCGTACAAGCCAAAATACGCCAATATAGCGAAGCCAAATATAGCGAAGCCTCCTGCCGATTCCGGCAGGAGGCCATACCTGATACTCAACAAACAAAGCCGCTGAAACTATTACTCACTCGTGTCAGGCCACTCGCCTTCATAAGACGGATGATCCTCGCCGTCTTCCGGGTAAAAATATCCCTCCTTGGCAGCCTCCCAGCCGAGTGGAGAAAAGAACACTTCCACCACTTCATACGAGGGGTAAGCGATAAAAATCCGATAGCATTCTCCTTCGCTCATTTCCACGGTGCATTCGATGATCATATCGATGTCCGGCTGATAGAAATCCCATGAAGTGCCGCAATATTCAATATTGAGAATGCTTCTTCCATCCGCAAACTTTTCGTTGATAAATGCTTCGGTGATCTCCTTATACTTCGGATCGTCACTCGCGGCTTGCATCAGTTCATCATCCGCAGAATACGGATCATCTTCGAGGTTTTCCTGCTTATATGGCGTTTGGGTTCTTACACTCACGGGCTGTCCGCTCACCGAATCGACATTGCAGACATAATTGGCCCCGTCCGCAAACTGGCTGCCCGAATAAACGTCAAAAGACCTGTGGACACCCGAGCCCGTGTTGACCACATACAACCCCTTATCCTCCGGCTTAAATCTGTCTTCAAAGACTTTCTCCCATAAATCTACAGCCACTGCCGCCGCCTGCTCAAAGCTTAATTCGTCTGCGTGAGGCTTGGTGCCGATGCCGGTCACCGTATATCCGTGCGGCAATGCGGGGATGGCCCTTTTTTCAAAAGCCGCTGACGTTTGCTCGTTCGTTTGCGCGTGCGACGGAGCCGTTGAAGAATCGGCCGTTTTCATTACTGTTTCGCCGGTCTGCTGAACCTGAGTGCAGCTGATCGCGCCTGTCAGCAGCAGCACACCCATCGCAATAAGCAGCATTGTCACAACGGGAAACCAAAGCTTTTTCGCGATTCTTTTCATAAATAGAACTCTCCTTTCCGAGCTTCTATTTTCATTGTGCGGGTGCCGTGTCAGCAATTTGTATCCGACTCATTACCGAGTTGTAAAACCGTAACGGTTGTCCCTTTTCCTTCTCCCGACTCGATTTTCATATCATACCCCAAGCCATCACAAATGCTTTGGCATATGGAGAGCCCGAGCCCCGCGCCGCCCCCCTGCCGCGAACGCGATTTGTCTGCACGGTAAAACGGTTCTGTCATATGCGCAAGAGTTTCTGCGCTCATACCGCAGCCGTTATCGGTCAGTACAATTTTTTTATCGTCCGCCGTCAGAGTGATCCGGCAGCCATCTGTGCATGCGTCGGCTGCGTTTTTTACGATATTGACGAGCAGCATGAACAACAGCGTCGCATCCGTCTGCCAGACAGCCCGGCCCGCGTTAAAGCGCACCGCAGCCCCGGACGCCGGAAGCGTTCTATATACATCCGCAAACAATTCTTTAAGCCGGACGCGCTCGATAACCGGAGATGTATTCTTAAGCTTCGCGAGCATCAGCAGCTTTTCCGACATGTCGGCGAGCCGCGCGCTTTCGCGCGATATATAGGCACAGGCGCCGAGAGCCTCTCTTCATCGCCGATCGCCGCCTCGTTAATATACTGGGCATAGCCCCCGATCGCCGCCAGCGGCGTGCGCATCTCATGCGCAAGACCGTCGATAAAGCGCTGTTTGTTTTCCGCTTCACGCTTGAGCTCGTTAATCTGAGCCTCTACTTTCTCTGCCATGGCAAAAAAACGCGTGGCAAGCTCAGCAATTTCATCGCGTCCGCGTATTTTAACGCGGATGCTGTAATTGCCGCCTGCAATCGCGGTTGCCGCGTCGGAAAGGTTCTTGATAGGTTGCGTCAACCCCTTTAATATCACATACAAGGCTGCCGCCAGCGCCACCGACATCAGCGCGCTGCCAAGCGTGAGCATGCGCGAAAGATTATCCGCGCCGGACTGCATGCCGCTCACACTGCGGGCTGTTTTCAAACCGAAGCCTGCGCCGTTGATGCGACCGCCGACAAGCAGATACGGTGTTCCGTTGATGTTTGAGATGAGAGCTGCTTGGGAGCCGTCGTCAGGAATTTCAGGAGTCTTGCTTCCCAAAGGGATATTTGAATATGTATACCCGTCCGCGTTTTCTATGGATATGAAAATGCCCTGAGTTTTATAATATGCCGCGTAGCGCTGAAACAGACTGTCCCAAACGGCATTATCCGCCGTTTGGTCACGCGCCATAATGGCTTCAATGTCGCGGCTCAGCGCGCTACAGATAAAACCGTGCTCTGAGAAGCCGCGCTCACGCTCCGAATTCAGCGATGTGCGGTAAGCGGTGTTGAAAAGCAGATACGCGCCAATGTTGAGCGCTGTGAGAAACATGACCAGCGTGGATAAAAATATCTTCTGCCAGTATTTCATGCCCGTGTCTCCAGCCGGTAACCGAGCTTGTAAATCGTTTTGAGGCGCTCCTGAAGCCCAAGCTTTTTGCGCAGCTTCTGGATATGCACATCCACCGTGCGCGTGTCGCCGAGAAAATCGAACCCCCACGCCAGCTTTAACAGCTTGTCACGCGAGAGCGCGAGATTGCGGTTGATGATCAGCGCTTCGAGCAGCGCGTATTCCTGCGGTGTCAAATCCACGGTTTCTTCACAGTAAAGCACCTCACGCGAATCGAAATTGACCGTCAGATCATCGATGCGGAACAGCTTATCGTGCCTTTTCGTACGCCGCAGCACGGCCTCAATACGTGCGATGACCTCCTGCGTTTCAAACGGCTTGATGATATAATCGTCCGCGCCTTGCTCGAGCCCCTTGACCTTGTCGCTTAAGCTGTTTCGCGCCGTGATCATTATCACGGGCGTGCCGGAGTCGGGGCGCTGCTTCATCACCGTGATGCCGTCGATGCCGGGCAGCAGAATATCGAGAAGCATGATGTCAAACTGCGCGCTCTCAAGGCAATCGAGCGCCCTACGGCCGTCGTACGCACGCGTGCATTGGTGCCCGACCAGTGTGAGATTGCGGCAGAGCAGCTCGTTGATGGAAGGATCGTCCTCAACAATCAGAATTCTTGCCATTCATTTACCCCCATTCACATATTATCGCGGTGATGTTATGAAGTTGTTAACAGCCCCTTTGGAAACAGTTTAAGGAAGCATCATGATTTCTTTACGGATAAATTGAGATCCGCATCGATCACCAGTGTGTATCTTTGAGGTGCGTCTCCGCTGCGGTCAACCAAATGGACCTCGAGCGCATTCGCCGTGGCTTCAAGCCAATCCACATCGTCATTCTGATACTCAGGGGGGAAATCAACGTAGGCCACTTCGCCGCCGGTCTGCGCGATGTACCCCACCCGAGCTGAATTCAGATTCATCTCGACGAAAAATACCCGGTCATTAAACAGCTCGATTTCGGTGTACCAGCAATCATCGGGTGCCGAGCAGAGAACGTCTCTGTTCTGTCCTTGCTTATTCAGCGTGATTATGGAATTCTGATGGACAGAGATATCCTGGCTGAGCGCAGCCTCATCGAATATAAGCTTATCATCCGTTTTTATCAAATAATTGATCGTTGCCCCATTGTCATAAAAATCCGCCGCGTCATAAACCACGCTCTTTTCGCCCGTGTCCTTGCTGAGCAGGACGATCTTCGACCCGCTTACAAGGTATTGATCCTCACTGAGAGGCATATCCTCAAGCTTCATATTCTTGTCGATGCGCACCTCACGCGTCACGCCTTCAAGCTCGCCCTCGAAAGTGCTGAGCCGGACATACAGATAGTCGCTATCCTTTGTGAACAAAGCCGACAGAAAATACGGCGGCGCGTCAAACCGGGCCGCGTATGCCTCCCAGTCGACCACGTTAAATTCCTTGCCATCCTTGCTCACATCGCCGGGTGTGCAGGAATCGAATCCGTCGTTGATGAAAAACAGCCTGTCGCCGAATGAGGTCAGATCGCTGTACCCATTGGGGCCGTCTTGACTCACCAGCACCTGACGGTTTTGCCCGCTGTAATCGATACGGACGATCGCGTGATCGGCATTTTCATCGAGCTCTTCGCCGCCCCCCGCTTTCGACCCATATTCCGTGAAATACAGCGCATCGCCGCCGTCCGCGAGATGCCCGATGCCGAAAGCGTCATCATCCTTGTGATACTCTGCCGCGTCATAGATCACCTGTCCGTCGTCGCGGATAATCCGCGTATCCGCCGCCTGATACGAGTGCGCAATCCCTTCTGTCCCGGCCGGTGTCTCCAAGGCTTCGTCGGGCAGCGTTTCTGTTTCAGTGGAATCAGCCGCCGTCTCACGCTGGTTTGGCTGTGAAGACGTCACGGTTGGCGACACCGTGCAGGCTGCCAGCATTGCGCCGATCAGCAGTGCGGTCAGTATCATAATGGCTTTTTTAATGTTCCTCAGGCTTTTATTCATAGCATCTCGTTTTCCTTTCCATCCGGCGTAAAGCGGGTGAATTTGATTCGCCTTCGAAGCTTCCTGTATTCAAGCCGCCCGCTTTCTCCTTCTCTCAGGTCATGATATCTGGATTCGGGAACATACAGGCTCAGTTTCTCCTCTTTATCGGTGATAAACACAACTTTAAATATTGTGTATGAGCGGCCATATGAACGCGGGATACCTTTTATCAGCCACCATATTTTCGATCTTAGGCCTATGTATTCCGTTTTCTTTTCCATGACCCGCGCCGTGCATTGATGCTTCCTATAAAGCAGGAACACGATAAGCCTGACCGCACATGCGGCGCCGATCGCAACAATAATGAGAAACGCGCTTGAACCGGTATCGATGACAAGCGGTTCCTGCTGCGTTTCCGCTTTAAACCAGCCGCCGCCCAAGTCCCCGCTCACTTTGTATCCTGCCGCCTCAAGGCCTTGCTGAGGCACATCGGAATAGTATATGGATGTCCCTTTGGCTCCGATCATACGCGTGAACGGATCAGGCGACAGAATCACTTCAAAGACTTTGTCGCGCCTTATGTAAGCGTATGCGCCGTAATCCTTCGCGTCAGCTTCCAGCTTGAATGCGTAATCGAACAATCCAACCGATTCATCGATATCCACAACGTTTAACAGGTCCTCGGCACCCGCGAAATAGCAGTAAAGCTTGCCGACCTTGATTGAAATACCATCGCCATAGCTGCGGTTGTTCTTGTTGAGCAGCTGTATGGCGTCGATATCCGTTTGCTGCATCCAATCCCGCAACGCCAGCACGTCATCCGCTTTTTTTTTCGATATATGATGCGATGCTTTGCGGTTGCATCATGCCGCCTGAAAGCAGGCCGGGAAGAAAAGCGATGACGATCACGATCAGTATCAGCAGAGCGGCCAATCTGCGCTTAGTATTGTTCATGAAAACCCCACTTTACATTCGAATCTCTTTTAGCCTAAAAGCTTTGGGCACTCAATAAAAAGGGGCAGGAAAACTCCCGCCCAATTTGCTGTTGTTCTGTCTGACTGACCCTGCGCAAAGCCCAAGGGGCTTCAAGCGGCAGGAGCCGTATTATCGGCGGGCGCTGCGGCTGGCACCGAATCGGCGGGCGGCCCGGACGCCGACCAGTAGTAATACGTGACGCCGTTCACAGGCTTATAATCGGCGTGCTCAAACAGCTTCTCCGAGAGCTGCGTCCCGTCGGCAGCGAGCACGTATTTATAGACGTCAACCTTCGTGCCGGCGCGCGGTGTGGAAAACACATAGACCGGTTTTTCCGGGGAAAGAGCCGTGCCGTCCGGCGCCTCTTTGGTGTTGTGAACAGAGCGCGAGGCGCCCGAGCCATAGCGGCTGCCCTTGTTGTTCGAGCGGAAATCGTAGATTATATTCTCACCGAATTCGGGATCGACAGGCAGCTGGCCGTAAATCTCCACCGTGACCGTTTTCTTATGCGGGTCGACATAGGACACAATATAAACCGGCATCGTATTGTCGTTCTTCAGCTTTAAATCCTGCGCGCCTGTGTTGAGCGTCGCGTCGAGGCCTTTGGAAATATAGTCCGACGGCACCGAGTGATGCCACATTTCCGCAATGGTCAAGTTCGCGCGTATCGCCGCATTATACGTGGTGCTGCCAAGCTGGCAGACGCCGCCGCCGACCTGCTGCGTGGTGCCGCCGTTTTCCAGCCCCGCCGCCTTTTTCCAACCGATCGTTTTCGCGGTTTTATCGGTGCGCGGCCCGGCCGACTCGTTGGCAGACCATGTGTCTCCCGGATTGATAGCCGACGCGTTGATGAAGCTTGACATGCGCGAGACGTTCCACGCGCGGCCATGGCCCGCGTGCTCTTTATAGCTCGATGTCCACGATGAGATCAGCTGCGTATCCGCTTTGATGTCATCAAGCTTGATCTGCGCTTCCGTCACCTGAGTGGGAACCTCAATTTCGCTGAAATCGCCGGTGCTGACCGCGTTTTTCACGGAATCGAAAACGGCGTCGATGTTCACATCGATCCCCGTCACCTCAGGTCGGTAAAAAAACCTCGCGATATCGGCATCCTTCGGTATAAAATCTTCCGTCACGTAATGGCTGTTGTCCCAATACTGATACCTTAACTGATTGGGCATCGCCGAGGGGTCAATGCGCACAAGGTTCGGGCGTTCAAGATCGTTGCCCGATGCGTTGGCATCGGCAAGCGCCTTAAAGTCCGGTTCGTATTTAACGGGATTCCCTTCCGCATCCAGAGAATAGCCGTTCGGCATAAATTCGGCAGTCGCGTCCTGCGGCGCCTGATCGAGCTCGGTTTTCACCTGGGTCAGCGCGGTACGCAGCATTTCCTCCTGCACGGCCAAGCTGACGGTGAACGCAACGCCTTCGCTTCTTGCTTTGTCATAGGCTTCTTTGCGGTCGGCAAACGAACCCGTACGCCCGTACTCGACTGCCTGCGCCAGAACATCCTCATAATCCGTACCCACGCCGAGGTCTGTCAGCGCGTATTCATGAACCTCACCGTTCACGTTGAATAAAAATGTGGGGGCGCTCAGCAATTCCTTGCTGACGCTCTGCGTCGCGGATTCCGCTTCATCATGCGTCAGCCCCGATATATCCACACCGTTGACGCTGATGCCCTTCATGACCGTACCGAAGTCAATCACGCGCTCCACGCGCTGATCGCTGGTGTTAAACACGAACAAAGCGGCGACGGCCAGACAAATCAGCATCACGCCTGCCGACACAATCAAAAATATCTTTCTGCCCTTATTTTTGCGGGGACTTATTTCAATGCTTTCATTTGCTTCGCCAATCATATCGATCCTTCCTCAAAAAAGCTCTGTCATGTCTATTTTTAACATTATCATACACATTATACACACGATTTCGTTTCCTGTGTATTAAAAAGGAACAAAAAGCGAATCAGCCGACAACAAAAGCAGCTTAAAGCAGCGCCTTATTATAAGACGCTGCGAAAAACATAATTGTTCCATCGTTTTTACACCGATACCTCTTATTCGCTTTGCTCCTTTTCCAGACGCCTGGCCAGTGCCATGAGCTCGGTTCTGTCCTGCTCGGTCAGCTGGCCGTTGTCGGCCATCGCGAGCATGAGCCGCCCGACCGAACCGAAAAAACCGCGCCGCGAGGTCAACTCGCCGCCCTCTGCCGCCATCGCGTCCGCTTCGGATATAATCGGCGAATACAGCTTATCCTTTAGATTGCGCTCCTCCGCAAGCAGCAGCCCCTTGTTCGTCATGTTGCGCAAGTATGTGTGATAGGTTTTGTAGCTCCATTCGATGTCGCTGTGCTGGTCGCGCACGAGCTGCACGATCTGTTTCATCGTCAAAGGCGGCTGACCCCACAGCGCCTTTAATATGACCCATTCCGAGTCCGCAAGCCTCTTTTTCATTTCCACTCTCCCACCCAATAATTTTTACCCCCCAAAACCACCTTTCAGGGGATCCATTTTTGCCGTCTGTGTGATATTATCTTTAGCATATACGACAGATTGCATACTGTCAAGAAATGCGAAAAAAAATGTTTAAAATTGCTCGTTTTCGGACGTGGGCTGGCAGCCCACCGGCAGACACAACGACAACAAAACAGCAAGTACACTGATCAATAAGCGTTTTTTCATCGTATCCCTTTCTCCACACCACCGATTTGAGGCGTTAACAGTCCGCCTCAATATGCCCCTTGACTCGTCTCATTGAGTATTGAGCGGACACGGCTTAATACCCCTTTTCCCTGTCGATCATACTGCCGTCAATGGCGTTAAGCGTTAAAAAACTCAGTTGATTATCGAGCCCTTCATAGCCCTTCGGCAAATCCCGATTCATATTTCCGATGAAATCCCATACGGGCACGACCAAAAATGTCCCTTTGTCGTCCCGCTTTCCGATGCGCATGAGGCTCAGCTCGATCCGATTGATCGTAATCTCCACCTTGGTATCCTCTTGCGCATAAGTCTTATAGAAGAAATTATCCTTGGCGCGTTCCAGCACCTCATTAAACGGCATCAGCTCCACATTGCCCGACCGCTTGGCTGTGACCTCCGCCACGTTTGACCATTGTAAGCCGAGTATACCTTCGTCACCGACGGCCACGAACAGAATTTCAGGCTCGAAAGCGGGAACATAATCTGCGTTATCATCCGGCAGTGAGGCGAGATCATCCGGCGCGTGTGAAGCGGTGACGGCGCTCACGGGTATGCCGTCCATCACGCGCTCGAATCCGACGCCCCAGCACGGTTCCGTTTCCTTACCCGCGGCTATCTCGCCCTCATAAAAGGAATCGATTACGCCTGTGTACGCGACCGCCATATCCGCGATTCCCAGATCGTGTATCAGCTTTTCAGCCTGCGCAATCGCGTCCTCTCCGGAAACCGACACATTTTCCGGCGTCCCTTGATTAACGGCAAAAGTGGAATGCCTGCATCTCTTCGCTTCAAACAGCATGAAGCCTGTCGTCTCCCCGAATTCATATCCGTTGCTCACATAAAGGCACGGAAAGTCGCCGCTCTGTGCATAGACCTTCAGCGCTTCTCTCTGGCCATCCTTTATGAGCGCGAGCGTGGCCGGAAGCCTGTCTTCGCCCCACACATCCGGGGCCGTTTGATATTGGTCTTCGTATTGTTTTATACTCTGTTCGCAGCGCGCATAAACGTCTTCGCGCGATTCGCCGTCATAAACGATACCGAACTCCTCGTCTCCCATTTGCTTGACTTCCTCAAGCCGCGCCTTTTCCCTGACGATCTGATCGAGCACCTCTTCCTTTGTCCTGTAGATCTGCGTTCCCTCGGATATGGAAAACAGCTTGCTATCCCCCAGCAGCACGCTTCCCATGGTATCCACCTGCTCCTGCGTGAAGCCCACAGGCTCCACTTCAAAAACCGGAAATGCCGTCACATCCGGTATGATCACATCGGCGCCTATGCTGACGGTCACATTATTTTGGGTCACGGTATCGTTAACCTCTGCGGGCGCTTCATATCTTATCTCTGGCTTCGCCGTCTGAGAAATCTTCGCTTCGAGCTTGCCGTCCGCCTTATTCACCACAACGGACGCTTCGGGCGTCGGCTGACAGCCCGCCAGCAAACACAACAAAACAGCAGCAAGAGCGCTGACCAATAAGCGTTTATGCATCGTATTCCTTTCTCCACACCACCCGAATTGAGACGAATGTCTCAAGAGCAATCGCTGCCGCCGATATGTCACGAAACAAAAAATCTGCCGTAATATGCCATTTTCTTTAGCATATACGACAGATTCGGTTGTGTCAAGAGCTATCGGTTTGATAAATCAGTCCATCGGTTCCTTGATATAACCGCCGTCGATGGCGTTGAATATATACGAGGTTCGTTCCTGTCCGTGCCTTTTTCCCTCACCGGTGATGCGGGAATTGGTGGTACTGAATATCCAGACGGGCACCAGCATCGACTGATGGGGATTGTCCTTCACATCGACATACCCCACGCGCAGCTCTATGGCATCCACATCGATCACCATACCATTCGCGGGGCCGCCTTGGCTCACAGAATAGGCGCATTCATAAAACACGCGATCCTTAAAGCGCTGCACCACATCTTCAAACGCGAGCAACGAAGTATTCTCGGTCACTGTCTCGATGATATGCGCTGCGCCCTGCCACCGGAAAACCCCGATACCTTCCCCGGTAATCAGTATCCTTATATCCTCCTGCACATAATACGGCGGGCTGTAAGCGGGCGGCTCCTCGCCCTGAAAATAGCCGTATGAGCGCATTCCGTACCCCGGAATGCCGCCAAGCTGGCGAATAAACTCAAAGATATAACCGCCCTGGGGCTTTCCCTTTACTTTGTCGTTGAACGGATCGAGCAGCGCGGGTTCGGCATGCAGCAGAACCATACCCTCGATTTTGAGATCACCGAGCACTTTTTGAGCCTGCGCCTGCGCGTCCTCCAGCGTAACCGCAAACTCCGCCGACTCCAGCCTTTGCTCCATGTCCTCCGCTTCCTCGAGCGAATTGCCGTACGGCAGGTCAAGCTCGGAATAATCCTCCTCCCATACCCGGCTTTCCTCCACTCTGGCCCTTAAATCCGATTCGCTCATATAATCTCCGGTTTTATAATAGCCGAAATCCGTAAATTCGTTTTCTCCCTCGGCATAATTAAACAGAAAGATATGCCCCGCGTCATCGCCGCTTTCCCCCTCAACATTGACATCGAGATAACTCTTTGTGGTGCCGGGATCGGGCAATCCGCCGTCTGTGGTGCCATAGGTCAGCGTCGCGTCGGTCTCATTCGACGAAGCGTTATCCGGCGCGGCATCACGCATGCTCTCAAGCTCTTCCACCCATGCTTTTGTTTCTTCGGTGATCACGTACTCGCCGTCCACCTCCTGCCCGCGCTTCGCGAGTATGATCTCTTCGTCGTAATCCGCCTTGGTTTTCACATGCGGCGTCACGAGCTTCCCGTCGCCGATCAGATAATAGACGATCTCGTTCACCCGCTCCTGCGAAAACGCCACCGGCTCCGCCTTGACGACGGGAAACGCGTTCACATCGGGCATGGTCACATCCGTGTCAATCCGGATGGTCAGAGGGTCTCTCTCGTCCGTTTCCGTCCAGTGCGCGGGCGCTTCAAACGGCTCAGCCGGGGCGGCTGTCTGCGTGACCTTTTGCTCATAGTCGCCGTGCTGCACAACAGCCGGCTTTTCCGGCGTGGGCTGACAACCCGCCAGTACACACAAAACAGCAAGGGCGCCGATTATGTAACGCTTTTTCATCGCAATCCTTTCCCCACACCACCAGATTTTAAGGCTGATGAACCCGAAGCTGCCGACGTACCGCAAACGACAGCATCAACCTGTCAGCCAGAAATACCATCCGCTCCTTACTTTTACACTTAAAACATCGGAAGCCCGATCTCACCGCCGTCAATCGCATTGATCACGCATACATCGTTATAAATTGTCTCTGTGTCGCCCCCATTGTCGTAGCTGAATGTGCTTTTAACCACCCACGCCGGAACGATCAGCGCCTGATTCGGGCTATCTTTCACACCGATGTATGCCGCTTGGAGTTCGACCGATGTGACCTTAACCTCGGCCTTCTCACTCACATAGCCTCTGGTGTAGAACGATTTTCTGTAAGATATGCTGTCTTTGACCGCTTTTTGGACTTCCTCAAACGGCAGCAGCTTCACGTTATCCGTCACCGTCTCGACAGCGCGCGACTGCCCGCTCCAACTGAACCCCACAATACCGTCCTTGGATACCCGAAGTCTGACCGTTTCTCCACCTATCGGAGACGAGTAGGCGGGAGGCTCTTCATCCGCATGATATCCGCCGCTCCCAAACCCGTAAACCGGAATGCCGCCGGCTTGCCGGACAAATTCGAACGTATAGCCGCTCTTTTCGGGTGCGTTCTCCACCACGAACTTTTCGGTTGAAATAAGCATCATATCTTTGATATCAAGATCGCTGAGCACCTGATTTGCCTTTTCCAGCGCCGCATCCTCATCAGCCGCGAATGTGTCAAACAGTTCGCCCGCCCAGCTTGTTTGTTCATCCGTTTCTCCTGATTCGACATTCGCATTCCGGTACATCGATTCAGTCACGTAATTATCAAAGCGACTTGTGAAACTAAAAGATGCGGATTTCCAGTATCCCTCCAATTGATTTCTCGCGAATATTGCACCCGGATAACCATCATCATTATCAAATTTGACGGAAAGAAAGTTCTTTCCGCTTTCCGTGACATCTTTGCCGTACATGTCTTTTTCATAGGTCAGTGTGGTATCGGTATAGATGATCGGTGAATCGACAGGCGCGGCATCGCGCATTTTTTCGAGCTCCTGCGCCCATGCTTCCGCACTTTCCGGGTCCACGGCTTCGCCGTAAGCAATCCCGCGCTTCGCATCGGCAATTTCATCATCGTATTCCGCTTTGGTTCGGATATGCGGCAGATACAGCTTTTTATCCCCCGCAAAGTACTTTACAAGCTTATCGATCTGCTGTTGGGTAAACATGAGCTGCTCGACCTTGACGACGGGGTACACGTTTGTTTCCGGCAGCTGAATGTCGTTGTCAAAAACGATTCTCGGCTTCTCGCTTTCCACGGTTTCGTTCCACCGTGCGGGTGCCTCATACTTAACCTCAGGTTCTTCCGTTCGCGAGATTGTTGCAAGCGAGCCGCCCGCCTTATTGACCACAACGGGCTCTGCGGGCTGACACGCGGTTAATACGCTGACAAACAGCATGAGCAGCGCCAGGCACATTGCGGCGCACCGCGCGCCCGCATGCGTGCGCGCAGCCTTGAACATGCCCATGATGCGCTTTTCCATTGCGGAGGGCCGGTGGCTCAGCGCCATTGCGGCGGCCAGCCGCCGCTGTTTGTCGCTGCCCGCAAAATACAGTATCGTATCGATATAATCGAGCCGGCTGCTTTGGCCGACAGCTGCGAAAACGCTGTGGTCGCACGCGGTCTCGATATCGTCGCGGATCAGCTTGAAACACAGCCACGTGAGCGGGTTAAACCAGTACACGGCGCTGAGCAGATTCAAACCGGAAATCAACAGCAAATCGCCGCGCTTCAGGTGCGACAGCTCGTGCAGCATAATGTGCCGCAGCGTCTTTTTATCGAGCGTCAGCACGTTCTCGGGCAGCACAAGGCAGGGCCTCAGTGCCCCCATCATCACGGGCATGCCGAACGCGAACTGCACGCGCAAGCCGACGCGGCGTTTGATGCCGAGCTGCGCCCGGCACTCCTCAAACACCTCTCTCAAACAGCCGGGCGTTTGCAGCCGCGCATGCCGTATGCGCCGCCGGATATTGACCGCCCCGATGCAGAATACCAAGACGATAACCGTCGCGCCCGCCGCCCAAACGTCAAACGCGAGCGTCTTCCAGTCAAACGTTGCCGCCGATAACGGCGATGCCGTTTGATATGCCCGTTCTTCTGTTGGGTTTGCCGAATTCAATGCGTTATGGTCGATTTCGGTGTCCGTCCGAGGGATGTCTGACGATATATTGTCTTGAGATATGGGCATTGGGATATGAACTCCCGCGTCGGCGGGAGCCGCCGCAACGGCCTGCGGCGCGGAAAAGATGGCAATGTCGCTCTCGAAGCCGTACGGAATCAACAGCTTGAATACCACGAGCGCCCAGAGCACGAGCATCAGGGCGGGCGACAGCCGTTTGCCGAGCAGCCGCCTGACGAGCAGCATCAGCAGGAAAAGCGCCGAAAACACCGCGGCGTTGACGAGCAGCGCCGTGAGCAGCTCTTTCGTCATTGCGGCTCACCGTCCTTAGATTGCTCAAGCCGCCGCGCCATCTCCATCAGCGCCTGCCGGTCGGCGTCGGAGAGCGGCGCGCTCTGCGCCATTGCCGCGACGAGCGCCCCCATCGAGGCTGTGCTGATGCGCGACAACAGCGTTTCGCTCTCGCTGCGCAGCGCTTCCTCTCTCGTGATGAGCGGGCGGTAAAGCTTGTCCCTTAAGTTCTTGTCTTCGCAGGCGATGAGGCCTTTTTCGAGCATAATGCGCAAATACGAGTGATATGTTTTGTAGTGCCACGCGATATCGCCGCTTTCCTCCTGCACCGCCGTGATGATTTCACGCATCGTCTGCGGGGGCTTGCCCCACATCGCGCGCAGTATCGTCCACTCCGCGTCCAGCAGCTTTTTATCCATTCGTTTCACCGTCCTTTTATCTTATGATTATAAGACATCTAATATCTTAATAATATAAGACATTTTGCGGTTTGTCAACAGTTTCCTTATTCGCATTCTAAGACAGCCTATCTCTGGGAATCACGCTGCCATCCAAAGCGTTGATTGTGAGAACGGAATACAGATGGGTTTGGCCGAATGTCCCCCACGCCGCGCGTTCCATGTTTTCGTCAATGTCAAACGGTTCGCTCACGCCTGCCGGATAATCATTTCGGTAATGATAATAGAGGCTCCCGCATACGTTCCAGACGGGAATCAGATAGTAGCTATCCATGTCGTTTTGCTTATCGATCAGCAGATAAGAAAGCTTAATCGTATTCACCTCGAGCCGCATGGATACGATATCGTTTGTTTCTTCGCTGTTCTCCATCTGCTCGTCCCAAATCGACTGGACTTTGAGTTGCTCAGCGATGCGGTCTTTGATGTCGTCAAACGGCAGCAGCGCCGCGCTTTTGGTTTCCTGCGCGATCACTTCCATGGGCCTCCACATAAATGAAACAAGGCCGCCTTCATTCAATCTGATTCTGACCGTCTCCTGCTGCGGCACCGCACTTTTGTATTCGTCACTTATGTTCTGATTGATGCCGCTTAACACATAATCCTGAGGCACACCATCGATCTGGCGCTTATACATCAATAGGTAGCCTTCATTGACGGTATTTTTGAGCGTTGCATCCGCATCTGAATACGTCTGTATTGTTTCCGCATATACAAGCACGAAATCGAGCCCCATTTTTTTGAGCATCTCGTCCGCGCGTGTTTTGGCTTCGTCGAGCGAATAGCTCACCTCTTGCGTGTTCATACTTTCTGTCGACTCAAGAAAAACGATCGGATCATCCTCGTCGTTCTTTGCAAGAAACTGCATCTTGCGTCCGTTGTCCATCGTGCAGAAACCGTGAATGCTCTCACAGCCCGCCGCGATGGCCTTGGCACGCGCCTCGTCTGTCCAAATGGTTCGGGAGCAACCGTGGTCCAATTCCACCCTCTTATCGGAATACAGTTCCACCGGCACGACGTCTTCCATGAATGCAAAGGTCAAATTGGCTTTTTCGAGCTCTGAGCTTTCGGCTTTTTCATACTCGGCGTATAATTCCTTCAATGCCTTCTGAATCTCGTCCGCCATCTGATCTTCCCCTGCGTCAATCGCGCTTTTGAGTCCTTCTTCGTAATCGTTGATATTGTGCTGTATTAGTCCGCGGCCACTGTTTTTCTCAGGCTTATACAGCACTGTGTCGCCGAGCAGTGCTTCTCGCACCGCATCCGCCTGCTGCTGTGTCACATGCGCTTTTGCCACCGTGTACACAGGCCATTGCGTCTGCTCGGGCACCTGCACATCCGCGTCAAACACGATGCTGTAGTTGTCCGGCAAGCCGTCGAATTCCAGCGTTAAGTGCCCGGGCGCGTCATACGGCTGCGCCTCTTCGCCGGGCTGGCTGGTTTGTGCCATGGCGGCGGCGAGCTTTTCCTCGTCTCTCCCCATCACAACGGGCGTTTCGGGCGTGGGCTGGCAGCTGGTGAGCAAAAGAAGAAACGATAGAATAACAATAAAAAAGCTGACCGTTGAGCATTTCATCATCGTATTCCTTTCTCCACACCACCTGATTTGAGACGAATATCTCGATATTCCGTAAAACAAAAAATCTGCCGCAATATGCCATTTTTTTCAGCATATACGACAGATTCTCAGCTGTCAAGTATTGGCTCAAATAGCTTAATACCCTCTATCGGTGTCGATGACGCTGCCGTCAATCGCATTGATCGTCATCATGGGCGCGTTGTAAATTCCATCCCCGCTGAGCATGCCTGAACCGCTATCCTCACCATTTTCCATAATCGCCGCGCATTTGCCGTAAAAATTCCACACGGGCACCAGCAGCCCTTCATCAAACGAATCTTGCTGCGCAATGCGCTGAAGCTCCAGCTTCACATGCTCCACCGTCCATGTCATCTCTTTAAAATACGCGCCTCTCGCTTCCGCTTCATATTCAATCTGCATCTGCCGCTCAAATTTGTCCGCGATATTCTCAAACGGCAGCAGATTTGTGTGTTCGGCAACCGTCTCCGTAACATCAATAGGAGATTTCCATTCAAAGGAGATAATTCCGTCGTCATTGATCATCATATTAATCGTCTCGTAGTCCCATGAGAACATAAAACGTGTTGCATCTGAAGCCTTTGGATCGTTTAGCGTACTAAAATCGTTAAGATAAGTGACAGGGAATCCGTGCACGTTGCGGCAAAGATAGAGCTTATACGCATAATGCTCCGCAGGAGAGATCAACCCGTCAACGTCGCCAAGGTTTTCATCGTCCAGCAGATACATCGCGCATACGGACATATCAAGCCCCGCTTTTTTCAAGAATTCTCCCGCAATCGCTTTGGCTTCGGCGGGCGTTGTATTGAGCTTCTTGGTCACCGCGCCGACTTCGAGCACCGTGTTTTCATCCACCGTTATTGCGGGGCTTTGGCCGAAATTACTGTCGAATGTATCTCCCGGATTTGAATACATCATCATCGCCCTCCGATTAACTCCCCGGCCGCCCATGGAGACTATATTTCCATCTTCATCGGTTTTAATTTCCACATCCGCCTCTGTCATGTCGTTATTATTATCTACCCGAAATGACGCAGCCTTTTCATAATCTTCATTGTTGGTCGTCACGCCGAGCGCATCATAATAGGCCAAATGGCCGCCATTCCTGCCGAGCAGTTCCTCCCGCTTCAGTAAGCCGTCCGACTCGGTCACAATATCCTGATTCTCTTCGGGAGCCGCCTCATACTCTTTTTCGAGCTTTGCGATCGCTTCTTTGTAGTCGTTATCATCCCAGCCCATCCCTTCGATGGTTTTCTGACTCATGTGCTTGACATTGATGATGTGCTCCATCAGTTCGTCCTTCGTCTGCGGGCCGTATTCAACCTCATATATTTTCTGCCCTTCGAAAAGCACGTCGAGCAGCTTGCTTACCTGTTCCTGCGTGAAATCCGCCGCTTTGACGCGGTAAATCGGCATGCTGTGCGCATCCGGCAGCGTCACAGGCGCATCGGCGGCAACGATTTTGAGCTTTCCGTCCGCAGCGGTCACATCCGCCGAATATGTCTGCGGGGCGTCAACCTGCTCCTTGAGCGGCACGGTCACCTCGGCCTCAGCTGGCGTTTCGTCAGGCTTTTCCTGCGCTTTCTCGAGCATCACACTCTGGTCCTTCCCCACTACAACGGGCTCCGCTGGCGTTGGCTGGCACGCGGTCGTGAAGCACGCCGCCGCCATAATCACAGCGAGCAGCAGCGCCGTCAGCCTTATCGCATGCCCCGTGCGGCTGCGCATGAATATGCCCCGTATGCGCCGCTTCACCGTTTTGCCCGTGCTGCCGAGCGCCATGCCAAGCGCAAGGCGCACCTGCGGCCTTGCGTGCATGGAGAGCACCGCCTGCGCGTAACGCGATTTGTCTCCGGGGCTCATCCGCTTCGTGACCATGCCGTCGCACGCCGTTTCCATATCCATCCGCATCAGCTTGAAAGCGATCCACACCACGGGATTGAACCAGTACACCGCGCGCAGCACCAGCCACAGCAGACACACGATATGATCCCCGCGCTGCAAATGCGTGAGCTCATGCCGCAACGCAAAACACACGTCTTCCTCATTATCGAGCTCCTCCGGCAGCACCACCACAGGGCGCAGCCCTGCGCTCAGCGCGGGCGTGGGAAAACCGCTCACCGCAACCAGCCGCAGCTTACGGCGGATATTCAGCTCACCCGCAATTTCCAATGCCGCCTGCCGCCATTCCTTGGATACGCTTTCGCCGCCGCATTGAATGCGCCGCTTAAGCCGCCGCGATGACACGGCGGCAAGCATGAGCAGTCCGCCCGTTCCGGCCAGCCAGACGATGATCAGCACCGTTTCCCATGGAAAGGGCGTTTGCGGCACGGACGTGGGTTGATTCGCCGCCGCAGATGCTATCACGCCGTCCGCGTTCTGCGCCTCCGCACTATCGTGCGGTGTCGATTGACTCGAATCCGGCTGATACGGTGCCGGGCTATTATTGTGCGTGACTTTATTGTCAAGACCGTCAAGCAGCGCCGACACATCGGTGGCCGGTGTGCCCGCAGGTCTCGTAAACAGATGAAAACCCGTGTCGAACGTCACAGGCGCGAGCAAACGCGCGAGCAGCAAAAACCATACGGCGTACAGCAGCACGGGCGAGGCGTGCTTTTTGAGCAGCGCTTTGAAAAGCAGTATCGCGGCGAACAGCGCCGCGGAGTAAATAGTGATTTCGAGCAGAGTTCTCAGCAGATTCATTGCTTGCCGCCTCCTTTCGAAAGCCGAGCGAGCAGTGAACTGAGCTCGGCGTGCTCCTCAGTGTTAAGCCCGCTTTCCTCTATCATACAGACGAGCAGTTCCTTCGCGCTGCCTTCACTGACCTTTTGCAGCAGCCCTTTGCCCTCGGCGCGTATGCACGCATGCTTATCCGCAATCGCGTAATAAAATTTGTCGCGGCCTTTGGCTTCAAAGCCGGCCAGCCCTTTTTCGCAAAGCTTGCGCAGATAGGAGGCATAGGTGCGGTAGCTCCAGCCCATTTTGCCATCCATCGAGGTGATCACCTCGGACAGCGTTTGCGGGGGCCTGCCCCACAGCGCCTCCATCACAGCCCATTCGGGGTAAGTCAGAGTCTCTTTCATGCTCGCGCCTCCAATCTCAAAACTATTCATGGCGTTTTATGATTACAATTGTAATCATTGCGGAAGCATTTGTCAATTATGATTTTCCATTTTCTCTAAATAAAAAAAGACAGCGCGTGCCGCGCCGTCTAGGCTGCTAAAAAGTATCAAGTCATTGTTAGGTAAAACAACTATTTCTGTCATCCTGAAAAGAGAAACAGTTGCTTTTCGTTTATTGTGGTGCATAAAGAATCAGGATGATTCCGATTGAGCGTAAGCGATTGACTACGCAGTGGACTGAAATCCCATGTTTAAAGCGTTTTACCATGGGATGCTTCACTTCACTCACGTTCCGTTCAGCATGACAGATTGGGGTTTTTCATCAACCTGAACGGCGCGTGCCGCGCCGTCCCGAATTGTTTCAGGTTAAAGCTCTTTGCTGATCTGTTTTTTTAATTTGTCGTCGAGTACGCCGCCCCAGAGCGCACCTGATATATAGGCGTCTATGTCGTCCGAGGGTTTTATCCGCCTGATCTTAATCAGCACATGCAGGATATCGAGCAGTATCAGCTTTTGCATTGTGGACCTCTGCGCACCGATATCCACCTGCATGAGCCTGCGCGCGATACGTTCAAGCAGGCCGGGTTTATAGGGGACGACATTCTCAAGCGCCTGAATACCCATGCGCACCGTGATCGGTTTTTCGTCGTCCACACAGCCAAGATAGTCATCGAGCGAGCTATCCAGCTTGTTGTGCGTATCCCATCTTGCGTTTGCGGCCATCATTATCAGCCCGATGTTCCTCTGAAAGGAATTGTCGCTTTTGAGCTTGCCCGTAAACACATCGAAATACGGGTACACATCGTCAAAGCTCTCGCTGCGGCTTTGCAGCAGCAGCAGCGCAGGGTACCTGAGCTTATCGTCTTTTTCACTGAGCAGCCCGACCAGCTCTTCCAAATCCTGCGCGGTCAGCTTCTGCGCCGTTTGGGGTATGTTCTCTTTATCAAGGGACAAAAGATCATCAAGCGTCATGGCGGTTCCTCCCCTTTTTTATTATTGGGCTCGTCATATTTAGGCCGTATTTCCGGGCTGATTAATAGCCCATCATTTCATCGACCGGGCTGCCGTCAATCGCATTAATCGTCAGATACAGCGCGGTCATTTTGCTGCCGCCCATATCCGTTTTTATATTCTCTCCTTCATGCTCCATGACGACGGACTCATCCCCGTAGAACCGCCAGACAGGCACCAGCCGGTAGCTGCCCGATTGATCCTGCACCGGCATACGCATATAGCCAAGCTCAATGCTCGTTATATTGACCTCTCCCGATTTGATGCTGGCTATGAACTCGTCATAATCAGGGTTATCCTCCGCATAATGCGCGAGCTTGACGAGATTGTATTCGATCGTTATCTGCGAGCGGAATTTATCCATGATATCTTCAAAAGGCAGGAGCGCCACATTTTCATTTTCGATTCCGGTGGCCTCAATCGGATTCCGCCAATCAAAGCTCATGATCATATTGTCCTTGATGAACATGTTGATCGTTTCGCTCTCATAAACGGGGCCGTACAGCGCTTCGTCCGCCTGCTCGACGTATTGGCTGCCCGAAACCGGAATGCCGTTGTACGTCCGCTTATATTGAACCGAATATCCGCATACCCCGGTATCGGGGCCATTGACTGTTTGTGCCCACACATTGCTGATCACCATGTCGCCAAGGCCAAGCCGGCTCATCGTCTGCTGCGCAAGATCCACGGCTTCCTCCTGTGTCATGTCCGTCTCCGTCTGCTCGATATCAAAGGCTGGCATAAATCTTCCGTTCAGCTCTGTGCTTTTTATAAAATTCATCCGGCTCCACCGTCTGCCGAATCCATTGTAGCTCGAGACCGTGATCTGTCCGTAGTAGCCGCCGTCGAGGTCGGCATCGGCCACGTACTTTCTTTCGTTCTCATACTCGTCGAGCAGCTGCTGGGCTTCATCGTCATCCTCAAGCGACGTCCACTCGTTGACGTTCTCCTCATAGAAAACCGGGTCCTCATAGATTTTTGCCGGGGAGAATTCGATGGGCGCTTCCTCCCGAACGAGTTGATCGGGCGCCTTTTCGTACTGGTCCTGATAGATCGCAATGCGTTCTTCAAACAGCTTGCGCGTATCGGCAACCGTCTCGGGGTCATCGGCGTTCAAGCCGTCCGACGTACTGTGCTTCGGGTCGGCAAGCGCATTCTGTAGCTTTAATATCTCGGCTTCAATATCCTGCTTGGTCAACCCGGTGCGCGGTTTATAGAGCGTTTTGCCTTCCATCAGCACCTGAGCCGCCGTCTTGATGAAATCAACAGAAATATCCTCAGGCACCGCGGACACAACGGGAAACGCCTGCACATCCGGCACGATGACCTTTGCGTCAATATTGATCGTGACGTTTTCGTCCTTTCCCTTGAACGAATCGGACACGGCCCCCGGCGCCTCATACGCCTTCACCGGCTCCGGCGCGGCCGCGATGACCTGCTGCACAGCCTGTTCGTTTTTATTGACCACGACCGGCTCTTCGGGCGTCGGCTGACACGCGGTCAGCATTGAGGCCGTCAGCAGCACAGCCGCCGTGCACAGCGCCATAGCGGACGCGGCTTTCTTGGTTCTGCGCGGCCGGAACATGCCGCGTATGCGCCGCTCCATTTTAACGCGTCCGTCGCTCAAACTCAGCGCGGCATGAAGACGGCCGGGGTGCGTCTCACCCGCAAAATACAGCACTGTCTGAAGATAACCGCTTTGGCTTCTGTCTTCCATGCATGTGAGCACCCGCCGGTCGCACAGCGTTTCCATATCGGCACGCACCTTCGAGAAGCAAAGCCACACGAGCGGATGAAACCAGTAAACGCTGTTCAACAGATTCATGACGCGTATCCAAATCAAATCACCGTATTTGAGGTGGGTAAGCTCATGCAGAAAGATATGGCGGAGGCTCTCCTCATCCAGTTTTATCGCACTCTCGGGAAGTATCAGCACGGGGCGCAGCAGTCCGGTCACGGCGGGCATCGTGATCACGTTTTGTACGCATACCTTCACAGTCTGCCGGATGCCCAGCTTTTCCCGACATTCGCCAAACAGGCGCAGCACATGGCTCGGCGCGTCCACACCTTTGCGTATGATGCGGTGCTGCACATGAAAACGGCACAGCAGAAACCAGCCCATACATGCCGCAAAACCCGCGCCCCAAACGATCAGCGCCCACACAGTCCAGTGCAGCGGTTTCGGCGCAGGCAGCGTATTTACTAAAGCCGCCGGTTCAGAGAGCGGCAAGTCCGTCATGTCCTGCTCTGAGGACGGCGCCGGACCTGAAACCGCATTCTCAGCCAACATTGATGGCCATTGTGTTTCCGGCCCGCTGTGCTGTTCTGTTTCCGGTGCGTCGGCCGTCACCACGGCGGGCGCTGCGTCGAACCAGCCAAGCGGGCTTAAATCGCTCTCAAATCCAAAAGGTATCACGAGCTTGACGGCAGCCACAACCCAAAGCGCAAATATCATCAACGCGGAAAGCTTTTTATCGAGCATCCTGCGAATACCCAGCACAACCACAAAAAGCACCGTAAACACGGCTGCGTTGACGATCAGCGTCATCACGAAATTCCCGGCCACTTCATTCACCGTCCTTTCTCAGGCGTTCAAACAACACCGTAAGCTGCTCTTTATCCTTTTCTGATAACCCCGAGTTCTCAGCCATCATGGCCATGATGCGCGGCAGAGAATGTGCGCTGATGCGCTGCACCACCGCATCGCTTTCCATTTGCAGCGCATCCTCCTGAGTCAGCAGCGCATAATAGCGCTTCTCTTTGGCGTTCAGCACATCACAGCCGATAAGCCCCTTGTCCGTCATGACGCGCAAATATGAATGATATGTTTTGTATTTCCATTGTACAAAAGAATTTTCCTTCTGCACGCCCTCGATGATTTCACCCATACTCATTTTGGGCTTATTCCACAGCACCCGGAGTATCATCCATTCACAATCCAGCAGCTTTTTTTCCATGCCGAGCCGTCCTTTCGTATCTTGTAAAGACAAGATGTTATCTTGATATTACAAGATCATACGGTGCTTGTCAACATTTTGTACGTTTTGCATTTAGAATTGTGTTGAGAAAGGAAATTTGGGGTAAGCAGAATCCCTCGCGCTTCTAAGCCAGCAGCGCGGGAATCACGCTGTAGATGCAGATCAGAAATGCCGCAATACCAAGGATAATGACCATCGAAACAACAACGGCTTTCGCTCTTATCTCACTCGGCTCGTCATGGGCCACCCAAATATGCTTGATATCTTTTTCCATGCTGCCCCCTTTATAGCTCACGGATACTGTCACCGAAGCATTCGCTCCGGAATACAACAGTATTTTACACCAATTTTTAATTTTTGTCATTTTAATGTTTTTACCGAAAGATTTATCAATAAACTTACATAAGCTTGCAAATTCTTTGATAGACATTTTCGTATGCGCGCAATAAAGCGGGATGACAAACAATATTCTATAATATATAATTGAAAACTGGACGGGCGTGCCAATCTGCCGCCTATGAGCCATGACTATTGGAGGATACTTAATGACTTTTGCAGCGGTATTTTTATTGTTGGGCGGCCTCGGTATGTTTTTATACGGCATGAAAATGATGTCGGACGGGCTCGAAAACGCGGCGGGAGACCGGATGCGACGGGTACTCGAGGTGCTGACAAATAAAAGGCTTGCCGCCGTCGGCGTAGGTGCCGGCGTCACTGCCGTTATTCAAAGCTCATCAGCCACCACCGTTATGGTTGTCGGTTTCGTCAACGCCGGGCTCATGACACTTCTTCAGGCCACAGGCGTGATCATGGGAGCCAACATCGGCACCACCATCACCGCGCAGCTCATTGCCTTTAAGCTTTCGGATATTGCACCCTTTATTCTGTTCCTCGGCATGATTTTTACCGTTTTTGTAAGAAAGCGTTTCGTATCCCGTATCGGCGAAATTGTACTTGGCTTCGGTATACTGTTTGTCGGCCTTTCGCTCATGGCCGAAGCGATGAAGCCTCTCCAAGAGAATGAAGCCTTCCGCAATCTGCTAGTCGGCTTCAAGAGCCCTGTGGTGGGCGTGCTGTTCGGCGCCATATTCACCGCGATCATTCAAAGCTCGTCGGCATCCGTCGGCATATTGCAGGCGTTGGCGGGGCTCGGACTGATCGGCCTTGACTCCGCGGTTTACGTAGTGCTCGGCCAGAACATAGGCACATGTATCACGGCGATACTCGCGGCGATCGGCACAAGCCCCAACTCCAAACGGACAGCCGGCATCCACCTGATGTTCAATATATTGGGAACGATCATCTACCTCATTGTGCTCGCTTTGGTCCCGTCAATTGTCGCTTGGGTCGCCTCGTGGTCGCCCGGCAACGTTTCGCGCCAGATCGCAAACTTCCACACAATGTTCAACGTCACAGTCACAATACTGCTTTTTCCGTTTGCCAAGCGGATGGTGAAACTCATCACCCGCATCATTCCGGAGAAGCACGAGCCGGACCGTGTTGAGAAAAAACTTGTTTACCTGGACGAGCGTATCGCACAGACGCCGACCATCGCTCTGAGTCAGATGCTCAAAGAGCTGAGCCGTCTTGGAGAGATATCCGCCGATAACTTGAGGCGTTCGCTCGATGCCTTCTTCAAGCGTGACGAGCAAAAAGCAAACCGGGTTTTAAATGTTGAAAAGACGATCGATTACCTGACGCATCATATCACGCATTATCTGATCGAGTTCCGTGGTATGGATCTCTCGGAGCATGACCTTAAAACGATGGGCAGTCTGCACCATGTGGTCATCGATATGGAACGGATCGGCGATCTTGCGGAAAACATCGCCGGGTTTTCGCTCTCATTGATGGAACGCAGAGCCAATCTATCGTCCGACGCTCAGGAAGAACTCCATGTTATGGCGAATAAAACGATGGAAACATTAAGACTGAGTTTGGAAGCGTTCCGCACACGTGATCTTTCCAAGATCAAAGAGGTGGACAAGATGGAGCAGGAAGTCGATGATATGAAAAGGCTTTATATGAACAATCATATCGACAGACTGCAGGACAAGTCCTGCGATCCCCAGGTGGGCGTTGTCTTTACAAACATGGTGGCGACGCTTGAGCGTGTGGCCGACCATGCCACAAATATTGCGTTCTCGATCGAAGAAAAAGACTGATCCGGCATGGACAGCGCTCCGCTTCGGCGGGGCGTTTTTTGATTGTTTACAGGTTCGCCACATCATGGCGTACATTATTGTCTTAACTGTGACGTATCTTAAGGATACTGTCGCCGAAGACTGCCGTGAGGTTGCTGCCTTCCGGCGCTAAACGGCACCTTTTCACCCAAAGAAACTTTTAATGATATGGTGATAATATCTTTGACCCGTTATTATAGCGTTTTTGAACCTCGCCGTCACCGCAGATCATCATTCGCGCATGTTATTGGCTGTAAAACCATTTTATCCGGTTAACCACAGCTTGATTTAGCGGCACAAAAAAACCGCTGGGACGCGGCCGTTCATTCATTCCATTGTATTCTGTTTCTTGATTCTGCGCACCTTGAGCACCGTATAAATAATTGCGGTCACGGCGAGAACACCCAGCAGCATCCACCCTTCAACGTACAGATCAAGCATGTAGATTGCAATACCAATACCCGCGCAGATGATCTGAATGCCCACGAGTATAAAGACGGCCAAACGGTGGCTGTTGAATTTTTCTATCAGAACGTGGTGAAAGTGCATTTTATCCGGCTTCATCACCGGAAGGTGAAGCAGCAGCCGCCGCAGCACCGACATGCACATGTCCACGATCGGCACAAGTATCAAATAAACCGGAACCACGAATGTAATCACACTCGCTTCATCTGCGATACTCATGATAGAGAGTATCCCCAGCATAAAGCCGATAAACATGCTGCCCGCATCCCCCATGAATATCTCTGCGGGATGAAAATTGTACGTGAGAAACCCGATGATCGCGCCGCAAAGCGCGAGCGTCGTCGGCAGGGCGAGCTGATAACGGCCCTGCAGAAAGAAAATAGCCGCGAATGAGAGCGCCGAAACGAGTGATACGCAGCTTGCCAGGCCGTCAAGACCGTCCGAAAAATTGATCGCATTGGTTATGGCCACAATCCACAGGACCACAAAGACGGATGCGACCACCGCGAGAAAGGTGTCCTGCAGCAGCTCTTTAGGGAAATAGAATTGCAGACACCCGACCAGCACGATCATCGCGAGAATAAACAAAATTATCAGACGCCGTCTGGCCGGGAGTGAAAGAATATCATCAATCAGTCCCATCATCGTCACGCCCGAAATACCGATCAGAAAAGCGATGATAATGTTGAGCTGGAGCGACTTGTCATCAAACAAAAATACATAAAGCACCGTGGACACAATGGTTGCCAAATAAATCGCCACACCGCCCATCAGCGGAATGGGTTTTGTATGAGACTTGCGTTCGTTCGGGATATCCATTATGTTCCATTTGCGCGAAGCCATAATCATGACCGGCGTTATCCCGAGCGAAAGCACCAAGGCCACAGCTGTAATAATCAGAAAATTCAGCATACTTTTACGAACCATGCGGATCAACCGACACGGGCGCCTTCCTGCCTTTATCAGCCCTCATTATATGTGAGAATCACACTAATGTCAATTAAGTGTAAATGTGAACAATCATTGATGTGTAAATCCGGGCCTTTTGATTATACGCCCAGCACACCCGTCACAAGAGCGCTGAACACCACCGACAAGCCGAATTCGCTGAGTGCTTTTCTCGCATGAAAACAAAAATCCTTATAGGCGCTTTTGAGTTCTCCCGTCCCCTCAATGACAACGAACCCGGGTGTTATCAGGCAAAAAATCAGCCCGTCAAGAAAAAGCAAATCAAGAAGGATAAACATGCCGTAAAGCACCAGCAGATGCACAAATCCATACCAGAAATTATACGCCTCAGACATAGCCGCCTTATAAACGAAGGCCGAAAACACCGGATATCCCGCTTTGATAATCATCAGCGGCAAGTCAAGCAGCCTTTTTATAAGCTTTTCACGGCGGCTCATGGGGGCGGCGGCTGTACGGATCGGCTCGGGATACTCTTTCAGCCAAAGCCTTGAATGCAGAATCTGCGAAACCAGAATGATGAATATGAGCACCAATGAATAAATCGTCGCCTCATAAAGCCATCTCTCAATCGGCATAGCGTCCTCCCCCGTCACTGTCTGCATTGAATGTAACACAATGTATGCTGTTATACAATGACAGCGAAACGATTTGATGATATGATAATGGCATATTATACCGGAGGATGGAAATATGGACAATATGCAAGATCCCACAATAACTCCCGATATGCTCGCCATAGCCGAATCAATAAAGGGGGACGCACAAAGCAGGTGGCTGGGGCTCAACGCGCACATTCAGCAAGCCTTTGGCATAAAGCCGCAGATCGTCTACAGCAGCTGCAGCGCCAAGCCGGGATGGAATGTCAAATATAAAAAAAGCGGCAAAGCGCTGTGTACACTGTATCCCGAGCCCGAGAGCTTTACCGCGCTCGTTGTCACCGGCGCAGCAGACATGGAGAAGTTCGCACTGGCTCAGGCGCTGTTTTCGGATACATTGAATTCGCTATATGACAGAACACAGCTTTTCAACAACACCAAGTGGCTCATGATCGGCGTTAAGAACAACACTGATCTTGATGATGTCAAAAAGCTGCTTGATCTCAAAACATCCAAATGAAAGCCAGCGGCATTCTTAAGGCTTAAGGATGATCTTGATTCGATTATCTTTTTTTGTCAAAAACCTGGCAGGCATAGCTGCCTTTTTGCTCAAATCGAGACGGGGGGGAATGATTCAGTGACGTCATTGGAGACAGACCGTTCTCGGGTATAAAATTGATGTATCAGGAACAATCAAATCCACCAAAAGATAAGCGAAACGGAAATATTAACTGGCAATACCGCTGAATTTGAAAGAAATCGTCTGGACCAGATGATTTGGCACCGTACTGAGCCCACTATTACGATTATACAAACTCAACGGGCATATCCTGCGCTGCAAATCGTGTAAAATCAGGACATAGGTTGATCTATAATAAGCCGACGGCTTCTTCATTTTTATTCCATGGTCTCCGAGTATATCCACATTCCCTCCTAATTTGAAATAAAAAAGAGGCTATCCTCCTCGATTATCATAATCGTTTCTGGACAGCCCCTTTTGGCAGCTATAGCTTGCGGACAGGACGCGCTTCAATATACCCGCGGTATCCCATGGGCGCAAGCTGAAAACGCGGTGCGGTATCATCTGCCCATTCAAAGCCGTAAAGTGTCGGATCGTAAGTTTTCATCACCTGCCAGATCTCATCGATCGCGTTTTCAAACTTTTCGTCATCGAACGGAGACCCTTGAAACACCATCATCCGGCACGCAGGCAGCGTGATGCTCTCGTAGCCGTTTGGCACGTCCCCCTTGTAATCCAGCGGCACCTCTACGCCCTGAGCATATTCGGACGTGCCGACCGGCCTCAAGCTCTCGGGCAGCCACATGCCAATCGGCTCATACAGCGCATCTTTGATACCGGACAGCACTTCCCACACCTCGCAGCCCACCTCTTCACAGTAGTCAAAGTAATGCGCTGCCTTTTTCCCTCTTTTGAGTATGAGCTTCCTTTCAGGCCTTTCAATCACCTGAACAAAAACAGTATTTGCATTTTTCATCGATTTATTTTCCTCTCTCTGTCGTGTGAGGTAATAGTCACGGGCTTTCATCGGCATGAAGCATTTCAGCGGTGGCTTTTGCTTCGCATAGGCACGCGGGGATATCCCGAATTCTTTTGAAAACGCGCGCGTAAATCCTTCGTGCGAATCGAACACAAAATCCAGCGCCACATCCACAATACGGCCGCCGCCGTCGTGCAGCTTTGCTGCCGCCTTAGCAAGCCGCAGCGAACGGATATACTCAAACGGTGCCCGCCCCGTCAGCTCCTTGAAAATGCGCGCCGAATGCCATGGCGAATATCCGGCTGATTTCGCGAGCTCCACCAGTGTGATAGGCTGCAGGATATGCGCCGTGATGTAATCCTGCATATGCTGCACCGCAAGCACTTTTTGCCAATGCTCCAATGACCTTCCCTCCGATTAACAGAATATATGATTAAAAGAGCCATTTCTTGACCTGCGTTGCTGTGATATGAATTTATCTTCCCATTGCCATAAAAAAATGTCAACACAGTATTGACAATTATATCGCCTCCCGATATAATTTATGTCGTTAGGCGATATATCGTATAGCGTTACATCGCAAACCGTTATATCAAGGAGGTGCCCCATGGCAGAAAGCATGGGCGCGCTGACGGAAGCCGTCTATTATATACTCCTCTCTCTCTTTGAGCCAATGCACGGTTATGGCATTATGCAAAATGTCAAGGCGCTGAGCCGCGGACGCGTATCAATGGGAGCAGGAACTTTGTACGGCGCCATCAGCACGCTTTTAGAAAAGGGCTGGATCAAGCCGCTTGAAAATGCAGGCGATGAAAGAAAGAAAGAGTATATCATCACAGATACCGGAAAACGAATCGTGAGAGCCGAAATCGAGCGCCTTGAGGAGCTCATACAAAACGGGCGTCATATATCAGGAGGGAGTCTGTCATGAAGCATATTATCCGCAAGCCTTATTGGAATTGGGAAAAAGAAGAAAAATGGCTGAACGAGATGAGCGCAAGAGGTCTCGCTCTGGTGGACTATTCATGGTGCCGATATGTATTCGAGGAGGCCATGCCAGGCGAGTACATTTATCGAATTGAACTGCTCGATTATTGGGCAACCAATCCGGCAGGTCAGAAATATATTCGGTTTGTGGAAGAAACCGGAGCCAAGTTTGTCTCATCGTACATGAGATGGGTGTATTTCCGAAAAAGATCGGCGGACGGGCCTTTTATGCTGCATTCGGATATCCCATCACAGATCGGCCATAACAAAAGAGTACGCTCCTTTTGGCTCGGTTTTGCGATACTGGAACTCAGCGTCGGTCTGATGAACATCTCAGTTGGAATTTGGCCTTTATTCCGGTCGCTCAATCTGGTGCTCGGGGCACTGCTTTTTTTGACCGGCTGCGCATTTGCCTCATGGGTCATACAGATTACGCGCAAAATCAGAAGACTCAAGAAAGAACTTCTCATTCGTGAAGGCTAAATGGACAATCCAATCAAGAGACCACGGGCGCTAAGATAAGAGCGAAGAATTATCATTGAAATGTTCTAATTTCTCCTGAAAACACTCAGATGAAAGCTGTTTATTCTTAAAGGTCAAAAATCAATAAATCATTACCAAATAATGATCCCCCGGTCACGTCCGGGGGTTTTTCATAAACGGGCAAAGCCCTCTTTTTCTGGCATCGCCTTAAGGCGTACTCAACGGTCGGCAGCCGCAAAAGCTTGTTACTGGCTGCCCCTCAAAGGGGCTGGTTTACTGGCTACCCCTTAAAGGGGTCGATCAATTCCTTCATGCTAATCTGATCGGCAACCTGATCTTCTTCCAATTGTGTTCGTATATACTCGGCTATCTTCTTTGCATTCTTGCCCACCGTATCTACATAGTATCCTCTACACCAGAAGCTTCGGTTTCCATACTTGTATTTGAGATTTGCATGTCGTTCAAATATCAGCAGCGTGCTTTTCCCTTCAGAAACCCCACAAAACTGCTTACACTCATCTTTGGAGGTATTTCTACCAGCATATGTACATGATCGGGGCATATTTCTGCCTCTATTATGTTCACTTGCTTCCATCTGCAAAGTTCTCTTAATATTTTCCCGATTTCTACCTTCAGTTTCCCGAATATTATCTTTCTTCTGTACTTTGGTGCAAACACGATGTCATATTTGCAGTTCCACTTTGTATGTGCTAGACTTTTTGTGTCATCCATTTGGTGACCCTCCTTTTGATTTTACTTCCGCGGCTGCTAGACCGCTCTCAGTATATCAAAAGGAGTTTTCTTATCCATAGCTAAAGCCTTTTGAAACCCCCGGCACTACCGGAGGTATTCTTTAGACAAAAATAGGCCCCGGAGCAAATGCTCCGGGGCCTAGACGCTAATTTTGGTTTATCCAATCAGTACCGCCCATGTTTTTGGTCCGACAATACCGTCCACCGTGAGCCTCGCCGCCTGCTGAAAAGTTCTCACGGCTTTTTCTGTGTTGGGCCCATAGATACCGTCAATACCACCGACATTATAACCCCTGTTCTCAAGCGCACGCTGGACCGCCAGCACATCGTCTCCTTTGATATACGGTTTACCGCTGTTTTTGAGAAATCGCGTATAAACGGGTGCGCACATAGCGCCCCCCCAGCATTTAAGGCGCCCAAAACGATTCCATCCGGTTGAGCCGAATGGTTCGCGTACCACACCGTCGTCTCTTCCTTTCGCGTGAACGACAGTACCGTCACCCATGTATACGCCGACATGATACATCTGATTTTTGGTCAGATACTTTTTGAATACGAGGTCACCAGCCATCAGCTCTTCTTTGCAGATATCCCCGCATTCGTTATGATATAAGCCATTGGCACTTCTGTCACCCGAAATCAAACCTTCCGCGAGCAGAAAAGCCACAATAAGCCCTGAGCAGTCGTACGCAATAAGCGTCTGTCCAGCCTTCACATGCTCGTTATAATGTGCAAGCGCACGATTATAATTCGACTCCGCATCCTCAAGCTTCTTGATAAGCGCGGGTGACATTTGCTGACCTTGTGCGCCCCATACATAAAGCGCTCCCTCCTGAGCCGCGATAAAGCTGAAGAACCTTTGTTTCTGATCAGCTGCACCGCTCCACTCTTCAGGACTGAGGAGCGCCTTGGCATCCTCAGTCTTTACGAGCCCAATTATGTAAGCGATCAGCAGACCTGATGAATTCTCTTCAATCTCCTGTACCCCATCTCCACATGTTAATGAACCTATTAAGCACTCGCCCGTGCTGTTGTATACGGGAAGGCTCTTTGACGCTAATTTCATGTTCCTCTCCTCTTTTATCTGGCAAACACATATACCCGTTTGAGATTTGTTTCACCATTCATACACTCCGAATTTGACATTCCATAAACCATCAGCGATGTTGAGTGCATCGTGAAAATCCGGTAATCAACACTGAAGTCGTGCGGGTCGCAGCCCTGCACCTTAACTGACAGCGGTATCATCAAGCCGTTCTCGTTGAGCGGCACAATCGCATATCCGTTTACCATCGTTCCATCCTCGCTGCGCAATTGAATCATCAGTTCACTCTTGCCCGTCTGAGCCGCAATCTCAAAACTGCCGCTAAAATTCAACACACCGCTGTCTGCCACGAGCGTCCATCCGAGTGCACCGTGAGCCAGCTTTGACCTTGTCACCGCACCATCCGCCACCTTCGATGTCACCACAACGCCATCAGCCAAAGACCCGATCGATACATCATCAATCTGTCTTTTCACATCCGCTATCTGTGCGCGCACCGTTTCACCTGAAACGTTTGCTATTGCCGCACTGCCGATTTTCTCCGCACCGCTTCGTCCGGCTATAGGGTTTTCCAACTCTACCAGAAGCATATTGTTCAGATAACTTTTCAGCTGATCCGATATACTCTGTACCTGCGCACGGGCTTCCTCTTCGCTTCCCGGCGTTGTGCTATAACGGTCCTTGTTATTCAGGCCATCTTCAGGATCAAACGACATTCTAGAAAAAGCCATTTTCCTCACCTCATCTTTCTTTCGCTGCAATATGTCAAGCGCAGTCCCGTAAGCCCCACTCCGCGATTTTTCTCGCTGCCCAAAATACGAATCTGAATAAACGAAACGCCCCGCATGTTAAGCCGTATGGAAAATGTCCGCATGAAACGAATCACGTTCCAGGTGAAAACCGCCCAGTTAAACCAGTCCCACGCGAACGACTTCACGTCATAACCGCGGCTTTTGAACACGTCCTGTTTATCGTTGCCAACAGATACGACCGCCTTGACATTGCCGTCTGCCGCAAAGCTTGGGTAGACATTCAAAAAGGTTTTTAGTTCTTCAGGTTTTCCCATATCAAACGCCTTGCTTGTGTAATATGAAAGGAACCCTTTGCCAAAATCATTCTGTTCCCTTGTGAATCGCACAATGCCGGCATCCGTACCGTAATAAAGACCGTCCGTTTTATCGCAAAACGCTACTGCCTTGATGTTGTCAAATCGGTACCAAGCGAGCCGGCGCTGCGCTTGCTCATAGTCCGAATAATTGTAATAAGGCGTCTGCTCATAGTCCCAAAGATAGGCGTAACCGCCCGCACAAAGCCAATAATACCGTCCCGAATCCACAGAGCACGCATCTTTGAGGCCGTTCTCACCGAGCAGCAATGTGCCAATGTTCGCCGACAGCGGCTTCACAGCATTCTCGGACTCATTGTCTGACGAGACGAGCATATGTACGCCGCTTCTTGAGTTCGCAAACACAAGCCGATTATCGATCAGCTGCACACTGCCCGGCATATCGCACCCGATCGCACTGTGGCATTCCCGTACCGGATAAAATACATCTTCTCCGTCAAATGAATACCCCAGCTTAAATATTGAGTTCTCCTTAAATATCACGAGCTCTCCACCCATCTTGGCAGCAGCTGTGATGGCCTCGCTGTTCTGATCCAAATACTCCTCGCCGGTATCGGGAAAATAGCGCAGACCCCCGCCCACACCCTGTCCGAGATCGCTATGCCAATAGCTTCGCGGGCAGTCGGGATTGCCCATCACAAAAACGCGCGTACCACCATAGAGACCTGCCGATTCGCCTCCAAACGGAACCGCCACGCGACAACCCGCAATTTTGCCCTTGTTTCCCGCCATCGTTTTATACGCCGTGATCCAAACATTGTTGGTTCCCGATGGCGGCGAGCCATACGGGCTGCTTCCACCCGAGAAGTTCACCAGCCCGTTCGTGCGGTTAACAGTGAAATGGACGCCTTCCGTCAGATCCACTGCGTTGACGCTCACGACAACCGTTGACGCGTCCAGCCCTTTCTGCGGCAGGCTGTAAACAGTGCTTGTCCCATTCGCGTTATATTTCACAGTGAAACCGCCACCCAGCAGGTTATACGCGTCACCGCCATCACTGCCCGACAAGTCTGGCAGCGCGTTGATCACCACACACGGCACATACGGCGCAATTGCCGAAACCGTATATGCAGATGATATTTCCCATACCTCCTCGCCATCCAGATAGTAAAGCGTATCGCCAAATTCGCAGAACACACCCTTATGGTCCGGCAACCCCGTCCTGATCCTTTGGACCGTCTCGTTTCTCCAGCAATACAGAGATCCCCCCGCGTGTACCGCATAATAACCGTTGTAACACGGCGATATCGCGTGCACCACGCCGTCAAGGCTGCTGACGGCCAGTGTTTGCCCGTTTCGTTTGGCCAGCGCGCGGCCCTTAAACCACATATTGAGCATATCGGGGCTTTGGTTGTCCTCAACACCGTTTGGAGGGTCGTTCACATTGAGGCCGCCGTTCAGATCCGGCAGCTTGACTTCCCTTATGGTTGACTTTCTCATTCTCGTTTCCTTTCCCTCACGCCGTGCGAACCCAAACATAAACCGGCACCGACGGCTGAATATTGTTGTGCGGCGCGCCGCTGCCTGAGTTTTGGTTTACCGCCGTCGTATTCTGGTTCACTGCCGTCGCATTCTGGTTCACTGCTGCCGTATCGCCGCTTATGTTCGCAAACGTGGTCACACCGTGTGAATGAGCACCTCCTGACTGAATGACATCCGCCGCAATAGCGGTATAGTCACTGCCTGCGATTCGGGGCTTACCGCTTCCGGGGGCCGCGTCGCCATTGTAGCCAATGCCATGGGTATGCGCACCTGCGCTGGCTGCCGTTCCTGATAAAGACGGTATTGAATGCCCGTGGATGCTCTGCGTATGTGTGTGCGCGTTCTGCGTATGCGTATGCGCGTTCTGCGTATGCGTGTGCGAACCATTCTGCAGACCGGTGAGCGCCACTGTCTTGGAGCCCACCGGTCTGCCCACCTGTGCAAAATCCGCATCGTTCGGATCAATGCCCACAAGACAACACCCTTTGGCATACCTCTCCCACTGCCCGCCAAGGTAGCCTGAGGGGTTTTCCTCCGATAAAGACAGAAAGAGTGACCCCACGGGAAATACTTTCAGCACGACCTCATCATTGACCCTCTGTGCAAATTCATCCAGCCGTCTGGACAATCTTAAAAACTGATCCATCGAGACCTGTGCCATCATATCACCCCTACCGCTCAATTCATTCCGCTGAGCGACTCATAGTCATCTGCCATATCCGATTCTCCCGGCCGTATGGTACGTATCAATGCGCGGTACATCGCGCTGTAATCGGCATACATATCGCTGTTTTTATCAGCGAGCGCAAAGCTCGCGGCCAGTCCGTACGGCATGATGCGTTCTGCCGTATCGCCGGATAGCTCCAGCGCATCGTCAAGACTGCTGACAGTACGCGTCACAGCCTTATTCTCATAAAACGCAAGTTCATGCTGCAGCACGTCGATCAACGCAGGCGCACGGCGCGCATACTCCGCCGCATCGGGCGATTCCGTCTGATCAATCAGCGCCAATGCCAAATCATAAACATCCTGAGCCGTCAATGGCTCTCACCTCCTTCTTTGCTGACAAATTTCGTTTGTCAGCGAGGTAACGCCCCGCTTGTGTCTGGGTCAAGGACAGCGGGGCGTTTATCAGTTCTTTTCACAAATCCCCTTGCCTGGCAAAGCCAGATAAAAGGCATATCCGTGATTAAAATCCGAAGCTCGCTTTATTGATTACTTTTGAATGAACTCAGAACATATTGCTTATTTTTTAAAGCTGCACAGCCTCGATCGAAATGCTTTCAAGCTGCTGCGCTGTCAGCGCGCCGCCATCGGACGCCTTCAGCTCCACAGCCATCGCACCGTCCGAATACCGTTTGAATCTCGCCGAGTCAAACAACGCAATGTACGCCATCTGTCCCGCAGTCACCGTGACGACCTTGTCGCCCAGCACGGCTCTCGGGCCGTCTCCCGCTTTAAGGGTCACCGCCACCGCCTCTGTCTCGCAGCCGTTGGCGACACGCAGCACCATGCGCGCGTCCTTACCCGGCGGTACCGTCTGCACCGCCGCAGACCCGGCGATTTCGCCGGCCGACGCCATGCTGACCGTACCGCCGCTCACATCAAACACACTCATGTTTGCCATTTGCAGACACCTCCTCTATATCGCCGTCTCATCCGCAGTCGTCAAATCCACGCGAATGAGTTCGGCAGGGCGGATCACCGTGCCGCCGTAAAGATGCAGCACCTTAAATGCGTCCGCAAATGTCTTCTCAGGTTTATATCGCTCGATCATTCCCGCGGGAATCTGCTCCGCGAGCGCGACCGCCTGCCGTGTAAACGCCATGCAGTGATGTACATCTCCCGTTTTTCTGATCGAATTGGAGACGTAGACGCCGAAGTTTAAGTAGCTGCCCTTAAACCCCTTGCCAAACACATCCGTATTACCCTGCTGAAATACGATCTTTCCAAGTACGAGCTTGGTGTAAATCGCGGGCGAGATGACGAGGAAGCGTTCCTCCTCAAACGGGACATCCGCCTCAAGCAGCGCCTGTTCGGCTTCGGCCAGCGTTGAGAGAATCGTGGCCGACGTACAGCTTGTGTTCTCAATCACACCACCCGCCTGCTCGTGGAATCCCGCGAGATATTCGTCAAGCGTCTGCGCAAGCGCTTTTTTGGCTTCCCTGACCTCCACGCCGAATACCTCGCCCTGCGCCTGAGCCTTGTCCACCCTGTCCACCTCAACGTTGACGTACTTGGCTTCGGTGATGTAAAGGTCCTGATTGTAGCTTGTCTTCTGTTCGAGCGTAATGTCCTCGCCGGGTGTATAATCCTTCACCGTGGGGCGTCCCACACCCGCAATACGCAGCACATCACCTTTTTTGGTGATCTCGCCGAGAATAGGGCCTTTGTAGGTGAGGTTTTTGAACACACAGTCTCTGCCCCTGTCCGTCATCAGCTCTTTGGCCAGAATCTCCGGCCGGAAACTTTCATATGCCACTATGCATCATCCTTTCTATTCTTTTTGTCCCGTTAAAAATGCCCAGATACGGCTGTGATTTTGTTCAAGCTCTGCCGGACTCATGATTTTGATGCCGTCCTCCGTAACCGGCCTTGGTGCGGCCGCTCCCATCCCGACAGCACCGCCCATACTCGATGCCGTATTCTGCGCGTTGGTTTGTCGCGCCAGTTCACGCTGCCGTTCCTGTATGCTCATACTGTCGTAAGCCTCGATCAGCGGCGTGCCGTTTCTCCAGGCATTTACCACCGAAACAGGCAGCACGCGCGGATCGACATCGGGATGCGCCTGCAGAAATTCATCGAGCTGCCCGCTGACCGCCGCCTGCTTTTGCTGCTCCTCACCGAGCCGCTGTGTGATCGCAGCCAATGCCTGCGGTTCACTTATGCCGTTGACTTGGGCATAGTCCCTTGCCGCCGCGCCGATGTCCTCATACGCCGCCAGCAGTTCTTGGGCTTTTTCGAGTCTGCCGCTGAGCTTGTCATAATTGAGTCCCTTCTGGGCATATTCCGCCGCCGCTTCTCGGGACAGCGGCAGCTCCTCTTTGTTGTAGCGTACTGTCAGAAACGCATTGTCCCTAACAGCGTCCTCGTGTGTGCCGCCTGTTGCGGCTAAGCTTTCCGGCTGGTTTGCCGTATCCACGGCCTGTGGTTGGGCCATATCAACCATATTAAATCTCCTTTGTTACTTATTTTCCGGTATACAAAAGACCCTTACGGTCTTTCCGGACATTCTGCTCGCAGAAGAATCGGTCACCACCGAACGGGTCCGTTATTCACAAAAAAACACCCGAAAAGCAAAAGAGGCTGCAATAGCCGCCCCTTTTGCTTCGAAGAAGGATCAATGCACCGCCATCTCTATAACCCGCAGAATCACGGATATCAGCCCCGGCAGCGCCGCGACGAGCGCAATCATCCATGTCCGGCGTGCGCTCTGCTCTTTGGACGTATATCTTTCTATCCTCTCGACCTTTTCACCGACTCTGTTCAGCATCTCCAAAAAGAGCCGCGATTCGCCCTCCACGCCGGTCCTCAGGTTATCTATTCTTCCTTCCACTTCTGCCAAATCCACTCGTGTCTGGTTAATCTGCTCTTCGAGCTTGCCGATTCGCTTGCCGTGGCGCTCTTCGAGCCTCTGAGTCTCGCTTCTGATGGCGCTCCCGATAGCGGCGCAGCTGTCTTTGTCTTTTTCCAGTCCCAGTTTCTCAAACATAGCCGACAGCCGGGAAGCCACTGCATCCTGTTCCGTGACCTCCACCCCCTTCCCTTTTGACAGGTAGCCAAAGGAATCGGTCACTTACTGTATTTTATGCGTCCGTTTGGCTCCCCGTCTGCCTTAATTCTTTCATTTTTCCGTTCTGCCTTTGGAAGGCCAGCATGGTCAAGCTCCTGAACGGCCTGCATCGCCTGCTGCGCCTCCCATCGTTTCACTTCATCCAGCAGTTCCTCGCGCATCGGAATATGCCCGTCGGGTATACGCTCAAGGTACTGCCGCAGCGAAATCTGCGATCCTTTCAGCAGATTATCCAGTGTTTGAACCACCTGAACCTCGCTCCACATTGAGGACGGCCCCACGTCCACCCTGAGCCGCATCGTATACGCGTCCAGCACATCGTCGGGCAGCGGCACAAATACGCGCCGTCCCTCCTGCTCCAGCGGAATCATACGACCGGCGCGGTAATACTGGCGTATAAAATCGAGCCAGATCATCCCGATATCCTCCACAAACGCGTAAAACCGCTCCTGCTGGGATTGCAGCGGTACGAGCGCCGCATCTCTTGTGGCAATGAATGCGGACGTATTGTCCGGGTTCTTGATATTGCCGAGCGTCACGTCGTTCGCACCCATCATGCGCATCGTCGTCTCGAGCGTCGCATTCAGCCCGTTCCACGCGTCGTATGACGCGCCGGGCGGCATCAGATACTGTGCCGCCCCCGCAATGTCGCCGTTCACAGCCACGGCGCCCGCCACCTTGTTGCTCCATTCACGGATGCGTGTGCGGTCGAATATCACCTTGGGAAAGCTCATCTGCATCTGACTCAGTTGAGACAGCGCAAGAATCTTGTTGACGAACACCTGATTCGGAATCAGCCCCGTCACCTCTGCCACGCCGTGGCACGAATTTTTGCGCGTGTCCCAGTTCATCAGCGCAACCGGATACCGTGTCAGCAGCGTGTCCTTCGGCGGCTGTATGACCGCGTTGCGAACGCTCTTTTCACACCACACATGACCGTTCTTCTTGTACATCTTGAGCAGCACGTTGCACTTGCCCGCGTTTTCCAGCTCCACCTTGCCAAGATCGCCCGCCGTATATTCGTTGTCCTCGTCCGCCGTGATCTTGCCCACATTTCCGCAGCCGTTCGCAAGCGCTTCTTCCTTCACCTTGGAAAGCAACTCGCGAAACGCGAGTATGATATACGGCTGGCTCTGCACATCGGCGCTGTTGGGATTGCCCGGATAGAAATTCACGCTGTCAATAAGCTGCGTCGAGATATCGCCCGTCAGCGCCTGTCCCGTTTCGAGCGCACTGTCCCAGTAGAAATACTGAACATAATCACCCGTGATCGCGGCCTGCTTTAAACCCTCTTTGGTCAGATAATCCATCTTAAGCCGTTCCCAGAGCATATCGCAGTACTGCGACAGCTGCCGCCCGTAAATGCCGATGTCGCCGCCGTCGCTGACGCCCTCCGCGAAAAACTTGAGTTTGAGCCGTCTGTCCGTGACCGCCGCGATCTTCCATGCCGACGCGTACCGGATAAAGTTGACCACGGGTGTCGGCAGCCCCTCATGCGGAATCCCCACCCATTGGTCTCCGGCGTAGAACCTCTCGTTTAAATCCACCGTGTGATAAAGCCCGATGCGCGCCTTGTAGTCTATGCCCTGCTCGTACTCCTTCCAAACATGTGTGCTGTTCATACGTGTTCACCGTACGGGTCGTAGTCAAGAATCGCCTCGTACTTCTTCATGAGCGCATCCTGCTGCTGCGCCGCTCCGGCATCCAGCCCGCGAGGCTGCACGTCACCCCCGACGCGCTTCATGCCCAGCCTGTAGCCGATCAGCCCCGCCGCCGCGATAATCAGCCCCGCCGCCATACCGATCAAAATCTGCACCATCCCATACCCCTCCTTCATGCAAATCATCGAACATAAGGAAAGAGCGCCGTTGCCCGCGCCCTATGTCTCGTTATGGTCATTTTTCCATATTCATCAGCTCAGAATCACTCAAGCTATATGCGTATGCTTTGCGGGAATCTAAAGACATTGCACGGGTCATACAGCCGCTTCACGCACCGCAATGACGGCACATTGCCGCCCCAATAGGCATGCTCATAGTCCATAAGACCGCTGTACGGGAAATTCACAAATGAGCCTGTCGTCACGGTTTTGAGATAATCAAACCGGCTGTCTACCCATTCCGAGTTGATATTTGCATATTCATCCTGCATCCATACGGACTGTACAAGCAGTATATACCGCGCGTTCCGGTAATAGAACGCCGTCGCGCGCGGGTCTGCATCCGCCACGCGCCCGCCGAGCGCATACAGTGACAGCGACGCAAACACCGAGCCTTCGGGATAATCGCGCATCAAATGCACCAGCCGGCTGATCTCAAGCGGCTGCAGCGGCCTTACCACAAACCGCCCGGTTGATTTGAATTTCTCCGAATCGGGGTAGCTCTCCCCGATCTGCCGGATCGCGTCATAAAACGTCGTCTGTTCAAAGCTCGCTTCGCATCCGGGCAGATCCGTCAGCAGCGTCACCGCTCTTTCAGCCTCCTCCGATGTGCCGTAGAATATGCCGCGGCTGTATACGGCATAGCCGTCCTCCTCAGCGTGGTATACGCTCGCCTGCAGCGTCACACGCCAGTCCGCGGTGCTGAGCCAGCGCTGCCACGTCTCAATAAAGCGGGACTGCGCCGCCGCATCCGTATTCGGATAATAAAGCTGCACATACGTCACAAGCTCGACCTTTGGCGGTAAACGAAACACCGTCCTTACAGCCACGCCGAAGTTATTATCACCAGCGCCTCGCAGCGCCCAAAACAGCGCCGGGTTCTGGTTGCGGCTGGCAGTCACAAGCCGTCCGTCCGCGTTTATGAGTTCCGCCGCTTCGAGATTATCGCATCCGAGGCCCAGCAATCTGCAGGAGAGCCCCCAACCGCCGCCCATCGCGTACCCGGCCAGGCCCACCGTCGGGCACGTCCCGCCCGCAAACGGATACCCTTCGGGCGATACCGTATTATAAACGATGCCGTTATTCACGCCGCCCTGCGCCGCCACATAGCCGTTGCCCACATCCACATCCGTCATGCGGCTCAAATCGATCACGAGCACACCGTTTCCCGTGGAAAACCCCGCGTAGTTGTGCCTGCCGTTCCGGATGCGGAAAGGCACGCGATGCCGCCGTGCCCAAATCACCGCATTGGATACGTCACGCGCCGATTCGCAGAATACAATCGCTCCCGGAAACTTATTGACTGCCCTGTTCCACATCAGACGCGCGTCAGGGTAATCAGGGTCTGTCGGCGTGACAACCGTTCCGGTTAAACCATGCACAGAAATCATATCGTCACCTTCTTAACAATGATGGTATTTGATGATTGAGTTGATTGTTTCACTATATAGTTTATGTGACGGCTATAGAGGTGTGAGATTGCGCGCGGCAAGAAAAAAAGCGCCGCAGCGCTCTTCACGGAATTAGAAACCTCTGGTTTGGCCCCTTTTGACGACTACCCTTCAGGTTTGTGCCGGGGGTGCCGCCGATAGGTAACTGGCGGAGAGAAAATGACTTAGAACCGATCACAGCAATCCTCCGATAAGCAGACACATGCCGGTTTCTCAAAAGGAGGCATGTTTATGCTGCATCGAATAGAGGCTCCTTTTGAAAGGATCTGTCAGCTTTGCTGACTGAGGATTGATCGATGCGGCAATGTCGGATGCGGCAATCTTCTGATACTTCGTGACACTTCATGATCCACTCATCAAGAGTAGTCATCTGAAAGAGGGTCTATAAGCTTTATAGACAGCCTGACGCCCAAAACTATGAGTTCTGTCTAAAATGTGCCGGTATACGTCACCACGTCCAGCTTGCGCTGAGGTATGGGCGCGTCTTCCTTTGCTTTGTAGCCAAATACGGCCGCCTGCTGCGGCAGCAGCCCTTCGGGCACGCCGAGCCTTCGCATCAGCTCCTCATCTTTGAAAATAAGGTTCACAAAGCCCATCCAGCAAGAGCCGATCCCAATACTGTGCGCCATCAGCATCATGTTCTCCATCGCCGCCGTACAGTCGACCGGGCCTGATGCGGATTCTTTTTGCGTTGAAACGATGATCAGCACCGACGCTTTATGCGTGATATCCAAACCGTCGTTCTGCCCCATTTTGCTGATCCACTCGACCGGTATCTGCGTCATCGCCTGCTTGGTTTTGATGTTTACTTCTTCCAGCAGCGTTCTGTCCTGCACCACGGAGAAATGCCACGGCTGCTGGTTGCAACCTGTCGGCGCGTAGATTCCCGCCTCCACGATCGTCTGCAGCTCCTCTTTTTTTAGCAAATCGCTTTTGTACGCGCGCACGCTCCTTCTGCTTTTGATCACATTCAGTACTTCATTCATATCATAACCTCCGTCTATTCATGGTCTCATTATACGGCTTAGATTTTTAATTGAATACCAAAATTTTATAATTTATGCTTTAAAGAAGAAAAGCCGGCGCTCGTGCAGCTTCACCTTTTTAAAACCGCTAATGGCCTCCCGAGGGATAATGAGTTATCCAAAGTCGTAAGCCTATATACCTGTATCATTGTTTCTCTATCCAAGATATGCTATAATCTTAATATTACTGGGGGTATTCTTTATGAGTCGAAAAGTCAGTCTTATCATCACCGCCATAATCGTCGTCGTTGTCGCCGTTGTCGTCGGCACCATGATGACCGCCGACAGCAAGGCCGCCACGTTTGAGCTTAAGGACGGGAATCTCGTCATCACCTGTTCATTCGGAACGTCTGTGCCGATAAATGAAATCTCATCACTAGAATTAACCGATACGGCCCCGGATATCAAAACCAGAACCAACGGGGCTGGCATCGGCAGCATGCAGAAAGGCGAATATCTGCTCGCGGACGGCAGCAAGGCGCGCCTCTATGTCGATACCAGCGCCTCTCTATTCATCCGCTTTGTGCATAGCGATACAGTGTTTTATATCAATTCGGATTCCGCCGAAGCCACTCAAAGCCTTTTTGCCGAGCTTGAAGCCGCCGTCAGCTAAGCTTAGCTGCTGGCGCTGCTGTACCGGCGCACCGCGACCTTCCAGAACAGCCTTGTGGCGGTAAAACAAACCACGGGCGCCACCACGCCCCACACCGCGTACATCGGCTCCGTTTTCCCCATGATGAAAAGCGTCGGGAAATTGACAATCACGAATATCGGCAGCACATAGATACCGATACGCTGCACTGCTTTGCTGTATATGCTCATCGGCATATTGTTAAAGTCCCAAAAAGCGCCTGTCGCGTTCGCCACCGCGTCGGCCTTCACAAACCAAAAAGATGTGATCACGGGGAACAGCAGCAGCGAATAGCTCACAACCACGCTGCTCAGCATCAGCCCCAAAAAGCCGATCAGTCCGAGCACATCCACGGGGATATGCAGCCTTGTGATGCCCACAATTACCATGATCGAGCCGGGGATGATGTCGGTCACGAAAAGCGAGAGCTCGCTGCGGCTCAGCGTCGCGATAAACTGCAGCGAAACCGGCTTGACGATGTAAAAATCGAGCGTTCCGTTGCGGATATGCTCGCCGAGCATATAATGGTTCATCAGCATAAACCCCGCGGTGAAAGCCGTCATGATGATAAACATGCCCACATAAATCAGAATCTCATCCGGCAGGAGGCCGTTCACGGTGAGCCCCGATTGATAGATCACAACCACGTACAGCAGCTTCACGAAAAGATAGCCGACCTCCATGGCGACGCCGGTGAAAAAATTGACCCTGTATTCAAGCTGTGTAATCAGGCCGTTTTTTAAAAACAGCCACCAGATGAATATGTGTTTGCGAATCTCTCTGCCTAGCGCTTTCGTGCTTAACCCCCCGCCGCCGTGTAACGTTTAAGCCCCACGCGCCACAACGCGCCTGCCGCAAGCCTTAATATCACGATCCACAGCACCATTGCCAGCAGCCCCGGCACAACCTGTTCACTCGTCAGCCTGCCGCAAATCACATCCACCGGAAAGTTGACGGTATACCGAAACGGCATCCAGCTGAGCACCGCAACCGCCTTTGGGCCGAGCACGTCGAGCGGAAAAATGCCGCCGCTGGCCGCGATGAAGACGATGCGCACCGCCTCAAAGAAAAACCCGATCTCGGTCAGCCAGAAGGCGAGCATCCCCACGCAGAAAAAGATGATATAGTTGAGCACGCAGGCCAGCACCAGCACCGCGAGAAACATCACGATGCCGATCAGCGTCACCACCGCACCGAAAACGCTGTTGATAATCACCGCAGCCGCGCCGAGCAGCACGAACACAAAAACCGACATCACGATCTTGCTGCCGAAAAAGTTCGTCATGTAGAAGTTGAAATACCCGATGGGTCGCACGATAAACTTGTCAAGGCCGCCGTTCTTCACGTCAATGTTGATATCGTACTCAAAGCCGGTCCGCAAAAACTGCTGGACGATATTCGCGAAAACCGTGTATGTGATCATCTGGGCATACGTGTACCCAAAAAGCATGCCGCCGTCGGTGGCGCGGTACAAGCTGCTCCAAAGAAAAAACTGAATGATGATGGGCCATACGGCGCTGAAAAGCCCGAGCGCGAACGCCCCGCGGTATTCAAGCGCGTTTTGCATACCGAGCTGGAGCGACCGGCGGTATTTCATCATCGACCTCAACTGACCTGCTCCTTTCGGTACAGTCGCATGATCCCCTCTTCCACGGGGATATCCTCTATCGTGAAATCCATCACCGACAGTGTGTCGAGTATATCTTTGAGCGTCTGCCTTAGGTCTTGCTTGCCAACCTCGATCAGCGCGCTGTACCCATCGAAGCTCTTCACCTCACCGAACCTCTGAATATCAGCCATCTGTGTCTGGGTGGACAGCTGCAGCTTGATCTGCTTCTTTTCACTGAACAGCTCGTTCACCTTGGCGAGCTCGCCATCATATATGATATTCCCCTCGTTGATAATGACCGTCCGCTTGCAAAGGTTCTCGATGTCGTTCATGTAGTGGCTGGTCAGCAACACCGTGGTCTTGCTTTGTTCGTTGTAATATTTGATGAAGTCCTGTATCTTCTTCTGAGAGATCAGGTCAAGGCCGATCGTCGGTTCGTCGAGAAACATCACACGCGGACGGTGAATCAGCGCGGCAATCAGCTCCATCTTCATTCTCTCGCCGAGAGACAGCCGACGCACCTGCACGTTCATCAAGTCCCTGGCATCGAGCAATTCGGTCAATTCCTCAATTGTCGCCTTGAATTCCTTCTCACTGAGCTCATAGATATAGCGGTTCAGCAAAAACGCTTCGTTGGCCGGCAGATCCCAAAAAAGCTGGCTCTTTTGCCCCATCACAATCGCGATTTGCTTCTTGAATTCCTTTTTGCGCTCCCACGGTGTATACCCAAGCACGCTCGCCGTTCCGCCTGTCGGAAAGAGAATGCCCGACAGCATTTTGAGCGTCGTCGTTTTGCCCGATCCGTTCGGCCCCAAAAAACCTATCATCTCGCCCGCCTGCACGTCAAAGTTCACGCTCTTTACAGCGTCTTTCACGAGCTTCTTTCGGTTAAAAACGTTTTTCACCGAGCTCTTGAGCCCGGCTTCTTTTTTGTAATAGGTGAACGAACGGGACAGGTTCTCCACATGAATGACTGCCATTATTGTCTCCTTGAAAAGACTTTAGAGATAATTTATATCACAAACCATATAAATTGGCAAGTGTAACCATTATGACAAAAACCGCCGATTTTTGGGTGTGTCCGCAATAAAAAAACGCCTGTTAAGACAGACATTCTAGCTTGATGATATACCCCTATAGAGCGGAGCGACGTGACTACGAAGTGGAAAGCATCCCATGGCAAATCGCTTTGAACATGGGATTTTTCGACTCGCTGTCACTCGCTCAAAATGACATTGTTACTTTTTCTGAAATCTGAGCGCCCGCTAAAGCAGGCGCCTGAGCTATTAGTCTCTTAACTCTTCGATATCTGATATACGACCTGAACCTTCACGTTGCCCTTTATCATCGCCATCACGGGGCAGATCTTCTCTTCCGCCGACGCGATGATCTTTTGCATCGTATCGTCGTCCATGTCGCTCGAACCCACGAGCGCGTCCAGCGTGATCGAATCAAAGCTGAGCGGATGCTGCTCTCTGCGCGTACCGGTTGCGCCGACGGTCAGTGTCTTTACCTCTTTGTTCATCGTCTTGGCAAGAAACGTGATCGTGCCGCCAAGACACGAAGCGAGGCTCACCAGAAAAAGCTGCAGCGGCATAAAGCCCTGCCCATCCCCGTGCGGCGGAATATAATCGGTCACCACCGTGTGTCCGCCGGATTCGCCCTCAAACATCATCCGTCCGTTCTTCAGCTCTACGGATGCTTCCAAAACATGTGCCATAAACCCTCCTTATGCATCAGCTATCGATTATTCTTCAAGCCCGCACCTGACCAGTAACCGCTCGTTGCCTTGGTTCGTGCATGTTAGCAGCGTGAGCACATGGCTGCCCTCATAATCATCCAGCGCCGCCGTGTCATCCGGCTTGATCTTCTGTTTACCCGTCACCGAATAGCGGTATTCGCTGCCGTCCGGCAGGCTCAGCGTCACTTCGTCGCCGGTTTTCAGCTCATCCAGCCGCCCGAAATGCGCGCCGCTCGCGTAATTGTGCCCCGTGATCACAAGATTGCCCGCCTCATCCGGCATCGGCCCTTCAAAATAGCAGACCGAAACCTTGAGCGCCTCATCATCCGTATAAGCGATCACAGGCAGCTCCGCCTCAATCTTTGGAATTTCGAGCTTGCCCATCACCTGAAATCCGTCAATCGTGACAGACTCCGGATCAGATTCGGTCGTTTCTTCCGGTGCAGCAGACGATGCGGCTGTCTGAGCCGGCTCTGCGGAAACCACCTTGTCGTAAGCCTGTGCCAGCGCCTGCGCGTTGTTCGCCGCCGCCACACCCTCGTCAAACAGACATACCGCCACAACGACAGCTGCAATCAGCAGCACTCCTGCAATCAGCAGCAGCACGCGCGACGCTCTTCCTGCCCACAAGGCTTTAAAAAATGCCCCCACAGTATGCAAAGCTCTTTTCACCCGTTCTCTTCGTCCTTTATGCCTTTAAACCCGCGTCCTCAAGATTCTTCGGGTCGATCGTTCTTTCCTTCGCCTCGATCTCTTTGATCATCTCGACTATGCGCGAGTTGACGGGCGTTGCAACACCAAGCTCCGCGCCTTTCTTCGCGATATAGCCGTTGTAGTAATCCACCTCTGTCGGCTTGCCGCGCTGCAGGCTCTGCAGGCTCGATGATTTGAGGCGGCGGTATTTAAAACCGATGATACGGATCATCGCATCCCGCCGAAAATCAGCCAGCGCGCCTTCCCCTTTGATCAGCTTGTAATAATCGAGCTTTCCGCCGTACGGCTCCACCTTTAAATTCATCGCGTTCGCCACAGCCACGGCCTCGCGGATGATCGATACAAATATCTGGCGCGCGCGCTTGTATGTCATGATCTTTCCGAGATTCAAGCCGCACAAAACGCCAAGCGACGTGATGCACGAATTGACGATCATTTTGGAATACAGGTCGGCGATGATGTTGCCCGAAATGCGCGTCGGCAGCATATGGTCAAACACATCCTTAAGCCCCGAAAGGTCCTTATCCGGCCGCTGTCCGCCGATCACAAAATCGCCTTCGGAGGTCATGTTGAGCGTCCCGTCCTGCAGCATCGTCGAACCCCAGCCGATCACGCAGCCCACGCTGCGCTCCGCCCCCACAATTTCGCCGAGCGCCTCCACGCAGATGCCGTTCTGCATCGACACCACGAGCGAATCGTCCTCCAAAAAAGGCAGCACACGCCGGGCCGCGTCCGGCATGTCGTACGCCTTGGTCACGATCATCACGATGTCCTTCTTGCCCGAAAGCTGCTCCACATCGGCCACAGCCTTGAGTTTAATATAGTGGTCGCCGCGCACGCCGATGATATGCAGCCCTTTGCTTGCCGCCTGCTCGGCCTTCTCCTTGTATTTCACAACGAGCTCCACGTCGTAGCCCGCCTTGCTCAAATAAGCCGCCGTGATGCCGCCGATCGCGCCCCCGCCGATCACAGCGATCGTTTTATTCGTCATTGCCGCCCCTCCTCATGCCATATCCGTATCGTGTGTTTTATTCTAACGCTCATTATATCACGAACCCGCGCCGCGGCCAGCATATTTTTACCTGCAATCTCGCTTGCGGCGCATCGCTTTTATACGTTGTCCGGCCATTGCCCTGTCGCGTCATAGCCCTGTGCCAGCCGCTGCGCGTTCTCAATCAGCTGCGCGTCAAAGCCCATGAATTCAAGCAGCTTGATCGCGTTGCGCGTTCTTGTCGGCCCCGGTTTTATTTTGTAATCAAACGTGATGCCCTCGTCTGTGACCGTCTCCTCGAAGTGGTAATTGTCATAGCCGTCATTGAGCATGCGCGTCAGCTCAATATCATGCGTCGCCGCCACACATAGACAATCAAAGCGCTCAAAAAACTTCAGCGTCGCGGCGGACGCCGCAATGCGCTCCGCCGTGTTCGTGCCTTTTAAAATCTCGTCGATGAAGCAGATAAAGAATATGTTCTGGTCGAGTATGCGCCGCAGCGACTTGATCTCGGTCACGAAATAGCTTTCTCCCGCCGTCACATTGTCGCGCACCGCCATCGAGGTGATCACAAGCGCGCGCCGCATTGTAAACCGCCGCGCAAGGCACGTGTTCACCGTCTGAGCGAGTATCGCGCTGATCGCCATCGCCTTGATGAATGTCGATTTGCCCGACGCGTTGGAGCCGGAAATCAGGCATCCGCGTTTAAGGCTCAGAGAATTGTCCACGGGGTCTTTGATGAGCGGATGGTACACGCCGTCCATATCCACGCGGCTGTCCTTTATAAAATCGGGCAAGCAGTAATAGTCAAGGCTTTTCCGATACGATAGCACCGCGATCATCGCGTCAAGCTCACCCACGCTTCGGTACAGGCTGCGGAACTTTTCGATATTTTCATCGAGCGCTTTGATCACACGGTTATAGCCGCGAATATTGCTGAGTGTGATGATGCGCACATATTCCGCGAGGAAATCAAAATCCGAAACCTTTTCTTTCGTCATGCCGGACAGCCTTCCGCCCAAATGCTTAAAGGCCATATACCCTTCGGCGATTCCGTGCCCGAGAGAATGAGCACCCAGCGCGTGCGTGTCCGTAATTTTTCCTGCGCACCAAAGCAGCGCCGAAAACTGCTTCACGCCGACAAGCTCTGTATCAATTCGTTTGGACATCCGGTAATAGATCACGCCGTTCGCAATCAGCGACAGCGCAGTCAAAGTCGCCCCCACATATGCATTTAAGAATATCACGCCGATAAAAAGCAGCGGCAGTACTGTCATTACTCTGAAAATCCAGGCATTTTTCACGCGTTTTTCGGAAATGCCGTAACAAAACGAAGCCAGCGCGCTGTTGGAAGGCCGCCCCATCTTTTTCAAGAACACCTGCAATTTCAGCCGCATTGCGGGGTCGGCATCCAGTATACCCATAAGCCTTTCGCGCTCGGCAAGCTGTTCGCCGTCAAAGCAGGGCTCGTGCAGCAGCGCGTACTGCACTGACGCGCCCACGCCGGACTGGCAATTGTCCATCGACTGAAATACCTTGTCCATGTCAAGGTCGTCCCACGTCATGCCGTCGATATGGTGCTCAGGCGCATCGGCCTTGCGGCGCTCTTCCCAGTAAGCCGCGATTTTGGGGATGTCATCAACCGGCTCGGGCCGCTTGCCGAACTGCTCTTCAATTCTGGCTTTTAGCTTTTTTTCACCGCTAACCGTTGAAAAAATGATCCCCACCAGCAGTACTGCCGCCAGAAATATCGCCAGCCATCCTTGTCCCATGTCTTCCCCTTTGTATCCATTATTTCCTACATTATAACGCCGCCGTTTATTCTGCGCAAATAAAAAGGCCGACATGTCAATCAGACGGCACGCACAGCATAATTTTTATGGCGGCTGTAGCGCCAATTTTACATCAACCCTCAGTCAGCATAGCTGCCAGTTCCTTTTCAAAGGAGCCTCAAAACACACTAAGAAGCGAAAGCCTCCTTTTCAAAGGAGGTGGCACGCGCAGCGTGACGGAGGATTGCTGTCATATCGCCGATGGATTTTATATCAATCCTCAGTCAGCATAGCTACCAGCTCCTCAAAGGAGCCTCAAAACACACTAAGGAGGTGGCACGCGCAGCGTAACGGAGGATTGCTGCCCGAGGGGACGGCATCCACCTGTGGCATGACGCCCCGTGTCCTTTAACAACGATCAGGTACGACCGCTCACAATCTTCACACCCGCGCTCGTGCCGAGCCGCGTCGCGCCCGCTTCGATCATCTTTACAGCGTCTTCAAAGCTGCGTATACCGCCCGACGCTTTCACGCCCATCTGCGGCCCCACTGTTTGCCGCATCAGGCGCACATCCTCCTCCGTAGCGCCGCCCTTCGAGAATCCGGTCGATGTCTTCACAAAATCCGCTCCGGCTTCCTTTGCGATGGTACAGACCTTCACCTTTTCCTCTTCGGTCAGCAGGCAGGCTTCAATGATCACCTTGACAAGCGCGCGGCCCACCGCCGCGCTGACCACCGCTTCAATGTCCTGCTTCACAAGCGCCCAGTCGCCGGACTTCACGGCGCCCACGTTGACCACCATATCCGCTTCCCACGCGCCCAGCGCGATAACGGCTTCGGTCTCCGCCGCTTTCATTTCGGGCGTCACTGCGCCGAGCGGAAACCCGATCGTCGCGCACGGCGCCACGCCGCTGCCGCTCAACAGATCGGCCACCAGTTCTATATAACAGGGGTTCACACACACGCTCGCGAACCCATATGTCTTGGCCTCATCACAGACTTTTCGCACCTCGTCCTCGCTGGCGTCCGGCTTTAAAATCGTGTGGTCGATGTATTTCGCAATTTTATCCTGATTCATGTCTTCCTCCCAAGCTTTTTCTTTCCCCATCATAAGGATTCTTTGCAGTCGGATTATAGCACTTGCGTGTGTACCGAGTCAAAAAAGATGCCTGCTATGAGGCATCTTTTCCCGTCGTTATTATTTATCCTTGGATATGCGCTTTCTGCGGTCGAATATGAACAGCATCATGATGCCCACCGCGATGATCAGCACCAGCACGATCAGCAGTCCGTCCTGTCCGTCTGATGTGACTCCCGATGCCGGAGCCGCTGTGTTGCTGAAGTCGATCGGGATGGCCTTCGGCTGCGTATCGTCTTTCTTCAATTCTGCCGCGCTGTCATCAGCATCGCCGCTGCCGTCGCTGTCGAAGCTGCCCAGCATGGCTTGCTCGTCATACAGCACGTATTCGCCCGTCGCCATATCGTACACCGCGACATACCGCTTTTCGTCCTGCTTCTCAAGCCCCTGAGAAGCCCCGGCGCTTTGCTCGCTCTGCGCCTTTCCATTGCCGCTGGCGGTACCGCCCCCGGCGTTCCCCTGAGCGTCATCACCGCCCGCACCGTCATGAGGCTGCGTTCCACCGTCATCCGTTCCGGCTGCCGTATCACCGCCATGGCCCGCGCCCTCGTTCTGCGTGCCCGTATCTTGCACCTCCGTGCCTTCCTCTGCGTTTTCGGTGGACTGTATGATCAGCTTCTCTTTAAGCTCCGCAAACTGTATATAGCCGTCCGAAACGTTTTTCATCGGAAGGTCTCCCTGCGATTCAAAGTAATCCTTCGCATACTCAATCAGCGACATATCGCTCCCGGCAGACTCCGTCATTTGCAGCTCGCCCGTGAGGTAATTAAACGCGATGACGCTGCCGTCCCTGTAGCGCACGAGCACATAAGGCACGGATGCGCCCAGATTATTTGACATCTGCACGATATCGCTGTTTTTAAAGTCGACCGGCGTTTTGACCGGGTATTTTAAATCCACAAGCATGCCGCCCGCGCCCAGCACCGTCAAATAGTCCTCAGCGCCCGCCGTGTCGAGGATAAGCCCGTCAAACACCATCGGGACGGTCGCGTCGAGCGCCGCCAGCACGCCGTTCTTCACAAGCATGCGGAAATCCCGTATCGCGAGCGTGTCTCCCTGCTGGCTGGTGGAGAAGTGCTTGTATGTCTTGATCGTATATCCATCATAGCTGAATTCATAGAGCGGCAGCGCCTGATCGCAAAGCGCAATAATGCCTGCAGTTCCCGCGCTGCTGCCGTCCACAAGACTCATGACCGTGCCGTCCGAACAAAGGGCTTTTCCGCAAGCGATATTCACAAAGCTGCCCGCCAGCAGGCCGCCGTGGCCGGCCTTAATGCCGCCGCCACTGATGTAATAGTAATCATTGCCCCATGTCATCACGTTCATCGCCACGGATGACGGATCCACACCGTAGCTCACCTCTTGGCCCGTGCCGTCCTTCACCGTCACAGTCAGCGGTGTTTTAAAATCGTAGGAAAGCGTATACACGCGGCTGTCCACCGTATGCTGCGCGGCCAGCCCCGCGCTTCCCGTCACCTCAAAATACGTGTTTTCATTCACGCTGTCGAATTCAATATTGAGTTTATCGGCGTCCACCGCATAAAACTCGGGCACGGGCAGCACCTGAGGTTCATCCGGCACTGTCATCGTCATCGGTGTTATGTCCATAGCCAGCGATGTCACCAGCGTGCCCGTCGGAATCGGGATCTGAATCTGATTCGGAACCGCCGCCGATGTTGTGCTTGCAGCCAGTCTGACCTGCGGCATAGACCTTGGCACACTGCCAAGGCTCGTCGCAACCGTGAAATACGTGTTCGTGATCGTATTGGCAAGCCTGGTGTTATACAGCCTTACGTCGCCCGCAGCGCCCATCTGCGTAGAATCCACATAACGCAGCGCGTTGAGCGTGGCTGTCGTCGAATCCGAGAAATTGTCCGCGGTGTAAAGCTGGCTGCCATATCTCGTCGCGCTGCCCGCAATGCTAAGCATGCTGTAAGCCGATACGCGGCTGCGTTGCACCGTCGTCCCGTCGCCGATGACCGCGAACATATCGCCGTGGGTGCCGCTCGTCGTCTTCACCTCGACAGGCGCGGAAAGCAGCGATTTGTTCTGATACGTGATCACGTCGTGCTGCCCCGTCGCATAGCCGATAATGCCGCACGCGTAATCCGCCGCGGTGATCGTATTGCCCACCGTATAGCAGCCGTCCACATATCCAAGGCTCGTGCCGTACAGTATTCTGTTGCCGATCACGTAGCCCGCGATGCCGCCCGCGTAATTGCCGCTTGCCGTCACGTTCGAATTTGTGTAGCATGAATAGATTCTGTTGTAGCGCAGCTGGCCGACGATGCCGCCAACCTTTTCTTTCCCGAATATGGTGCAATTCGTCGAATGATTGTTGTTGATATTGCCTTCATATCCGTCGCCGACGACGCCGCCGACATTCGTCGCTTCCCTGCCGCCGATCGTGCAGTTATAAACGGAGCATCCCAACGCCTGACGGTTTCCGCTGATGCCGCCGATCGCCACGTTCTGATCGGCTGGTATCGTCGTCAGCGGCAGGCCGGTTTCGGCGCCCGTGCTTAACGGGTCATATACCGTGGATACGACCGTTCCCGTCACATTCATATAGACAGCCTGTGGCGCATACCCGTACGCGCCGCCGATATTGCTCGTGCCGAAAACCCTGCAGTTCACCACATTGGAGCCTCGGTTATACCATGAATACGCCGATCCGGATATGCCGCCGACATTTAATACGCCGATCACGGTATTGTTCTCGGACCGACCTGTGACACCATGCTCAAAATCGTTTCGAAGGCTCCCGTAGCCGATGATACCGCCTGTTCCGGAGCCGCTGTTATACGCATCGTTGCCGCCGCGCACCCAGGAATTCGTCACTCTGAGGTTACTGTTGACCACGGTCTCGGCACCGTATGGCGACGTCGAATATCCGATTAATCCGCCCACATAGCTGCCGGTTCCGCGGACCTTCACATAATCGGCGCTGCAGCTGTCAGATTTGGAGTTGAGCATCGCGCCGACCATGCTGCCCACGTATGAAACGCCATACACATTCGTTGGAGTGCCGGATTGCCCGGTCACCGTCACATTCTTCACACTGCCGTCCTGCACGCATCCCGCAAACGCGCCGATATTGCTTCCGTTAGCGTATGTTCTTTGGAAATTCTCCACCGTCACGTTATCCACAGCGCCCCGAATGAAAGCAAAGCATCCGGTATAAGTCGCTCCGCCTGCAAACGTGATGTTTTTAAAGCCCATGTCGCTGACCGTGCCGAACTGCCGGCCGATAATGCCGTTGTAGCTCGCAGAATTATTGAACGTGAGGTTCACATTCTCAAAGCTCACGCCGCTGATATCCGTATTGATCGTGTTGATAAAGCTCTTCCCGCTGTTGGCGGCTGCCGAGAGATTCAGGTTCAGGTTGCGGATGGTCCGCTGCACGCCTCCGCCCCCGATCAGCCGGTTCACTTTCACATCGTAATAGCTCGTGTCCGCTGCCGTCACGCCCGTAAAATCGATATCGCCCATCAGCATGAAATTCTCATAGGTCTGAGCGCGGCCTTCTTCCTTCATCGCAAACTTCCAGTCGGAAATGTTGTATATCTGCTTGTAAATCGGCGCGCCGAAATCGACCTGTGCAAACAGATCCTGCCTCTGTCCGCCGTTGTATTCCACGCCCGTCAGCCTGTACGCATCCCAATACCGCTCCACGGCGTTCATATCCGCGTTGCCCTGGTAGATCGTGGTCTCCGCCGTCGATTCTGTGATTTTTGTGGGAATAAACGACAGATGATCCCCGAGTATGTTTTCAATATGCACGCCCGGGTCGTGCTTAAACTCGATCTCGATCTTATACGCGGTGCCCACCAAATTCGCGTCAAGGCTCACGATCTCGATGCTTGGCGTTTGCGGATAATGCGCCGTCTGATAAGGCAGCAGCGTCTTTCCGTCCGAATAATAGAGCTCCGGCAGCTGCATGTCGGCGGTATGGCTGTAATCAAACTCATCGCCCATGCGTATCTGGCGCGTATAGAATCGGTCGTTTCTCATATCCGCTTCGCTCATCACCGTGGTGCCGTCTGCGAGTATCGAATTGTCCACGTCTTTGGGTATCTGGCCATTGATGCGCTGTCCGTCCCAGGCAAACACGCTGTCGTAATTGAGCGAGCTGCCGACGGCCCTGTGAATATAGCCGGACCCCGTTACCGATGAGCTCAAATCGCCGAGCACCAATGAATTCAGCGTGGTGGGCGTCGAGCTCTCGGACACGTTAAAGCCGATCAGCCCGCCCATGCGGTCCACTGTTGATTTGATTTTCATATCCGCCCACGACCGCTGCAATTTTGAATTGCCTGATATATAGCCGATAATGCCGCCCGTGTTCTGATCGACCGTGTCGATCTCCCCCACCGCGTACACGTTGTAAACCTCGCTGCCGCTGCTGCAGCCGATGATGCCGCCTGTGCCCCTTGCGCCCTGTGCCACCGTCGATTCGATTTTGAGACCCGAAACATAGCAGTTTTCGATGCGCACATACTGCCCGTACCCTGCCAGCCCGCCGATATAAACATTTGCGTTCGTTCTGTCGATGATCTCGCTGTTGTTCACGGAGCAGTTACGCATTTCACCGATATACAGGTAACCGCATAACAGCCCGAAGCGGTGATCCGATGTGGGGTTGACTGAATTCTGAGCGAATATCGACCCGTCATCCAAATGGACATTGTCGAGCGTACCGCCCGCGCTCGTCTGGACCACAAAGCCGGCGTTCGCGATGTTTGTGTAGCTCAGGTCCATATGCTCAATGCGTAGGTTTATGACGGAACCGTATAAGTTCGCAATCACACCTGCGGTGCCGCTCGTGCCCGAAAGCTTGATGTTCGATATCTTATGGATGCCCGTCAGCACCAGCTTGCCGCCCTGAACCTCATAGATGCCTCCGTCCAGCTTACCGGTAAAGTTGCCAGTAATCTGAACCGTCGCCGCGACAGCGCCCGTAAAGTCAATGTCAGCTTTCAGCCGGTAATTCTCGCTGAGGCTGTTTTTGATCGCCTTCCAGTCGTTGATCGTTTTCACGGGCTTGTAGAATTCGGCTTCGCAGGCCGGCGCGTTCGTCACCACCTGCGCGATATTGACCGTGGTGTTGAGCTCCTGATAAACAAAGCCCGTCACCGTGTACGACGACAAATACTGCTGTGGACTGTCAAGCCGCACGCTGACGCGGGTCATATCGTTGGCGTCAAACTGCGTACCGCTGATCACGGTCGCATTAAGCCCCTGAATCGATATGCTCTTGATGATGTGCGCCTGCGGATTTTTAAACGTGAACACCGCGACCGCATAATCCTCAAACTGCTGCTCCACAATAATGCTGGCCAGTTGCGTTGAGGATGCGGTCAGAGACGGCAGCGCGATATGATCCTGCCTCGGCATGCAATCCGACAGGTCCACAAGCGGGAATATACCGGCGGTCACCGCATCGGTGTCAAACCCGCTGCCAAGCAGACGGTCATGCCAGAATTTATCCCGCAGCGTTTCCCGTGTCGCCTTTTTGTTGAAGCTGTTCGCATAGTTGTATCCGAGTATTCCGTCGGTCTGCGAATACATCGACACATAGTAAACATTGTCCGTCTGAAGCCTTGTGTTCTCCGCGCCGACCGCCGGGCCATAGGCCAAATTCCGGTATGGTACGGCAGCACTCGACAGCTGCTCAAAGCGCACCTCACCCACGGAAAACGCGTTCTTCACGATCGCGCTATTCTCGCCGCACACCGCGCCGATCGTATTCTGAGAAACCGTCGCGCCCGTGCTTGTGTTGTCGTATATTTTGATATTGACAAGGCTGTATACATTTTCGATGCGCCCTTGGTCTGTATTAACACCGACGACTCCGGCGATTCTGTTGACGGTATAAGCCATATTGGCATCCAGCTTGGGAACAATAATATCAGCGTCCTCAGCAATTCCCGATGGCGCATAGTTATAGCTCGCGCCATAGACACAGCCGTTTCTTATAATGCCGTAGTTCACATAAGCCACACATCCGAATTCGGCGCGCGCGTACATTGGCTTCTCAAGATTAATCACAAAATTCTCTATCACACCGGTTGAGCCAACTTGTCGCGTAATCAGCCCCATGCTGTTATGAAACATCGGCTTGCAGCCCTTAAGATTTATCATCACATTGCTGATGGTGCCGTTGCTCACATAGGCGATATAGCCGCGGTAGCGTATCGCGTCATCGTTTGTCACGTTGATGTCCGCCACCATATTTTTCACGACGCCGTTTCTTCCGAGATTGTAAATCATATAGTTGTTTCCGGTGAACGTCCCCTTATATCCTTGAAAATCGAGTTCGCCGTTAAAAGGGTTGGCATCGTAGTTCCACGGCCCCGCTGTAAAGTTGATATCGTTGAGCACGATGAATTTTGCCGTCGTTTTCGTGCCGAGCTGTGCAAAATCGGCAATTGTCGACAGCCCGATAATCGGCTCGTCCGACTCAAAGTCGGCGCTGTCCAAAAAGAGGTCATGGTTGTTCATGTGCACCCAAAGCTCGATCCTGTAATCGTAATATCTGTCAACGATCAGAGTGAATATCTCATCAAGCGGACGCACCGTGATGGGCCGAACCACTGTCCCCGTCTGCTCGCCTTCACGGAACACCCGGAGCGTATACGACGCTTCACCGTTCGGCGGACTCAGCTGATTGAGCTTGTCCTGGAGTTCCACGCGCAGCGTCGCTTTCATCGACACCGCCGAGGCGTTGCCCGCCGGTTCATAGTCAAGCCCGCGCAGTGATATCTTGCCCGACACGCCGTCAATCGTCTCAATCTGTATCACAGGCTGGAGTTTGACCATTTTCCTGTAAGTGCTCAAGGTATAGCCGTTGTTATACTGTACGGCTGTAAACGTGAACGTGTACATCGTATTTGGTTCGAGCTTGCTGAATTGAAGCGATTCGTACCGTGTGTTCGGCATGAGCACCCGGCTGTCCACAATTCTGCCGATGGCGTCCGTTACCGTCAGCGCCACTTCGTCGCCCATCAGCGTGCCGTCCGGGTCGTCAATGAGCACGTTATAGAGCTCGATAAACTGTGCCGTCGCCGTATAATCGCTGTATTTCACGACCGGCTCCTGCCGCATGGTTTTGAACGTCTCCATATCGTTGTATGTGGCAACCGCATAAACAGCGCCCATATATGTCGCTTCGGCGGTGATCACAAGCTTGTAATCCGTCATGCTTTTAAGGCCGGTCAGCTTCGCTTCAAACGGCGTCTCTGCCAGCAAGCTGGCTATCGCGGTGTCGCCGCTTATCTCCACAGATGCCTCTGTCTCGCCTGTCTGCGTGTTCACCGCCGATACGGTGACCTTGCTTAAAAGCTTTTCAAGCACGTCGTTGGTTCTTCCCGCGTCAAATGTCACCGAAAAGTCCGCTTCGGTATCCTTCATTTCATCGGTCGTCGTGCCAAAGAACACCTTTCCGAGCGTACTTAAGTCTGCCGTCACGATGCGCAGGCTGCCGATCTCCATGCTGTTTTGCATGCCGTTGCCGTCGGCGATATCATAATCACAGAGCACAATAAGCTTCAGAGCGGTATTGAGCGGCAAATCGGGCAGCTTAACCGTGGCGCCCGTATTGTTAAAAGCAAAGGATGTGGAAGGCGCGGATACCGTGGTTCCGTCGTCCGTGCAGAACGCCACCTGATTGCCCGTCAGTTCATCGAAAATGAGCAGACGACAGTTTTGCATCGCCGCGCCGTCCGCGTTGGTGATAAGTATTTGCGTCTGATTCGTCTGTACCGATCTGTCTGTCAGCGTCAGCGTTGCTTTGGGCGGTATCTTGCAGGTTGCCGTTTTTCCGGCCGCCGGTTTCTTAAGCGGCAGCGCGTTGCCGTACCGGTCCTCGCAGGTCAGCGAATAGTCGTATGCTGTTGCCGATTTGAGCGCCGTCGGTGAATCATACGTCACCGCAGTGCCCGTTTTCATCGATTTGAGCGTACCGCTCTCCACGCCGAATACATTGTCGCCGACCTTCACATTGATCTTGCTCACATACGGCACCGTGTCTTTTCCGGTCATCTCCGGCGAGCCGGCAAACTTAAGGTTCTTTATCTGTATCTTGTTGTAGAAGAGCGCTCCGTTTTCAAACGAAAGCTCCATCGGGGCGAGGTCGGAAAGAGGCCGCGTCTTAATCGTCTGCTCGCTCACCACTTCTTCTACAAGCATGTTTCTTTCATTGAAATAGCTGAACAGGCAGACCACTCTGAAGGACGTATCGGGCGGCAGCGGCGAGATATCCACATCGCCCGTCGACGACACCGCTTTTCTCCAGAAAAGCTCCGTTCCGTTTCGGTAAATCTCAAAACGCACGCCGTTCTTGATTCTGCCCGCAGGGTCTTTTACCGTCACCGCGGTCTGCACGCCGTAAACGTACGATGACAACGTACCGCATGTCACCTCGGGTTTTACATAACCCGGCGGTACCGATTCGCCGACCTCGTTTGTCGGCGGAATGGGTTCTTGCGGCTTTTCGAGCACCTCAGACGGCTTGGGCGTGGGCAAAGGAACAGGCTGTGCCGATATGATCACCGGCGTAGGCGTCGGAACAGGCGGCAGCGCGTCCTGCATCAGTCCGATGCGCTTTAAAAAATCATAATAGTTGTAAGCCTTGTCCCCGATTTTGATCCACGCATTTTCATCCAGCCCCGCAAGGCTGCCGTATACCAGCGTATTGCCGTCCGGTTGATAGAAAGCGATCGAGTCGCCTTTGAACGCCACGATGCTGTTGAGTGCGAGGTTCACGGCGCCTTTTGACCCTTGAACCGTCATGCCCGACACGTTGATATAAAGGCCGTTTGGCATGCTGAGCAAAATGAAATCGTCAAAATCAGCGAGCTGCCCGTCCGCGTTGAAAGACGTGCCGCCGCTGATATAAAGGCCGTAATAACTGTCAACGCTGTTGAATTCGGAATTGATAAGCTTGGAGTCGCCGCCGACCGTGAGTATGGCCGACGTATTTTTCACGTACAGCGGAAAGCTTTGATTGACCGCCGTTTTATCTTCGCCAAGCACAATCTGGCTCGCGCTTTTATAAACCTCATCGAGCGCGCTGAATTTCTTAAGCTCGATCGTGCTCTGGGCCGGGTCAACCGTATCGCTTTTTAAGTTTTTGGTTATGAGGTCATCCGTGACAGCGTAAGCATCCTCTTCGAGCACGCCGAGGCTCGCCAGTTGATTGAAGAGGGCAAACGCCAAAACAGCCACGATGACGACTGCGAGTATGATGATTTTTTTCAAATGACCCTCCTGCCCCCCGGCAATTTCAGGCGCAAAAAATAATCGGCCGCTTACTCGCCGGTGAAAGGCTCCATCAGAGAAGGCTCGGAAATCAGCAGGGATTCAAACCCTTCCGCGTTTGTGAGTATGCAAGACCCAAGATCGATCGTATAGCCTTTGTCCGTGCTGGCTGTCACGCCTGTCTGTCCTGTCTGCTCCACCACTGGCTCGCCGCCGTATGGGTAGAGCTCAATGCGCTGGTTATAAACAACGATCGCGTAGGAGAGCGGCGGCATACCGATCGCGCTGCCGTTCCACGATACAGTTGTATCGTCAAGGAACACATAGGTGCTTTTCCCGTCGTACAAAAAGCCCTCATCGATGCCGTACTCGTCGTTCCCGATCTTCGCAAAAACCGCTCCCTGCCTGTCCTCAAATTCGGTGAACTTCGCGATTTTGGCAGCCCTGCGCTGTGACGGGATATTGATCGTGCAATCAACCGGAAGAAAGATTTTGGGCTGACCGTCGTAATACAGCGGCGCACTCGAAAGCGTCAGCTTTTCCGTTTCCCCATTGCCGCTGTCATCAAGATAAGCGCCGTTTTCATCATCGTTTTTAATCACAGCATCCTGTCTATCAAAGCGTACACCCGTATCGTAATAGTAGACGCCGCCGTCAATTTTTTTCGTATTCAAAGTGATGAGAAGCACGGTCGTCACACCCACAATGACGATACCGGCAGCCATCAGCAGTATCGTGAGCGAAACTTTTCTCTTCTTCTCTTTGTTTTTACGCTTTTTGATTCTGTCTGCTATACTCATTCGCTAACCTCTGACCGGGTTCTGTCCCGAAGCATATCCGCCAAATCCTTGAGCAAAAAATACGTGGCGTACACGACCAAAAACACCGCAAGCAGCAGCGAGATGACGAGCACGAACACATCCGACCGGACCTCCTTTAAAAAGCCGTGCATCATGTTGGTCACCATCAGCGACGCGTACACGACCACGCTGTTTATAAGATCAAGCACGGCGCGCTTGGCGCGCGGTATCAGCAGCATACACCCGATGCAAAGCACCGCGTAGCAGCAATGATGCGCAACTGTCAGCCTTAGGCCAAAGGCCACAACGGCGATGATGAACGCGTATCGGGCGGCCAGAAAAGCCATCCACAGAATTTCGTTCGTGCGCAGCCCCGCGAATATGCCGAGAAACTTCCAGCGCCGCTGGCTAAGCTTTAAATCGCAGGCGAGCCGCGAGGCAGCCGCCGCAATGAGTATGCCCGCGGCAAGCGCGAGCAGTATGATAAACTTAAAATCGAGCACCACGCGCACAAGGTCATCCCACATCGGAGCTCTCCTTTAAGAGCAGGAAGAACGAATTGTGCTCATGGCAGTAAAACCCCTTGATACCGCTCAGCGTCATTTCGTCGTCGGCCCACGAAATCACAATGCTGCCGTCCACCATGCCGATAATGGGCAGATAGTCCTCCATGATGAGAAGGCTGTTTTTTTTGCTTTTCACATGGATCATCAGCGCCTTGTCGTATACCTGCAGTCCGTTTTTCAGGCTGAACACACGTACCTGAATCTTCCCTTCGGTCATTCCGTCGGCGGGACGCCGCGCTTTATTCTCATTTGCCGCTTGCGCTCTGTTTGATTCCGGCATATTTACCTCTGCTCATCCTGCCCGATTGAGCCGATATAGAGGAATTCATCCTCTTCCGCGTCGTCATACTCGCCCGAGAGTATGCCGTCAACATCCTTTAAAACATCCTTGATGTCCACAAACACGCCCTCAAGCCCCGTATACTGCTGCGACACGAACATCGGCTGCGAGAAATAATTGCGCAGCTTTCTCGAACGGTAGAATATGTTCTGGTCCTCCTCGGAGAGGTCGTCGATGCCGAGCACCGCGACGATCTCCTCAAGCTCCTCATACCGCGAGAGATACCGCAGCGATTCTGTCACCAGGCTGTAATGCTTCTCGCCGATATTCTCGATCGATACCATACCGCTCGTCGTCTGGAATATGTTGATTGCGGGATATATGCCCTTCTCCGCCACCTTGCGGTCGAGCACCACCTGTCCGTCGAGATGCGAAATGATCGCGTTGACCGCGGTGTCGGTAAAATCGTCCGCCGGAATGAAAATCGCCTGAAACGACGTCATCGAGCCGCCCTCCGTGGAGTTGATGCGCTCCTCCACCTCGCTGATTTCGCTTAACAGTGTGGTGGAATAGCCGCTGTCGATGGGCAGATGTCCCATTTCCGCGGAGATCTCGCTGTTGGCCTGCAGCAGCCTGTATATATTGTCGATGAACACGAGCACGTCCTGCTTTTCCTCGTCGCGCAGGTATTCGGCGAGCGTGAGCCCCGCAAACGCCGCCCTTGAGCGCGCCATCGACGTCTCACCCATCTGCCCGAACACGATGGATATCTTATCGAGCAGCTGGCTTTCCTTCATATCGTCATAAAGCTCTTTTCCCTCGCGCGAGCGCTCGCCGATGCCGATGAACACCGAGTTCGATTTGAGCCCCTCGTAAACGTTGTTGATCAGCTCCTTGATCAATATCGTCTTGCCGACGCCCGCGCCGCCGAGCAGCCCCATTTTATACCCTCTTTTGATCGGCGCGAAGAAATCGAGCGCCTTGATGCCCGTCCAAATCACGTCGCCCTCGATGTCGATCTCCTTCATTTTGAGGTTCTTTTCGTAGACGTTTTTGGTGTGCGGCGACGCGATCGTGTTACCGTCCAGCAGCTCCCCGAAGGAATTGAAAACCTTCCCGAAAATCTCCTTGGAATACTCAATCTGAATGCCGCCTTCTTTTTTATAAAGGTCCAGCCCTTTTTTGAGCCCCGCCACATTGGAAAACGGAATCAAATGGACGATTTTGCCCTCCGTCTGCTGAACCTCAAAACAGTACGTCTTTCCGTCAGCTTCGGCAAACAGCGTATCCCTTATTTCCAAGGTCTCGTCGTTCATCAGCGCCTTCACGCTCATGTCGGAGATCGATATGATTTTTGCGGCTGTCACACTCTCTTTCCTCCAAATCCCTTTGTTTTCACGAAGCTCTCCACCACCTTGCGGAACGACTTTTGCTTTTTCTCCTTGCGTTCCTTGAGCGCGAGCTCTTCCATTCTCTCGTCGATTTTTTTGAGCGATTCCGTCGTCGCGTTCTGCCGCGCGATATTTTCAGACGCGAAGCTGTACACAAACGCGATCTTGACTTCGTATGTCACATATGAGCTGATCAGGCTTTTTAGCAGGTCATCCACATTGCCTTCCACCGTAAAGTCCTCGGTATAAAGCTCATCCACGTTCTGAACGAGCGATATCGGGAACACCTTCTTTTTCACCATCGATATACGGCTCAAGTCGTAATAATGGTTATAGATGATGTTGATCTCCGAATATTTGAGTTCCTGTATCGCCTGCTCCAGATACTCTTCCACGGGCGTCGAGTCCGCCTCAAAGCCGTCGCGCGTCATAAAAAGCACGGGCTTCGACTGCTTGAAACGCAGCTTCTTGCCGATCACGATCTTCTGCGCCCTGTCATCCGCAATCAGCCTTTCGTTCACCTTGGAATTCACCGAGCCGCAGAACCCGAAATCGCTGCCGATATAGATATTAAGCACCGGATTTCGCGGATTCACCTTCAAAATATGCTTGTCGAGTATGAAGTTTCGGTTGTTGACGATCAGGTCGATGAGCTTGTTGATCTCATTCTCCAGACGAAAATACTTCTCGGCCATCTTGCGCGCCGCGTTGATATGCAAAAGCGAATGAAAATTCATGACCTTCACAACCGCTTTGATCTTCATTCTCCGTCCTCCAGATCGGCAAACATCTTTATGATCTGCTCCGGGCTGCGGCTGTCGAATTTGTACTGGTTCATCAGCTCCAGCACGGCTTTGCCTCGCGCCATCTTGTCCTGCAGCTCCTTGCTCATCTCGTCGAGATTCGCGAGTTCAAATACCGAGCGCGTCTCAAGGTAAGAAAGCAGCTCGCGGCGCACGCGCGTACCGAGCGTTCTTAGCTCTTTTGTCTGCACCGCGCCGCCAAGACGCGAGACCGACAGGCCGTAATCGATGGCGGGCTTGTTGCCCTTTTCAAACGCCTTTCTTGAAAGCACGAGCTGTCCGTCCGTGATGGAGATCACGTTGGTGGAAATATAGTCGGTAATGTCCGCGCTCTTTGTTTCCACAACCGGCAGCACGGTGATCGAGCCGCCGTCCTTATGCTGGCAGCCGCGCTCCAAAAGGCTCGCGTGCGCGTAGAATATATCCGTCGGGTACGCGTCGCGCCCCGGCACCTTTCCGGCCAGCAGGTTGATTTCCCTGTATATATCCGCGTGCTTACTTAGATCGTCGATCACCACGAGCACGTCCTTTTGCTGCATCATGTAGTATTCCGCGATGGACAGCCCCGCCTGCGGCGTTAATAGCAGCTGCGGCGTGCAGTCGTCCTGAAACGCGGTCAGTATGATCGTGTTTCTGATCGCGCCCTTCTGGAAAAGCTCCTTATATATCTGCTTGACTTCCTTCTTCGTTTTCCCGATCGCGATATAGATGCAGATCATCTCGGAATCCTTCTGGTTCACGATGGTGTCAAGCGCGATCTGCGTCTTTCCCGTCTTCTTGCTTCCGAGTATCAGCTGGCGCTGTCCCTTGCCAATCGGATACAAGAGGTCAATGCCCATGATGCCCGTGTACAGAGGCCGGTTCACAGCCGATCTTTGCATGATGGGCGTTGGGTTGTTGAGCACGCTGATTTTGATTCTGTCTTTGAAGATATGGTCGCTCAGACGGTCTTCGCCGAACATATCCACCACATGCCCCACGCAATCGGGCGAAAACAGCGCGGTGAAAAGGCTGCCCGACGCCGTGACCTCATCGTCCACGTGCACAGGGTCATTGAGCCGTATCAGCGTTACGGTCACCGAGCTTGGCCCAATGAAGCTCACGAACCCTTCGGCTTTGCTGCCGACCGATACGCGCTCATAAAAGGCCGCATGGTCAAGCCCCCTCACCTCAAGGATATAGTCTTTGACGCTCGACACCCTGCCGATCTCATATACGTTGCTGCCCCGCTTGATGGCTTCGATTTTCTCGGTGATAATCCCATCCTTGCTCATTTGTATATCTCCATATCCTGAATTGAATAATCATATAGCGTATTGCCAAGCGCCACCTGCACGCCTTCACAGATGCCGGAGTCCACAATCGTTCTGATACGGCTGTCCACGCACGAATAATCCTCTCCGCAGCAACCCGTGCGCACGATGATATCCGTCCTGTTGACGGCCGCCTTTGCCTCGAGCCAGTCAAAAAAGCCAAGGCCGCTGTATCCGCCCGCTTCGCCGATATAGGCATCCAGCAGCTTTTGCTGTGCCGCGTTTAACACCTGCCGCAGCAGCTTTTGCTGGTCGTCGTCCTCAAGGGTGATCAGTCCGTATCTCGCGTCGAAAGAAAACATCTCTAAAATCCGGGCGTATTCGGGGTTCGCGCCCCTCGCAAAATCCTTGTGTTCGTCAAGGACCGACCGCAGATACGCTTCCTTGTTGACGTCGAAAGCCTTCTTGATTTCACGGTAGTAATCAAACAGATTGCGGTCGATAAAGTCGCTCTGAAGCACCTGAAAATAGATCGATTCCTGCGGACGCTTCTGCGGTTCTCTCACGATACGCTCATGCGGGCGTGAGGATCTCTTTTGGGATGCGAGCCGCATATTGACGTTTTTCAGTTCGGCTTCTTTTTTCGCAATCAGGTCATCAAAAAGATCGACCTGCCTGATGGCGTTGCTTTGCGCCTCTTTGCCAAGACGGCGCGTGATGCCCCGAAGCGCCACAAACAGAAATCCGATCATGAGTACCAATATTACGGCTACCGCAATAAAAACCGTCACGTTTCGTCTCCTTTAGTAAACAATGATTAAATGAGGAATGATGGATTGGCGAGCGGATTTCGTGTTCTGCAAGTTCTCACCCCAAAAAGCGTTGCTTTTCGGGGACCCCTACGCGAAATCGAGGAATAGCAGCGCTATTTTGAGATTTCAGCGACACAGCAGGGCACGGAATCAGCCGTCAAGACTGCGTTTCGAATTAATCAGCGTTTACTCTAGCCCGTGACAAGCAACGGGTTGAAGAACAGCAGTATGAACGCGAAAACAAAAAGCAGCAGCAATATCACCGACATGACCACCGCGACGATCATCGTCGAATGCACCACATCGCTTTTCGTTTCGGGATTGCGCCCCACGGCTTCCGCCGCCTTTGACCCGAGTATACCAAGGCCGATGCCCATTCCAAGGAAGGCAAGCCCCAGCATCCATCCGATGGCTGTCACTGTTCCGGTTAACACGGATTCCATATGGTTTCACTCCTTAATCTCTTTGTTGCTTAAGTTATTCGGTGCCGGACGTTTCCGGCGTCTGCGTTTCGGTCGCTTCAGGAGATGGCTCCGCCGTCGGAGCCGGTTCGTTTTTTGATGGCTCCGCCGTATACTCATCCACCACGGACACCGGCGAGAGCACTGCCGACGAGGTCGAATTGACAAGCTTTACGTTGCTGTAGCTTAAAGATACGGGCTTGCCGTCAAAAACGATATTCTCAAGACGGAGTTCGAGGTTCACGCCTCCACGGTACGCAAGCGACGATGTCCATCCGCCCGCCGAGCAGGCGGCCGCCGTATCGATCGCAATCCGGCTTTGCTCCGTATTGTCGGCATACAGCGCAATCTCTCCCGAGTCTATTTTGAAGCTCCCATCCATCAGCAGCTTAAACGTCACTTCATCCTTCGACAGCCGCGTGACGGCAATTCCGGCCGTGATGCTGCGCGTCGCGACCTTCACACTGTCTGTGATCCTGTCGGGGTCGGTATCCGATGCGCTGAGCGGACGGTATCCGATCGAAATCACGTATTGCGTTCCGGGGCTCAGGCCCGTCACAGTCTGTTTTGTGGCGCTTGCGTTGAGCCCGATTTTCTGGTCAAACGCCGTTCCCGTTCCGTCGTCAATGAACGACCTCACGCGCAGGAATGCCATCGCGAACTCGCCCGTCGGGTCGTTGATCAAATAATTGACCTCCACGGTGTTGGCCGTGGTCTTCACGCCGCGCAGGCTCAGCACGTTGTTGAGCGTGAAGTCATACTCTTCTTCCTGATCCGCGGGCGCCACACCGGTGCCGCCTTTGCCGCCCGTGCCGCCCGTACCGCCCGTACCGCCGGAGCCGCCCGAACCGCCATCGCCGCCTTTGCCGCCGCGTATAATGATTTCTCCGTTTTCATCCACGTTGTTTTCGTTTGGCTGATCCGTTTCGGGAGAATATTCATTGCTCGTGCCGAGTATCCTTGTGAGGTCAATTTCGTTGTCAACAAGCATGAGCCGCTCTTCGGCCACATTGAAGCTCACATCGCCGCACAGCAGCGTCATCGGCTCCACCGTCTTTAAATTGATCAGGTCGTTTAGCAGCTGCGCGTTGCCGTTTTTATCGATGATCACATAGAGGAAATTGCTTGCCTGAAAAAGCTGATCGCTGCTTTGAATCGCCGAGCCGATCAGCACATACTTCCTGTCCGCCAGCTTGTAAAAGGATGGCGTCGATAAATCATCAATGCGGGTTTCTCCCGACAGCTTATTCACACTGCCGTCTCCGAAAACCTGATAGGCGTTGCCGTACAAGCGCACGTTGCCGCTGCTCTGCTGGTATGTAACGACTGAGCTGCCAAGGTTATATTCGCCTCCGCCGTTGGTTAAGCTTAACAGATAGTTATCGTCCGCCGACTGCGTGATTTTGCCGTCCACCGACGTCGTGATCGCATAATCTGATTTGTCAAACACCGTACTGCCCGCCGGAATCAGGAAAGCAGCGGCGTTCGCCTGCGTGACGCTGACGATCACAACGACGAACAGCGCCACCATCAGCAGCACGGCTGCGGCGAATATATTAAAGGATATCATCGCTTTTCTCGTTAATCTGCGCATATCATCCCTCCATTTTAGCGTTAACTGTAAATGTACGAGTAGGTTGCGTCCGTACCGACCTTGAGCGTGCCCTTATAGTACTGAACCTGTATCGTATAGCTGCCCGCACCCGGCAGCACCGTCTCAAGATCGATATAGTAGTAGTTGCTGGCCGCGTCATACTTCAGATCCGTAAAAGATATCTTCTTAAGGCTCTCCACCGCCTGGCCGTTCCTGTAAACGGTATACCGAAGCTCGGTCAGATCCGTTAAATTCACGGAATTGGTAAACGTTAATTGCACATAGCTCGGGTTCGTTGGCGATTTGCGCGGCGTCACCGTGCCCACCGATATGCCGGAGCTGTCAAGCGTATACGCCTTGATCTCGGATATCAGGTAAGGCAGGGTCGTTGGGTCCGCAACCTCCGTGATATTTTCGAGCAAGCCGGTGTTTTCAAGATCGGTCACGCCGTAGCAGCGTATCGTGTACTCACTGCCCAGCGCGAGTCCCGTGATCTCCACGGTATACGGTATTGCCGTCGCAAGCTTGGCGCTCCTCTCAGACGCGGGCGTCACGTCAGCGCCGCTGCTGCTGTAAACACGGAACAGATACAGATCGTCCACAACCGCTCTGTCCCAGTCGCCGGGCGCAACGCGCACAGTCAGTTTCTGAGCGCCGCTGTCGGCGCTCGCTGTGGCGGAAAGCCCCACAATCGGCTCGTTGAGCGTCGAGAGATCAAAATCCTTGACGGTCTGTCCGAGCAGCCGCGTCTCCGTATGGGCCGGGTCCACCGTCAATGTCCGCCGTTCCTCATACGTCGGCTTCGTACCCGAATAAGCGGTGATCGTCACAGAATAACCGCCTCCGAACTTGAACCAGTCTCCGCCGGCCGTCGTCGGATCGATATTGATCGGAACCCGCATCGAACGCGCGTTGTCCACCGTCCCGAGGATACCCGCGAGCTCTTCGTCTGTCAGCACATCACCGTCGGACGCCCGCACAAAGTCATACGCGAGCTTAAAGCCCATCGTGGTATCGAGCGTAAAGTTCGCATAGAGCGACTTGTCCGCATAAGTCACCGGGTCATATGAGACCGAGACGTTCTGGATATGCACTTCGCCGAGCGTCCGGAACTGATAGTATTTCGGCTGCATCGCTTCCGTATCGTAGAACGTCACCAGATTCCCGTTGATATAACCCGCAATCCTGAAATAATACACCGTGGCAGGACTAAGACCGCCCGTGCGCGAGAACGTGAAAATATCATTTGTTCCGCTCGTTACCGGGATCGACAGCGTCAGCGTATTCAGAAGCTGCATCCTGTCGTCATAGAATTCAATGTAGAAATTCGGCGGCGTCACCACATCAAGGCCCGTCAGCTTAAACTGCCCGCTGATGCTGTCTATGCCCACTGACACATCGGCATCCAGATCGATCGTCACCTCAGGTATCGCGACCGGCATGGAAACCGTTGTCGTCCCCGATGCCGTTGCCCCGACGAATTTGAGCGCTTTGAGCGTAACGAGCCGCGAAGATCCGGAGACGGTCGCCGCTGCGCCGGTTTCCCCGTACGTTAGGCTGTATGAGCCGCTCGCGTTCGGGTCGGCCGCCATCATGTTGCCGCCGTAGCTGATCGTCCTTGTGGACGCGTTGTGCGTCACAGTATGGTACCACGAGCCGCTTGCATTGGCGGAATCCGTATAGCCGGAGCCGATGCTGCGTATCACGCGGTAATTGCCCACAGCGGGGGCCGCGCCGCCGACAGGGAACTGTATTGCGTAATAGTTTGCGCCCGTGTCAAAGCCGGATTGGCCCGTGTCGTAGAACACCCTGACCGTGAATGTGATGGCTTCGCCTTCGTCGAAATCGGCCAGCAGCGTATAAGGCACCTCGATGCAGGCCTGGCTGGTACCGCTGACGTTCGCCTTGATCACGCCAAGGTTCATCACCTTTGTGGTATCGGAAGAACTTGCCGTCACTTCCGCGCCTGCAATGCGCCTGAACACGGCGTCGTCAATCTCGCCCATATGCGCGGCGTCTCTGCCGAGCACCACAAACAGGCGGTTTTTGTTATCGTCGGGAACTTCAACCCTGTAATTGAGCGAAGTCAGGTTGTCCGTTTCATATGGCCGACTCAGCAGCACGCGCGTATCTCCCGTTGTGCCGAACGCGTAGGCGGGCAGCAGATTCTGCTGCACATACAGCTCGTACGACGGTATCGTCGATGTAAAGCCTGTAAACGCCGCAGTATTAAAATTGGTCGTCGTTTTTGTGATTGCTTGGCTGCTGATCGCGGCACCACCCACCCGGCGGCAATAGAGCGTTGTCGGCTGCAGTGCGTTGTCAAGATCGTTATATTGATATCTCCACGTCACGCTGCTGCTGTTGCTCGTGCTGGGGTAAAACGCGAATGTCGGCGCCTGCAGCTCAGGGCTCGCTACCGTGGAATAAAGCAGCAGCGCCGGGTCTGCCGGGTTGGTCGGATAATCGGTATTGTAGCTTGCCGTGGAGTCAATCGTATTGAGCTTTGCCGTATAGCTGAAGAAATACTGCGCGCCTCTGCCAAAGCCGCCGGCGGAAGTCTGCTGTTCGTAACCTGTGAAGGTATAGTAGCGCGTCTTATCGCTGCCCACAAACCCCGGCTGCGCGGTGGGGCTTTGCGGCCCGAAGAACACAACAAGATGCGGCAGATAATCCTGGGATGCATCCACAGGCACGTTGACATCGATCGTCGTCGTCGCGGCCACCGCCGTCGCGTTGTCGATCAGCGGCGAATCCTGATAAGACGCCAGCTTGTGTATATGATAGCTCACCAGACGTGCATATTTCCCGGAGTTGTTGAATTTCGGGCTCACCTCATAACCGATGACTGTATTGCTGTTGAGCGCGGCGATTGTGGACGCGCTGAGCCAGTCGGAGAGATTGATCTTGTAGCCGCCCGCACTGGCTTTCGTGATCGGCGTGATATCAAACTGATCGCCGCGCTGGTCGGCAGGCGGATCGAGCGGCGGCGTGCTCGTCTTGATAAACGCAAACGTGTTGTTTTGCAGCTTGAAATAATTGCTGTCGTGATCGGTATAATCGTGCGCGCTCTCGAGCTCAAGCAGATACGTGCTGGAGTTAAGGCTCGCGGCATTGAGTCCGAAATCAGCCTCGGTCAGCGTCTGCGTGCCGTCATAAAACTGGGGCTTCAGCGGGCTCGTATATGTCTCGCCTCCCGCTTCATTGACAGGCAGCGAGCTTAACAGCTTGCTTGGATCCTTCGTGCTGCCTTCGTAAAGATTGAATACCAAAGACCCAAGCGTCGACGCCTCGTATGACATGTCGTCGCTCAGGTAATCATCGAGCGACACATCAATACTGATCGCTTTTGAAGGGTCGGCGGTAGCTGTCGGCGTTTTGCTCATGCTCACCGCAAACGTGCCCGCTTCAATCGTCTGTACCTTCACCGGCCCGATCGTCACTTCATCCACAGGGTTCGAGTCGTTCATATCCACCTTGGCCGTCACCCAAATCGAATACGTTTCCTTCTGCCGCAGTCCGTTTTCGTCAAACTGAAGCACCACCCTGTTGCCGGAAACCAGCGTTGCGGCAACCACCTTGTTGTAGATATTGCCCACCGAGTCTTCCCAGAACACCGTGATGTTGCTTGCGGTATCCACGGTGGCGCCCGAGCTTTCGATGTACAGCGTGCCCTTGATTCTGTCGAACTCAATACTGTCGGGCTCAAACCTCAGCGTCGGGAAATCTGCGCCCTCCATGATGAACGGCGCGGACATATTGCTTTCGACATCGATCGTTTTTTGGTTGTCATTAAACTCGGCCACGGCTCTTGCCGTATAACCCGTATTGCGCTGGATGTATCCGTTCACCTCAAAGTCAACGCGGTTTGTTCCCACACCGTACGCGGTGGATACCGGGGTCGAAGCGCCTGTCTCATATATCTCGTAGCGTATCTTCTGCACACCGTTATCCGGGTCGGTCAGGCCGCTGACCTGAAGCTCGAATGTGCCGTTTCTCTTATTGACCGTCACATTGGGCTGTCCCACGGACGGCGTGCGTTTGAGCGTCTTGCATGATATGCGCTCGCCGTATTTATCATATTGAACCGGCGTTCCGTTTGAATAGCTGCCCCCCACCTGCGCGAGCTGTACGCCATAGCTGGTGTCGGGCGTCAGGCCGCTGTCAAAAGTGATCACTTCGGTGTTCGTTAAGAAGCTGACCGGCTTTTGATCAAGAAGGCTGCCGCTTGCGTCGTAGAGCTCCAGCACAGCCGATGACACGGGTGAGAACGCTTCCTTTTTCACCTTGAACGACAGCGCGTTCGTTTTCACGCTGTCAACGTCAAGCGAAAGGCCGATCGAATCCGCCACGAATACGCCGTCATAGAATATTTTCGAATATTGCTCGTCGTTAACCGTGTAATGCGCCTCAAAAACCAGCCGGTATTCCGTATCCTCGGCGAGGCCCGTCGCCTCAAAATCAAATACGAATCCGTCGTAAACCTGCGGCCCGAATACGGTCTCTCCCGTCGCGTTATTCATGATTTTCATTGTGACGGTTCCCGGAACGAGGCGGCTTTCCTCATCCGTAATGCGCACGCTTCCTCTGACAGTGGAGGCGGTCAGCGTGCTTTGATCAATATTCACATCGAACACGGGCAGTATCACGGTCTTCTCGGGCTCCGTCGTGGGTTCGGGGTTCCCCGGCCCCACCGAATCGCCCAGCGTTCCCGCGCCTCCCGCTTCACCGGCTTTTCCGCCGTCTCCGTTTTTGCCGTTTTCACCGTCTTCGCCGTTAACCGTGACAAACTTTGGAATCACGGCGTTTTTGTCCTTTTTGTCAAGCGGCATCACATTGATATTTTCATCGGAATCGATCACCATCTGGCTAAAGCTCATCTTCACGTCGTCGCCGCGCATCACATTGCGGTCGCTCAAATTGATCGCAACGCCGTCGTCAAACACAAGCTCGCAGTCGGAAGCGATGGTTCTGATCATCATCTCATTGTTATATATGGTGACAATGCCGTTATCCACATATTCGATCTCGACATATCCCGAAATGGGCACCGTTTCCTGATTAGGGATATGAAGCTCAAAGCTGTCACCGGCCACAAGGTATTTCTCGGTGTCCAGCTTCCATATAAAGCGGTCGTACGTGATCGGCGTCCCCATGTGGTCCAGCGTGTAGCTGGCGGCGCTGCGCTGTATCACCGTTCCCGCTTTAAGGCCGTAGCAGCGAATCATGCTTTGATCTTCCAGATCGCTGAGATTCAGCACCACGCCCGAGGAAAGCGCGGCAATGGAACCGTCGGCGAAATGGAGGAACGACGCTTCGTCCACGACGATTTGAGTGCTTTGTACATCTGAAAATACGACGGACCTTGGATACTTGGATGCATAGGCTGCACCCGCTTTAAAATAAAGAGGCTGGGCTTTGGCGTTGTCGGGCTGCTGGTCGCTTTTCACCTCTTTGAGAACGTATCCGTCCTGAGAGAATGCAAGCTGGGTGCCCTGCACCTGTTGAACCACAAAGAAGACGGCTGCTCCCAAAATAATGACCGCAGCAATGCCTACGACTAGAAACCAGATATTCCTGTTTTTGCGCATACCCTGCTCCCCTGTATGTTTTTGTTCAAGGGCTGATGCTATAAATTTTTATTTGATTATTGGGTGTGAATGTGAATCCCTTGCTCCCCAACATGACAGATAATTTCAATAATCGATCATTTTTCATATCAAAGTTCTTATTATTCTATAATAATACTTTTTATTGATAATACTGTCAAGTCATTCCCGTCTGCTATATTATTTTTTATTTTCTATATGTTTCTTATCAAGATAAGCGAGATTATTTGACAAAATATTATTTTTTGATAGAATTATTTGTGTCATTATTAATTAAATCTTGTCATTTTTTTCAGATGCATAAAGGAGTCATTATGCGTTACGTCGTAATCACAAATGTCGAAAAAGGAATGGTGCTTGGACAGACTTTATTCGGCAGCAACTTTGAGCCGCTTTACACACAAGGAACCAAGTTGAAAAGTGCGCATATCAAAACGATCAACCGACTTGGCTTTTCGGGCATCTATATCCACGACGACACTTCGGAGCCGGTCAAGGTGGACCCCATCATCCCCGAAAACTTAAGGCTCAGTATCGTTAAAGCGGCAAAGAAATATTTAAAGCAGGCGCAGGCCGATTCCAAAAGCAACACGATGACAAAGGTCAGCGTGGATGAACAGCAAAGCGTCGTGCTGCCCGTGATCGAAAGACTGCTCGCTGTCAAAGAGCCCATCATTGAGCATTTTGATATCAAAGCCTTTGACGATTACGATTATTACCATGCGGCCAACGTCATGATGCTGTCATTGGTGCTCGGGATCAAGCTTGGCATCAAGGACGACAAGCTCTTCGAGCTCGGCATCGCGTCGCTCGTCCACGACGTCGGCAACGCGTTCATCCCGTCCGACATTTTGAACAAGCCCGGCGAGCTCACCCCCGAAGAATTCGCGATCGTGCAGTCCCACGCCGAAAAGGGCTACGATTACCTGCGCAATTATTACGACCTCTCGCCCGCCGCCTGCAACGGCGCGCTGCAGCATCACGAAAACTACGACGGCACGGGGTACCCCGGCAACCTGCGCAAAAACAAGATCTCGCTGTTCGGGCGCATCATCGCGCTGACGGACGTGTTCGACGCGCTGATTTCACGCCGTCCCTACCGCCACGCGCTGCATCCTTATCAGGCGCTCGATATCATCCGTCAAAAGTCGGACCGCAAATTCGATCCTGAGATCGTCTACACGATCGAAAAGGTGATCGCGCCGTACCCCGTCGCGACAAGCGTGGAGCTCAACACCTACGAAAAATGCATTGTGGCGGAAAACTATGCGGACGATCTTTCACGGCCGAAGCTTTATGTCCCGGGCAAACGCGGGTATTATATCGACCTGAAGAACGACCCGTCCTTCAAAAACTCCACCATTATCGGCATTATCAACGAATAGCCTTAAGGAGCAGCTATGTCCAAGAGGTACATTTTTATCGGCGCAGCCGTCATCTTTATGATATTGGCCGCAGCGTGCAGCGGCCAAGCCCCGGCTGCGACGGAATCACCGGTGATCGTTCAGGACGTCATGCTGGGCGCAGATGACACCGCCGAAGAACCGGATATGGCGATGCCGCCCGATGCTGTCGGCTCCACCCAATCGGATGCCGACGCACTCGCGGAGGAAAAAGACTATCTTCAAAAGCAGATCGACACGCTCAATGAAAAACTGGAAAATCTCAAGTGGCTGCGCGAATCGTATGTTCAGGAAAACCCGGCGGATCTCGAATCCAAACTCGCGGAGTGCGACGCTCTCATTGCGGACGCGCAGACGGAGCTTACCGAACTGCAAAACCGCATGACCCGCAACGAGCAGGATCAAGGCGAATCGGACGGTGACGAGCCTGCTGCCACGGAAGATTTACAGCAGGAGGGGCCTATGGGGACGCCGATCGAATCACAAGAGCCAGCATCCGGAGAATCGGTTCCCGTATCATAAACGGATCGATAAGACTCTTTTTAAATTTAAGCATGCTGGACAGTCTCCGGTTCAAATATCACTTTTATTTAAAATGAAAGGATCGGGCTTTTTATGTGGTTGGGAAACTGGGCAAACGCGGATGCGGCTGACCGCGCGCGGGACGCGGTGCGAAGCACCGACAACTTTAACTGGACCTTCATCGCAATTCTCGCATTCGTCGTCTATGTGTATGCCACGGAGCTGCAGCGCAAAAACTACCGCGCGGTCGCAGCCGGGCTGGCCCTGTATATGGTGCACTGGCTCTACGAGATCATGAATGCCGTGATATGCGCCGCAACAGGGTATGCGCTATGGACCGTATCCCCGGAAAGCACGAGTCTCATACTGCTCGTCGGCGTCAGCTGGGAGCTGTCCATGATGTTCGCCATCGCGGGGCTGATCATGAGCAAGCTGCTGCCGGAGGATCCGAAAAAGAAGATACTCGGCATCAACAACCGCATTTTGTTCGCCGTAGGCAACGCGGCTTTTTTCAGCGCCGTCGAGATTTTCCTCGCCTCCACCCCCGCGTTTGTCTGGGTATACCCCTGGTGGGGCGCCATTCCGGTTTTTATCACCACCTACATTCCCTTTTTTCTGGCGGCATTCCTCGTGCCGGACAGAAAACCGCGTTTTCAGAAGATCTTTATCGGCGGGCTTGCGGCTGTCAACGTGCTGCTGCTCGCTATACTGATTCCGCTGGGCATCATCTAAATAGATTTAGGATAACCGGTGCCGCCATTCAAGCGGCACTTTTTTGTTATCTTTCAGTCATGCTGAACGAAGCGACAAATCCCATGGCTTAATGCTCTTTACATGGGACCCTTCGCTTACACTCAGGGTGACATTTAGCTGCTGCCTGCTCGCATTCCCTTCCATGTCATAAAGTCGGCTTACCTCCGGCTGACTCTCTTTTCCGCGTAGGCCACGCCCATATACATCAGCGCCGCCACCACCGCAAGTATCAGTATGCTCGCCATCACGAGATCGAGCTTGAAAACCTGGCCGCCGTACACAATCAGATACCCGAGCCCCGCTTTTGACACGAGGTATTCCCCCACGATCACACCGACCCACGTCATGCCCACATTGATCTTGAGCGTTGAGATCATGGTCGGCACGCTCGCGGGCAGCACCACCATCTTGAGTATCTGAAACCGCGTGGCGCCGAACGTTCGCATCAGCAGCACCTTTTCTTCGCTGACCTCAAGAAAACCGTTCAGCACGCTCATGACGGTCACGATCACGGATATCAGCAGCGCCATCGTAATGATGGCGCCTTCTCCCGCGCCCACCCATATGATGATAACCGGCCCGAGCGCGATTTTGGGCAGACTGTTCAGCACCACAAGATACGGATCGAGCGTCCTCGCGACCAGCGGCGACCACCACAATCCGATTGCGGCGGCAATGCCGATCGCAGTGCCGAGCGTGAATCCGGCCACCGTTTCCCAGAGCGTCACGCCGATGTGCATAAACAGCTCCCCCGAGTTGTAAAGCGAAACAATCGTGTTCACGATGCGCGACGGCGAGCTCATGATAAACGGGTCGATCCATTTCAGCGCCGCCGACAGCTCCCAGAGGCCGATCAGCGCGATCAGCAGCCCGATCCGCACGATCACGACCTTTCTGTTATCGTTTCGTATTTTCTTTAAGTAAGCCTCATGCTCAGTGAATTCCTTCACCCTATTTTTATTCGACATGCACCGCAAGCTCCTTCCACAGAAAATCAAAGTACTCCCTGAATTTTTCATCCTGCCTTTTTTTTATGGGAGAAGCGTTCATATCGTCGAATTCGATCTTAAGCTCGGTTTTCACGGCCGTGGGCCTCGGGGACAGCACGAGCACCCTGTCCGACATCGATATCGCCTCCGCAATATCGTGCGTCACGAGCACTGCCGTCTTTTTTTCCGTCCGAATGATCTCCGAGATCTCCTCCGAAAGCGCCAGCCGCGTCTGATAATCGAGCGACGAAAACGGTTCGTCGAGCAGCAGCAGCTCCGGATCAATCGCGAGCGTACGTATGAGAGCCACCTTCTGGCGCATGCCGCCGGAAAGCTGCTGCGGGTAGAACTTTGCAAAATCGCCAAGCCCGTATTTACGAAGCAGCGAGATGGTTTTGTGCCTTGCTTCTTTGGTGCACTTTTTGCGCACCTGCAGGCCAAGCACAATGTTCTCCTCAATCGTGCGCCATTCGAAAAGGTGGTCCCGCTGCAGCATATAGGCGACAAGCTCGCTGTACCCTGCAACCTCCTCATTCTCGAGCAATATCCTTCCGCCCGATGGCGGCATCAGCCCCGCAATCAGCGACAGCACTGTCGTCTTGCCGCATCCGCTCGGCCCAATTATGCTTAGAAACTCTTCCTTTTCCACGGAAAACGACAGGTCTGCCACAACCTCAGTTTCCGCTTTCACAGTATGGTAGTTCTTAAAAATATGTTCAACCCTCACGAGTTCTTCCAATACGATCTCCCCTTTATATATCACATCAATCAAGTTGTCCCTTCATGGGGACTCCGATATTGTACCTCATCGAAAACGTATATCGATGGTGACTCCGGTATAAATAGAACCGAGAGAGATGCCGGATTCATGTATTCATTCCTTTCTCCGTTCGGTTATAGTAACAGTATATTGGATACCTCATTTTTCGGTTCGACTCTGACGAAGCGTGCCTGTTTACATAAAAAAAGAGCCCCGCATAAGGCTCTCAAACTCGATGCAATCCCCCATGATGAGGAACGCAGCGATGCGACTGCGAAGTGGATCGCTCCCTACCTCTTGAACATGGGGGCTCCGCTGTGCAGCCGCTCGCTTTACGCTCACTCAAAAACATTATGAGACTTTTTGATCGGCCCGAACCCCTTTTTTTCGGTCTGATGCCTTTCAGCTTAATTTATCGACGACTGTCTGCGCATACGACGTATCCACAACGTCCGTAAATTCAATCTTGTCTTCAAGCACACCGGCCTGTATCATGATGTCCTGCAGACGGTTGAACGCCTCTTCCTTCATAACAGGCGTATCCATCCACGCGTCGATCGCCCGATAGGATTTCGCAACCATCACAAGTGATTCTTCTGTGGTATCCGGGAAGAAGCTCACAATCGCTTTGGCCACTTCTTCGTCCGATGCATTGTGTACAAACTTTTGCCCTTTGTAAACCGCTCTCAAAAACTTCTCAATGATCTCGGGATGTTCGCTTAAATAACTTTTTTTGGCCATAAACGCGGTATACGGCACTTCGCCGCTCTCGGCGCCCACCGCGTCCAAAATGTATCCTTTGCCTTCCTTTTCAAACATCGATGCCGTGGGTTCAAACAGCGTCACATAATCACCCGTTCCGCCTTCAAACGCGCCGCCCATCAGATTGAACTGTATGTTGGTCAATACCTCCACGTCTTTGCCCGGTTCGAGCCCGTTCTGCCGCAAGACGTATTCAAGCGTCATCTCAGGCACGCCGCCGGCCCGCCCGCCGATGATCGTCTTGCCTTTCACGTCCGTCCATTTGAAATCGCTGTCCGGCGTGCGTCCCATCAGAAAAGACCCGTCTCTTTTGGTCAGCTGCCCCACCACAAGCGCGCTGTCCTCTTTGCCCTCGTTAAACACGTAGATCGCCGCTTCGGGCCCCATCAGCCCGATTTCGGCCTGCCCCGACAGCAATGCCGTCATCGATTTATCCGCACCGCCGCCGTTTACGAGCTCCAGCTCGATGCCCTCCTCCTTAAAATACCCGAGCGAGATTGCGGCGTAAAGCGGTGCATAGAATACCGAGTGCGTCACCTCGTTGAGCGTAATCTTCTGCGCTGTCGGTGCGGCGCATCCGAAAAACGCCACAGCCATCAGCAAGCACAGTACCGCAGCCACAAGCCTTTTTATCATAGCATCCCCTCCTTACAATATGGCTCGATTCATCTTATTCAGGGAAGTATGAAGTGTGTGCGGCGATACCATAGAGCGTTTGTTTCCCATGCAGATAAAGAATATATAATCGAAACTTTCTGAAAGTAAAGATGAGATCATCCTGTGCATATAACCGAAAATAAATTAAAAGACCTCCTGTTGCTTAAACAGAAAGTCTTTTGTCTCGCTATTCAAATGGCATTAGCCCATTGCGCTGTTTCTTTAATGGCTCCCGACCCTCTCAATCAATTCGGAAATCCTTCCGATAATATCATCCCACCGGCAGTTGGCGTTTGCATATTGTCCGGCGTTTTCACGCATAGCCGCGTATTCTTCCGGATGGCTCAGCAAAAAGTTAAGCGCATATTCAAACTCAAAATACCCCGTGAAGTAAAGGCCCGCGTTGCTCCTTTTGCAATGCCCCTTTAAAACCTCACAGTCTCCGTTCACGAGCACCGGCCTGCCAAGCGCCATGCTTTCGAGCACAACGATGGACAGGCTCTCATATTCGGACGCGAGCACAAGAGCCACGCTGTCCTTCATCAGAACAAACTTATCTTCCTCACTCACAAATCCAAGGCTGATAATATCCGGGTCCTCAGGGATTTCCATCACCGGCTTGCCCATCAGCACAAGCTGCAGATCGCCGGGATTGCGTTTTTTGTACTCCTGAAAATATACAAACAGCCTACCGCATCCTTTGGATTCATCGATACGCCCCGCGTAGACAATGTATTTTTTCAGTCCGTATAAACCATTTGCGGTTAAAGACTCATCGAGCGACGGCAGCTCGATGCCCGCGCCCGCCATGGCCGAAGGCGTCTGCTTCGTTTGAAACATCTTCTCGACAAATTCCTGCTCTTCGCATGTGTTGTATATCAATCCGGCCGCGTTTTCAAATACGGATGTGTAGTGCCTCAAATACACCGGCGGCTCATCATGCGCCGTCGGGATCAGTATCGCATTATCCATGCCTTTAGGCAGGCACATGGCGCTCAGGTAATAAAGATAGGTCATAAAAAGCACACTGTGGTATTCGGCATGGTGCCGCGCAATATATTCAACCAGTTCGGGGCAATACGGGCCCTGCTCGTCGATCCATCTGCTTTCCTGCTCATCGGTATGGTTAGGATCGCTAAAAACCTCTTGCGAAAGCTTGTTGAACCGTTTGATATTTCTTTCTTTCTTAACCGCAAAGCGTTTGACCCTGACACCGTTGATCACCGATTCTCCGGCAGGATAGTTGTTTGCCCAGGTCATGTAATCCACGGCGCATGTGGTCAGCACTTCAACGTCGTATCTGTCATTGAGCTTTTCGGCAAATTGGCGGCACAGCAGCTCCGCTCCTCCGTTCACTTCCAATCCGTATCTCTGGCACACCATTGCTATCTTTTTCATCTGTTCGCCTCGCTCACCTTTTCAAAAAACCTCACATACTTGTCTGTTACGACATCCCACGAATAATGACGCTGCACAAAATCACGGCCGTTTGATCCCATTTCATCCGCAGCCTCTTTGTTCTGCAGCATGTAATTGAGGCAGCCTTCGAACTCAAAATAGTTATCATAATAAAGGCCCGCGTTCGCCTGAATCACAAACTCCTTGGTTACGTTGCAATGTCCGTTGACAATAACCGGTCTGCCGCAAAGCCAGCTCTCCATAATCACGATCGAAAAGCTTTCAAACGAAGACGGCTGGCACAAAACCTGTGCCGCCGCGCACGCGTCGTATTTGTCTTCAACAGGGATAAATCCAAGATCGCGCACGTCTTTTCTTACGGAGCTCGGTATCTCGATCTGCCCACCCCCGGTCAACACGAGCTGCAACTCGCCGTTATGGCGTTTTTTATATTCGGCAAAATACTGCAGCAAGACATCCACATTCTTTCCCGAATCTTTTCTGCCCATATAAAGCACAAACGGCGCACCGATATTATATTTGTTTTCAAACCTTGCTTTGTCAGACTGTATTTCTGTATTGACCCCCACACCGATGACTTCGGCAGGCATACCTCCCAGTTCAAATATGTGCTTTGCGAGCTTCTCCTCGGCCTCGGCGTTAAAAAGCATCCCCGCCACTCCCGTAAACGCTTCTTTGAAAACGTCCAGATAGGCATAGCTTTCATCATGAAAGCAGGGAATGAGCACGGATTTTTCGGGGACCTGCATACATCCGTAATATGTTGTTCCAAACATATAGGGAATAAACACAAACAGCGCGTATTCGCCGCTGTGTTTTTTGATATACCGATAAAGATCATCGCTGTTTATGATATTGTCAACAAATATCTTTTCCTCTTCGGGAGATATGGACATCCCCCGCATCAGCTTTCCGTTGACATAATCGAACGATTCACCGTCTCTATGATTGACCTTGAATCTGCGGACAGCGAGCCCGCATTCATTGTAGGCGCCTTCCGGGTAATAGTTAACGCCCCAGTTGCTCAAAAACTCTTTGGCACATGTCGTGAGTATTTCGATCTCCAGTCCGGACTGATGCAGATGCGTCGCCACGCCGCGCAGCAATGCCTCGGCACCTCCTGGAATATTTTCGCCAAACCACGGTGACACGAAACCAATTTTCTTCATATCCATCTCCATCTAAACACAGTCCGCAATCAACTTTTTGAAGGTCTCTTTTGTCTGTTCGTACGAAAAATCCTTCAGCCGATCCTGCTGACCGGCTATCACCGCTTGCCTGAGCTCTGAATCGGTCACAAGCCTTTCGATCAGTTTCGCAATCAAAGCCGGATTCTTGTCGTCAATAACAATACCGCTTTTCCCCATTGTATCGGGTATCGCCGCCGCTTTATACGCAATAATCGGCACATCAAAATGCATGGCCTCCAGCAGCGGAACACAAAAGCCTTCATGTTCGCTCATGCACAGAAAAACATGCGCTAGCTTATAGTAAGCGAGTATTTGATCGAATTTTGTGTGGCCGGTAAATATCACATCGTTGATACCCAGTTCATGAATATAGCGCTTAAGCTGCCTTTGGTACGCCTCAATGCCGCTGTAGGACCCCACAAGAAACAGACGCGACTTCGGATTGACGTACGTTTTGTAATAGGCAAAAGCCCTGATGATATCCTCATGCTTTTTATTCGGCGCAATTCTGCCCACAAACAATATGTTGACCCAATCGTCGTTGTATTTCTTTAAAATATCCTGATTCGGGGCTTTGTTGTATTCACCAAACGGCACAATGATGGGCAGCACATCAATCGGGCAGGTATAACCTGCTTCCTGCAATTCTGTCTTATTGTATTCCGAGTCCGCAAAGCAACGTTCAACCTTACCCTCCAAAAACCCAAGAGCCTCACGGCCAAAGTACGTCAAATCATAATTGGCTTTGCTGTAACCGTAAAAATACTGATAAGGCGTGATATTATGATATATCACAATCTTGCGTCCCGGATAGTCGGCCACGCGATAGTTCAAATCGGTGCCCGTGGAAAGATGATAAAGAATAATATCCTTCTTATTGAGCCTTGGGGCTCGGTCCAGCTTCATCGCCGTTCCCTTTTTAAGCCTCGGATCAATATTTTGGGCATATATGGCTGTCTCAAAACCCAGTTCTTCGAGCAATCCATGAATCGCAACCGTATCATTCCCAACGGCATCTCCAAACGCTATGGTCGACAGCAATTGTACAATACGCATAGTTTACTCCTGCTCATGCCGTTTCAATTGCTTTTCTAATGCTTCCACGCGTTTAATCAGCTCTTCGATACGCTGCTTGTCTCTCTTTTCTTCCTGAATATAATATTTGATCGAGTTGACCGCCTTGGTTGTACTGACATTGAATTGCGTCTGGTCGTTGAGAATCGGGGCAATGTAAAACCTCGTGAATTTCCTTACCGTTTTCTTTATCAATACGGCTATCGGATTTCCCTCGAGGGGCTTATTGGGCGACAGCAGGCAGGCGTGATTCATGTTTTCAACATTGTCCTCAAAGAAATCGTTGTCAAAGCATTCATACACTTTGCCGCATTTATCGGGCCGACTTGTCTCAAAGCTTAAAATCTCTTTATCCAGCCCTTTTTCTTTTATTTCCTCACGAATCTCCTTCATGATCTTTTCGATATCAACCATTAACGACTATTCTCCTTTGTAATCTGACGGAATCCCTCTTTGCATTGTCTTTGTACTTATTTGCTACTTACTTTCCAGTCATGTTTCATTGTGACAATGCCCAGTGCCGTTCTTTCTGAAGTGACATGAAACGTTCTATAGTTTCGAATATAATCGAGCGCAATCCGAGCTTCATCTTCAGCGTAAACACCTAATTTGTATTCTCCCGCTACAAGATTAAGAGATACAATTTCACAGGTCACAATGCCTTCTTCATTAATATTCGAAACAGTATAATAGTCATACAATGTACAGGCACCATAACAATGAATATCATCCAGTGTAAAAATATTGATTCCAAAAATATAACGATCGATCGGTTCATTCACTTTATAATGTATATTGAGTCTTACGCATTCTCCTTCGCGAACACAGGTTGCATCTTTGCTTTCATCGGTCTCTAAATGCACACCTGTGATCGTCAGTTTGTTGTTACCGAAACGCATTTCAGCTTCCGCTCCATTGTCATTGGCATTATCTTCTTTTGGAACAAGCTCATTTTCTTTTTGATATCGCTTTGTATACCGATATGTCTCGAATTCATTCATTATTTCTTCACGAGTTTTTTCCTCATGTTGCTTTGCCTTGTATTCTGCGGAATTTAATATATATGAAAGCATCTCATCTAAATTTCTATATCCATTACTACAAGCATTAACAACATGATCGTTCTCTGGCGCTCTACCTAAGAAAAAACTATATGCATAATAAACATCGTCCTGATTAAAATCTTTTCCATTATCAAAAAGTCGCATTCTCTTGTCGTTCATGTACTTTTTATATGCATGAGATATTTGATACCGGTCGCCATCTTTCGCAATTCTTCCATTATTAAGCCATATCGCTCTGTTGCAAAAGTTCTCGATAACACCAATGTCATGCGTCACAAGTACTATGGTGATGCCTTCATTCTTGAGCTGTTTTAGCCGATTAAAGCATTTTACTTGAAAATTCGAATCACCAACCGCGAGTATTTCATCAATCAATAATATGTCCGCGCTCACGTTAATAGCCACAGAAAACGCAAGCCTCATATACATACCGGATGAATATGTTCTCACGGGATTATCGATGAACTCGTGAAGCTCGGAGAAATCGAGTATCTTTTGAAACCGTTCATCCGTTTCTTTCTTTGACAAGCCAAATATGGCGGCATTGATATAAATATTCTCCCTGCCGGACATGTCCGGATGGAAGCCGGCGCCGAGTTCCAGCAGGCTCGATACGCGTCCGTTGATTTCAACGGATCCTTTTTCAGGGTATAATATGCCTGTCATGAGTTTCAAAAGTGTGCTTTTTCCACATCCATTCTCACCAATGAGCCCGACAACCTCACCTTTTTTTATGGTTAAGCTGATATCTTTTAATACTTCACGATCAGTGAACTTACGTCTTTTACTAAAGAGCGCTTTTTCCTTTAAGGTCACAGCCCTGTCGGCATAACCTTTAAACCGTTTAGTCAGATTTCTTATTACAATTACGTCCATTAATTTTCTCCCAAATCACAGTTCTTCCGCAAACCGTTTCTGAAGCCTCTGAAATACAATAAATCCAATCACTATCAAAACTGCGGATGCGAGAGCTATGAGACCAAGCTGTCCAAAATCCGGCAGAGTTTTATAATACAAGATATTTCTATATGCCCCGACAATACCCGCCATTGGGTTGAAATTCATAAATCCCTGTAAGCCCATAGGCACTTTCGAATAAAGCACCGGCGTCAAATACATCCATCCCATCATCACAATACCTAAAATATAAGATAAATCCCTAAAGTAAACTGTCAATGAGGAAAAAAGGAGTACCAGCCCCAATACAAACATATACTCAACAATAAAAATTAATGGCAAAAGCAATGCCGTAAAAGTGATACCAACTCCGGTAATAAGTAACGCCGCAAAAACGATGATAAACGTCAAAAGCATATTTATAAAATTGCTCGTCACCGTTATAATCGGTAGCACCACCCTCGGAAAATATATCTTCTGAACAAGACCGGAATTCTGCATGATGCATTCGGCACCGATTTGAATTGACGTCGAACAAAACAGCCACGGCACAAGCGCCACAAACAAAAATATAGCGTAATTCTCTTCCGGTGAATCCAAAATTACTGAGAACAATACGGAATAGATCAGCAATTGAAACAGCGGATTAATAAGGGTCCATATAAAACCCAAGACCGAACCTTTGTATCGTCCGGTCAAGTCTTTTTTAACGAGGTTCCCTATCATATTTCTGTATTCCCAAACTTCATGTAATACTTTCATTGGTTCTCCCTATATACTGAACATCGAACATTTCATTGATATTTTGCGAGATATGATTGGTTATCTCCAAACGCGGTTCTCCCTGCTCGGTATTCAGACCCATTGTCTTTAATTCGTTTTCAACTTTTCGCAGAACATTATTCAGAGGTTTCAGAAAGATAAGTTCATTCATAAACTCCATTAATTCCGAAGTATATTTCTCTTTTGCATACTGTTTTTTTGCATATGCCTGCGCGTTCTGGCCGATCTCGGTAATTAGGCTCCTCTCTTTTACCAGCTTGATCAGTTGCTCTTTTAGCGATTCTTTCATCTGCAGGGGATTTATCTTTATAACGCAATCATCAGGAACCTCGCCGTATACGCCGGTATCTGCTACAATCACAGTTTTGCCCTGAAGCAGCTGCTCCTGTAAAGATGCCGAACCACCTTCTATTGCAGGATATCTTAAATTGCATATGATATCGGCGCCTTTATAGTAAGCGGCCAATTCTTTGTCATCAACATATCCGATCAGTTTGAAATTTCTGCCGAGATTTTCATTTCTTAATTTTGTTGTTATCCGCTTTTGGTAATAATCGTTATTCACCTGACCAATTACCGTATAGTGAACATGCTTTCTTAAGTACTTGCTTCCCGAAATGGCATCCATCACGCTGAGAATATTCTTATTGCTGTTGACATTTCCGACGGTTAATATGTTCACCTTCTTCTTTTTAAGATGAACTTTAACATCCTGCTCCGTCTGTGGGGGTTCAAACATTTCTATCAAAGGTATAACGACGCTGGGCCCGAAAAAAACTTCCGAGAGCTTGTTCGCGTGATATCTTGAATGAACCATGACGCCTCTTGCGTTTTCACAGATCAACCGAAGCATATTAAATTTCAGCAAATCCACGGTCACCCACAGAATCATGTTTTTTGTGGCCTTTATGATCTTTTTTGTATCTTTTTCTCCATACAACTTGATCAGCTTATTCTCATACGCTTCAACGTCATCCATATAATAGCTATGGAAGAAATGATGCATACAGATATCGTGCGCAATCACCATCCCCGGATGCTTTTGCATCACATGGTATATGCTCTTATGATATTCGTAATTATCACCCATGTTATATATAATCAAATCAAATGTGTCAAGTACATCCGAAAGATCCTGCCCGTCGGTATAGCATACGACCGGAAGCTTCGTCGGATGCATTTCCGGCTGCCGTTCTACAAACAAAACAATCTCAGCATATTCAGACAACGCCTCTGTCGCAAACTTGGAATATTTTCCTATCGCGCTTTGAGTTTTAAAAGGGGTAAACCATGCAATTCTCATTTCAGCAATCTCCTAATCACATTGTCCCACGTTATGCCAAGCTCTTCAATCAGCTTAAATCCGTTCATGCCCATTTCAGCTGCTTTGGACTTGTTTTCATACATTTTATCCATTGCCGCCGCCAAAGCTTCCGGTGCCGATTGTGTCATATATCCCGTTATATTGTTCTTAACGACCACATAAGTCCCGCCCGAATCCGTACAGCTGATCATAGGTTTCTGAGAATAAAAGCCTTCCAATGTCACATAACCGTAAGAGTCTTCATCGAAGGGAATATAAATACCCGCCAAACATTTGGCGAACAGATCCGCCTTCTCTTTTTCTGAAATAAAACGGTTAATATATGTCACTTTATTCTTCAAATCGTTCTTCTCAATTAATTCGAATATTCTGCTTTCATCTTCCTGCGAATCACCTTTGCCCGCAAGCATGAGCTTTACGCCGCTTTTCACATAGCGCATGGCCTCGACAGCCAAATGTTGCCTTTTCGAGTGATTCACCCTGCTGGGGCAAAAAATATAATCGCCGATCCCATCATTGTAAAAGTGCGCCGATTCCATCAGCGGATGATACAGAACTTCCGATGGAATATTGTTATATTTCATCAATCTATCTGTCACCACGGGAGAAATGGTGAATATTCTCCCTTTAAGCTTTGAAAAGCATGCATTATCCGTCTTTTTAATTGCGCCTCTCAATTTCTGGTATTCATGTTCCTCGGTAAAAAAATCGTATTCAGTCCCGGCCAAATCATAGGCTTGCCTGAACTGATGAAGCAGCCATACGCTTTTGTTTGGATGATCGATGTAGTATGCAGGAAATTTGAGGGCAATGACCTTGTCGGTATTGACCACCTGTGTCAGCTTTACAGCCATCATACTCTCAGCAATCTGTGACGCCGACCCCCAAGAAAAAGGGAGACGAATCACTTGGGATTCATGTCCGTATTCTTTTAATTTCTTTGCAAGTCCCTCTGCCAGAAATTCGGCGCCGCCGTATACGAATGGAGCCATATTGGTTACAACTGCGATCTTCAATTTGTAAACCTCCTGATCACATTATCCCATGTAATGTCCAGATCAATGATGCGTTTGATACCCGCGTTACCCATCCGTTCCGCCAGTTTCTTATTTTCATAAAGTCTGTCAAAAACCTCGGCAAGCTTTTGGGGCTCGCTCTCAACCATGAAACCGTTCACACCGTCCATGATCAATTCGTCTGTCCCGCCCGAATCCGTGCACGAAACCACCGCTTTAGCACTATGATGGGCCTCCAGCGACGGATATCCGTATGAATCTTCGTCAAACGGTATGTATGCGACAGCAAGACAATTCGCGAGCCATTCAGTCTTTTGCTGCTCCGTGATCCATTCATTCTTAACCGTTACCTTGTTTTGCAGTGAGTTGGCAGTAATGATCTCAGCAATTTTATCACCATAAAACGGTGTTTCAACCACGCCGGAAATCAGCAGCTTTACACCGGTTTTGGTATATTTCATTGCTTCCACCGCCAAGTGCTGGCGTTTATGTCCGCAGATACGGCTCGGATAATAAATATAATCCCCGTAGCTTTCGCAATGAAACTGCTCCGGCTTCAATATCGGCGGATATACAGGCTGCGCTTCGATACCGTTAAAATCCATCAGCCTTCTGGAAATCACCTTTGAATTGGTATATATCTTCTTTGCCTCCGCAAAAGCCATCGTGTCTGCACGCATCACGAACTCGCGAACCGCTCGTCCTTCCTCCGTATGCGGAATTGAGTATTGCGTATCCCATAAATCATATACTTCTCTGTAATGATGAATAAACCAAAGATATTTTTTATTGTGCCGCAACAAATAGGAAGGCATTCTGACACAGATTAAGCGATCAGCTGAATCTTCCAGATGATAAAGGCGCAACGCAAGCATTTGCTCCATAAACACTTTATAATGAGAACTGAACGGTATACCTACCAATTGAGTTTGATGCCCGTATTCTTTCAACTTGATCTCAAGCCATTCACATATCTGTGTACCGCCGCCGCTGATATGCGGCACAATCGTCGTTCCTATTATAATCTTCAATCAATTCACTCCCTATTACGCATTGATATGCTTTTTTATCGCACCACATATATATCTGACATCTTCGCGTGTCAAAGCCGCATGAGTCGGCAGGTTCACGCCGCGGGCCGCAATGTCCTCCGACACTTTACAACCGGCGTGCTCATCGTAAAAGGGGGGCATGATATGCATGGGATAAAATAGCGGACGTGTTTCAATCCCGTCGCTTTGCATCAGTTCCATAAAACCGTCCCGGGTTACCGCACATTTATCATTCAGCAATATAGAAAACATCCACCACACGTTTTTAGCCTTTTTCTTGACTTTTTGGAACGTAATAAATCCTTGCGCCTCAATATCCGCCAATTCTTCAAAATACCAGGCGGCAACGTTTTCTCTTGCCTCAATAAGCTTGTCTATATTTTCAAGCTGGGCAAGCCCAATCGCCGCTTCGATATTCGTCATGCGGTAGTTGTACCCTGTGACATTGAACCAGTATCTTTTATTCGGGTCCATTCCCTGTCCTTTGTAAAGACGCATTCTTTCCGCAAGTTCATCATCGTCAGTCACGATCATTCCGCCCTCACCGGTGGTGATCACCTTATTTCCAAAGAAGCTGAAGGTCCCCACTTTTCCGATAGTTCCCGCTTTTTTGCCCTCAAATTCAGCGCCATGGCACTCTGCGGCGTCTTCAATCACATACAATCCGTGACTGTCCGCTATTTGATTGATCTCGCCCATGTCGCAGGGATTTCCGTACAAATGAACGGGTATAACCGCTTTTGTTTTATCGGTGATCTTTCGTTTGATGTCCTCGGGATCAATGTTCCATGTATCGGGCAAGCAGTCGGCGAAAACAGGCGTCGCACCACAATACCTGACCGCGTTAGCCGTTGCAATATATGTAAACGACGGAACGATTACCTCATCCCCAGCTTTGATATCAAGCGCAATCAAAGGCAAATGAATCGCAACCGTGCCGTTGCAGCAGGTTAAGGCATGCTTACACCCCAAATACTGCGCATAAGCCTCTTCAAATGCCCTGATGTATTTGCCGTTAGACGAGATCCAGGTCGTATCCAAGCAGTCATTCACGTATTTCTTTTCATTTCCCATAAAGTATGGAACAGCTACAGGTATATACTTGCTCATTTTTTTGTCCTTTCGAGCTATAAATTTCGAATGATTCTAGCCGGAACACCATATGCCAAGGCTCGCTCCGGTATATCGTTGACAACCGCGGCGCCTGCACCTATATAGCTCCAGCTTCCAATGCTGAGTCCGTCGATGACGTTGCTCCCCGTACCAATATGCGCGCCATCACCTACCGTTACAGTTCCGGACATTGAAACGCCCGGCGCAATATGGCAGTCTCTGCCTATATGACAATCATGGTCAATGCTGCAGTTCGTATTGATAATGCTATTGTCACCAATAACCGTATTGACATTAACCACCGCACCCGCCATCACACAGATGCCGGTCCCTAAAATTGCTCTCTTCGATATATGTGCATTGACGCTGATGATATTGACAAACTCAAAACCTATGCTTCTCAGCTTAAAAAAAAGCTTGCTTCTCAGCTTGTTTTCTCCGAGAGCAACAAATGCGCTTTTTATGCCCGAATCGTATAGCCTTTCCAAATCATCATCGTTGCCGATGACCGGAACCCCAAGGACATCCCCGCGCTTACAATCGATAAAGCCCATGATATCGAATTTTCCGCCTTCAAGAGCAATGTCTGCCACAGAACGCGCATGTCCACCGCCACCGATAATCAGTATCTTCGTTTTCATTTATCTTCTTCCGGGCTTATTTTCTCTAATATCTTTGTCATTTTATCTTCTATCAATAGAATGTGATGTATATGGCAATTAAACCTGTCTGCCTGGGCGATATCCATTTCAGCCCAATAATTCTCCAATTTTTTGAGCCGTACGGGCATGGTGAACAAGGCAATCAAATAGCTGATAACGGGCAGATTGGTTACTTTTTGCTTATAAACATATCTGAAATAGGCCCGCTCGTAATCTGTAAAACTTTCAATCGCGATATTCTTATTAATTTCGCCAGAATTACAAAGGATAAAAATCAGCGCCTCTTTAGGCATCCCTGTTTTCAACATCTGGTAAAACTTAACAAACTCATCATGCGTCATATCCCGGTCCAACAGGATATTAAAGGCATGATTGATATATGCCATATCCTCGATTTCAAACAAGGGACAAAGATCTAACTTTGGCTTGGTTCCATCTGTAAAAATGCTCCTCAGATATTTCCTTTTTCGCTGAGACACAATGATCCGTCCCATAGGCGTACGCTTGACAAGCTTTTTTATCCTGAGCATCCGTTCATTCTGGACGGGAATGTTAAGCGGGCTTATTGGAGTCTCTTCACACAAAGATGCGCCATTATCATAACGCAATGGGCTGTAGTCGATAAACTCAACCACGTCGGAATATAAGCCTTTATAGTTTATTCGCTCTAAATCAACCATATTTCACACACATCTGAGGGTTTTCCGTATAATCGGCTCATTGCAGGAAACCCCCATATCCTTTTATATTATATCTATAATCAATAATAATAAACCAAGCATATCCCTTAACATTTCTTCGTAATTGCATACTCGCAGTATTCTATCATCACACACTAGTATTATCAAGGTTATCTTACTTTTCATAACACACTTTTTATAGTACAGCATCAAGCATTTAGCTATCAATTTTCAAGTATCAACCGTATCTGATTCATACTTAGAATTCTTTTTACTTCTTATCATTATAATAAGCAATACAATACCGATTATTGCTGCCGCAATGCCAATATAAAGTGATATTGGTTCATATCTAAACTCAACGATGTGCGCTCCTTCAGGCACATATGTTCCTTGTATTGTTTTGTTAACCAGATAGTTATGCACTTTTTGTCCATCTACATACGCATTCCACCCAGGATACATTGCCTGTACATGATTAATGAACACTTCTTGCTCCGCCGTTACTTTTGCCTTAACACTGTTATTGTTTATTTCAATAATCTCAACATGCGCAGCATTATCAATAATGTCAGTTTTTGGGTTCTCGATAAAGCTCGTTTTATCCAGCTTAAAATCATTATATTGTGATATATCCGCCACATTATCTGCTGCGTAAATAATCGGCTTTGCATTCACATTCTCATATATGGTTGTATTCTTATCATCTATCAATACTTTGTATACCGAACTAAAAGGGACACTTATAACTTTATATATCTTAAAATTCTTTATTAATATATCCGAATCACTTTGAGATACAATCCTAAGGTATACTTCATCAGGAATCGTTTCAGTACCAGTACTTATTAAACCACTATATTTATTTAATCCCGGCTGCACTGTGAAGCTTGCAGTGCATTCACCTAAATCATAATTCTCGCCATAGAAATCGACATAAAACATCGTAGGGCTCTTATCAGTTTCAGCCTCAAATTGGATTAGATACTGCTCATTACTTGAAACGCTTACAACTTTGCTCTGTACGTTTATCTCGTGATCATTGGCTTTAATGATTACATCTGGCATATCAAAAAATAGTTCTCCAACATCACTCACAACTTTCTCTTTTGTTATATTATGGTAAGTATCAACAATATACTTTATCGATGCCATTGAAAGCCGACTATTATTTTGATGCACGACGCTGTTAATGTTAGGCATAATAAGCCCATTGAGGCCAGTATGTGCAACTGTTTTTGTACTCTCAAAAGTTAAATACGAATTGTATGTATTGAACTTATAGAACATATTTCCATTTCCTTTGAATGCACATAATTTATCAGAATCATTAAATTGTTCTACCGATGAAATTGCCGCAAGTGATCTGTATTGGTCATTAGATTGTATATCTTTAATATAATCCACCTCTGAACTTGTTCGGTTATCCATTTCATTTACATAATCAAAATCAGAATGCTTCATACTATATTTAGAAACATCCATGATGCAGACAAGACATACAATCATTACGAAAACATTAAACACGTGCTTTTTATTAAACAAAAACCTGGTATAACAATATACTATAAGCAATGCAATCAGAGAAACAGTAAAGATAAGCGCGGGTATAAAAACATTAATACCTGCATAGTATTCTTTCATCTTCTCGCCGGACATTTGAGAATTAGCCAAGGACTTGATAACCAAAATAATTAGAATCATTGTCACCAATACAACCAAGCTAAATTTCAGAAGTCGTTTTGCTTCAACCCTGTCCCTTAATTTTGAAAGTATCATCCCGAAAATGACTATAGTAAAAAACACATATACAAATAACATTCGGGATGGAACTCTAAACGACCCCAGTATTGGTACCTTCCATATCAGATCTCCCAGTACGGGAATGTTGCCGATCATACAATAAATTAAGGCTAAAACATCGAATATAATAAATGTTCGTATCTTCTTATCTTTGAGATGGAAGACAATAGCATAGATCAAAAATATGGCAACTATAATACCCAAATAAATCTCAATATCTATGCCCGTTGAATGAAATTCATCAAATGGCATATAAATGCTATTAAATAGTTCGGGAAATATAATCATGGGAAGTATTTTATAATCGGCGGAAAATGATGCAAAATAAGCATATGGGATTTCATTTCTTCCGGTATCTTTTATTAGCTCCAAAAGCGGCAGTATCTGAATGGTAATCAGCAATATATAAATACCCAACCAAATTAAAATATCAAGTATTCTTTTTTTAAATGATATTTTACTCTTTTCCATAAAAACAACTAAATATATAAAAACAAAAATGTCAGAATAGATTGTAATTTGCGGGAAACCGGCATATGACTGAATGGCCATTGCAAGAGAAGCAAAAAGCAATTCTTTTCTGTTGTCCGTTCGAATATAACGTTGAATAAATAAGAGGATAAGCGGCAGCCAAATAATCTCAGAATAGATATTTTGATGTTCGACTCTTACTCCTCCAAGTATAGTACTAAACATAAAAATCAAACCCGTTACAAAAGCGATCATCTTGTTCTTTTGTATTTCTTTCATGTATAAATACATGAAAAAGCCGCCTAAAGAAATTGAAAATGTATAAAATAAATTGCTAAAAACATTAATGGGCATTAAAAGCGCTAAATAGGACAGAGGGTAAAAAAAGGATGTTTGAATATCTGCAGAATAAGGTGTACCAAGCATTCCGAATCTATTCCACAATACTGGGTCTCCTTTTAAAAAGCTTTCAGAAAATAAGCTCTTTGAGTTTAAATAAGAAACACCATCACCGTTAACCATAACATGTCCATTGGCTAAATAACCTGAATAGACAACCAATGGAACTACCAAATAGATAACTAGCGTCATAATGGTATATAGATATTCTTTATTTAAGCTTATCTTTAACTTCATACAAAACTCCTCTACAAGATCGTCACTCTATGGTTATCGAATTCACATCGATCCATCCGTCGCTGTCCAAATAGACGATATGCCCTTCCTCGGCCACCACATTCAGGTCAAACGACACTGACTTGTGAGTGAACTGGTCTTTATCGCTGTATTTATTATACTGTATCGTCATCGTTCTTACATCGTTTGGCATATCCACATACAGCTGAGCGTCACTGATCAGGATTTTCTTTTTCGCGCTGTCTACAGCATCAACACGGACTCCGCCCAGGCTGCCCTTCAATATAATGCCGCCGCCCGCGCCGTAATAGATCTCTTTTGTGAAACGGGTCCCGGCGCCAACATCGGCCAACTCACTGAATTCTTTGGCATCAGGCGGCAGCGAGTCTATATAAGCATAGAAATCCTGAGCCGCCATTTTACGGTCAGCATATGTGGCAAATAAATCGCCGTTCGGAACCGCATAAAACTGCGGGCTATTATCATATAGCACCGAACTGGTTTCATTGATCTCATCGTAAAAACCGTCTTTTATCGCGCTGACATAGGCTTCTCTCGCAACCACCGTATGCAGATTCATATAGGTGAAAAAGTCGTCCATCGTGTTGATGTTAATCGTCAGTATCGGCAGCCCAAGGAGTATGCACAAATGAAATATGATAAGCTTTAACCGTTTCTTCTGGCTGAGAATTGAGGCGAGTCCGGCCGTAATCAATGCTATACCCAGCCATTCGACATATACCGGCAAATGACCGGCGCCAAGGTGCACATCGCTGGTCTGGTATCTTGCGGAAATTGAGATCAGCGCACAGGGAATAATGACAAATACAGCGCCTATCAACATGATCAGTACATTTGATTTCAATTTCTCCTGATCTTCGTCCTTCTTTATTCTGAAGAAAATGAAATAGCTGAGGACCGCAAATATCGGCAGGCAGATAAGATGCCGCAGATCAAAACTCAGCAGCGTTCCGCGCATATCAACGCCGCCAAAATAAGCTTGGGTCAGCGGTACCGCCGCGCTGAACTGCTTTGCAAATGTTTTCACAATAGCCATCAAATCAGTGATATGAAGATCCACACCAGCATATGTAGCCGCCTCCGCGGTCATCCTTGCGTACACGTTCAATATAAATATCACAGCAAAAACAACCAGCTGCGGAATGATCATCTTGAGCCTGGCTGTAAACTTTCTGTCTGTATTCATAAAGGCGATAATCATAATCACAAAGATAAAAAGGAAACCCACTTCGTAGAACAGCATTGAGCATGCCATAAAAACAGCGCTCAGGACAATATATCTCTTCTTGTTCTTTTCAAAAGAATAGATCGTGAACAACAGTGAAAGAATGCCAAAGAACATGACATTCTGCGCAAGGCTGTGAAACGAATATAACGCGTTAAATGTGCTGACAGCGATCTGAAAAAATATGGGGAGAATCAGCATGACCAACAACTTAAGCCTTTTGGAGTGTGTGATCTCCTCTACCAGAACTCCGCACAGCCACACATTCACCAATGTCATCAGAACGATATACAATTTGTAATAAAAGCTCGCATTTGCAGTCAAAGCGAGCGCATTGAACAGAAAGAGAATCAGCGGCCCCATCGGAAACACCCGGCCTTGATCGAACCAATACTGCTCATTTCCGGCAACCAGATCGTTAATGCTCACACCACCGTTCACCGCGGCACCATGAATCAATGAATTGAATGAATCGTCATAAAGAAAACCGCTGCCAAGCACAGGGGTTAAATAGACGTAAACAAACACCATAACGATAAACTCGAATTTATAACGATTTAAAAAGCCTAGTATGGAGCCCCAAAATCCGTTTTTATTTTCTGTCTGCATATTCGGCTACCTTCCAAAAACTAAATTCTTTTATGCCCGCTTTCCTTCCAAGCGTCTCCCTATTCGGGCATACGCCTGCAGGCGGGATGGAATATATCCCTACGGAGCTGCCGAAACCGGCAGAATTCTGCAATTGGCAAGCAGCTGTGATGATCGGATCGATGCTGACGCATGCTCCGTATTCCCATGGTTTCCATTATACACGCAATCCCATATTCTTCAAACATAAGGATGCTGCGTCCATGTCAACCTTTAAGATATGATAGTGTTTTGCTTATCCCGTCCCTGAAAGACATTACCGGTTTCCAGCCCACGTCCTTGGTCAGCTCTTCAATGTCCGCCTGCAAATACATCACCTGTTTTTCCGAATATGGTACCGCTCCCAGCTCTATCTGCGCATGCGGCACCACCACATCCCGGATGTCGAGTATATATTCCGCCAACGGCCTTGCCTCACCGTTGCCGATCACATATGTCTTTGCGTCAATGCCGCTCTCTCCGAGAAGGCGGAAAGCCGCTGCCGCATCTCCGCTGTATAGGTAGTCCCACATCTGTTCCCCTTTGGTAAACTGCGGCACTTCACCTGCCAAGAGCTTTTGTATGGTGGACATCACCATGCTCGTTTCCCCGTCATACGGGCCGTATACGCTGAGTATCCTTGTCCAGATGTGTTTCATGCCCAGTTGATGCGCATAGTCTCTTGTCATCATGCCGGCAATCAGCTTGCCCATTCCATAGCCGTTTTCGGGATATACGGGCGTTTCTGCCGTCAGCTTGCCCTCCACTCGGCCATACTCCGCCTGAGAACCTGCCCCGATAAACGTGTGGCAGCCAAACCGCGAAGCTGCACCCACCGCGTCCAGCGCGAACGTCACGTTCCGGTTCTGTAAGTACATATCGTTGCGGGCACTGCCTATTGTCCCATCCCATGCAAAGTGATAGAACACATCGTATTGTTTGCCCGTTGTGTTCCCAACAGACGTCAGCTGCTCCAGGGAGCAATCCAGCACGCTGACCAAAGGATGATCGGGTACTCTTGCCCGGCGCTTCGAATCACGGCGGCAAAATACCAGCACCTCAATACCATCCGATATGAAATTTTGAATCAGGGCCATACCGATTGCACCGGTGGCTCCTGTGATAATCGCTCTATTCATACTTCTCCCAAGCCTGTTACGCTAAATCCAGCAGCTCCAAGGGTGTTTTGGCCAGCCGTAAGCCTTGCGAATCCGCCTCACCGTTTTTAAAGCCGTAACCGTATGTAACCCCGATGAACGGCATACCCACCTGCTCTGCGCCGATCAGGTCGTGTACGGTATCTCCGATCATAACCGCTTCCTGCCAATTTGAGATATTGTACTTTTCAATGATATAGTTCAGAATATCACTTTTTTTGCTTCTGGTATTGTCAAGGTTGCTTCCGACGATATCGTCAAAGTAACAGGCAATCCCCAGATGTTCAGCGATATCCTTTGCAAAATTGGTGGGCTTTGAAGTCGCGATGATCAAAGTCTTGCTTTCGCTGTGAAGCCGCGCCAGCACTTCTTCCATGCCTTCATACAGCGCGCACTGGAACTTGCCTTGCTTGTCGTAATATTCACGGAAGATCTTCGCGGCCATGATGGCCATATCCTCCGTGAACTGATAGACGCTGCAAAATGTTGCCACCAGCGGCGGCCCGACAAACTGTTTGAGCTTATCGGCATCCCGATCTTCTATCCCCAGCTGTGTGAGCGCGTGCTTGGCGGAAGCGATGATGCCTTCGCCGGAATCCACAACGGTACCGTCCAGATCAAACAATAAGTAATGGTACATCAGCCGTCTCTTTACTCCTCGACAAACATGGGAATGATCATGTTTTCTTTCATTTCTTCGTCGCTAAGGGCAGGATTCATATATTCAAGCGGCTTAGATTCCATCTGTCCGTCTTTTCTCTTGTATGAGACCTGCTTCGGAAAGGCGGTGACTTCAATCGGCGTCATCACCTCGCAGATCACAGGGCCATCCTCTCTGAAGACCTCCTGCACTTTTTCATCGAGCTCGCTGTTGGACTCTATCACTATGCTCTTCAAGCCAAACGCCTTTGCCACGTCGGCAATACGCGGTATCGAGAGGTTCGAGTCCTCCGTACAGGCAACCAAATGACCTTGGAACAGGTTTGTCTGCGTCGCTTTAATCGCGCCGTATCCCTTGTTGCTCAGAACAAACAGCTTGATCGGCAGCTGGAGCCGCCTTATGGTTTCCAGCTCCTGAATGTTCATCATAAAGCCGCCGTCTCCGTTAACACCCACGGTCATCTTTCCGTCGCTTGCAAGACATGCACCGATGCTCGAAGGAAGGCCGTATCCCATGGATGCCAGCCCTTTCGTGCAGAACACGCGCTGCCCTTTCTTAACCCGGAATGTCTGCATGGAAATGTCAATACAGCTTCCCGAACTGCCGGACACATAGACATCCTCCGCCGACATGTATTTGGAAATCGTCTCGATCAGGCAGTACGTGTTGACCAGCTTCTCCTGCTTCCAATACTCCTCTTTGACTATCGGGTATTTCTGTTTCATCTTCCGGCAATAAGCAAGCCATTCCGAGCGGTCCTTTTGAACCGCTTTGTCTTTGTTCTTGATCAAAAGCCGCATGAACTCCTTCGCGTCCGCATGGATCGGCAGATCGGAGCGCACGTTGATTTTATGCAGTTCCCCCTTGTCAATGTCCACCGTCACCTTGAAGGCTTCCCGCGCAAACCCGTCAAAATTATATCCGGTCTGCAGCAGGTTCAACCTGGCCCCGACGGTCAGAAATAGATCCGAGTTTTGCTGTATGAAATTGGCATACCTGTGCCCCAAACCGCCCGGGCGCCCGAAATATAACGGATTTGTTTCCTCAATCAGGTCGATCCCGTTCCATGTCGTCAGCACGGGAATGCCTAAGCACGCTGCCAACTCTTCAAATTCTTCAATACCTTCCGCAAGCCGGATTCCGTTTCCAGCCAGCAGCACGGGTCTGTCGGATTTATTGAGGCGCTCAATCACCTGAAGCACCTGTTTTTCGAGTCCGGTATTCGGCATCAGTTTTTGAGGATTGTAGCCAATCAGCTGCTCCTCATCCACCATCGTCGCTTGAACATCGAGAGGAATATCCAGCCAAACAGGGCCCCTCCTCCCCGACATCGCTTCATACAATGCGCGCTCCACATGATAACGCACCATCAGCGGATCATCGACGAGCGCCGCATACTTCGTGATGGACTTGACGACAGAGATGATATCGAGCTCCTGCATTCCCATCTGGCGGATACCCTGATCGTTGATCATATCGGCTCGTTTGACCTGGCCGGATACCACGAACATCGGCGTCGATTCCAAATAGGCCCCCGCCACACCCGTCAGCGCATTCGTTCCGCCTGGCCCTGTCGTCACCATCAGCAAGCCAAGCTGGTTATGAACGCGGGCATAGGCCTCCGCCGCAATGGCGCATCCCTGCTCGTGCAGGCAGCATATATATTGAATGCTTTTGCTGCTGCCCAAGGAATCATTGAGGTGCATCGCCCCGCCGCCCGGCAGCATAAACATGTGGCGTGTGCCCGTCTCTTCGAGTCTCTTTATAATATAGTCCGATACCTTTATCATCTCTCAGGAGTTCCCTTTCCGTCAAAAAACATCATGGATGCGCGGTTCACGCCAAAACGGCAGCCTACTGCATCTTAGCATCAGCATTAAATTTGCTGTCGGTTACAAAAGTCAGGTCCATACTGTCTGCGATCGTCGCCCGGAAATCGGAGAAAATATCCATAATCTCCTCGTTGAGCTCGCCCCAGTTGTTCTTCGGGTTCAGCGACGGCAGCGTCGTGTCGCAGTAGCTGTCCGAATAGTTATCGCTGAATCCATCGAATCCCGCGAGTGCGACATCCTCTATCTGCAGCTTATTTAAGAGCCGCAGGCACATGATCATGGCGTTGTCAAAATGCTCCCAGCCGCGCTTGATCAGCAGATTGAAGTTGACAACCATCTCATTGTCATCGGCTTCGGTTTTAACGCTCGAAGACAGTATCCGTTTCACCGCATAAAACGACTCGGGGTAAATGTCTCTTGCGTAGTCATAGCGGATCGTGTTGCTGAAAAAGATATAATCATATTTAAAATCCGAAGAAGCTGCGTTCACCCCGATAATCACCGGCTGATTCTCTTCAATGTACCGGGCGATCCTGTCCTTTTGCGTAACGATCGTTTTTCCGGGGGAAACCAGCAATACCTTTCTGTCCTTTAACTTTCCTTTCAGCTCCTGCAGCGCTGCCGCGTCGTCCACATCCTTGCTGCGGTAATCGATATAGGTCTTTTCCAAAAGGTCATAGTTATAATTTGTCCGTTCTTTCTCGGGCAATGCGCAGATCACGTTTCTTAAGTCTTTCGCGGTTGACCTGTGGTTGTCAAGCAGATAGGCTATGTTGTTGACATGCGCACAGTACATACCGGCTATAAAATACGGCGTGGAATATCCCCAGCTGAAATTCTCAATGAAATACCCCATGTATGTGTCGATCGTGTCCATGATCGTGTTCATGTCGTAATTGGCTTTATACTTATGGATCAGATAATTCACAAGCAATTCAGTGGTCGCGTTGCCCGCGCCGCGCCCCATACCGCACAAACTCGAATCCACAACAATGCTGCGGCTGCCCTGAAGCAGCATTTCAACAAACTGCATGGTAAGCGCAAACGACAGCTGCTGGTTATTATGCGAATGAAATCCCAGTTTGATCTCCGGAGACAGTGTCTTATCAAGAAGCGTGACAATGCTCATCAAGTCTTCCGAAAACATCGCGCCAAAGGTATCGACAACCGATAAAGAGACCGGCTCAGCCTTGTTGGCCTCCTCGGCAAGCGCAATCAGCTCATCCTTGCTGTATCCAAGCGTATTGGCAGCCTGGTAAAAAACTTTATATCCTTTTTCCTTGATCGTTTTCCCAACTGCGATACCCTCTTTAAATTTGTGCTGCGGAAATACCACGCGTATCGCGTCAATGGACTTTCCGTCATAATCCGGCAGGTTATTCAAATCATATCTGTCCCAGTCAATCATCGCCGTATAGACGGCACGTGGGTTTTTCTCACACATATAGGGTTCCAAGTCCTGCGGGACGTGATAGAAGGTCGTTCCCTCCTTATGCGCGGAATTTTTAAGCCATCCGCACTCAATTATATCAATATTCGCCTCCGTCATCTTCTTAATGATACCCTTGATCGCCGGAGTCCCAAATTTCGCATCCACAACATATGCGCCATCCCTTAAAGTGCAATCGAGAACCTGAATTCTGTTTTTCATCGTTTTTTCTCCTCTCGCAGTGTGATTCAATTATATCTTCGTATTATTAATTATCCTTATATTAAACCCTTCAGCTTCCCGATACCGGTCTACTGAAGGGTAACGCTGTTGCATTATCGTTTGCTTTCGAAATTCCCCTGTAACGTCACTCGCAGCTATTTTCTTGCACTTCTGCCTCAAGCATTACCCTTTTATAAAAGGACGCTGTTTATTAAAAACAGCACGGCAGCACTCATGTAAAAAAACAGTCGATGGCTGTCTTACAGTTGAACCCCGGTGGCTCTTCAGCCTTTGAGTTCACCCTGATTCTCGTTAAAGTTCAATCTTTCTTCCTCTACGACAAGCGGGCGGCGAATCACACGGTTATTGATGCTCAGTATATATTCGCCCAAGAGTCCTATAAAAAACAATTGAACCGAACCGATGAGGAATATGCCGATCAGTATCGGAGCCTGCCCGGCAAGAAAACGATCCCAGAAAATCAGCTTTAACACCAAATAAACAAATGCGACGATCAAGCTGAGCAGCGAGAAAATACCGCCGGTGAATACCGCCAGTCTGAGACCGATCTTTGTATACGATGTAAACGAGAGCATGGCCGCGTCGTACAGTGTGTACCAGTTATTATGCGTTTTCCCGGCGCGCCGTTTGGGCTGCTCGTAATGGATATCCTTATGCTCCGGCGCGTATTCCGCCACAAGACCGCGCAGAAACGGCATGGGATCATTAATTCCGCGCAAAATCTCGATAAAGCTCCTGTCATACAATCCAAAGCCGGTAAAGTGCTCAATCTGTTCCACTTCACTCATTTTCTTTATGACGCGGTAATAGCAGCTGCGCAGGAAATAAACGAAGCCGTTTTCTTTGCTCGAGGTTTTTATACCGCAAACAACACGGTGGCCGCTTTCCCATTCCGCAACAAACTTCGGAATCATTTCCACTGGGTCTTGAAAATCCGCGCACATCGTCACAACGCAGTCTCCGGTGGTCTGGCACATCGCGTAATAAGGGCTGTTAAACTGCCCGAAGTTTTTAACGTTAAAAATCGCGCGAACTTTTTTATCCTGCTGGCAGATCTCACGAAGAATCTCGCGCGTACCGTCCTTGGACTTGTTGTCGATAAATAAAATCTCATAATCATATTGCGGCAGGCTTGTTTCCAGCTCTTCCTTAACCGCAAGATATATGGGCCGGGCATTTTCCTCTTCATTATAGCAAGGAATCATAACCGAAATTTTCTTTTTCATAAAGCCGCCGTCTCCTTACCAAAGCCAACGTATTACTTTCGGGCCTTTGTGAGCCCCGAATCGTCAGCCCGATTTGCGGTTTCCCCGTCCGACTCAAAAAATCGAACACGCTGCAGTCTGCCTTTGAACTATCGTAACGCCGCCCGCTTCAAGTCTTGTCTTCCCGAACCACTTTTTTAAAGCTGAAGAAGTTATGTCCCACGTAACTTAAAATCGTGGTTACAAACAGGCAAAGCACCCCCGACAAATACGAATTCATGCCCATTCGGTCTACAAATATATAGACAAGTCCCAGATTGGCGCCATAGCCGACGGCATAAACCGTCGCAAAGCGCAGCACCTCGGCAAGCGATTTTCTGGGCTGTCTGAAAGTAAAATATTTGTTCCAAAAATAGCTGTTGATGACGCCTATGATCGTCGAAAACGTGGTGGCCAGATACGGGTTCAATCCAAGTGCAATAAACAATGCGTAGGTTCCGTATCCGACAACCGTATTGATGCCTCCGACAAACAGAAACCGTATTCTTTTATCGCTGAAAAGCCTCTTTACCAAGGCGGTTATCTTCATAACTTTTGACACGCGTCCACGATCGTCTCAATCATATAATCGAGCATTTCGTTCGTCATACCCGGATAGACGCCCACCCAGAAGGTATCGTTCATAATCCTGTCCGTACCGCTTAAATCACCGACGACACGATACCCTTCACCCGACGCGCGCATCTCATCAAAGCACGGATGCTTGATCAGGTTGCCCGCAAACAGCATGCGCGTCTGAATGCCCCTGCCCTCAATAAAAGGGACAAGTTCCTTGCGCGACAAGCCGGGCTGACAGGTCATCAGAAATCCGAACCAGCTCGGAGCCGAATTCTCACAGGGCTCGGAGAGCACCAGCTTGTCCGACACACACGCAAGCCCCTTCTTCAAGCGCTCATAATTGGCACGGCGCTTTTCAATGAAGCCCGGCACTTTTTTGAGCTGCGCGCACCCGACGGCGGCCTGCATATCCGTCGCCTTTAAATTATAGCCGAAATGTGAATAAACATACTTATGATCATACCCTTTGGGCAGCTCCTGATACTCCTTGTCAAAGCGATGTCCGCAAAGATCATCCTGACCAGAAGGACACATGCAGTCGCGGCCCCAGTCCCTGAACGAGCGGATGATCTTATTGAGCAGCGGATTGTCCGTATACACGGCGCCGCCTTCTCCCATCGTCATGTGATGCGGCGGATAAAAGCTCGATGTACCGATATCGCCGAATGTGCCTGTATACTTCTCGGTGCCGTCCAGCGTATATTTTGAGCCAAGCGCATCGCAGTTGTCCTCGATGAGCCACAGGTTGTGTTTCCTGCAAAATGCGAGCACCGCTTTGATATCAAACGGGTTTCCAAGCGTGTGCGCGATCATCACCGCTTTTGTCTTTTCAGACAGCGCTTTTTCAAGCATGGTGACATCAATGTTGTACTGCGGCAGTATCATATCGATGAAGACGGGCACCGCGCCATACTGAATGACGGGCGCCACCGTGGTCGGGAAACCGGCGGCAGCGGTAATCACTTCGTCGCCTCTGCGTATCGCGCGCTCACCGAGCAGCGGCGATGTCAGCGCCATAAACGCGATGAGATTTGCCGAAGAGCCCGAGTTGACAAGAGCGGTATACTTCACGCCGAACAGCTTTGAAAACTCCTCTTCGAACAGATCGGTATAGCGTCCGGCCGTCAGCCAGAATTCAAGCGAGCTGTCCACAAGATTGACCATCTCATCGCGGTCGTAAACTCTGGACGCATACGGAATCCGCTGTCCCGCTTTGAAGCTGCCGCGGCGCTGATGGAACGAATCGCAGTATTCGGAAACAAGCCCCAATATGTGTGTTCTCGCTTGTTCCTCTGTCATTTTTTCAAACATAAAATCTCCAATATCTCAGATGTTTTTAATCTTTCTTAAAGAACGCGCCGATCTGCCCTTCCATGCATTTGTTCACATCGCCGCCGTTTAAATACACTTTTGTCCACTCGACCGTCTTCTCAACCGCAGTGCTGACATTCCACCGCGGCCGCCAGCCGTATGTGGTCTTGAGCTGTGAGCAGTCCAGCTTTAAAAATCTCGCTTCGTGGGGCCCGCCGAGAAACTTGTTCTCCCATTTCAGGCCATTGCCCCAATGTGTGCAGAACAGATCGACAAGCAGCGCCGTCGTGATGCAGTCAGCATCATCCGGCCCCACATTATAATAACCCGCCATCCGTCCGTTTTCATACTGTGCCTCGGCAATCATCAGATACGCCGCCAGCGGCTCAAGCACATGCTGATACGGGCGTGTGGAGTGCGGGTTGCGCACGATGATCGTTTCCCCTTTGCCGACCGCGCGGACGCAGTCAGGGATAATCCTGTCGTTCGCAAAGTCTCCGCCGCCAATCACGTTGCCCGCGCGAGCGGTGGATATCGCCGTCCTGCCATCATCGAAAAATGAATCCTTATAGCTGTGAGTCACGAGTTCGGAGCACGATTTGCTGTTCGAATACGGGTCGAAGCCGTCAAGCGGCTCATTCTCACGGTATCCCCAGCTCCACTCGTTATTCTTATAAACCTTATCTGTCGTGATATTAACAAAAGACCTTACGGAGTCCGTAAGCCTTATGCATTCCAATATGTTGACGGTGCCCATCACGTTTGTTTCGTACGTGTAGACAGGGTCTTTATAGCTGTCCCTCACGATGGGCTGCGCCGCAAGATGCAGCACGATATCCGGCTTCACTCTGTCAAAAACAGACCGCATCAGCTGCAAATCCCGGATGTCACCGATCACGGAATCCATGCTTTCGCCGGTCCTGGTGATATCAAAAAGGCTCGGGTCTGTCGGTGGGTTCAGCGAATAGCCCGTGACCTTTGCACCCGCGCCGAGGAGAATCCGGCAAAGCCATGTGCCTTTAAAGCCGGTATGCCCCGTCACCAGCACTTTCTTGCCTTTATAAAACGTCAAACTCATGGCCAGACCTTCCAGGGAGCCTGTCCTTCAGACCATAGCTTCTCAAGCAGCTGTTTGTCCCGCTGCGTATCCATGCACTGCCAGAACCCGTCATGCTTATACGCGCTGAGCTGCCCTGTGGCCGCAAGTGTTTCGAGCGGTTTTTTCTCAAACACGGTGGTATCATCCTCAAGAAGGTCAAAAATCTCCGGGTTAAGCACCATGAATCCGCCGTTTATCCAACCGCCGTCTTCCTTGGCCTTTTCGGCAAAGCGGTTGACGGTGTTGTCGGGCTCCAATTCGAGCAGTCCGAAACGCCCGCCGGGCTGAATCGCCGTCAGCGTCGCCGTCTTTCCGTGGTTCAGATGATACTCCATCAGCGTATGATAATTCACATCGCTCACACCGTCGCCGTAGGTGAGCATAAACGGCTCATTGCCGATATAATCACGCACACGTTTGATGCGGCCGCCCGTCATAGTGTTCAATCCCGTATCAATCAGTGTGACCTTCCAGGGCTCGGCAAAATTGTTGTGAACCGTCATACCGTTGCCGTTGCAAAAGTCAAATGTGATGTCAGAATTGTGAAGATAGTAGTCAGCAAAAAATTCCTTAATGGCATATGCCTTATACCCAAGGCATATGATGAACTCAAAAAAACCGTAATGCGAATAGCATTTCATAATGTGCCACAGGATCGGTTTTTCACCAATCTCAATCATGGGTTTGGGTTTTAAATGGGACTCTTCGCTGATGCGCGTTCCAAAGCCACCCGCTAATATAACAACCTTCATTCACACTATCCTTCTTGTTTAATTCGACATTATGATATATTATTTTTATGGAAAATACAAGGGCAATTTACGCCGCCGCGTGCAACTAATATTACCAATCTAAAATTTGTCTTGCCATTTTTCCATACTCATTTATATACATTTTTAGCGATTACCCGCCGTTTTTAACGTTCCGGTTTTGTGCATTTACCAGCAGAATATGGCCTGCTTTCTGGACAATTCCCTCACATTACTGTAATATGAACCTGATACTTATCTGAGGTAACAAGATGTTGAAAAAATTACTCAAGCGAATCATATCCAGCAAATTGGTATCAGGTCTCGTCTCTCCGTTGCTCTGGCTGCTGCCAATACGCTTGCGCATAAAAATAGGCAACGTTTTAAATACAACGAGAAAGTCCAGAAATAAACAGCCGTATCAGCCCGGCGCCTACCCGGAAGGCATCAATCTTTTTGGCTACCTCATGGCTCAGATGGGCCTTGGCCAAGGAGCCCGGCTTACGGCGCATGCCGTTTTATTAAGCGGCGTGCCACACGCACTCATCAACGTCTCCATCGGCAACCCCGCCAGCCACAACGAGAAAGAATTCGAGCCGCTTTTGACCAAATCACCGCTGTATAACACGAATATCGTTCATGTCAACCCGGAACAGACGCCGCTTCTTCGCCAGCTCTATCCCAAAAGCGCATGGGATAAGCGTTACAATATCGCCGTCTGGCTTTGGGAGCTTGAGAATTTTCCCTCGGAATGGAGCCGCGAGTTCGCCCACTTTGACGAGATCTGGACGCCGTCCGCGTTTACCTCGGCCAGCATCACGCGCAGCACCTCGCTCCCCGTGATCACTGTCCCATACGGCATCCGCGCCGAGGCGGACGCACGGTTTGACAGACGCCATTTCAAGCTGCCCGAAGACCGCTTTTTATTTCTTTGTATGTACGACGTCAACAGCACGATGGAGCGTAAAAACCCGATGGGCGCCATCGATGCGTTCTGTGCGGCTTTCCCCGCCGATTCGCAGGATGTCGGTCTCGTCGTCAAAATCAACAACTCAACCCAAGAAAATCTGAAAAAACTAACTGAATATACCCAGAACCGCCCGAACGTGTTTGTGATCAGTGACCTGCTAAGCAAGCTCGAGGTGCAGTCGCTGATTAAAATCTGCGATGTGTTCGTCAGCCTGCACCGCAGCGAAGGCTTCGGGCTCGTCATGGCGGAGGCCATGTGCCTCGGCGTTCCTGTGATTGCGACGAATTGGTCTTCGAATACCGATTTTATGAAACCGGACAACTCCTGCCTCGTGGATTATCGTTTTACGGAAGTCAAAGACCAGTATTATCAATCACGGCAGGGCCAACGATGGGCCGATCCCGATATCAGCCACGCCGCCGCCTACATGAGCCAGCTTTTCACCGACAAATCGCTTTACAGTCGCATCGCTCTTGCGGGACTAACCTATATTCAAAATGAATATTCCATCGAACGCTCCGCACAGATTATGAGCGCGCGCCTGCGGGAAATCGGCGTGATTTCCCGAATTTAGGCTGTCATCTCCTGAACGAGCTTTTCCGCCTCAGCCAGCAGCGCCTTGATCTGCGCGTCGCTGTCGGCGGTTGACGTTCCTTTCACACCGATATAGATCTTGAGCTTTGGTTCCGTTCCCGAGGGTCGGGCCGCGAGCCACGCGTCATTATCGAGTTCATAGCGAAGCACATTGGATTTCGGCAGCTTGATTTCGTGCTCGCCCGCTTCGTCACTGCGCAATGAGCTTAAATAATCCTCTTTGGCATGAATCTGACGACCGCATATTTGTTTTGACGAGCTGCCGCGCAGAAGGTCCATCAGCTTGCGGATCTTCATCACGCCGTCCATGCCCGGCAGCGTATAGCTCTTTAACGCCTCCTGATAATAACCGTACGTCTCAAACAGGCCGCCGAGCGCCTCCAGCATCGTGCAGCCGCTGTGCTTGCAGTGTGCCGCCGCCTCACATGTGAGCAGTGCGGCAATCACAGCGTCCTTATCGCGCACGAACGTGCCGGACAGATATCCGTAGCTCTCCTCAAAACCAAATATGAAATTGCCGCTGTTAAGCGCTTCCATCTCCTTGATCTTCTCGCCGATATATTTGAACCCGGTCAGCATATTGAACGCTCTCACGCCGCTGCCCTTTGCCATCGCGTCAGCCATTCTCGTGGACACAATGGTTTTGACCACATAATCCTCGGGCTTCAGCGATCCTTTCGCTTTTCTCGAACGCAGACAGTTATCGAGCAGCAGGCACCCGAGCTGGTTGCCGTTCATAAAAACATACTGCCCCTGGTTATCCCTCACGGCGATGCCAAGACGGTCGCCGTCGGGGTCAGTCGCAATCACCACATCCGCGTCATGCTCTTTGGCAAGGCTGATCGCGAGCGACAGCGCGTCATGCTCTTCGGGATTGGGGCTCCTGACCGTGCTGAATTCCGTATCGGGCGTCTTTTGCTGTTCCACCACATATACATTTTCAAAGCCCGCCTCCTTAAGCACGCGCGTCACAGGCACAAGGCCGGTGCCGTGAAGCGGAGAGTAGACGATTTTCAGCGCTGCTTTCGCTTCGGGCGCCACATCTCCGGACAACCGCAGCACCTTGCCCACATAAGCATCGAGCACACCGTCGTCGATAGTCCGAATACGCCCGTCAGCGAGCGCTGAATCAAACGCCACGGTTTTCACGCTGTCGATAGGCTCCACTTTTTGAATGAGCCCCGAAATCTCTTTGGCCAGCGCGTCGGTGATCTGTCCGCCGTCCATGCCGTACACCTTGTATCCGTTGTATTCCTTGGGGTTATGGCTGGCTGTCACCACGATACCCATCGCACAATTTAGCTGTCGTACGGTAAAAGACAGTACGGGCGTCGGCATCAGCTGTTTAAACAAATATGCCGTTATCCCGTTGGCCGCGAAAACGCAGGCTGCCTCCTGCGCAAATTCCCTTGACATCCGCCGGGAATCGTAGGCAATGGCAATGCCGGAAATGCCGTGCGGGAACTCCGTGTTTGTCACATAGTCCACCACACCCTGCGACGCTTTGCGCACCGTATAGATATTCATGCGGTTGGTGCCCGCGGCCACGACACCCCTTAAGCCGCCGGTCCCGAAATCCAGATTCTTATAGAACCTGTCCTCAATTTCCTTCTTATCCGATAAGCCCCGCAATTCATTTCTCGTCTGCTCATCGAAATAACCGCTTTGGCACCAGTATTCATAGACTTCTGCGTAATTCATGTCTCCTCCGTATCTTGAAAAAATAAGCCATTATGCATGGCTTATTTTATTTATTCTCTATTTATAATATTAATCCCTGTCGAAATCGTCCTGAAAACGGACAATATCGTCCTCGTCGCGATAACTGCCAATCTGGACTTCGATCACTTCGAGCAGCATTTTTCCCGGATTCACGAGGCGGTGCTTTGAGCCGATCGGCACGTATGTGCTTTCTCCGCTGACGAGCAGATGGTCCACATCGTCGATCACCACATTGGCTGTTCCGTTCACGACGATCCAATGCTCGCTTCTGTGATAATGCATCTGATAGCTCAGACGCTTTCCGGGCTGCACTGTGATTCTCTTTATTTTATAGAATTGCCCTTCTTCGAGCACCGTATACGAACCCCACGGACGGTAAGCGGTCACGTGGTATTCAGCCCTTGGGTCGTTCTTCGCTTTGAGCTGGTCAACGATCTCTTTGACCTTCGGCGCCTCATCCTTTCTGCATATCAGCAACGCATCCTTTTGATCCACCACAACGAGGTCTTCGACGCCAACAATGCCCACGGCTTTGTCGGCATCCGTATAAACCACGTTGTCCTTGGAATCGATCAATATTTCGTTGCCGAATGTGATATTACCGTTTTCGTCTTTTTTGGAATTGTAGTTATCATAGAAGGCCGCAAAGCCGCCCATATCGTTCCAGTCGATGCAGAACGGCAAAACCGCCACCTTATCAGACTTCTCCATGATACCGTAATCGATCGAAACCGGATCAATTTTGTCAAAGCACTCTTCAATACTTTCTGATTCCTCAAACGCATTGTAAATCTGCGGGCAATAGGCGATGAGTTCCTGTGTGAAAAGCTCGGTGTTGAACAAAAACATGCCGCTGTTCCAAAGATACCCCTGATCGACATACTGCTTTGCGGTCTCCTGATCAGGCTTTTCCCTGAAGCTCAGGGCTTTGAATCCAAATTCCAGCTGGTCTCCCGGCTGAATGTACCCGTATCCGGTTTCGGCGGATGTCGGGCTAATGCCGAAAGTCACAATATATTCGTCGGCCAGCTTCTGACACTTTTGGATCGTCGACACAAACTCCTGAGAGCTGTTGATAATATGATCGGACGGGAACACCGCGACTCTGTCGCTGCCCCTCTTGCTTATTTCGTTCACGGCATAATAAATCGCGGGCAGAGTGTTTCTCGCCTGCGGCTCCAGCAAAATATTGTCCTCATTCGGTATGATGCCAAGCTCACTGATCTGTCCGATGATCAGAAATTTATAATCCTTGTTTGTGACGATATAAATATCGTCCACACCACCGAGTTTAAGCGCTCTTTGATATGTGAGCTGAAACATGGAATGCTCCATGCCCTTCAATTTGACAAACTGCTTCGGGAAATACGTCCGGCTTAAAGGCCAAAGACGCGAACCGATACCCCCGGCTAATATAATGGTCTTCATATGTCCTCCTGTTAAAGATTATCGCTGTCTACCACACAACCACGCCAATAATCCATAATCTCCTTGAGTGTCTCTTCCAAACGGTACTCGGGTTCATACCCCACATCATCGCGGATTTTACTGCAATCTCCGTATAACAGCGGCGTATCGGACGGGCGCATCTTTGACGGATCCTCATAAACCTTGATATCGGCCGTGGAAAACGACAGCAGCAAATTGAGGATATCCGATATCTTTTTGTATTGGCCCGAACCGATGTTGTAAACCTCTCCGCACCGTCCGTTTTTCATCAGCAGATAATACCCGCGTACGATATCGCGCACATCGCTGAAATCACGCGCAGCGGAAAGGTTGCCCACCTCAAGCCTGTTAAGCTGCCCCCGTTCAATGCGGGCGATTCGGCTCGCAAAATCGGGAACCACAAATCCCGTCCTTTGCCCCGGGCCGATGTGATTAAACGCTCTGACAAGGACGATATTCAAGCCGAAATGTTGGATATAAAACTGGGCAGACTGCTCCTGCATGGCTTTGGAAAGCGCATACGGGCTCTGCGGATTGATCGGCATGTCTTCTTTAAGCGGACACATCTCGGGAAGAACTGCCCCGTATTGATCGGCCGAACCGATGATCAGCATTTTGGCTTTCGGCGCCTCTTTTCGCACCGCATCCATCACGTTAACAGTCCCCGCCATGTTCACACGGAACGTCAGTGCGGGCTTGTCCCAAGACAGCCCCACGTTTGACTGCCCCGCCAGATGAAAGATATAATCGGGCTGCGCACCGGCAACCACGTCACATGCACTCTTTTCGTCAAGCAGATCCGCGCGTACGAAATTTGAAAGACCGGCGATGCCTTTCTCAACGATGTCCGTTCCGTAGACTTCAATGTTCTTTGCATTTAAGTAAGCGGTCAAGTATTCGCCCACAAAACCGTTTACGCCGGTAATCAGAGCTCTCATTCTATAATCCTAGAAGTTTCGCGTCATTTTTGACCATTCTTGTCACGAGATCTTCAAAGCTGTTTTCACGCTTCCACTCCAGCTTCGTTTCCGCCTTTGTGGGATCGCCGATCAGCAACTCCACTTCAGCCGGGCGGAAGAATTTCGTATTGACCTTCACGACGGTTTTTCCTGTCGCTTTATCGATCGCCTTTTCATTGACCTCTTCGCCCTGCCATTCCAAGTCCATGCCCATCGCTTTGAACGCCACCGTGGCAAATTCCCTGACTGTTCTCGTTTCGCCTGTGGCCACCACATAATCGTCGGCTTTGTCCTGCTGCAACATGAGCCACATCGCCTTCACGTAATCCTCGGCATGTCCCCAGTCTCTTTTGGCGTTCATATTACCAAGCTCCACGCAGTCCTGAAGTCCTGCTTTGATGCGCGCCGCGCTCGAGGTGATCTTTCTCGTCACGAATTCTTTTCCGCGTCTCTCAGACTCATGATTAAACAGAATCCCCGAGCATGCGAATATATCGAAGCTTTCACGATAATTGACGGTAATCCAATGCCCATAGAGCTTTGCTACGCCGTATGGGCTTCTCGGATAAAACGGCGTCGTTTCCTTCTGCGGGATCTCCTGTACGAGACCGAACATTTCGCTTGTCGAAGCCTGATAGAAACGCGCATCGGGTTTCGCGATGCGGATGGCTTCGAGCATATAGAGCGCTCCGAGGCCGTCCGTCTGTGCGGTCAGATCCGGCTGTTCCCATGATGTCTGCACAAAAGACTGTGCCGCCAGATTGTACACTTCATCCGGCTGGGCGATTTTCACCGCATTCACCAACGATGAAAGGTCGGTCATATCGGCATAAATGATCTCAATCTTGCCGATCAAATGCTCGGCATTGCCATAATCAAGCCGGCTTGTCCGGCGTTTTATTCCATAAACCTGATACCCCTTACTCAAAAGAAGTTCCGCGAGATATGAGCCATCCTGGCCGGTTATCCCCGTAATTAACGCTCTTTTCATGTTTCCTCCACGTTTAAATTTATAAAACATAAACAGTATAAATTTTATTCCGAGATTTCGCAAGTTAATAATTAATAAAAAAGTAACATTTGGTTGCATGTTGTCATTTGTTTCGTGTGCCATTTGCCGCCTTGAAATCATTATAAATGCCTTGCAAGCCTCTGAATTTTATATAGCTCCCCAGTTCCAAAAGCATGCACAGCCAAAATCTTATTTTCTTTTGATCAATCGCCTTTTGCCTGAGGCAGGCAAGCTGGCGAAAACGCATCAAAACCCGTTTATCGCCTGCGCGCAAATCCTTTGCCCACTTCGATTCCATATAGGCGCAAGCCCGTTTATATTCCGTATCAACCGAGCCGAGCCTTTTATCATCTCTGTAAGCAGCCAGTCTGTCGGATGCTCTTATATCGGCAAGACCGATCGTGTTGCTGGCATGAATCCGGTAATCTGTCAATTCCTCATTATAAAAGTACAGGCCATTAAAGAGCGAGCCAAAAAGATTCAATTCCCAATCGTGCGGGCAGAGCTTTGAGTATTGCTTCAAAAACAGCTCTTTGATTTCTTTTTTAAAAGCAAGCGTGCAGCCGGGCGATATATTTCTCCAAAGGATATAGCGAAAGTCGATTCTTTTGACCGCGCCAGATTTAATTCGCTTTGCTATAATGTTGTGATTGGAACGACCGAATCTAAGTCTGGAGCTGACAGGTGCACCGGTTTCATCGATCTTTCTGAACGAGCTGTTAATGATCTTGATGCCATCATTTTTTTCGAGCAGACCGGACAATCTGCCGACCTTGTCCTGATGCCAGATATCGTCCTGATCGCAAAGGAAAATGATATCTCCCATCGTGCGGCCTATCGCATTATAAAAATTCTCTATATACCCCAGATTGTTTGCATTGACGATTATATACCAGTTGCTCAGGTGATTCTTATCAATAAACTCTGTGATGATCGCTGTTGTCCGGTCGGTAGAACAGTCATCACAGATAATGACTTCGTCCGGTTTTCGCGTTTGAGCGAGAATAGACCCAAGCTGTTCCAGTATATACTTTTCACCGTTATAGGTGGTCATCGCTATTGAAACCGTGCCGGGTCTATTCTTATCCAAAACATATTCTCCGTTTTATTTTTCTGTGGTGAGCTCAATCCATGTGTTGCCGGATTTTAGCACAATCGGCTGCCCCTTGTCGTCGCAATAAAAAGTCTGGGCTTCGGGCGCACCCTTCGTCCACGTCCCTCTTATATGCTTGCCGCCGATATAGAAGTCGGCGGGACCAGCCCCGAGCATGTTCCAGTCCTTGTATTTGTCTTTCTTTTGATACGTCGAATACTGCACAATAACGTTTTTCACCGCCACCTGCTTGCCCGTCTCAGCGGACTTGAACACTTTGCCGTCCATAAACCGCAGGTATGCGTCCTGTGAAGCGTCGTATTGGTAAGATACAAAGTTCTCATCGTTGGATGTCATCGCGAGCTTGATTTCCGTCACATCACTGCCCGAATAAGAGACATTGGGGTCAAACTCCCAAACCAAAGGCGTCGGGGCGTAATCATACTGCTTCTGAGCGGTAAGCGCATTGCCCATCACATTATGAGGAGCGCCGATACTGCTGACACGATGGTAAATATCCTTCCACTTGTCACCGATACCGTCGATATCCTTCTTTATCCTGTTGTGCAGCTCATTCGCATAGAACGTGTAGGCCGCCGACGCTTTGTTGCCCGAACCGCCGTAGTGCATAAAAACCGCATCCCATTCCTGCTGCAGGAATAAAAACGGAACGCGCCCGCTTCTCACCGGCATCACCTCTTCGGGCACATTATCCGAAAAGACGCACACAAAGCGGGTAACGCCCCCGTCAACAGGCACTTCGTAAACCACATCCGCTGTTTGCAGCCCCGTTTGAGGACGCGCTGCGGGAGAATTCTCTATCACACACATCACAGGCTTGTATTCGCCTTCATAATGCAGCCCGGTCGTATACGACATATCCGCCGGTCTTGGCGTGGGCGTGGGCACTGGCGTGGGTGTGGGCACCGGCGTCGGCTTAGGTGTCGCGGTCGGTGTCGGCGACGGTGACGGCTCGGGAGCCGCGCAGGATACCATAACCCCCAACGCCATGACTATTACCAATAGAAAAACGAGAACTCGTTTCATAATGCCTCCAATTTCAACTAGTTATTCACATTTGGTCATTGTGATTCTAGCATACCATTATTAACTTAGCAATATATTCAAATTCCATGAGAGGCAGGGAACTCTGCCTTTTCTTCATTCAAACTATAATCCATGCTTTTGGGAGCGAAAACCGCCGCAATGAGCACCGCGTACATCGAAAATCCGATGGGACTCGTGATAAACGGATTGAAATATGACGCCGCAACCAGACACGCGACCACGCTCATCACCACACCGACCGTCCGTTTATCATTCAGCAACTTCCACCTCTTGACCGCAGCCGCATACGGATGAACCAATACCGATAAAAACGCGATCAATCCGATCACGCCCATTTTGCTCATCAGATCAAGATACGTATACTCGATTTTACCGATGCCGGGCCTCCCGTCATTGATCTCAAGCCCCAGCCCCTTGCCGAAAACAAAGTTGTCCTCGATCACATCGCACGCTTCATTAAAACGGACTGCCCGGATACCCTCCGATTCCAGCTGTATCAGCAGCTGCGTATCATCCTCCGTCTCCGTGATGTTCATCGGGTTTAAGGAAATGCGCTCAATGACGTTGGAAAAAACGCCCTCGTATCCATAGCCCGCCCAAGAAAGCAACACAAAAACTGTAAAAGCTGCGAGCGCGATGCCGAATCCCTTGAGCACCGCCGCAAGCTTCTTACGGTTAAGCACAACAAACAATATCGCCGCGACGAGCGATCCGAGCCAGATCGACCGTGTGTACGTCAGCACGATCGCGATAAAAGACAGCGACATGAACAGATACGCCAGCGGCTTGCCTGCTTTGTCAGTCTTGTCTTCAGACAGTGTCTCGAAGAAAAAATAGATAAATGGCAAAATAAAGCAGATCGAGCTTCTGAAGAATATGCGGTAGATCCGTTCGTCAAAATTGAAGAGCCCGCCGAGCTGCACCGTATTGATCGCGACGTTAAACGTCTGAACGGCTCCTTGAGCCATGAACATAAACACGAAATGAAGCAGAACGGTTAAAAAAACAAGCACCAAAGACGAATAGCTCGCGATCTTGATCAGCTTTTTGACTTTGTCCTCGGTATCCACCACAGTCAGATACGCGGGCACAATCGCCAAAAACGCGTAGCTGGTGAGGTCCGCCACGATAAATTGACGGCTGTTGCCGCGCAGCATGCCGTTTATAAAAGCAACGCCCAGCACAACCGCAAAAAGCAGCAGATTGATCACGGCTGTATTTTTCAAAACCGCTTTGATCTGTTTGATAATGAACGGCAGCGAAAGCACAAAAGCCGCAATAAACAGCCACATTCTGATGCTCAGCGGCCCGATCTCAATCCATCTGCCGCTCGACCCCACAATACATTCGCAAGTCAGCACAACCAGCGCCGCATAGGCCGCCTTTTTTAAGAAACTCATCCGGTCATGTCCTTTATCTGTTTTATTATAATAACAGCTTCAGCCGTCTTCGCAGCAGCAGCAGCCAAACCAGAAGCTTGGGCTCGCCGTACTTTGCGCCGAAGTATTGAACATCCTTTTTAAAAATACCGTACCGGCGCATGGCATCCCCGCGGCTTTGCCTCTGGCTGCCGGAAAACTGCTGATCAATCGTCACATCCATCACGCGGAGCTTGGATTTGTCGTTCCGGATGGTATCCCTTATGAACGCGTGATCAACATAGTCCAAAAACAGGTTTTCGTCGTACCTGTAATCCTCAAATACTTTGGCGCGAACCGCGAGGCCCGAATTGATAGCCGTGATATTCATCGCGGGAATATCGGACAGGCTCTCGGCTCTGCGCCCCCGCAAGCCCTTGAATATACACGGCGAGAGCATGCCGTTTGCGTCTTTCACGACCGGCACGAATATATCTATGCCGCTGTATGCCCTTGCGTCGGCTCTGAGTATGTCGAAATATTCAGGCCCAAAAGCGGTATCGTCATCAAACAGACAGATTAAGCCGTCGTTTTTTCCGATCCGGCCGATCGCTCTGTTGTAGGCTTTGCTGAGCCCCCTGTTGCCGCCCATGCCGATATATGTATATCCGGCCTTTTCCGCAAGCGCCTCGTTTCCCATGTTTCGTGTGCTGTTGTCAGCCACAAGCACATCGATATCCTTGGCACCGGACAACGACCGAAGCGCCTCGCACGCGTCGATGCGCTTGTTATAGACGACGACCACAGCGCTGATTTTACACATGGCGCTTTCTCCGCTTCAGATACTGCCGCGTGATATTCACGCGCCACTTGAGCTTTAGCAGCCAGCCGGCTCTTTCCCGCCCTGTCGCGGTGCCGCCATGCCTGCGGTAACAGATGAGCGGCTTTCCGATGAATTCCACAATTCCAAACCGGTTCGCGAGTATCCCGATCCACTGGTCATGCATCGGCAGATTCGAAGGAAACGGCAGCACGACGCTCAACAGCTCTCTTTTAAACGCCATGCAGCAGCCGACGTAACGGTTGCGCACGATGTTGTAAAACGCGCCCGCATGAAACGAACCGCCCAACACCGACTCTTTTTGAACCTGAAGCGATTCGTCGGTGATATACGCGTCGTGGATGATGGCCGTAACCCCTTCTTTTTGCAGCGCTTCAAGGCAGCAGGACAGCTTTTCCGGCAGCCACACATCATCCTGATCCGACAGAAAGATATAGTCTCCGCGTGTGCTTTTAAGCGCATTCTCAAAATTTCGGATGACGCCAAGGCCCTGACCTTTCACAAAAACAATCCGCCTGTCGGTTTTTAAAAACTGGCGGATGATCTGTTCGGATTCGTCGCTTGAAGGGTCAAGAGAAAGCACAAACTCGTCGTCCGGCCCCAGTTGGCTCAGAATGGATACGATCTGTTCCGAGAGATATCTTTCACCGTTATAAACGGCCATGGCAACCGATACGCGTATGCTCATCCATTTCCCTTTATCATCAGATTTTTGTATTGTATCATACTTTTTGTCTGTTAAAAAGCCCTTGTATGCAAATGGCAGTTGAGCGAATTATTTGTCCTTATAATAGCTGTCGTAATAAGCCATATACGCACCCGAGCGCACGCGAGAGAGCCAGTCTCCGTTCTTCAGATACCAGCCAATCGTCTCCGCGATGCCCTGTTCAAACGTATATTCGGGCGACCAATTAAGCGTTGACGTGATCTTCGTATTGTCGATCGCATAGCGGCGGTCGTGGCCCAAACGGTCTTCGACGTGTCTGATAAGCTCCTCCGGTTTGCCGAGCGTTTTAAGAATCAGCCGGATGATCTCAATATTCGCCTTTTCGTTGTTGCCGCCGATATTGTAGACCTCGCCCGTCTTGCCTTTCTGCAACACCGCAAAAATCGCGCTGCAATGGTCCTTCACGTGCAGCCAGTCCCTCACCTGCATACCGTCTCCGTAGACGGGCAGCGGTTTATCCTCGCACGCATTGCCGATCATCAGCGGAATCAACTTCTCGGGGAACTGGTACGGCCCGTAGTTGTTCGAGCAGCGCGTGATGTTCACGGGCAGCTTGTATGTCTTAGAATATGCGCGCACGAGCATATCGGCGGACGCCTTGCTCGCCGAATACGGGCTGTTCGGCGCAAGCGGCGTCGTCTCTGTAAAAAAGCCCGCCTGCCCCAAAGCGCCGTACACCTCGTCCGTCGAAACCTGTAGATATTTGACGCCGTCGCGGTAAACCGGATATCCGCCATCGTCCTTGCCCGTCTGCCAGCTTGCTTTGGCGGCATGCAGCAGGCACTGCGTGCCAAGCACATTGGTCTTTACGAACACCTCCGGCTCCATGATGCTTCTGTCCACATGGCTCTCCGCCGCGAAGTTGACCACCGCGTCAAAGCCGTGCTCGTCAAACAGCGCTTTTATCAGCTTTGCATCCGTGATATCGCCTTTGATGAATATATGGCGGGAATTGCCCTCAAGCTCCTTTAAGTTTTCAAGGTTGCCCGCATAAGTCAGCGCATCGAGATTGACGACAGTCAAGTCTGCTTGAGTATCCGCCAGATATTTTACAAAATTGGAGCCGATAAAACCCGCTCCGCCTGTCACCAAAACCTTCTTCATTCGATACCCCGTTCATATTGATAACCCGCTTCCTTAAGCGCGGGAAGCATTTTGTCCTTATCGGACATGATGATTTCCATGCCGTCCGCCGGCCAGTCGATCCCGATATCCGGGTCGTTGTAGATAATGCCGGCGTCGAATTCGGGATGATAGAGCTGCGTGCATTTGTATGTAAAAACCGCCACGTCCGACAATACGAGATATCCGTGCGCAAAGCCCTCCGGGATGTAAAGCATGCGTTTGTTCTCGCCGGACAATATCTCGCCCACATGCTTCCCGTACGTCGGCGACCCGGCCCGCAGGTCCACGCCCACATCGTAAACGGCGCCCGAAATCACGCGCACGAGCTTGCCCTGAGAATATTTCGTCTGCAGATGCAGCCCGCGCAGCACGCCTTTGGCCGACATCGACTGGTTGTCCTGAACGAACGTCATCTTAAGGCCCGCCCGTGCAAACGCGTCTTCGCGGTATGTCTCCATGAAATAGCCGCGCGCGTCAGGAAAAACGGACGGCTCGACGATCACCATGTCTTTGATCGCCGTTTCAATCACTTTGATCTCAGCCATTCCTGCCCTCTCTTTCGGCAAGCGCTTCGATGTACTTTCCGTATTCGGTTTTGATCAGCGGCTTTGCGAGCTCTCTCAGCTGTTCTCTCCCGATATAGCCCATGCGGTACGCGATTTCCTCGATGCAGGCGATATAAAGCCCCTGCCGCTTTTGTATGGTCTCCACAAAATTGCCCGCCGCGATCAGATCGTCCTGCGTGCCCGTGTCGAGCCAGGCGATGCCGCGCCCGAACACCTCAACGCTGAGCAGCCCCTCGCGCAGATAAGCGTCGTTGACCGCCGTGATTTCAAGCTCGCCGCGTTTGGAGGGCTTGATGCTTTTGGCGATGCGAACCACATCGTTGCCGTAAAAGTAAAGCCCGGGCACCGCGAAATTGGATTTCGGGTTTATGGGCTTTTCCTCAATGGAAACGGCCTTCCCCTCTTTATCGAATTCCACGACGCCGTAAGCCCCGGGGTTATTGACATAATAGCCGAATATCACGGCGCCTTTTTCTAGCCTCGCCGCGCGCTGTACGCATTCCGAAAACCCCGCGCCGTAGAAGATATTGTCGCCGAGCACCAGCGCGCATGTGTCATCGCCGATAAACCCTTCGCCGATGATAAACGCCTCGGCAAGCCCCCTTGGCTCCGGCTGCTCTGCGTACGAAAAACGCATGCCGAGCTCCGCGCCGCTGCCAAACAGCTTTTTAAAGCAAGGCAGATCGACGGGCGTTGATATGATCAATATATCCTGAATCCCCGCAAGCATCAAAGACGACAGCGGATAGTACACCATCGGCTTGTCGTAGATGGGCAGCAGCTGCTTGGATACCGCCTTGGTGATCGGATAGAGCCGTGTGCCCGACCCCCCGGCCAATATGATTCCCTTCATGATTCCATTCCTTTATAATTATTTCCCGAGGTATTCCTTCAATGAGTCTTCCCAGTGCCGGAATACATTTTTGCCGATGCGCTTCAACTGTGCGTTTTCGAGCACACTCCACGCGGGCCGTTTTGCGGGCCGCACGAATTCCTCGCTCGTCACAGCGGTCATATCCACGCTCATGTCCGATAACTCAAATATCTTCTTCGCAAATTCATACCAACTGCACTGTCCTTCGCATGTCGCGTGATACAGCCCGTAAGCGCCCGTGCCGATAAGACTGCAAACGGCTTCTGAAAGATCGACCGTAGACGTCGGCGAGCCGATCTGATCATTGACCACACGCACCGCGCCGTTTTCCTTCCCAAGCCTGCGCATCGTTCTCACAAAATTATTGCCGTCTCCGTACAGCCACGCGGTGCGAAGAATATAAACCTTGGCCTCCGACTGCTGCAAAAACCGTTCGCCCTCAAGCTTCGTGCTGCCGTAAACCGTCGCCGGATGGCAGGCGTCATCCTCCAGATACGGCCTTGGCATGCCATTCAGCATCACGGGCTCGTCGCCGAACACATAGTCTGTGGATATGTGGACAAGCTCAATGCCTTTAGGCGCGCAGGCCTCAGCCAGAATTTTCGGGCCCAACGCGTTGATGCGGTACGCATTTTCAGCGTCCGTCTCCGCCTGATCCACATTCGTATATGCCGCGCAGTTGACCACTGCGGAAGGCACAACCGTTTGAACAAGCTTCTCCACCGATGCTATGTCTGTGATATCCACATCGGGATAATCATATGCCGCAAAATCCATATCGTGCATGGCCAGCGCTTTTTGCATCTGCCTGCCAAGCTGTCCATTAGATCCGATAATCAAAATTTTCATAATATCTCCGCAAAAGCAAGGGCTCCTCTTGCTCCAGAGTGTCAAAAAACCTCTTATTAAGGCCCCCTCTGACGAGGGGGCTGTCACCGATAGGTGACTGGGGGAGAGAAATGGCTTGAAAATGGTCACTCCCTCCGGCACTTCGTGCCACCTCCCGGTTCATCCCTTCGGGATAGTCATCTGAGGGAGGCTTTATAGGCTTTATCGACAACCTGAAGCAAGGGCTTCTCTTGCTCTAATTTTTTTTACTTTCTCTTTTTCCATTTTATCATATATTTAATCATAGAATGAATCTGTATCAAAAAAAGCCTCAGGTTCTTGCTGCCCGCGCGCTCCCATTCATGAAAAACCACAAACGCAGGGTTGTACTCTGCGCGCGCGTATTGCCGTATTTCTCTTGTCAGGTCCGCGTCTTCAAAATACATAAAATATCTTGAATCAAAGCCGCCGACTTTTTTGAGCACCGCCGTCCTCACGAACATAAAGGCTCCCGTGCAAAACTCAATATCAAAAGCGGAATCCGCGCCCTTCTCCAGCATTTCATATGCGGCCCGGTACTTGTTCAAAAAGCGCATATCGATTCTGCGCGCCACAAGGTAGCTAAGCCGCGGGTTTCTCTTGGGCAGCAGCTGCAGCGTACCGTCCGGAAATTCGACCTTCGGCGTGAGCACGCCGATATCCTCATGCTCATCCATGTAACGCACCATCCGGGCCACCACATCGTCGGTCATCGTGATATCAGGATTGATGATCAGATGGTATCTGCTGCTGATATCCGCAAGCACCTGATTGTGCGCTTTTCCAAAGCCAAGATTGCCGCTGTTTTCTATCAGCGTTATGTTGTCGCTCATATGTTTTTTGACACTGTCGACCGTCCTATCTGTCGATCCGTTGTCGATCACATAGAGATGATATTTCACGTTGCCCAGGTGTTTTTTCAGCGACTCAAAAAAACCGCCCATGAAACGCTCGCTGTTGTATGTCACCATAGACAATGACACCGTATATTCTGACATTGTTACCTCATTTATGCCGCTATATTTCACACGTTGTATCATACACCACCGCGGAGAAATTCTCAATAACGACGCGCGATACGCTTTTCATATAAGCCCGATAACAACCGGTACCTTAAGGACACAAATCAAAAACATCCACTCACTAAGAGCGGATGTCCATCAAACGCTTATCGTTTTAGATTCATTCGTGGATCTCCTCAGCGGCCTCGCTCGCAAAATCCGGCTGCGCGAGCTTTGGCTCGAACGCGCCTTGCGGAATCTTGGCCTTGGATTTAACCTTTGAGCTCACAAACTTGATAAGGCCGGTCAGGGCTTCCAGACACAGGAACGAATTGAGCAGCACCGAACAGATATTCGTAAATATCGTTGTTTTTGCGACCATGGGAATCCAGTCGCCGAACTGTACGGGGTTCAGCATCACAATAAACAGCACCATGTACAGATAATCGGTCCATTCACGCTTTTCTTCTCCAAGAAAGAACAGGATGGGAACAAAAAAGTAGACGATATTGTATATCCCCGACATCGCGGGAAACAACACAATGGGACACGCGAGCAAGGCAACTTTTTTCCATTTCTTATTTATAAAGAACGATCCGATCACGGAACCCGCCAACATGATGTAAGAGGTAATCTGCGCCGCCTGCTGATACCAGTCGTGCCCTACGCCGAATTTTATGCTGGCCGAGCGGAACATCGCCCCGAATCCCAAAATGCTCCTGAGCGCAGGCGAATCGGGCCAGCCTGCGAGCGTATCGGAAAAGCTCAGTATGTTTTGAGCCATTTTCTTGATGTTGTCAAGCCCGCCGTCGAAAAGGAAAACAGGCAGAATGATCAGAAGGACGCAATAGGCTACGAGCCTTAAAAATGAGAATATGGTTTCCTTTTTTAGCAGCAGCAAACCGAATAGAGCCGGATAAAGCTTAATTCCCGTGGCAACGGCGAGCGCGACGATTGCCAGCTCGCGAAGCACCGGGCTTTTATCCTCATAATAGGCAAAAAAGATCGCCAAAAAGGCGAGAACCGCCACGTTGATATTGCCCCTTTCAAACAAAAATATCATGGGCGCCGACAACAGCAGCAAAAAAACAATAAAAATGTTCTGGCCTCGGTGCTTTTTAAATATTTTCGATAAGAATACACATGCAATAAACACCCAGAACGCAAGATAGACAATCAGAGACATGATGCCGAGCTGCATGTCTCTCGCTGTCAATGGATCGACAGTATTATAATCGACGAATCGGTTGAAAGGCAGCATGATGATATACGACAGCGGCGGATATATCCCCTCCGAAACCGGGGCCAATGATGTGATGCTCTTTTGAACCTTGAAGAAATCCATAAAAGTATCATTTGTATCCTGAAAAAATATCCCTCTGGTCACAGTCCCGTGTGTTAAATAAACCTGAAGAAAAAAGGCTCCGATCAGTATGACGAGGATAACAATAAAAACGATCCGTATCGTTTGGGCATTAAGAACCTTGTTTTTGATGCTCCTAATGGAAAAATCTTTATTCATACGGCCGATTCCTTCATCAGATTAATATTATGGGATACCATTTTATACAGTGGCTATCTATTTATTCACAAAAGAAAATAATTCGGCTTGTTACGCCAAATCATTATAGTTTATTCCCGTAATTATGTCAATTTGTCCAGATATGATGTTGCAGCTTTTTTAACCAAAAAGACATACGAATATCCTTATCAATTTGTTTCTTCTCTTTTTTTCCGGAGCATGTCCCCCGGATGAAGCCTGCTTTGGCTTAAGAGCATGAGCATTTCCTTGGGATGAGGCGCGCTATGCCTTGGTTCCCCCACTGTCGTGCGCAGCCCGTCTATTTTCACGGTACTGACCCCATGCGGCGAGAGCACTTCGAGTGTGTCGCCCACGCCGAACTTGCCGCGCTGTTCAAACAGCGTCCAGCCGTGTTCATCAGCCTTAGCCTTGACAACGCCCACAAAATCATAGGTGCGCTCCACCTTGCCGCGCAGAATGTCCTGCCCCTGCTCGCGCGGGTTGCCATAAAAAAAGCCTGTGGTATACGCACGGCTGCCCGCCTTGCCGATCTCTTCGAGCAGCGACGGATCAAAAGGCCTGCCGGCCTGTGCGTCATCAAGCGCCTGACGGTAAGCGCTCGTCACGCACGCCACATAGTAAGCCGATTTCATGCGCCCCTCAATTTTTAATGACACGATGCCCGCATTGAGCATATCACCGAGATGCTCAATCATGCAAAGATCTTTGGAGTTTAATACATACGTGCCGCGATCGTCCGAGATAATTGGGAAATTCTCGCCCGGATATCCCTTTTCAGAAATCTGGTACTCCCACCGGCAGGGCTGCGCGCACGCGCCGCCGTTGCCGCTGCGCCCGGTAAACACGCTGCTTAAAAGGCAGCGTCCCGAATAAGCGATGCACATTGCGCCATGCGCAAACGCCTCCAGCTCAAGCCCCCCCGGCGTGTTTGCGCGAATTTCCGCAATTTCGGCAAGCGATAGCTCACGCGCGAGTATCACGCGGCTCGCGCCCTGCTCATGCCAAAACCGCGCAGTCTGCGCGTTGGTTGTATTCGCCTGTGTGCTGATGTGAACGGGGACCTGCGGAGCGACCCGTTTCGCCGTAATCAGAACGCCGGGATCGGTCACGATAAACGCGTCCACGCCCGCATCCGCGAGCCGGGCGATATACTCCTCAAGTCCGTTAAAATCCTGCGGATGGAAAACCGCGTTCATCGTGATATAAAGACGCTTGCCGCGGCTGTGAAGATACGCCGCGGCCGCTGCAATCTCATCGGGCGTGAAATTATCGGCAAAAGCTCTCAGGCCATAGGCTTTGCCTGCCGCATATACGGCATCCGCCCCAAAATCAGCGGCGGCGTGAAGGCTCTCCATGCCGCCCGCGGGGGCCAAAAGCTCAACCGGCATCGCTGGCAGTGGGCGACGGCTCCGGTGTCGCTTCCGGCGATGCCTCATAGTCCGCCATATGCTGATCCTGCTCCTTCTGAGTTTTGGCAAACACGAGCTCGCTTGAGGTCTTATCCTTGTTGCAGAAGAAGTAAAAGCCCTGATCAATATATTCCTTATTGGGGTATAGCGCCGCGCCGATGGCCTTTTCTCCCGGGTTGTTGATCGGCCCCAGCGGAAGCCCCTTATACATATACGTGTTATACGGCGAATCGATCTTCCTCTCGTCCTCCGTATATGTTTGCTTTTTAACGCCCGTCACATAGCGCAGCGTCGCACAGGAGCCAAAAATATCGTCTTTCTTCAGCCTGTTGAAAAATACCGCCGATACATTTTTGAAATCCTGCTCGGTGGCCTCCCACTCAATGATGGACGCGAGCGTGACCACCTGATCAACCGTCATGTTGAGCTCTTGAGCTTGTTGTTCATATTCAACCTTAAACACGTTGTTAAACTGGTCGAGCAGCTTTTTAATCACTTCTTTTGGGCTGGCATCCGTATAAAACTCATAGGTGTTGGGCGCGAGATACCCCTCGAGCGCGTAATACCGTCTGCTCACATTATCCGAGTTTTTCAGCGCCGCGATAAAATCATAATCGCTGCTGAAGGTATCCACGTCGTCGCAGAGCTTCAAGAATTCCTTGCGCTCAGTTTCGTCAAACATCCCTTTCTCGACGAGCTTTTTGGCCATATCCTCCACGGTGGAGCCTTCCAGGAACAGCACCTTGGTGACGGTGCGCGGCGGGTTGCCCTCCAGCAGCACATCCGCAATCTGCTCCATTGTCATACCCGGGGACAGATTGTATTTACCGGCTTTGAGGCTGCCGCCGATGTCGTTGAAGTCGGCATAAAGCTGAAACGCGAATTTGTTGCGGATAATCCCTTTTTCGTAGAGCAGTGTGGATATTGAAGACAGCGACGACCCTGAGCCGACTTCAATATAAACGGTCTGCGATGTATTGTCAGCCACCGGCGCCACATAGCTTTGCTCAATATAATGAAACACAGAAACACCAAGCAGAATCACAAGCGCGGCGCTCACCGCGAGTATCAGCAGCGGCCTGCCGATGCGCCAGATAAACGCGCCCGTGGGCAGCTCTTTCAACGAACCGCGCTCCTCGCATTTCTCGAGCGGCTCATTAAACCCTTCTTCCACGGAAAACGCGCGCGTCTCACCGTCCGCGCTGCGGCTTTCGCCGGTTACGGGCGCAAAGGAACGCGTCTCGTTATTCAAATCGTCTACCCACTTGTTTTTATCCTTGTTATTTGCCATATTTCATCCTACTCCGATATAAAATCCCCGAAACCGCAGGCATCGCCCAATATTCTGTAAATATCGGCCATCATCGTCTGCAGGCGGTATTCAGCCGCAAAATACGCCGTCACTTCGGGATTGAACGCGAGCACCTCGCCGAGAGATTTGAGCTTGCCCATGGTCTCTTCCTTCGGTTCGCTGCCCGCCATCATCGTCGCCTGAGCTTCGAACTGAAGCTTTTTGTAATCGTCAAGCAGCGCTTTGGTTTTTTCGTCCGACGTCACGATCTCTTTCAGCCGCGCATATTCCATATAATCCGCGCTTTTCTTTATTTCATGAGCCAGTTCGTGCGCTTTGTCGTACACAAGCAATCCGTTCACCTCACTCACCCCGCCGGCACCGGCAGGCTTCCGTTAAATTAAATATCGATAATGATGGGCAGTATCATCGGGTTGCGCTTGGTGCTCTCATAAAGATAGCTGCGCAGCGCCTTTTTGATACGCCCCTTGATGGTCGTCCACTCTGTGATCTTGTTCGCGCAGCAGTCGCTGACCACATCCACGATGATCTTGCGTGCGCTTTCGAGAAGGTCGGTCGATTCGCGCATGTACACAAACCCGCGCGATATGATTTCCGGCCCCGCAATCAGCTCACCCGTTTCGCTCGAAACGGTCACAACGACGATGAACAAACCGTCCTGAGACAACAGCTTTCTGTCGCGCAGCACCACATTGCCCACATCGCCGACGCCGAGGCCGTCGATGATCACGCTGCCCGAAGGCACCGTATCGGCCGCGCGCGAGAACCGTTTGCCGATCTCGATCACCTTGCCGATTTCGGGGATGAATATATGGCTGCGCTTGATGCCCTGGTTCTCGGCCAGCGCCGCGTGCCGGTACAGATGCCGGTATTCGCCGTGCATCGGTATAAAATACTGCGGCTTCGTGAGCGAGATCATGAGCTTTAATTCCTCTTCGCACGCGTGGCCCGACACATGCACGTCCGCCACACCCTCGTTGATCACGTCGGCGCCCTTGCGGAACAGCATATTGATGACATCCGAGACGTAGCGCTCGTTGCCGGGTATCGGTGTGGAGGAAATGATCACAAGATCGCCGGGTATCATCGAGAGCTTTTTGTGTTCGCCCGCCGCCATGCGCACGAGTCCCGACATCGTTTCGCCCTGACTGCCCGTGGTTAAAATCACGATCTTGTTCTTTTTCATTTTTTCGAGTTCTTCGGGCTCCACAAGCATGTCTTCATCAAGATCAAGGTATCCTAAATCCTTGGCGACCTTGGCGATTTTGAGCATGCTGCGGCCCGTCAGGCATACCTTGCGCCCGTAGCGCTTGGACGCGCTGATGACCTGCTGCAGCCGGTGGATATTCGACGCGAACGTGGCCACGATAATGCGCCCCGTCGCCTTCTTGAAATAACTCTCAAACGTGTCGCCCACGGTGCTTTCCGACATCGTATACCCGGGGTTTTCCGCGTTGGTGCTGTCGGACAGCAGCGCGAGCACGCCCTTGTTCCCGAGCTCCGCGAACTTCGCGAGATCAATCACGCGGCCGTCCACAGGCGTATAGTCCACCTTGAAGTCGCCCGTATGCACGATCGTCCCCTCGGGCGTGAGCACCGCGAAGGCCAATGAGGCGTCAATGCTGTGCGTCACGCGGATCGCTTCAATTTTAAAAACGCCTGCCGAAAAGCTGTCGCCCGCCTTGATCACGTTAAGCGGCACGCCTTCGATTTTATGCTCCGCAAGCTTCGTTTCAATCAGCGCGAGCGTTAAATCCGTGCCGTAGACGGGTGCGCCGATCTCGGGAAGAAGATACGGCGTGGCACCGATATGATCCTCGTGCCCGTGCGTGATCAGCACCGCCTTGATCTTCTCCTTATTCTTTCTCAGGTAAGTAATATCGGGAATCACATAATCGACGCCAAGCATATCTTCCCTTGGGAAGCACAGTCCGCAGTCGATCACGATCATCTCGTCGCCATACTCGATAACCGTCATATTTTTGCCCACTTCGCCGATACCGCCAAGCGGGGTGATTTTGACGTTATGCTGTTGTTGTTTTTTTGCCAAATGGCTTTCCTCTCTTTCGTCTGTCTATTCTATGATAAAGCATTTGTATTTTTCACGCAAGCGTGTGCCCCTGGCACACTTTTTCATCATTATTATACCACAATTACCGCCGTGCTCAAACCATGCCGAAAATTTATTACTTTAGACAAAAAGACTTTGGAAGTACAGCTTTTTTGCAGATGCTGCCCATCCTTAAAAATAAGAAAACTGCGGAGCATACTTGCGGCACTTGTGAAAACACTTGAATAGTATAAATCATATAGTAATTCTGAGCATGATTTTTATATCATCACACCGCAAACAGCATCGGAAACCGGATGCTCTTTTTTGAAGCCGAAAATACCGGCATGCTGTTCACTATGGGGTATCCGGCTTATTTTGATGAGTATCTGCTCAAGCATATTGGGCACCGCCCCTTGTGCACAGCGGGCACAATCTGTCATCAACAGGCTTGCGAAAAGTCATAAATACGGCTCTGGCGGCGTCCGGCATGTCATGCTTATCGGGTGGTTTAAGCAGCGCGCCGCGCCAGACAGAGCTAATATTGAAGAATTCGGAAAGGTTAAGCATATGAAAGTACTTCTCTTTGGTAATAAAATCTTTTCAGTCGATATGCTTTGGGGTTTTTTACAGGCAGGCTGCGATGCACGAATCATCAGCGCGGTGACGGCGAGCCAAATGGATAAGATACTCAGCGATTTAAGCCCTGATCTGCTGATCACGTTCGGCGCTCCTCTCGAATTTAAACATGATGTTCTGGAATTGATCGGGAACAGGGCACCGTCGCATATGAAGTATATCCACTGGGATACGGACGGCATCTCCAGCCAATACTTTCGGTCAATATCCGGAGACGGTATTGAAATGGATATTATTTATCTTGCAAAGCCGGATCTTGTGCTCACCATTTGCCCTGAAATGCTTGAGCTTGTCCGCAGCAAGAATTTCGCGTGCGAGAGGATGCATTTTGCATACGGCCCCACGTCTCATTATCCGGTTAAAACCATCTATGAAGCGGATATGGGAAAATATTTAATAAATCTTGTCGGCTGTTCTTATTTTATGATCGTCCAGGCTCATCCGGATCATTATCGCTATGTATCGCTTGAAATCCTGCTAAAACCGCTGTTGGAAAACAACTATCAAGTGCACTTCTACGGAGACCGCGGATATCAATCGGTTATTAAAACGGTGCTTAATATTGATGTCCCCAGCCAATATTTCCATGGATATATGCCGTATGAGAGAACAAATCATTTGTATAACAGTTCCTTCATCAACCTTGTCACGCAAAACCATAAGCAGACAGTCACCAAACGCACCTTTGAGATATTGGGTGCCGGAGGCTTTGTGCTTTCGCCGGACAATGCAGGAATCAGAGAATTGTTTACACCCGGGAAAGATCTTGCCGTATCCTCATCTCCGGAACAAACGCTGGAATTGGTTGAATTTTATAAAACCCATCCGGATGAGTACCGTCAGATTCGCGAGAATGCTTTCCTCAGCGTGCAGAACCACACCTATAAACAGAGGGCTGAATATATCCTCAGCAAATACGCTCAGCTCTAAGCTCATATGGAAAAAATATCATTCGGCGCTTGACATATATAGATCGTCGATATATTATATATGTAGATCATCTATATATCGGAGGTGCGAGATGGCAATCGACAAAGCTTTGCTGTCGGGAAGCACGACCATGCTGATACTCAAGCTGCTCGATGAGAAGGACATGTACGGGTATCAGATGATCGAGGAACTATCCAAAAAGTCCGACAACACGTTCAACTTGAAGGCGGGAACGCTCTATCCGCTGCTGCACGGATTGGAGCAAGGTGGCATCGTCAGTTCCTACGATGACAACGCGGACAGCGAGCGCGTGAGGAAATACTATCACTTGAGTCACAAGGGCAAAAAGCTGCTGGCGGATAAACAGTCGGAATGGACGGCCTATTCAAAGGCGGTGCAAAAGGTGCTGAGCGGAGGTGAGTGCTATGACGCCGTTTGAGAAAATTCAAGCGTATTCCAAGGCCGTCTGCGGACAGATTCGCTGGAAAAAGGCGCATGCCGTGGTTTCGGAAGAAATTGAAAATCATCTTGTTGATCAGCGAAACGCGTATATGGCTGACGGCGCGGATGAAGCAGCCGCGACAGACAAGGCCCTCACGCAGATGGGCGACCCGGTGGCTGTGGGAACGGAGCTTGACCGCACGCACCGCCCAAGACCGCAGTGGGGCATGCTGACATTAACAGCAATGCTTTTGGTTATCGGATTGCTCATCCGAGTATTCTTGATAAGCAGCAATGAGCAATGGCTGGCACCCTCGGTCATTTCGATGATTATAGGTCTCGGACTCATGGCCGCTGCATATTTTATGGACTTCACTCTGATCGGAAAACATCCAAAAGCGTTTTACTTTGCCATACTGGCTATATCAATTATCACGGTTCTTATTACTCCTGTAATCAATGGAAGGCTGTTCGTAACCAATTATTTAACGCTGCTGTTTTCCGCTTGGTTTTGCTGCAATCGTTTATGCAGCAAAAAACAAAGGCTACAAGGGGATTATTTTTTGCGGATTGGCTTATTTATTTCCGGCTGTTCTTGCGTTTCATATTCCCTCAACCTCAGGCTTGTTGCTTTTTACTGTATCGGGGCTGGTGATTTTATGCTTGGCAATCTCTAAAAAGTGGTTCAAAGTCAAAGTTCTGCATGGATTTCTGCTCGTATTCATACCGATTACCATCGCTTTGATACTGATATTTGTCGTATTTTACGGCAGTCACCAGTGGGAGCGGATTCAGGCTGTGTTTGATCCTTCGTCCTATGCGGACAGCTCTGGTTATATCGCTGCTCAGGCAAAAGCGCTCCTTGCAGGCTCAAACATGTTTGGACACGGGATTATCCCTGATACAACAACGACCATAGCTTGGGTGGGCAATGATACAGATTATCTCTTGACATATCTGATTTTTAATACAGGCTGGATTTCTTTCATTGTCATTATGGGCTTATTGCTGTTCTTTATCATCAAGGGTTTTCTGCTTTGTTTCAGGCAAAAAAGCAGCTTGGCGCTTTTTGTGTCGGTATCCACCATGATGACATTTACAATGCAAGTCATGGGCTATGTTATAGTTAATTTGGGCTTTCCGGTAATTGCTCCTATTTCTCTGCCGCTTATTTCATATGGCAATATTGCTACAACGATAAATCTCACTTTGATAGGTATTATGTTATCAGTGTTCAGAACCGGAGACATTATAAAAGATAAAAATATCAGTCAGGTTTGGAAAAGAAATATTGTTACATATCGTGATGGAAAGCTGATTATTTCTTTAAGTAAAAAGTAATATAAGTTCTTTATGCATACAAAAGCCAAGGTGGTTGATGCTGTCGATGCCTTGGCTTTTTACTGGTTCATTATGGGCTTTGAATAATTTGAAAAGCTTACTCCTTCTTGCCCTGCCGCACAATCCTTCTCACCATATCCGCATACGTCTCGCAAAGCTCCGCCGCAAACTCCTCCGTGTCGCCCTCGGTGCGGATGATGATCGTCGGTCTCGTGGCGTGCGGGCAGATATACCCATAACCGCCCTGTACATCAAGCCGCAGCCCTTCGTTCGCGAAAGCGCCGCCGCGCGCATACATCGTCCCGATCACCCTGCCGATGTCGTCAAAATCACAGCTGATCGTTTTCACCTTCGTATGCGGATGCTCGATCACCGCGGCCACCTCATCGGCCGTCACGCCGCTGCGCGCCATATGCTCCGCAAAGCGGCACACCCCGAACACGCCGTCGTACAGCACGCGCCGCTGGTCGGGCGAGAGATCCGCCGCCGCGTCCTCCTCCGACGTGAACTCATATCTTAAATTCAACACGTCCGCCGCAGCCAGCACATTGCGTGATATGCCGCTCGGCAAACTGACCACCGGCTTATTGAGGCTGTTGAACACGAGATAGTAACACAGCGCCTGCCATTCGTCCGTGCCCATCACGCGCCCGCTCGGCAGATACAGCGCGCAGACCGCGCCGTTTTTCGCGAACCGCACGCCAAGCGCCGCACCGTGTGCCCGCAGGGCGTCAGCCGGGTCCATGCCGCCAAGGTCTGCTACGCGCAGCCCGCACGTTTCAAACGCGCGCACCGCAAACGCGTCCGTTTCGCGCCCGCCCGCCACGAGTACGCGCAGCCCCGACGCTTTGATCGCGCTCCAGTCCACCTTCTGAAACACCGTGTTGATATAAAGGCTCTCCGCCGCGCCGACCCACGTCTCCTTGCCGCACCGCGCGGACGCGAGCATCTCGCCCTGCATGAAATACCGCGCCTCGATCTTGCGGCGCGCGTTCTTACCCAGCATGAAAAGCTCGGGTTCAAACAGGTCCACACAAAGATGCTGTTTATTCACGCGCAGCGTCATACAAAGGCTGCTCTGCATGATCTCTGCCACGAGCGCACAGACAGGCTTAGCAACGCCGCTCAGCGCGTAGACGTCCGCGCCGCTCATATTGAGTATGCCGGAGGCCGTTTTGAGCGCCGCGTGTCCGAGTGCGCTGCTGTCCGCGCAGACCGTTACGCTTTTTCCCGAAGCGAATTCGCCGACCGCGCCGAATATACGCCCGAGCTTGAGCGGCGTCAAATCCACGCCCACATCGCCGACAAAACCCGCCTTGCCGATCAGCCCCGTATGCTCGCCGTGTCCCCAGACGATGTTCTCACCGACGGACGTGCCATACCCGATCTCTTTATCGGGCCAAATGCGCACGCGCGGCGATACGCGGCTGTCGCCCGCGATCGTGCAGTGCTCTCCGATCACCGCGCCTTCGTAGATGCCCGAGCGCTCCCCCACGGTGCTGCGCGCCGCCAGCACACAGCCGCTCAGCTTCGCGTGGCGCCCCACGCGCGCGCCGCTGTGTATCACGCTGCGCTTTAAGTTCGCAAACGCGTTTATCTGTGCGTATGAGCCGATGCACGAGTACCGGCCGATCTTCGCGCCGTCGCCGATGGTCACGCCCTCGCCGATAAACCCCGGAGACTGTATCAGCGCCGAGCTGCTCAATGTCACATCCTTGCCCACCCATATGCCGCCGACACAGCGGCCCGGGATATTCACGGAAACCGCGCCTTTGAGCATATCCTCATGCGCGCGGATGTAGCTTTCGATATTGCCCACGTCACACCAGTAGCCCGAGGCCACATGGCCGTATATGCGCATCCCCTTGCTCATCATCAGCGGAAACAGATCCTTCGCAAAATCAAACGGCTGCCCCGGCGGCACGAGCTCCAACACATCGGGTTCCAGCACGTATAGCCCCGTGTTGATCGTGTCCGAAAACACATCCTCCCAGCCCGGCTTCTCGACAAAGCGCTCTACAAAACCGTCCCTGCCCGTAATCACCACGCCGTAGCCCGAGGGGTTGCCCATCCGTTTGAGCACGATCGTCGCTTTCGCGCCGCTTCTTTTGTGCGCATCCACCGCTTGCTGAAGGTCTATATCCGTCAGCGCGTCGCCGCTGAGCACAATAAAAGTGCCGTCCACAAACCCCGCGGCGTTCTTCACGCTGCCTGCGGTGCCGAGCGGCACATCCTCGATGTAGTATTCGATATACGCATCTTTTGGCGGATGCTCCTCGAAATAACCGGTGATCACCATCGGCTGGTAGCCAAGCGTAAACGCCATCTCGTTGATGCCGTGCTGCAAAAGAAGCTCAATCGCATAATCGAGCATCGGCCGGTCGAGCATCGGCACCATCGGCTTCGGCGTACCGCATGTAAGCGGACGCAGACGCGTGCCCTCGCCGCCCGCCATGACAATCGCTTTCATAATAACACTCCCCTGTCTTTGAGCTTTTGAAATACTCTGTAAAATGGATAGCATTATTATGTGCCGCGTCAAGCGGTGATATTCTTTTCGTAAGCTTGATAATAATCACAGGCGCTTGAGAAAGCCTTTTGTTTTATGAATTCGTGCTTTCTTAATTTCTGATCCACTGTCTTGTTTCGATTTTTCACTAACCACGATTTCTCGTTCAGTTTAATTCTGGTCCTTGATATTAAGTATTTACAGTTGCGATAAATGGTATTAATATTGTTATTGTCTTGTCGATTTTGGAAATATTATGAGATATTTGTCAACAGATAATTTCATCACAATGGAGCGAAGCCAGATTGAGGAGCCATTTCATGAAAGACATAACGAAAACAGCATTGACAGCCTCTGGCAGCGGTCGCGCCGGGATTAAAGGGATATGAAACGAGCAGGGCAGTTTTTTTAATTAAAGGAGGATATAAATATGTTTGGATTCAGGTTTATCAAGTTTCAGCCCCATGAGTATGTACTCAGGTACAAGAGCGGAAGGATCGTTAAAGAAGGCGCGGGCATCTCTTTCAATTATTTTGCGCGAAACACGTCAATTGTCGTTATACCAGTCGGGAGCTGCGACATTCCGTTTATTTTTGAAGAAGTCACATCTGACTTTCAGAGTGTAACAGTGCAGGGGCAGGTCACATTCAGGATCGTTGACCACAGGAAAATTGCAGAGCTTCTCAATTATACGCTGGACATGAAAGGGAGGCGATACATATCCGACGATCATCAGAGGCTGCCGCAAAGAGTGATTAACATCGTAAGGGTATTAACCAAGAAAACGCTGGAAGGGCTGCATCTTAAGGATGCGATAAAATCCAGTGACGCGCTGGCAAAAGAGATTTTAAACGAAATCAGGAAAAACGAAGAAATCAGCCGCCTTGGCATAGAGATTTTAGGGCTGTCAATACTTGCGATACTTCCGAACAAGGAAACTGCTAGGGCATTGGAAGCGCAAACAAGGGAAGAACTGCTTAAAAAAGCTGATGAAGCGATTTATGAAAGAAGAAATGCATCAATCGAGCAGGAACGGCTTGTTAAAGAAAACGAGTTCAATACGGAAATTGCCGTGGAAAACAAGAAAAAGCAGGTCAGAGAAACCCAAATTGAAGCTGAAAGAGCCATTCAGCAGAAGCAAAACCAGCTAAAAGAAGAACAAGTGAATTTTGAAACAACACTTGAAGAAAAACGTAAAGGCCTTATCGAACTCACCGTTGAAAACTCAAAGGCAGAGGCCGATGCAAAGGCATATGAGCTTTCTGCAATTATGAAATCTTTGGAAGGGATTGATCCAAATGTCATCCAATCGCTTGCAAGCATAGGGATGCAGCCCAATAAGCTGATTGCATTGGCGTTTCAGGGGCTGGCTGAAAAAGCAGGCCAGATTGGGCAGCTCAATATTTCACCCGATTTACTTCAGGAATTAATGAAGGAATCAAAATAATCATGGAGCGGCAGACCGAAAACAAGATAATACTTGTAAAAAGAAAAACCCGGCTTGAAGATCTGGTAGCGCGGTACAACACAACTGCACAGGCGAAATTTTATATCGAGCATATGGGCAGCGATTTTTCAGACTATGTTGCTGAGGACGCACAGTATAAGAAGTCGGTTACAGAAGCTCATAAACAGCTGGAAGCGCTGGGAAGGGTTCAGATTGTCGACAGGGAATTCATACCCAATTTCATATTCGGAGACAACGATATTGTCGTGGCGATTGGGCAGGATGGTCTTGTGGCAAATACAATGAAGTATCTTTCCAGCCAATTTCTGATAGGTGTTAATCCCGATCCTGCCAGATGGGATGGTGTGCTGCTCCCCTTTACGGCAACCGACCTTGCTTCGGTTGTCCCGGATGTGATGAAGCGCACCCGGCCTGTTAAAGAGGTGACGATGGCCAAAGCTGTGTTAAATGACGGGCAAGCCATATATGCCGTCAATGATTTGTTTATCGGACAAAAAACACATGTGTCCTCCAGATATCAGATCATGCTGGGAAAAGACTATGAATATCAGTCATCGAGCGGCATTATCGTGTCAACAGGTCTTGGTTCCACCGGCTGGTTAAAGAGTGTTCTTTCAGGGGCACAAAGCATTGTCAGCGAAATCGCTGATAATAAAATCAACGTTCAGCCCAAAAACAGCTTGCCCTGGGATATCGATTATTTATATTTTTCAGTGAGAGAACCGTTCCCCAGCAAAACATCCAAAACGAATATCGTATTCGGAAAAGTGACTCGACAGACTCCATTGAAGATACTGTCGCAAATGCCCGAAAATGGCGTGATATTCAGCGACGGAATCGAAAGCGACTTCGTGCAATTTAACTCAGGAATAAAAGCAACCATTTCAATCGCTGAAAAAAAGGGAAAGCTTGTTGTGTAATCAATTAAATAGACTTGCCATGTCTACATATGGCCCACCGAAACCGGCGGTGTTTTGCTGTTTTTGGAAATAATCTGCTCATTCGTAAATATTAATACATGAGCGATAGCACTTCTTTGCTTCCTGCGCGAGGAAGCCATCACCGCCAGGTGCCTGAGCGAGACACTGGCTGATATCGATTGTAAGGAACAGTCGTTTGTACACTTAAGGTGTGACCATTGCGCAGACGGCATGCATTCAGCTGCAAATCGATTTCCTTTGGGAATGAGGATGAGGAAAACAAGAATGCGTGACTTCTAGTCGTCAACGTCTGGTTTTCCAAAAAGAATCGCTAAGTAGTCGCGTTTACCGTAGAGCACGCGTACAATATAGACTGCGCTGCTTTCATAGCGATAAAAGATAATATATCCGCCGCTGATCACAAAACGGTAATCTGTCTGGATACTAACAACTGATGATAAAGGCGCTCCACTGCCGGGGAAATTGACGAGTTGTCGAATTGTTTTAAATATGTGCGATAGCGTGTTTTGTGCCGCTGAGGGGTTTTCAAGCTCCACCGAAATATATTCTTTGATTTCATGCAAATCAGTAAGCGCCAGAGGGCTTAATTGAAGCCTCACGGCTGTATATCCAAGCTTTTTTCAGCTTCCTCAATGGTCAGCCAACCCTGTTCGCGCCCAGCCTTTTCACCGTCCGAAAGCTGCGGCATAAGTTTGATCACGGCTTGCGTTTTTTCATAGTCCTCTATATCAATCAATGCGTAGCGTCCTCTTCCGTTTTTGGTCAGAAATACCGGCTCACCTACCGCCACATCCCTCAGGACTTCGTTATAATTTCGCAAATCCGATACCGGTTTAATTTTCATATCATCACCTTCTTTTAATTTGCTGATAATATTATATGCAAATTCTTCGTAAAATACAACAGCAACTCTGTCACGCATCATTTGCTCCTGCTCAATCTGATGCCGCACCTAAGTAACTAGCTCCTTCTTTGACTACCCCCAAGCCGTTTTTCAACGCGCCAGAAGTAGGTAACGACCCCCGCCTGTGCCCCGGATAGGGTATGTCGTTCCGCATTTTTGCCGAACTAACCTGCATCTTTCGTATACATTCATCCATCTCGGGTCGGCACGGAGGCCGACCCCTACAATTCGAGAAAAAATTATTTTGTTCTCGAAAAGATGTTTATTCGAGAACAATGAATAAGCACTTTAGGCACTTTAATTAAAAGCGCCGGATAAACCGGCGCTTCTGTTACAGTATATGCTTTTGCAGATCGTTGTCCTTGATCTGCTCTTTCAAGTGCTCCTTCACATACGCCGCGTCGATCTCAAGATCGATCATCGGATGGTTGCCGCCCGCGTTATAAGAGATATCCTCCAGCAGATTCTCAATCACGGTGTGCAGCCGCCGCGCGCCGATGTTCTCGGACGTCTCGTTGACCACCACGGCATACCGCGCGATTTCCTCGATCGCATCTTCTTTGAAAATCAGGCGAACATTGTCCGCCTCGAGCATCGCCTGATACTGCTTGATCAGCGCGTTCTTGGGCTGCGTCAAAATGCGCTTCAAATCCTCGCGCGTGAGGCTCTGCAGCTCCACCTTGATCGGGAAGCGGCCCTGCAGCTCAGGGATCAGGTCGGAAATCTTCGCCACATGAAAGGCGCCCGCCGCGATAAACAGCATGTAGTCCGTTTTCACGGGGCCGTATTTCGTCACCACCGTTGAGCCTTCGACGATCGGCAGAATGTCCCTCTGTACGCCCTCGCGCGACACATCGGGGCCCTGCCCCATGTTCTTGCCCGCGATCTTGTCGATCTCGTCGAGGAATATGATGCCGTCTTGCTCCGCGCGTTCCACCGCCGTGCTGATCACCTCATCCATATCGATGAGCTTGTCGGCTTCCTCCTGCGTGAATATCTTGCGCGCTTCCGAAACGGTCACGCGGCGTTTCTTCGTTTTTTTGGGCAGTATGCCCGAAAACATCTCGCCGAGATTGATATCGCTGCCCATCCCCGCGATCTCGATGCCGAGGGTCGCATTGTCCTCCACCTCCACCTCGATCATCGTGTCTTCAAGCCGCCCCGCACGCAGCATCGCAAGCGTTTCCTCGCGGCGCGTCATACGATGCTGCTTTTCCTCCGGCGTCTCCTGCGGCGCGCTCTGCCCCTGCCCCAGCAGCGCCTGAAACGGGTTTTGTGAGGGCATCGGCTTCTTGGCCATCGGCGCGAGCACATCGGCCAGCCGTTCCTCGGCCATCGCCTGCGCTTTGTCCCTCACCGATTCCCTGCGCGACCCCTTGACCATGCGGATGGACGCCTCCACAAGGTCGCGTATCATCGATTCCACATCGCGGCCCACATAACCGACCTCGGTAAACTTCGTGGCTTCCACCTTGATAAACGGCGCGTTCATGAGCTTGGCGAGCCGCCTTGCGATCTCGGTTTTGCCGACGCCCGTAGGGCCCACCATAATGATGTTCTTGGGCGTGATCTCGTCCTGCATCTCCTGGTCAAGCCGCTGCCGCCTGTAGCGGTTGCGCAGCGCGATCGCGACGGCCCGTTTGGCCTTATCCTGTCCGATGATGTATTTGTCCAGCGCTTCAACGATCTCTTTGGGTGTCAGGTGCGACATGATTATACCTCCTCCACCGTGATGTGGTCGTTGGTGAATATGCAGATATTCCCCGCAATCCGTATCGCCTTTTCGGCGATTTCGGGCGCGCTTAGGTCCGTGTTCTCCTTGAGTGCCTTGGCTGCCGCGAGCGCATAGCTGCCGCCCGAACCGATCGCCGCGATATCGTCGTCCGGCATGATCACCTCGCCGCTGCCCGATACCACGAGCAGTTCATCCTTGTCCGCCGTGATCAGCATGGCTTCGAGCTTTCTGAGCATCTTGTCGCTGCGCCACTCCTGCGCGAGCTCCACCGCGGCGCGCTGCAGGCTGCCGCTGTACTGCTCGAGCTTGGCTTCAAACCTGTCGCAAAGCGTGAATGCGTCAGCCACCGACCCCGCAAACCCCACGACGACCTTATCGTTAAAAAGCCGCCGCACCTTCTTCGCGTTATGCTTCATGATCGTGTTCTGTCCAAACGTCACCTGTCCGTCGCCCGCCACCGCGCACTTGCCGTTGCGCCGCACCGCGACGATCGTTGTTCCTTCCATCATGATTAAACTCCTTTGCCTTAGAGGCTCTGCTTAAAGCGCGTGATTTCCTCCAGCGCCCGCTCCGAGATTTCCCGTTTCTTCTCTTTGCCTTTCGCCCGCGAATCTATTGTATTCATAATGCCGAATGTGATATTCATCGGCTGAAAATCCGTTCCCTGATAATTGGCCACATAGTCTGCCAGCGCCCCGCACGCCGTATTGCTGCTGAACACCGGGCGCGGCTGCCCCGAAATGTCGCTTGCGGCGAATATCCCGGCCAGCAGCCCGCTCGACGCGCTCTCCACGTAGCCCTCCACGCCCGTGATCTGACCCGCGAAAAAGAGTCCGGGGCGGTTTTTGAGCTCATAGTTGACATTAAGCTGCCCGGGGCTGGCCAGAAACGTATTCCTGTGCATCACGCCAAAGCGTGCAAACTCGGCCTGTTCGAGTCCCGGGATCATGCGAAACACGCGCTGCTGCTCGCCGTATTTGAGATGCGTCTGAAATCCGACGATGTTGTACATGCGTCCTTCTTTGTCCTCACGGCGCAGCTGGACCACCGCGTGCGGCATCTTTTCGGCGCCCGGCGCTTTTAAGCCCACGGGCTTGAGCGGCCCAAAAAGCAGCGTCTGGAAGCCCCTTGCCGCCATCGTTTCCACGGGCATGCAGCCCTCGAACACGCGGCTGTCTTCAAAGCCGTGAACCTGTACCGTCTCCGCGCCGGTCAGCGCTTCGTAAAACGCGCGGTACTGCGCTTCATCCATCGGGCAGTTGATGTAATCGTCGCCGCCCTTGTCGTATCGCGAACCAAAAAACGCCTTGGTCATGTCGATGCTGTCGCCCATCACGATGGGCGCTGCCGCGTCATAGAACGCGAGCATGCCGGCCCCCACGGTTTCTTCGATATCCTTCGCGAGCAGCCCTTCCACAAGCGGGCCCGGCGCCGCGATTACCACCCCGTCTTCGGGCAGGTACAGCGCTTCCTCGCGTATCACGTCTATATTCTTGTGCTCAATGATCTCTCTGGTGACCCGCGCGGAAAACTGGCTTCTGTCCACCGCCAGCGCACCGCCCGCCGGGACGCGCGATACGTCCGCCGCCCGCATGATCAGCGAATCAAGCTCGCGCATTTCCTCTTTCAAGAGGCCCACCGCGTTATACAGTCCTTCGGCGCGAAACGAATTGGAACAGATGATCTCCGCGAAAAGGCCCGATTTATGCGCCGGAGACAGTTTGCCCGGCTTTTGCTCGAACAGTGTGACCTTGATTCCGCGCCGGGCCATCTGATACGCCGCCTCACATCCCGCCAGCCCCGCGCCGATCACAACGGCCTTATTCTGCGCCATCGGCCTTCTTCCGCTGATTCTTTATGCAGTCCGGATTCGAGCATTTTTTATAGCTGCTGCCGCCCGACAGCCTCCGCAGCACCATCATGGAGCCGCATGCCTCGCATTTGTCGGCAATCGGCATATCCCACGATACAAAATCGCATTCCGGATACCCCTCGCAACCGTAGAACGTCTTTCTCGTTTTGGCGGAACGTTTTTCAACGATGCGCTTGCCGCATTTGGGGCAAGGAGTCTCGATATATTTCACCACGGGTTTGGTATTTCTGCACTCCGGATATCCCGGGCACGCCAGAAACTGCCCGAAACGCCCGTCCTTATACACCATCGTCCGGCCGCATTTTTCGCAGACCACATCGGATTCTTTCACAGGCAGCTCCACGCGCTCCACGGTTTTGTCGGCCTGCTCCAGCGTCTTCTCGAACGGTTCGTAAAAATCGCGCAGCAGCTTTTTCCACTGCTCGCCGCCGTTTTCGATGTCATCGAGCTTGTTCTCGAGATCCGCCGTGAATTCGATATCCACGATATCCGAAAAATTCTGTTTCATCAGGTTATTGACGATCACGCCAAGCTCGGTGGGCTTTAACGCCTTGCCGTCCTTCTCAATGTAACGGCGTTCCTGTATTGTCGATATGATGGGCGCGTAGGTGCTCGGTCTGCCGATGCCCTTTTCCTCCAGCGCGCGCACGAGCGTCGCCTCGGTATAGCGGCTCGGCGGCTGTGTGAAATTCTGCTTCGGGGTAATGCTCTTGAGCGGGCAGTTTTCCCCTTCGTACAGCGCGGGCAGCAGCATATCCTTGGTCTCGTCTTCTTCGGTGTTGTATATTGCGGTGTAACCCTTGAAGATGAGGCGCGAACCGCTCGCTTTGAACGTGCAATCGCCCGCGTTCAGCGTCACCTGCATCGTTTCCGACACGGACGGCGTCATCTGGCTGGCCACGAAACGGTTGTATATGAGCTTGTATAATCGGTACTGATCCTTGGAAAGCGAATTCTTGAGCGATTCGGGCGTCAATTCCATATGCGACGGACGGATCGCCTCGTGCGCGTCCTGCGCTTTGCTTGACTTTTTATAGTAGTTGGGCTTCTCGGGCAGATAGTCCTTGCCGTATTCGGCTTCGATATATATGCGCACAGCGGTCAGCGCTTCTTCCGAGACGCGCGTCGAATCAGTACGGATGTATGTGACAAGACCCACAGGGCCGCCGCTGCCGATCTCCACGCCTTCATACAGCTGCTGCGCCACGAGCATCGTGCGTTTGGCCGTAAACCCGAGCGCGCTTGATGCCGCCTGCTGCAGATAGCTGGTGGTAAACGGCGGCGCCGCGTTCTTCTTCTTTTCACCCTTCTTGATGCTGCTGATGATAAAATCCTTGCCCTTGATATCAGCCAGCACCTTATCGGCGTCCGCTTTGTTCTCAAGCTTTTGCTTCTCGCCGCCGCGTCCGAAGAATTTGGCTTCAAACTCATTCGCCCTGCCGCTGTCTAAAAGCTTTGCGGTGATCGTCCAGAACTCCTCGGGCACAAACGCCGTGATCTCGTCCTCCCTGTCGCAGATGATGCGCACCGCGACGGATTGCACGCGCCCCGCGGAAAGGCCCTTTTTCACCTTGCGCCAAAGCAGCGGGCTTAATTTATAGCCCACGAGTCGATCGAGCACGCGCCGCGCCTGCTGCGCGTCCACGAGGTCAATATTGATTTTTCTCGGGTGCTGTATCGCGCTGGTGACCGCGCTTTTGGTGATCTCATTGAATTCGATGCGGCTGACCTCGCCTGTGTCCACGCCGAGCATGTTCGCGATATGCCACGATATCGCTTCGCCTTCGCGGTCAGGGTCGGTTGCGAGAAAGATGTTGCGCGCGCCCGAAGCGCCCGCCTTCATGGCTGAGATGATGTCCTTCTTGCCGCGTATCTGAATGTACTTTGGCTCGAAGTCGTTGTCGATATCCACACCGAGGGTGCTCTTGGGCAAGTCTCTCACATGGCCGCCGCTGGCCTGCACCTTATACCCGGTGCCCAAAAACTGACTGATCGTTTTGGCCTTTGCGGGCGACTCCACGATGACGAGATCGTAGTTCCTCTTTGCCGCCGGTTTCGAGGCGGATTTTGCCGCCGGCTTTGAAGTTTTCTTTGCCGCCGGTTTTGAAGCCTTTTTCGCGGTACTCTTTTGCATTTTAAACTCCATGCTCGTTGGTTTTACATTCAAAAGGCGTGTGTATATGCCTTTTCTTGTGCATATTTTATGCGGCAAGCCGCCGTTTCAACACATACTGGCCCTTTAAGAGCAGATTATATATTCGGATGAAAAAAAAAGCAAGCGCAACTTCCTCTATCTGGTTTGCTGCCTCATCTACATTATAATGATTCCGATAATAATCTTTCCTACTTGGATATGCGCTTGTGCTAATGAAAAATAAGATGTTGATAAAAATTAATGCTGCAATAGTAAATAATATTCTTTTTAATATGATTTCAATCATATGACTCCTGAACAATTAAAGTCGATTGTAAACCGATCTTTTGTATTCGCATCCTATTGTGCGTAAGGTCTCGCGCCCATAAAAATCTTCCATTCAGCATCGCTCCAGAGCTCGTCGATCACCACACGGCCCCGGCTGGAGCTGGCTTCAATCACCTTGTTATCACCGAGATAAATCGCCGAATGATGAATTTCGTGCCACCGCCCGCAATGGCATTTTTTAGACCAGAAAATAAGATCGCCCGGCCGAAGGTCCTCCAGTTCCACCTCGCAGCCATTGTTATAACAATACCGCGCCTGTTCCACCGAAGAGGTGGGAATCACAACGCCGGCTTGATCATATGCCCAATATGCGAAATACGAGCAGTCCACATAACGGCCTGTCCCCCTTTTGCCTTTTGAATAGGGGTTCCCGAGCCGGGTCAGCGCGGCCTGCACAATCGCCGTGCCCGTGGTGCCTTCGTCCAAATTCGCAAGGATAGCCGTCAGTTGATCGGCATCCAAACCATCATAATAATCAATACCCAGCAGCTGCGCAAAAACCGCGTAATAATCCGGGGACATCAGTTCTTCGAGTTTCTGCTTTTGCTCGTCGGTAAAGCCCTGTGCTTCCGCGCCTTCTTCATACGTCAGGCTTTCTACGTCCAAACAGGCCGTCAGTGTCGTGACAGGCGTTGACTCCTCGGTGCTGGTGGCCGGCAATTTTTGAGCCGTGGTCTTGGCTGATACCTCTACGATGTTCATGCTGTCGTATATGCTGCCCAGCAGCTCCATATCCGTTTCAGGGATACCGTTGAGCCCCCGGAGCTCGGTGCCTGTGGCGACGGCGTACACGGCAAGCACATCGGCCCAGTTGTTTACGGTATTGCTGTCGCCCTCCACATCGCCGGTGTATGCTGTTTGAAACTCATCAAACTGGGCATTTGCTTTGACTGACTCAATCTTCGAATCTGTCTGTTCATTAAATTTGGCATTGATCTGGTCTATCGCCGCGCTGATGGTGATGCTGCCCGGCATGGCCTGAGCCTGTCCGGTTGTATTCTCCGTATACTGCGTTTTCCGCATCTCAGCCAAGGACAGGCTGATTTCCGACTCGTATTCCGGAAGCAGCTTCAGGGCGGGCTCGGTTTTAAGCTTTGCGGATGGTGACGTATTCTCCTCCGTCGGGCTGGCAGCGCTTTCCGAGGGCTGGGCCAGTGCCGACATCACCGAAGCCGCTGCAAAACCTGCCGGGGCCTGCGCCATTTGACCGGTTTGTCCCGACAGCTCGGAAACCCTGACCAGTGCCACAGTCGCAACGACAACAGCCAACAGCAAAGCCAAGGCCAATCCTCCGAAGGCCGCAGTCAATCTGCGGTTTGAGAAGCGATAAGAACTGGGCTGCTTCCTGACATCCGTGGAGGAAATGGTAATGCTAAACTGCTCGAAGCGTTTTTTCTTTTTTATTGAGAAGTTTTTCTCTTTGTTTACCATATGCACTAATATAAACATCCTGAAACGGTTTAATCAATTTTTTTTATTGGTTAAACCGTTTCAGGGCTTTAGCGCCGTCACATGCCGTATTTTCCGCCCGGCAGCCGCCGGATGAGCCCTGCCAGCTCCATCATCGTGAGCGCGATGCTGAGCTCTCCCGGCTCCAGCCCCGAAAGCGCCGCGAGCCCCTCCGCGCTCAAATCCTCGCGTCTCAGCAGCTCGTAAACGCGCGCCTGCGTCAAATCCATCGCGGGCTGCGCTTCTTCCTCCTCTGCCGACGGCTGACCTTCTCCGTAATATTTTCTGATGTCCGCCGCGCAGGCCGCGGGAACGGCTCCCTTGGCGATCAGCGTATTCGGCAGCTGCGCCATGCTTAAGTATGGCGGGCCCGGCACCGCGAACATATCTCGCCCGTATCTCACCGCGAGCGACGCCGTGATGGCCGTGCCGCCCTTCATTTCGGATTCCACCACGAGCAACCCCCGGCTCAGGCCCGCAATAATGCGGTTGCGCACAGGGAAATGCCCGAGATACGGCTGGGTGCCGAGCGGCAGTTCGGAGACCACCGCGCCGTTTTGACAGATTCTCTGGTAAAGCTCGGCGTTTTCTGGCGGATAGATCATATCCGCCCCGCAGCCCAGCACCGCGACCGTCGGCGTTTCAGCGTCGAGCGCGCCGAGATGCGCCGCCGTATCGATGCCGCGCGCAAGCCCCGATACCACGGGCATGCCGTCAAGCTCCGACGCGATGCGGCGTGTCAGCTCAAAGCCGCGCCGCGTGCAGCGGCGCGTGCCCACAATGCCGACGGCGCGCTGCATATCCGTCAACTGCCCCTTTATGAACAGCACGGGCGGCGGCCACGGGATCGACGCGAGCCGGGAAGGATACTCCGTGCTGAGCCTTGTCAGCGCAACAATATCCTTGGACGCAAGCTCGGCCAGCACCTCCGCCGCGCGCTGCTCGGAGCACGCAGCACGCGCGAAACGCAGCGTCTCAGCGGGCAGGCTCTCGGTCACTGCCGAGCCGGTTTTGACAGCGTCGAAAAAAACCGCCGCGCTGCCGCATTGTCGCAGCGCCTGATAAGTCGCCTTGGCCCCCAGCCCGAGCGACGCGAGCCATATCCAGAATCTTTCTTCTTCGGAATAACCGTTCATACACACCCCTCATATCGGTGGTTTTCGTGGCGATACTTGACTAACCCTATCATGTAATATACCATAAGTTAACATATCGGTCACCGAAAATAATAATCCGACAATAAGTGGGTAAAAATTATACTTGATATTAAAACCGCAACATGATTATTGATTATTAACTCCATTTATGCTATATAAGTAAATAATAGTATTATTATGTGTTTATATCTGCAATATATTGACGAATAAATAAGGGATACGTAATATGAGAATGCTGATTGGTATTTTCCTTTGTTCTCTTGGGGTATCAGGGCTCTTTATCGCCGGAATGTTTCATGTAACGGTAATCTGCATTTTATCGGTATTGTTATTGCTTTTCGGCATCATTATTGTTTGTTTTGCTTACAAACGCGGACAACGTGATAAAGCGGTCAGTTTGCTTTGCAACAATAAAAATCAATGCCCTGTCTGTCATATCAATCTTGCGGATGATTGTATGCGTTGCCCGCGTTGTGGTAAAAAATTTTAATATACTAAGGAGGCTAACCAATGTCAAGGACACAGATTCGAGTTCCGTTTTCAGCAAGCTTTGAAGTTGTTAACCAAACTGTCACAAGCATACTATTATCTGAAGGCTTTTCCGAAAAAAACATCAACGGCGAAGCATGCTGGAAAAAAGGAACAGGGGTCGCGACGGGTATGCAGTATGTAAAGGTAGAGTACACCCAGAATGAACTGGTACTGTCCGGCTGGATACAGACCGGTCTCGGAAGCGTCGCAGGCCCGGAAATGAATTTGACGGGTTTTGTCGGCGTGGTTCCCAAAAAAGCACTGCGCAAACGTCTTGATAAAATTGTGCAGGCGGTTTCGGCACTCAAATAACGACATATACTAATGAGGGATCGAGCGAACTGTGTCAGGTTGGAGTAACGGTTGTTTTTTTGTTTACCCCCGCGCCGTTAAGACTGAACACTTATTCTTATTCTCTGAAACACCGGCAGTTTCGCTTATATAATAATCCATGAGGAGGCAAAATGATGGACAAGTTTATTCCAAAAGCAAAGCTTTCCAAGAAGGCCAAGCGTGAGCGCGCCAAGGCGCAACGCCAGACGTGGGGCGGCATAAACCCTGTGACGCGCAAGCCGCCAAACCCCAAGGCCTATGTAAGAAACAAGCCCCGGATTGAGCCTAATGACGATGCCGGGGTTTTTTCTATTCACCATCATTATGCCGCCGCTGCACGAAAGGCTTTTGCACCGACAGCAGCTTAATTGGTGCGGGAAGACTCTCTCATCCCCAATATCTTTCATCCGGCGCGCGGTATTGCAGCGCCTCGGCCAGATGCTTTTCGTCTATTTTCTCCGCGCCCGCAAGGTCGGCAATGGTGCGCGCCACCTTGAGCACGCGCGCGCGTCCGCGCGGGCTTAATCCAAACGCCGTATATGCCGATTCCATGAGCTTTTGACACGATGCGCTCAGCGCACAGTGTGTCTCAAGCTGCTGCCCCGAGAGCGACGCGTTGCCATATATGCCGGTGCCCGCAAAGCGTTCATGCTGAATCCGCCTGGCCGCGTTCACGCGCGCCCTCACGTCGCGCGAGCGTTCAGCCTGTTTTTCTTCCGCGAGCTCGCCGTATGTCACGGCGTCCATGCCCACATGCATATCAATACGGTCGAGCAGCGGCCCGCTGATGCGCGACAGATACTGCCTGATTTCGCGCGGCGAGCAGCGGCACGGCTTTTCGCTGCCGTAGTTGCCGCACGGGCATGGGTTCATCGACGCGATCAGCATCACGTTCGCGGGATACGTGACCTTCGCGTTGGCACGCGCAATGCTGATCTGCCTGTCCTCAAGCGGCTGGCGCAGCGCCTCAAGCGCCTCGCGCTTGAACTCCGCAAGCTCATCGAGGAAAAGCACGCCGCCATGCGCGAGGCTGATTTCGCCCGGAAGCACATAGTGCCCGCCGCCCGTCAGCGCCGCTGTGGAAAGCGTATGGTGCGGGCTGCGGAAAGGCCGCACCTTGGCGATGCCGCCCGAGCTTAAGCCGCAGACCGATTGAATCTTGGATATTTCGAGCGCTTCTTCGAAGCAGAGGTCGGGCAATATTCCCGGCAGCGCGCGTGCGAGCATCGTTTTGCCCGATCCGGGCGGCCCGATGAACAAAAGATTATGCGATCCCGCCGCCGCGATTTCGAGCGCGCGGCGCGCCTGCTGCTGGCCGCGTATATGCGCCATGTCGCCGGGGTGCAGCGCCCCGTCGTCGGGCCTGTAATTGAGCATCGGGTACGGAATAATGGGCTTTGCGCCGCTCAGATGAAGCACGAGATCAGCCAGCCTGCTCACCGGGTAGATGGTGAGCCCCTGAAGGTACGCGATCTCACCCGCGTTTTCGGGCGGTATAAACAGCTTATTAAAGCCCTCCTCGCGCGCGGAAATCGCCATCGGCAGCGCGCCCGCAATGGCTCTTAATTGTCCGTCCAGCGAGAGCTCCCCGAGAAACACGCTGTTCTCATCGGGCGGCGGCGCTTGTCCGCTCGCACAGAGCAGCCCGAGCGCGATCGCGAGGTCGTAAATCGGCCCCTGCTTTTTTAGGTCGGCAGGCGCGAGATTGATCGTGATGCGTTGCTGCGGGTAGCTGAATCCCGAGTTTTTGATCGCGGCGCGCACGCGCTCCTTGGATTCGCGCACGGCGGCGCCGGGCAGCCCCACGGTTTCGTAGGCAGGCATACCGAATGAGATATCCGCTTCCACAACGACAGGAAACCCCACGAGCCCCAAGAGCCCGAAGCTGGTGATTTTTGATAGCATACTTCCTCACTTTTCGACAACGGTTCTTTTGTCAGTGCAAACATCCTATACTTTTTTTATATAATTATGCCATATTATATCTCAAATTACTAATTCAAATTTCGCATTTCATAAAAGTATATACAGATATTATCAATAATTTGGCTATCACTATAATGTTGATGTTATATTTTGTATTTTATCGTTTGCATAAGTGAGAAAATGTTCGTGATGATCAGAACAAAAGAAACCCGAATAAGGGCCGAGACTTAATAATGCTTTCGGTCAATACTGCGGCTCCAAATCGACGGCAGCTTATTCCTTTACGGTCTTATCCGACGCGGCTTTAAACACGAGCAGCTTGTTGCCCGCAAAGTTGACGGTGAATGAAAACACTGTCGCGACGAGCTTCGCCACAATATTTGGCATGCCGTACAAATCACCGAGTATGTAGACCGCGAGCGTATTCACGCCGAGCGACACAAGGTTCACGAATATAAACTTCATGAAATCAAAGGATATGAAAGCAGGATGTATGGTTCTATTCTTTAGCCGGATGCTGTAGACATTAAAAAACTTCAGCTTCATTTTAAACGTCCAGTAACGGTTCAAAAGAAAGCTGTTGATCACACCGCATGAGTACGAAATGATGTTGCTCAAAACGAGCGGCCATCCGAGCACGACGTTAAGCAGCGTGAGGACGCCGTAATCCACAAGGAAATTGACGGCGCCCACCACGATGAACTTCAGTAAATGGCCGATATTTGTTTTATGTTTATGATAAAGCTCTTTCAGCACAATTGTCTCCTCAATAGAACGGCCATGTCGGCAGCCAGCGCAGGAAGATATCCGAATACGCCTTATCGACCACTGTGCCGGTCGTGACGGGATAGAACATCACAAACAGCACGAGGCAAGCGCCGATATAGATGAACATCGCCTTTTTGCCGTGCTTCGTGCGTTCAATCAGGTATTTGGCGAGCACGGTCATCAGCAGTATCAAAAATGGCACTGTCGCAAAATAATGGTAGATATACAACTCCCGCGTGATGAACACCCAGGGCAGATACTGCGAGAGCGCCGCGATCGTCAGAAACAGCGTTCGCCTTCCGAAACGCCCCTTGCATATGCGGATTACGATCATCGCGATAATCGCCGCAAGGCCGCCCCACCAGATCAGCGGGTTGCCCATTGAAGACATCGACGACATCGTACCGTCGGTATAGCCCTTGCCCTGGAAAAAGAACACGGGGCGCACATCGATGGGCCACAGATACCACGGCGACGAAAACGGATGCACATGATCGGGGTTCAGCGTGCTGTGGTAATGGAACATATACTCCTGGTTTTTCAGCACATCCGCGAATGTGTATGCGCCCTCCCCCTGCACCGTCATATACGGAATGTACGACATCAGATAGATGATGAGCGGCACAACAATGAAGAACAGCACGCACCAGAGCAGCGTGATGAACGTCTTTTTCACAAAACCGTTGCTGACCGATGTGAGAAACTCGCGCCGGCCCGCGTCCATGCCCTCCTCGTTGACGTCTGAAAGCGCCTCGCGCGCGTACGCATATTCACGGTAGCGCTTGAAGAGCTGTATAAACAGCAGCACCGCAAGACCGGCGCCCGCGTATATGCAGAGCCATTTGGTCGCCGCGCCGAGCCCGAACGCCACGCCGCACAGCGCGAGCGGCAGCAGCGATTTTTTGAGCGGCTGCCTGTTGTAGTTGGTCTCGGTATACATGTACATAAAAAGGTACATGAGCATGATAAAAAATATGCTGTAGCTGTCTATCGTCGCGATGCGCGTCTGCGTGTAATGCATGAAATCAAGAGAGAACAGGGCGGTCGGTATGAATGCGTAGAGCGTCTTTTTGAATATCCGTTTGGCCATATAATACATCAGCGGCAGCATCAGCACGCCGAACAGCGTCCCCATAACGCGCCAGCCGAACGGGTTCATGCCGAATATGCGGATGCCGACGCCGAGTATGATCTTCCCGAGCGGCGGATGCGTGATCTCATACGGCTTCATGTGGTTGATGTTCTCGTAAGCCGTGCGCGCGTGATACACCTCGTCGAAGTACATTTCGGTCATGTAATAGGTGCGCTGCGGCACATACTGCTGCTCGTCAAACATATACGACGCGGAATTACCGCGCTCCGCGTCGGGGTTGGTGTTTTTGACCGATTTAATCGCCACGGGCTTGCCGTCCGCGTCGCAGAAGCCCATTTCGAGCATGCGAAGGCCTGCCTCATTCACACTGACCGACACATATTTCGCTTTAAAGCTCGTCTCGTAGAACTCCCACTCGTACATATTTGTGGCCGCGTGCTCCACCGAGAGCGGCTTCGTCGTCGTCTCCGTGGACCCGTCATCCAGCGTCTCGGTCACGTCGGTCATCGCGGGGGCGTAGCCCTCGCCGTCTTCCGAATAGTAAATCGAAAATGTCCCCGTTCCGAGTGACGAGAAATAGCGCAGGCTCGAAATGTCTTCCGGTTGCTCAAACTCCACAACGATCTCGTCGCCGTCCATATTGTAGTACGTTTGGGGAATCTGCGCAGACCCCAGATTCGTGAACGCGACCACCGCGTAAATCAGCGTGACCGCCATCATCACGAGCCAATCGAGCCGCGTCATACGCGTCGCTTCGTGTTTGTCAAACAGCCGTCTGCGCGCATGCTTTTGCCATTCAATTCTTTTGTCTTTCATCTTTTTATCCTATCTTACCCGTTAAGCGCGGGGCGCTTTATCAGCACGCCGCTGCTGGCAAGTTTTTTAATCGTGACCATAAAGTAAACGATGTAAAGCAGCACATTGACGCCGGATATCAGCAGCGTCGGCAGCTCGGGCGTCATCACGGAATCCGCATAGAGCACGACCATCTGATTCAGCAGCGCCGTCACAGAAAAAGCCGCCGCGAAAAAAAGCGATGCGCCGTCCCGCGAATAGACATAGGCGAACAGCAGCAAAATGCAGGCGGGGAGTATATAGCGGTCATGCATGGCATGCGCCAGCATAAACACGGAAACGATCAAGAATCCTGCGATGTCAAACAGCCGTCCCTGCTCTCTTGAGCGCCATTGCAAGAATACCACCAAAGCACATATAATGCCAATAAAAATGATTCCCCATGTCTGATATGAGAAAAACCAGATCGGGGAATCAAACGGCTTCCAGTTGCCGCCTGTCAGCGCAAACAGGTTATACGCGTTGATCGACGCAAACTGATAGGATTCCACTGTGCCGATGTATTTTTCAAGTATCCAGTCAAATGACTGATCGCCCGTAAACGGCAGCACGCCGAGTACAAATACACCTGCGCCGATTACCGCGCCGCCAAGCAGCCCGAGCATGCCGCGCCTCACGCCGCCCTTTTTAATCAGCGCAAACACGTAATACAGCCCGACAATGGGCAGCAGCATCACGGCCTGCGGCTTGACCAGCAACGCAACAGCAAAAAAAGCCGCGCCGAGCCACGGGTTGTCTTTCCTCAAATAATAGATGACAAGGACGGCAAAGAGCGTAAAGAACGCGTCCACCTGCCCCCACACGCTGCTGTTGAAAAAAAACGCGGGATTGAAAAGCACAAACGCCGAGCAAAGCAGCGCGAACGTTTTGCCCATCTGCTTTCTCGCGGTCTTGAACACGATAACGGCGGTGATCACCTCCGCCGCCACAGACGGAAGCTTGATGATCAGCGTGAAAAAAGCGCCCATCGCGTCGATGGAAAAAAGCTCGCGGATGAGCCCCAAAACCCACAGCACATAAATGTACCCCGGCGGGTAGTCCGCGAACATGTCGGAGGTGTAAAAATTTGCGGGGCCTCCTTCATACGCCGCGATCGCCCAGCCTTTAAAGCAGCCGATATCCGACGAATAGCCTTCAAAAATCAGCGCCACGATGATGCGGATCGCAACCGCAAGCACAGCCATCAAAGCAAAGGTCGGCCATGGCGATTCTTCGTCATCCGCAAGCCCCGAGCGGACATTCAGCAACACGCATACAACAATGAAAATCGCGGATATCACGATGGTGAGAACGGTGGCCAGAACCGTTTCGGAAGGAGTGGCGTAAGACGGCTTAAACGCGTCATCCGCGAATGCTGTCCCCAAAGGCAATGAGGCCAGCAGTATCGCCAACAGTGCAAGAACAACTATCCTTTTCATCTTTCCCCTGTGTCTTCAGTAAACTCAAAAGCGCACTTGATATGGTTGATTTTGTCGCTCACGATCTCTATTATATCAAATCTTATGCTTTCATCAATGCAATTTTTTCTGTACGCGTAGTCGAGCGCGGCGCGGCAGATGCGCTGCCGCTTCCTTAAATCGACCGCCTCTGCGGGCGATCCGAACCGGCTCTGGCTGCGCGTCTTGACCTCGCAGAACACGACGGTCCCGCCGTCCCTGAATATGATATCGACCTCGCCGCCGCAAATGCAATAGTTCCTTTCGAGTATGGCGCAGCCTTGTCTTTCAAGATACGCCGCCGCCCGTTCCTCGCCGCGGTCGCCCCGCTCGCGCATGTTCATCCGATCAGCTTCTTTAAAAACGACATCCGGTGGATCTCGCACACGCCAAGCTGCCTGATCGATTCGCAGTGCTGCTTTGTGCCGTAGCCCTTGTGCGTCTCAAAGCCGTAGCCCGGGTATTGCCGGCTGAAATCTCTCATCATCCTGTCCCGCGTGACCTTGGCGACGATCGACGCCGCCGCGATGCTGTAGCACAGCGCGTCTCCGCCCGTCAGCTCTTCGTACGGGCAGTCCGTCTTGATGCCGCCGATCCTGTCGGAAAAAACATAATCGGGCCGGATGGAAAGCCCCGCTATCGCCTGCGCGAACGCGCGCTTGGCCGCGTTCAGTATATTGATCTCGTCAATGAGGCTGTTGTCCGCGATGCCGACGGCAAAACAGAGCGCCTTGTCGGTGATCTGCTCATACAGCGCCTCGCGCTTTTTCTCGCTGAGCTTTTTGGAGTCGTTGACGCCTTCGATGAGGCAGCCCCGCGGCATAATCACGGCCGCCGCCACGCACGGCCCCGCAAGCGGCCCGCGGCCCGCTTCGTCGATGCCCGCGACAAGCCTTCCCGCTTCCCAGAACGGCTTTTCATATTGGCTCATGGCCGTCAGCCTCAATAGTTCCTCACTGTCCATCGCCTTCACAGCGCTCGAGCGTGATGCGCCCAAGGCGTCCTCCCCTGAATTCGTCGAGCAGCACCTTCGCGCCGCGTTCCAGGTCAGTTTCCCCCTGCTTTTGCAGAAACCCTCTTTTGCGGCAAAGCGCTTCGAGCACCTCGTGCGCCGCGCCATCCTCCGAAATGCCATACCGTTCGGCAATCGCGCCGGGTTTCGCGCTTTTCAGCATATCGATCAGCGCCACTGCGAGCGCCGTTTCATCGAGTATCTCCTGCTTTAAGCTGCCGAGCGCCGCGATCTTCGCGGCAACCTCCTGCGACTCGATTTTGGGCCAGAGCAGCCCCGGCGAATCGAGCAGCTCCAGATTGTCCGAGAGCTTAATCCATTGCAGCCCGCGCGTGATGCCCGGCTTATCGCCTTCCTTCGCGCTCTTGCGTCCCACAAGGCGGTTGATGATGGCCGATTTGCCCACGTTCGGCACGCCCGCCACGAGCACGCGTATCGTTTTTTTAACGCCCTTTTGCGCGTACCGTTCAATCACAGGCGCGGCGGCTTTGTTGACCGCGTTTAAAAGCGTGCCTTTGCTGTCGCGCATCGCGTTGAAATGAATCGCGGTGCCGAATTGCTTTCTGTAGTATTCCGTCCAGAGCTTCGTCTGCTGCTCATCCGCAAGGTCGCTCTTATTGAGCACCACGATGCATGCCTTGCCCGAAAGCAGCGCCAATAAATCGGGGCTCAATGTGCTTTTGGGCGCGCGCGCGTCCACGGCGATCACCGCGACGTTGATGAGCTTCAATTTTTCACCGATCTGCCGGCGGGATTTGGCCATATGGCCCGGATACCACTGTATGTCCATCTTTGTTCCTGTTCAGCTTTTGTATCAGTATCCTGCGTCAAGCAAGATTTTCTTATCTTTGTGAGTATATCACAAAGACACCGATATAAAAACTTTTATTGCGCTTCGGTTCAAAAGAAAAAGGGCGGAAGCTTGCTTTTGCTAAAGACAATTACCCCCAATATTATTTACAAGCGATGAAACGAATTAAAAGCAACGCCATTGACAACACGTATTTATACGTATAGACTTATTCAATAAAATAAAAAAAACAGGCGGGGCTTCAGTAGCATCGCCCCTAAACAGCGGTAATAAGGAGAGTAAACTAAAATGGCTAAATATATTTATCCGGCGATATTTTCGAAGATTGATGAAGGATATTTTGTAGAGTTCCCTGATTTGGAAAACTGCTTTACACAAGGCAAAGATATGATTGATTCTATAGAAATGGCTGAGGACGTTTTGAATATTATGTTGATCGATATGGAAGACAGAAAACAGAACCTTCCACAACCTACAGACATTAATTTAATTAAGCTGAAAGAGAATGCGGTCATATCGTTGGTAAAAGCAGATACTGTTCAGTATCGAAAGGAAAATTCGAGCAAGGCTGTGAAGAAAACCTTAACCATTCCCTCTTGGTTAAATGAAGCGGCAGAAAAACAATCGGTTAACTTTTCACAAGTTTTACAAGACGCTTTGGTCAAGCAGGTTGGAATCAGGTAGTTTCGCATAATTAGTTTTTCCAAATCGAGTAGGGGCTAACCGTATCAGGTTTCGCCCCTCTCACACCACCGTACGTACGGTTTTCCGTATACGGCGGTTCAATTCGTAACTAAGTGTACTTTGTTGAAGTGGTCTAATAGTGATATTA
>JAEYLC010000027.1 GCA_023461435.1 Bacillota bacterium
GGAAAAAGCATGCCACAAAAAAATCGTCCGGCGCGACTGGGCCGAACGAATGGTCACCGAAGCACTCATGGCGTATGTGCTCAATGATGAAAGCATAGAATGGATTGCGGACATGGTCATGTCCTTCAAGAAGAAATTTATCGAGGAGGATTCCCAGATCGACTATCTGGAGGAGAAACTGTCTGAGTCCATGAAGGCCTCCGAGAACATCATGAAGGCTATCGAAGCTGGCATATTCAATAACAAGACCCAGGAGCGGATGCTGGAGTTGGAGGCGGAGCAGCGCGATCTGAATTCGCAGCTCACCGCAGAACGAGCGCTCATCCCCAACGTGAACAGAGAGCAGATTGTGTACTGGCTCCAATCCCTGCGCAATGGAAATGCTGAGAGCCAGACCTTCCAGGCCAAACTCTTTGACATCTTCCTGCTCCGCGTGTATCTGTATGACGATCACGTCAAATTCATTTTCAACTGGGATAAGGAAAACTCCGGTGTGGAAATCCCCATGGAAGCCACAAGCGACGATGATCCCGGCGCTTGTGATGACGCCTCCTGTGTTCGTATAGAGTCTCCTCGGCTCCACGAGCCGAAATCCTTGGAGATGCAAGGGTTTCGGCTTTTTTAGGTGCGCCCGGCGTCTCACGTTTCTAAAGGGTGAAAGACCCGAATCCGCCCGGTAGCGGGAAGGAGAAAGCCGAAGGCAAGGGTGTCCGTCGTGAGGCGGAATCTGAAGGAAGCCGGAGGCAAACTCTCGGTCTGACGAACAGGAATCGCATATAAGGCATATGCAGGGCGGACGAGCTTGCCGAACAAAGCGAAGTCCAATACTGGGGTAAGCCTTCTCCTGTGAGGAGAAGGCGGCGCGCAGCGCCGGATGGAAGTGTCTTGCCCGCGGCTGAAGAGTATGCCTTTCAGGTTGCTGAAAGAAACAAATATAACTTTAGTGAGCGATAGCGATTGATTCTGCAGTGTATTAGCATCCCATGTTCAAAGCAATTTGTATGGGATGCGTCACTTCACTCGCGTTCCGTTCAGCATGACAGGGTGTGGTTTTTCATCAAACTGAGATGAGCAATATAATCCACCTTTTGTATACGTATTTGCTGATGACTGTCATGTCTCCGTCAGTTCAAACACGCACGACAGCGTGAGCGGATTGCCGTTCTCGTCGAACGCGTCCATCGACAGCCGGTAAATGCCCGGCGGACTCGACAGATACCACGTTTTCATGTCGATCGTCAAGGGCATCACCGGGATGCCCACGGGATCGGATGAGGCGCAGAACTGACTTTGACAGGCGATTTCGCTCCAGCCGCCGGCGTCCGCTTTTTCAAGCTTCGGCAAAAACGTGATCGCGATCTCGCCGCCTGTCTGATTGAACAGCTCCACGATAATCTCGCCCGTATCTTTAGGATACGCCCGGTGCTGCGGCGCCATCCAGATCGTGTAAACGGTGTCCGCCGGATTGCCGCCCGACGGGTCTTCGAAACTATAGCTGCCGTCCTCAAAGGTCACGACGTTTTCATTGAAGGATATCGTGTTTGCACTGCCGCTGAACAGCTTGATTTCATAGCGGCCCCAACTGCCCGGAGCTCCCGTGGTCTGGGGTTCGGCCTGGCCGGTCAGCTTGAGCTGTGAGAGCCATCCGAGAATGCCTTTAATATCGTCCGCCTTGGAATAGGTAACGGACGCCACACCCTCCGGGCTGCGGTCGTCAAAGTAGTCGATAAGCGCAACCTGCTCAGGGTTTATATCTTCCACGGTGTCGATTTTATTTAGGACAGCCGCTGTCGGTGAAGCCGCAGCCGCTGTGGGCGAAGCGGGTGCGCTTTTGTCTGTATTGGCGCAGCCGGTCAGCAGCAGCAATAAAGCTGCGACGGCCGGAATAATTTTTTTCATCGGTCACTCCTCACTCGTTGTATCCGTTTTGATTGCATTTATTATACCCTTTAAACTGTAAAAACCGCAAATTGCTTCAGTCAAACCAAAGCACGAAGCCCGTTTTGTCGCTACGGTTGAAGCCAGCGCGTTCGTAAAAGCTGAGCGTGCTCTGAAGCTTTGAGCCGGTCAGCAGCATGACTTTATAGCAATTCGCCGCTTTTGCGATGCTTTTGGCGTGCTCCAGCAAAGCGGACGCATAGCCCTTTTTTCTGTGCGCCTCGTCGGTGATGACATTCTCGATGAGCGCGTAAGGACGCTGACCGTTCGTCAGATTGGGCACGATGAGCAGCACGCAGGACGACACGATAGCACCATCCGCTGTGCCCACGAGCACATGATGGTTCTTGTCCGCGAGAATCTGCTCCCAGATATCCGTGATCCGTTGATCGATAACGGGCACCGGCGTGCCTCGAAACTGCGTGTAGAGCGTCAGCAATGCGGGTAAATCGCTTTTTTGGGCTTGTCTTATCTGCATCGTCACACACCTTCTTGCGTGAATATTGATAATTATACCATGTTTCTCTTGCCTGAGGGAGACAAAAGGCATATGATTGTAAAGACAACATGAGGGAGGGGACTATGAAAATTATCGCCGTCAACGGCAGCCCGAGAACGCAATGGAATACCGCGCAGCTTCTCAAAAGCGCGCTCAGCGGCGCAGAGTCCGCGGGTGCCGAAACAAAGCTCGTTAATCTTTATGATCTGAATTTCAAAGGCTGTATCAGCTGCTTTGCCTGCAAAAAGGGCCGTGGAGAGACGGCGGGGCGTTGCGTGATGCGCGACGGTTTCACCGATTGGCTTGATGAGATCACAGCATCCTGCGACGGTCTGCTGTTCGGTTCGCCCATTTACCTTGGCGATGTGACGAGCGCGGCGCGCGCGTTCCTGGAGCGGCTTGTGTTCCCGAACGTTTCATACAGCAAGGACACGCGCTCCTATTTCAAGGGCGCTATAAACAGCGGCTTTATCTATACGATGGGGCTTCCTGCGGACGCGGCGCAGAGCCGCGGCTACGAATACCTCTATAATACGATAAAGCGCTATTTGCTGTTGCTCGGCGGCAGCAGCGACTATATGACCTGCGCCGATACATATCAGTTTGACGACTATGCCAAATACAACACGTCGAACATCGACGTGGCGCAAAAAGAAGGCGTGAGGAAGAATCAGTTTCCCGCCGATCTTCAAAACGCCTATGAGATGGGCAAACGGCTTGCGCAGATGAGCCGGTGATGTGCTCAGTCGGGCACGCCCACCATCACGCTCGTCGCTTTGATGACCGCGTACGCGTCGCACCCGACCGTCAGTTTCAGTTCACGCACGGCGCTTATTGATATGGTGGCGGTGATCACAATGCCGCCTCCGATATCGATGCCCACGATGGCGTTGACCGCGCCTTCATTGATGGATACAACCTTGCCTTTGAGCTGGTTCCTTGCGCTGAGTTTCATATCATTCTCCTTTGTTTTGATTAATATAACCGGTTGGCGCGCTTCAATTCCCGCACAGCCCGCACGCCGCGCAGTTTCCGCCTGAGCATTTCGCCGACGGCTGTTTCTTTGGCTCGGTCAAGATCCGGGTGCTGCGCAAATCATATTCGCTTTGCTGTCCGTTCACGCTTAAAATCACCGAATCGTCAGTGAAGTGGACGCGCACGGGAAGCTCGATCACGTTTTCGTCATCGAGCGGGTTCACGGCCATCACAGGCTCGATCGTCTCAGTGTGCCCGTCGCCGCAGTGCGCCGTTAATTTTGTATGAGGGACGGTGAGCGCGATAATGCCGCCCTGCGTGTTAAGCTCCAGCGAGCAGGCATCCGCGTTAACGCCGACCGCCCCGGGATCGTACGCCTTGAGCAGGCCGATTTGGGTGGGCACAGCCGTTATTCGTGCGGGCTCGAGCGATTTGAGCGCGCCGTTTTCATAAAAGCTGAGGCCGTGCCGCACAGACACGGTGCCAAAGCTTGTATTCACGTCAACGGCCTGCGTCGGCCAGAGCGTCAGTGATTTGATCGCGCCGCTCTCATAGAAACAGCAGCCGATGATCTTCGCTTTGATTTCTCCGATGGGGAGCTTAAGCTCCAACGCTTCGAGCAGCCCCTCCTCGTCCTGCTCAGACCAGTAGCCGCTTAATTGCCCGTCCAGCGGGAAAAAGCGCTTTATTGCGCCGCTGCTGTAAAACGTCACGAGCTCGGCGGGCTTCACACCGAGCGGTGTTTTCACGGGCATTTGGCGTTCGAGCGCAACGCGCCTCAGCGCGCCGTTTTCGTAGAACGACAGTGAGCTTGTGTTTTTGCGGCGCACGGTCGTCTCGCCGTAGCGGGGGATCAGCACGCCGCAGCTCGTCGGAATTTCATTTTTCATGTCCAGCGTGCAGTGGCGCACAGCGCCGCTACGGCAGCGGTCGGTGCGGGCAATGCCCGCGAGGTTGGAATAGAGACTCTGCATGGAAACTGTCCTTTCGGAAAATAAAACAGGCGCAGCCAATCGATTTTGAGAGCAGCTGTGCCCTTTTTTTATTATATCACAAAATCGATTGTTTTGTGCGTTATTTTTTTGGCTTGTCGGGCTTCAAACAATCATAATCCCCGTGTCATGTCACCCGGTGATGGGCATAATTCCATGAGGATCTTCGCAGCGGACGGAGAAGGAAGGCTCATGGCAAACGAATATATGCAACGTTCAATTAACGTAGGCTACGCGTGCCTGACATTTGGTGTTCAGGGGGCCGCAATGAAAACCTGTCGCCTTGAGAGCGCGTCGGCCGGGCGGCTTGCGGCGCTTGCGGCGCAGAATTTAAACGCACTCGAAAAAATGATCGAATACAATGCGGACAATGATATTCGGCTTTTTCGCATCAGCTCGGAGCTGGTTCCGTTCGGCTCGCACCCGGATGTGCTCTTTGAGTGGCAGTATGCGTTTGCTTCCCGTCTGAGCGAGATCGGGCGGCTCGTTAAGGACTCGTCCATGCGCGTCTCGATGCATCCGGGGCAGTATACCGTGCTGAATTCCACAAAGCCCGGCGTGGTTCAGCGGTCAATTGACGATCTCAACTATCACGCACGTGTATTAAGCGGCTTGCGGACGGATTTCAGCCACAAAATCGTGCTGCACATCGGCGGCGTTTCGGGCAATAAGGCTGAGGCGATCAAGCGCTTTTGTACGCATTTTGCTTACCTTGATGACGCGGTGAAACGCCGTCTCGTCATCGAAAACGACGACCGCCATTTCAATATCGCCGAAGTGCTCGAGACGGGAGTCAAGCTCGGCATTCCCGTTGTGTTCGACAGCCTGCATCATGAGATCAACGGCTGCGGCGCCGAGTCAACCTACGAGTGGATCAGACTGTGCCGTGATACATGGCGTGAAAATGACGGACGGCAGAAGCTTCATTATTCTCAGCAGGATGAAGCCAAGCGCGCGGGCGCGCATTCGCGGACGGTTCGCGTGCGCAGCTTTCTCGAATTCGCCGGGCCGCTCTCGGATATCGACATCATGCTCGAGGTGAAGGACAAGAACCTCTCCGCCATGAAATGCGCGCTGTGCCTTGAGAAAAACGGCCCGATTCAAAGGCTCGAAAAGCAGTGGAGCCTGTATAAATACCTCGTGCTCGAAAAAAAACCGGCAGGCTATCATGCCATCCGTGAGCTGCTCAAGGACAAATCCGCTTATCCGGCGACCGAATTCTTTGAGATCATTGAGGCGTCTTTGGAGATGGGTGAGAATAGAGGCTTCGCGGTCAATGCCGCGCAGCATGTCTGGCGCTGTTTTGAAGCGGTATCTGCATCGAAGGAAAAAGCGGAGTTTGAAACGCTCACTCAGGAGTATTTGGGGGGAGCTGTTTCTTTTTCGAGGATCAAAAGATTCCTTTTCAGGCTCGGTATCAAATACCAATTATACGACTTGCTCAATTCCTATTTCTTTTTTTTCTGAACCGGATTTTTAATCATGCGGTAAAGCGCCGGATGTGGTGATATGGCTTGCCTTAGCATTATCCCTTTATCAGTCGCCTGTTGGCGACTGTATGTCTTCAAGAAAAGCCGAAAGCATCATATCAAAGGCTGATATTATTGGCAAAAAACGGTTGACACAATCATTCTATAATGATAGAATGACGCTGAGAATAAGAATGAAAGCGGGCCTAATCACGATGAAACAGGAAAACACCTTGTACGATGCGGAAATGAATCTGATGAACCTGATCTGGGCCGAAGAGCCGCTGAAAGCCAAGGAGCTCGCGGCGCTCGCGTGGGGAGAGCTTGGGTGGAAAATCACCACGACCTACACGGTGCTCAAACGGCTCTGCGACCGCGGCGTGATCAGGCGCGACGAGCCGGATTTCGTGATTGCGAGCCTGATATCCAAATCGGATGTGACAAAGGAGCATGTGGGCAAAATCGTTGATAAACTGTACAGCGGCTCGCGCAAGCTTTTCCTCGCGAGCTTTCTGGAGGAAGAGCAGCTTAGCGCGAACGAAATCGCCGAGATACGCACGCTGCTCGACGAGTACGACAAGCGGCTGGAGGATGAAAAATGAGCGGAATGATGGAAAGCCTGAAGCAGGCGTTTATAACCGTACTGACATTCAGCGCTTATGCGGCGGTGATCGCGCTCGCGGTGATGGCTGTGAGGACGCTGCTTGGCAAGAAGCTGCCCGCGCTGTTCTCGTGCGCGCTCTGGGGCATCGTGATGCTGCGGCTGCTGATTCCGGTTTCCCTGCCGGTTCCGCCGGTGTTTGATATCCCGCAGGCGCCGGCCGGCCAAAACACACAGATGCCCGGCATACCGTCAGCGCCCGGCAGCCTTGTTGATACGCATACACCTGAATTTCCGGCGAGCCGGGATAAGTCCGGACAGTCGGGGCAAGGCTTATCGGCCGAGGCCGGACAGCTTGAGGCTTCCGCAGAACAAGTTGGTGAGAAGCCGTTTGATTTGACAGCATGGCTTGCGTTTGGCTGGGCTGCCGGATTTGCTGCCTTAACGGCACGAACCGCCGCCGGATATGTGCTGACGCGCAGGCGGTTGAAGGCCGCCGTGCCGCTTGAGCGCGCAGAGCTTATCAAGCAATGCGCAGAACTCTCAAACATGCGGTGTGGCTGCGGTATCTATTTGTCTGCCGCGTGCCGCGTGCCCGTGCTGTTCGGCTTGCTGCAACCGAGAATCATACTGCCCGTCTCGGCGGCGCAGATGACCGATGAGGAATTAAAGCACGTGATACTGCATGAGCTGGCGCACAGAAAGCGCGGCGACATGGGAATCAAAGCGCTGTGGTCGCTGCTGCTGTTCTTAAACTGGTTCAACCCGGTGCTATGGCTGGCCGACCGCCTGCTTGCGCACGATATGGAGCGCGCGTGCGACGAAACGGTGATCCGCATATTGGGGCCCCAGAGCCGAAAAGCCTATGCGCTCTCGCTGCTCAACGCGGCGCTTGATCTCAACGCGAGGGTGGGCGCGAACGAGGCGCTCGCGTTTGCAAAGGGCGGCGTCAAACACAGGATCGAAAACGTGCTGAATTTCAAAAAGGCAGGGAAAGCGGTCATGGCGCTGTCATTGGTTATTGTGCTGGCTTTGGGCACGGTGTTGCTCGCGGCCTGCCAGCCGACGCCGACGCTCGAACCTGTGGTTGGACGGCAGGAGGATATACTGGACAGCATCGCGCAGCAAACGCCTGAGACGACGTCGGAAACTGCATCAGAAACAGAGCCGCAAGAAGAGCCGTCGCCATCGTTTGTTTTTGAGAAGATTGATACGCCTGAACATATCACCGAGACGCATAATGACTATGAAAAGCTTAATCTCAGTATCGACGCGGATGTGACGGTGCCCGATGTATCTGCGTATCCGGTGACCGAGATGACGCGGCGCACTTTCTCTAAAGATGAAATTCTCTCGTATATCAAGCTGCTGGCTGGCCGAAACGATGAGCTGTATAAGGAATGGAAAATGAGCAAGGACGATTGGCTGGTGAAGCTCACCAAGTTAAAGCAGTATAAGGATTCGGGAATCGTCTACCAGGATTGGCTCGATACCGTGCAGAAAAATTACGATACGGCATCTGAGACAGTGCAGAACGTACCGGTGAATTTGGATGATATATTGTCTGCTGCTGACCAACACTCTCAGGTCTATGTGCGAGATATTAAAAACAGAGTTTCTCAGTTTAATTTTATGATGGGTGATAATATCTTCTGCTATACCCGTGATGAGTATCAAGGTATTTGCCCAGCCAGCGATTATGAAAAATATGAACCTAATTGGGATACGAAGGAGCATTTCAATTGGTGTAAGCCGGGTGAGCCCGACATATCGCAGGAGGACGCATACACCGAGGCGCAAAAGGTGATGGATACGATGAATATTGACCTTGATCTGTATACGGCGGAGCCGTGCAGTGTGATTGTGGACAGCACCGATAAAACCACGGGGTGGCAGTTTGTGTTCACGAGAGCAGTTTCCGGCCTGCAGATGTTATGATACGGGTGGCTGTTTTATAAATCCCGATGCGATGCCGAGCTATGGCGCGCCGTGGTCACAAGAAATTTGTACGATCGCCGTTGATGGGGATGGGGTATGCTTCATGTTCTGGCGCGGCGCGTCAGCCGTCAGTCGCACGGCTGTGGCCTCGGCGGAGCTCGAGCCGTTTGACAGCATTCAGCAGAGAATCACAAATCAGTTTGGCTATTTATACGGTGCAGCTGAGAACGGATCGGACAGAAAGCTCAATATTGATATTTTCAATATCAAGCTGGGCATCAGCATGATATCCGTCAAGGACAAGCCGGATACCGGTGTTTATATCCCGACCTGGTATGCCAGTTACTATATTGATTCGGATGAGTCGATGCTCGAACAGCTGATGTTCAGCGCTCTTGACGGCAGCTATATTGAGCCGCGTGTGAGTAATCTTGAAATGATGGGCAAGAAGAATAATTAAAGAGCTTTAAGGAAAATGCAAGCCGCTGTTTTTAGCGCCAAACAGCGGTTTTTTTCTGCCCGCATTCGTCAAAAATTCTTTTGTATACTTGCTCTTTATTAATGACGAACGTTGGAGTATAATGGCGCTAGACTCTCAATGAAGGAGATAGTGTGAAAGAATACGCGGTGCTGATTCCGGCTTATCAGCCGGATGAAAAGCTTGTGCGGGTGGTCAAAAGCCTGCGCGAAAAAGACATTGACGTGACAGTGGTAGACGACGGCAGCGGCGCCGGTTACGCGCCGGTTTTCGAGCAGGCTTCGGCTGCAGGCGCTTACGTGCTGATACATACGGAGAATAAAGGAAAGGGCGCGGCGCTAAGAACCGGCATCGCGCATATTGAAAAACAGGAGCATATCAAGGGGATCGTGACGGCGGACGCGGACGGTCAGCATACGCCAGGGGACATCGGCCTTGTGATTGAAACGATGCAACAAAACCCCGGCGTGCTGGTGATCGGCGCGAGGGCGTTCTCGGGCGATGTACCCGCGCGGTCGCGCTTTGGCAACACGCTCACACGTAGCATATTCCGCCTTGCCACAGGGCTCAGAATCACGGATACACAGACGGGGCTTCGCGGTCTGCCAAGCAATATTTTCGCTGAGCTGCTCGCGATGGAGGGCGACCGGTACGAATACGAAATGAGCATGCTCTTAAATATCGACAATTGGGGCATTAAATACATCGAGGTGCCGATCGAGACGGTGTATCTCGAGGGCAACAAAAGCTCGCATTTCCATCCGCTGCGCGATTCGTGGCTGATATACGGCAAGATACTCAAATTCATCGCATCGTCGGCCGCTTCGTTTTTGGTGGATTACAGCATGTTCGCGCTGCTGAATCTCGCGTTCAGCCTCGATTACTGGTCCAGCTATTTCCTCGCGCGCGCGGTCAGCTCGTTCGTCAACTTCATGATCAACCGCCATGTTGTGTTTGCAAGCGGCGGGCGCGGCAGTGTTCTGAAGTATTATCTGCTTGCCGTGGCGATCATGGCTATGGGCATAGGCGGCGGCGATCTGCTGACGCTGGCGGGCGTGCCCGATCTGCTCGCGAAAATCATCGTCGATGTGCCGTTATTCTTCGTGAGCTATACGGTGCAGCGCAAATACATTTTCAAATGATGATTTGAGAAATTCGGGCGGCTTGGGGCGGTCATCTCTGAGCCGCTTTTTGTTATTCAGAATAAGCCTTTTCCTCGGAGGAGAAGGTGGCGCGCAGAGCCGGATGAGGGGGATGGCAAAAGCTATCGATACGGACACCTCATCAGTTGCCTGCCGGTGACAGGACCATAGGAGCAGCCAGTCACAAGCTTTTGCGGCGGCCCGCATAGAAGCACGAAAGAACCCAATAAAGAATAAGATATTGAAGAAATATCTGCAGGCTTTAAATTTCCTTTTCGGAGCTGAATATGACATGGTATGAGCCGCCATCCACTGATCCCAAAAAACAAATACCGGGCGCGACAGATACCGACGACAATGACGATAGCGGAAAATGGGCGCCTAAGAGCTGGCTTGAGACACTTCCGTCAAAGTCGGGGACGGTGCTTGCGGCGATACTTGCCAATATCATGACGGAAGGATTAACGCCGAATCAGGAGAACATACTCGGTAACTTCATTTCAGCTGTGGGTTCACTGATATCATACAAGGCCTCCAGAGACGATGTGAGCTGATCGTTTTTCAGGCTTCAAACGGGGACAGGCCCGCCAAATGAACGAACAAATATAAGAAATAAATATATATACTGGGATACGGCCGTATACGGTTCGTGAAAATTTCGCAAGAATTTAAAAAAAAACTTTCATTAGGGGATTCATTTTCAGGGAAAAAACAGTTATAATAAGAACAATACGGTTTTATCACGAATCAAAAGGAAATTTCGATTTTCAAAAAATTCAAAAAGAGGTGAGGGTAATGACAATGACGACTAACAAGAAACTTTTGGCGTGGGTTGACGAAGTGGCCGATCTGTGCCAGCCGGACCAGGTATATTGGTGCGACGGCTCCGAAGAGGAGAACCAAAGACTGCTCAAAGAAATGGTGGATTCAGGCATGGCGACGATGCTCGATCCCGAAAAACGCCCCGGATGCTATCTGTTCCGCAGCGATCCGTCCGATGTGGCGCGCGTTGAGAACAGAACGTTCATTTCGTCCGTGAAGGAAGAAGACGCGGGCCCCACAAACAACTGGGTGGATCCCGTTGAATTGAAGAGCACCATGAAGGCGCTCTACAAGGGCTGCATGAAGGGCAGAACGCTCTACGTGATTCCGTTCTCGATGGGCCCCATCGGCTCTCCGATCTCCAAGATCGGTGTGGAAATCACCGACAGCGCTTATGTCGTGACCAACATGCGCATCATGACCCGTATGGGCAAAAAGGTTCTCGATGTGCTCGGCGACGGCGAATTCGTGCCTTGCCTGCACTCCGTGGGCGCGCCGCTTGCCGACGGTCAGAAGGATGTACCGTGGCCGTGCGCTCCGATCGAACAAAAATACATCAGCCAGTTCCCCGAAGACAGAGCGATCTGGTCTTACGGCTCGGGCTATGGCGGCAACGCGCTGCTCGGCAAAAAGTGCTTTGCGCTGCGCATTGCTTCCGTGCAGGCCAGAGACGAGGGATGGATGGCTGAGCATATGCTGATCCTGAAGCTGACCAGCCCCGAAGGCAAGGTCAAATACGTCACCGGCGCGTTCCCGAGTGCTTGCGGCAAAACCAACCTCGCGATGCTGATCCCCACGATCCCAGGCTGGAAGGTCGAGACCATCGGCGACGATATTGCGTGGATGAAGTTCGGCGCGGACGGCCGTCTCTATGCGATCAACCCCGAATACGGATTCTTTGGTGTGGCGCCCGGCACCTCGATGCATTCGAACCCGAACGCGATGCACAGCACCGAGAAAAACACGATATTCACAAACGTCGGCCTGACCGACGACGGCGATGTGTGGTGGGAAGGCATCGGCTCCGATGCGCCGACTCACCTGATCGACTGGAAGGGCAAAGACTGGGCCCCGGGCGCGGAAGCTCCCGCCGCTCATCCGAACGCGCGCTTCACGGCCCCGGCCGGACAGTGCCCCGCGATTGCGCCCGAGTGGGAAGACCCCAAGGGTGTGCCGATTTCCGCGATACTCATCGGCGGACGCCGTCCGAGCACGATCCCGCTTGTACACGAGAGCTTTTCCTGGCAGCACGGCGTGTTCCTTGGATCCATCATGGGCTCAGAGATCACGGCTGCGGCCATTTCCGCCAAGATCGGCCAGGTCCGCCGCGACCCGTTTGCGATGCTGCCGTTCATCGGCTACAACGTCTGCGATTATCTGCAGCACTGGCTTGACATCGGCGAAGCGACCGATGCCGATAAGCTGCCCAAGATCTTCTATGTCAACTGGTTCCGCAAGGACAAAGACGGCAAGTGGCTGTGGCCGGGCTTCGGCGAGAACAGCCGCGTGCTGAAATGGATATTCGAGCGCACAGACGGCACAGGCAAGGCCGACAAAACCCCGATCGGCTACATGCCCACAATGGACGCGCTTGATACCGCGGGTCTTGATGTCAGCGAAGCCGATATGGCTGAGCTCTTGAAGATCGAGAAAGATAATTGGCTCGCCGAAGTCGAATCGATCAAAGAGCATTACAAGACATACGATCAGCCCACCAAGAAAATGCCCAAGGCGCTGCTTGATGAACTGAATGCTCTCGAAGAGAGAGTCAAAGGTATGTAACAAAACTGCAGAGTTTGAGAACGACGAGGCCGGTGTCTTTCATGAGATACCGGCCTTTTTCCATCCCCGTTATCGCGACAGCGCTGCCGATGTGGTATACTCTGGATATATGCTCTGAAGGGAAAGCTTATGTTCAAGATACTGATTGTGGAAGACGATGGCGTGATTGCATCCGAAATAAAGCAAAGCCTTTTGCGCTGGGGTTACGATGTTCAAACCGTCAGTGATTTTTCTGACGTATTGGGCGCATGGGAGAAAACACAGCCCCATCTCGTGCTCATGGACATTTCGCTGCCATATTTCAACGGTTATTACTGGTGCGGCAAAATCAGAGAGCGATCAAAGGTGCCGGTGATGTTTCTATCCTCGCGGTCAGAGAATATGGATATCGTGATGGCGGTAAATATGGGCGGTGACGACTATATCGCCAAACCCGTATCCATGGAGGTGCTCGCCGCAAAGATACAGGCGATGATAAGACGTACATATGATTACGAAATGAATAATCTGCCGACACTGCGCGACGCGTCGCTCGATGTCAGCGCACTGTGTCTTATTCGAGAAGAGAAACGTATCTCGCTCACACGAAACGAAGCGCGCATACTGCAGCAGATGCTCTCAAGGAAGGGAGAGGTGGTGAGCCGCGAGGAACTGATGCTGGCCTTATGGGACAGCGACGAATTTGTGGACGAAAATACATTGACCGTCAACGTGAACCGGCTGAGGAAAACGCTCGAGGAGGCTGGTCTGCCGGATTGTATCGTCACGCACAAAGGGAAGGGATACGCTGTCCATGATTAAGCTGCTCTCGTACCTTAAATATCGTTCCATCCTTCTGCTATTCTTTCTGCTTTCCGCCGCGCTGACGCTGATCGTTCAGTTTCTGGCCAATCAGAACATGGTGTATGCCTGGTATACGGCCGGGCTGATGAGCTTCTTTTTGTTTCTGACACTTCTTATCGACGGAGCGCGTTATATGCGCCGCAGACGGATACTGGAAGGCCTTTCAATGACGCTTTACCACGCTTCGCGCGAGCTGCCGCAGCCTTCCGATGCGCTGGAAGCCGATTATGTAGGGTGCCTGCGCGAGCTTGGCTGTGCTTATGACGCCATCAAAAAACAGCTGAGCACAGCCCATAACGACTCTTTGGAATATTACACGCTGTGGGTCCACCAGATAAAGACGCCGATTGCGGCGCTGAACCTTGTGCTGCAGAATATGGACGGCGACACGGCGGGTGTGATCAAACAGGAGCTGTTTAAAATCGAGCAGTACGCTGATCTTGCACTGCGCTATATCAAGCTGACGGATATCTCGTCCGACCTTATCATACAGCGCTGTTTATTGGGAGATATCGTAACCGCAAGCGTAAAAAAATATGCGGTGCTGTTTGTGTATCAAAAGCTGTCGCTTGATATCACTCCGTTCAAAAAAGAGGTGATGAGCGATAAACGGTGGCTGGGCTTCATAGTCGAACAAATACTCTCAAACGCAGTTAAGTACACCAACTCAGGCGGCGTAAAGATATATATGCAAAATGAGGAGCTGGTTATCGAAGATACGGGCATCGGTATACGCCCCGAGGATTTGCCGAGAATATTCATGAAAGGCTATACGGGCTGCAACGGCAGGCTTAACAGCCGTGCGTCGGGCATTGGGCTGTATCTTGCCAAGAAGGCTGCCGATGTGCTGGGTATCACGATATCCGTGGTATCTTCGGTGGGCACAGGCACCAAGGTATCGCTGTCGTTTCCCAAAGCCCGAACAGACATCTTTATGTGACAAAAATGTTCGTTATGATGTCTGAAATGTAAGCCTGCGCGATGGTTGCATGGCTTTTTTCATACTATCATATAAGCATGATAAATTTCGGAGGATAACAAATGGAACTCTTAAAAGTCAGCAATGTAAAAAAGGTTTATAATATGAAGCTTCGCATGCAGCAATGCGTGGCACTGAACCATGTGAGCTTTGATGTGAGTGAGGGTGAGTTCGTGGCCATCATGGGCCCTTCGGGCAGCGGAAAAACGTCGCTGCTCAATATCATTGCCTCTCTGGACCGTGCCACCGAGGGCGACATCCTGCTGGACGGAAAAAGCTTTTCGACCATTCGCGACCGTGAACTGTCCGAATTCCGCAGGAATCATCTGGGGTTTGTGTTTCAGGATTTTAATCTGCTTGATTCGTTTTCATTAAAGGACAATATACTGCTGCCGCTCGTGCTTTCACAAACGCCGGTCGCTGAAATGGAAAGCCGCATTGAGCCGATTGCCAAAATGCTGGGTATTGAAAAGCTGCTTGCCAAATACCCGTATGAAGTGTCGGGCGGAGAGAAACAGCGCGCCGCCGTGGCGCGCGCCGTGATCACCCGGCCGCGGCTGATACTGGCTGATGAACCGACGGGGGCGCTCGATTCCAAATCGTCGGCGAATTTGCTTGGCAATTTTCATGCGCTGAACTTGGAGGGCAAAACGATACTGATGGTGACCCACAGCGCGTTTGCGGCGAGCTACGCCTCGCGCGTGCTGTTTATTCGCGACGGCGAGATTTTCTCACAGATATACCGCGGCGACAACGATAACCATGCCTTTTTTGAGCGTATTGTGGCCAATCTCTCCGTGCTGTCGGACGGAGGTGCGGACATTGCTTAAAGCGTTTTATCTGCGGCTGGCATGGAGCAACATCCGGCGCAACGGCAAAACCTTCTTTCCGTATATTTTGACCACGGCAATTATCAGCGGCGTGTTTTTGCTCATTGCGGGGCTTATTATTTCGGATGGGCTGACAAATCTGCCGACAGGCCAGCTGGCCTCGATGATTTTCTCCTTCGGGATTGTCGTTTTTGGTATATTCGCGTTCTTTTTTATGATATATCTCAACAATTTTTTGATTGGCAAACGGAAAAGAGAATTCGGGCTGTACGGGATACTCGGGCTCGAAAAACGCCATGTCGCGCGCGTCCTCGTATGGGAAAACCTTCTGACGCTCGGCGCGGGAGTGATCTGCGGTATCGTCATCGCGCTCGTGTTTGGCAGACTGCTGTTTTTGATATTGATCAAAATGATTCATGCCGTCCCGGGAAGCGTTTTTTACATCGGACCGTCGGCATACATCATCATGCTGCTGCTGTTTCTCGCAATTTTTGTGGCCACATCGCTGCTGAATTTAAGGCAGGTGAGAGTTTCCAGCCCCATTGAGCTCATGAGCAGTGAAAAAAAAGGCGAGAAGGATTCAAAGCTTTTGATTCCGCTGACAATACTCGGCGTGATTGCGCTTGCGGCGGCTTACTACTACGCGTGGAGCATCGACAGCCCTTCGGCTGCGCTCATTTTATTCTTTCCGCTTGCGATCATCGTGATCATATCCACGAATATACTGTTTACGTCGGGTAGCATTGCGGCTTTGAGAGCGCTGCGCGCAAACAAAAAGCTCTATTACAAGCCGCGCAACTTCATTGCCATCAGCGGTATGTTTCAGCGTATGAGGCAAAATGCGAAATCGCTCGCAACCATTTGTATGCTTTCCACGATGCTGATCGTGACGGTATCAGGGACGCTTTCGCTTTACATAGGGCAGGAGGATATGTTTGGCGAGCTGTATCCGTATGATGTGAGCGTGCAGGTTGACGACGGCGTCGATACCCGGACAGTCGGCGATTTCGACAGCGCTGTGATATCCCTCGCAAAACAAAAGGATGTCACCGTGACTGCGGATAAGGATAAGCTGGTATATGAAGCGCCCGATAACCGGCCCCGGCAAAACAACTATGTGAGCCCGAATGCCCAATGGACAGATACGCCGCATCTCATATGCGCTGACAATCTCATACGCTTCGATGTGGATGGCGGCGAAGAGAACTGTCTGGCTTATATGGACAGCCTGCAGGCGCTTTTAAAGAACGATTTCTCCAATGGTCTTCGTATCGTGAGTGATGTTTTTACCGCAAGACAGGAAGGCTACGGCATGTATGGCGGGCTGCTGTTCCTCGGGGTGTTCTTCGGCATACTGTTTCTGGCGGTGACGGTTTTGATCATCTATTTCAAGCAGATATCCGAAGGGTATGAAGATAAGGCGCAGTTTCTGATATTGCAGAAGGTGGGCATGGATGATGCGCAGGTCAAGGCCACGATCAACCGCCAGGTGCTCTGGGTGTTCTTCATACCGCTTGGTATGACGATATTTCATATGGTATTTGCGTCCAAGATTATGGCGCGTATGCTCGAAACGTTCATGCTTTACGACTGGGAATTGCTGCTCTTATGCATCGGCGGCACCTGCGTGCTGTTCGTGCTGTTGTATCTGATCGTATACTCGCTCACAGCGAGGGTGTATTACCGCATCGTAAAGTGGTGAGGGAATTTAAAAGAGCCGGTACTGACCAGTACCGGCTCTTATCCACCGCTCATTAATCCGCTTTAATCCTTTTGATCCGCCAAGCGCTCACGATCAAAGCCGCAATGATGATTCCCGCCAGCACGAGCAGCCCCGTCGCATCCCATTCGCCGCTGCTCAGAGCCTGAAAACCCCATGTGGCGGGGAGTATCTTTCCGACGGTCTGCAGCGCCTCGGGCAGCATGCTGCTCGGAAACATGATGCCAGAGAGCATGACGGACGGCAGAAAGATGAGCTGAGAAATCATCGTGAGCTTGGAGCCGCTCTTTAAGAACAGGCCGAGCAGCGTGCCGATGCCAAGGCACGCGGTGATGAAGACCGCGAGCGAAACAAAATACGCGGGCGCGGAGGCGGGGACCTCGGCCTGGAAAGCCAGCGGCGCGATCACATAGATCAGCGCGCACATGATCATCAGGTGAATGAGTCCCGAAATCAGGTTGTTGACCGCCGCCGTCCAGAGCGGTATGCCGCCCACCTTGTAGGCCTTTTTCATTTCGCTGCCATAGAGCTCGATCAGCGGGGTGGGCGCCCCCAAAAACGCGCCCATCGAGACGCCGAATACGCTCATCGCGGCAATCAGCGTTTTGTACGCTTCGGGGTTGATCGACGTGAATATGCCGCCGATGAACAGGAAAAACACAAGCGGTACCACATAATAGGTGAGCAGCACGCCGCGGTTGCGAAGGTCAAGCTTCCACTGCAGGCCAATGCCGTATAAAAACGCGTTCATTTATTTACCCTCCTTTGCAATGTCGAGGAACCGCTGTTCGAGGCTCGCGTGCTCAAGCTTTAAATCGCGCACGTGCGCGCCGCTTGCTTTCGCGGCGGCCAGCAGCTCCGCAAGGCCGTCTTCAAGGCTGCCCGTTTCAAACGTGTCGTAGCCCTGAGACGCGCCGGTGAAAACGCAGTGCCTGAATCCGTTATTCGGTATGGGCGAAGACAGAGCGATCATCACCTTGAACGTATCCGACATCTGCTGCGTCAGCTCGCCCGCCGTGCCGATAAACGCGATATGGCCGTCCTTGAGTATCGCGATGCGGTCGCAGAGCGACTCCACCTCGGCCATATCGTGGCTCGCGAGCACCACCGTTTTTCCCTGCGCTTTCAGCGCCCTGATCTCTTCGTGCAGCGCGGCGCGGCCCTCCACATCGAGCCCCGCCGTGGGTTCGTCGAGGAACATGATCTCAGGGTTTCCCGTCATTGCGAGCACGAGGTGCAGCCGCCGCTTCTGTCCGGTCGACATATCCTTATATGCCTTGTTTTTGATTTCTTCAAACCCCAGCCGCTCTAAAAAACCATTGTCGACCGCGGCTCCGCTCCATTTTGCGAAAAGCCTGACGGCTTCATGCGCTCTTAAGTGCTGCGGCAGCGACGACGACTGAAGCTGAACGCCGGTTTTACCGTTCACTTTTATATCGCCGCTCTGATATTTTCTAATTCCCTCGATGCATTCAAACGTGGTCGTCTTGCCCGCGCCGTTGGTGCCGAGCAATGCAAATATCTCGCCCCGCTGCACCTCGAACGAAATGCCTTTGAGCACCTCATTGTCGCCGTAATGCTTGATCAGCGACTTGACCTCAATCATGTTTTTCATTTCATCCCTCCATATCTGGCAGACTGATGCCCTGCTGCACGAAATAAGCGGTGAGCGACATGCCAAGAAATTCATCGGCCTGTCTTTGCTTTTCGGCGACTTTCTCATCCCAGTTCTGCTTGCTCTCATTGAGCTTGATAAGCTGACGCAGCAGATTCGGATCGCCGCCCGTAAAGTCCATGATCATGTCCCACCATTGTCCGGCGATTTCTATGCCCTCTTTGCTTTCGGGCTTTATGCCCTGCTGGACGAGCGCGATGGTGCTGTCGAGCACCGCATAGTATTTCTGGTGGATCATCATGCCCTTTTGAGGGTCACCCGCAAACCTGTCGCGCATATGATCCAGCATCTTCTCGTCGAACGCCTGCGCCACCCAATAATCCTTATTGTTGAGCCTTAAGAGCGACACGATATAGGCATATTTGTTAAAATCGACTGTTTTGATCTGCAGCACTTCCGCTTCCAGCGATGCGATCGCCTCCCTGACGGTCGTCAGCTCTTTGATTTGTTCCTCAATGATGAGCTTTTGCTTGCCGAGTATCTGCGCCACGTCCTCCGGTTTGTCAAGAGGCAGCAATTTTCGCTTGATTTCATCGAGCGAAAACCCAAGGTACTTGAGCGAGAGTATCTGATGGAGCTTCACCATGTCTTTTTTGGTGTAGAGCCTGCGGCCCCCCTCGCTCTTCGCTGAGGGCGCAAGCAGCCCCTCTTTGTCATAGAACTGCAGCGTGCGGACGGTGATGCTCATCTCCTTGGCCAGTTCGCCGACTGCCAGCAAATCTTTCTTTACCATATTTATCCCTCCATGAGTGCATTGTAACATGTGACGTAACGTCATAAGCAAGCCCTTTTTTTATGTGACGTAAGATTTTTTAGATTTGTTTGCTCTGATTTGGTTTATAATGATTTAAACGATCAAAATGTCCGTCGTTTGACAGTTGTTCGGTCTTGTTGACACAAGATCAAAAATGTCTATTTTGGAGTGGAATTAAGCTCTCAAACATTGTATAATGAAAAAAAATCAAAGGAGTGGTGCCAGTATGATACGATTAATTTACGGAAAAAAGGGCAGCGGTAAGTCGAAACAGCTTTTGGATCAGGCGAATGCGGAAGTGGACCAAACACAGGGAAACATCGTCTATCTCGATGACAACAACCGTTGTATGTACGACCTAAGGCATGAAATCCGTTTTATCAACACCGCCGATTACAGTATCAACAATCCTGACAAACTCTATGGCTTTGTATGCGGCATCCTTTCCCGCGACTTTGATATTTCTTCTGTTTACATAGATGGCCTTAAGAAGATGGCCAAATACGACAGCGAGGAGCTTAGAGCCCTGCTGGAGAACTTTGAATCGCTGTTCACGGATATCAATGCGTATATGGTGGTCAGCGGCAGCGAGGATATGCCCGAATATATGAGCAAATATATCGCGGGATAAGAGTTGAGAAATTGACAACCTGCGCGGGGCGGCAAGCTTTCAGGCAGCCACATGGGGGCGGCGTGATAAGCCGGTGCGCCATGCGCAGGTTTGTTTTTGAGGCCCGCCGTCAAATTCACGGCTGGGTCAGCATTCACGGAGGATTAGGAATGAAGCTCATCAGTACGAGAAGCAGTGCGCAGCGCCTTGAAGCGTCGGCGGCCACATTGCAGGGCATTTCGCCGGAGGGCGGGCTGTTTGTGCCCACGTCGTTCGCGGAACTGGGGCCGCTGCGCGAGCTTGCGGCGCTGCCGTATCCCGCGCTTTGCGCCAATGTTCTTGGCCGTTATTACGAAGATCTGGGTGATTTAGAAGCGCTCACAACCGCCGCCTACTTAAGCTTCGACGACGCAAAGGTCGCGCCGGTGAAGAAAACCGCGCAGGGCGAATACGTGCTGGAGCTTTGGCACGGGCCGACGCTCGCTTTCAAGGATATGGCGCTCTCCGTGCTGCCGCGCCTGATGACCGCCGCGATGGACGGCGGGTCCGACATACTGATACTTGTCGCGACATCGGGCGACACGGGCAAGGCCGCGCTCGAGGGCTTCTGCGACGTGCCGCATACGCGCATCGTCGTGTTTTATCCGAATGAAGGCGTCTCGGATATGCAGCGGCTGCAGATGGTCACACAGGAAGGCGATAACACGCATGTGGTCGCGGTGCGCGGCAACTTTGACGACGCGCAGAACGCCGTGAAAGCGATGTTCACCGACCGCGGTTTCGCCGACAGGGTTGGCGCAAAGGGCTACAGCCTCTCGTCCGCGAATTCGATCAACTTCGGACGTCTCGCGCCGCAGATCGCCTACTATGTGGGGGCTTACACGCAGCTTTTAAACGACGGAGAAATCAAAGACGGCGAGGCGGTCAATTTCGTGGTGCCCACGGGCAACTTCGGGAATATACTCGCCGCCTATTATGCGAAGCGTATGGGGCTGCCGATCAAGCGCCTGATTTGCGCGTCGAACAAGAACAACGTGCTGACCGACTTTTTCCGCGAGGGCGCGTACACGCTTGACCGCCCGTTCTTCAAGACGATGTCCCCGTCGATGGACATACTGATATCGAGCAACCTGGAAAGGCTGCTCTTTGAGCTGACGGGGCGAGACGAGCAGGCCGTGAACGCGATGATGGCCCAACTCAAGGCCGAGGGCCGCTACGACATCAGCGGCAAAGCGAGAGAGGCGCTCGAAGCCGATTTTTACGCCGACTGGTGCGACGAAGCCGAAACGATGGCGTGCATCAAAAGAACGTTTGAAGAAAAGAACTATCTGCTCGATACGCACACCGCCGTCGCGATGGGCGTGTACGAAAAATATAAGCAAAGCGGCGATGCCACGAAGACGGTGGTGGTGTCCACCGCGTCGCCGTACAAGTTCCCGGCCGACGTGCTAAGCTCGCTCGGCGTGGATACGCAGGGCATGGACAGCTTTGAGATGGCGCGGCAGCTTTCCAGAATCACCGGAACGCCGCTGCCGCTGCAGATCAAAGCGCTTGAGAGCAAGCCCGTCCGCCATACGGCCGTGGCTGATAAGAATGAACTGCCGTCCGCGGTGCTCGGGGTGCTCTAGCCATGTACAGTTCCTGCTTTGAGGTGGTCATGACCGTTCCCGGAGCGGCCAGCTTGAAAGACAGGCGCAGCGTGATGAAAAGCCTCAAGGAACGCTGCAAGAGCCGCTTCAACGTCTCCGTCGTGGAGTGCGGGGAAGACGGCAAGTGGCAAAAGGCGAGCCTCGGCTTCGCGCTCGCGGCGATCAGCCATACGGCGGCGGAGCAGCAGACACAGGCCATTATCGACTTTTTGTATGAGGACGGCAGGATCGATATCATTGACGTAGAAAGACTCTAGGAGGAGACCATGGGGGATAAAAAGATCATTTTTTCGGGCGTGCAGCCGTCGGGCGTGCTGACTATCGGAAACTATCTCGGCGCGATCAAAAACTGGGTGAAGCTGCAGGACGAATACAGCTGCTATTACTGCGTGGTGGATATGCACGCGCTCACGGTGCGTCAGGACGCGGCCAACCTTCGAAAGCGTTGCCTTGACACGATGGCGCTGCTGCTCGCTGCGGGGCTCGATCCCGAAAAGAACATCATGTATTTTCAGTCCCATGTATCGTGCCACGCGGAGCTGATGTGGGTGCTCAACTGCTTCACGTACTTAGGCGAGCTCTCGCGCATGACGCAGTTCAAGGAGAAAAGCGAACGCCACGCGGACAACATCAACGCGGGGCTTTATACGTATCCGGTGCTGATGGCGGCGGACATATTGCTGTTCGAGTCGGATCTCGTGCCGGTGGGCGCGGACCAAAAGCAGCATCTGGAGATCACGCGCGATATCGCGCAGCGCTTCAACAACATCTACGGCGATGTGTTCGTGGTGCCCGAGCCGTATATCCCCAAGGCGGGCGCGCGCGTGATGAGCTTGGCCGACCCGACCGCCAAGATGAGCAAATCGGACGACAACGAGAACGCGTATGTGTCGCTGCTCGATCCGTCCGACGCGATTCAAAGAAAGTTCAAGCGTGCGGTGACCGATTCGGACGGACAGATCAAGTATTCGGACGACAAACCGGGTGTGTCGAACCTGATGTCGATACTCTCCGCGGTGACGGGGCAAACGTTTGAGCAGATCGAGGCTGAGTTTGAGGGGAAGGGGTACGGCGCATTAAAGTCGCGCGTCGCGGACGCCGTCTGCGCCGAGCTTGAGCCGCTTCAGCAGCGGTACGCGAAGATTCGCGCCGACAAGGACTATTTGAATCAGGTGATACAGAGCGGGGCGGAGCGCGCGGGCGCGAACGCGATTCGTATGCTGCGCAAGGTTTACAAGAAGATCGGAGTGGCGCCGAGACAGCTATGAGAGATTACAAGCTTTATATATTCGATTTGGACGGCACGCTGGTGGACACGCGACCCGATATTGCCCGGGCGCTGCAAAAGATGCTTCAAGAGGCAAGCATGCCCGTGCCGAACCTTGATGAGGTGTCGCGCGCGATCGGCGGCGGCGCAAAGAACGCGGTGAGCATGCTCACCGGGCTCGTGGGGGACGCGGTGCTCCCGTATTTGAAGCGATTCTCCGAGGATTATGAGCAGATGTGCTGCGACAATTCCTGCGTTTATGAGGGCGGGGAAGAGCTGCTGCGCCGTTTAAAAGACGGCGGCGCAAAGCTCGCGCTGGTCACGATGAAACTCAAAAGCCCCACGCTGAAAATACTCGATGCGCACGGGCTCGATATGTTCGACGCGGTGGTGACGTTTGACGATGTGGACAAGCGCAAGCCCGATCCGGAGAGCCTTTTTAAGCTTTGCGAGAGGTTCGGAGTGGAAGTGGCTGATACGCTGATGATTGGCGATACGGTGACGGATGTGCGCTACGCGCAGGCGGCGGGGGCGGATGTTTGCGCCGTGGAGTACGGCTATGGGGAGACGAGCGACGTGCTCGCGCTGGGGCCGACGTATGCGGTGAAGAGCTTGCTGGAGCTATAATTCCGATCCTGAGTTAATACGGTATTTAAATTTACAAAAAATATTAGTGCTTTAATCCGAGGATCTTTATATTCTTTTAAGGTCAAATTCATATTCATGAACATTTTCATAAAGGTCAATATACCAGATATGACCTTCTATAAATGATAAATCCTTTTCAATTTCTTTGTGACTAGCATTCTTTGCTCTTTTGATTGAAAAGATATCAATTGATTCGTCAGGTAAAAATGTAAAGTCGGTTAAATCAGTAAAACCATCAGATAAAGTGTAATTTGGATGAAGTGCATTGATTATTTCCATAATAGAATTTTGAATAATTTTTTTCCCATTGCAGCAATATGATATTTCCACTTTTTGTATTGTTGCAGGTCCCATGCCTTTATTAAAAAGAAATACGCTAATTGAATCGAGATAGTTGCCAGTACCCACATTTATAATCGGCTTTACTGTCAGTACATCATGCTTTTTTTGTTCTTTTAAAGATTTCGTAGTATATCTAATACTAATTATAGCAATGATGATAGCTAATATGGCTGTGATAGATTGTACAATATCGAACAAATCTTTCATATAAACCTCCTAAAATGCAATCCAAAATTCGGAATCAAGAATAAACTCAAAACGCTTATTTATATAGTTCGTATAAACTAGATTTGATAATACCATATTATACCACGATTATTATACAGAACAAACTATTAATTTACAAAAATCGATTTTCTATGATACCAATCTGAATAGCAACAGAGTCTTGCCCGATTAATGACGTACGTGAGGAGGAGAATAGAAAAATCGTGACTTTATTTCTAAATATCAAACGGCTGTTTCCCAACCCTGTGCACATCAATCTCATCGATCACCGCATTGCCTCTGTGCTGCAGCAGAAACAGTATGATATCCGCAATCTCTTCGGGCGTAATCAGCCCCGCCGCCGATAGATCCGGCCTTGCGGTCTTCACCATGTCGGTATAAACCCCGCCGGGACAGATCGCATGCACCCTGATGTTTTGCGTATACACCTCGTTCGCGAGAGACTTGCTGAGTCCCAGCACCGCGTGCTTCGAAGCCGCATACGCCGCCTGACCGACATACCCTTTATGCCCCACCACCGATGAGATATTGATGATTTCCGCATGGTCGGACTTGCGAAGATACGGCAGCGCCTTCTGACACAGTACAAACGGCGCTTTCACATTGATATTGAATATCCTGTCGAACTCATCGGGTGTGGTTTGCTCAAACGGCTTGTTGAGCGCCAGCCCTGCGTTGTTGATCAGTATATCGACGCGCCCGAAATACCCTGCGATTTTGCCGATGCCGCCTTCGAGAAATTCCAAATCCGTCAAATCGCCGGGCAGCACAAACACCTGTGCGCCGCATTCCCTCACAACATCGGCGGCGGCTGAAAGCTTGTCAATGTTATTTCCTCCGCATAGCGCAATGGCCGCGCCTTCCTCAGCCAAAGCCTGCGCGGTCGCTTTGCCGATGCCGCCTCCGCCGCCTGTGATCACGGCGACTCTGTCCTTCAGTGATGCTTTCAAAACCTTATTTCCCTTCTGTATTCATTGACTCATGCGTTATGTATTTTTCATCGTTTAAGAAACAGCCTATTTAAATCAAAAAGCGCTCAACAGGTTCATTCTTGTACATGTCTTTCAGCGTTCTTCCAAAGTTCGGCGCAACATAATTTACGTCCGCACCGTTGTTAATGAGCAAACCAAAAACCCGTGACAGATCGAATATCAATTCTTCTGTTAAGACTCGATTATTATTTAGCTTGTGCTCTATGTGGCTATAGCCCGGCAGTATTTGCCGGGCCTGCAAACAGGCACGGCATAAACAAGAATTGCCGAAAGAGTCTTTTGCGTTTACATCTGCTCCCATTTCGATTATCTTCTTCAGTACATCAAATGCCCGGTCGGCTTTTTCCTGAGTGCTGAACACTTTTAAGCCGCCGCGTATCTCCGAATTCACATTCCATCTGCTGCACATAATCGCGGCGTTGACAGCGTCATGCAAGACAGGCGCTCGCCATTCGTTGCAGCAAGTTTCATCCTCAATGAAGTTCACATCTGCACCCGAACCCAAAAGAAAATCTGCAATATCAAATTTTCCGGTCTTTAATGCGACTTGCAGGGGAGATTGACCATCATCCTTTTTTGGCGGCTGTTTCGCAGTACATGCAACCAATTCCGGCTTTTTATCAAGAAGTAGCTTTACTTTTTCAAAATCGTTTTGTCTTATAGCGGTAAACAAGCTTTTCAAATTAGAATCCCTCCAAGAAAATAATGAAACGCCGGAATATTTCGTATATTGCGCTGTCGCTCTTAATATCCTTCTTTATGCATTCTTGAGATTCCTTATTTTAACATGGCGTATTGCTTCATTCAATCTCCGCGGCACAAGCTTCGTTAAAAATACTTTCTCAGCTTCAGCCCGTCCACGAAATTCAGCCGCTTCTCCATCACACGGCTGATGAGACCGATGATCCTCCCGTTCACCAGCGCGCACAAAACCGTCCCGAGCTTGACACCCTCAAAATGAAAAAGCCCGAAGAAAGCAAACGACAGTATGATGCCAATGAGGCAGCTCACGCAGTCGTACCCGATCTTAAAGTGATTGATATTTTTATGAGTCTTTGTGGAGACCTCTTTGACAAACAGCTCATACACTTCCGGGGAAATATACGTGTGAAAAATGAACGCCACGCCTGTCGAACAAAGTATCAGGCCGACGATATAAAACCCGATACGTACGGCAAGCGATGACGCATCGACATTCGCCGTCAGCGCCATGCAGCCGTCCAGTGAAAAGCCGTAAATCACCGCGGTGACAAACGAAAACAGATAGGAGATTTTGAACTTTCTTAAAACGACCACCGTGACGGCAAGCAGAACGACTTGCAATGTATACTCCGCCATCCCGAAGGTCACAAACGGCCAAATGGCCGACAGCTTCAAATAGATCAGGTATGCCGGCGCCACCACCATCGAAATGCCCATGTCCGCCTTTTCCATAAAGGCGGTTCCGAGCGCGAGCGAGGCGATGCCGCATAGATAGGCGAGCTCCGTATAAAAAACTGCTTTCTTCATATTCCCCCAGAAAAAAACACCCTGACCTGTTTGGTACAGAAACAGGCAAAGGTGTTTTTGCTTTTTTATTATACTTGGCTTGATGTCTGATGACAAGTGCCATCACTCGTTATGAATGGAAGCCTTTTATCAATTCGTTGTCTTAACCAGCCCCAGCCGATAAAGGGAGTCGGCTGCGTCGAGCACGGTTTGCTCGGGCGTGTGCTGAGTCCATCCCAATATGCGTTCCGCCTTCTGCGTGGTGTGAGAGTATTGACGGCCCAGCATCGGCACCATCGCGCGCAGGGAAGGCATAAACTTAGACAGGACGCGCACAGTCCGGTTGGAAAACACCTTTGCAGGCGCTTTTGACAGCGGGTATTTCTCTCGGTAAATGCGGGCGACATCCGGCATTCGGATGGTCTGGCTTGCGGCCAGAAAGCGCTCGCCGACGGCTTCATCGTTCTCAAACGCGAGCCGGTGGAGCGCGGCCAAATCATCCACATCGCTCACCTCAAGCGGAAGGTTCAGCGCGCGCGGGATGCCGCCGTTTAACAGCTTAAGCAGAATTTCATTGGAGCTGATATTTTTAGCGCTCATAATCTGTCCGAAAACCGCTCCGGGCAGTATCGTTGTCAAATTGAGCCCATGCTTTTCCGAAAAAGCCCAGGCCGCCTTTTCAGAGGCGATCTTTGAAAGACGGTAAGGGTCAAGCTCGGGATTATGCTCATCGCTCCAGAAGGCTTCATCCAGCACAACCGCGCCCACAGAGATTTTGGGGGTCGAGGCCGCTTGGGAGGATGTCATCACCACCCGCTTCACCCCGGCGTCCAGCGCTCCCTGAAGCACGTTCAGCGTGCCGCCTTCGGCAACGCGCCGCAGCTCCTGTGCCGATTCCGTACCGTGCCCCAAGGGCGACGCCACGTGAATAATACCGTCTGTGCCCAAAAAGCCGTTCGCCCATCCCTTGGGCGAGGTCAAATCGGCCTCAAAAAAGGAAAGACGCGATAAAGCTTCTGCTGATACAAAAGCGGACAGGGCTTCTTTCAGTCCCCCGGCTTTTGGTAAGCTGCGCATGCTGGCCCGCACCGTATATCCATGGCGCAAAAATTCGGCGATGACAAATCCGGCGATATAGCCTGTTCCGCCGGTGACTGCCACTGTTCTGTTCATTTTCTGTGTCCTTTCTGCCTGTTGTTTGCGACGATCATTTCACTCAGTGAAACTTCGGAGTTGCGCCACCGCGCGGCGCTTTTTTCGTTTTTCATGTGTATCGCATTTTGGGGACACAGATGAACGCACCCGAGGCACCCCTCGCATTGATTTTTAAACACGACTTTATCAGTGACGCAAATGTTTTCGGCGGGGCAGACCTTTGCGCATATGCCGCATTGGGTACAGTTTTCGTTTATGATATAACGCTGCGCCTGTTTGCCGTTCATAAAAAGATTCTCGCCGCTTCGCATCACGGCGGTAAAGGCTCTCCAGCCGAGCCCGGCTTGAGACTGAAGCGTTCTGCGGTTTTGAATATCCGTCATGATCCGGGAAAGGTGCTCGTCAACATACTTCTTTGGCAGCCTGGCAATTTGATCGGTCATATCAAAGCCGGGAAGATAGTTATCGACCATGAGCAGGCTTTCGGCATAATCGAAGCGCTGCCCATGCTTTGCCGCAAATTTCTGCACATTCATCATCGCCGCGCCGGGCAGATTTCCGTAGGCGCCGATGGCAAAGGAATAGTCGGCTTCCCATGAGGCGATTGTGAGGAATTGACGAACCATTTTGGGCATTCCAAAACCATAAATCGGGAATATCAGGCCGATCACATCATCTTTATAATGCAGGTCGGGCATATCGATAACCTGCGGTATCGAAACAAGATTGCCGCCGATTTTTTTGGCCACCGCAAGGCAGTTGCCGGTGGATGTGAAATAGAAGATAGTCATAACGATACGCTCCTTATTCGATACTGAAGCAGCTGTTGCTGCCGAAAGCTTGGGTCACCGCTGTGCGAAAATCCTCGATATGATGCACAAGGTCGCACAGAAACTGAAATTCGGTGCCAAAGTTACCTGTGTAAAAATTCATGGTGCCTTCATGCCAAACTTCCACCAGTCCCGCATCCAGCAGGATCCTCAGATGGTGGGACACTGCCGGGCGGGAAAGGTGCGTCTTGGCCGTAATTTCGCCCACCCGCATTCCGTCGCATCCGGCGCCCATCAACGTGATGATAATAGACTGCCGGGTTTCATCTCCGATGGCGACAAGCAGCTGGCGGCTTTTCTCAAAGTCGGTTTTGATTATATCGATTTGCTTTTCAAAATCCATCGTACACCCCTCTTGGCTTATTGGTTCAAACATTTAAACAAATATGAGTATAAAGTTCCGCCTGACATATCGCAACATTGGGAAAGAAAATCGAGACGAAAGAATGCGGCGCGGCTTCTCTCCCCGCCATATTCCCGCTCGGCCCCATAAGGCTGTGCAGCAGACCGAGCATCACAGCAAACGGTTACGGAAGATGATTTAATCAAAAAAGGAATCTTTAAAAGCTAGAAATATATGTTATAATGGCTTCAAAATAAAACAAATATGCAGGAGGTTCGGAGCATGAATCCGGTTTTCGTCAACACCATCGTATTTGTGAAGGACATTGAAAAATCCAAGTCGTTTTATGCCGAAGTCTTAAAGCAGACGGTTATGCAGGACTTTGGCGCCCTTGTTCTCTTTGAGAACCATCTTGCTTTGCATCAGGCGCAAAGCATTTATCAAACTGTGTTCAAGCAAGGCTTGGAGGAAGCGCTGCTTGAACAAGGGAAAAGAAACCTCCTGATCTATTTTGAATCGGATCAGCTTGACGACATGCATTCGCGCGTCTGCGAAGCCGGCGCGCAGGTCATACACGGCATCGAACGGCAGGCGTGGGGGCAAAAGGTGTTTCGCTTCTTCGATCCCGACGGGCACATCGTCGAAATCGGGGAAACACTCGATACCGTGGATTAGAAAGAACAATCATAAAATTAACAAAGGCGGCGTGAAAACAGCCGCTTTTTTATTCCCGGCCGCGTTGACAAAATATTCATTTCGTGATAACATGACCATAATGACTAAAAAGATAAAAATGGTCATATAAAGGAGGACGGTACATGTCGCCGAAGAGTCTGTCCACACAGGAAAAGATGATACAAAGAGAAAAGCTGTTTGAAAAGGGCAGAGAGCTTTTGTCCGCCTACGGTGTGCGCAAGACCAGCGTTGAGGATATCACGAGAGCCGCGTCGATGGCAAAGGGTACGTTTTACCAGCACTTTGACTCTAAAGAAGCATTTTTCTTTGAGCTGATCGTGCAGTATCACAGCCAGTGGTTCCATGAGGCGGAGCTGTTCTTTACGGCGCCCGGCGATCAGCCGTTGGAGGAGCGCGTTCGCAGCTTCATCCGCATGTGCTTTCGGTCGCCCGAATACCTTTCGATATTTAAATACCATGAAGAAATCGAAGAGCTGATACTCGGCATGCAGGCGGTTTCAAAGGCCAGGGTTGACGACCTAATGGTAATGGAGCATAGCACATACGAGCGGTTGCTCAATCTGTTCCATATCGATACGCAGAAGGCGAAGCCGGGGGTCATACATAACTATCTGCATGCGATGTATTTTGGCATTGCGAACAATGGCTTAATGGAAGCCGATTGCATGGATGAGATGTTTGAGGTTTTACTCAACGGGCTCATCGTCTATATATTTGGAGGGGAATAATGAACCTGTATACAATAAGGAGCCTCAGCAAGGACTACGGTGAAAACGACTCTCTGGTAAGAGCGCTGAAAGGTGTGAGCCTTGATGTTCCGGCGGGCAAGTTTATCGTGGTGCTCGGCGCGAGCGGATCGGGGAAGTCAACATTGCTCAATATGCTCGGGTGTATGGACCGCCCCACAAGCGGCAATATACTGTTCGGCAGCGAGGATATCACGGCATATAAAAAAAGTGAAATGACGCGGTTTCGCAAAACGACGATCGGATTCGTTTTCCAAAGCTACAACCTGCTGCCGGACTTAAGCGCGCTGGAAAATGTGGAGTTCTCTACCGAAATGGCGGGAATGACGCGTCAGGACGCGGTTCACGCGCTCGAGCTGGTCGGCCTGTCAGGCCGCATCACGCATTTTCCGGGACAGCTTTCGGGCGGTGAGCAGCAGCGCGTCTCCATCGCAAGAGCGATCGCCAAGCGCCCCAAGGTGCTGCTGTGCGACGAGCCGACGGGCGCGCTCGACTTCGAAACGGGGATCAGAGTCCTCGAGGTTTTAAAGCAGATTCATTATGAACAGGGCGCTTCCATACTGCTTATCACCCACAGTCAGGAGATCGCCAAAATCGCCGATATGGTGATACGCCTCAGAAGCGGGGAGATCATGAGTGTGACGGAAAACAGCGCGCCGCTTTCGCCAAGCGAGGTGGAGTGGTGATGGGCAAAACGATACTCCGGCTGATATTCAGAAAAATGCGCGGGCATCTGCCGCAGCTGATCGGCATGGCGCTGCTCGTGCTCGTGGGAACGGCGTTCTTTGTGACGCTGTACACGATATATTTGAGTTACGACGGCCATGCGGAAAAATTCTTTGAATCCCAGGGCTATGCCGATGTCACATATTACGGCCGCTTCGATGACGGCGATGTGAAGTACGTCACACAACAAAAAGATATCAAAGCCGCACAGGGGCGCAGCGTAAAGGACTATAAAGACGGCGATGTGACGCTGCGGGTGATATCGCTGTCGCACGGGATCAACGAACCGTATATCTATGAAGGAAGCTATCCTCAAAACGACGGCGAATGCCTGCTGATCAAAAAACACGCGGAGGCGAAAGACATCGGCATTGGCGGCACGCTGACGGTGGACGGACGCAGCCTTCGCGTCACGGGGATCGCGGGGTCGCCCGAATATGTCTATCTCGTTGAAAACGAACGCGCGATGATGGCGCAGAGCGACCGCTTCGGCGTTGTGTTCGTGCCCCGGAGCTTTTTCGGCGAGGGTTATAACGAGATCGTGGTTTCGGGCGATGTCACAAAGGAAGCAGCCGGGGATATGGGCGAACAGCTCGGCGCGCAGAGAACCGTCGTACAGGCGGATCAGCTCAATCACACGCTGTATCATGAGGATCTCGACCAGATACGGACATTCGCTTATGTGTTTCCGTTCGTCTTTGCGCTGCTGATTGTGATGATCATTTACGTGATGCTCAAAAGAGCGGTGGCGATGGAAAGCAGACAGATCGGGATATACAAAGCGCTCGGCATGCAGGGCGGCACGATATTGCTGATCTATATGGCGCAGGCGGGCTTTATGGCGTTCATCGGCGCGGTTTTGGGCTGTGTCGCCGCGTCGCTGCTTTGCGATACGATTATCGGTTTTTTCTCCACGATGTTTGAGGTGCCGGGGTTGACATTCGTGTTTTATCCCGGGCTGTGGCTCGGCATCATTGCAGTCTGCACCGCGGTATGCATGGGGTCTGCGCTGCTCAGTGTTCGCAGCGTGCTCAAGCCGCTGCCGGCATACTTGATGCGCCCCAAAATGCCGTCGGGAGGCAAGCAGATCATGCTCGAAAAAGCGCCGGCTTTTTGGAAGAGGCTCTCGTTCAACACCCGCTATGCGCTCAAGAGCACATTGAGAAACAAGGGACGGTTTCTCGCCGTGATGCTTGGCATATGCGGTTCGTGCGCGCTGCTCACATTTGCTTTCGGATTCTTCAATTCCGCCGAGCACACGCAAACGGCCTATTTTAACGATTTCGCCCGTTATGACGCTCTGATCGAGTTCGAACCGATACCGCTGGAGGCTGAGCATCCCGCGTCGAAAAGCCTTGACAGTATCAACAAGGCGCTCGTCACGCCTGTGACCGTCGATGACAAGGAATACCGGCTTTATGTGGTGGAGGATGATTTTGATATGCAGGCCGTTGATACGAAGAGCCTTGAAAACGGCGTGGTCATTCCCGAATATTTTTCGGAGGAATGGAATGTGCGCGAAGGCGATACGCTTGAGATCGACGGCGTTGATGTAAAAATCGCGGGCCTTTCGGCGCAAAGCTTCGGGCTGTCCCTTTATACCAGCTATGCTTACGCGGAGCGGGTGTTTTCCGATTTTCCCCCGGTTTACAATGTGATATTTGCGAGGGACAGTGATATGGGCGATTTAGAGACATTGAGCCGGGACTATGGCTTTGAATATTCCACGCTGGAGGATGATAAAGCCAGCTTTGCGTCGGTGATGGAAAGCCTCAATACGCTGATCTGGTTTATGCTGGCCTGCGCGGTGATACTCGGGCTCACCGTGCTTTATTCGGTGGGGCTCATGAATCTCTCGGCGCGCGAATATGAATATATGTTTATGGGTGTGATGGGCTATTCTTTGAAAAGCATCATGTTCGCCCACGTCAAAGAGACCGTCTTGCAGCTCATTCCGGCGATTCCGGCGGGGTTCTTGCTTGGCAACGCGCTGCTGGGCGCCGTCAAGACAGAGTTTTCGGGAGACAGCTTCGTTCTGTCCGCCGCAATATTCCCTCAGAGCTACCTGATTACGGGGGTGATTGTGATCGTGATGGCTGCCTTCATCGCGTTTTTAAGCGGACGGCGCATCGGCAGGCTCGATATCGTCGAGGGGCTCAAAATAAGGGACGAGTGACCGGTGCAATCTGCGGCGATGAGCAGCAATCCGCATAAAAAAAGAGGGCTTTATCAGGATAAGCCCTCCCACAAGATTTGCCAGGAACATACACTTTATTGTATATGTTAATGCTATACCCTTATGATTGTTCAACCGCCGTCCTAAAACGCGCGGATCACATGTTTGTTAGCATTTCGCCGGACCACAGCCGCAGCCATCGCCGCATCCGCAGCAGCAAAGCAGGATGATAATCCAGATAATGCAGCAGCAGTTGCCGCCGCCGAAGCCGCCCCAGCCGCCGCCGCAGCCTTCATTGCAGCCACCACCAAAGCCGCCGCAGCAGCAGAGCAATAAGATGATAATCCAGCAGCAGCAACCTCCGCCGCCAAAGCCGCCTCCGCAGCCACCATCAAATCCCATATATAACGTCCTCCTTGTATAGATTATTCGGTTCTCCCCTTTTATTTGAGGCTCAATCTATACTACGCAGGAGTGCGGATTTTGGTGCATATCGGCGGTTTTTATACGGAAAGTGATACGTCGTCCGGCATATCCCCGTCGCTGTTTTCCAACAGAACCGGCTCACGGCCTTCGATGCCGTCGATGCGGCTCAGCTCCTTTTCGATGCTGCGCGATTTGCGCGACGCGTCTTCGAGGTTGTTCTGCGCGGCGCGCAGGCTCCGCTGTGTTCGGTCTATCGCGTCGGTAAAGCCGCCGAACGCTTTGCGCGTCGCATCGAGCAGCTTTAACACCTCGCCCGACTGCTTTTCGATCGCGAGCGTACGAAAGCCCATCTGCAGGCTGTTCAGCAGCGCGGTCAGCGTGGACGGCCCCGCGATGGTCACATGGCACTCGCGCTGGCAGATATCCGAGAGGCCGAGCGATATCGCGTCGGCGTACAGCCCTTCGGTGGGCAGATACATGATCGCGAAATCCGTTGTGACCGGCGGATTTATGTATTTGCTCTGTATGCGCTTGGCCTCGGTTATAAGGCTCTTTGACAGCGCCTTGATGGCTTCCTTGGCCGTCTCCTTGTTGCCCGCCGCAAACAGCTCTTCCTTCTTAATATAATCCTCCATCGGGAATTTGGAATCGATCGGGAGCAGAACCGTGTCATCGCCGCTGCCCGGCAGCACGATGGCAAACTCCACATGCTCGCGGCTGTCCTTCACGCTCGCGTCGCGCACATACTGAACGGGGGAGAGCATCGCCGAGAGCAGGCTCCCGAGCTGCGTTTCGCCCCAAGTGCCGCGCACCTTCACATTGGTGAGCACGCGCTTCAAATCGCCCACGCCCGCGGCAAGGCTGCGCACCTCGCCCATGCTTTTGAACACCTGCTCGAGCTGGTCGCTGACCTGCTTAAATGAGCCGGTCAGGCGCTTTTGCAGCATATCCGAGAGCTGTTCGTCCACGGTCTTGCGCATCTGCTCGAGGCGGCGTTCGTTCGCGTCGGACATGTTTTTCAAATGCTGCTCCACTGCGCGGCGCAGCGTCTCCATGCTTTGCTGGTTCTGAGACGCGGTGTCACAAAGCGTCTTGGCAAAACCGTCGCCGAGCACCTTGAACATCTCCATCACCTCGCGGCGCTGCTGGTAGGCGCTCTGCGCGTTCTGCTGCTTTAAATCGCCAAGCAGTGTGACGAGCGTTGTCTGCATCCGGCTGATCGACTGATCCGCCTGAAACGTCTGATTTCTTCGCGAAAGCAGCAGTGCGAGTATGACAATCAGCAGTAAAATCACAGCGCCAGCTGTTATGTAGAAAATCGTCTCCATATTCAATCCTTTCAATGCGGGCATCCATTTTGTAAGTATAGCATAATAAAAGGGCGTTTTTCGGGACAAGTCAATATTACAAGGTTATTGCTTTTTGCTTTTTAAACGTCGATTTTAAAAAAATGTATACCTTTCACAAATCCGGTCAACAATAAGAATGGTATTGAAAACCGATAAATAATTGTTGACTTTAATCACTTGCTGTGCTATTCTCACCAAAAATGGAGGTATTCTGTGATGCCAGAAAGATGGAATATACCTTTAATACTGCAGCGCATGCTGGAGGTTTTGCTGGTAATCAGTCCTTTTGTCATCATCGCGATGCCTTTTATTTTTTTATATGTGGATCCTGCGTTTGTGGACAAGTACTTTTCAGGCGGCGCGCAGGATAAATGGGTAGCTTTCGCGTTTATCGAATTCTGCAGCGTGTGCTGCTGGTTTATTTTATTGTTTTTGCAGAAACTTTTAAAGACTGTCAATGTGAGTTCGCCTTTTGTTATCAAAAACGTGCAGTATTTGAAGTTCATCTCATACATCTGCGCGTTCATGGCGTTTGTGCTCATTGTCAAGACGTTTGTTGACTTTTCGGTGATGACGCCTGTCGTGGCGATACTCGGGCTGCTGTCCTGCCTGTTCTGCCAGACGCTTGCATGGGTGTTCGATAAAGCCATAAGGCTCAAAGACGAGAACGATCTGACGATCTGACGGAAAAGGAGGAGAGCCATTGGCAATAATCGTGAATCTTGATGTCATGATGGCGAAAAGGAAGATATCGCTCAATGAGCTCTCGGATAAGGTCGGGATCACGAAGGCGAATTTGTCCATATTAAAAACCGGCAAGGCAAAGGCGATACGCTTTTCAACGCTCAATGCGATTTGTATCGAACTCAACTGCCAGCCTGGCGATATTTTAGAGTTCAGGGAGGATGAGGATGACTGACACCAACTATCTGTACGAGTACTTTCTCGCGAACAGTCCGGATCAAAAAGAAGAGGATTCGGAACCGGCCGAGGAAGACGACAGTCTCGTCGATGAAGACAAATAAGTGAATGGGAAACAGCGGCCAGGATAACCGCTGTTTTTTAGTTGGATCGCATACGGCGTCGGGTTTTACAGCGTTGATAATTCAAACAGAAAGTGATACGTTATTAAGCATCAATCACGCGGGAAAAGAAAGGCAGCATCATGTTAACAAGAAGCAACATCAAAAATGGAGATCAGCTCTCCATTCTCGGATTCGGCTGCATGCGCTTTCCGATGAAGGGAAGAAGCATTGACGAGGACAGAACCATTGCCATGATCCGGGATGCCATCGGCAAGGGCGTGAATTACTTTGATACGGCATATATCTACCATGGCGGAAAGAGCGAATCACTGCTCGGCAAAGCGCTCTGCGGAGGCTACAGAGAGAAAGTGAAGGTCGCGACCAAGCTGCCGCACTACATGGTCAGCAGCCTCGACGGCGCGAAAAAGATATTTCAAAACCAGCTTAACAAGCTTCGGACCGATTATATCGATTATTACCTGCTGCACATGCTCTCGGACAAAGCGGGATTTGAACGGATGGCGAAGCTCGGCGTGATGGACTGGCTCGAGCAGCTCAAAAAGGATGGCGTCATCAGAAATCTCGGATTCTCGTTCCACGGAGAAAAAAGCGATTTTGCGGAGCTCGTGACGGCATATCCGTGGGACTTCTGCCAGATTCAATACAACTATCTCGATGAGAACAATCAGGCCACAAAGGCGGGGCTGCAGCTTGCCCATTCCCTGGGTATGCCCGTCATCGTGATGGAACCGCTTCGCGGCGGCAAGCTTGCGGACAGCCTGCCCCAGGAAGTGCTGCGCGAGTTTAGCAGCTTTGATGCGGAGCGGACGCCGGTGGAGTGGGCGCTGCGCTGGATATGGAACCATCCCGAGGTGACGGTCGTGCTGTCCGGTATGAGCAGCGAAGCCCAGCTCGAAGAGAATGTGCGCGTCGCATCCTCGGCGCGGGCGGGGGCGCTGACGGATGAGGAGCTTAAGCTTTTTGACCGCGTGAAGGCAGTGCTCCTTGAGAAGACAAAGGTGCCCTGCACCGGCTGCGGCTATTGTATGCCGTGCCCGTCCGGCGTGAATATTCCGGGCTGCTTTTCCGTCTACAACGATAAATATCTGCTGGGCAAAAAAGGATCGCGCATGAAGTATTTTCAGAACCTCGGGCTCGGAGCGAAAAAACCGAGTTTCGCGTCGCTGTGCACCGAGTGCGGTAAATGTGAGCGCCACTGCCCGCAGCATATTGAGATACGAAACGAGCTCAAAACAGTGAAGAAGGAGATGGAAGGGCCCTTGTTCAAGCCGCTTTTGTCCGCGGCGAGAAAAGTGATGAGGGTGAACCGGTAAGGTGGATTTTTATGCGTCTGACTTCCCGCTAAATCACTTCGACGCCTGCTTCCTTCGCCGCGTCGATGATGTCCTGCGACAAGCCGCCGTCTGAAACGAGCATATTGATATCACTAAGAGCACCGAACGTATAGGGGAGGCTCTTGCCCACCTTCGTGGAATCCATCAGCATGATCACCTTGGACGCGCGCCTTAATAATTCCTGTTTGAGCTCACATTCAGAATAGGTGCCGCTCGTGAAGCCGTTTTGCAGCGAGAAGCCGCTGGCCGCCATAAAAGCCGTGTCGATATTCACGCCCGATAAAAATGCGGAAGCGTTGGCGCCCGATACGGATATCGTGTTGCGGCTCAGTTGCCCGCCGATGAGCATCACGGTCGGCTTGGTTTTTTTGATCAGTTCGAGAGCGATGTTCGGGCCGCTGGTCAAAAGCGACACAAAATCGTCGGGGATCTGCTTGGCAAACATCATCAGCGTGGTGCCCGAGTCAAGATAAAGCGACCGGCCGCCTTCCACGAAGGGAACAGCTTTTTTGGCGATCAGTGTTTTGGCAGCCGTGTTCTCCAGAGCGCGCCGCGAATAGATATCTTCCGCCGCCATCGACAAGCGCGAAAGCGCCACGGCGCCGCCGCGCGTCCGCTTGACAAGCCCCTCTTCCTCAAAGAACTTGAGGTCACGGCGCAGCGTCATGCTGGAGCAGCCCGGAAACATCGTTTCCAGATCTTTCAGAAACACTTCGCCTTTTGCGTTCAAAAGGTCTCTGATCACGTCCCGCCTCTTCGTGTTCACTCCGTATGCCTCCATTGTTCAGAATTCATATGCAATAATATATCACCGATGTTCATTTTTCACAATATCACGCTATTTTTTTTCATCGTCGTCGGGCGACGCATTGAAAACCTGATGCGCGCGTCCCAAGGCCATGCTATAATGGACGCATGAATGATCATGAATTCTTCATGGCGGCTGCCATCGACATGGCCAAAAAAGCCGCCGCCAAAGACGAAGTCCCCGTCGGCGCCGTTATCGTTCGGGACGGGAAAATACTGGCAAAGGCGTGCAACCTTCGTGAAACGCGAAAAAACCCGCTGGCCCACGCCGAGCTGCTGGCTATCGACAAAGCGTCTAAGCGCCTTCGTGGCTGGCGGCTGCCCGGATGCACGCTGTATGTGACGCTGGAGCCGTGCCCCATGTGTGCGGGCGCCATCATCAACGCGCGCATCGAAAATGTCGTGTTCGGCGCCTACGATCCCAAGGGCGGTGCCATGGGATCGCTCTACAATCTCGCGGAAGGCAAGCTCAACCACATGCCGCAAATCCTGGGCGGCGTTATGCGCGACGAATGCGCGGCGCTGCTGACGGCGTACTTCAAATCGAAAAGAACAAAATCTTAAGGCGCCTGTTTTTTCATTTTTCGTCAAAACAAGTCAATATTTAGCTTTTTTCGCGGTGCATCTTCTGTTTCAGCTTATATTTTTTCGTTTATAAATCAACTGTGAATTTTCCCCTTGGAGGCAAATACATTGTACTTGTTTGAGCAGATGGAGCATCCCGGATATCCGTTTGACGCAAATCACGCTGGGTGCGGGCAGGCGGGTGTTTTTGATAAAGCCGGAATACCGGAAAATACGATATACGCGTTTGAAGCGGATTTTTTTTCAGGAGATATCAGCCTCACTGATTTAAATTCAGGGCAGGAGAAAACGCTCGCGCTGAAGCATGTGCTGGAGAACGTGCATCCCGACGACGTCGCGGCTGTTCAGTCCGCCATCTCCTTCATTTCTGGCTTTGAGCGGCGGTCCATACATCTGAAAATCAGATATATGAACGAAGAGGGGTCTCGCTGCTTTGAGGTGAAGGGAATGGCGCTGTCGCGGGACGACAGAGTCTTTGCCATCGGATGCATGTATGACGACAGACTGGTCGAGAGCCGGGACGAACGCCTTGAGTTTCTTGAAAAGCATGATGCGCTGACCGGATTTGCAAACGCTGCCGCGTTCGACGCGTTTGTGAGCGATTTTTTCAAATTCGGTATGTATCCCCAAACGCTGATCGTCGCCAAGATCGACCGTTTCAACGAGATCAACAATGCTTTCGGTTATAACGCGGGCAATACGCTGATCAAGAACGTAGCGGAGGTGATCAAAGAATGTTTCTTCGACGCCGAGATCATTGCGCGGATCGGCGGGGGAGAATACTGCGTCGTCTATGCGGGCAAGAGCCCGCTTGAGATTGACAACAAGATCAAGCAGACCCGCATGATGCTGCACGGCATGTATATGAACCTTGTGAAAACCGACGTCAGCTTCGGGTATTCGTCGGCTGAGAAAGCCGTCAGCTTCTGTGACTTATATCGCCAGGCGCTTAATAAAATGCGCAAGATCAGCGCGATGCACACTGTATTGACCGAGAATACCATGATCGACAGCATCAACGGCATTATCGAAACAAAGGCGGCGTGGGGCAAACGGCCTGTCAGGCTCCAGAGCCTGTCGTCGCAGGTGGCTGCCGTCCTCGGGTGCGGGGAAGAATGCATCGACGTTGTCAAGGTGCTCGCCAAAATCGCGGATATCGGCTTTATCGGCCTTAACAACGATCTGATCAAAAACAGGCTGAATCTTGCCGACGACGACTATGACGAATTTATGCAGCATGTCGATTTCGGCAAAAAGATCATCGGCAAAATCGACGAGCTTAAGGATCTGCAGGAGCTTTACAAGAGCGTATTCAAGCGTTACGACGAGCATCCGGGCCGTATACCTTTGCCGAGCCGCATCATCGCGGGCGTGCGCGGGTTTGACGATATCGTCTCGGCCCACAGGGCCGGCGGACAAGACATCACCGAGCAGTTTATGGAGACGAGGGGCAAGCAATTTTGCCCCGAGGTGGTGGACGCGATTGTGGATGTGGCGTGCAGGCATTACGCGCTGCGCTGATGAATACGTGTGACAAAGCACTTGGAGACGAGTGCTTTTTTTACAATCAATTCTAATTTCAATTCTTCACTAAGGAGCGTCTATGAGTGTAAGAAAAGATAAGGAAGTGACGTCTTGGGGCTGCTTTCATGGCTGTTAGAATATTTTCATAAGGAAAGTTGTTCAAAAGGCAGAAAAATCGGATGCCTTTTACTGATAATTCTTTCTGTTATACTTTTCTGTTTGTCGAATGGCCTTCGTTCGATAAGCCAGTATTCTGCTTATATTGGTTTTCCCGCCAGCTTTTTAACACTGTGGTTTGGGCTTGGATTTAGAATTGGAAAAGGTGTAAAGTATCTTCTTTTTGGCTTGATTATAATAATAATAGCCGTAATTGTCTTTTATATAGCATCCCCCAAATAAACAAAAAGCCTGGCAGGCAGATGCCCGTCAGGCCATGAGGTTGATTTTCTTATACTGCCGCTTTCTCAGCGGATTTTTCAGCCGGTTTCTCGGCCGCTTTTCTGGATGCTTTTTCAGCGGGTTTTTCAGCCGGAATGTCCGCATTTTTGGTCTCATGCTTTTTCTCATGAGCTTCGGCAGGCGCGCTGAGCAGCGCTTGCTGTTCCTGACCGTCGGTAATGCTGCATTTGCCCGAATAGTAAGCGCCCTGCTCAATCGCAAAGCTCGAAGCAGAGAGATTGCCCGTCAGCTTGGCGCCGCTGAGCATCTGAACGGCGCCCGATGCGGTCAGGTTGCCGTTGATTCTGCCCGCGATGTTCACATTAATGCCCGTGACGCTGCCTTCTATCGCGCCGTCGGCGCCGATAGTGATGTCGCCGCCGGCTTTCACGTTGCCTTTGACTGCTCCGTCGACGCGAACGCCGCCCAGCGTGTCAATATTGCCGGAGAACGTTGTGCCGGTTGGAATGCACGCATCCGGCATGTTTCTCAAACGGGCGGGTTCATTTTTAATTCTTGCCATGTTTTTTTCGCACTCCTTTGTTTAGTATTCATTGGTTTTCAAATACTCTTCCAGCTTATCAGCACTTACAAACGATTTAAGTACCATCGCCTGATGCCTTGGGCATTCTCTCCCGGTCTCATGAACTTTGCTGTGCAAGAAGTGAATACAGAAATGACCGGGGAAATTGTTGCTGGCCGTTGGGTCCACCATATGCGGCATGCAGTGCATGGATGCGGCGATATACCTCTCGCCGATTTTGACCCAGATCGCATGCCGATCCCAGGACCATTCGCCGCCGGCGATCTGTTTCATGATCGCCGTGTCATCGGCAGTCAGCGGTTCACTGTCGGCGTGATATTCACCGCCGAAACGGCGGACATGGAACGAGAGCCCTGTATCCACATCAATGACTGTGGCTTCCGTCCCTTTTGGGAACACCTCCGATCCGCCGTCGAACCAGTCGATCAGCTCCACAAGCCCGTTGATATCACCGTTCTTATACTCGGTCGTTTCAACGACAGGAGCCACTTCCACCGTCAGCCAGGGGTCCGATAACCGTTTGGATTCCTCTGTGTCGCCATCCGTGACTTCGTCAAACCCCAAAGCGGGCATATCATCCTCGCTTGAGGCCGACCCTTCAGACGTTTGTACCGAGATGGGTTCAGCCGCCAAAGGGAGGCTGTCCACCGCCGCTGCAAGTACGAGACTCTGTTTCGCTTCCCGTTCACCTGATTCAGCACTGAGCTTGTCCATTGCAAGATAAGCGCTGATTCCCGCGTAGGCGCTGACGCCTACCACGGCAATTAAAATGAAAATTAAAGCATACAGGAATACTTTTCGCACCACGATACAAACAGGTGTTTTACGCGCGACATCCTTTGTGCTGATGGTGATGCATACTTTAGCTGTGAATGGGTTGACCCGTGTTTTCATTATACGCAACCACCTTTTTTAGTTTTTATACTATTTAATACCCGTCCAGCGTTAAGTGAAACAGTTTTTTGGCATTAGAACGGCTTTTCGTGCTGGAATTAGCCGCAAAAGAAGTTTTTTGTGCGCGTGTAATTCTCAAGAAGCTCCTGAAAGCTCTGGTAATTATGGCTGTACACCTCAAAAATCACAGAGCCGTCGTAGCCGATATTTGAAAGCTGGGATTTGAGACTGTCAAAATTCACGCTGCCGTGAAAGGGCAGCACGGGCACATACCCGCGTTTGTCGTCGAACCTGACATCGCAGATGTGAATATTGCTGAGACGTCCTTGGGCGTGCTGTAAATATTCGGCAGGAGAATAACCGGACTGGACCGCCTGCTTTAAGTCAAAAGTCAGCCAGAGGCTGTCGGGGCTTAAAAGCGGCAGCAGCTTTTGCGGGAAATCGGGCGACGCATACCAGCACCAGTGGACGTTCTCCCAGGAAAGCCTGACGCCGTGCTGCTTCGCTAAATCGGCGAGCGGCTGCGTTCTTTCCGCCACATGTGCAAAGTTGATGTCTAGGCTGGGCGCGTGCTTGATATTGGCGGGGCCGTGAAACACGTAGCTGTGGGCGCTAAGCCCGGCCGCCGCCTCGAGCACCTTCCGGTAAATATCGAGCGCTTCGAGCCTTGCGCGCTCGTGCGCCGAGAAAAGCATCGGTTCAAATTGGAGAGAAAAGGCGTGAACGGAGTTTACCTGTATGCCCCAATTTTCGGCTCGGTTTTTCAGATCCTTAATATAATCCTTTTGATATTCGGCCATGCAGCTAAAAAACACTTCAATACGGGTGACGCCCATTTTCCCCATCAGGTCAATCGCGTCTTCATTGTAAACATTCGGGAAAAAACAGGCCGTAGACATTCCAAATACCATAAGTCCCTCCGAAAACCATTATATCAAAAACTCTTATAAAATTCTTATAAAATTCAAAATATCAAGAAATAATACAAAGGGAATAGATTTAGATAATCGAATATATATAATACGAAATATAATTTTTGGATTATATCTTAGGGAGACGGGATGAAGAAAAGATATGTCATTATCGGCGGTATTGCGGGCGGCATCAGCGCGGCGGCGCGTCTGCGGCGTCTTGACCAAAATGCGAGTATCACCGTAATTGAAAAAAACGAACAGGTGGCGCTTGCCAGCAGCGCACTGCCTTACTGTGTCGGCGGTCTGGTCAGCGCCAAAGAGATCGCGGCCATGCAATGCCGGGAGGAGACGGTCGCGCGGTATGACATTGACTTAAGATGCCTGTGCGAAGTGACGGATATCGACAGACACGGCAAAGCCGTGACTGTGCATGATATGGCTGCGGACGAAACATACCGCGAGGAATACGACAAGCTCATCATCGCCACCGGAACAAAACCCGTGCGTCCGGATATTGCGGGGCTGGATACCAAAGGCATATTCACGCTCAAGGATATGGGCGACTTAACCGCGGTGCTTGGCCACATCGGCACCCACTCTGTGAAGCGTGCGGCTGTGGTGGGCGGCGGAAACATCGGTCTTGAGATCGCGGAAAACCTGTCGTCGCGCGGCATTAAAACGTGCGTGATCGAGAAGAGCAGCCATGCGCTGCCGGCCTTCGACGCCGATATGGCGCGTTTCGCGAGGCGGGCGCTCGAGGACAACAGCGTGGCGCTGATCACGCATACGTCTGTGCTGCAATTTGAAAGCGCGGAGGAAGGCATACGGCTGTCACTTTCGGGCGATAAGTCCATTTTTGCGGATATCGTGATACTCAGCGCGGGCGTTATGCCTGAAGCGGCGCTTGCAAAAGCGGCCGGGCTCGGTATCGGCGTCACGGGCGGCATACTCGTGGATGAACGCATGCAGACCACGGATAAGGACATTTACGCCGTGGGCGACGCCGTAGAGCTTGAATCGGTATTCGGGGGCAAGGTGCTGCTATCTCAGGCGCCCGTCGCGATCCGGCAGGGACGCACTGCCGCGGACAACATATGCGGTATCGGTGCGCGGTTCAAACAGGTGATCGGCGTGTCGGTGGTCAGGATATTCGATACGCATATGGCGAGCGCGGGGCTCACGGAAGCTGAGCTTGGCGACAAGGAGAGCCGGTACGAAAAGATTTATGTGAGCGGGTCTTCCCGCGAACCTTATTTTCCGGGCGCAAAGACGATTCATTTAAAGCTGCTGTTTGAAAGAAAAACAGGCCGGATACTCGGCGCGCAGGCCGTGGGGGAAGAGGGCGTTGATAAATGCATCGATGTGCTGGCCCCGGCGATATATATGGGGCTCACAGCGGACAGGCTTTGTGATCTGGAGCTTGCGTATGCGCCGCCTTTCGGATCCGTCAAGGATACCGTTAATACGGCGGGGCTTATCGCCTCCGATGTGCTTGGCGGCCTCAGCGACGTGGCGCACTGGCATGAGATCAAGGCGATGAAGGACGCGGTGCTGCTCGATGTCCGTACGCAAAAGGAGCGGGACGCGGGCACGATAGCGGGATCGCTTCACATACCGCTCGAAGAGCTTTCGGGCCGCCTCGCCGAGCTGCCCAGAGATAAGGAGATCGTTGTTTTCTGCCGCAGCGGGAAGCGCTCGTATACGGCGGAACGCATACTGAAGAACTCGGGGTATAAAGCAAGAAATTTGAGCGGCGGATACGCTCTGTACGAAATATTTAACAGGAAGGGATAAAATGGATCTCACAATGTATGAAGCGCTCGCTGCCAAGCTGCGGGTGCTCGGCCATCCGATACGGCTCTGTATTGTCAACGGTTTATCCAAGAAGGGCTGTCACGTTAAACAAATATGCGAAACCCTCGGCATTCCGCAGCCGGTGATTTCACTGCATCTTTCCAAGCTCAAGGCGGCGGGCATCGTGGACAGCGAGCGTCAGGGAAGCTGCGTATGCTACCATGTGACCGATAAGGCGACACTGCGGCTGCTTGAGCTGCTGCCCAAATAATCGGCGTAAAAACAACAGTGGGGTATTTGGAGGAGGTTGACTATGAAGCTGCCTGAATATTGCATGCCGGATTTCAGCGCGGAGGTGTTCCGCGGCGCTCCCGATGCGGCCGTAAAAGCCGCCGAAAGGGATGGCCTTGTTCCCGAAGGGTATCACGCGACGAGCATATTCCCCGAGTATTACAAGATCGGCGGACAGTGGAAGCCGATCCGCCAAAGCCGCATGGACTGCGCGGTGATCATCAAGGACGGCGAGCCGTTTGCGGTGGAAGCACGCAACATCAAAAAAGGGGACAGCGTGGTCATCGGCCGCGAGGAAGACGGCTGCAACGGCATCTATCTGAACACGAATCCGTTCGAGGCCGATGCGCACACGGGTGACGGTTTTGCGTTCCGGGGCTCGCGCACGCGGGAAACCTCGTATTCACGCGATTACGACAGCCTTTATGAGCTGCTCAAATACGAAAAACAGCACGGCTTTAGCGTCTGGGTGCTGGGCCCTGCCTGCACCTTCGATTACGATTCGCGCCGCGCGATGGCCGGGCTCATTCAAAAGGGCTATGTGCAGGCTGTTTTCGCGGGCAATGCGCTCGCCACGCACGACCTTGAAGCGGCAGTGCTGAAAACCGCGCTCGGGCAGGATATCTACACGCAAAAGAGCATCAAGGGCGGGCATTATCACCACCTCGATACGATCAACATGGTGCGCGAAAGCGGCGGCATCCGTCCGTTCATCGAGCAGCGCGGCATTGAGGACGGCATCATGGCGGCGGTGATCAAAAAAGGCATCCCGTATGTGCTGGCGGGTTCCATCCGCGACGACGGGCCGCTGCCCGATGTGATCGCGAATGTGTATGAGGCGCAGTCCGCGATGCGCGAGCTCATCAAGCAGGCGACCACGGTGATCACGCTCGCGACGCAGCTGCACGCGATCGCCACGGGCAACATGACGCCGTGCTACACAATTAAGGACGGCATTGTGCGCCCCGTTAATTTCTACACGGTTGATATCTCGGAGTTTGCCGTCGGCAAGCTGCATGATCGGGGGTCGCTATCCGCAAGGTCGATCGTGACAAATGTGCAGGATTTTCTCGTAAACGTGGAGAGGAACTTGGAGTAAGTCTTATTTGATTTAATGCTTAGATCAAAGCAGAATGATGGGGGAAGGCAGCTATGAAAAGAAAAACACTGGTTATTATCGCTGTCATTGCTTTGGCTGTGATTGCTTTGTTTTTTCTGTTTAAGGATTATTTCATTCCGCAGCAGATCATCAAAGACGGCGGGACAGTTGAATTTGTTGATGTGCTTTACTTGAACGAACAAGTTACAGTGGATATCGATCAGATCGTCGGCATGCTGAAAAACTACAGTTCTGTGAAATCGTTTAAGGATTATTTTCCTTATGAGCAGGACGCCGTGCGAATGGAAATCAACATGGTTGTTAATCATAAGCCTTTGCATGTGCTGCTTGGCGATTTTGATATATGGTATGACTGGGGGAACACGGGAGCCTATGAGATTATTGACGGCGATAAGATGCAAAGTGAGCTTGAGGCTTTGATTAATTGAGTCAACATTCCAAGTAATGCAATACGGAGGATCAATTGGATAGTGAAATAAGATTAACTGGCGATCAAGCAAAAAAGTTCAATCAAATGGCGCAGCACCCTGATCCTAGAGTGAGCAGCAAAAAAGAGGCCTATATAAGACATATAAATGAAACGACCCAAATTAAACGAGATGGATCAAAGGTCATAGTCACTGTCGATACGAATAAGAAGTTTTGCAAATGATTGGGCGGCCAATATGGCCGCCCTTAGTTTTCATTAATGTAACATACGCCTGTTTAATATCCCACGCCCACGGCGATCATCAAAAAGCCGATGCTGAGCGCCGCAATCAGCAGCTGCAGCCATATCGTGAACTTGAACCACTTGGTGTAGCTGACGGTCGTGAGCCCGAGAGCGATCAGCAGCATCGCGTTGGTCGGGTACAGCACATTCAAAAAGCCGTCGCCGAGCGCGTAGGCAAACACCGTGGTTTGCCCTGTGATGCCCGTCATCGCGGCGAGCGGCACGAGCAGCGGCATCACCAGGAAAGCCTTGGCTGATGCCTGCGCCACGAAAAGCTCGAGCACGAGTATCACCGCGTAGATGATGATCACGTTGACATACGGGCTCGAACCCACTATGGCGGACGACGCGAAATTGAGTATCGTGCCCTGTATGCCGCTGTCGGTGATGATCGTGGAGACCGCCATCGCCATTGGGATCAGCACAATGCCGGGCGCAATGTCGCCGACGCCTTTGAAGAACGTTTTGGCGATGCCCTTGTAGCCCGCGAGCTTCGCGCCAATCGTGGAGGCGAGAATGAATATCACCGCGATGAGTATCATCGAATAATCGGCGAGCCCAAGGAACGACGCGGAAACGAGAAACACGAACATGACGCCGAGCAGTACGCCGACGAACACGATCGGGCCTTTTTTAAACTGGGCCGCTTCCTCAATCTGCGCGGGGCTCAGCAGATATTTTTCGCGCCTTTGCGCGTCTTCATTGTAAACTGCCGAAGCCATCGGATTCTTTTCGAGCTTCTTCGCGTAGCGGATCAGAAACAGCAGCAGGATGCCGTAAATCAGCACGAAGAATATGAGCCGCAGCCACGTGCCCGAATACAGCGGCACGCCCGCGAGGTTCTGCGCCACGCCGATGGAAAATGGATTGTAAAGCGCCGCCGCAAACCCAAAGCTCGTGGACAAAAGGCTCAAAGAGAGGCCCATGAGGCTGTCCCAGCCGAGCATGAATGAGAGGCCAACGACGAGCGGGATCAGCGGCACGATCTCTTCGAGTATGCCAAAGAACGACCCTAAGAACATGAATACGAACGAGATCACCGCGATCAGCAGATATTTGCGCCGGTACATCTTCGCCGCGATCTTGGCGATCACCGCGCGCAGTATGCCCGATTTATCAAGCAGCGTGAAAGACCCGCCGATCAGCAGTATGAACAGCATAATGCTGATCATCACGATATTTACACTGCCGCTGGGCGCGAACGATTTGAATATCGCGAGCAGTATGTTGTAAATGGGATATTGCCCAACCGTCCCGTCCTGCGCGTAGGAGCCGGGGACATAAACGGTGTCACCGCTTGCGTCCGTCGTTGTGTCGAAATGCCCGGGCGGCACGAACAGCGTGAGACAGTACGCTCCGATGATCAGCACGAAAATGATGATCGCAGCCGTCAGCAGGCTCCTTTTATTTATTTGAAAACTTGAATCCGATTTGGACATGGCGGTTCTCCTTTTTCAACATATATGGTACAATTATGCTATACATATCTTTGCATGTCAATTGACGGTCACGTCAGGGGGGATGGGATTTTGAACGATTATCCGAAGCGCGCGCGCATACTTTTAATACTCAAATACCTTCAGGAGCAGACGGACGAATACAACCCGAAGCAGATGGCTGATATATTGAAATACTTGAGCGAAAACGGCATCGAGGCGGAACGCAAAGCCGTTTACGGCGATCTGAATCTGCTGCGCGACGTCGGCTTTGACGTGATCAAAACGGCAGACAGAGCCGCGGCGTATTTTTTGGGCCAGCGTCCGCTCGAAATGGCGGAAGCCCAGGTGTGCGCGAGCGCGGTCTCGGCCGCACGCTTTATGACGGAAAGAAAATCAAGGGAGCTGCTCCGCAAGCTCGGCGATTTTTTCGGGCAGACGCAGTCGGTGCGCTTTCGCAGCCGCATGGAGCTCGCGCGGACGCAGAAAACACGCAACGAAGAAATCTATTATAATATCGACCGCATTGTGCTCGCACAGTCTCTCGGGAAAAAGATCACGTTTTTGTATTTTGAATACATGCCGGATAAGACGCAGCGGCTCAAACGGGACGGCCAGCGCTACTGCGCCAGCCCCTATTCTCTGATGTGGTTTGAGGACGCGTATTATCTCGTCTGCAATATGGACAAATACGATAACCTTTCGCATTTCAGGGTGGACAGGATGACGCGCGTGGAGGTAGCCGATCAGGATATCAGGAGCATCAGCGAGGTGTCCGAGTACAAGAATTATATCGATTTTGACGATTACCACCGCAGCGTATTTTCGATGTTCGGCGGCGAACCGAGCAGCGTGCGCATCCGTTTCAGCGACGAGCTCGCGACAGCCGTATTCGACCGCTTTGGCCTTGACGTGGCGGTATCCGACATCCGCGACGGACACTTCACAGTCTCCGTCAATGTCCGCATGAGCCCCGGGTTTATCTCATGGCTGACGATATTCGGGGACAAGGCGCAGGTGCTTTCTCCCGACAGCTTAAGAGAAAAAATCGCCGGTTGGATAGCCACGCTTGCTAATGTTTACCAGAGCTAATATCGTTGTTTTCATGCTGCGTATCCGGTTTATATTAATAACACAGTAGCAGGTTTTTATTACGTTGATTTTTTAAGGAGTGTGCATTCATGGATGATTCAAAGCAAGCGCAACTGCCTGAAGAAGCACTGAAAATGGGGATGGCCGACGGCGCAGAGACGAACCAGCCCTTACCGCCGGTAGATGCTTCTTACGAGGTGTCATATACCGAGGAAGGGGTCTATCTGGAGATCACAAGAGAGCAGGGGGAAGGCAGCCCGCTGCGGATTGAGTGCGTGCTTTTTGATCTCGTGCGCAGAGGTATAGACGGTATGAATGTGGACATCGTGCGCATCAGTCTGCGCAGGAACGATGTCCGTATCCGTCTGGGCGGCCCGCAGACGCAGAAAAGCGCGGATGCGGATGTGATTGTGAGCATTCCCAAGGATGCGATGAAAGCGGATATGATGCTTTTTCCGCCCGTATTGTCCGGAAAGGAAAAAACGGCGGATCAGGTGATCGAACGCATAAAGAAGGATTTTGAAGTCACAACCGGACTCAATGAACAGCTTGTCAGGGATACCGTTGGCAGTAAGGGCTATTATAAATATCTGGAGATCGCCCAAGGACAAGCTCCCCAAAAGGGCAAGGACGGGGAGGTTGTGATGATGTTCAGCCCGAAGCGCAGCTATGCGCCCACGATCATGCCGGACGGAAGCGCCGACTATAAAAACATGAAGCTTTTTGAAGGCGTTTCGATGGGGGACGTGGTCGCGACAGCCGTACCGCCCGAGGACGGTATCGACGGGTTCACGGTGAAGGGTGTGAGCATCCCCGCTCAGCGCGGCAAGGAGAAAAAGCTGCCCAAAGGGAAAAATGTGAAGGTCTCGGACGACGGCAGATCGCTGATCGCTGAGAAAAGCGGCCAGGTGGATATTATCAAAGACCGCATCGAGGTTTCCGATGTGCACCGTGTACCCGGCGACGTGGACATGAGCGTCGGCAACGTCAAGTTTGACGGTGATGTCGTGGTATGCGGCAATGTGATTTCCGGGCTGACCGTAGAGACGACGGGAAGCATAGAGGTTCAAGGCTATGTGGAAGGCGCCACGCTCATTGCGGGGAAGGATATTGTACTCAGAAACGGCATGCAGGGAATGAGCCAGGGGAAGCTCGAAGCAGGCGGCAATATTGTGGCGCGGTTTATCGAGCGGGCAACGCTGACGGCCAAGGGAAGCGTTTATGCGGACTATATGGTTTACTGTCTCATCACGGCAGGCGAAAGCGTGATACTCAAAGGAAAATTCGGCAAGCTGCTGGGCGGTGTGATCCGCGCGGGCAAAGAGGTCACAGCCAAAACGATCGGATCGCCGGGAAGCGACCGCACGCAGATTGAGCTTGGCATATTGCCCGACGAGCGCGCGCGCTATACCAAAATGGACGCCGAGCGCGGGCAGATTAAAGCGCAGCTTAACCGTGTTCAGAATATCACGAGGATGCCCGCGCCGAATGACATGGCGCCCGACAGGCTGGCCATGCGCGAAAAGCTCATTGAGGCGGGGCGGCAGCTTGAAGAGCAGTACAACAGCCTCACGCAGCAGCTTGAGGAGCTGAAAGGAATGCTGAGCGCCAACAGCAGCGCACGCGTTAACGCGACAAAATCTGTTTATCCGAACGTAAGGATTCAGATTGACGCCGGCGTGTTTACCACTAAATCCATGATCGAGTTTGCGACGTTCCGCTGTCATGAAGGGCAGGTCACATTTACAGCCTGCGAGATAAAAGCATAAAAGGCGGGCTTTTATGGCATGAAATTTGGCGCCCCGTTATGAGCGGGGCGTTTTCAATTGTTTGGGCTTTACAGACCTGTGGATTTTCTGTATACTTGAGTACGATATTATTGAAGGGGATTGTTATGCAAAAGAAACGCTTTAAAATAATCGCCGCGGTCATGATGGCGCTTGTTTTCACCGTTGCGGCGGCGGGCTGCGGAGCGGCTGTGGTGACCAAGCCGCAAATGACGGCCAACGCGACAGCCGTCAAGGTTGAAGGCACCTGCCAGATCGAAGTCAACGGCGATACGATCACGGTGAAGGGTGAAACGAACATCATGGACGGAGCGATGCTGCACATATCGGTCGTCTCCCAGGACGGCATGATTGTGGACTTTGTGAAGATGACCAAACAGGGAGATTCGATTTCACAGGATTTCAAAATCACGAGCGACAAGTACGATGACACCGTTCAAGCCGTGACCGGGTATATTGCGTGCGCGCCCTCGCTTTACGGCACGCAGCCGGATGCCGTTTACAACGCATATGGCAAGAAGTTTGAAAACGTGGAAGCGCCCGAGGGCGATCTCGTTTGGAACAGCAACGGCGTGGTGATCGTGTTCGGTTCGGACAGCGCTGATTTGAACAAATAAAGCTTACGAAACAGACCGCCGGGCATCCCCGGCGTTTTTTTTATGGATAAGGGCATTTTGATATTCCAGGAGGGCAACTCGGCTTCATTGGGTTGTTTTATTTTTTTATCAATATATACTGCTCTTCAGGGAGGGTGCTAATGGCTTTAAGACTTACGGTCAATACGCAATCGGATATTGATGAAACACAGATCATCATCAATTGCAATCATATGGATGATAAGTTGTCCATGCTTATCGGGCTCATCAAACAATTTGCCTACGTCTTTCGGGCGAAATCTGAAACCGGGGCTTGTCTGGTCCCGGCCGAAGATGTTTACTATATTGAATCAGTTGACAGCAAAACCTTTTTGTATTGTGAAAAAGACGTTTACTGTGTTTCGGACACGCTGCAAGAGATAGAAAATGAACTTGCTGATTCGGCATTTGTGCGAATCAGCAAGAGCTGCATTGTGAATCTTTCATATCTTGATACTGTTCGCCCGTTTTGGAACCATCGTTTGGAAGCGCGGCTCAAAAACAGTGAGAGGCTGATCGTCACACGAAGTTATATAGACAGTTTAAGGAAAAAACTCAATTCAGGGAGGGAAACATGAAAAAGCTTAATGTCTTTATTTCAAGAATCACGCTGTCCTTTACAGTTGCCGTTGTGTTTTCGGCGTGTTTCAATCTGGCGGGCGGGAGCTTCGTATGCGACTGTCGGTTCATTCTTGAGATGCTTGGACTGGCACTCTGCTTTGGGCTTATTGATACACTGATCAACCGAATCGAATTTCATTCAAAGCCTGTTTATATTTGCATTGAGTTCTCCTTGATGTATACCTGTTTTCTTGTTTTTGCTCTGCTGGGGCACTGGTTCGGATTGACTATCGAAAATATTCTGCTGTTTTCCTTCGTCTTTTTGTTGTTTTATATACTGCTGCATTTTTACGATTATGCGGGCTTACAGGCCAAAGCGCGAGAAATCAACGGAGAGCTCGGGAAACGGAATTAGGAGGGACCTTATGTACTTTTTTGGTGATACTTATTTTGAAAGCTCGATTTTCAAAACCATCTTTCAAATTATTTTCTCGCTGGTATTGGTGACGGAAGTCGTGATATTGATTCTGTCTGCCAGATGCAGGCATAAGCATCGGGGCACGGGTCAAGACCATGGGTCCATGCTGCTGGTCATTATCGGATTTTGGGCTGCCATTGCTGTCAATCCCGTTTGTGTTCGCCTGTTTCCATGGATTTTGCCTGATGGTTTTTTCTGGACGGGAATGGGCATGGCGGCGCTGGGTGTTGTCATCCGGGTCACCGCAGTTCACAGATTGGGCGAATTTTTCACGTTATCCGTTCAAACAAATGAAAAGCAAGCCATAGTGAATACCGGGATTTACAAACTTCTGCGCCATCCTGCTTATGCCGGCAGTGTATTGACCCTTTGGGGTATTTCTTTGGCGTTCCGTTCACCGGTGGGGCTGGCTGCCGTTCTGGTCATCACGGCGGCTATTTACGGCTACCGCATCACAATAGAAGAGAAGACGATGGAAAACGTTTTTGGCGAAGCCTATTGCGAGTATGAAAAAAAGACATGGAGACTGATACCGTTTATTTGGTGAATTTGATCGTTGAAGTTATCGCCCGGAGCGCTTCTTCCAATTCGTCTTTTGTGTAATCTTCCATGAAGTCCCCCTTGATTCACATCCCCCAAAAAGCATTAAGTCTTTGGGGATCTGCATTAAACACGTTTCATCAATTCGATTTGAAGCTCCCGTTCTTTTCTGACTTCATCGAGATTGCCCGGATACATAAGATTGATCACCTTGACCGCATAGTCCGACGCGATCAGGGCATGACGCTTCACATGGGGCGTCGCGGCCACCTGCCCCATCACCCGCAGCGCTTTTTCTTTGACAGGGTCCTTTTCTTTGCGCGCAAGCTCGTGCATCAGGAATGCCGCATCTCTCGCCTCCTGAAACTTGGCATCGCCGTCCTGCCACCGTCGGTTGACGCTGTAGCACACTTCGATTGTTTCATCTATTGATATATCGGTCAATTGCAGTATGTGATCCGCGAGCAGCAGGCTGTACCTTGAGACATTCCGATGGGTTTTTGTATCAAACACATCAATGAGCTTGCTTTTCAGTTCCGGGATATCGTCGAGCTTTTTGACGATGTTGACATCCTCTAGATTGCTGCCTTTTTTGCTTTTTTCCCGGCGCGCTGTCAGAATCTCAAAGCTTTGGGCGTCGATCGAGATGACGAACCCGTCCCCGCGCACATTCCATTGCTTATCCGTCCGGGTGATCGTTTCCGGGTTTTCGATTGCCCGTTTGCACCATGCGGCGACATCCCCGGTATCGAGCCCCAGATTTTTTTGGATTCGCTTAATGGCGGCTTCTGTGATGTGCACTTTATCGAGATTATCCATTAGATTGTTGCTCATCGTATACCTCCCGAATGCTTATCAACCGATGCCGCCGCTGCGCCACAATGCGATAAGAAGGTCGGCCATGCGGCCATAGCTTTTCACGCCGTCCTGCTGCATGTTGGCTTTGAGGTACGTGTTATTGACCTGCGTCACAGCTTCGCTGACCTCGCTCTCATACTGCGCCCAGTAATTGCCGTTCGCCTGCAAATCGGCATTAATGCCGCTTGAATAGGCGCCGCGCAGCTCAAAATACCTGTCGGAATCCGCGCCGTACAGCGCGTTCATCGCATGGATCAGCGCGAGCATCGTGCCCGAATAGCGCATCGACACATCATCCGAATACGACAGCACGTAATAGGCGAGGAAGTTGGCTTCGTCCTCACGCGCGAACCCGCGCTGATGCCCCTCCTCATGCGTGCACGACGACACGAAAAGCAGATCCGGCGCGTCGATGTTCACGTTGGCTTCGGCGGTGAAAGGGAAATAGACGCCGCATAAAAACGACCATGACATGCCCTGAGAATAAAGCACGGGCTTGGCGCGCCCGTAGCTGCCGCCGAGGAAGCTGTGGCCGGTCAGCTTTGCCGCGTTGTTGTACTCAACCGGAATGCGAATCATGATATCCGTCTTGGAAAGGTCGGGCGCGAACACGCCTTCGCTGTTTTCGGGAACCTCGGCGCGCAGCGCGTTGGCCTGACTGATCAGCGCCTCGCAGGTGGAATAAAGCTCGTCCACCGTGGCGGGGGAGGCGTCGAGCCCGAGCGAGGCGCTTAATGGCTCGCGCGCGTAGTTGAAGCCCCAGAGCCCCACGAACAGTGCGTAGACCATCGACACGGCGCTCAGCAGTATGATCATCCGTGTGACCAGCGCCTGCCACCATTGGCGCTTTAAGCGTATTGCCGCGATGATCATGAGAACAATATAGACCGCGAGCGCGAGAATAAACGCATAGAGCAGCAGCTCGGCGAGAGAGAAGGGCAGCAGCCCCGTGAGCGTGGAGAGACCTTGCGCGATCACGGGATAGACGCCGCGCGAATAGACCGCTTCGGTGAAGGACGGCCACACGAACGACAGGCGGAAAAGCGCATAGAACACCGGCCCGGGCAACAGCCAGAGCAGCTTTAAAAGGGTGGACTTAAGACCAAACGGAGCGGATTCCCTGTTCATATGCGTCCTCACAAGTATATGGTTGTATCACGGTATATGTTATTGTATACAGCCGAGAGGCATCCGGTCAAATGTAAATTTAAGGCTTACCGGCGGTGTGCTTCCTTGGAGTCCTTGTAATACCGTCGCAGCCGCACCAGACTGGTGATCCAAAGTATGATGACGAACGGCACGAGCAGCAGCGAAATGAGCGGCATATCCGTCATCAGTATAAAATCAAAGGTGCCGTGAAGGATCGCCGGTATGATCAGAGATTTTCTCATATAGCTGACGCATCGCCCGGGTTCGTTGCAAAAACGCGCCATTGCAAGGTAATAGCCCATCGTGATGCCGAGCAGCATATGCGCGGGCACGCTGAGTATCGCGCGGGTGATCCAGATACCGGGCACGGCTGCGGAATAGTTGATAATATAGAATATGTTTTCAAACGTCGCGAACCCGAGCGCGGCGATGCTGCAGTAGATGATGCCGTCCATTTTTTCATTGAAGGCGGGCTGGTTGAACGCGTGGCGCAGCACCACGCGGCGTTTGAAGAATTCTTCGGAAAGGCCGATCACGACGAACGCTTCAAAAAGCAGGCCGAAAAGCCCGCTGAATATGTTGAGGCGTTGCCCGATAGTTTCGGCGATGATCGTCGGAATCGTGGCGAGCATGCCGAACAGGAACACCTTGACGAGCAGCCGCTTGGGTTCCTTGTCGTAACGGTCGAAAAACAGTATAAACAGTGTGAAAACGAGGCCCGGCAGCACGGCCGACAGTATCATCCAGACAAGATTCATCAAGCACCGTCCGTATACGTAGTAGTCCTATTATATCACTACGCTTTGTCTTCGCAAATTATTTTGAGTTGACAGCGCAAAAACACTATATTATAATTTTTCCAATGCAAAGACAAAGAGGAGTAGCGTAGCAGCGCTTGGCTTAGAGAGGAGCTTCACCGGCTGAAAGGGCTCTGCAAGGCAGCGTGCGCGAAGTCGCTTTGGAGCACTTGCGGTGAAATATGAGTAACCGCGGGCGTGAGCCGCGCGTTAAGCGGAGTAAGAGCGAGCCGCCAAGGCGGTTCGAATCAAGGTGGTACCGCGGTTTTCCGTCCTTCTATCGGACGGTTTTTTTATTTTGTACGCCTTCCCCCTGGGGGGAAGGTGGCGCGAAGCGCCGGATGAGGGGACGCTTAGTGACACGAACACACCTCATCAGTCGCCTGTTGGCGACAGCTTCCCCTCCTAGGAGAAGCCTCATCATTGTGAAATAAAACAAAAAATGCAGCGCTGCATGAAGAGATAACGGAGGAGACTATGGCAAAACAACTGGAAAAGGTATACGACCCGAAGGAAGTGGAACAAAGACTCTACGACGAGTGGGAAAGCAAGGGCTACTTTCACGCGCAGGTCAACGAAGATAAAAAGCCGTTCACCATCGTGATACCGCCGCCCAACATCACGGGGCAGCTTCACATGGGGCACGCGCTTGATAACATGATGCAGGACGCGATCATCCGCACCAAACGCATGCAGGGCTATGAAGCGCTCTGGCTGCCGGGCACCGACCACGCGAGCATCGCGACAGAGGTCAAGATCGTCGATAAGCTCAAGGAGGAAGGCACCTCCAAGGAGGAACTCGGGCGCGAGAAATTCTTGGAGCGCGCGTGGGAATGGAAGAAGCAGTACGGCGGTCGCATCGTGCAGCAGCTTCGAAAGCTCGGGTCTTCGTGCGACTGGGAGCGCGAGCGCTTCACGATGGACGAGGGCTGCAACCGCGCCGTTAACGAATTCTTCGTGCGGCTTTATAACAAAGGATTGATTTACAAGGGCGACCGCATCATCAACTGGTGCCCCGACTGCCGCACCGCGCTCAGTGACGCGGAGGTGGAATACGCGGAGCACGATTCGCACCTGTGGCATTTTCGGTATCCGGCGGAGGATGGGGGCGAGGGCATCGTCGTCGCGACCACGCGGCCCGAAACGATGCTCGGCGACACCGCCGTGGCCGTGAACCCAAAGGACAGGCGCTACACGCATCTTGTGGGCAAGAATGTGATACTGCCGATCATGAACCGACCGATCCCCGTGGTGGCGGACGAATACGTGGATATGGAGTTTGGCACGGGCGCCGTGAAGATCACGCCCGCGCACGACCCGAACGACTTTGAGGTGGCCGAGCGTCACAGCCTGCCGATCATCCGCGTGCTCGACGACGGCGGCACGATCAACGCGTTCGGCGGCAAATATGAGGGCGTTTACAAGGACGACGCGAGAAAGCAGATCGTGGATGAGATGCAGGCTTTGGGGCTGCTCGTCAAGATCGAGGACCATAAGCACAATGTGGGCCACTGCTACCGCTGCGACGCGACGGTGGAGCCGATCGTTTCCAAACAGTGGTTCGTCGCGATGAAAACGCTCGCCGAGCCCGCGATTCAGGCGGTGCGGACGGGCGACATCAAGCTCGTGCCGACGCGCAGCGAAGCTGTGTATTACAACTGGATGGAGAACATCCGCGATTGGTGCATATCGCGCCAGCTTTGGTGGGGACACCGCATTCCCGCGTGGACGTGCGGCCACTGCCACACGATGACGGTTGCGACCGAAGCGCCCGACAACTGCCCGAACTGCGGCTCTGATAATCTGCAGCAGGACGAAGACGTGCTCGATACATGGTTCAGCAGCGGCCTGTGGCCGTTCTCGACGCTCGGCTGGCCCGACAAAACGCCCGAGCTTGCATATTTCTACCCGACGAGTGTGCTCGTGACGGGCTACGACATACTGTTCTTCTGGGTGGCGCGCATGATCATGTCGGGCTTTGAGTGCATGGGCGAAAAGCCGTTTGACTACGTGAGCATTCACGGCCTCGTGCGCGACGCGCAGGGGCGCAAGATGAGCAAATCACTCGGCAACGGCATTGACCCGCTCGAGGTGATCGACGAATATGGCGCGGACGCGCTGCGGTTCAGTCTTGCGGCGGGCGTGCGCGTGGGCGGAGATTTGCGGTTCTCAGCCGAGAAGGTATTAAGCGCGCGCAACTTCGCGAACAAGATATGGAACGCGGCCCGTTTCGTGCTGATGAACACGGGCGAGGAGATACTGCCAATCGACGAGAAACGCCTCGATATCGCGGACAAATGGATACTCTCGCGCCTCTCGGATATGGCGGAGGATGTGACCGCGCTGATCGAAAAGTTCGAGCTCGGCATGGCGGCGCAGAAGCTGCACGATTTCTTGTGGAGCGAATACTGCGACTGGTATATTGAGATGGCCAAGCCGCGCCTCAATTCGGAGGACGAGGCGGATAAACAGACGGCGGTGTCGGTACTGAACACGGTGCTTGAGGGAACGCTCCAGCTGCTGCATCCGTTTATGCCGTTCATCACCGAAGAAATCTATCAGTCTCTGCCCGGCACGCAGGGCAGCATCATGGTTTCCGCGTGGCCGACGCCCGGCAAGACGTATGCCGTCGAGGAAAAAGCCATGGCAAACGTGATGGAGCTGATTCGCGGCATCCGCAACATCCGCGCGGAGATGAATGTGCCCGCGGGCAAGCGCGCGGCGCTTAAAATTCTGGCATCCACTGAGGCGCGCGCCGATTACGAGATGTGCGCCAAATACATCGAGCGCCTCGGCTTTGCGTCGGGCATCGAATTCATAGCGGATAAATCGGGCGTGCCCGAGAATGCCGTGTCAGTTATCGGCGTGGGCGCGGAGGCGTTTATGCCGCTCGGCGAGCTCATCGATATTGATAAGGAGATCGCGCGGCTCAGCGCGGAGGAGTCAAGGCTCGAAAACGAGATCAAGCGCGCGCAGGGCAAGCTTTCAAACCCCGGCTTCACGGAAAAGGCACCCGCCGCCGTGGTGCAGGAGGAGCGCGAGAAGCTGAATAATTACCGCGACATGCTGGCCGCTGTCACGCAGAGGAAATCCGAACTGCAGAAATGATTTATGTGCACATCGCGGGCACCAACGGAAAAGGGTCGGTGTCCGAATATATGGCTCGGATATTGATGGCGGCGGGGAAGCGCACGGGGTGCTTTACCTCGCCGCATCTCATTTCGCCCACGGAGCGTATGCGTATCGACGGGCGCAATATCAGTGATAACGAGCTCAAAGCGCTGCTCGAAGAGGTCGCGCAAAAAAAGCTCGCCGTCAACGATACGCTGTTCGCGGCGTACACGGCGGCCGTAATGCTCTGGTTTGAGCGGCAGGGGGCTGAGTTTGCCGTGATTGAAACGGGCATCGGCGGACGGCGTGACTCCACCAACGTGATCACGCCGGGTGTGTCCATATTGACACCCATTGACTACGACCACATGGCGATTCTCGGAAACACGCTGACCGAGATCGCATACGATAAAAGCGGCATCATCAAGCGCGGTGTGCCCGTCGTGTCCGCCGACCAGCCAGCCGAGGCGATCGCGGTGATTGAGCGGGAAAGCCGCAGCTTAAACGCACCGCTGACCGTGGTGCCGCGAGTCCGCATCGTATCCGCGTCGCCGCAAGGTCAAGCTTTTGAGCTCGAAGGCCGCGAATACGCGATCCGCATGATAGGTCGGCACCAGCCGCAGAACGCGGCGCTTGCAGCGAAGGCCGCGCAGTTGCTCGGCATCGGCGAAGACGCGACTCGTCAGGGGCTTAAGGACGCGGCGCTCAAATGCCGCGCGCAGTTTGTGCCGGGCCAGCCGGACATACTGCTGGACGGCGCGCATAACGCCGCCGCCGCGCGGGCGCTCTGCGCCGTGCTCGGCGATTATTTCGTGGACAGAGAAAAGGTGCTGCTTTTCGCCTGCATGAAGGACAAGGATTACGCGCCGATGATAAAGGCGCTCGCGCCGTACTTTTACGAGGTGATCGTGACGACTGTCGGTATGGAGCGCGAGGCCGATCCGGAAGCGCTTTGCGAACAGTTCCGCCGGCACACCGCCTGCGATGTCAACAGGAATACGTTGTCTGCGTTCGCGCAGGCGAAGACCGCTGCGCTGGATAAGGGCGCGATGCTCGTCGTCTGCGGCTCGTTTTACCTTGCGGGGATGCTGGAGCCGCTGACGGGTTAGCGGCAATCCTTCGTCACGCTTCGCGTGCCACCTCCTTTATAGGAGGCTAGATATCACGAATTGTAGGGATCGACCCCTGTGTCGATCCGAATGGAGTATGTCGATCCGAAGAGCAATCCTCCGTCACGATGACGTGTCCCCTCCTTTCAAAAGGAGGCTCGGTATACGCGTCGAATAGGCTCCTTTGAAAAGGAGCTGGCAGCGATGCTGACTGAGGATTGATCTCATAAGGCAATTAGCGGCAATCCAGTGGCAAAGAAGATTAATACGGATTTCAACACGCTTCTGCGGCGTGTAAAGCTTATAGAATATAAGAGGCCAAGACTATGAAAGAACAAAGAATCATCGATACGCACGCGCACGTGTTCCCCGAGCCGATACGGCAAAAGGCGGTGGAAGCCATCGGCCGCTTTTACGATATCCCGATGTACGGGGAAGGGTCGCCGGAGGATCTGCTTTTTCGCGGCAGCCCGTTTCATGTGGTGAAATATGTCGTCAATTCGGCGGCAACGACGGCGGATCAGGTGCAGGCGATTAACCATTATATCAAAACCGTGCAGGACAGCGACAGTCGCTTCATCGGCTTCGGCACGATCCATCAGGACACGCTGCATCCGGGCAAGGTGATCAATGAGGTCATCGCGCTCGGTCTGCACGGCATCAAGCTGCATCCCGATTTTCAGAAGTTCGATATCGACGATCCCAAGCTTTTTGCAATCTATGAGGCGATGGCCGGTCGGCTGCCGCTGCTCATCCACATGGGCGACGAGCGCTCGGACGCGTCGTCTCCCGCGAGGCTTTTAAGCGTGATCAAAAGGTTCCCGTCGCTGACCGTGATCGCGCCGCACCTCGGCGGGTATTCAAGGTGGGACGAGGCGCTCAAGACGATCATCGGGCGCGATATTTACATCGATACCTCAAGCGCGCTCGCGTTCATGCCGCCCGAGAAAGCGGTGGGGATCATCCGCGCCCACGGCATCGATAAGGTGCTGTTCGGCAGCGACTACCCGATGTGGCTGCATAAGGACGAGCTGGAGCGTTTCTTCGCACTCGGGTTCTCGGACGACGAAAACGAAAAAATACTCTACGGCAACGCCGCAAAGCTGCTCGGCATTGAGGACGAAGAATAGCTTGGCCGCTTGACAGAAAATGCATATGGCGATATCTTCCTTATATAGGCATGTGTGAGGGGGATATCATATGTTCGGCTGGCGGGAAGTTTTCACCTCGTTCTCAATGATCGATTTTTCAAAGGTACGCGAAGCATTGGGCCAAAAAGGCATTCGATATTATTACAGAACAAAAAACTTGCTAAGTAATTATTCTAGAGGGCACCTCGGAACCTTTGGCGTCGATATGGACTATGCGGTTCAATATTATCTTTATGTGAAAAAGCTTGATTTTGAGCAGGCGCAGTATCTGATTTCAAGCGCGCGAAAAAGAGAAGGGGGAGCCTGATGTTTGGCTGGGAAGAGGTCTATATGGGCTTTTCGATGGACGACTTTGCAAAGGCGCGCGACGCCGTGACGCGGGCGGGGCTGCCGTATAAACGCAAGCTGTTCGCGCACGCGGGCGCATGGCTTGGGCGCGGGCGTGTCCGCCACAGCAGCGCGATCATCGGCGATCATACCGATTTCACCAAACAGTACCGGCTGTTTGTGCGTCAGGAAGACGCTGAGCAGGCACGGTACTTGATCCGGCGGGCGATGCAGGGATGAGCCTATGCTGACGGTCAGAGAAACGGATGAGCGGGACTTGCCGGGCTTCCTGAGAAATGCTACAAAGCGGCGCTCTCCAGCGAAACGAAAAGAACAAAGGCCCATCAGTTTTATGAGGGCCTCGGGTTTTCCCGGCACGGTGTCAGCTTTTTAATCACATTGGAATAGAACTGTCAGAGAACGCTCTTTAAATAGTCGCTGAACGCTTCCACACTTTCAAACGTCAATTCCGGGTTCATTTCTTTTAATTTGCCTGTTTCGGCGGTGCTGGCCCACGCGGCGGAAATGACGGGAACATCCACTGTCTTGCACGCCGTGATATCGCTCGGCGCATCTCCGATGTAAACGGCTTCATGCGGCTCAATGCCGAACTGGCTGAGCACCGCTTTGAGCCCTTCGGGTTTTCTCGGCCCTTCGGGAACGCCCGTATCGATCGCATCAAAAGTGTTTTCGAGACCGTATTGGCGCAGTGTGATGTCCGCCCCGGCGGCGCCCTTGCCCGTCACGAGGCCAATTTTGAGTTGCTTGCTTTTCAGATATTGCAGCAGCTCTTTGATGCCGTCAAACGGCTGCGGATAGTTCGTGTGATACGTTTTGTAGTTTTCAATATAGGCTTTCACACCCTCTTCAAAATGCTCCGGAATAAACGCGAGGATCGTGCCTTCCTCGGAAGGCCCGAATGTGGCCATGAGCGCCTCGTCGCTGATGCTGCGCCCGGCCAGCGGCTCGATCGCTTCCCTGAAAGACCTCAAAATCAGCGGCATCGTATCGCCGATTGTGCCGTCCATGTCAAAAATGACTGCTTTGATCATTATGCACCTCTGTGTTGTCTAAAAACTTTATTTCATCGAAACGTTAATACAATCATTGAATAATGTCAAGTTTTGAGGTGTGATTTGTAATTTGCTTGCCGGTGTCATGCGTCCGTTCGGCTTCCCAATAATAAAACAATATATTGCCATAATAATAAAATGGCTGGCTTTTGTCACGCACGCGTTTCTTGCGCGCAAACTATCGTGCGCAAAGCTCCTCATGTTGCTGAAATGCCCGTTGACACAGTTCATTGCGGATGTTAATATAGTACATAATAAGTGTTACTTTTTATCACAATTACGCGAGTTATGAGCATAATAATGTAAATAATTTATATACGGAGGTTTTTCATGGCGGTCGGAGTCATCATGCCCCGGCAGGGGCAGTCGGTTGAAAGTTGTATCATCGAGTACCGCGTCAAGGAGGGAGATGCCGTCAAACAGGGCGATATCCTTTTCGCGTATGAGACGGATAAAGCGTCTTTTGAGGAGGAAAGCCCGGCGGAGGGAACGGTATTAAAGCTGCTCGCGCAGGACGGCGATGATGTGCCGTGCCTCGAAACGGTGCTCGTGATCGGGCAGCCCGGCGAGGACATTTCCGAGTTTTTAAAGGGCGGCGATGCGCCGCAGGCTGCGGCGCAAACGGCTGAACCGCAAGCGGCTGCGCCTCAGGCGGCTCCCGCCATCACGGCAGCGGCCACGGTCTCGGAGTCGGACGGCAGCAAGATATCCCCGCGCGCCAAAGGCATCGCGGAGCGGCAGGGGCTTGATATCAGCAAGGCTGTGGCAACAGGGCCGAACGGGCGCATCATCGAACGCGATGTGGCGGTGCTCGCCGAAAAAGGCTACAAGGTCACGGGCGCGGCCAGCGGCGCGTACGCAGGCGGTGCGCAGGGCACCGGCCTTGGCGGTGCCGTGACCACGGCAGATTTAAGCGCGGCTCCGAAAACCGCAGCGGTGGTGATATCTGAAGCGCCCAAAGCGGCTTATACGGATGTAAAGCTCTCGGCGGTGCGCAAGGCGATCGCGAAATCGATGCACGCCTCGCTCAGCGAGATGGCGCAGCTCACGCACCAGTCAAGCTTCGACGCGACGGCCATACTGGCTTACCGCGAGCGCATCAAGGCCAATGCGGAAAAGCTCGGCCTGCCGAACATCACGCTCAACGATATCGTGCTGTACGCGGTTTCGAGAACGCTCAAAAACCACGCCGATCTCAACGCGCACTTCCTCGGCGATTCCATGCGGCTGTTCAGCAACGTCAACCTCGGCATGGCGGTGGATACCGAAAGGGGTCTGCTCGTGCCCACGCTTTTCGGTGCGGATTCGCTCTCTCTTGCGGATATCGCCGCGAAAACCAAGGAGCTTGCCACGGCGGCGCAGTCCGGCAAGATATCGCCTGACCTTTTAGGCGGCGGCACGTTTACCGTGTCTAACCTCGGCGCGCTCGGCATCGAGATGTTCACGCCCGTGATCAACCCGCCGCAGACGGCGATACTCGGCGTGTGCAGCATCGTGTACCGGCAAAAAAAGATCGGCAGCGAGTTTGTGACGTATCCCGCGATGGGATTATCGCTCACGTACGACCACCGGGCGGTAGACGGCGCGCCCGCGTCGCGGTTCTTAAAAGACCTCTGCACCTCGCTCGAGGCTTTTGACATACTGCTCGCGAAATAAGGAGACGACAAAATGTTTTATGATTTGATTGTGATCGGCGGCGGCCCGGCGGGGTATCTCGGCGCGGAGCGCGCGGGACACGCGGGGCTCAAAACGCTGCTGTTTGAAAAGCGCAGCGTGGGCGGCGTGTGCCTTAATGAAGGCTGCATTCCCACCAAAACGCTGCTGTATTCGGCAAAGATTAAGGACAGCGCGGCGCACGGCGACACCTACGGCGTCAGCGTACAGGGTGCGGAATTAAACCACGGTGCGGTGGTCGCGCGCAAGAACAAGGTGGTGAAAACGCTCGTGAGCGGCGTGGAAGCGACGCTGAAGGGCGCGGGTGTGACGGTTATAAAGGCGGCTGCCGCAGTGACGGGCAGGAACGCCGAAGGCTATACCGTCACGGACGGCAAAGAGGTTTACACGGGTAAACGCCTGCTGATCGCGGCGGGTTCTGAAACGGCGGTGCCGCCGATTCCGGGGCTTAAGGAAGCGATTCAGAGCGGCTTTGTGCTGACCAGCCGCGAGATGCTCGATATCACGGAGGCACCGGGCAAGCTCATCGTGATCGGCGGCGGCGTGATCGGCCTTGAGATGGCGAGCTATTTTTGCTCGGCGGGCTCGGAGGTCACAGTTATCGAAATGCTCGACAGCATCGGCGGCCCGATCGACGCGGACATCGCGGCGATACTCAAGAAGAACCTCGTCAAGAAGGGCATCAGCTTCCAGCTTGGCTGCAAGGTGACGGGTATTTCAGATAAGGTGGAATACTTAGGTGCGGACGGCAAGCCGGCCTCGCTCACGGCGGACAAGGTGCTGCTCTCCATCGGGCGGCGTCCCGTGGCGGATGGGCTCGGGCTGGAGACGATCGGCGTGCAGACCGAGCGCGGCGCGGTGCTGACCGACAGCCATCTGCAGACCAACGTACCGGGCGTGTATGCCGCGGGCGACATCAACGGCAAATCGCTGCTTGCGCATACGGCCTACCGTGAAGCCGAGGTGGCGGTGAACCACATGACGGGCAAGAAGGACGTGATGCGCTACGACGCGATACCCGCCGTGATCTACACGACGCCGGAAGTGGCGGGCGTGGGGCTCACCGAAAAAGCGGCGAAGGACAAGGGCATAGACGTGACGGTGAAGAGCATCACGATGAACTTTTCGGGCCGCTATCTCGCGGAGAACGACCGCGGCGACGGCATCATCAAGATCGTGGTGGACAACAAATGGAACAAGCTCGCGGGCGTTCACATGATATCGGGCTACGCGTCTGAGATCATCTACGGCGCAGGGCTCATGATCGAAAAGGAAATGACGATTGACGAGATCAAACAGCTGGTGTTCCCGCACCCCACGGTGTGCGAGGCGCTGCGTGAAGCGATATTCCAGCTGTAGAATAATTTTAAGGGAGCAATTGACATGACAAAATGTTTAATGGTCGAGCCGGGCAAGGTGAGACAGCCGGGAAAAATATCGTTTGAAGATATCCCGATGAATGTGTATCAGAAGACGGTCGCGGACGAGAAAAAGAACTATTCAAAGGACGAGTTCCTAAGGATGTACCGCGATATGCTCATCATCCGCGAGTTTGAGACGATGCTCAACCTCATCAAGACGACGGGCGAATACGAAGGCGTGGCGTACAACCATCCGGGCCCCGCGCATCTCGGCATCGGCCAGGAAGCGGCGTACGTCGGGCAGGCGTTCGGCCTCTCTATCAACGACTACACGTTCGGCTCACACAGAAGCCACGGCGAAATTCTCGCCAAGGGCCTCAGTGCGATCGCGCAGCTCAGCGACGACGAGCTCATGAACATCATGAAGACGTTCTTCGGCGGCGAGACGTTTGCGGTCGTCGAGAAAACGACGAAGGCCACAAACATCAAGGATATCGCGGTTGAGTTTCTGCTTTATGGCACGCTTGCGGAAGTCTGGGCGAGAAAAACAGGCTTTAACCGCGGCCTCGGCGGCTCGATGCACGCGTTCTTCATTCCGTTCGGCATATTTCCGAACAACGCGATCGTGGGCGGCAGCGCGGACATCGCGGCGGGCGCGGCGCTGTATAAGCGCGTGAACAACAAAGACGGTCTTGTCATCTGCAACATCGGCGACGGCAGCATCGGCTGCGGCCCCGTTTACGAAGCGATGAACTTCTCGGCGATGGATCAGTTCCACACGCTCTGGGACGGCAACCACAACGGCGGGCTGCCGATCATATTCAATATATTCAACAACTTCTACGGCATGGGCGGACAGACCTGCGGCGAAACCATGGCGTACGGCGAGGTCGCGCGTCTCGGCGCGGGCGTGACGCCGAGCCAGATGTTTGCCGAGCGCGTGGACGGCTACAACCCGCTGGCCGTGATTGACGCTTACAGGCGCAAGCGCGAGATTATCGAGAGCCGCAAGGGCCCGGTGCTGCTCGACGTGCTCACATACCGCATCTCGGGCCACAGCCCGTCGGACGCGTCGGCATACCGCGCGAAGGAAGAGGTTGATATGTGGCAGCAGGCCGATTCGATCGTGGCTTTCGGCAAGCAGATCACGGACGCGAAGGTGGCGGGCGCCGCCGAGCTCGAAGCGATACAGCAGCAGGTGAAGGCATGGGTGCTCCAAACCGTTAAGCTCGCGAAGGACGAGACGCTGTCCCCGCGCATGGATCTGATTAAAAATCCTGACGCCATCGCGGACCTCATATTCTCAAACGGCCATGTGAAGAGCATGGACGACACAAGAAAACCCGATGTGCTCCAGGAAAAGGCAGAGAACGCGCATGTGCAGCAGCTGACCAAAAAGGAACGCTTCGCGTTTGACGCGAGCGGTAAGCCGGTCTCCAAGAACAAGCTGTATCAGCTGCGCGACGGCATATTCGAAGCGATTATCGACAAGTATTACGAAGACCCGACGCTGACCGCCTACGGTGAAGACGTGCGCGAATGGGGCGGCGCTTTCGCGGTGTACCGCGGGCTGGCCGACTGCCTGCCATATCACAGGCTGTTCAACTCGCCGATCTCCGAGGGCGCGATCGTGGGCAGCGCCGTGGGCTATGCCATGGCGGGCGGCCGCGTGATCGCGGAGCTCATGTACGCGGACTTTCTCGGGCGCGCGGGCGACGAGGTGTTCAACCAACTCAGCAAGTGGCAGTCGATGAGCGCGGGCGTGCTCAAAATGCCGTGCGTGCTGCGCATGTCGGTCGGCTCCAAATACGGCGCGCAGCATTCGCAGGACTGGTCGGCACTTTGTGCGCACATACCGGGCCTCAAGGTGGTGTTCCCGGCCACGCCATACGATTCAAAAGGCTTGATGGCGGCGGCGCTCAACGGCACAGACCCTGTGATATATCTTGAAAGCCAACGCATTTATGATATCGGCGAGCAGTTCCACGAGGGCGGCGTGCCCGCGCAGAGCTATGAGATCGAGATCGGCGAGCCGGATGTGAAGGTGGCCGGCAGCGATTTGACGATACTTTCGGTCGGCGCGACGCTGTACCGCGTGATGGAGGCCGTTAAGCTGTTCGCGGCGCACGGCATCAGCGTGGAGGTCATCGACGCGCGCAGCCTCGTGCCGTTCAACTACGAGAAGGTGATCGAATCCGTCAAGAAGACGGGCCGCATCATCATCACGGGCGACGCGTGTGAGCGCGGCTCGCACCTCAACGATTTTGCGCGCAATATCACCGAGCTTGCGTTCAATTATCTCGACGCGCCGCCGGTTGTGGTGGGCGCGAAGAACTGGATCACACCCGCGCACGAGCTCGAAGACTTCTTCTTCCCGCAGCCGTTCTGGTATGTCGATGCGTTCCATGAACGCATCATGCCGATTCCGGGCTATATGCCGACGGCCAACTTCACGGAGCTTGAGCAGATAAGAAGCAACAAGCGCGGCGTGTAAGATTAGCTAGTTTCCTCTTTTACACATACTCAAATGAACGAAGAACGGCGAAGGCAGAGGCTTTCGCCGCTTTTCGTTTTTAGTGTCATTAAAGAGGCAATCCATGAAAAGGCTTATAGAATCTATTCATCATAAAGAAGTTTAATATATCGATATAATTATTTATACTTTGCGATTATCTTGATTAATGGGAATTAAGTATATCGATTAAAAATTAAAAGAAAGATTTGCATATGAATTCTGGGATGTTATATAATTTACCCAGATTTATTTGGGGGTAAGGTATTGGACAATTTAAAGATGCAGAACAAGACTGATAGAATTCTTGCTGATTATTTAAGTATAAAGAATTGTGAGGGTAAAGAGCAAGACCAAGAACAATCTGGTAAACATACAGTCGCAAATATGAAAGATATTAGGGATTACCTTTTGAACACTGACTGGAGCTTTTCTGATGATGATACCGGCTATCTGACCCATGATATGCATCCTTATCCGGCTAAGTTTATTCCACAGATTCCGAATACATTAATTAAATTACTATCACGCCCTGGTGATGTTATTTGGGACCCCTTTGGAGGCAGTGGCACGACTGCATTGGAAGCAATATTAAATAGACGTACTTTTATTAGTACGGATATAAACCCAATTGGAGAAATTATAGGAAGAGCAAAGACTGTAACCTTATCTGCAAATGACGAGAAAGAACTGGGGAAATTCTTGTTAATTGTTGAACAACTAGCTTTAAATGAAACATATCTAAGAGAGTATATTGCTACTCGGCAAGAAGAGATAACAAAGTACATACCCAACATTCCCCATATTGAGAAGTGGTTTTCACAGAATGCAATCTGTGAATTGGCAGTATTAAAGCAGATAATTAATTATAGCCTCACTACTAGTGAAGCCGTATACCTGGCGAAGGCTTCGTTATCAAAAATAATTACACGTGTCTCAAACCAGGAGAGTGAAACCAGATATACAGCCAAAGAAAAGGATGTACCAAACTGTAAAACATTGATGCTGTTTATTAAAGATTTAAAAGAGAATATCACTAAGACCAAGGCTTTAGGATCACTTTTCAGTTATAGTGAAGGGCAATTTTTGACTCTGGATGTTATGTCCCGAATTGTAGGCCCTAATTTACCAATCAAGAATGACTCTGTTGATCTTATAGTTACATCACCACCTTATCCTAATGCTTTTGACTATCATTTATATCATCGCTTTCGTATTTTCTGGCTGGATGGCAATCCTGTAGAGATGGGCAAAGTAGAAATTGGATCACATTTAAAATATCAAAAACAGAAAAAGGGCTTTGATGAATTTGAGAATGAAATGAAAAAAGTTCTAACAAATTGCTATATGGCTCTTAAGAATGGAAAGTACGCAGTTTTTGTATTAGGGGATGCAGTCTTTGAAAAGGAAACATATAAAACTGCAGAAGCAATTGGAAAAGTTGCTGAACAGATAGGCTTTTCAGTTATTGATATTATTACACGTGAATTACCGGAGAATAAAAGGTCAATTCAAAGTTTTGCACGCAGAGCTAAGGAAGAAAAACTTTTGGTCCTACAAAAGCCTGAAAAAGATACAGAAGTATCATTAATTCCGGTTGGGTATAAGTTGTGGCCGTATGAAAAAGAAATATCTAAAAAAGAGGTTGAAGCACTTTTTGGCACTTCAGTACATAACGACCGTTTGAATGTCAATACTAATAAGTTGTCATTATTAAAGAGGCTTACATTCTATAAAGCATACTCAATAGGAGGTTCGGTTTTCCCAACGTGGCAATCAATTATTGAAAGTGGTTTTGAAAAACGAGTTAATAAGAAGGATCCGAAATATGTAACACATGGAATACATCCATACAAGGGGAAATTCTACCCGCAGCTGGTACGCCCGCTTTTAAATATTTACTGTAAATCAGAGGGTGAAACTATACTAGATCCATTCTGTGGCAGTGGCACTATAGCTTTAGAGTGCGCTATTAACGGTTATCGTGCTTTGGGATGTGATATAAATCCTCTTGCAATTGAGATTGCTAAAGCAAAAACAGATATTTTATTTGTTGATCCCTGCGAGATAGATAAGCAAATATCAATACTAGTTAATGAATTATCAAATTACAATTCTGATCAATCTTATGATTCGGAGTTTTCGAGTGACGCTATTGATGAAATATATAGCTGGTTTCCGAATCCAGTAGCTAATAAAATTGGATTCGTATTAAATAAGATTCGCTTGCTTCCTGAAAAACGAATAAAGTGTTTTCTCACAGTTATATTGAGTTCAATAATTAGAGAAGTCTCTCAACAAGAGCCAAGAGATTTACGAATCAGAAGACGCAACGAACCGATTGAAGATGCACCAGTATTGGAGTTGTTTGTTGATAATTTAGAATGCCAATTAAAACGAGTATTTTCTTTTTTTAGAATAAGGAATCTTGCACCAAATCAAATAATAGAGCCATACTTATGGTTGGGCAATGCAACGGATAAAGAGGTTTTTCATAGCCATGTAAAAGAGAATTCTGTAGATTTAGTTATAACAAGTCCCCCATATGCAACGGCTTTGCCTTACATTGATACAAATAGACTTAACCTGTTGATTTTGGAAGGTTTAAATGCCTCTAAAAGAATTCCAATTGAGAACGAATTAACCGGAACGCGAGAAATAAAGATAAGTAGCCGTAAGGTTTATGATGACAAAATCCGCAATCACGACTACCAGAATATTATTTCAACATTAGCAAAGGATTTGATTTCTCAAATATATCTTGAAAATTCAGAAGCTGATGTCGGGTTTAGACGCAAAAATATGGCGGCACTTTTATATATGTATTTTTCAGACATGACTGAGGTCATGCAAAACATAGATTACGCTATAAAAAAAGATGGACATATTTGTATAGTTATTGGCGATACACAAACAACAACTGGGACTGGAACAAGAATTATTAATACTGCTGAAATTCTAAAGCAAACCTGCGAGTTGCTTGGCTGGAAACTCAAAGAAACTATACCCATAAGCGTTACTACTGAGAATTATATGCATATTGAGAATGCTATCACGAAAAATGTTATATTTGTATTTAAAAAGTGATTATTAGAGTAATTACTTTTTAAGTCATTGCTCTAAAGCCACCCCATTTTTCTTGGTACTATAGGGACACCGGTTGATGTCTTCTTACCGCCATCACCGAGGGCCTGATTACAAACACTCAAATAGTTAGCATATTCGATACTACCAGGCGAATAAAAATGTAAATCATAATCACAAGCAGCATCTGTTGATGGGGTCATTACTAAGATTGAATAATTACTGATATCGTCATCTACTGGCGGGAGGCTAGAAAGGTATTGTTTACTAACAGTAATCCTTATTTCTTTTTTATTCACATAATAAACCATGTTTAGACCATAATGATAAACGTGATTTGTTAAAACACCACTACTATCGTAAACATAAATATCAACAATAGGATCCGGGTCTCTTTGTGGGTAACCTGGATTATGAGTTGTCGATTTTGGCACGGTCATCCCTGTAAATGGAAATCCAAAAAAAGCAGCGTTTTGAGCTGTTGCTGCTGTGCTTAAGTGAATTTCGGCATTTTTATGTGGATTTACTTGAATAACAAGGCCCTCTGTAACAATGGGTATGGTGGCGGATGATGCTGTGGATGGTACATCTGAGGATATTTTAGAGCTGCTTTTACCTTTCTTGATTACATGTCTGTTTTTTTGAGTAATAGGGAGCTCTAACCCGGCACTTTTGACAGCCGCTTTCATTATATCTTTCGAGATTGGATGAGGTGGCTTGATAGTATAACCGCCGGAACCTGTCCCTTTTGAGGCGTTTCTTAAGTTTCGACTTGTCACGCTTCCTTGCCCTTTCGTCGAATGATATTCGTCCATTAACATATCTTTTTTTTCAAGAATGTTTAAATAGGTAGCATCAAGAATATTGCAGCAGCTAAGTTTGCCGGGCAACAATGCTTCTAGGTTTTTCAACATATGGTCTACAATCGGCTTCTCGGCAGGTAAAGAAAAATCAAGAATTACTCCACCTTCAAAGTTCGTTTCGAGCCCTCCTGTAGTAAAATTGCTCGAACCATAATATAAAGAAGCTGAATGCTCACCTGTAAACATATAAATCTTTGGATGGAAAGTCGAATAATCTACGTGCGGGATATAGACTTCATCAAAAACATTTAGAAAATAAGTAAGTGCTTGTAGACTAGTACCTTTATGATCAATTCCAACCACGGCTTTGAGATTCTTCCCCAATGTCTTCCAAGTTTGAATTGAATCATGTAAATAGTAAAACGGCTTAATTTTTGCAAATCCTACGGCGCAATAAAACTCATTATATTGTGGACTCTTAAATTGACTTTCTAGCCAATCAATAAGACGAAATGTTCCAATTGGTTGAGATGAGGGATCAAGGAGTTGAATATTAGGCACTGTCAGTCCTCCTTTTCTTCAATGAACAATCTATAGGTATCTATTTTCAGCGTATCCGCAATTCGTTGAACATTCTCTAAACTAATGCTCCGTCGATAACATTCAATAGCACTAATATAAGTTCTATGCATTCCGCATTTTTCAGCGAATTCTTCTTGAGAAAGATGGAGTTGGGTACGATACTTGCGTAAATTGCTACCAAATACTTTCACGATATCCATACATATAAACCTCCAAAATATACTATAAATTACGAATACAATAAGTCTACACACAATAAGTCACTCTTTCGATAAACCTAGTAAGTGAGATGTAGTCTCGAATAAAAAGAGGATTTTGCAGGTTTTTACCGTTTATGAAGAAGGTGTTGACAACAGTTAAAACCTTTTAATATACTGTCATAAAAGGGTGGTATGGTAGAACGGTAAAAGATCTTCAGCGCGCAAATAGTTAAAGGATTACACGCGATTTTTCTTTACCTTTCGGATACTTCCGAAGGGTTTTTTAATTTATAAAAGTTTTGGCTTTCAAAAAAGAATAAACGGAGGTGAGCGAAATGCTGGGAATGGGTGATTTCTGGATCTTTTTGGTGTACGTGCTTTGCATCGCGTCAACATTGGCCTGCTTGATCTACGGGATTGTGAACTGGAATAAGGGCGCCGACATTGACGAACCCGAGGTGGAAAAGGAATGGGAAGACACCGAACGCGACATCACTGAAAAACTCGAAATCTAAAAATGAAATGAAAGGACGGAACCCAAAATGGTTGATACCAACATGGTGATCAAAACGATTGTCATTATCGTTTATCTGGCAGTGGTCGCGGTGCTCGGCATCATGGGATACAAAAGAACAAAAACAGCGAGCGATTACTTAATCGGCGGGCGCAAAACCCATCCGATGATTATGGCGCTCTCATACGGCGCGACGTTCATCAGCACGTCCGCGATCGTCGGCTTTGGCGGAAACGCGGGCGTTTTCGGCATGAGCCTTTTATGGCTGACATTCTTAAATATCTTTCTTGGCATATTCATCGCTTTTATATTCTTCGGCAAAAGAACGCGGCGCATCGGCCAGAACCTCAACGCCCACACGTTCCCCGAGTTCTTGGGCAAACGCTTTCAATCGAAATTCATTCAAAAATACATCGGAATCGTCATCTTTATATTTATGCCTGTATACACGGCCGCCGTCATGATCGGCGTGGCCAAGTTTTTGGAAAGCGGCCTTGGGGTGCCGTATGACATTGCGCTGCTCGTGTTCGGCGTACTCATCGCGGTTTATGTGCTGTTCGGCGGCATCAAGGGCGTGATGTATACGGACGCGTTTCAGGGCGTCATCATGCTCGTGGGCATGGTCGTGCTGCTTGTGGCTGTGTATGCGCAGCTTGGCGGCATCACATCGGCCCATCAGCAGCTCACGGATCTCTCCACGAATCCGGCTGTGGCCGACCAGATCACCAACTTGCAGGCGGGCGGCTTCAACGGATGGACCTCCATGCCGGCGGAGGGCTCAAAATACTGGTGGACAGTCGTCACCACGATCGTGCTCGGCGTCGGCATCGGCGTGCTCGCGCAGCCGCAGCTGGCCGTGCGCTTCATGACGGTCAAGAGCGACCGCGAGATCAACCGCGCGGTGCCGATCGGCGGCGTTTTCATACTGTTCATGACGGGCGTGGCGTTCGTGGTCGGCGCGCTCTCGAATGTGCTGTTCTTCAACGCGCAGGGGCAGGTCGCGATTGCTGCGGCTGGCGGTTCCACCGACAGCATTATCCCGTTGTTCCTTGATAACTTCATGCCCGAGTGGTTTGTGACGGTGTTTCTCGTATTGCTGCTCGCGGCGGGCATGTCCACCATCAGCTCTCAGTTCCACGCGATCGGCACGGCGGTGGGGCGGGATATATTCAAAGTGAAGGAAGACACCTCGCCTGGCAAGAGCATGCTGATCTCACGCATCGGCGTGCTCGTGGCGATTGTGATCACCATCGTTTTGTCATTCGTGCTGCCGACGATCTGGGACGGCGCCATCGCGATCGCGACGGCTTTGTTCTTCGGGCTTTGCTGCGCGGCGTTTCTGCCCATGTACTTCGGCGCGCTGTACTTTAAAAAGATGACGCGTACCGCGGCAATCTCGGGCATGGTCGCGGGCTCTGTGAGCAGCCTGCTATGGATGATGTTCTTTCACGCCAAGGAGGCCACGGTGATCAAGGTATGCGAATGGCTGTTCGGCGTACCGACGCTGGCGCCCGCAGGCTCCAACCTTGATGTGGTGGACCCGCTGATCGTCGCGCTGCCCATCGCGATCATCGCGACGGTGATTGCCCAAGTGGTCAGCAAGAAGCGCCTTGAGAAGCAGCACCTTGATTTATGCTTCCACGGCATGAAGACGCAGGCGCAGACGGAGCAGGCATAATCAGCACTCTTGGCTCCCATTTGATTACCGCGTAGAGTGGGGCGGGGGAGTTGGATTTATGGGTGGAGGCAAAGAGACGCAGCCAGCCCATGCGATTAGCTATAGACGTGGGATTCCCCTTATTGCTCACGCTTAATCGAATGACATTTGGAGCTTTGCCAAAAACATAACCGGAGTATCAAAACGATGCTCCGGTTTTTATTGATAAAATAATTATCAATGAATATTGTTTTTCATACCTTGCGCCGATATGCTTTCATCGCGAAAAAGTAAGCGACTATTATAATTCCCAAACACCACGCGAGGGCAACCCATATCTCGTTCCCGACAGGCTCGGAATTGAGGAGCGAACGCACGGCTTCCACGATCGACGTGACGGGCTGGTTCTCGGCAAAAGCGCGAACGGTAGTCGGCATTGTTTCTGTCGGGGCAAAAGCGGAGCTGATAAAGGGCAGGAATATCAGCGGGTAAGAAAACGCTGTTGCGCCTTCCATGGACTTTGCCGTGAGGCCCGGCAGAACCGCGACCCATGTCAGCGCGAGAGTGAACAGCGCGAGTATCCCCGTGACGGCAAGCCATGAGAGTATTCCCGCGCTTGATCGAAAGCCCATGACAAGGGCGATCAGGATAATCGCCGCGACAGAAATCGCATTGGAAACAAGCGAGGTCAGCACATGCCCCCACAGCATTGACGAGCGTTTGATGGGCATTGAGCTGAACCGCGCGAAAAGCCCTCCCTGTATATCCATAAACAGCCGCAAAGCGGTGTAAGATATGCCGCTGGCGATGGCCATCAGCAGTATGCCCGGCAGCAGATAATTCACATAATTCAAGTTATCATCCATACTTGTTTTTATCGCGCCGCCGAACACGTAGACGAACAGCATCATCATCATGATCGGGACAATCGCAACCGTAATAATGGTATCCGGGCTGCGCAGTATGTGGCGCATTGAGCGCCCGAACAGCACGCCAGTTTTGTTTTTCATTTTAATTGCTCTCCTTTTTTTCACCCCGCGCGGGGGCTCCGATGATCGCAAGAAAAATTTCCTCCAACGATGGCTGCTTTTCGATGTATTCAACCTTCGCGGGCGGAAACAGCTTTTTAAGCTCTTCGAGTGTTCCGTTTGCAATGATTTTACCGTCGTGAAGTATGGCGATTCTGTCGGCAAGCTGCTCCGCTTCCTCCAAATGCTGCGTCGTGAGCAGAATCGTCACGCCGCTGCCGGCAAGCTCCCTGACGGTTTTCCAGACTTCAAGCCGTCCCTCCGGGTCAAGCCCGGTCGTCGGCTCGTCAAGGAATATGACGGGGGGTGTTCCCACAAGGCTCATGGCGATATCGAGTCGGCGCGTCATGCCGCCTGAATACGTTCCGACCCGCCGGTTGGCCGCGTCGCCGAGCCCGAAGCGTTCAAGCAGACTGTCGGCGGTTTGTGACGGGTATTTGATATCCCGGAGCTTGGCGATCAGTATCAGATTTTCCCGTCCGGTGAGGATACCGTCCACGGCGGCAAACTGCCCGGTCAGGCTGATCGACTGCCGCACATGGTCGGGCTGCGCCGCCACATCAAACCCGTTGACGGCCGCGTTCCCGCCGTCGTGCTTAAGCAGTGTGGTGAGTATTTTGACAATTGTCGTCTTGCCTGCACCGTTACTGCCGAGCAGAGCGAAAATACTGCCCTTTTCCACCTCGAAATCGACGCCCTTCAGGACATGAAGCTGTTTAAAGGACTTTTGCAGCCCTTTCACTTGAATAGCATTTTCCATCCCAAAATCCCTCTCTTACCTTGTTTTATCCGTGACCTTTGTCATAGCCTTGTTCACTTCTTGGGCTATGGCTTCTTGATAGATGTCAGCGTAAGTTTTCGAACCTTTGATGAGATCATCGCAGAAAGCCGCGACATCACTGCCCGTCACTTCCAGCGCGCCTTTACCCAGGGCCGCGCCCTCTTCAAAAAGGCCGACAATCCCTGAGAGCAATGCCGTCCCTTCAGTTAAATCAATAGGGCCGACTTTGAAGAGATATTTTTGAATCTCCCTATAAACAATCTGATATTCTTGCGGGAGCGCCTTGACACGCGCCATATGCGCCCGCCACTCTTTTTTGCCATCGATGATATCTTGAATTTTCATTTTATCCTCCTATTTGCTAATTTCTTAGCGATATTATTGTTGAGCTGCTCGCGCCACTTGTCTCGGAAGGTTATTGCGCCTTCTTCACCAGCCAACGCGGAGCAGAAGCCTTGGATATCGTCGCCCAAAACCTCTTGGACGCTCTGACCATCCGCCGCCGTTTCTTCGAGCAGGCCCAGCACACCGTCTAGAATCGGCATGAGATTGCGGCCGGTAAAATCGGTATGCGGCCAGAGGTGGGCTTTTATTTGTTCCCATGCCGCTTGATAATCAGCCGGCAGCTTTTTGGCTCGCGCTTCAAAGGCTTTCAATTCTTTTGTCATATCGCTGCCCGTGATTTTCTCCCAAAAATTCATGACTTTTTCTCCTTCAACTCGTTGATTTTTGATGAAATAAACGCCCATTTATCCCAGAAGTTTTTCAGCTCCTTGCGCCCCGCATCGTTGAGCACGAAAAACTTGCGCGGCGGGCCCATGTCGGACGGCTTTTTTTCTATGTCCACAAGCTTATTTTTCTCAAGCCGCACCAAAATGGTGTAAACTGTTCCCTCTACAACATCTGTGAAGCCAAGGGCGTTTAGCTGCCGTGTGATTTCGTAGCCGTAGGTTTCCTTGCGGCTGATGATTTCAAGCACACATCCCTCAAGCACGCCTTTCAGCATTTCCGTCAGGTTCTCCAACACATTCACTCCTTACTACTCTGTATGACTTGTATTCAGTATTACTGACTACAGCTATATCGTAGCACGGAGTACTGCGGTTTGTAAAGATGTTTTTTAAGAGCATCCTGGCCTGGGTATCCTCACGACACCTCGGTTTTTTCAATATAAAAAGTAGAGAATAATTGTTCGCGTTAATGTTTGACAGATAGATGGCTTGCCTTTAGAATTATGCTATACAAGCTATGAAAGGACGCATGGATGGTCATACTTGGTATTGACCCGGGGATCGCGCTGATGGGCTATGGCGTCGTTAATTATGAAGGCGGCAGAATCTGCCTCATGGAATGCGGCGTGATCGTGACCGAGGCGGGCATGCCGCTGCCGCGGCGGCTCAAAATCGTGCATGAAAATGTGGGTGCGCTGATCCAAAAGCACGGGCCCGACTGCATCGCGTTTGAGGAGCTGTTTGCGGGCAAAAACGTGAAGACGGTCATACAGGTGGCGCAGGCGCGCGGCGCGGCGATGGCCGCGGCGTTCAGCACGGGCGCCGAGCTGTTCGAATACACGCCGATGCAGATCAAACAGGCCATCGTGGGCTACGGCCACGCGGACAAAAAGCAGGTACAGGAAATGGTGCGGCTGCTGCTCGGTATGAGCGATGTGATCAAACCGGACGATGCGGCGGACGCGGTGGCGTGCGCCATCTGTCACGCGCATTCGAGCCGTTTTGCGGATACGTTCCGCATCAGATAAGAGGGGCTTATATGTACGATTTTATCAAGGGCGAAGTCGTCTCCGCAGACAAGGACATGGCCGTCATTGAAGCGGGTGGCATCGGGTACCGCATCCATACCACGTCGCAGTCGCTGACGCACATCAAAACGGGGGAGATGTGCAAGCTATATTGCCACTTCGTGGTGCGCGAGGACGCGCACACGCTCTATGGCTTCGTGACGACCGAGGAGCGCGAGATGTTCGTCAGGCTCACGGGCGTGTCGGGCATCGGCCCCAAGGCGGCGCTTGCGGTGCTCTCCGCGATGAAAATCAGCGAGCTCGCCGCGGCGATCATCACATCAGACGAGACCGCGCTGCAAAAGGTGCCGGGCATCGGCAAGAAGACCGCGCAGCGCATCATCATCGACCTCGCCGAGAAGATCGGCAAAAGTGAGATATTGGGCGAAGCGGATATGCCCGGCGAACCCGGAGGCTTGGGCGCGGAGGCGGAAGCGCTGGCCGCGCTTGTGGCGCTAGGGTACAACCGCGCCGAGGCGACGCGCGCGATCACGTCGGTCAAGAACCTCGGTGATACGGCGGAAGAACTGATACTGATGGCATTGAAGCGCATGGGCGCTTAGTCAAAGACGTCGCATCGGGAGGCATGCCCCATTCGGGGCACAGGTGAGTGCTTCGGATCAAAAGCCGAGCTTCCATTCAAGGGGAAGCCCAAAGTGAAAGCCGGTCGGCGCGTCATAACCCTTCGGGTCACAAGCGGATGGCGCGTCCTACAGCGCAAAGATGTAGGGAACGACCCCCGTGTCGTTCCGCGTCGCCGCAGGCAACTGAAGGAGGATCAGCCAAAGCTGCGCCAATCATCACTCCTTCCGTCAAATGCCGGATTGACATCCGTCATTTGCCACCTCCCTCGCGGAGGGAGGCAAGGTTACGAGCATACACATATAACTTGCACTGACGTTACTTTTTGCTCGAAATACTAGCGCCCCCGTGTCGTTCCGCGTCGCCGCAGGCAACTGAGGGAGGATCAGCCAAGACTGTGAGAATCATCACTCCCTCCGTCAAATGCCGGATTGACATCCGTCATGTGCCACCTCCCTCGGTGAGGGAGGCAAGGGTGCGGGCATACATATATAACTTGCACTGACGTTACTCAGCTAATTCACTAAGGAGGAACTAAGGCTTGGACGAAAACAGGATCGTATCCTCGCAGATGAGCGAAACGGACGCGGCGACGGACTTGTCTCTGCGCCCCAAAACGCTTGACGAATACATCGGCCAGCAAAAGGCCAAGGATAATTTGAAGGTGTTTATGGCCGCCGCGAAAAACCGCGGCGAATCGCTCGATCATGTGCTGCTTTACGGCCCGCCGGGCCTTGGCAAAACGACGCTCGCGTATATCATCGCGTCCGAAATGGGCGTGAACATCCGCGTGACATCCGGCCCCGCGATCGAGCGGCCAGGCGATCTCGCATCGATACTCACGAATTTAAACAAGGGCGACGTGCTTTTCATCGACGAGATCCACCGCCTCAACAGCAGCGTGGAAGAGGTGCTGTATCCCGCGATGGAGGACTACGCGCTCGATATCATCATCGGCAAGGGACCGTCGGCGAGAACGCTGCGGCTCGGGCTGCCGCCCTTCACGCTGGTCGGCGCGACCACGAGAGCGGGCATGCTCACGTCCCCGCTTCGGGACCGCTTCGGCGTGATCAACCGGCTGCAGATGTATACGAACGAGGAGCTCAGCGAAATCGTGAAGCGTTCCGCGGGCATACTCGATATCGCGATCGACGGGGACGCCGCGCTGGAGGTCGCGTCGCGTTCGAGGGGAACGCCGCGCGTGGCGAACAGGCTGTTAAAGCGCGTGCGCGATTTTGCCGACGTAAAGGGCACGGGCTGCATCACGCTGCCCATCGCGCGCTATGGCCTTGAGATGCTCGAGGTGGACGAGATCGGCCTCGACGGCGTGGATAAGGCGATACTCGAGGCGATCATTTACAAATTCAGCGGTGGGCCGGTGGGGCTCGATACGCTCTGCGCCGCCACAAACGAAGAAAGCGTGACCATTGAGGATGTGTACGAGCCGTTTTTGATACAGCTCGGGTTCATCAACAAAACGCCGCGCGGCCGCGTTGCAACGTCACTGGCTTACGCGCACATGGGCTGCCCGTACGGCGGCGATACAAAACAGTTAAAGCTCGACATCATGGAGGATCAGTGAAAACCAGCGACTTTTATTACGACCTTGACGAAAGCCTGATCGCGCAGGTGCCGCTCAAGCAGCGCGACGCGTCGCGGCTGCTCGTGTTTAACCGGCAAACGGGGCAGACGGCGCACAAGGTCTTTACCGATATCACAGACTATTTAAAAAAGGGCGACGTGCTCGTGATCAACGACACGAAGGTGCTGCCCGCGCGGCTGTTCGGCGTGAAGCTGGGTACCGAGCGCGCGGTGGAGTTTTTATTGCTGCACCGGCTGTCGCTCACGCGCTGGGAGGTCATACTGCGGCCCGGCAAGAAGCTCAAAATCGGCGATACCGTGGTGTTCTCGGAGCATCTGCTTGCGGTGATCGAAACGAAAAAAGAGGACGGTGTGACGGAGGTGGAGTTCGCTTTCGACGGCGTATTCGAGGAAATACTCGACGCGCTCGGCGAAATGCCGCTGCCGCCGTATATCCACGAAAAGCTCGAGGATAAAACGCGCTATCAGACCGTGTACGCGCGGGAGCAGGGCAGCGCCGCCGCGCCGACGGCGGGCCTGCATTTCACACCCGAGCTGCTGGCGAAGATAGAGGAGATGGGCGTGGCTGTCGCAAGGCTCACGCTGCACGTGGGCCTTGGCACATTCCGCCCCGTCAAGGCCGACAATGTGGAAGACCACATCATGCATTCGGAATATTACTGCGTCAGCGATACGGCAGCGGCGTTGATCAACGGCGCGCGCCCGAATGGCGGGCGCATTGTCACGGTGGGTACCACGAGCGTGCGTACGCTCGAATCCACGGCGGATGAGACGGGCGCCGTTCACGCGGGCAGCGGCTGGACGAATATCTTCATCAAGCCCGGTTACCGCTTCAAGGCGGTGGACGCGCTGCTGACCAATTTCCATCTGCCCGAGTCCACGCTGATTATGCTCGTATCGGCGTTCGCGGGCCGGGAGCGCACGCTTGCGCTGTATAACGAGGCGGTCAGCCTTCGGTACCGGTTTTTCAGCTTCGGCGACGCCATGCTGCTGTTATAATACGATCATAAAAGCCATTTTCGGCCATCTGGCGTGACAATTAACGATAAGCGCGGATGGCTTTTTATTTTGTGCCGTATATTCGTTTATGCTGTCATATCCTTCATTTGAATACACGCGGCATTTACACTAAAATAGAATGGAAGTCAAATTGCGACAACGATGAAATGGAGAAACGAAGAAATTGAAGATAAAACGCATGTTGCTTTGTATGCTGATGGTGTGTGCGATGCTCGCGTCAGTGGCTTGCGGCAGTGCGCCCGCGGCAGAATCGGGCACACCGCAGCCAACGACACCCGCCGAGCCGGTGAACCCCGAGGAGGTGCTCAAGGCCTATATGGCGGCGCTCGTCGATAAAGACTATGAAAAGATGTATGGCTTTATCAGCGAGAACAGCACGATGACCAAAGACGATTTTCTCGCGCGCAACAAGAACATATACGAAGGTATCGAAGCAAGCAATATACAAATCTCGGATATCAAGGCCGAGGACAACGCGGTCACGTACGTCACGTCGATGGATACGCAGGCCGGCCCGGTCGTGTTTGACAACACGGCCTATTTCAGCAACGAAGACGGCGCGTCTAAGCTTGACTGGGATTCGACGCTCATATTCCCGAATCTGGGCGATACCGACAAGGTGCGTGTGAAAACCACGACCGGGCAGCGCGGCAGCATACTCGACCGGAACGGCAAGCTGCTCGCGGGCAAGGGCGAGGTGTGGAACGTGTACATCGTGCCGGGCAAGCTCAACCCCGAAACGCGCGACGCGGATCTCCAGACGCTCGCGGACGCGCTCGGCATGAAAGTCGAGGATATCAACGAAAAGCTCTCGCAGAAGTGGGTAAAGGACGATCTGATGGTCCCGCTGGACAAGTATATCTCGAAGGCAGACCCCGAAACCGAGGCAAAGGTGCTCGTACCGGGTGTCGGGCTCGATACGGCGGAAGAGCGCGTTTATGCGCTCGGTGAAAAGGCGGCGGCTTTGACGGGCTATATTCACAATATCAGCGAGGACGAGCTCAAGGAGCACGAAGGGCAGGGTTATACGGCGGAAAGCAAGATCGGCAAGGTCGGCATGGAAAGCCTGCTGGAGGACCGCATCCGCGGCATCGACGGCTGCAAGGTTTACATTGAAGACAAGGACGGCAAGGAAAAGCAGGTGCTCGCCGAGATCGCGGCGCACAACGGTGAGGATGTGACGTTGACGATCGATGCGGATATGCAGGCGAAGCTCTACGACCAGATGAAAAACGACAAGGGCGCGGCGGTCATCATGAACCCGAATACGGGAGAGATTCTCGCGCTCGCCAGCACGCCGTCTTACGATCCCAACGCGTTTATACTCGGACTCTCGGAGGAAAAATGGGCCGAATACAACAACGAGGACACACGGCCCATGTACAACCGGTTCAAGGCGACATATGTGCCGGGCTCGTCGTTCAAGCCCATCACGGCGGCGATCGGCCTTGGCAGCGGCGCGTTTACGGCCGACGAGGATTTCGGCCCGAGCGGCAAATCTTGGGGGAAGGATAACTGGAACGGTTACACCGTGACCACCCTCGCGACGTACGGCGGCGCGGCGAATGTTTTAAACGCGCTCGTGAACTCGGACAACATCTATTTTGCCAAAGCCGCGCTCAAGATCGGCAACGATGCTTTTTCGCAGGGGCTGAAAACCTTGGGCTTTGGGGAGGAGGTGCCGTTCGAATTCGGGCTCAGCCCGTCCACGTTCGGCACGGAGCAGAAGTTTGACGACGAGCTCGATATCGCGAACAGCGGCTACGGACAGGGCAAGCTGGAGCTGAACCCCGTGCACATGGCTTCGATCTACTCGGCGTTTGTGACGGGCGGCGATATGATGACGCCGTATCTTGAGAAAAGCAAAGCGCCGCAAGCTTGGAAGCAGGGCGTGTTCACGCCCGAGGCGGTGCAGACGGTGAAAAACGCGATGGTGCAGGTGATCGAAAGCCCCGACGGCACGGGCCACGAATTCAAGATCGACGGCCTTAAGATGGCGGGCAAAACAGGCACCGCCGAAATCAAGAAAAACAAGGACGATACCGAGGGCACCGAGCTTGGCTGGTTCGTGGCGTATCCCGCCGACGAAAACCAGTCAAAGCAATATCTGACGGTCATGATGATAGAGGATGTGAAGGGCAGGCACGGCAGCCATTACGTGATCCCGCTCGTCCGTGCGATGTACCAATAAAAATTGAGGTTGATGCACCGTGCACCTGTTGTGTTATAATGGGTCACGGTGCTTTTATTTTGCTCAGACAACAGGAGGAACGATGTCCTTTACCTTTACTTTAAAGAAAACATGCAAAGAGACGATGGCGCGCCGGGGAAGCCTTGAAACGCCGCACGGCGTGGTCGAGACGCCGGTGTTTATGCCGGTGGGCACGCAGGCCACGGTAAAAGCTTTAACGCCCGATCAGGTGAAGGCGGCTGGCGCCGAGATCGTGCTCTCAAATACATACCATCTGTACCTGCGGCCGGGGCACGACCTCGTTGCCGAGGCAGGCGGGCTGCATCGCTTTATGAACTGGGACAGGCCGATACTCACGGACAGCGGCGGCTTTCAGGTGTTCTCGCTCGGTGCGCTTCGAAAAATCACCGAGGAGGGCGCGGCGTTCCAGTCGCATCTTGATGGCTCGCGGCACATGCTGAGCCCCGAAAAAGCGATGGAGATTGAGCAGGCGCTCGGCGCGGACATCATCATGGCGTTCGACGAGTGCACCGCTTACCCGGCTGAATACGACCATGTCGCCGCCGCGATGGAGCGCACGCACCGCTGGGCGGAGCGCTGCGTAAAGGCCAAAACGCGCGAGGATCAGGCGCTGTTCGGTATCGTGCAGGGCGGGCTTTATGCCGACCTCAGGCAGGAGAGCGCGAAGGTGATCTCGTCGATGAATTTGCCGGGCAACGCGATCGGCGGGCTGTCCGTCGGCGAGCCGAAGCCGCTGATGAACGACATGCTCGAGGTGGTGACGCCGCTGCTGCCCGAGAACAAGCCGCGCTATCTGATGGGCGTCGGGTCTTTTGACTGCATTGTGGACGGCGTGGCGCGCGGCGTGGACATGTTCGACTGTGTGCTGCAGACGCGCGTCGCGAGGAACGGCACGGCGCTCACTCGGCGCGGGCGGCTCGTGATCAGAAACGCGACATACGCGCGCGATTTTTCGCCGATCGAGGAAGGGTGTACGTGCTACACCTGCCAGAACTTCACGCGGGCCTATGTGCGCCACCTTATCAAGACGAGCGAGATACTCGGCGCGACGCTGCTTTCGATCCACAACGTGCACGCGACGATACAGTTTGTGAAGGATATCCGCACCGCGATCGAGGAAGACAGGTTTGCGGCTTTCAAGGAAGATTTCTTCGCGCATTATCACGATTAATTTCTTCCTGTTTGAACTTGGCAGCCATTCGGTATATAATTGGTTATATGGGCAAAAGGAGGAGAATATGGAATCAACGGCGATGGACAGGGTGATGCAATATCTGCCTTTGGTTTTTTGGTTTGCCGTTTTCAAACTCTTTTGGGGCTTTTGATAATGATGAGGGCGTTATTGCCGTAAAACTTGAGTGATCGGGCGAAATACTTTGAAAAAAGTGAACTTTTTGCGAACGATCAGGATTTGCCGAAAAAAACAGTTGATTATTGGGACTTGCTCATATAGTATATATACTCAAGAGATTTTGTTTAAAAGGCAGGTATAGCTATGGATGCAACAACCGCACAGGGGCTTATGCAATATTTACCGCTGGTCGCCATATTCGTTGTTTTCATTCTGCTCATGATCATTCCGCAGAGGAAGAGAAAGAAGCAGATGCAGCAGCTTATGGACAGCTTAAAGCCCGGTAAGATGATCAAAACCATTGGTGGTATGTACGGAAAAATCGTGGCAGTGAAGGAAGATCTCGTGACAATCGAAGCGATGCCCGACAAGGTGCGTCTCGTTTTCACAAAGGGCGCGATCGCGACTGTCGAAGACTCCGATTTGCCGGACAACGAATTGACAGACAAAGCGAAATAATGATAAAAGAAGACCTTAGCGGTCTTTTTTTATTTCTTCGTCGATATTCAAAATAAAAAGAGACCTTTTGGCGGCGTATGCCGCGATCACGCTTTTACGGACAGCACAGTGTTTGATATTGATGAGCGCTGTCTTCGTATTGCTCTGTGTTGCTATTTATGTTGAATGAAACGGCTTATACCCCTTCGGGGTACAGGTATCTCTTTTTAAAAATTTTGTGGATAGGGCGCTCATTGATATTGAAAATAAACAGAGTCCTTTTGGCGGCGTATGCCGCGATCATGCTTTTACGGACTGCACAGTACTTCGACACCTCACCAGTCGCCTGCGGCGACAGCTCCCCCTCAAGCAGGTGCCAAAAAATGATTAAAAAAGTATAGCGGATACTTTACTCCCTCCGTCAATTACCGGACTTTCGTCCGCTAATTGCCACCTCCCTCACAAGGGAGGTAAGGGTGCGATTATATAGATATAACTTGCACTGGCGATACTAATTAGTTCTCCGTACTCATACGCAGCTTTTCAAAAAGCGCCTTATCCGGGCTCACGACCATCGTGTTATACCCCTCATACACCACCATGCCGGGCTTGGCCCCGTTCGGCTTGCGCACGTTTTTGCGCGGTGCATAATCCACCTGCACCTTTGCGCCGCCCTTGGCCTTGCTGAGCGTCGCGGCGACCGTCGCTGCCTCAAATAGCGTTTGCGCGGGCGCTTTTCCCTTCGCGCCGACAATCAGCACATGCGCGCCCGGAATGTCCTTGGTGTGCAGCCAGATGTCGTCGGGCGCGGCGGTTTTCATCGTGAGCAGATCGTTCTGGCGGTTGTTTTTGCCCGCGAGTATGGTATAGCCCTCGGATGATATGAGCCGGTGCGGTCTGGAAGGCTCCTGCGCCGCGCGCTCGGTTTTGTGCTTGGCCGGCATAAAGCCCGCTTTGCTAAGCTCATACTCAATTTCGCTGAGTTCGTCCGCTGTCTCGCTCGAATCGATCGAGACCTGGACGCTTTCAAGAAACGCGATATCGGACACGGTATGCGCCATGCGCGAGGCCGTGATATCGATGCTCTGCCTCAGCTTGTTGTACCGCTTGTACTGCTGCTGCGCGTTGGCGGCGGGGGAAAGCCGCGTATCGAGCTCTATCGCGACGTCTTCTCCCGTTATGTAATCCTGCGCGACGAGCGTGGCGGCGCCGCGCGATATGCGGTATATGTTCGCGGTGATCAGATCGCCGCGCGTTTTGTGTTCCTCGGCTTTGCCCGCCTGATCGAGCGTGGTCTGCTGCTTCTGGCGCGTTTGTATCAGCTTATCAAGCTGCTTAGCCGCAACGCGGTGCAGCGCGTCGCGTTTGCGCGACAGCGTCTCAAGCTCGCGCAGGCGGTGGTAATACGCATCGACGAGCGCGTTGGCGCTGTCAAACGGCACGGAACTGTCCACCGCGACGTTCGAAAAAGCCTTCGGCGCGTAAAAGAACGGCACACCGTCCCGTATATACATCGTGGGCCGCGAGGGTTCTTCAAAAAAGCTCACGATCACATCCGCGAGTTTTTCCGCCTCGCGTTGGCGGCTCTCATAGCCTTCAGGCATGTACCGGTAGAGAATTTCCTCGGCCGTCTGGCCCGAAATGCCCTGCAAAAATGAGGACAGATACGTTTTTGTTTTCGCACCGCCCTTTTTTTGCAGCATCTCGATGAGCGTGGGGCGCGATACGGTGAGCGGGTTCAGTTTGCTTGACTGCGGGTCTTCATACGGCAGAGACGGCAGCACGCAGCGCACGCTGCTGACCATGCGCGTCACGTGGCGCAGGCTGTCCATGATCACGCCGTTTTCAATCAGTATCACGTTGGAGTATTTGCCCATGAGCTCGGCGACGAGCGTCATCGGGCGCACATGCCCCATCTCGTCCTTGGCCTCGAGAGTTATGCTCACGATGCGTTCAAGCCCCGTCTGCACGATATCGGTGATCTTCGCGCCTGTCAGGTGCTTGCGCAAAAACATGCAGAACATCGGCGGAGACGGCGGGTTTGCGTATTTTTGCCCGGTCAGATGCAGCCGCGAATCGAAAGCGCCCGCGCTGATCAGCAGCTTGGGGTTTTTCCCGGGCGCGCGCAAAGCGAGCACCACCGTGTCGGGCTGCGGCTGATGGACCTTATCCACCTTGCAGCCGGTTACGGTGCCCTTTAATTCTTCCACGATATCATGCAGTGTGAGTCCGTCCAGCGTCATGTTCTTCCTCCGTAAGGACATATTATACAACGGCGTGACTTTGTATGCAATTGGTGTTATAATGTCAAAAAGTTTTGATCCGAGTGGGAGGACGAAGATGCAGCACGTTCTTAAAAAAGCGCAGGCGGCCAAGGCCGCGTCGGCGGTGCTGAACTGCACGGGCAGCGTGAAAAAAAACGAGGCGCTTTTCGCAATGGCGCAGGCGCTGCGCGACGATACGGCATATATACTCGCCGAGAACGAGAAGGACCTTGAAGCGGGGCGGCAAAAGGGCACGTCCAAGGCGATGCTCGACAGGCTCGCCTTGAGCGAAGCGCGCATCGAAGGCATGGCGCAGGGGCTGGAGAGCGTCGCGCGGCTCGACGATCCTGTGGGCGAGGTCACGCATACGTCGCTGCGCCCAAACGGGCTTTCCATCGGCACCAAACGCGTGCCGCTCGGCGTGGTCGGCATCATCTATGAAGCGCGCCCCAATGTGACGTCCGATGCGGCGGGACTGTGCCTCAAAACGGGCAACGCGACGGTGCTGCGCGGAGGCAGCGACGCGATCCATTCGAACATCGCGGTGGTGAACGTGCTGCGAAAAGCCATTGCGTCGGCGGGGCTGCCTGAGGACGCGATACAGCTGATCGACGATACATCGCGCGAAGCCGCGACATATATGATGGGACTCAACGGCGTGATCGACGTGCTGATACCGCGCGGCGGCGCGGGGCTTATTCAGTCGGTCGTCAAAAATGCGACGGTGCCTGTGATCGAAACGGGAACGGGCAACTGCCACGTGTATATCGACGAGAGCGCTGATCTAGGTATGGGCGTTAATATCATCCGCAACGCGAAAATGAGCCGTCCGTCGGTCTGCAACGCGGCGGAATCATTGCTTGTGCACGAATCGGTGGCGCAAGGCTTCCTGCCGGTCATGCAGAAAAGGCTCGAAGGCGTGGAGCTGCGCGGCTGCGAAAAGACGCGCGCGATCATCAATGTGAACGCGGCAACCGAGGAGGATTATTATACCGAGTACAACGATTATATACTCGCCGTCAAGGTGGTCAGCAGCCTCGACGAAGCGATAAATCATATCAACAAATACGGCACGAAGCATTCCGAGGCGATCGTGACGGAGAGCTACAAGAATGCCGAGACGTTTCTCGATCGTATCGACGCGGCGGCGGTGTATGTGAACGCGTCCACGCGCTTCACGGACGGCAACGAGTTCGGCTTCGGCGCGGAGATCGGCATCAGCACACAAAAGCTGCACGCGCGCGGCCCGATGGGCCTCAAAGAGCTCACAACGATCAAATACATCATCCGCGGCAACGGACAGATAAGATAAATCATAAATTAAGAATGAAAATTTAAAAATTAGTGAGAGCGGTCATAGAACATAAGCAGTCTATGATCGTTCTTTTTTGTAAGGCGGGATTTTTGCGGGACGCGATTCTGCGGAGCGCGATTCTGCGGGGCGCGATTTTCTGTAGGGCGCGATTTCCCAAGCGCGCCTTGACTTTTGATGTCGCACTATATTGGCAACAAAAAAGGCCGGTTGTTTCGGCCTTCAGTTTGCTGACAAAGTTTTCATTGTCATTCCGATTGAGCGTAGTGATTTCTACATTTGACTGGAATCCCATGCTTATAGCGATTTACCATGGGGTGCTTCACTTCACTCACGTTCCGTTCAGCATGACAGGATGGGGGGGTTAATATGGAGGCCGCTTATTCCGGCCTTTTATCATGTCACTTATGTGCCTTTACGCGCCGACGATGCTGCCCGCAAAGTTTAAGTCCCCGAACCATTCGGGCAGATCCTTGGGCTGGCCGCCCATGTAATTCAGCGCGAAATGGATCATGTCGCAGCTTTCATCCACGCCCTTGGCGATCATCTCCCGCATCTGAACGTATTCCTCTTTGGTGAACCACGTTTCGTCGCGCTTCTCGGGATACAGCATGCGCCGCGCGTCAAATCCGGTGGTCGCGCTCACGATATGGATCAGCAGCTTGCCCGCGAGATTGATGTCGGCGAGCGCCTTTTTGGCCTTGGCAAAATGCCGCTGTGCCTGCCTCACCACGTCAAGCGAGATCACCTTTGAATAGACGTCGTTCGCGACGGTCTTGTACCACGCGCAGATGCCGACCCCGACATCGTCGTAGAGTATCTCGGCGGGCGCGTCGAAATTCTGCGGGTCGATATCCCACTGCTCCTTAGCCGTAAAGCTGTCCCACATGAACTCGATGCCGTGATGCGCGTTTGTGTCCTTGCCGGCTTTGCCGTACACAAACGGATGCGCGTTCTTGTCGATCGCGTAATGCGTGATGAACCCAGCGATATACGAAACGAGCTCATCCTTGTCGGTGCCGTCGTATAGACGTGCGAATTCAAGCGCGTTCGCCATTTCGTTTCTCACGTTATCGCTGTGCATCGCAATCGCGAGAGACAGGCTGTCTTTGGACGACAGCCACGGCTGATAGTTGCGGAAAAACAGGATATCCGGACCCTGACAGCCAAGAAAGTATGCCATCTTATGCGGGACGATGCCGCTGCCGAGCTGCCCCAGCACCCGTTCTCCAGCGGCTCTGTGTGTCAAATATGCGGGCATAATACCTGCCTCCTTCATAAAAAATTTGATATTGCTGCGGATTGATTATCCGCTTTTTCTCTTTTGCCCTCAGTCTAAAAAACGCTACGCGGCTTTTTTCAAGCAGACGTAACGCTTACGACTTATATTGGCCATGAAGCGGGAAAGATATACCAACGGCTTTATTCGCCGCCTTTCCGTGACGGATAACGATGGCACCACAAAATATCGCTTCATGTTGCTATTGTAACATACTTTTGCCGAATAGATAGAGTTAATTTCTGGTTTAGATTGTGTTATGATACAGCTACGGAAGAGGGGGGATGCCTGATGGCCGAGAATTTAAAAAACGGCATGCACGCGGGTTTGATCGCGCCGTGCGGGCTCAATTGCGCGCTGTGCTACGCGCACCTGCGGAAAAAGAACACATGCGGCGGCTGCCGCGGGAATGAAAATCTTCCGGCCAGCTGCGTGCGCTGCATCATACGCGGCTGCGACAAGCGAGAAGGCAGCGGAGCCGACTTCTGCTATGTTTGTGCCGATTATCCGTGCGCGAAGCTCAAAGCGCTCGATAAGCGCTACAGAACCAAGTACGCAACGGATATCAGGGAAAATCAGCGCACAATAAAAACGCAGGGACTCGATGCGTTTCTGTCGCAGCAAAAGCAGCGCTGGACATGCCCGAAATGCGACAGCCTCATCTGCATGCACAGAGGCACCTGCGACACGTGCGCGCCAAAAGAGAAATAGCTTTCAAGGCCATATTTGCTATGCGGGCTGCGCATACTAGCAGCAAAGGAGGTGTGGCTTTGAAAATCAATACCAATCACATGTTATCCATCGCCGAGGCGACGCAGGATTTTTCGCGCGTGGCAAAAATGGTGGATGAAAGCGGCATGGCGGTGATCTCCAGCGGCGATGTGCCGCGTTATGTGGTCACCGAGTTCAGCGACTATCAGCGCGAGCAAATGGCGGAGGACGAAAGAGTGATGCGCATCGCGCTGGCGCTGATCGACAAGCACCACCATGCCTTTGAGGAATTGTGAAACGGTTGAGCCTAGCTCAAGTGAAAGCCATGAACGGGCTGCTCATTGTGGAGACCGGACGCAACGCGGCCATTCGTGACGAAGCGCTGCTGGAGCGAATCGTGAACGCGCCCTGGCAGATATTTGACGGCGAGGATGTGTACCGCGGGCTGGAGGCCAAGGCGGCGCGGCTCGCGTACGGCATCATCGCCGGCAGACCGTTTACGCGAAGCAATGAGCGCATCGCTATGCTCGCGCTGCTGACAATGCTAGAGATCAACGGCGTGACGCTGCACTGCGGCGACGGTGATATTGTGGACGCGGGGCTGCGGCTGGCCTCGGGAGAGATGACGCAGGGGCAGCTGCTGCACTGGATTCGCAAGTATCGCTGAGTAAGTGAATGGTTTTTCTAAATGATGAACATCGTTTGACTCCCTCAGTCGCCTCACGGCGACAGCTTCCTCAATGAGGGAGCCATTGGAACAATAAGGTTCCGGCAAACGGCAATGTTGACTGAGGATTGAGGGAAAGTATCAACCCTTCAGCTAATTTGTCAGTAATCTAACACTATCAATAAGTTCGAATATTGCCTCCCTCAATGAGCAATGTCAATAACTTAAGCTCAGAGGAAGGATTTCAGAAAAGGGTTAGCGGCAGCAAAGGGTTTGTGGACGCGAGGAAAAGAGCGCCCCGGTCGCACGGGGGAGACGACACGGGTAAGTTCGCGCATAACGGAACCCAATTCCATGCTCGCTAACTGAGGGTGACCGCAGAGGGAAGCGAAAATGAATCTGTCACGTAAAGTCACAATCAGATCGCTGGTGCGCGCATGGTAGGTATGCTTGAGCTGCTTATCTTTTTGGCGCTCAGCAACCGCTTCGTCCGCCTCCTTTTGGAAGA
>JAEYLC010000028.1 GCA_023461435.1 Bacillota bacterium
CTCATACATGTTCATAATGGCGAATAAGTCCTTTTTTTCGCCATTATGGGGGCCTTCCCCATTTGTCAAGTGTTTTTTCTTCCCCTCTGTAAACTGCTCCCTGCTCTTAAGTTATTGACATTGCCTCTCGAGGAGGCCAAGATTCGTGGTACACCTTGTGAGGAAGTTGGTCAAAATTTCGGAGTAATAAAAAAATATTTATCGAAAAACGGTAAATATTAATTGACATACGTTTGAACGCGTGCTACGATCTCCTTGAAAAGAATGATCATTCAAGGAGGAGTTTTTGCTTATGACGGATACCAGTTATCTTTGCCAATATTTCTTGGAAAAGAGCCAGCCCGAAAAAAAGCCTGTCAAGCCGCAGAAGGCGGCAAAGCCCAAAAAAGGCAAGGGGGGCAAGAAGTCATGAACGATGATATGGCGGCTCCCGAAACAACGCCGAAGCGCCGAATCAGCCCGCGGCTGCTGATTAGCTCTGCCGTGTTCGGCATCATATTCGCGGCGATATTCGTGAATCAGGGCCTGGGGCTCAACCTCACGGTATTCTTTCTTCTCATCTACGCGTATGCGGCATTCAACGCCAAATCGATATTCGCGATTCCATTCCGGCAGGAAAAGCTGCTGTATCTGTTCACCATACCGGCGGTGCTGCTAAGCCTCTCACTTTTTCTGACGAGCTCTTCGATCCATGTATTCAGCATATTGGCCATACTTGTCGTCATGTACGTGCAGTACACGGTGCTTTCGGGCAGCGCGCTCAACCGATGGGATGAAAGCGGCTTCATCGTCGATATCGTGATGGCGGGCATCAACCGTTTCCTTTTCGGCATTGTCCGGTTCGTGGGCGACAGCATGGGCGCGCTGTTCAAGGGGAAGAAGAAGGCTGGCGCGCTGGTCGGCGTGGGTGTGGGCGTCGTTCTGCTGCTGATCGTGGTGCCGCTGCTCGTCGGCGCGGACGCCAATGTGTCAAATTTGCTCGGACAGTTTATCGAAAGCATTGCGCTCGGCGATATTTTCCTCTATGTGTTCATGTTCCTGCTCGGGGCTTCGCTGATTATGGGGCCTGCCTCCACGGCTTTGGAGCCGGAGTGCACAGGGCCGAGAAAAGCCGTCGTCTTCACCAAGCGGCCGATACCGGCCGTGACCACGGGCATCGCGCTTTCGATGGTTGCCGCGGTGTATGTGCTGTTTGCGGGTGTGCAGTTCGGGTATTTCTTTGCGCCCAAGGAGACGCTGGACGCGGTGCTCGGTCTCACGAGCTCGGCGTACGCGGTGCGCGGCTTTGGCGAAATGATGTTCATGACGTGCTTCAATTTCGTGCTGCTCGTGATTGCGATGCGCTTTACGCAGCAAAAGGACGGCAGCACAACGCCGTATCTGACGGTGCTCTATGCGCTGCTGATCGCTTTTAACTTCGTGATACTCGCGTCGGCGCATCTGCGTATGCAATGCTATGTGGCGTCGTTCGGAGATACCGTCGCGCGTTTATTATCGCACTCTTTCATGCTGCTGCTCGCGGTTTTTAACATTGTCATGCTTGCACGCATATTCTCAAATAAGGTGAAGCTGATCCGGTGTTTCGCGGCAGCGGCGCTGATCTATCTGTGTGCGCTTGCCGCAGTGAACCCGGAGAGATATGTCGCAGGGGAGAACATGAGGCGCTATGAGCAGACAGGCAAGATTGACGTGGAATATCTGCTCTCGCTGCCCGGAGACGCGCTGGCTGACACGTGTGACTTTTTAACCGATAACCTGGAGCTGTTTGATGAGGCGGCGCGCAGGGAGGCTGTGCTGCGTCTGCATTTGTACGAAGACCAGGATTCCGGCTGGTTCTCACACAATCTCGCGGATGAGCGGGCCGAAGCGAAGCTTAAAGCGCTGCTTCGCTGATGATAAAGGAAATGCGGCGGTTAAGAAAAAATATGCGAAATTGCAGGGGTGGTAAATTGCAGGGGTAAAAAAAGGGGTTGCCTAATCGCCGCGTTTCTGTTAGAATAATTTTCGCACCACGCCTCCTTGGTCAAGCGGTCAAGACACCGCCCTCTCACGGCGGTAACAGGGGTTCGATTCCCCTAGGAGGTACCAAAAGAAAGAGCACACTTTGGTGTGCTTTTTATTTTGTCATGTATTTTAGGGAATCGAACGCGAACCCGCCGCCGCCTGTGGCGGATGAAGGCGGGGAAGCCGGCGTGATAGCGACCGGAGGGAGCGGAGCGATTCCCCTAGGAGGTACCAAGATAAATGGATAGCACCCTGCAGAAGATAAATGGATAGCACCCTGATAGCACCCTGCTGTCCACTTTATTTATTTCCAAAAAAGTGGTATGATGAGTGCGGTAAAAACCATCATCCCCAATGGAGGGAGTGAAATATGAACAGCAATTCCAATCAAAAGAGAATCGATTTCGGATATACCGTAACAAAGCCAATCGAATTGTGCTGAACAATCCTGCGATAGTTGTTATGGATTGATGAACATAGTGAAAAGCATTCTGGATATGAAATCAAGAATATTTATTTCTTAAAAGGATTCAGCTATAATGATCGTTAAGTTAAAACACATTGTAGATAAATTTGAAGAAATCAACGATGAATGGTCTGGTTATTTAAATCTCGATACCGGAGAGATCCCCATGATCGGCAACGGATACATGGCAATTGCCGAGGATGCTGAAGAAGATGACGACTTTAGCGAATATCAGGATTGGGAACAGGAACTTATAGCAGAGGCGGCCCTTATTCTTGAAAAATGGGAAAGGATTGAAAAACTGCCGGATAGATTTGACATAGATGAGTACCGTATCATGGAAGATTTCTCTTGCTTGTACCCTAATGAAGCCGTCTCTAAAAAGCTGTGTGACGCAATACAAGGCAAAGGTGCATTCCGGCGGTTTAAGGAAATGATAAACAGGCTTGGTATTGAGGAGAAATGGTATACATTCAGAGAAAAGGCTCTTATTGACTTTGCGCGGGAATGGTGCGGATTCAAAGAAATACCGTATGAGGATTGAGGAAAAGGCGCATATGCAAAACTACGGGTTAACCGCGTTTTTTATGGCCGAAGGTTTTGCCGTTGATAGTGTGGTAACGCAGAATTATAACAATTATAATAATAGCGATTTGCTTACTCGGTTTGGAAACGATAAGTATCAGGCATTATACGATTTTGGATTCATGCCTAAAAATGACGAGATGTCGCCATCGCTCATGTTCTTACACCAAATCTCTGAAAGCTTTTTGAATGAAGTTTCCCACGACAGCGACATTGAAATAACAAGAAAAGCGAAGCCTGCGTCTGAAAAAATATTGCTTGATATTTTACACTCCGTCCCCTTTGTCATAGGGATTGAGTATGTCAACATTACGTGGATCGAAGCGGTCTGGAAAAAGCTTTGTAGTATTTTTGACGGCGAGGCAGCTGCTTTTTCCGGTAGCGTTTCGGAGTACCTGAATAGCAAAAATAGCGGGCTTAAATGCGTGGGTAGGGTATTTTTTCACCTTGTGGAAAACAAAGACGCCGATTATCCTTTTGCGTTTTTGGCGACATACAGTACAGGCAGCAGCGATAGTTTAAGCCATATGCCCATCAAAAACGCGCTTTTGGAGTATCAAAACGAACAGAACAAGCTGCTTGCGTTATTGTCAACCGTCAGCCGTGCAGCCGATAGAAGCGCTTTTATCTCAGAACTTGCGGAAAGCGGGGAACTGTTTTCACCGCTGAAGTTTAATAAGGATGAAGCCTATATTTTTCTCAAGGAAATTACGCTTTACGAGGATTGTGGAATTGTCTGCCGAATACCCGATTGGTGGAAGAAAAAGGGCGGCGTCAGGTTATCCTTATCCATTGGCGGTAAAGCTCCTACTGCTGTTGGCTTGGATGCGCTCCTTAGCTTTGACCCTGAAATATATATGGGTGATATAAAGATGTCGCGCAATGAAATTGAAGTGCTGTTATCGCAAACAAGCGGGCTTTCCTTTCTTAAAGGGAAGTGGGTAGAGGTAGACCACGAAAAGCTGCAGGCTGTTTTAGCGGCATTTGATAAGGCGAGCAGTGTAGGGACATTGTCATTTGCCGACGCAATGCGAATGCAGTTAAACGTGAATAAAGGGATAGGCATTGATGAAAAAACGACTGTCGAAATAACAAACGGCGAGTGGCTTACGGGTATCAGGGAAAAGCTGCTTAACCCGTCGGAAATCGGGGATTTATCGGCTGGAAGCGATTTTCTGGCCATACTTCGGCACTATCAGCAAACAGGCTTTAACTGGCTGGGCTATTTGAAGAGATTGGGCTTTGGGGCTCTTCTTGCGGACGACATGGGGCTTGGCAAAACCGTTCAGATACTGGCGTTGCTGGAATACTATCGGCAAAACGGAGGAATGAAAACACTCCTTATCATCCCTGCGTCTTTAATCTGGAACTGGCAGAGTGAAGCTGACAGATTTGCGCCAAGGCTGAAACACACCGTTATCCATGCAAATAATATGGAATTTGATATGAATGAAGCCGACCTATTTATCACAACTTATGGAATGGCTAAGAGGATTGAAGGCCTGCGTACGATGCACTGGGATTTGATCATTTTAGACGAGGCGCAGGCTATAAAAAACGCCGGAAGTATGCAAACGAAAGCCGTCAAGGAATTAAAGTCGAAATTTAAAATTGCATTGACCGGTACACCGATAGAAAACAGGCTTTCCGATTTATGGTCGATATTTGATTTTTTAAACAAAGGCTTGCTAGGAAGCAGCAAGGAATTTACCGATTTTATTAAACGCTTAAAGGACGACAGCGCAGACTACGGTAGGCTGCGCGAAATTGTCAGCCCGTTTATATTGAGGCGGCTAAAGACCGATAAGGCGGTCATTACCGATTTGCCCGACAAAGTGGAGATCAAGGCGTTCACAAAACTCGTGAAAAAACAGGTGGTTTTATATAACAATTTAGTAAGGGAAATTGAAAAAGCGTTGAAAAGTGCATCCGGCATTGAGCGCAAAGGCCTTGTTTTGGCAGGTATTATGAAATTCAAGCAGATATGCAATCATCCCGACCAATATTTGGGGCAAAGCACCTTCGATTACGAGCATAGCGGGAAATTTGAGAAGCTTGCCGAAATATGCGAAACGATTCGTGAAAAACGTGAGCGTGTTTTGGTGTTCACACAATTTAAGGAAATGACTGAGCCGCTTGTTAAATACCTTGAAACGCTCTTCGGCAGAAAAGGGCTAGTTTTGCATGGGGGCACGCAGGTGAAAAAACGCGGCGAGCTTGTGGAAAAATTCAACGGTGATGAATACGTGCCTTTTATGGTATTATCAATAAAGGCGGGGGGTGTGGGGCTTAATCTAACCGCTGCCAATCACGTCATACACTTTGATCGATGGTGGAATCCGGCTGTTGAAAATCAGGCGACCGATCGCGCTTTCCGTATCGGACAGCAAAAAAATGTTATGGTGCATAAGTTTATTACGACGGGGACCATCGAGGAAAAAATAGACGCTATGCTTGACAAAAAGCAAAAGCTTGCCGATGATATTATTGTAGCAAACGGTGAGAATTGGATAACCGAAATGAGCAATGATGAGCTTTTGAAGCTGTTTGCATTGGAGGCGTAATGATGAGTTGGGGATATTATGATTATAAGCCTGTATCCAAAACAAAAGCCGATTCTGCTAAGGCGTTAGAAAAGCTTAAGAAAATAAACCCGAATATTTCACCCGTTATTATCGAGGGCAGGAAAATTGCCAATACATGGTGGGGCAGCGCATGGAACAATAACCTCGAGAGCTATGCCGATTATTCCAATCGGATTGAACGAGGCAAGGCCTATGTGAAAAGCGGTATGGTGCTTGATTTGCAAATAAAAACAGGAGTTGTGACAGGCCTTGTTCAGGGCTCAAGGAAAAGCCCATATCATATTACTGTAAAAATAGATAAAATGCCCAGTAATAAATGGAATAAAATCGTGGAACTGTGCAGCCATAGAATCGCCGACATGGCGGAGCTTGTGGAAGGGAAATTCCCCAATGAGCTTGCAGAGCTGTTTTTACGACAGGGGCAGGGCCTCTTTCCTTCACCAAAGGAAATTCACTTTGATTGCAGCTGCCCGGACTGGGCGGATATGTGCAAGCATGTCGCGGCTGTCTTGTATGGCATCGGTGCAAGATTCGACAACGACCCGATGTTGTTCTTCAAATTGCGGGATGTTGATTTTACAGAATTGCTTAAAAAATCGATTGATGAGAAAATAGACAGCATGCTTAAAAATGCGGATAAAAAGTCAAAAAGGGTTATTGACGATGCTGATATTTCAGAGTTGTTCGGAGTATAGTCAATATCTTTAATTATAAAGTTAACCTCCTGTAAAGCAAATGCACCCCCTTCCGCCATTTTGCACCCCCTTATTAGCCTAAAACGTGTAGCCGTTAAATTGTATCAATCTCATTCATTTTAGACAAATAAGCAGCTTGTCATTGATACAATGGCTGTTTTTTACCGTCGGTTACATGACACCGGAGATCCAATAACTGAAATTTTCGCCCATGGCAGGTGCAGTCTGGGCTCCTGTTTTCAGCAAGAGCGGTGGCTTATACGATCTTATTTGTCCAATTCTCCACATTCCAAACATGGGTGACCCAGCCTTCATAAAACTCCGGTTCATGACAAACCAGCAAAACAGTCCCGTTAAATTCGATAATGGCCTTTTGAAGCGCTTCCTTTGCGTCCGTATCAAGATGATTAGTCGGTTCGTCGAGTACCAAAAAGTTGACATTCTTGAGCATCAGCTTGCAAATGCGAACCTTTGCGTTTTCTCCGCCAGACAGCACCTTCATCTGACTGGTGATATGGTTCGTGGTCAGCCCGCACTTGGCAAGCGCGCTTCGAACCTCCGCGTTTGTCATACCCGGATACTCGGCCCATATTTCATCAAACGCAGTGCGATCGCTTAACACCTCTTCTTGTTCGAAATAGCCTTGCTGTATATATGAGTCAAGCTCACATTCGCCCGAAACCGGAGGTATAATGCCAAGCAATGTTTTTAATAATGTGGATTTACCCAGTCCGTTAACGCCTTTGATAGCCACCTTCTGGCCACGCTCCAGCACGATGTTGATTGGCTTAGTCAACGGATCACCATAACCCAAAACCAAATCCTTCGCGTTGACTATTATTTTCCCGGGTGTCTTTGCTTCGGAAAACTTGAAGACTGGTTTTGTTTTTTCTTTTGCGAGCTGAATAATCTCCATTTTGTCCAGCTTTTTTTGGCGGCTCTTGGCCATATTTGCTGTCGCCACGCGTGCTTTATTGCGCGCTATAAAGTCCTCTAATTGGCTGATCTCTTTTTGCTGACGATCATAAGCCTTTTCCACCTGAAGTTTTTTCAGGTTATACATTTCTTGAAACTGTTCATAATTCCCGGTATACCGCGTAAACTCAGCGTTTTCAACGTGATAAACAACATTGACGACATCGTTTAAAAAGGATACATCATGCGATACCAAAATGAAGGCATTCTCATATTCTTGCAAATAGTTTTTCAGCCATTTAATATGGTTTTCATCTAAAAAGTTTGTCGGCTCGTCCAAAATGAGTATCATCGGATTTTGCAGCAGCAGCTTTGTAAGCAGCACTTTGACACGTTGACCTCCGCTAAGGTCTTTGACATCACGATCGAGTCCGATATCGCACAGACCAAGACCGTTTGCAATCTCTTCAATTTTAAAGTCAATGGTGTAGTAACCATTATGCTCAAGGCTGTGTTGTATCTCGCCGGCCTCTTCTAAGAGCGAGGTCATCTCATCTTCCGTGCAGGATGCCATACGGTCGTACATAGCATTCAATTCGGTTTCAAGATCGACCATATATTGAAAGGCTTCACGCAAAACCTCCCGTATCGTCTTTCCCTTTGTCAGAGTCGTGTATTGATCAAGATAACCGGTCGTCACACGATTACACCACTCAACCGTACCTTGGTCTGGCATAAGCTTGCCGGTGATGATATTTAAAAATGTGGATTTCCCCTCGCCATTCGCGCCAACCAGCCCAACATGTTCGCCCTTCAACAGGCGAAAAGATGCATCTTCTAAAATTCGCCTGGCACCGAAGCCGTGGGTCACATGTTCAACGTTTAATATACTCATAAATCCTCCGAATATGGTTTGATAACTAAAGAAAGCCTTTTGAAGTCAAGCTTCAAGGCCTTCATAATTTTCAACTAATTTTTTTATTATAACCTACGAACACCAAAATGCCAAGTCTGCGAAATCTTACTCGGCATATTCTTAAATGCACGCCCAAGTCACACTTCTGCAGGATATGGCGTTTTTTATTGCTTTACAAATATAGTCCATCGGGCCGCATATGTCGCTGGATTATTTAACATCAACAGAATGAGATTCCTAACCTTCCGTACATGCGAAAAGCGGGCAGTTCATAAAGGTTTGTGTATGGCCTGTTAACGTACTCCCGATTTATAAGATAATATGTTAATATATATATTGATTGAGCATGAAAGGAATCAGCTATGAAAAAGAGAAAAAAACCATATTTATTATTATTATTTTAGCAGTTGCTTTTTTGTGACTGCCTTTCCAATCAATAGCGCATATGCTGAGGAGCCATCCCCCGGAGAGACAACAACAACCGAACCATCGACTGAACCATCCAGCTATCAATCGCCTTAGCAGAATCTAGCGAAGAAAGCCTGGAAACGCAAACGCCGGAATTCTCGCCAATTTTAATTGTTGCTCTTGCTGTTGTTTTTGTTTTGGGCGGCGGTATCGGAATTTTCGGTTACCTCATTGGCAGCAAGAGAATTAAGCTGTTTAATCGTAAAACATTAGAAAACAATGATAAGACCTCAAACGGCATGGATAATTGAACGTCTGAAGAAGCAGTATAAGCGACTGTTTAAGCCTGAAAGAATTATTTTGTTTATGGTTTTGAGGTAGCTTGGTTTCTCTCTGTATTTATGATATTATGCGAATCTGAACATACTCCCCGATAGAACCCATTGCTGATATCGTAAAATGGAGGCTTGAAAAGTATGAAACCACGCATATTCGCAACCGCATTCGCAAGAGTCTACCCGATGTACGTTCAAAAGGCGGAGCGCAAAGGCCGGACGAAAAAGGAAGTCGACACCGTCATTTTCTGGCTGACGGGCTACGATGAACAGGGCTTGCAGACACAAATCGAAAAAGACGCTGACTTCGAGACGTTCTTTGCCGAAGCCCCGCAAATCAACCCTAACGCTCATAAAATCAAGGGCGTAATTTGCGGCGTCCGCGTTGAGGAAATCGAGGAGCCGCTTATGCAGAAAATCCGCTGGCTCGACAAGTTGGTGGACGAACTGGCGAAGGGAAAACCGGTGGAAAAGATACTAAAAGATTGAGGTGGGCAGATATGGAAAACTTTACATACGACGAGTTGCGTGAAGCGCACCGTGCAATATTATCGCTAAGAAACAAATCGGAAAAGGCATCCGGCAAGCTGAAAGAAGGCTCTTGGCAGAAGAAGAAGATGGACTCCTGCGTCAAAGCCGCCGATATCGCTTTGCAGCTGATTGACGGCGATACGGCTGTGCGGTTTGAGTGTGAAGCACTGAATGAAGCTGATGAATCCTTGGGAGACGCACTGCATCGCGCTGAGGAGGTTATCGGAAAATTTGCAGAGGGCAGCTCGCAACATACATTACAAAAAAACAGAATCGCCGCGCTGAAAATCGCGCTTGCGCTGATTGAGAAGGGGCAGACAACATGACGAAAAGACCTGTTATCCGCCTTGTTGTGCTTGCGCTGTTCATCCTTTATGTGCTGGTGATCCTGTTTCTTCTGGTCATCCCCAACAATTACCGAAGCCATAATGTGTTTATCGGGGGGCTTACGTGGGAACGGTGGTCGGCGTATGTTATGAATGGCTTTAATCTTATACCGCTGCGTAGTCTGTCAGAGCAGATAGGCAGCATGTTCGCCGGGCAGGATGTCGCGCGCGGCATCGTCTACTTGGCTGGCAATCTCGTGGGGTTCGCACCGCTGGGCTTTTTCCTCCCCGCGCTGTTTGTCAGGCAACGCAGATTCCTGACGTTTCTAATGACAGCCCTGCTGGCGATTGTAGTCTTGGAATTCTTGCAGGTCTTTACTATGCGTGGTTCCTTCGACATCGATGACATTATTTTGAACACCGCAGGTGCTTGCCTTGGATTTTGGATAATGCGCAAACCCGTCCGGCGCATTGCCGGTTTGCATCCGGATAATTAACGGCTTTCTGCTGATAATAATCTTTTAGTGTAGAGGGCTTGTTTATACCAGAATTCGTAGAGTTATAGAATTTCTGAACCTGTGTGGTTGTGTGATCGCAGATGTCAATTTGGTTAGGTATAAATTACCAACTATCTTTCTTGACAGCCCGTTTGTCCCGCTTTACTATATATTCAGCAGAAGCATATTGGGTATTTGCTGAAAGGAGTTTGAAATGAACAGAAGCGTCGTCATTACCGGAGGCAGCAAGGGAATCGGCAGGGCTATGGTGGATGCGTTTTTAAACGAGGGCGACCGGGTTGTTTTTACTGCCCGGAGTGGAGCGGATGCAAAAAAGGTATTGGATGAGAACGAGAAAAGCGCCACAGGTCGGCTGTTTTTTGTGAAAGGTGACGTATCCTCGGAGAAAGACGTAAAAGATCTGGTTGATATTACAGAAAAGAAAATCGGAGCCTGCGATGTTCTGATCAACAACGCGGCGATGTTTCGCCCCGGATGCATCCATGAAAACAGCATGGATGATTTCGACGCGCTTTTTGCGGTCAATGTCCGCGGCGTGTTTTTGATGTGCAAATATTTCATACCCCGTATGATGGAAAAGGAAAAGGGCAATATCATCAATATCGCGTCCCTTGCGGGCTTGGGCGGCGGTTATAATATGACGCTGTATTCGGCCACCAAGGCGGCGGTGATTGGGATGACGCGTTCGATGGCGATGGATTATACACGCCTTGGTATCCGGGTCAACGGCATATGCCCCAGCGCCACCATGACCGAGATGTTTTTAAACGGCAACGATGAAACCGTCATTGATCTGTTTAAGAACAATAACCCGGCCGGAAGGCTTGGACTCCCGAAGGAAATCGCGGATGCCGCCGTGTTCTTGGCATCTGACCAATCCAGCTATATGTCGGGGCAGATGCTGAGTGTGGACGGGGGTCTCTCAGCATGGAACGGAGAAGCGCTTCAGCCGAGAAGATGAAGATTATATGAAAATAGATAGTGATATCTTGTTACGGTTCAATTCCCTCTGAAGTATTAAAAGAAATCCGAACCCCGCTCTTTTCGTGAGAGACGTTCGGATTTCTATTTTTCAGCACTCTTAATTAATTATTTCGTTAATTATTGCACTGTGACGGTACACGAGGCGGTTTGGCCGCTACTTGTGGCCGCCGTAATCACAGCGGTACCCGGCGCGATGCCCTTGACCTTTCCTTTTGCGTCCACCGTGGCGACAGCCGCGTTGCTGCTGGCCCAAGTGACCGTTTTAAAGTCGGTGTTCTTGGGTGTAATCGTGGCCTTCAGCGATACCGATTTGCCTAGCTTCATCGTAAGCGCCGCTTTGGATACCTTGATAGCTGTGGGGTAAATCGGAGTCACTGTGATGGTACAGTTGGCCATCACGCGGCTGCCGTCCGCCGATGTGCAAGTGATGACAGCTGTACCGCCCGCTTTGCCGACAACCACACCCGCGCTGGACACAGTGGCCACCTTCTTGTTGCTGGTTGTCCACTTCACCTTCTTGCTGCTCGCGGTGGCAGGCGCAATGGACGGTATCAGCTTCACCTTTTGTGTGCGCGCAATCGTGGTGCTGCCAAGGTTCAGCGATATCGACGCGACCGGCTGCTTCACGGTAACCGTCTTTTTCACTGTGGTGGTCTTCGTCTTGGTCCGGCCCTTCTTATCAACGGTAGTAGACACGATCTTGGTGATGATCGTCACCTTGCCGCCCGCGAGGAACGTGACAATTCCGCTTGCGTCCACCGATGCGACAGACGGGTTGCTCGATGTAAATGTTATTGATTGCAATGTATACCCTTTAGGCGGTGCGGGCGGTGTGATGGTGATCGCCGTCCATGCGTTAGCCTTTGTAGGAACTCTTTTGGCCGTAAAAGTGCCGACGTGCAGCGGCGGAGCTGGCGCTGGCGATAAAACAGGCGCTGGTGACGGAGCAGGCGTTGGCGACGGAGTAGGCGTTGGCGACGGAGTAGTAGGCGCAACAACAGTAATATCCTTGCTGACGTAAATACCGCCTGCCATGGCCCTGACTGTGACTGTCCCTTCGGTAAGGCCGATAAAGCGACCGGAGTTATCGATAGTGGCCATTCCAGTACCATTTACGATGCTCCATATAACATCCTGAGCCGCATCAGACGGGGAAACCGTAGCTGTATAGTCAGTTGGTACGCCGACATATGCAGTGGCTGAACCGTTGATTGATACTGACGCTACGGCGGTAAAGAGTAGCGGATAGCCACCATTTTGATCCGACACAGTCCTCCAAATCAAATCTTCACTGTTCCGACCAGCATTGAGCGCTGCCGACAGATCGGAATTGCCACCCACTATCGTGTGCCCACTGAATGGAGTAACGAGACACGAAGCGTTAAAGCTTCCGCTCGATTCAAACACGCCATTGTTAATACCGATCGGTTGTGTAAATGAGCTGGCTAACCAGTAGCTTTTGCTGATGGTACTGTCAGGGTTGTTGAATCCGACGATACCACCCGTGTATGCGTTATCCTCGTCGCTAGTTGCACTCACGGAACCAGAGTTGTAGCAATTAAAAATCGTGCTATAGTTCAAACCGACGATACCACCGGTATCGTTCACTTGTGAAGAGTCAACCGTTACAGTGTTAACGTTATAGCAGTTACACACCGTCCCTTTAAAGGAATCTTCCCCATAATTCTCGCCCACATTACCGCCGACATAACTTGTCTTATTGCACGTTGTGGTTATTTTCCCATCATTATATGAATTATGAACTAGCCCCCGGCTAAAACCAACGAGACCGCCTACAGAAGCTTTATTATTGTAACTTACGGTCACTTCTCCTTTATTATAGCATGACTCAATCTTACCACCCGAACTACATATGTACAATAAACCGTTAAGACCGACGATTCCTCCCACGGAACATTCATCGCCGACAGATACGTTGATTGTGCCGACATTGCTGCTATCTGACAATGATCCCGCAGTATGACTAATCAATCCGCCCACAAAACAACTATCGCTATAATTGCTTGCTTTAACAACTCCTAAATTGAAACATTCTTTCACAACACTGACTATAGTTCCTTCAGTGGCAATCCCACCCGTAAACTGAATTTCACCATTGTTGGTTGTAACACTGCCGCTGTTGGCACATCGCTCTATCGACCCGTCCACCCAAATAGCGATTCCTCCTGCGCGAGACATATAACTTCCTACTGCAAAAACTGAACCGTAATTTGAGCAATCGTTGATGTCGGATAAAATGCTGCCAACAACACCCGCACTCGATGCATTGTGTGTTCCCAAGCTGTCAATAGTGCCTGTGTTGCGACAAAATTGAGCTGACTGCGCAGACCAAGACACAGCCACGCCATTCGCACTAACATCTTCTCCTTTAGCTGTAATTGCACCTGAATTTGAACAGTTGACTAAACTTCCACCGCCATCTCCTACGATACCTCCCGCTCTGATATCCAAGCCTTCAACCGTGACTGTAGCACTGCTATGGCAGTTGCTTATTGTGCTTAAATCTGATCTTCCAACGACGGTTCCTACAACACTATAACCTATGGATCCTTCGTAGCTGTTTTTAACGGTAACCTTGCTGCTACAGTCTATTCTTACATCACGAATCCAAGCAAACTTAGTCAAGCCAAAAAGACCAGCGATTGTGTGGTATGCGGATGAATTAATATTTATAATCATATTTTTGATTTGGTGACAGGTGCCGTCAAATGCACCTTGAAAATTATAATTAGTACTGGAACTCTCGTTATTCCCAATCGGCGTCCACTTTTTACCGGCAAGATCAATGTCTGCGCCAAGTGTGATGGTCTTTCCGCTGAATGGGTTACCTTGGTTTACGAGATAAGCCAGCCCCGCAAGCTGCTGGGGGGTCGTGAGCGTGAACGAGGTGGCGCTGCTGTTATACCAGCTTGTATCATAATTGCCGCTGTCCGACCACGAATCTGACGGAACGGGAGCTGTAGGTTCTTCCGAGCTTTCTTTGATAGCGGCTGACACAGCCGCATACGCATCATCCACCCCATACGTCGGCGCTTCTGTTTCCCCCGTTGCTGCCGATTCGTCTGGGGTTGCCGGTTCGTCCGGTGCTGCCGGTTCATCTGGGGTTGCCGGTTCGCTGTAAACTATTGGTGCCACCGGCTCACTGTCAGCCAAAACGTGATTGGCAAAGCCAAAATTGAATATCATTATCAGGGCAAGGCATAAAGCGATGCAGATTTGTAATTTCTTCATGTTCTGTATCCTTCTTTCATCTGCTGATTTGTAATATTAACTTAAATTAGTGACAATGATGGGGGTAACCGATTGGAATGATATACATATATCACCCTATATATGGAGTATATCATATCCGTTTTGTTATGCAAGAATTTTATGGACGGACTGCCGTTCGATTGAACTATCGCTTTGTGCTATAACGATAAAATATTGACATTATCATGTAAACTGATATAATCATACAAGACGTAAGAATTACGTCTTGAGTCAATGGAGGTGTTTTATGAGCAGATACCCGGATCTGTCCGAAGCGGACGGCATCATCATGGAGATATTATGGCGGAACGGTGAGATGAGCAGCGCCGCGATACTTATGGAGATCGAAGATACTCTTGGGTGGACGCGGCAGACCGTGCGCACCTACTTGAAACGGCTGATGGACAAAGGGCTTGTCGGGGCCAAGGAAGTCAAACGCAGGGTCTATTGCTACTATCCGCTCGTTTCGCGTGACGATTACGCGGCTGATCAAACGGGCAGCTTTTTAAACAAATTTTACGACAGCAGTCTCGCGCACATGGTGGCCGGCATCGTCAAAAACGAGCATATTTCGGACAGTGAACTCAACGCGCTCGAAGCGCTGATAAAAGAGCTCAGACACAGGGAGGGCAAATAAATGGAAAGCCTGTTACAAACGTTTCTGGAGATCTCGCTGACGGCATCCGTGATGTTGCTGATCGTGATGGCGGTTCGGGCGCTGTTTTCAAAACGTATGAGCCCGGCTGTGATGATCGCCTTGTGGGGGCTCGTTTTGTTGCGCTTGTGTGTGCCTATTACAATCGAAAGCCCCCTGCACATCGGCAGCCTGTTCCTTTCACCGATTGAACAACCGGCGGCTGTTGATGCGGATATTCAGAGCCCACCCCAGAATCTCCAATCAAATATTTCCGCGAATCCCATACAGTCATATAACGAACAGATAAATGCGGCTGAGACGGCTGCGCCTGCCTTGGAAAAAACGGATCAAACGCCTGCCATACCGTGGCGGAGCGTGCTGGCCGGAGTCTGGCTCGTTGGTGCGGCGGCTGTTCTGGCGGTCGCCTTCATACAGGGTATCGCGTTCAGGCGCAGAATCAACGGCCTCAATCGGATCGCCGATGAAAAGGTCTGCGGGCTCCTCAGCCGCCACAAACAGACGCTCAGGCTCAAACGGGCCGTCATGGCAGTGGAATGTGATGACCTGTCCGCACCGGCGGTGTTCGGTTTTTTTAAGCCAGTGATTTTGCTGCCGCGAAGGTTTTTGCATATTGACACCCAAACCATAGGCTGCATACTGCTGCACGAGCTTTGCCACATCAAGCGGCGGGATGTGCTCATAAACTATGCGTGGCTGATTGCCAAGGCGCTGCACTGGTTTAACCCGCTGGTGTGGATCGCTTTTCATATGGTGAAGGACGATATCGAGCTGTGCTGCGACGACGCCGTCACACGGCGGCTGGAGGCTGACAGCCGGTATGCGTATACACAGTCGCTGATTGACGTATTTCGTTTGTCAAAGCAGAGTGATCCGTTGCCCGTGACCGTTTCTTTATTTGAAAGCCGCGCGAAGCTGACGCAACGGGTCAAAAGAATGCTGAAGCCGGAAAGAAGGCTTAAGAGCGCGGCGGTGATATCGGCGGTGCTCGCGGTTGTCATGGTTGTGGCGGGCTTTACGACGGCATGCTCGCCGTCTGTTACGGCGCAGCCTGCTCTTGTGACGACAGCGCCTCAAACAATAGCCTCGCAGACACCGGCGCCGCTGCCGAGCGTCGAACCGGCACCAAGCCCAGCCCTTGACTATGATGCCCCGGCACAGTGGTCGGACAGCTTCGGCGGAGATAACGGCTTGCTCACGGTCAACGTGAACGCGGATGTGATATTGCCGAACGTTGAAAAGATTGCCGCATATCACGTGGAGCCGGACGCGGCGTTTTCGCAGGAGCTGGCCGACAAGCTGGTTTCGGTGCTTTTCGGCGACGCGCCTGTTTATCAGATGTCGAACCCGACGAAGCAGATGCTGCAGAAAGAAATTGATAATATCAGCAGTGACTATACGGCGATGCAGTCGGGTACGTTTGATTTTCCGGATGATTTGGATGACGACGAGAAAAAAGTTCAGATTGAAAACACGAAGGCTTATTTGGGCAGGCTTAAAGAACAGCTGAAAACAGCCGCGGACGAATCCACGCTCATTCCGCTGGATACAAAAATTAATGTCGCTCCATACGGTACCGGTTCAATACAGGGTATGGCCGACCTTGGGCGAGAAGAGTGGGCAGATTTTAGTCTGACGAATCATTCGAATCCGGGTTCAAGCATGGATTTTCACAACGACGGCAGGTATACTGTTCAATTAGGAGACGGGATTGCCCGCAAAGCGCCGATTGGAGATTTGACCATATCAGAAGACGAAGCAAAGCGGCAGGCGGATGAATTGCTCGGCGAACTCGGGCTCTCTGATTTTTTGTGCTGTTCCAGCGAAATAAGCGGAAAAAGCAGCATCCAAGGCGTCAAAATTGAGGAAGACAGATATGCGCATATGCTGTTCTATTCGAGAAATCTTGGCGGTATCTCGTTGGCGCCATCCAGACCCGCTTATCCGCCATCTGGAGATATGGATTATTCTCAGTATTTAAAATATCAGCCGGAGCACATACTCATCACTGTCAATGATCAAGGCATCTGTGATTTTCAATGGACCAACAGAATACAGGTGGGAGATATCGCGGAGCCAAGCGTCACGCTGATGCCGTTTGGCGACATGTCCGAATTGATTAAGCAAAAAATCGTTGAACAATGTACGGGTGTGGCAGATTCACTGAGCAACGAAATCGGCCACGGTGAGAACTGGTGGAAAACGGATGAGTACATTTTAAATATCGATAGAATCGTGCTGGAATACGCGCGGATGCCGGTTAACGGCGATCCTGACGCGCAGATGATCGTGCCTGTCTGGAACGTTTACGGCTCGACGGAATGGTGGTTTTGGAAGGAAGTTGACGGCGAGAAGGTGAAGGATTCGGTTATTGATTCATACAGCCGTGTCATACTGACGATCAACGCGCTTGACGGCAGCGTTTTGTAGATAATGCGGCAACAGCTTGTCACTGATATGGTGGCAGGCTTTCTTTATATGGCTCAAGACAGTGCGAGGTCTACTGATGAGACATATACGAATTTGGTTTTAAATTCTTATCCTCTTTTTCAGAGGTATCTCCGTTTTTCTTTTTAACCTGACGCGACTTGTGCTTGGCGTTATCGGGCGTAGATGGCTTTTCTGTTTCTTTTTTCATGAACATTCTCCCTTGACTTTTTATTATTTTTGGTAAAGGTACTTATTTTATGCATGGGGGAGTGTGGTTGAAACGATGATTGACAACTTGAAGGTTTGCTAAGTACGGCGAGAGAAAAAGAAGTATTTATTTTGATAAAATTTTTTATTTTATAGGATTGACAGTTTCGCTTTGATTAAATACAATTAAAATATAATTTAAACATGTTTAAAATGAAATTAAAAATTGTGGAAAGGAAAAATCATATGAAAACAGGATTTACGGTCTTGGGCATCATCAGCAGCGCCAATGCATGCAGTTTAAGCGCGGCAATGGTCCGCGAGGCGCTCAAAGGAGCAAAAGAGGAAGGCGCGGCCGTCAGGGAAATATATCTGCCGGATCAAAGAATCGGGTACTGCACAGGCTGCAGACAATGCCTCAATGGGCGCTGTCCTCAAAACGATGATTTCAAGGCGATCAGAGACGAGCTTTATAAAGCGGACGGCATCATATGGGGTTCGCCGACGTACGGAGGGCTGCCCAACGCCATCATGAAAAACCTCATCGACAGGCTGGGCATATACGAAGCGTCAACATCCTCGCTCGGCGGCAAGTACATGGCGGGCATCGCCGCGGCGAATAATAAGAGCTTAGCCAAAAAAGTGGCCAAACAGCTCGCGCTTTTCGGCGCCAACGGGACATTTTTGAGAAGCTACGCTTCCGGATATTTGGGCGTGGGTTCTCTGAACAGGAAAAAATCTTCTGAGGGCTCAGCCTCGCAGGAGAAGGCCAGAGAGCTTGGGAGAAAGATCGCCCGCGACATCCGGCAGGAGAAAGCCTATCCTATGCAGAATATCATGGGACGGCTCAGGGCCGGTTTGCTGTTAAAGCCTATTTTCAGCAAATTCATTCTTATGAACAAGGGCGGAGAAACAAAGCTCATTTACGAAAATCTTCGCGAAAGAGGCTTGATTGCGGAATGATTTCCGGCAAAGGACGGTTAATTCTGTTGATAATTTTGCCTGATGGAAGTAGTATGACTTAAACGCATTTAAAAAAGCCCATGAGTGAGAGGTACAGCATGGAAAACGAAAGCATCGATGCAAAAGAGCGTATTCTCAATACTGTGATCGGGATGCTTATGGAAGGAACGGATGTGAGCAAGATCACGATCCGTGCGATTTCAGAGCAGGCAGGCGTCAACAGCGCGCTGATCAACTATTATTTCCAGACGAAAGAGAATCTTTTGATCAAAGCCGTTGAAGCTTGCATGCTCAAATTATCGGATATGATCTATGAAAAGGATACCCAAAATGAGCCGCCCGCCGACAGGGTGAAAAGAATCATTAAAAATATGGCGTCATTTTCTTTAAGCCACTACGCGTTGGCCGAGTTTGCGATATCCGTCGAGCTTAAGAATGGCTGCTTTTATTCCACGCAATCGATCATGTATATGCTGAAGCGTATCTATCAAACGACGAAGACGGATGTGGAAATTAAGCTGATGGCCTTGCAGCTGATCGCGCCGCTTCAGGTGATACTGCTGAAACCGAAGGAATACCAAGGGTACCTGCAGGAAGATATTTTTGACGAGATAAAACGCAATGAGTTGATCGACATGATGGTTGACAATATCATGAAAGAAGCCTGATTGAGACATGGTCATGAATATTCAGGCTGATGATATGGAAGCAGATAAATCAAGCTGCTTCCTTTTTGTGTACATCCAAACAGAAGCTCTTTTTGCATTTCATCGAACGTTCGTGTGAGTCAAGCCCGCAAGAGGCAAAGCCAACCCAATCGGAAGCTTGTTATTGGCATATTGAAATATGTAATATTTATCCGATTCTCATCCTGCATTTGTGATACTTGTCTTCTGGAAGAAAATACAGTTGACACGATAATTAAATTGTATAAAATTAAATTGTACGAAACATAATAATGAAGGAGAGCATAATCATGAATTTATATGAGATTTCGGTGAAGGACAGAGAGAACAACAGCGTGTCAATGAGCGAATATAAAGGCAAGGTGCTGCTGATCGTCAACACCGCAACCGGATGCGGTTTTACCCCGCAATATAAAGGATTGCAGGAGCTGTATGATAAGTACGCTGCGAAGGGCTTTGAGATACTTGATTTCCCTTGCAATCAGTTTGCCAATCAGACACCGGGGACCATCGAGGACATACAAAGCTTTTGCACACTTAACTACGGGACGACCTTTCCGCGGTTTGCTAAAATTGATGTAAACGGCAAAAATGAAGACCGGCTTTATACTTTTTTGAAGAGTGCGAAAGGCGGCTTTCTCGGATCAAAGATCAAGTGGCATTTTACAAAATTCCTGATTGACAGAGAAGGCAATATCATTGCGAGGTACAGCCCCGCCGACAAGCCTGAAAAGCTCGAAAAAGATATTGCCGCGTTGTTGTAAACGCCCTTTTCCGATGCGATAATATAAGCTGAGAAAAGGAGTTGCTTTTGATGAATTATGAGCAGCTGAAGCTCGAAAACCAGCTGTGCTTTCCGCTGTATGCGTGCGCAAAAGAGGTTGTTAAGATGTATAAGCCCTTTCTGGATGAAATCGGGCTGACTTACACGCAGTATATAGCCATGATGGTGCTGTGGGAGCGGAAGAAAGTGAACGTCAAGTCGCTTGGCGAGCATTTGTATTTGGATTCGGGGACGCTGACCCCAATGCTGAAAAAGCTCGAATCGCACGGACTCATTATGCGAGAGCGGACAGCCAGCGATGAACGGAATGTCATGGTGACGCTCACGGAAAAGGGCGAAGAGCTTAAAAAGAAGGCCGCTGTAATACCCGAAAAAATTAAGCAGTGCATCTCGCTTGATATCGACGAAGCGGCTGCCCTATACAGGCTGCTGTATAAAGTCTTGGAGCAAGTTAAATAGCATAATGCGGCGCGACTGATTCCCTGCACCCGCTGTATAAAACAGGGGGGCCGTAAAGGTTGCTGAGTTCAGAAACGAGAGGCCGCATTTGAATATCGCAAGCCGCATTTCATAGTTTGCGGTTTTTTATTGCCTTCATATGATGTTTCAGGCGGTATGCATACAATGGGAGCATCAAAAATTATGAAAGTCACAGCCCGCGGGTGCGTTTCAATATAAAAGTACAAAAATAAATCGATACCGACAAGAAATATTTCGACAAAGGCAATACGATATCCATTGACAGTGATTATTAAAGCGAACGTATTCGGGGGGAGAGCCATGAATACATACGGTTTTTTAGAGGAACCGGTCGATTCCATCGAACTCAAATGCCTCGCAGTCAGCAAGGGTGTGAAGGTATACAGAGAGGTCTATAATAAATACTCAAAGACCCACCGGCTCGGCGTGAACCCGCTGATGTGCAACTGCTTCTTTTTGTCCGACGGGACCGTCGTTCAGCTGACCGATATGGGGTTTCATTTAAAGTATCTGACGGGGATTCTGTCATGGGACAATTTAAAGCTGCTGAAATACGCGTCGGAGCTCGAGACGCCGTTCACCATACGCCTGAAAGACGAAAAACCGGCGCTGTATTACAAAGACAGCTTTGTCGATGAAATTTCGTTCCCGCCGTCAAACGGGTTCTACCGTCAGAAGACGTCGTCCGGCCTGCCGTTCATCGGCAACGCGGTGCTGCAGGGCGTGGATTGGGTGGCGTTCCAATGCCTGTGGCCGTGCGAATACGCCGCGGCAGGCAAACCATGCGAGTTCTGCTTTTCGGGCGGCGACTATGAGACGCTTGCCAGAAAGCATAAGCCGCTGCCCGACGCGGTGAATGCCGACGATGTGGCGCAGATCGTCGATTACGCCATATCACAGTGCGGCTGCAGCAGCATACAGCTCACCGGCGGGTCCACGTTTGATGCGCGCAAGGAGCGCCGGCTCATCGTGTCGTATCTCAAGGCGATTGAAGACAGGGTGGGAAGACAGCGTATTAAGGGCGACATATTGCTTTATATCACGCCGCCCGAAGACCTTTCCGTCATCGACGAGTATTTTTCGCTGGGCGCGGACAAAATCGCCTGCAGCCTCGAGCTGTGGGATGAAAAGCTGGCGCGGACGGTGACGCCGGGCAAGATCGCCTTCACCACCCGAAAACGCCACATGGACGTGCTTGAGTATACGGCCAATAAGTACGGCGCGGGCAAAGCGTTCTCCAACTTCATCATCGGCATTGAAAGCCTCGAAACGCTAAAGGAGGGCGCGACATATCTCGCGCGGCGCGGCATCATCCCCGCGGCTTCCATCTGGATGCCCATGGGGCGGCCTGTGAACGGCAGCATGAAAACACCCGGGCTTGCGTATTACCGGCAGGTCAAGGAGCTTTTCGCCGGGCTTTACCGCAAGTATAATCTGGAGCCATCGGGATGCTGCGGGCTCAATGTCTGCATGGAGCGCGACATCTGGCGCTATTCGCAAAGCATGGAACGCCCGGATTGCGTTTAACGTTTCGGGAACACAGCCGCTGGAAATGAAAACAGCCCCGTTTTTATGCCGGGGCGGTGATGCTTACGCGCGATTAAATTTCATCAAGTCTGTCGGCCACTTCCGGGGGCGTGAGCCCGTCGGCATTGATCACAACGGCTTTTGTATCGGTATCGCTCATACCGAGAAGGTTGGTACTGAGACCGCTGACCACGATGGCGTCAAATTGATTCAGATTATTTAAGGAACGTCCGCTAAGGTCCATGCTTTGCACATCATATCCTTCATCGATCAGATAATCCCTCACATTGCCAAGAGCGGGTTCTATGGCGATTTTACGTTTCATGCTTGTACCTCCTTTTGTCTATTATCTGTGCGGAACGCGAATCTATTCAGCTCAAAGCGATCTTTTTGCCGATTCTCTCGGCATGCTCCTTAAGGCTTTCGATTGTTAAGATCTGATCCGCGTTTTTGCTCAATTCGCTCTTTATTTTATCGGGCAGAGTTTTAAAGTAGGCCATGGCTTCCCGGTTCTGCGCGATTAAGCTGATCAGGTCAGTATACTCACGATTCAAAAAAATCACCTCAAATCAGAGTTTGCCGCGTTGAAGCGGATCTATTCCATATTATTTATGAAAAAGATCCCGGTTTATTGCGGATGTTTAGTGAATTGTCGCGCAAAAGCGATATTGAAATAATTCCCTTGACATCTGCCGATTTAAAAAGTACAATGTACTTAAAAGAACGCAGTACTTAAATAATGGAAGAGAGATAGACATGCAATTTCAGAAAGAGGACATAAGGGAGAGCATTTTGGCGGCAGCAAGGGAGGAATTTTCTGAAAAGGGCTTTGAAAAAGCGTCAATCAGAACGATCACAGCGAAGGCCAAAACCGCAAAAAGCAATCTGTACAACTATTTTAAGGACAAAAACGATCTGTTTTGCGCGGTACTGGAGCCGACAGTGGCTGAAATAAGGAACGGACTTGAGCTCGCCAAGCAGTATAACGTTCCCAAAGAGACAGAAGAATACACGATGAGCTCTCAGGCGTTTGTGATCGGCGTCATCAGGCAATTTGTGACCGGACACGCGCCGGACATCAGCCTGCTGCTGTTCAAGGCTCAGGGGTCGCCGCTCGAAAATTTTAAGCATGAGGTTCTCGACGCGTTTACCGACAGCATGGTGGATTGGACACAAAGCATGGAATCCGGCAAAAAAGTCACGAGGCTTTTTGTTCGCAGCGTCTGCAGCTTTTACCTCAATATGATCGAGCAAATGTTTCTGTTCGGATCACAGGGTGATGATATGGAGACATTCTTCAAGGAGACATCCGTGTTTGTTTATCACGGGTGGAAGAATGTTTTGTCATAATATTTTTAATGAAAGTGTGAATAAAGTGAAAAGAAGAATCGAATCGCAAACCTCCCGCACAGCGGAGTATACCTGTCTCGCGCGGTGCCTGTCGTATCTCGAAAAGCGGGAACAGTACAAAAGCGCAGACGGCATTTCGCTGATCATCATGAACGGGCTTATCCGGCCGCTGCTGCACTTTTCCTTTTTCAAACGGCAGCTGATGCGGCAATACCCCGCCGGCATGTACGAATATGTGATTGCCCGCACGAAAACCATCGACAGCGAATTGAAGCGGGCGCTTGAGCAGGGGTTCGTGCAGATACTGATTTTTGGCGCGGGCTTCGATTCGCGCGGCATCCGCTTTCGCGAAGAGTCGAAGAATGCGCGGATTTTTGAGCTCGACGCGCCGGTCACCCAAGCCGCGAAGCTAGAGAGGTTTCGGGAAAAAGGGATAGAAGTCCCCGAAAGCCTTGTGTTTGTTCCGATCGATTTCGACCGCGAAAGCCTGCCTGACTGTCTTGACAAAGCGGGCTTTAAAAAAGGCAAGCCGAGCCTGTTCATACTCGAAGGGCTGACCATGTATCTGCAGCCCGAGTCGGTGAACAGCACTTTCAAGGTCATTGCGGAATATGCGGGCCCCGGCAGCCGCGTGGTTTTCGATCACATCTATGCGTCAGTCATGCGCCAGGAGAACCTCTATGAGGGTGAGCGGGAGATATATAACAACGTGGCAGCCGCAGGGGAACGCTTCGGCTTCGGCATTGAAAAGGGGCGCGTGAATGATTTTTTAAGCGTCTACGGTTTTGTGGCTGAAAAAATACTGGAAGGTGAGACGCTGGAAAACATGTATTTCCGCGACGCGCGGGGCGGTCTTGCCGGCAAGGTGAACAAAACGCACTGTATCGTGACGGCTGTGAAGGCTTAGTTTTCGGTATAAGCATCTTAAACGTGATCGGCAGAGTTGCCGGATATATAAAGGAGGTTTGGCATGAAGCATCCTTTGAAGGATTATGTGAGAGAAATCGCGAAGATGAGCGGTGCGGATGGCGTCGCTTGGATCGGGAAGAAGACTGTGGCCGCAAGTGCAAAGCAAGCGCAGGCTCTGGGAGGGGAAGCATGAAACCGGTGAATATTATTTTTAAATATGCGGGCATCATGGCGATTCCTGTGTATATCGCGTTTACGTTTGCGTCGCATATCAGCAGCCCTGTGATCAATCCACTCACGTATTGGCTCAGCGACTTCGGAAATAAAATTATCAACCCGAACGGCGCGGCGCTTTACAATTTGGGGTGCGAGCTCACCGCGGCGCTGCTTGCCGTCTTTTACATCGGCATGTATCGCTGGTACGGGCGCGGCCGTGCGGCGCGCAAATTCAACATCAGCTTTGCGGTCGCTCAGGCCGGCGGCCTTATCGGATGTGTATTCCTCGTACTGACGACCGTGTATACGCTCGGCACACAGACGGAGCTGCACAAAACGTTCAGCACAGCCAACATGATCGCGATGGATTTTTTCTTAAGCTTCGCCGCCGTGGGCTTTCTGATGAATCCGAAGATTCCCAAAGCGCTTGGCGTATTCGGTCTTCTCATCAGCGTTTTCAATGAGGTCACAATGAACGCGTTTACCGATTTCTTTATATCCGAATGGATTTTCTTCGCGCTGTTCATGGTGAATATGGTACTGATCACGCTGCAGTATGACAAGCTGACGGAGCGGAAAACGCCGGAAGCGGCGGCCTAGGCATAAAAGGGGGAAATAGACGCTTACACCCAGCGTGACAGCATAAGGTTATTCGCAGCCATGAACATCCGCCGGGTGTTCTTTTTTTCTCAACAAAAGGAATTTGGCATATTCAGGCGGAATATTTACTTATAGGATATATTATGCGCCAGAGGTCGATATGAAAAAGACAAAATACCGTCTTGATGAAAAATGCTTTGCCGATATAAACGGCGCGCGGCAGGCGATGTTTTTAAGAAGCGAGGATGAGCTAAACCCTGTGCTGCTGTTTGTTCATGGCGGCCCGGGGATGCCCGAATACTTTCTCGCGCAGAAATACCCAACCGGGCTCGAAAGCCATTTCACCGTCTGCTACTGGGAGCAGCGCGGCGCGGGGCTGTCGTACAGCCCCCTGCTGGAGCCGCAAAGCATCACCGTGGATCAGCTGATCGACGATACGATCGGCGTCACCAGATATCTCTGCGGACGGTTCGGACAGCAGAAAATCTACCTGATGGCGCACTCGTGGGGCTCATATATCGGCCTGCAGGCGGCGCAGATCGCGCCGGAGCTCTATCACGCCTATATCGGCGTGGCGCAGATCGCGCAGATGTTCGAATCCGAAAGAATCGCATATGGGTATATGCTCGACGAATATAAAAAGCGCGGCGATATGGCCATGGTGCGCAGGCTGCTTAAATTCCCCGTTCTGGAATCCGATGAGGCGGTGCTGCGCTTTTTCAAATCGGCGCTGCGCGATCAGACGATGCACAAAATCGGCATCGGGACGATGCGCAGCATGCGGTCCGTCTTCACGGGCGTTTTCATTCCGGTGCTTCGGTGCAAAGCCTACACACTGCGTGAAAGGATCGACATCTGGAGAGCCAGAGCGTTTTTAAGAAGCCGGACCGGCTTGATCCACTCGTTTTTTACAGCCGAATTGCTGAGCCGGGATATCCGGCTTAACATCCCATGCTATTTCATGAGCGGTTTTTACGATTATACGGTGAATATCGGTTTATCAAAAAAGCTGCTGGATAAACTTGAAGCGCCGAAAAAAGCGTTCTATACGTTTGAGCACTCGGCTCACAGCCCGATGTTCGAGGAGCCCGAAAGATTTGCAAAAATCATGGCTGAGGATATTCTGGCAAAGAGTTGCCGAGCCACCGAAGATATTGTAAAATAATACAAACGCACAAAAGAAGCGATTGGCTCCGGAAGGCAAAGGATGAAAATCAAAAACACTCATGGGAAAATTGCGATCATCGTGGTCATCGCGGGCGCGGTGCTGTACGCGATTATGCGCATCATCGACAATATCGGGCTCGTTTACACGAGTATAGGCGTGGCCGTCCGTTTCATACTGGGGTTGCTTGCGCCTGTGCTGATCGGTTTTGTGATTGCGTTTTTACTGAGCCGCCCGTCCGATTTCTTTGAGCGGCTGTTCCTTAAAATCAAACCCGTCAAAAAGAGTCTTGCGCACGCGCTCGGTGTGGCCGTCGCGTTTTTGGTGCTGATCGGCATCATCGTCGCGTTTTTCTATCTGATGGTGCCGGGCATCATCGACAGCGTCAGCAGCATTTCCCATGATATTCCGGACTACGCCAAATCGGTGGACGCGATGCTGCTCGATTGGAGCCGCAACCCGAGTCTCGCACGCGTCTACGAATTTGTGGGCATCGACCCCGCAAAAACCAATTCGATCAGCGCCATCATTGCGCAGTTCTGGGACGATATCACGGTGTTTCTGCAAAACCTCACGGGCAGCGTGCTCAATTTCCTCGTCAATACAGGGTTGTTTCTTTACAACTTCGTGCTGGGCCTTTTCTTCTCGGTATACATGCTGCTTTTCAAGCATGAGCTCAAAAACCAGCTGCGCGTGCTTTCTCAGAACATATTCCGCAAATCGCACCACAAGCTGATGTTCGTGGTAGATATCACGGACGATATGTTTTACAGGTTTCTTGTGGGCAAAGGGATCTGCTCGATCGCCGTGGGCTTGCTCACGTTTGCGGTCTGCTCGATACTCGGGTTTAAATACAGCCCGCTCATCAGCCTCATCATCGCCGTGACCAACATGATTCCCACATTCGGGCCGTTTATTGGCGCGATACCCGCGCTGCTGCTTTCGCTGATGACGGCGCCCGAATACGCGCTGTATATGATCATCATCATCGTCGGTGTGCAGGTGGTGGACGGCAATATCGTCGGCCCGCGCGTGCTCGGCAGCTCGATGGGTATTAACGGCTTTTGGATCATGTTCTCGATCATCGTGTTCGGCGCGCTGTTTGGTGTGCTCGGCATGCTGATTGCCGCGCCGGTATTCGGCGTGCTGCGGATACTTTTAAAGAACTGGATTTACAGGCGCAATCACGGAACGCTTGAGGGTGAGGCCGAGTTTGAAGCGAGCATGCAGCGCTTTAAGGAATGGACCACCAAGAAGAAGAAAAGCAAGCCGCAGCGGTCTCAGGATCAGCTATAATAGCCGGTTGCATGTCCATCGAATATGGTGTATGATCTACGCATACGCTTCCGTAGAGGAGTCGTTAGGCTGAATAATAAGACTCATGGGCTTGACAGCTTAGCCTGTGGGTTTATTCATTTTGAAAGGGATACGCATGCATTATTTTGAGCTGCTGATCATCGCAGTGGGGCTGTCGATGGACGCGTTTGCCGTGGCTGTCTGCAAAGGATTGGCGCAGCATCAGCACAGTGTGAAGAATTCGCTCATCACCGGTCTTTACTTCGGCGGTTTTCAGGCGCTGATGCCGCTGCTCGGATTCCTGCTGGGCAAACAGTTTGCGGGCGCCATCACGTCGGTAGATCACTGGATCGCGCTCGCGCTGCTGTCGATCATTGGCATCAACATGATCCGTGAATCGCGGTCTTGTGATGTCAAAACGAGCAATTCTTTCGGTTTTAAAAACATGGTGGTGCTCTCGCTTGCCACGAGCATCGATGCGCTTGCGATCGGCATCACGTTTGCTTTTTTGCAGGTTGATATCGTGTCTGCCATCCTGACTATCGGCGTCATCACGTTTGTGATATCGTTCGCGGGCGTAAAGCTCGGAAGCGTGTTCGGCGCCCGTTTCAAATCAAAAGCGGAGATCGCGGGCGGCGTGATACTTATACTGATGGGGCTTAAAATACTGCTTGAGCATTTGGGAGTTATTAACTTCTGACCTTTTTATATCTTTTCATCAATGCATGTTTGTGATATGATAATAAAGTGTGTTTAGTCATTCTTACCAACATTAAGCTATTGTTTTGAAATTTTGCAACAAGAAGAGCCGCATTTGGCTTAAAGCTTTTCATGGGCGCCGGTCGAACAGCGTCCACACTCAGATACACTAAGACTTAAGTATCCAAACGCTCTCAGCCGCAGCGGCAGCTTGGCGGCTGGCAAATCGGTATAAAAACGGTTTAGGGAGGCGAACATGGAGGTTAAGGTGGTCACAAAACGGTCGTTTACGGTGTTTGGCAAGGAAGGTCGCGGTGAAGCGAACCATAGCGACAAGTGGATTCCGCCGCTTTGGAAAGAAGCGCGCGAGCATTTAAGCGAAATCATCAATCTGGCCAAGCTCGATACCAGCGGTCATCTCGCCGGGTTCTGGGGTGCGATGAGCGACACAAACAGGGAGTATGCTCCGTGGGGCGAGCAGGGGCTGTATCTCGCGGGCTGCGAGGTGGCGGACGGGCTGCCGGTGCCCGCTGGGTGGACAAAGTGGGTGATCCCCTCGTACCGTTATGCGGTGACCAAGTGTGTGAAAGAGACGTATGGCGAGGCGTTCGGGTATATGCGAAAGGTGTACATGCCAAAGAACGAGTATAAGCTGGCGGGCGCCGTGCATGAGTATTACAGCCCGAAGGACAAAGACGGCACGCTGTATCTGTTTTTCCCGATAGAGAAGTTATAAGAGAATCTGCATTAAGGCCCAGAGGATACTCGGGGCTTTTTTGATGGACGATGGGGGCACTTGCGAAAAAAGGCTCCTTTGAAAAGGAGCTGGCAGCTATGCTGACTGAGGATTGAATGGAGTGAGTGCAATTTGCGGCGGTCGTCCGCAACCCTCCGTCGCGCTGCGCGCGCCACCTCCTTTAATAAAGGAGGCTTAATTTAATAAACCAAGAAGGGCCGCATGATTTGCGGCGCTTCCCGTTTTCCCATCCATCTCCCTATTTTTGCTTATCTCTCTCTCGCAGCTCCACGCGGCGGATTTTGCCGCTGATGGTCTTCGGGAGTTCAGTCACAAATTCGATCACGCGCGGATACTTATACGGCGCGGTCACCTTCTTCACATGCTCCTGCAGCTCCTTGGCGAGCTCATCGCTCGGCTCATACCCCTTGGACAGCACGATCGTCGCCTTCACAACCTGCCCGCGGTCGGGATGCGGCACGCCCGTGATAGCCGTCTCGAGCACCGCCGGATGCTCCATCAGCGCGCTTTCCACCTCGAACGGCCCGATGCGGTAACCGCTGCTCTTGATCACGTCGTCGGTGCGCCCGACATACCAGTAATAGCCGTCCTCATCCTTCCACGCCACGTCACCCGTGTGATACAGGCCGTCGTGCCACGAGCGGTTGGTCAGCTCTTCATCCTTGTAATACCCGAGGAACATACCGGGCGTGGTGCCTTTCTCTACGCGCACCACGATTTCGCCCGATTCGCCCCAGTTGCACGGCTCGCCCGCGTCATTGACGATATCCACGTCGAACAGCGGCGACGGCTTGCCCATCGAGCCGGGGCGCGGCTCCATCCATATGAAGTTGCCCACGGTTACGGTCAGCTCGGTCTGGCCGTATATCTCCATGAGCTTGAGGCCCGTCGCCTCATAGAACTGGTGATACACCTCGGGGTTAAGCGGCTCGCCCGCGATGGACGCCCACTTCATGCGGGAAAAATCATATTTCGTGAGGTCTTCCTTTATGAAATAACGGTATATCGTAGGCGGCGCGCAGAACGTCGTCACCTTGTAATCGCAGATGGCCTTGAGCATCTCGGCCGGAACGAATTTCTCGTGGTCGTAAACGAACACCGCCGTTTCGGCCAGCCACTGGCCGTACAGCTTGCCCCAGACGGATTTTGCCCAGCCCGTCTCGGAGACGGTCAAATGCATGCCCTCAGGGTCCGCGTTGTGCCAGAACACTGCCGTCGGGATGTGTCCGAGCGGGTACGTGTACGAATGCGCCACCATCTTGGGCATGCCCGTCGTGCCTGATGTGAAATAGAGCAGCATGATATCATCGTTTTCGGACAGCTCCAAAGACGCGGTATCGAGCTTGTCGCTTGCCGCTTCCACGCCCGCCGTATAGTTTAGCCAGCCGTCCCGCCCGCCGAGTATCGCCCGGCTTTGAAGCGTCGGCATATTCTGCGCTTCCTCAATATGCGCCGCCACGTCGCCCGTATCCGTCGTAACGATCATCTTGACGTCCGCCGCGTTCACGCGGTATTCGATGTCCTTTTTGGTCAGCAGATGCGTCGCGGGGATGGTCACCGCGCCGATCTTGTGCAGCGCCATGATCGTATACCAGAACTCGTAATGGCGCTTTAGTATGATCATCACCTTATCGCCCTTGCGGATGCCCTGCGAAAGGAAAAAGTTCGCGGCCTTGTCGGAGAGGCGCTTCAAATCAGCAAACGTAAATATATGCTCTTCGCCGCTTTCGTGCACCCAGACAAGCGCGCGCTTATCGGGCTTTTCCTCGGCGAGCACATCGAGCACATCGTAAGCGAAGTTGAACCGCTCGGGTACCGTGATCTTAAAATTCTGTTTAAAATCTTCATACGATGCAAAATCGGCTTTTGTATATTTTTCGAATATCCTCATGCTGTCCCCCTTATTTGGCTATGATGGCGAGAAACCGGCATACGCCGCCCTCGGCCTGCATGGCATGCTTGTGTTTCGCGTCGAAGTAAACCGCGTCGCCCTCCGAGAGTTCTATCGCCTGATTGTCGATATAAAGCGTCATGCGCCCCTCCACGACATAATCAAACTCCTGACCCTCGTGTGAATTCATGTGCGATCTGGGGTCCACATCCTTTGGTTCCACGGTCACTAAAAACGGCTCCATCTTTTTGTTTTTAAAAATGTAAGCGAGATGCTCATAGCCGTATTCCACGCGTCGCACCATTTTGAGGCCGTGGCCCTTCTTCACAAGCGAGCAGACGGACAGTTTCGGCGTCTCGCCTGTCATCAGATCGACAATATCCACGCCGAGCTTTCCCGCCGCCGAGTAAAGAAACGAGAATGAGAAATCGTTTTTGCCCGCCTCGTATTCGAGATATTCGGCTTCGCTTAAGCCCGTCGCCTGCGCCATGTCTGCGACGGAGATGTCCATAATCTCCCGAAGTGCCTGCAGCCGCTTTGCAATCAGCATGATCTTTTCATCCATGAAATTCACACTCCTTTTATTTATTCGAGAAAACAAAAAAACCTGCGCCCCGTATTGGGACGAAGGTTACCGCGGTACCACCCAAATTGGCCAATCACTGGCCCAACTTTGCAGGGCCTTATAAAGCCCTCTGCATGTAACGGTGCAGTTCCCGTCCGGCTTTTACGTTGTCAAAGCCGCCGCTCGTGAAGTGATACTGGCGCGCTGTCCTTTGCTCCGCTTTCACCAAATGCGGGGCTCTCTGAAAAAGGCTTAAGCCTGCCACGTCTTCGTCATCGCGTTTATACGTTTAGATTGAATTCATCCTAGCACAGGCAAACATGAATTGTCAACAATAACAAGCGACTTATTGCAAAGGGGGGTAATGAAGCCCGATACCTTTCATAAGATCGGCGAGAGCCATAGATGAGCTCGGAAGCCTTACACCCGCCGTGACCAGCATGCATATGGCAAATGTCAGTAGAAATACGAGGCCAACCCAAATCAAATCGCGCTTTTGCTTTTGCCTGAACATGGGGCGTATACTGAAAAAGAATATGGTGCCGAAGGCAAGAATCATGTAAATCATGTCGTTCCCCTTTGCAGCCCCGATCTTTGCGGGAGGCCGCGAAGCCGTCCCGTAAGCAGAGTGATGAGAGGCACCGCGTATTCGAAAAATGCCCAGAGTATGGGCGCGTATTCGCGTGAAAACAGCGCATGCTGCACTGTGGAGGTATGAATAACATACGTATAAGCGGTGAAAAAAGCCCCGAGTATCAATATCAACGGCTTGTAAGACTGCAGCTTAAACAGGTGCGCAAGCGCCAGCACGGAGATGTAATACAGCACCATGATCTTGAAAAACAGCAATACGATCAGCACGACGGTAAAAAGAATCTCCATACGGCTTAACGCCTGTGTCAGCGTGACCATGCGCAGCGTTTCAAAGGACGGCAGCGTAAAAAGGGATATGGTGTTGCCCAGCACGGCGATATCGCGCGCCACCACGACGAGCACGGTGACCGCGCCGATCAGCAGGCCGCCAACGAGATAGCGCAGCATGCCCTTTTTTCCGCGTTTGACCTGCGGGGCGATCATCAGATAAATGACGATTTCGCCAAACGGAATCGTCAGCACCTGATTCGTGCTTTGAACATAATGCAGCGGAGGCTGGGAGAACATCGGAAGAAAGTTGTCAAACTCCCATTGATTGAGTGTGAGCAGTGTTCCCACAATGAGAATAACAGAGGCCAGCATCGAAAATGCCATCGCGTAACGCGTGATGACACGCAGGCCATAGTATATGCCGTAAGCGCAGACAAGAAGGCATAGCACCATGATGACAAGAACAGGCGTATCCACCATGATCGTCTGCTTCACGAGGTATCCGATATCACGCAGATTATACGTGGTGACGCTGAAAAAGTACCATAGCATGATCAGCGAGACGACAACGCCGCCTGCGCGACCGTATACCAGCTCGTTGATCTGTATGATGTTTTTATCCGGATAAGCCTTCATCAGGCCGTTGTAAATAAGGAACAAGGGAATGCCGATTACCAGCCCTATGACCACGCATAGCCACGATTCCTGCAGCGTGACAGGCAAAAAGAAAGAGGACAGCAGCGATGACGACTGTATGAAGCACGCGATGGAAAACATGAACTGCAGGGGGGATATCTGGTCCGTTTCGAGTTTCATCACTTTGTGCCCCGCATTTCAAGTGAATCCGCGATCAGGCCGGTATTGGACAGCTGTGTTTTAACGGTCACGTTAAGCTCGATACCTGAATAGATATTATCCCAGTTGTCTTTCATCTTTTCCCACTCCTTCGGGTATTCTTTATATATCGAAATGCCGTAGCCGTATATGTCCGCCTTGAGCGACTGTGTCTTTAAAAACGTATCAACGATTTCTTGGATGATTTTTGCGGCGGCGGCTTTCTCAATCTGCGTCATGAGCATGTCCATCTTTTGATTCTGGAAGCCCTGCAATTCACCCACCGTGAGCCGTGTGTCCACGACCAGCTTAACGGTGACTTTGCCGTCCTTGAGTATCGGCGAGGCCTTGGAAGACAGTGTCGATACTTCCAAAACAGCCGTTCCGTCCTGCATGGGCACCTCTAGAATCCCGTCCTCCACATCGCCCATCGCGTATACGTATCCTTGGGTTTCATTCCAGTTCAGCGTTCCGACCATCTTGTCGTTGTTGAAGATCGCGCTGCCCGACAGCGCGAGGCTTAAGCTGTCTTTCTCCTCGGTCCTTGTGATAATTGGGAGAATCGCGGAGGTTCCCTTATCGGCCAGACGTGAAAACAGTTCGATCATTTTTGTACCGAAATACTTGGAGATGCCCGATGCGTTCTGTGTCATGCGTTCGATGGCGGCAGCAGGGATCGGTTCCTGTTTTGTGTCGGTGGCGAGTATATCGCCCGCTCTGCCGTCTGCGACGAACGCCCATACCTCCAGCCGTGATTCGTGATCACGTATGAACATATCGAGTACGGGACCAAGACCCTGGTATGCCAGATCCTTCCCGAAGATGATGACCTGATTCGGATGGAGAAACAGCTCGCGGCTGCTTTTAAAGCGGATCTCTTCGAAGGCGAGCAGCATGGATTTGCTGGTTGATGTGATCAGCAGATAAGGCGTGCCTTGCGAATTGCTTTCTCCGCTGCTCTTTGATTTCTGCGCTTTTCCCACAAGCATGGTAAAATCATATTCTCCCGGCTGGCTGGATGCGTCTATGCCGACGCCCGCCACAATGGAGAGCGTATCGAGCTCGCGCGCGTCCCAGCAGCCCGTCAGCGCGAGTATGTATAAGCAAAGGATCAGCAGCGAGATGGCGCGTCTTCTTCTCATTTGCGGCCTCCTGGCTTATTATCCGTCGGGCTTATGCCTTCGCGGCGCGTCACATCGCCGCGGGAGATATGCAGCGGCCTTTTCAGCATCTTCCAAAGCGGCAGACGTATGTAGCTGTCCTGTAAGTCCCGGTTTGGCTTCACCGTTTCAAAATAAGGAATGCCAAAAGACTGCAGCCGGGCCAGATGCAGCAGTATGAAAAGATATACCATGGCGATGCCGTAGCCGCCGAGTATCGATGCGAAGATCATCGCGATGAGCCGCAGTATCGATGCGGCGTCGCTTTGGCGCGGCACCACAAAGCCCGACACCGCGGTGACAGCGACCGTGATGACCATGGGGGCGCCCACAATGCCTGCCGATACGGCGGCATCGCCCATAATCAGCGCGCCCACGATGCTGATGGCCTGCCCGATGGGGCGCGGCAGGCGTACGCCCGCTTCACGCAGCAGTTCGAAAGCCAGCACCAGCACCAACGCCTCAAAAAAAGCGGGGAATGGCGTGCCCTCGCGCGCGTCAGCAAACGTATAGAGCAAAGTGGTCGGGATCAGTTCCTGATGAAACGTGGTCAGCGCGATATACAAAGCGGGGCCAAAAACCGTGATGGTGAAGGCGAGAAAGCGCAATAGCCGCACGATGCTCGCGTAAATTGTGCGGATATAATAATCCTCGCTGGTCTGGAAGCTTTCGATGAAGAGCATCGGCGCGGTCAGTACAAACGGGCTGCCGTCCGAGATGACCGCGACATGGCCTTCGAGCACGCGCCCCGCGACCACGTCCGGCTTTTCGCTGTAGCCCACGGTGGGGAAGATGGAATACGGCGAATCTTCGATGTACTGTTCGAGGTAACCGGAATCCACCACCGAATCGATCACGATGGCTTTAAGGCGGTTCTTAACGGTATCCACGATTTTAGGGTCGGCAACGCCCTCGATATAGGCCACGCAGACATCGGTTTTTGATTTCCGGCCGATTTTCATATGATCGAGCCGAAGGTCGGGGCTTTTGATGCGGCGGCGCAGCAGCGAGGTATTCGTGCGGAAATTCTCGGTGAAGCCCTCGCGCGGGCCGCGCACCACCGTCTCGCTTTGCGGCTCGGTAACGCCGCGTTTGTCGTAACCCCGTGAGCTGATGACGAGGCCGCCGCTGAGCCCGTCGGCCAGCAGCATCGTATCTCCCGAAAGACAGCCGGAAATCAGCGCGTCGATGCCCGCGTATGAGGTGACGTCGCCCGAGCATAGCACCGCGCGCGAGAGCTCTTCCAGGTTTTCGGGGCGGCCGCCGTTTTCAGAAAAACGGTACGCGAGCAGCGGCATCAGTATGCTCTGTGAGATGAGCTTTAAGTCCACAAGGCCGTCGATGAACACAAGCGCCCCCTGCAGACTGTTGTTCTCTCCAAACGAAAACGTATGGATCTTCACATCGCCGCTGTTCCCGAGCGCGTTTTGAATATATTCGATGTTTTTGCACAGCTGATTTGACGCCGGGGTTTCAGCCGGTTTCAGCTCTTCGCCGGTTTGCGCGCTGTTTTGCTTGCTTTTGCAGTGCCGCCGGAACTGCCATGCTTTCACGATTCTGCGGAACATAGTACCCACCATTATATTTCAGGTAACAATTATCATCTCCCATATTGGGTAAAAAATGCAGTGCAGACTGTAATGCTTGCCGCGCGGTATGCCCGAGGAAATTCGGAATCGGCTGAGCATCAAACTAAATTGCTCCGTCAGCTTGCGGGTGCAGACTGTTTCATGTAATATGAATGTATCTCATTGAAAGGAACGGGACGTTAATGGCAGAATTTACACAAGTTAACGGACGCGATATCGGCGATATCAAAATATACGCACTGAGCACCTGCGGATGGTGCAAGAAAACCAAGGCGTTTTTCAACGACCGCGGCATCCGTTATGCCTATATCGACGTGGATAGGCTCGAAGGCTTTGAAACGGACGCCGTCCGTCAGCAGCAGCTCAAGTTCAACCGGGCCGGGTCTTTTCCCACCATTGTGATCAACGACAGGGACTGCATCGTCGGCTACGACGAGGACGCGCTGATTGCGCTGATCGGGGAGTAGCCATGGACGAGCGTCTGCAAAAGAGGATCGAGAAGCTTAAGAAAGACGCGGCGGCGGGAGGCTACACGCTGAATCCCGACGAGGAATTCGTGGCCGATCTGGCCGCGGGGCTGCTCGCCAATGAGGACCGCTACGGCATCGAGAGCTGCCCGTGCCGTCTGTTTACGGGCGAGACACAGGACAACATGGATATCGTCTGCCCGTGCGTATATCGCGACGATGACCTTGCCGATTACGGCGCATGTTTCTGTGCGCTCTATGTGACGGACAAAGCAAAATCTAAACAGGTGCCCGAGCGCCGTCCCTCGCTCGAAGAGCGCCGCGCGAACGCCGAAACGGAAGTAACCCGGAGCCCTGCGTCATTGAAATACCCCGTTTACCGGTGCAGCGTCTGCGGATATCTTTGCGCGAACACCAATCCGCCGCGCGTGTGCCCGATCTGCAAGGCGGGCTCGGAGCGGTTCGAACGCTTTATGTAAAGAATGGAATCAGGAGCTCCCTCGGAACAAATCGCATTTCTTTTCGTCTAAATGACTGAAGGAGGTGGGAAAATGAAAAAAGCGTTACTTTTGCTGCTCGCGCTCGCGCTGATGCTGGCGGCAGCGGCCTGCCAGCCGCCGCACCTTGATAATTCGCCGTCAGGCGAAACGGAGCCGCCTGCCAAGCAGACACAGAGCAGCGGCGATATACAGATGGCGGTGAAAGAGCAGACGGTTCAAAGCGATGCCGAATCCGTTACGCTCACGATCACAAACGCGTCCGACAAAGACTATACATACGGCGCCATGTGGACCCTGGAAGCCGAAAGCAGCGGCAGCTGGGAAGAGGTTAAGCCCATAGACGACCTGATGTGGATCGAGATCGCTTATGTGATATCGCCCGGGCAAACCAACGAGGACGAGCTGAAAATCAAAGACTATTATGGGACGCTCGCGCCCGGCAATTACCGGATCGTCAAGATGTTTACCGACCCGGAAGGCAACGGCATCACAGCCTATGGCCCGTTTACCGTCAAATAAATTTGAGAAAAAAGAACCCCGTCAGGCACACGCTTTGGCGGGGTTTGTTGTTTCTCTGCTTATTCGATTTGCGGCGCGTCCGTGTCCTCCATAGGATTCACATGTACCATACAGTGCTTAACGGCAGGGAACGCCGTTTCGATCGCGTCGTGGACCTTTTGCGCGATGCCATGCGACTGCTTTAGCGGCGCGGACCCGTCCGCGCAGATCTCGATGTCCACATAGATGCGGTTCCCGAACAGCCGCGTCTGGATCTGGTCGATGCCGAGTACGCCGTCCAGAGACAGGCTCACGCGCCTGATCTCGTCCACCACAACATCGTCGCAGGCTTCATCCGTCATCTTGCGTATTGCATCCCTGAAGATGCTGTATGCCGTTTTCATGATGAAAAAGCAAATCACGACGCTCGCAATCGGGTCGAGTATCGGCAGACCGAGCCGCGCGCCGAGTATGCCGGCGAAGCTGCCGACCGACGACAGCGCGTCCGACCGGTGATGCCAGGCGTTCGCCATCAGCGCGCCCGAATTAACTTTTTTTGCAGCGGCGCGTGTGTACCAATACATGGCTTCTTTCGTGACAATTGTAACGATGGCCGCAATCAGCGCGAGCGCACCCGGCATCTGAAGGTTGCCGTTAATGCCTTCAATAATTTTCATCACGCCGCCATAGCCAATGCCGACGCCCACGATCGCGAGCATGACAGACAGCAGTATCGCGGCGACACATTCCATGCGCTCGTGCCCGTATGGGTGGTTTTTGTCGCTGGCTTTGCCCGAAAGCTTCATTCCCGCCATCACAACGAGCGTACTGAGCACGTCCGCGGTTGATTCCACCGCATCGGAGATCATGGCCCCCGAGTTTGCGACAATACCCGCGAACAGCTTAAACGCGCTTAAGATGACGTTCCCGATGATCGTCACGATCGATACGTGCATTGCGAGCGCAATACCGGTTCTTTTCTGATGTTCCATAAAAGTACCCTCCCTAAGGCAAGATAGCTCTATGGCACTTTATCAACATTGTATGTTAGCGGGGTAATAAAAAGCGCACCCGTGGATAACATACACTGTCCCACAGATACGCGGTAGACGTCATCTGCTGCCGCAGAATCGCGGCCCGGCCCCACGAACCAAACGGTTCATCGCCTGCTCAGTTTGTACTGTTGAACGCCCATTCAATTTTGTTTGAATGTCTGCAGTGCAAAGAGATACCAATTATTCTATATTATGCAGGCGGCTTTGTCAAGGTGACGAAATGCACGGTGCGGAGTTTACCGGATTACACCGGATGCCAGAGGTCTTGCGCCTCTTTTCGCTGGTTGATGACTTTAGAGCGCCGACGCAGCAGGATGATAAGGAGACCGATGTAAACGCCCAAGAATAGACCGATAATTGGTAATCCGCTACTAAAGATTAGATCGAAAAAGTGCGGCAAAGGAACAGGAATAAAAAAGTAGAGGATCGGGAATATCATAAGCACAATGCCGACGGGGAATTCAAAAGGTATCCTTGTCTCGCCCGGTTCTTTTAGTACCTTTTTGCAGATCAGCAAAATCGCCGCGCCAGCAAAGGCATAACCTGCGATGACTGTGGCGATTAGCGGCAGCATGTCATAATATCGGCTGGCGTAATCATGTACGTATGAATGCAAAGCGGTATACGCAATAAGAATCGCAATCGGGGTAAGGCTGATAATAAGAAACCGGATGACATTTTTCATGGCACTCTCCTGATTTTGATTGTCTTATATTGCGGCTGACGCTGCGGAAATATCAACCATACTTATATATAAGACACATACTCAGGAAATAAACGCCAATAATGAAATTTTATTCTTCAATCAAGCTGAGCCTGCTGTCATCGAGCGTGTAGTAAAGCGGCACCACCGCGACGCCTTTGTATTTTTCGGAGAGACGCCTGCTTTCGGTCAGCACGAATTCCGTTTCGTTTTCGATCTCGTAGATGGGCGCGTAGTTCAAAAAGTGGTCTCGCGCGCGTTCCGCCGTCCAGTTCTCCAGGCGCGACAACCCCTCAATAAAAGGCTGCATCTTGCTCGCGAGGTTCACCATGCCGCAGCGGTCGTGCGCGATCAGCACGATATGACTGACGCCGCCGACGGCGATCGCGTACGACACCTTGAACTCACTGTAGCGTAAATTCGCGCCGCCCGTGCGGATGATATACGCGAAATTTTCGGGAATCCTGAGCTGTTTGCGGTTGTCCATGCACATGCCGATCAGCAGCTGTGCGGACGTATACGCCTTGTGCGGTACGCCAAAGTTCTGGTAGAGTATCAGCTCCTCCACGGGTGTGCCCTTAAGCTCTGCCGGTATATCGTCCAAGCGGTCGATTCTCTTTACCATTGCGAAGTCTCCTTTATTCCGGAATTGAGAGGCTTGCCCAATACCATACAGGCATTCGGGTCATATGGCAAGTGGAAAGCTGTAAGGAGATATATGGCAGCAGGATGTGCGCCTGCTTGAAAGAGGCGCGGCGTTATGAGATAATAAAGTCAGTTCACCCCACTTCATCATTGGAGGGTATCATCATGAACGCAAAGACGCGCGTATTTTCATTGCTGGAGGGGAAAAAGCCGGGCCGCATCCCCAATTTCAACATCATCATGCAGTATGCCGCGCGAGAGGCGGGCATTCCATATTCCAAGCACTGCAAGGATCACCGTGAGCTTTGCCGGGGCAACATACTTACCGCCGAAAAATACGGGCTCGATTGTGTGACCGTGATGTCTGACCCGATGCGCGAAGCGTCGGCGTTCGGCGCGGATATCGTGTTCCCTGAGAACGATGTGCCGTACGCGAAGACCGAGCTGCTCAAGGACGAAGCGGATCTTAAAAAGCTCAAGGTCACAGCGCCGGAGGACAGCGCCAGGATGACGCAGTCGGTGCTTGCCATCGAGCTCTATAAGAAGCAGCTCGGTGATGAGCTGCCCGTGATCGGGTGGGTGGAAGGCTGTATGGCCGAGGCGGCGGACCTGCGCGGCGTCAACGAATTCCTTATGGACCTCGTCTGCAACGAAGAATTTGTGACGGACCTCATGGATATCTGCCTTGAGCAGGCCATCGTTTACGCGAAGGCGCAGGTGGATGCGGGCGCGGACATCATCGGCGTCGGAGACGCGGTCGCGTCGGTAGCGGGGCCCAAGTATTATCAGCAGTATGCGCTGCCGTATCAGGAAAAGCTCTTAAGCGCGATTCAGGGCTTGGGTGTGAAAACGAAGCTGCATATCTGCGGAGATATCACGCCGTTTTTGGAATATCTCCCGGCCAGATACTGTGATATTATCGATCTTGACTGGATGGTGCCGCTGGATAAAGCCGCGGCGCTTTACGGCGATAAATGCGCTTTGAGCGGCAACTACAACCCCGTGTCCGTGCTGCTTCAGGGCACGCCGCAGTCGGTGTCGCAGGCTGTGCGGGACTGCGTGAAGATCGGCGGCAGCCGTTACATCAGCGCGGCGGGCTGCGAGGTGCCGCGGGACACGCCGCCACAGAACCTTATGGCGGTGGCGCAAACGCTGCGGGAGCTGTCTTTGTAGCGGTCCGCTGATTTGCCTTTTCATAAGCGGCGCGTTATAATCTTATTCGCTGCGATAATTCAGCCATGCATATAACCACAGCGGCAATTCGAAAGGACAATGAATGAAGTACGACTATCTGATCGTGGGAAGCGGTCTTTTTGGCGCGGTGTTTGCGCATGAAGCCAAGCTGAGGCGCAAAAGCTGCCTCGTCATCGAGAAACGCGGCCATATCGGCGGCAATATCTATACCGAGCGGCGCGACAGCATCAACATTCATACCTACGGCGCGCACATCTTTCACACAAGCAACAAGCAAGTCTGGGATTATATACGGCAGTTTGCCGAGTTCAACCATTACATCAATTCGCCCGTCGCGAATGACTGCGGCGAGCTTTACAACATGCCTTTCAACATGAACACATTCAGCAAAATGTGGGGCGTGACCACGCCGCAGCAGGCCAGAGAAAAAATTGAACAGCAGCGCGGCGAGATTGCGGGGGAGCCTAAGAACCTCGAGGAGCAGGCGATATCGCTTGTGGGGCGAGACATATTTGAAAAGCTCATCAAGGGCTACACCGAAAAGCAGTGGGGGCGCAGCTGCCAGGAGCTGCCGCCGTTCATCATCAAACGGCTGCCTGTACGCTATACGTTTGACAACAACTACTTCAGCGACCCATACCAAGGCATCCCGATCGGCGGTTATACGCCCATTGTTGAGAAGCTGCTTGACGGCGTGAAGGTGGAGCTTGGCGTGGATTTCCATAAGGATCGCGAGAAGCTTTCGGCGATGGCTGACCGCATCGTTTACACGGGCCAGCTGGACGCGTTTTTCGATTGCTGTGACGGCAGCCTTGATTACCGCGGCCTCAGGTTTGACACCAAGAGGTTTGAAACGGACAATTATCAGGGCGTGGCCGTGATGAATTACACAGACGGCGAGACGCCGTATACGCGCACCATCGAGCACAAGCATTTTGAGTTCGGCACGCAGAGCGTGACGCATGTGACGTGGGAATACCCGCAGGAGTGGCGCAAGGGCGATGAGCCGTATTATCCCGTCAACGACGAGAAGAATGAGGCCTTGCGCGATAAGTACATGGAACTCGCGCGGCAGCAAAACAACGTGATTTTCGGCGGCCGCCTTGCGGAGTACCGCTATTACGATATGGACAAGACGATCGCTTCGGCGCTGGCCGCGGTGAAAAAAGAGTTTGGCGAGTAATAATGCAGCAGACAGCCTTCCGGACAGGGGGCTGTTTTTATTTGCAGATTTTTTCGAGAGGACCCTTATGAAAAGGGACTCAAGCTATCGATAAGACCTCATCTGTTATTTTGAGCGTGCAGACTAAAGAATGAACTGGAATAAAATTATGATTTCTATGTAAATTCTTTGGGTTTCTCAAAATTTAATTATTTCTGCTATTTGAGTGCTTGTCATTTTATCCTCGGAGTTCGGCGTGTTGTTTCTTTCAAATAAATTATCTTGAATTATTGCTTGGTATTGGGAATAAGTGAGGTTGTTTTTTTTATCAAAAACAGCATTTTTAGTATATGATTCATAATCATATATTCTTCCTTCCTTGCTTATATGGGATCTTCCACTTTCCCATTTCATAAGATAGATTCTTTCTTCATCAGTCAGATCATCCGAAAGAATCAATTCTTCAAAAGCCTCTGTGTTCTCGTCGTTGGGGTCTTCAATAAATTTGTCCACAATTTTAACACCCGCTTCAATTCTGTCTCTTTGCTCCTGATTATCGAAGAAGCATAGAAATAACCGATCCGTACGTGCAAAATCAGTTAAAGAATACAATATGAACCACTCGTAATCATCTTTAGATATTTCTTCAGATCTTCCGTTTATTAGCGCTGAAAAATAAGCAAAATCGTTGATAAAAGCGTTTAAATCCTCCCGACGAAAATCACTGTAAAAAGTATCAATCTCCTCAATTAATGCATCATTTGGCAGGTTGTTTTCTGCATAAATCTCTTTGATGCGGAAAAATGCGTAATAGTCATTGTAATCCTGATAATATCTATAAAGATTTTGTACCTCGTCCATTACTTTCTGCCGTTCGATTTCCTCTGGAGGCAGAGTTGATGTTGGCGTGGGTTCTGGCATAAGTTCCACAACTGGCGAGGGCATAGCTGCTTCCGGCTGTGTGACCTTTTCACTCACTGTGCTTTCGGCGGCGGGCGCGGCGCAGGCGGTAGCGGAGGCCAATATTGCCAGCGATAAAAGAAGCATGATAATATTTTTCAATTGTATCCTCCCTGATATCTGATCCATTAGGTCAAGAACTTAAAATCTAGTAGATATGACATAATAGCATTATCAAAAAGATGATGTCAGCTTTGCTGCTGAGTATTGATTAAGCAGGCAACGCAGCTACCCCTCTATCGGCTTGATCACAGGGGAGGGCTGCGCGTTGAACACCGTGGAATACGGCGGGACGGAATGCGTGAGCCACACGTTGCCGCCGATCACCGAATCGTGCCCGATGCGCGTGTCGCCGCCCAGGATTGTCGCCCCCGCGTAGATGATCACGTTGTCCTCGATATCGGGATGGCGCTTGATGCCCTTGATCGGGTTGCCGTTCTCGTCGAGCGGGAAGCTCTTCGCGCCGAGCGTCACACCCTGATACAGCTTCACATTGCGGCCTATGGTGCATGTTTCGCCGATCACCACGCCGGTGCCGTGGTCAATGAAGAACTTGCGGCCGATTTGTGCGCCCGGATGGATGTCGATGCCCGTGTTGCGGTGCGCGTACTCGGTCATGATGCGCGGCATGATGGGCACGCCGCAGGTGTAGATGTGGTGCGCAATGCGGAATATGCTCATGGCTTCGAGCGACGGATAGCTCAGCATGATCTCCTCGGCGGATTTTGCGGCGGGATCGCCCTCGAACGCGGCCTCAATATCGTCGCCGAGCAGGTCGCGGACGGCCGGCAGCCCTTCGAGTATGCGGATGGTGAGAGTCTCCGCGCGTCCAAGGCAGTCGACATCGCTTTCATCTTCGCATGTGCGCTTCAATACGCCGTGTATCAGCTCGCAAAGCTGCATCGCGGTGGTGGAGAGCTGCGCCGCCATCATGGCGTGCAGCCGCTTTCTGTTGAGCGGCTCGAATATGCCGGGCAATATCAAAGAGCGCAGGCTCTTCAAAATGTCGATCACCTCGGTGCGCGTGGCAAAACCAAGCAGATCGTTATTGCAGAGGCTGTCTTTATTAAGCGCGGTCAGTTGATCCGCGACGGTATTGTCTTCGAGCCATTTATTGAGCGTCATCGTCGTAAGCTCCCTCTTGATAGGCGGTAATGATATCCGCGATCGTGATGCGGTCGAGCGTATCGTTGATTTCGTGCGCAATCTGCTGCCAGAGCACGCGCGTGATGCAGCCCTTATATGTCTTGCAGTTTTTGGAGTCCCCCTCGTCAAGGCAGCATTGCGTCGGCGCAAGGTCGCCCTCTACGGCGCGCACCACCTCTCCGGCGGTGAGCTCCTCCGCGGGACGGCTCAAATAATAGCCGCCGGTTTTGCCGCGCACGCTCTTCACGAGTCCCGCGTTTTTCAGCGCAAAAAAGATCTGCCCGAGATACCTAGGCTCGATATGCTGCCTTTCGGCAATATGGGCAAGGCTTTCGTGGCCGTCTGCGGAATGTATCGCAAGGTCGGCAACGCTCAGCAGCGCGTATTGTCCGTTCTTGGAAATCTTCATGCGGTCTCCTGTTCTTTGGTTTATTATATCGTCTCTGTGCTTGCCATTACAAGTTTTTCATTTGATGCGTTTTGCTTTTAGGATTGTCCCTCACCCTATTGACAAATACCTTTTGTCTATGTATATTGATATTAGCATTGAAACATTATAAAAACAATAGGATTTATAATGATTAATACACAAGATTTTTTGAGGGGCATGGGAGGTGTATGATATAATGAACAAGCGGATTTACCTCGATCACGCTGCGACAACATATTTGCGGCCCGAGGCGCTGGATGCGATGATGCCATACCTGGGCGGTATTTACGGCAACCCGTCCAGCCTGCATACCTATGGGATGGAAACGCGGCGCGCGTTGGAGGCGTCCCGTAAGCAAATCGCCGAGGTTTTTGGGGCGAAGCCGGAAGAGATCATCTTCACATCGGGCGGAACCGAATCGGACAATCTTGCGATTCGCGGCACGGTGCTGGCAAACAAAAATAAGGGACGGCATATCATCACGTCCCAAATTGAGCATCCCGCCGTCATGAAAACGTGCGAGGCGCTCGAAAAGGAAGGCTGTGAGATCACGTATCTTCCGGTCGATTCGGAAGGCATTGTCAATCTGGACGCTTTAAAAAAGGCGCTGCGCGAGGATACGATACTCGTCAGCATTATGACAGCCAACAACGAGATCGGAACGGTTCAGCCCATCGCGCAGATCGGGCGGATCGTCAAAGAGAATTCCAAAGCGTATTTTCATACCGACGCGGTGCAGGCTGTGGGTATGCTCGATATATCGATGGAGAATTTGAAGGACGTGGATATGATGTCCTTCTCGGCGCACAAGTTCTATGGACCCGCGGGCGTCGGCGGATTGTATCTGCGCAAGGGTACGCGCGTAAGCTCCGTGCTCACGGGCGGGTCTCAGGAAAGGGGCAAACGCGCGGGCACCGAAAATGTCGGGGGCGCGGTTGGCATGGCGCAGGCGCTGCGGCTCGCGGCGGCGGAACGCGAACAGGAAGCCCAAAGGCTCACCGGTCTGCGAGATTACCTGATTGAACGGGTTTTAAGCGAGATTTCCGACACACGGCTCAACGGCCACAGGGAAAAAAGGCTGCCCGGCAGCGCGAATTTCAGCTTCGATTACATTGAGGGCGAGTCGCTGATCATGCGTCTCAGCGCGCTCGGTATCGCGGCATCCACGGGGTCTGCGTGCTCATCGGCCTCTCTCGATCCCTCGCATGTGCTGCTCGCGATCGGACTAAAGCATGAAACCGCACACGGCTCCTGCCGGCTCACACTCGGCAAGGCCACAACGCGGGAAGATATTGACGAAACGGTAGAGGCGCTCAAACGCGTGGTTGAGGAACTTCGTGAGATGTCGCCGCTTTGCCAGAAAGGATGAAACGATGTACAGTGAAAAAGTGATGGACCATTTTGCGAATCCGCATAACGTGGGCGAGCTCGAGGGTGCGAATGCCGTGGGTGAGGTGGGCAATGCCCGCTGCGGCGATATCATGCGGATGTATTTAAAGATAGAGGATGACGTGATCAAAGACGCGTCGTTCAAAACGTTTGGCTGCTGTGCGGCGATCGCGTCGAGCAGCGTGACCACGGACCTCATCAAGGGTATGACGATCGACGAAGCGCTGAACTTTAAGAACGCAACCGTGGTGGATGCGCTTGACGGCCTGCCGCCCGCGAAGATTCACTGTTCGGTACTTGCCGAGGAGGCCATCAAGAAGGCCATTGATAATTATAAGGAAAGTCAGGAAAAGGCTGAATGAAGCTTTCGACTAAGGGCCGTTACGGCCTTCGGGCCATGGCCGATCTCGCGATGAACTCCGACGGGCAGCCGGTGGCACTGATGAGTATTGCCAAAAGGCAGCATCTGTCCGACGGATACCTCGAGAGCATGTTTGGCGCGATTCGGCGGGCCGGACTTGTGCGGAGCATGAAAGGGGCAGGCGGCGGTTATGTGCTGGCCAGGCCTGCCTGCGATATCAGCGTGGGTGAGGTGCTGTATGTGCTTGAAGGCGACCTGTCTATTGTGGATGAGGATGTGCGGGCAGGTGACGTGACGGGCCTTAGGAGATGCATTCAAAAAAACGTGTGGGATGAAGTGTCCCGCAGGATCAACGCCGTTGTCGATTCGGTCATGCTCGAGGACCTGATCAACGGCTGCAAGACGCAGTGAAAGGAGTTTAAGATGCCGATAAAAATACCCGAAAATCTGCCGGCGTATGAGGTGCTGAGCAAAGAAAACATATTTGTGATGACGGATGAGCGCGCGATGCATCAGGACATCCGGCCGCTTAAAATCGCGATACTCAACATCATGCCGGACAAGATTCTCGCGGAAGCGCAGCTGCTGCGCCTTATCGGCAACACGCCGTTGCAGGTGGATCCTGTGCTGCTCAAAACCGTGACGCACAGCTCGAAAACCACATCGCAGGAGCATCTTGATACGTTTTACAAAACGTTTGACGAGATACGCGACCATAAATTCGACGGGCTCATCATCACGGGCGCGCCGGTCGAGAAGCTTGAGTTTGAAGAGGTCAACTACTGGCAGGAGCTGACCGAGATCATGGAATGGAGCAAGACCAACGTGTTCTCCACGCTGCATATCTGCTGGGGCGCGCAGGCGGGGCTTTACTACCACTACAATATCCCCAAATATGCGCTGTCCGAAAAGAAGTTCGGCGTGTTTTTGCACACGGCGGACAAAACCCAGATCAGAATGAAGCTGCTGCGCGGCTTTGACGATACGTTTTACGTGCCGCATTCGCGTTACACAGAGGTGAGGCACAAGGACATTGTGAAGGACAAGAGGCTGCAGATACTATCCGAGTCCAAGGAGTCGGGTATCTATATCGTGTCTGCGATGAATGGCCAGCAGGTGTTTGTGATGGGGCATCCCGAGTATGACAGGCTCGCGTTATCGCGCGAATACAACCGAGACATCAAGAAGGGGCTTGATATCGCGCTGCCGAAGAACTATTTCCCGGATGACGACCCCGCACAGCAGCCGGCGGTGACCTGGCGCAGCCACGCGCATCTGCTGTTTGCCAACTGGCTCAACTATTACGTCTATCAGGAGACGCCGTTCATACTCGAATAAAGCAAAGAAAAGAGCCGCGAGGCTCTTTTTAGAATGCAAAGAAGTCAGCGCAGAGCTGGCTTTTTTTGTTGTGTGCCGAGCATGGCACCAGTCTTAAGCGGTGGAAGTCCGCAGCGGGGGTACTCATAGCCAACCGCATAGCAAACCCCAAGGTGCGCACAGTGATGTGTGAGCTGAAGGAAGGGG
>JAEYLC010000029.1 GCA_023461435.1 Bacillota bacterium
GAGCAGACAGGTTATGATATCTTTAACGATAGATGGAGTCAAAGTGGAAGTTCCTGATAACACTTCGGTTCTCGAAGCGGCCAGGGCTGCCAGCATTAAAATACCGACGCTTTGCTATTTGAAAGGCGTCAACGCCATCGGCGCCTGCCGTATGTGCCTCGTCGAAATGATCGAAGGAGGCCGCGGCCTTCAGGCGGCCTGCGTGCTGCCCTCTGCCAACGGCATGGTGATTTCCACGAAATCCAAGGCCGTGCAGGAAGCGCGCCGCGTGAACTTAGAGCTGATACTCTCCAACCACGACAAGCGCTGCCTGAGTTGCGTGAGAAACCGCAGCTGCGAGCTGCAGAAGCTTTGCGAAGAGCTCAACGTCGAAGACGTGCCGTATGAAGGCCAGAGCTTCGACCGCCCGCTCGATACGGGTTCCCCCTCGGTCGTCAGAGACCCCAACAAGTGCATACTGTGCCGCCGCTGCGTCGCGGTTTGCAACAACGTGCAGAAAATCGGCGCGGTGGGCGCCACGGAACGCGGCTTCCGCACCATCGTGGAGCCGGTGTTCGGCAAATCCTTAAAGGATGTGCCGTGCGTGAACTGCGGACAGTGCATCACGGCCTGCCCGGTGGGCGCGCTGACCGAAAAGAGCGAAATTCAAAACGTATGGGACGCGATCAACGATTCTAAAAAGCACGTGGTTGTGCAGACGGCTCCGGCCGTGCGTTTCGGCCTCGGCGAAGAGTTCGGCATTCCGGTGGGCACCAGCGTGACCGGCAAGATGGCCACGGCGTTGCGCCGCATCGGCTTCGATAAGATTTTCGACGTCGATTTCAGCGCGGACCTGACCATCATGGAGGAAGGCACCGAGCTTTTGGGCCGCATCAAGAACGGCGGCAAGCTGCCGATGATCACATCGTGCAGCCCGGGCTGGATCAAATACTGCGAGCATTTCTTTCCGGATTTCCTCGACAACCTTTCCACCTGCAAATCGCCCCATCAGATGGGCGGCGCGGTCATCAAGAGCTATTACGCGCAGAAGATGGGCATCGACCCGAAGGACATCTACGTGGTCTCCATCATGCCGTGCACCGCGAAGAAGTTTGAGAAGGAGCGCGAGGAGATGGCGGTGAACGGCCTTAGGGACGTGGACGCCGTGCTGACGACGCGCGAGCTGGCCCGCATGATCAAGCAGGCCAACATCGACTTTGCGAATCTCCCCGACAGCGATTTCGACCGTGTGCTCGGCGAATCGACAGGCGCGGCGGTGATATTCGGCGCCACAGGCGGCGTGATGGAAGCGGCGCTCCGCACAGTGGCTGATATCCTCTCGGGTCAAGACCTGAAAGACATCGATTATGAATGCGTACGCGGCATCGATGGCGTCAAGGAAGCCACGGTCAGCGTAGGCGGCCTTGATATCAAGGTCGCGGTCGCGAGCGGCACCGGCAACGCGAAGAAGCTGCTCGAAGCCGTGCGCAACGGCGAAAAGGAATATCACTTCATCGAAGTCATGGGCTGCCCCGGCGGCTGCGTGACGGGCGGCGGACAGCCGATCGTCTCCGCGCAGGATAAGCTCAACATCAACCCGTATGTGCTGCGCGCGAAGGCCACATACGCAGAAGACTGCGGCAAGCCCAAGAGAAAGTCGCATGATAACGAAGAGCTTAAGCTGCTCTATAAGGAGTTCCTCGGCGAGCCCAACAGCCACAAGGCTCACGAGCTGCTGCACACGCATTACCACGCGAGACCGAAATATCAGTAAACAAACAGACGAACCGCCGGAAAATCCGGCGGTTCTTTCAATTTTGCCGTCATCGTACAAACCATTATTTAAAATTACTCTGAAAATTCTCCCTTGGGAGTATGGCAATTTCTGCGATATTTCGCGATAATAGAGCAAATCTTATAAGGAGGTTCTTGCGATGTTTATAATAGGAATCGTGATTTTTCTGGCGCTGCTGGCCGGCGTGGCGTTTTTGACGGGGGCTCCTCTGGCCTTTCTGGATTTCCCCAGCCTTATCGTGATACTGACACTGTCCCTCGCCGTACTGTTAATTTCCGGCTTAGCCGGTGATTTTCTCAAAGGCCTTAAACTGATGGGGAAAAAAGAGAATATGTACTCCACGATTGAGCTGAAGAGAATCTGCGAAGCCTTGAAGCTTTCCATCCGCACGGTTTTGCTGTCGGGCGTATTCGGCACTCTGGCGGGCATCGTGGGGTCTCTTTGGAATCTGAGCGACCCATCTTTCATCCCTCAAAACTTCGGAGTGGCGGTGCTGACGCTGCTTTATGCCATTGTGCTGACGTTTGTGCTGCTGCCGGTGCAGTCCAAAGCCAAAGCCGTCCTCGCGACACTCGAATAGAAAGACCGCCGCTCTATGAAGAAACGTTTATGCTTCATATCCGCCTTTGTGCTTTATCTGGCGCTACTGACGGTTTTAATGAGATTCGATCTGACGCTGATGATACAGCCTGTGCCCTTTGTCTGCCTTGCGGCGGGCATCGTGATACTCACGCTGTTCCGGTTTCAAAAGGGTATGCCGATCGGCAAGGTGCTGACCTTTGCGCGGTGGAACGCGCTCTTTTCGGGCGCGCTCATATCGCTGCTTTCCCTGCTTTCCGCGATATCGAAAGGCGCAGCCGATACCGAAAAGCTGCTGCAGAATCTGATTCCGCTTATTTACGGAAGCATTGCCTACATGCTTTTTTCTCTGGCACTGTCTTTTAAGAATAGTGACCGGAATACGGCTTCAGAGACGGCAGCCCTGTTTAGCGCTGAAGCAGCGCTGCCTGTATTTAAACAAAAGGGATTTTCCGAGCGGGAATGCCACGTCGCGTTAAAGCTGCTCGAAGGCCTGCCCAACAAGCAGATTGCGAGCCAGCTCTACATTTCCGAATCCACGGTGAAAAAGCACATTCAAAACCTGTTCAGAAAGTGCGGCGCCGCGGACAGGCATGGACTTTATCCGGCTTTACACGCAATGGGCAAAGGAAGCGCATAATACGATTAAATGAACGCAAATGTATTGAATGTCCACGGCCGCGGAACATCCGGGGCCGTTTCATTTCTTTACTCGTCTTGTTTATCTTTCCCGCAGCAATTCTTATATTTTTTGCCGCTGCCGCAAGGGCATAGCTCGTTTCTTCCTGTTTTCTGCGGAAAAGCGATCACATTGCTTTTATTTGATGCTGTACTTTGCGTGTTTGAACTGAACGGCTTTTGTGCCAATTCCTTTGGTGTAAATCCTTTGTTTATCCATAACGGTGTGTCGTTTTGAAACTCTACAAAAAGATCAATAAAAGACTGAAGCTCCTCTTGCGACTTCCATTCCAATTCAGTAATATCTTGCGGAACACCGTATATTTTCAACGAGCAGCAATGCTCAAGAGCGATGGATACCAGAAAATCCTCAGCCTCAAATTCGGATAAGCCTTTATCGCGCAGCATTTTAAGCAGCGGAACAAAATTCTTCGGTTCCTTTACGAGACCATTCATAGCCGTATTAAGAAAATCATCCTTTGTATACATGCAATAAGGCATGTCCTTGCGATCTTGCATCGCCCAGTACCAATCCGAGATACTGTCGATGGAGCTATGAAACCACCAGAAACCGTCTTTTGTGGGAACTCGCATAGATAAGGCCATCATATTTGCGCGGCGCATTAAAAATGCTTTCATATCATCCATGCTCCAATCAGGAAAACAAACTTTCAAAATGCGCAGAAAATGCTGTTCTTCTAAGAGGCCATAAGTCATCAAAATACCTTGTGCGCATTCCTCAATTTCCTGCAGTTCGACAACTTGATCCTGCATATCCTCCAGCTTATTCACGACATTTTCCATGAAGCTCGCAATTTTCAGTTTACCCGCACTATAGTCAATCAGCCCCCACAGTTCAAGCTGGCCGCAAAGTTCATCCAAAAGCAGCCGAGTCTCTTCATCCCTGGCGTAAGCAGGAACTTGTCCATTCTTTTTCTCTTCAAATATTTCTAACATAAACAATAATACATGCAAACTAAGTATAGAAAGAAAAGCATCTGAGTTTTGCATGTATATCTGCGCAAGCTTATCCGCCATTTTGTCCTTGTTCCAAGACGACGGCAAATTCTCTCCAAAATGTATCGCGTTGTCCTGCATATCCGATTTGCGCAGGTTCATAAGGCATTGAATAAGATCCTGATTCATTGATAAATCCCTTTCCTCATGATTGCTGTTTTTTTTTCAATAAATATTGTATCATATTTCATGATATCACATTTCTCGCCCTTATTCCTCGAAAAGTTTATATGGAGTTTATGATGGATACCGAGTATAGAATTATAGAAATAGAAGAACAACAGCTGGCGGCAGCGCTCAGCCTCGTTTTGGACGTTTTCCTTGAGTTTGAAGCGCCCGAATACTGCGAGGAAGGCGTGGCCGAATTCAAACGCTATATCGAGCTTGATGCGATAAGGGAAAAGCTTGATACGGACGAGCTTCAAATGTGGGTTTGTCTCTTGGACAGCATCGTGACCGGCGTGATCGCGCTGCGTCCCCCCTGCCATGTCAGCCTGCTGTTTGTGGATAAGCGTTATCACCGTCAGGGCATCGCGCGGGCGCTGTTTGAGCATATGCTGGCACATGTCAAAGAGAATACGGAGTTCACCGAAATCACCGTGAATTCATCGCCGTATGCGGCGGGGTTTTACCGCCGTATGGGCTTTGCCGATACGGACGCGGAGCAGACCGTGAACGGGATAAGGTTCATACCGATGAAACGAAATATATAGAATCAACAATCCTCAGTCAGCAAAGCTGAATGAACGACATACCCCTCCGGGGCACAGGCAGGGGTCGTTCTCTACATTTTGTGATAGACCTGGCCTCCTTTTTTACGAGGAGGTGGCACGCGCAGCGTGACGGAGGATTGCGCAAGCCGACGCTGTGAAAAATCACAAATGTTTGGGGAAACTAATATCAAAACGTTAATTCAATAAATTCTTGAGGAAATAAAGTGAATAAACAGTTTGACTATGGCGGCTGGCATTTTGATTTTGACAAAGAAAAGACGCAGTTATTTTACTCGGCATATCATGACTTATGCAGTTGCGCAAGCTGCCGGAATTTCTATGCCAACGCCACGTCGCTTCCGGTTGAGCTTAAAAGCTTCTTGGAGCAATTCGGAATTGACGCCGCAAAGCCGATCGAGCAGTGGTCGCTCGAAGCGGATAGAGCGCATGCAACCGTGAATAATGCGGTCTATTATGCCGTTACCGGAACCGCCCGGTCCAATCATGGTCGCCCTGTCGATATCGGCTCAGTTGAAATTACGGTCATGGCGCCAAGCCCTGATGATGTCGTGCATTGCCCCGAAAACTCTCCGAATGCGGACATTGAAGAACCGTATTTTATGCTTCAATTGCTCAATCTTTGGCTGCCTTGGACAGTGGGAGACGATATTGAAGACTGTTATCCAGAACCAAAATCTTTTGGACAAAGAATACATGCGCTTTTTAAGCGGGCAAAGAAATAGATATTCAGCGCTGTGAAGCGTTTGCATGAGAAGAAGCGCTGATCGCTCTCAATCCTCAGTCAGCTTAGCTGACAGCTCCTTTAAGAAAGGAGCCTTCTCGCACATGTAAAAGCCTCCTTTTGAAAGGAGGTGGCACGCGCAGCGTGACGGAGGATTGAACGTTCGTGAGATTATTGACCACATAGCAAAACAGGAGGGCTTAGGGGCCCTCCCATTATTTAAATATTATAATCATGAATTGGAACGGTCAAGACCATTCCCACATTTCTATTACTCCAGCACCGATGCCGCGACCGCGTCAGCAAGCGCGAACAGCTCGTCCATCTGAGGTTCCTTCAGCGACGATCTGATCACGAGCGGCGGCGCGAGCAGCTCCATCTGCTTCATTTCGCCGATCAGCTTTTCCATCTCGGTGTGCGCGGCGGGCGCCCATGAACCGTTGCCCACAATGGCGACCTTGCGCCCCCGGAGATTCAGCACCGCCATCTCTCTTAGCAATGCTTCCATACCAAAATAAAGCCCCGCGTTGTACGTCGGCGACGCGACGATCAAATGGCTGTATTTGAACGCGTCCGCAATGATATACGACGCGTGTGTCTTGGATACATCATACACGCGCATGTCCTGCACGCCCTTTTCCGCGAGCCTGTTCGCGATCGCGTCGGACGCGTTTGCGGTGTTGCCGTACATCGACGCGTATGCGATGACCACGCCCTTCTTTTCGGGCTCGTAGCGGCTCCACTTGTCATATTTTTCGAGGAAATAGCCGATATCTTTGCGCCATACCGGGCCATGCAGCGGGCAGATCATTTTGATATCCGTCCCCTCGAGCTTCTTGAAAAGCGCCTGCACCTGGCTGCCGTAGCGCCCGACGATGTTCGTGTAATAGCGGCGCGCCTCATCGAGGAAGTGTCCTTCAAAATCGTACTCATCGCTGAAAATGCTGCCCGAGAGGGCGCCGAACGTGCCGAACGCATCCGCGGAAAACAGTATGCCCCGCGTCTGTTCGTATGTGACCATGACCTCGGGCCAATGCACCATGGGCGCAAACACAAAGCGCAGCGTATGGCTTCCGATGCTCAGCGTATCGCCGTCCTTCACTTCATACAGCCGCGTCTCAATATCAAAATCGTAGAACTGGCGTATCATGTTGAACGTCTTTGAGTTGCCGACGATCTTAAGCTTCGGAAAGCGGAACGTTAAGTCTCCGATAAACGCGCAGTGGTCGGGCTCCATATGATTGATCACGAGATAGTCGATCTCGCGGCCGTTCAATACGTGTAAGAGGTTTTCGAGAAACTGCTGCGTGATCGCCGAGTCCACGGTGTCCATCAGCGTGACCTTCTCGTCCATGATCAGATACGAATTGTAGCAGACGCCGCATGGCAGCGGAAACATGTTTTCAAACAGCGCAAGCCGCCTGTCGTTTCCCCCCACCCAGAATATTTGCGGCGAAACCTCCTGTGATATATGCATTGAGACCTACCCCTCTTTCAATAAAAATAGAAACTGTTAAGAATCAGCCAATCCTTTTATTTATTTCATTATAGCAGCGGGCATACAGCGCGTCTAGCCGACCGTCGATACCACATCGCCCGCAACCGCGGCGGCGATCATCGCTTCGGCGTCGAGCATTTCCTCCGCTTTTTGAATGTCTCCAAGGCGCGGCTTCGTGACCGGGTGCTTCGGAACAAACACGGTGCAGCAGTCCTCATACGGCAGTATCGACGTCTCGAAGGTGCCGTATTTCTGAGCGTGTTCGGTGATTTCAAGCTTATCCATGCCGATCAGCGGACGCAGCACGGGCATAACCGCCGCGTCGTTGGTGACCGCGAGGCTTTCGAGCGTCTGGCTCGCAACCTGCCCCACACTCTCCCCCGTTATGAGCGCGAGGCAGCGGTCGGCCACGGCGAGGCGTTCCGCAATTCGCATCATAAAACGGCGCATCAATATGGTCAGATACTCCTGCGGGCATTTCTCATAAAGCGTCATCTGGATATCCGTAAAACGCACCACATGCAACCGTACCGGCCCCGTATAGCGCGCCATGAGCTTTGCTAAGTCGTACACCTTCTCGAGCGCCTTGTCGCTCGTATACGGAAAGCTCTCGAAGTGCACCGCCGAAAGCGCCACGCCGCGCTTTGCGATCATGCAGCCCGCCACGGGGCTGTCGATACCGCCCGAAAGCAGCAGCGCCGCGCGCCCGTTGCAGCCGACGGGCATGCCGCCCGGCCCCTTGAGCACACGCGTATAGCAGTAAGCCTTGTCGCGAATTTCAAGATACGCGGTCAGCTCCGGATTTTCGAGATTGACCTTGAGCCCCGGCACAGCGTCGAATATCACGCCGCCCGCCTCCGCCGCCATCTGCGACGACTTCATCGGGAACCGTTTGTCCGCCCTTCGCGCCTCGACGCGAAACTGCACCGTGTCCTTAGGTATCCGCGTTCTTTCCTCCGCCACGAGAGCCGCCAGCGCCTGCGCAGCGGCCTCAAAGTTTTGCTCCAGCCGTACACCCGGGCTGTAGGAATGAATGCCGAAAACACGCCCCAGCGCCTCGAGCGCCGCGTTCATCTGGTCTTCCCTCACGTTCTCCACATAAACTCGGCTTTCCCCTCGCCGCACGCGTAAGCCCTCGATGCCGCCAAGCGCGAGCGCGACGTTTTTCACGAGCGCCTTCTCAAAAAACGGGCGGTTGAGCCCTTTCAAGTGAATCTCCGCGTAACGAATGATGATGATATTATCCACGTTGTGAAAACCTCCGAAGCTGCAAAACCGCATTTTTCAGCGATTCCAAGCATATTTGTATATCGTCTGTTGTATTGTCACCGCACATGCTGATGCGCACCGTGCCCTCGGCCAGCGAGCGTTTGACGCCGGACTCGAGCAGCACGCGGCTCACCTTGCCGCGCGAACAGGCCGCCCCCGTGCCGATGCAGACGCCGTTTTCTCCGAGCGTACGCGCAAGCACCTCGGCGCGTATGCCCTCGAACGAAACGCTGACGATGTGCGGCACATAAGCCTTCGGTTCATTGACAACCGCGCCTTCGACCTGCCCGAGGCCGCTCACCAGCTCGGTTCGCAGCGCGTCCACATGCGCGTTTTCGTCCGTGCGGCCAAGGCCGCGGCTCAGCGCGTCGCCAAACGCCTGGATGCCAAGCGTATTTTCGGTGCCCGCGCGCAGCACGCTTTCCTGGCTGCCGCCGAGCAGCACGGGCTTGACGGTGCGCCCCTGCTTTGCGAGCAGCGCGCCCGTGCCTTTGAGCCCGTGAATCTTGTGGGCGCTCACCGTGTAGTAATCCACGCCGAGGCTGTTTATATCAATGGGCGTTTTGAGCAGCGCCTGCACGCCGTCCGCGTGGAACAGCGTGTCCGGGTTCTTGGCTCTCACGGCCTGCCGGATGGCTTTGATATCATTGAGCGCGCCGGTTTCGTTGTTGACATGCATGATGCTGACGAGCGCCGTGTTCTCTTTTACAAGCGCGGCCACATCGTCCGGCTCGATCACAAAGCTCCGGGGTGAAACATAGCTGACCTCGGCACCCTGCTGCTCCAGATGCTTGAACATCACGTAAACGGACGGATGCTCAACGGCGCTTGTGATATAGTGCGCGCCCTTGCGAACCGCCGAAAGCACCGCCATATTGTTGGCTTCGGTGCCGCCCGATGTGAACACGCAGGTGCCGTCCCCCAGCCCAAGGCTTTTCGAAAGCAGTGCCCTGAAGCCTTTTATCTCACTGAAAACCGCTTCCGCATCCTTGTATGCCGCGGAGGGGTTGAACCAGGCTGACTCGGCATGGTGCGGGGCGGCCCAGTCCAAGTACGGCTTGGTGGTTGCCGCGTTATCGAGATAAATAACCAAAAAAATAGTGCCTCCCCAAGCGAAATAGTATATAATTATGTTTATAATAACACGGAATGTGGAATATATGTAACAGTTTTTATACAAAGGGCCCGCCGATTGCGCATTTCCTATGAACCGGCGTTCCCTTGACCAGCGGAGGATTTATGAACTACTGCCCGAATTGCGGAAATAAGCTTAACCCGACTGACGTGCTTTGTTCCCGGTGCGGTTCGCTTGTCGAGAGGGCCAAAGCGTCTTCATATCCGCAGCCTGCAAACAATGCGGAAATCTGCCGTCCTTCAACGGCTTCAGCCGACGTTCCCGAAGCGGACATGACGGTTCCGGGCCAAATCGCCATGCCGGGGCTGATCCCGGGTCTGGAAGATAACACGGCATCGGATACCGATAAACTGTGGCTGGAAATTGAAGAGATCGACGCGACGGCTCCCGCCGAAGAACAGGCGGAAGCCGCGGTCAGCGAAACTGAAGCCGAGACTGAGGCCGAAGCCGAAGCCGAAGCCGAGCCGGGCTCCGCCGAAGAGCAGCTGCCTGCCGTACCCGAGGAAATATCGCCGGATGACGTCGAGACTCGCCGGTCTTCCCGCCGCATGCAGGAAAATGCAGCTCCCATCGATACGGCTCCCCAGCCGCGCGACCGGGCGGCTAAAAAACACGCTCCGGGTATTGTGGTGCTGCTCATTTGGATTCTGACGACAGCCGCCGTGTTCGCGGGCTTCTATTTTGCGGACAGCTATGTGGCCGAAAACTACGGCGGATGGGACGCGTTTGTCCAGGATTTTACAAAAGGCAAGGTTGAGCTCGATATCAGCGCCGCCTATTTGTCGAGCATCAAAGTGGATGTCAGCGAGGCGCAAACGGAAGACGGCGCGCCCGCGCACCGTTTTGATGTGACACTCGCGGACGGGAAAAGCATCCGCGTGCTGCCCTTGGGGGAAAGCTACCCCATGCAGAACGGCAGCGCGTCTTTCACGGTTTCCGATGAGGCGCTTGCGAAAAGCCTAGGCGTCGTCACGTCGGACGCTTCGATGGACACGAGCGGCATCAGCCTCGATGTGCAAACAGCTTCTCAATCGTTCACCTACCCCATCACGTCGCTGTCGCTCAAGCTGACCGACGCGCAGTACAGGCGTGAAAAGCCGTCCGCCGAAACGCTCACAACCACGGATACGGGGCTCAAAATCACTCTCACGGTATCGCCGGATGCCACGGTTTTTATCAACAATTCAAATCACAGCGAGGATATCGACGATTTCGGGCATCTGACGGCAACCATGCCGCTTGAGCTCGGAGAAGATGCGTTCGTCATTGAGGCGATACAGCCCGGCAGACGCTCCGTCAAAGAGAACTTTACAATCACGCGCGAGCTGCCCGCAATCTCGCTGTCGCTGCGCGACCAGTATTTAAGGGTGTATGAATCCTCGTTCGAATGCCGCGGGACCTCGCAGGCCGGGGCGACTGTCACCGCGATGCTGGACGGCAAGAAGTTTACGGCGCTGGTCGGAGATGACGGCGTATTCTCGTTCGCCTGCACGCTCACCAACACAGGCGTCTATGACATGCAGGTCACCGCTGCCAAAGAGGGCCTCGCCGATGCGACCGCCCCCGTGATGGTGGAATACCTGCCGGGACAGGAAACGTACATTGAAAAAACCAAAGAAATGACCGTCGATAAGATCATGAAAGATATAAACGCCGTGAAAGGCACGGATATCAAGACGACCGCGAGGATCGACGGCAATATCACAAATGAGAACCATACCCAGTCGTTTACGGTTATCTCCAAGGACGGCGCCACCATGAGCTGCTATTACTACGGCCCGGAGCGTCTCTCCGCCGAGCTTGAGTATACGTTCTGCGGGGTTTTTGATACGGACAAAAACAGCTTCTATGTGATGTTCGTGGAATAACATATTCGTATACAAAACACTTGCTCAATGAAGCGGCAAGTGCTTTGTATTGGCTTAAAGCTATGGCCTTATGGCGTTTATAATCAAATCAAAGCTGAAGTTGAGATACTCGGCTTCATCAAGCTCGAGCATTGTCCATACGCTCTTGTCCGTGGAGGAAATCGTATAGAGCAGGCTGAACGCGGAAAAAAAAGCAAAGAATATCGCCTTTTTCATATCCACATCCGTTTTGATGCTGCCGTCAACCTTCCCGATATCCACAAGATTCATGAGCAGCGCCATCCGCATGCCGTCATACCGCGCAATCTGCTGAAAATGCGGGCTGGCGTCACAGTTTTGCTGGTTGGCCGGTTTATAATTCAGTATCTTGAACATTCCGATATCGTCGAGATAAAAATGCAGATGCGCCATATTGGCAAGATGAATTTTCTCAAGAGCAGACCCGCCCGCCGCGATGGCTTCTTCGGATGCCAGAAACAGCTTTTTGGCCCCCTTCAAAGCCACCGCAAAATAGAGGTCCTCCTTGCTCAAAAAGTACTGATAAAGTGTCCTTTTTGTCAGCCCCGCTTCTTTGACCACCTCGTCAATCGACGTCCCTTCAAAACCCTTTTGCTTGAAAAGCCTCTCCGCGGCGTTAATAAAAGCCGTCTCTTTTTTGGCTTTGTTCAACTCGCGTTTTGACGGAATCTCCTGCATTTTATTTTTTTCTCCTGTTGACAAATAAGTACACCGGCGTTATACTTATTTTAAAAGTATAACGACAGTTTATTTTTTATAAGCATACCGCATCTGCGCGCTTCTGTCAATGAAGGAAAACTGTCGGACAGACTTTAAAAGATTTTGAGAGGAGATCAGTAAAATGAGAGTGTTTCAAATCATCATTTCCATTATCACGGTTTTGATGGCGCTCGGCATGTTCGGCTTCAGCTTTTGGATCAACGCAAATTTCTCCAAAGGCATCGAAGCGCCACAATGCTTTCTGCCGATGAGCATCATCACAACAGTGCTCGTGGTCATCACGGTCATCACGGTCTTTATCAGAAAATAATCGCGCCGAGGCGCAGAAAGGAAAGAACAATGGAAAAACACATGACATTGATGGGCATCGCATGGAAGATACTCGTCGTCCTTATCGTTTCGCTGGCGATCACCGCCGGTATCCACTATCTGCTGGCCCCGTCCCTGCAGATCACCGATGATACGCATACGCTGGTCATCGTGGCCGCCGCCATGGTGATTGCCGGGTTTGGGCTCAACCTCGCGGCGGCGCTCGGCATGATGAGGGCGCACAAAAAGGGGCTGCTCGCGACGGGCGGCCTCTACGCCGTCTTTTTGAACCCGATGTATACTTTTCAGGTGTTTGTGACGGTTCCGGGGCTGCTGCTTTTGTTCAACTCTTGGATCATCATGCTGTCGGCGGTTCCGCTCATCATCGCGTTCGAGGTGTTCAAAAAAGAAGAGGAAGCGTATCTGCACGAAAAATTCGCGGATCAATACCTCGATTACAGGAAAAAGGTGCTGTTTAAATTTTTATAAAGGGTGTTTCACTTTTTATGATGAAGTCTCAGTAAGCGGCTATTAGGATTGTTTTGTCAAGGACTGTTTTTGCGGCGGGGAAACTGTTTGCGTACATAGGAATGAGTGTCCATCTTGTAAGTCGCAGTATGGTAAAGTAAGATAAAGTGAGGTCAGACTTTCTTGAAAAGTCATCTTGCAACTGTTGGTTGACAACATTCCAAGATACCCTGATAGATTGCAACCGATATTTCAGTTACGCTATTTCCAAAGAAGGGAGCGAACAACATGACATTAGGTGAAAAAATCCAACAATTACGAAAGGTAAGCGGCCTTTCTCAAGAACAGCTTGCAGAGATGGTCGGAGTATCAAGACAAGCGATTTCAAAATGGGAAACAGACCAATCCTCGCCTGAAATAGAAAAGGTGCTTTTACTTAGTAAGGCGTTTTCTATTTCAACAGATGAATTGCTCGGTAGTGGAATTACACTTAATGCGGAAGTCTCGGCTCCGCAGTTGAATGACATTATCCAATCCAATACAATGAAAAGACAATTTACGGTTGGTTGGATAACTGCTGTTATCGGTTTGGTCTTGCTGATTTGTGAGCTTTTTTCTCTTAAAATCATTCAGTTTACCGCCATGCAATCCGATTTGCAAAATGCCGCAGGGATAGGGTTTTATGAAAATCCTATGGAGTACGCTCGAATTGCACCAATGCCAACAATTTTTACGATAACGATTGTAATAATTACTCTCGGCGTTGGTCTAACTGTATTTAGCTTTATCCGTAATAAAAAGAAGTAGTTTTATCATCTTATGTTTCTTTAATATGCCTTATTTTGTTCTTTGGAGAGGCCGGGGGCGCGGGGTGCGTAGCCCTGCAAAAGCCTTTTACAGTCTGGATAGGCATAACGGTTGGATGACAATTTCATGCTACGTGTCCGTGTTGGTTGCGTTCTGCCAGTTTTCTCGCGCATGATCTCATAAACACCGCGCCGTATTTGCTCGACTGCCTTTACCTCTTCTTTTAGAGAATAACTCTCCGTTAAGCCTATTTCGCTCGGCGGTCAGCTCGATCCGCTCCGCTCTCCATGCTTTGTCGGCAGGGTGGCCTTGTCGTTCATCACGCCTTTAAGGTAACTACCCGCCGCCGTGAATAGTATTTCTCTCTTCTAAAGCTCGCTCGAAATAACATTTGAAACTTTTGTCAGAAGTCTGCCGTCTCTCAAGGAGAAGGCTTATCACTCACTAAAAAAGCAAAAAGCCGGTGCGGGAATTTCCCGAACCGGCCTATCAAACTTTTACTATTAGGCGAGGTTTTCCTTCTTCGCCTTGGGCAGCGCCTTTTGCTTGCCCTCTTTGTCTCCGAGTATCAGCATGGGCACCTTCGCGTTGCGCACCGTATCCTTGGTGATCACGCATTTTTTCACATCGCTGCGGGACGGCACCTCGTACATCACATCAAGCATGATGGATTCGAGTATCGCGCGGAGACCGCGCGCGCCCGTTTTGCGCTCGATGGCGAGCTTGGCGATTTCAGAAAGCGCGTCGTCTTCAAACTCGAGCTGAACGCCGTCCATCTCCAAAAGCTTTGTGAACTGCTTGACAAGCGCGTTCTTGGGCTCCGTCAGTATGTTCACGAGCGCCTTTTCATCAAGCTGATGCAGCGTCACGATGATCGGCACGCGGCCCACAAACTCAGGAATCAGGCCGAACTTCAACAGGTCTTCGGGCAGTATATTTTTATAAAGCTCCGAAAGATCCTTCTTTTCGCCGCTCACGATGTTGGCACCAAAGCCCATCGTCTTGCGGCCGATACGCCGCTCGATGATGCTCTCAAGGCCGCCGAAAGCGCCGCCGCAGATGAACAGAATGTTCGTCGTGTCGATCTGCAAAAACTCCTGATGCGGATGCTTGCGCCCGCCCTGCGGCGGTACGCTGGCGACAGTTCCCTCGATGATCTTCAGCAGCGCCTGCTGAACACCCTCGCCCGACACGTCGCGTGTGATGGACGGGTTGTCGCTCTTGCGTGCGATCTTGTCGATCTCGTCGATATAGATGATGCCGCGCTGAGCGCGTTCAATATCGTAGTCGGCCGCCTGTATCAGCTTCAACAGGATGTTCTCCACGTCCTCGCCCACATAGCCCGCTTCTGTCAGAGACGTTGCGTCGGCCATCGCGAACGGTACGTTCAATATACGTGCGAGCGTTTGAGCCAGCAGGGTTTTGCCGCAGCCCGTGGGCCCCAGCATCACGATGTTGCTCTTTTGCAGCTCCACGTCGTCCGTCTTGGTATCCGAATTGATCCTCTTGTAATGGTTATAAACGGCCACAGCGAGGTTTTTCTTCGCGTCGGCCTGACCAATCACGTAATCATTCAGCGAATCGACGATCTCGGCGGGCTTTGGTATGTCCCCGATCTCAAACGCCGACGCTTCCTGATAATCCTCTTCAATAATTTCCTTACAGAGCTCAATGCATTCGTTACAGATATAAACACCCGGACCGGCCACCAGCCGTCTGACCTGCTCCTGTGCTTTTCCGCAGAACGAACACTTCAGCTGTTTTTGGTCGTCTGTGTAGTTCGGCATTGATTCACCTCTTTTCCCCGTTACTTAGATTTGGGCGGGATGATCTCATCGACCAGCCCGTAGCCAAGCGCTTCTTCGGCGCTCATGAAATTGTCTCTTTCCGTGTCCGCTTCTATCTTTTCGATAGTCTGGCCCGTTCTCTCCGCGAGTATCGCGTTCATCTTTTTCTTTGTCTTGATGATATGCTCCGCATGGATCGCGATATCCGTCGCCTGCCCGCGCGTGCCGCCCGAAGGCTGATGAATCATCACTTCGCTGTTCGGCAATACCTTGCGCTTGCCCTTGGTGCCCGCCGCAAGCAGAAACGCGCCCATCGATGCGGCAAGCCCGATGCAGATGGTGCTCACATCGCACTTGATGTACTGCATCGTGTCGAATATGGCCATGCCTGCCGTGACTGAGCCGCCCGGACTGTTGATGTACAAAAAGATGTCCTTATCCGGGTCTTCCGCTTCCAAAAATATCATCTGCGCCACAGCCAGATTGGCCATGGTGTCTTCTATCTCGCCGCTTAAAAAGATAATTCTGTCTTTCAGCAGGCGCGAATAAATATCGTAGCTTCTTTCTCCCTTGCTTGTCTGCTCTATGACATATGGTACAAGTGTCATACAATTTACCTCCGCCTATATCATACTATTCTACTCAGCCGAAGTGTTTTCCTCTACGGCTTTGTCCTTTTTGACTTTTTTCTTAGAACCTGAAATGACGGCGTTCTCCACAAGAAAATGCACCGTATTATCATACGCCAGATTCTCCTTGATATACGCAAGCTGATCTTCGCTCAGCTTTGCCGTATATTCCTCCACGTCCTTTTTCGCACGCTCGGCCCTTGAAGCAATCTCTTCCTTGACCTGCTCTTCCGTCGCTTCGATGCCCTCGGCCCTCATAATGGCTTCCACGGTGAGTTGGGTGCGCACGGATTTCTCGGCGCTGTCCCTGTACTCTGCGCGAAGGTCTTCGATCTTCGTTCCCGTCATCTGCAGATAGTCCGCGAGCTTCATGCCCTGATACATCAGCGAGTATTCGATCTGCTGCAGCTGGTGGTCAATCTGGTTCTCGATCATGCAGTCCGGCAGGTCGATCTCGGCGGCTTTCACCGCTTCCTCGAGCACCGCGTTCTCAAGCTCGTGATGAGCCTGATGCGCCGCCTGCTCCTCAAGCTTTTTGCGCGCATCCGCTTTGTATTCCTCAAACGTATCGAATTCGGATACGTCCTGCGCGAAATCATCGTTGAGCTCCGGCATTTCCTTCGTTTTCACGTCGCGCATCACGATATGAAACACGGCATCCTTGCCCGCGAGCTCCGTGGCGCGGTAGTCTTCGGGGAACTTGACATTGATGTCCTTTTCCTCGTCGCACTTCATGCCGATAACCTGCTCTTCAAAGCCCTCGATAAACGTATGGGACCCAAGCTCAAGCGCCTGGTTCTCCGCGGTGCCACCGTCGAACTTCACGCCGTCCACGCTGCCCGAGTAATCGATGATGACCTTGTCTTTGTCCTGCGCCTCGCGGTCCACATCCACCCATCTCGCGTTGCGTTCCGCCGCGCGCGCGATCTCGGCATCCACCTGCTCATCCGTCACTTCGGCCTTCACTTCCTTGACCTTGAGGCCCTTATATTCGCCAAGCTTGACTTCGGGCTTGACAAAAACCTCCGCCGTATAGCAGACCCCCTCTTTGCCGATTGCCGTCACATCAAGCGTGGGGCGCGACACAGGGATAATACTCAGCTCATCCACCGCTTTGGTATAGCTCTCCGGAAACGCGATATCAAATGCATCCTCATAGAATATGCCTTCACCGTACTGCTTTTCAATGATCGGGCGCGGCGCATGGCCTTTACGGAATCCCTGAATGTTGAATTTACCCTTATTCTTGAGGTATGCCTGCTGCAGCGCCGCCGCAAACTCTTCCGCCGAAATATTGATTTCAATCTTGACCTGGTTTGCGCCTACGCTTTCCACTTTCGCCAATTTATTGTCCTCCTAGAGTTGTTCATCCAAAATAGCGGCTTTTGTATTGCAAAAATGCCGCTCTATATAGTAACATATATACAATTTCAATGCAATGAGAAACAAAGGAAAATTCATTGAAATTTCATATGATGATGTCCTTTTGCCGCAGGAAATATACTTCAATTGCGCAAACCGGACATCATGTGAAAAAGGCGAAAAAACAGTGCGATCGGGTATTGCATAAATATACACGATACTGTATAATTATAAGCATCAATTTGGAGGTTTTGGCAATGGAGAAGTTAAAAGTTTTGCTGGCCTATTCGGGCGGGCTCGACACATCGGTGATTATACCGTGGCTCAAAGAAAATTACGACTGTGAAGTGATCGCGATGGCGGCGGATGTCGGACAGGGTGAGGAGCTCTCTCCGCTCAACGAAAAAGCGATACAGAGCGGCGCGGCCAAGATATACATCGAAGATTTAAAGGATGAATTCGTGACGGATTTCGTATTCCCGACGCTCAAAGCAAGCGCGGTATACGAAGGAAAATATCTGCTCGGCACCTCGATGGCGCGGCCCATCATCGCCAAGCGCCTTGTCGAGATCGCGAAAAAGGAAGGCTGCACCGCGATCTGCCATGGCGCCACAGGCAAGGGCAACGACCAGGTGCGCTTCGAGCTGACCATCAAGGCGCTTGCGCCCGAGATGAAGATCATCGCCCCTTGGCGCATATGGGACATCAAATCGCGCGAGGACGCGATCGCTTACCTCGAGGAGCGCAATCTGCCGCTGCCCGTATCCAAGAAGCGCCCGTACAGCATGGACCGCAACCTCTGGCACTTAAGCCATGAGGGCAGCGACCTTGAAGACCCGTGGAACGAGCCTCAGGACGATCTATACCTGATCTGCACGCCGCCCGAACAGGCGCCCGACAAGCCCGCCTATGTGACGGTCGGCTTCGAGCAGGGCGTGCCCGTTTCGGTGGACGGCGAGAAGCTTTCTCCCGTCGCGCTGATCGAAAAGCTCAACGACATCGGCGCCGCACACGGCGTCGGCATTGACGACATGGTGGAAAACCGCCTCGTCGGCATGAAATCGCGCGGCGTTTACGAGACGCCGGGCGGCACAATACTCTACGAAGCGCACCGCGCGCTCGAAAGCATCACGCTCGACCGCGATACGCTGCACTACAAGCAGGGCGTCGCATTGAAATTCGCCGAGATGGTGTATTACGGCCAGTGGTTTGCGCCGTTGCGCGAGGCTCTCAGCGCTTTTGTGGATTCTACACAGCACACAGTGACGGGCGATGTGCGCATTAAGCTCTATAAGGGTAGCTGCGTGGCCGCGGGCGTCAAATCGCCGTATACGCTGTACAGCGAGGAGTTCGCGACGTTTGGACGCGACGCGGTGTACAACCAGAAGGACGCCGAGGGCTTCATCAATCTGTTCGGCCTGCCGCTCAAGGTGAAGGCGATCGCCGACCAAAAGAGGAACAAATAATGAGCAAGAAAATGTGGGGCGGCCGCTTTTCGGCGGAGACTGACGCGCTGGCGGCCGGCTTTCATTCCTCCATATCGTTCGACTGCCGCCTGTACCACGCGGACATACTCGGCAGCATGGCGCACGCCAAAATGTTGGGCGCGACGGGCATCATCCCCCAAGCGGACAGCGAGTTGATCGTCAGCGGGCTGAAGGGCATACTTTCGGACATTGAGGCAGGCAAGGTGGCTTTCAACGAGCAGGATGAAGACATCCACATGAATATCGAGCGGCTCTTGACCGAGCGCATCGGCGACGCGGGCAAGCGGCTGCACACGGGCCGCAGCCGTAACGATCAGGTTGCGCTCGACGTGCGTCTGTTTTTAAAGCAGTCGTGCGCCGATATAGACGCACAGCTGCGCGCTCTGATGGGCGCGCTGACCAAAATCGCCGAAGGCAATCTTGACACGATCATGCCCGCGTACACGCATCTGCAAAAGGCGCAGCCCACCACGCTCGCGCACCACATGATGGCGTACGCGCAGATGTTCTACCGCGACGTGCTGCGGTTCGCATACGCGGCGCACGCGGCGGATATGATGCCGCTCGGGTCGGGCGCGCTCTGCGCGACGACATACCCGCTGAACCGTGACATGGTGGCAAAGGAGCTCGGCTTTACGGGCGTGACGCCGAACAGCATGGACGCCGTGGCGGACCGCGACTGCGTGCTCGACTACATCTACGCCTGCGCGGTCTGCGCGATGCATCTGTCGCGGCTGTCCGAGGAGATCGTGCTGTGGTCTACCGGCGAGTTCGGCTTCATCTCCTTGAGCGACGCGTATTCGACGGGTTCGAGCATCATGCCGCAGAAGAAGAACCCCGACATGGCCGAGCTGATACGCGGCAAGACGGGCCGCGTTTACGGCGACCTGATAGCGCTTTTCACCACGATGAAGGGGCTGCCGCTCGCCTACAACAAGGATATGCAGGAAGACAAAGAGGCGCTGTTTGACGCGCACGATACGGTGTCCGCGTGTCTGCCCGTGATGACGGGCATGCTGAAGACGGCCTCCTGGCGCAAGGATACTATGCGAAAGGCGGCGGGGCTCGGGTTCACGAACGCGACGGACGCGGCGGACTATCTCACCAAAAAGGGCATGCCGTTCCGCGACGCGCATGAGGTGGTCGGCAAGCTCGTGCTGTACTGCGAAACGGGCGGCAAGGCGATCGACGCGCTGACACTTGACGAACTGCAGGCGCTCTCCCCCATGTTCGAGCAGGACGTGTTTGAAGCGCTCTCGCTCGAAAGCTGTGTGCAGCGACGCGCGGTGTTCGGCGGGCCGAATGCGGACAGCGTAAAAAAGCACATTGAGATGGTCAAAGCGTTTTTATGTGAATCAGCCGCCTTATAAGAGGCGGCTGATTTATTTTAAGAGATATCCCGACAGAATTTTATAAATCCCCTATTCTCCGAAAGGAATGAATCATATGCCGAATTATCTGATTATCAATGGCAGTCCTCACAGGGGAAATACCTGGGCATTGGTGAGCCAAATCAAAAAAACAATTGCGGATTTATCACCCGAATCGGTTTTTGAAGAGATCGAACTGACGGATTTGAATTTGCCTTTCTGTACCGGCTGCAGCCTTTGCTTTCGAAAGGGCCGTGAATTTTGCCCGCACCATAAAATCATGAATACCGTTTTTGAAAGGATCGAGTGGTGCGACGGGCTGATTTTTGCGACCTCAACGTTTAACATGCATCCCGCAGCGCTGACAAAAAATCTCGTAGACCATTTTTGCTTTATGCTTCACCGGCCGCATTTTTTCACTAAAAAGGCGCTGATCATCTCGACAACTGCCGGTATCGGCGCTGATAAAGCCGTGAAATATATCGACGGCACGCTGAGGGGCATGGGGTTTAACAAGTGCTATCAATTTCCGGCTGCGACGCACAGCTGGAATGCATATTCGCCTGACGGCAGGATGGTCAACAAATGCGGCAAAATCGCAAAAAAATTTCACAGCGATGTCGCTTCCATGAAAAAGCATGCGCCAAGATGGCTGATATTGATTCCTTACAATTTATTCCGCGGTATGAGCCTTGGTTATTTAAAAGGCACAGAATTTGAATACATGGATGGCGCACACTGGTCTGATCCTGTCAGAACCGGCAAAGTGTATGATTCGGCGATACCCGTACCGTTTTACAAGATACCGTTTGGCAGCCTGTTTTATTTCATCGGAAAACTGGCGCCGAAATTCATCACGATCACATATCGCAAATAATTTTAAAAAAATAAATCTCTCGTTCCCCCCTGTTCCTTACAATCCTCAATCAGCAAAAAGCTCCTCAAAAGGTACCTGTCATGCTGCGTCGTTGACTCCCTCCGTCAATCGACGGACTGCGTCCGCAATTGCCACCTCCCTCTTTGAGGGATGCAATATTTGAGCTGTTTGACAGTATCAGCTGCTCTGGGGCTTACTCGTAAGAGCGGATTGGGCGCTGTCGCCACAAGGCGACTGAGGAAGTACTGTATCATTCAAATCAGTTCACAGTGGGATGACGTCAACCGTCGGCGTTCCTTCGAAACTATCAGCTATTATGGTCCACGCATTTTTTATGTTGAATAATATACCAATTGATGATACAATCACGATAGTTAGTTTTAGCTAACAATCATTCTTGTTAAAAGAGTACCAATGCAATAAAGGAGAAGCCATATGGTTTTTTTAATAGAAAGCATCGTCTTGTGCGGCTTGTTCACGCTTGCCGTTCCTCTGAAGCTCATGAAAGACCCCATCAAGGGCATCATGTCATATCCTCCCGCGATTCGAAAGCGGGTTGAAAGCCTGCCTCAGTATCAGGGAACCATCCGTCAGGAAGAACGCGCACACATAGGAAAAAAACTGCTGACCGTGCCGTTGGCCGCCGTATTGCTGGCTGCCGCAAGCTGGCTGGGCGGCGCGCGGGATTTTGTTTCCGCTTTGCTTTATGTATTCGGGCTTTTTACAGTGGTCAATCTCTATGATTTGAATGTGCTCGACTGGCTTTGGTTTTGCCGCAGCCAAAGGGTGCGGCTGCCCGGCACCGAGGATATGGTCAAAGAATACCGCGACCCGTGGTTCCATCTGCGCGGCTTTTTTAAGGGCTGCGCGATCGGCGCGGTCATCAGCGCGATTTCCGCCGGTTTACTGTGGCTCGCCACGTTGATTTTTTAGACGCTGCTCCTATTGTGGATGGCGCGCTCGGTCGTCAATCCTCAGTCAGCAATGTTAACAGCGTCTTCCTCAATATTAACTCCCTCCGCCAATTGCCGGACTTCGTCCGCAATTGCCACCTCCCTCATTGAGGCAATGTCAATAACTTAAGAGCAGGGAGCAGTTTACAGAGGGGAAGAAAAAACACTTGACAAATGGGGAAGGCCCCCATAATGGCGAAAAAAAGGACTTATTCGCCATTATGAACATGTATGAG
>JAEYLC010000030.1 GCA_023461435.1 Bacillota bacterium
AGCTCGGATAAAAATAATTATCCCATGCTTGCACATTTTTGTGAAATATGATAGGATAATTTTCGAAAGCAAGCTTGATTTACAGGAGAGTGGGAAAAACCCACTCTTTTCAATTGTTTAGCCCTGAAAACAGTTCATGGCTTATGAGATGATCAAGAGACGAAGCGTTTGGCCGCTTTTTGTTGCCGGACACTGTGATCCAGGCTGCTTATCAATGATGCTGGCAGGTGTTTCAAATTTCTAAAAAGACAGAATTGCTCATAGAATCAATCGTTGAGCCGCTGATTACGCAAGGCGGATACGAATATGTGGGCACGGAAATCAATAAAAACGGCAGCGAAACCGAACTCATCATATATGCCGACAAGCCGGGCGGGCTGCAGCTTGACGACTGTGAAAAAATCAGCCGGATGATCGATCCGGTACTCGACGAGCATGACCCGATAGAAGAATCGTATTTTCTGTGCGTGTCGTCGCCGGGGCTCGACAGGCCGCTCAAAAGCGAGCGTGATTTTAAACGCAGCGTGGGCAAAAAGGTTGACTTAAAGCTGTACCGTCCCATGGACGGGAAAAAAGAGTGGACGGGAGTCCTCACATCGTTTGATGAAGCCGGGTTTACGTTAGACGAAACAAAAACGTTTGCATATAAGGATGTGGCCATTTTAAGGCTGCATGTCGATCTATAATAGCGGAGGATATGTATGAGCACAGAGTTTTTAAGTGCGCTTGCGGCGCTGGAAAAAGAAAAGGGCATTGACAAAAGCGTCCTCATCGACGCGATTGAGAATGCGCTTGTTTCCGCATACAAAAAAAACTATGGAACCGTTCAGGATGTGCGCGTGGAAGTGGACGATATGACGGGCGCATACCGTGTGTTTGCCAAAAAGACGGTGGTTGAAAATGTGGAAGACGAAGAAGCGGAGATTTCCTTGACCGACGCGCACAAAATCAATATTGCCTATGAACCCGGCGACATCATTGAGATGGAAGTAACGCCCGGTTCGTTTGGCCGTATCGCGGCCCAGACGGCCAAGCAGGTTGTTGTTCACCGCTTGAGAGAGGCCGAACGCGGCATCGTATACGAAAAGTTCATTGAGCGCGAAGGCGAAGTGATGAACGCCACGATTCACCGCGTGGACAAAAACAGCATTTTGCTCGAGATCGACGGCGCCGAGGGTATGATGGGCATCGGCGAAACCATTCCGGGGGAAAGATACAACATCAACGACCATATCAAGGTCTACGTTACGGAAGTACGTAAAACGACAAAAGGGCCGCAGATCATCGTATCGCGCACACACCCCGGCTTATTAAAGCGCCTTTTTGAAATCGAAGTTCCGGAGATCATGCAGAATATCGTGCATATCAAAAGTATTGCGCGTGAGGCGGGTTCACGCACGAAAATCGCCGTGCATTCGGATGATGCCAATGTGGACCCCGTCGGCTCCTGCGTGGGTCAGAAGGGCTCGCGTATCGACAGGATCGTGGCGGAGCTCGGCAACGAGAAGATCGACGTGATCCCCTGGAGCCCCGATCCCATCGAATTCATCGCGAATTCGCTGCGTCCCGCGAAGGTGCTCATGGTGCAGATTCACGAGTCGGAAAAGGCGGCCAAGGTCGTCGTTCCCGACTACCAGCTGTCGCTCGCGATCGGCAGAGAAGGCCAGAACGCAAGACTCGCCGCGAAGCTGACAGGCTGGAAAATCGATATCAAGAGCCAGTCGCAGATCGAACAGGCGCTGTTTGATGACGGTCCGGAGGAACAGGATTTCAGCAATGATCTGGAATACGATTCTTTCCTCGACGACGACATAGACATGATGGAAGAACCGCAGGGCACGGAGATGCCGGAAGACGCATCGGAAACGAAGGAGTGACGTCCTGATTGAAGACGAAAAAGGTACCGGTACGCATGTGTATCGCATGCCGGGAGGGCAAGCCCAAAAAAGAACTGATTCGCATTGTGGCTTCGGAAGACGGCCTTTGCCCTGATGAAACCGGAAAAGCGCACGGCCGGGGCGCCTATATATGCCCGGATGTGGCGTGCCTTGAAAAAGCAAAAAAGATAAAGGCTTTTGAAAGAGCGCTGGAAGCGCCTCTCGACGAAGATGCGTATAATGCAATAAAAAGGGTGATACTGCGGCGTGGGATCAAATAAACTTTCAATGATTGGACTTGCTTTTCGCGCCGGCAAGACGCTGACGGGATCGGCGGCGTGCGAAAAAGGCTTAAAACATAGGCAGATCGTGCTGCTGCTGCTGCAGGAAGGGCTTTCGCCCTCCAGCAAACGGGCATTTATGGAACTGTGCGAGAGAACTGGCACCAGAGTGAAGATGATAGGCGCGGGGGATCGTTTGGGAGATGCGATCGGCCGGCCGGGAATCATGGTGCTGGGCGTAACGGATAAAGGCTTTGCAGATGCGATTATCGACAAATTAGACGGTGGGAGTGGCTTAGAATGAGTAAACTGAAAATCATCGACATGAACAAACAACTGATGGACAGATCAAAGCAAACGGTGGGACGAATGGAAACGCTGCAAACGAGCGTTCAGAACCATTTGGCCACGTTGAAGCGCATTGAAGCGGAGTTGATGCGCATTGCGCGCGCAGAAGCCGAAGAACAGCGCAATATAAAGCAGCAGCAGGAAGCACTTGAACAGGCGAAAGCTGCTGCGGAAACAAAGAAGGCGGAAGTCAAGGAAGTCAAGGAAACTCCCGCGGAAACCGCAAGTAAGCCAGCCCCCGTTGCAGAACCGCAGAAACCTGAACCGAAGGCAGAAAAAGCCGAAGAACAGATGTCGGCTGTGAAACAAGAAGCAAAAGTTCAGCAGGACGTTCAGCAGGAAACGCGCCCTGTTCAGGAGAAAAAAGAAAATACTCAAAGCCAGGTTCAGAATCAGGGGCAGGATCAGCAGCGCAGCCAGTATCCGCCGCGCCAGGGGCAGGATCAGCAGCGCGGGCAATATCCGCCGCGTCAGGGACAGGATCAGCAGCGCAGCCAGTACCCGCCGCGTCAGGGGCAGGATCAGCAGCGCAGCCAGTACCCGCCGCGCCAGGGACAGGGTGGACAGAACCGCCCGCCGTATCAGGGGCAGGGTGGGCAGAGCCGCCCGCCGTATCAGGGGCAGAGCCAGAATCGCCCTTATTCGGGTCAGGATCAGCGTCCTCGCAGTGATATGAACGCCAGACCGGGCGCGTCAGGCACGAACAAGCCAAAAACAGACATGGAATCTGAAGGCTTTGTTTCGGTTGACAGGAGGGCCCAGCAGCCCGCCAAGAAAACGACGCATACCAGCACTTTTGTTAAGGACGAAAAAGGCAGAAAGTCTAAAAAAGCGCTGATGAAGGAAAAGATCGGCCTTGATGACGGCGACGACAGATACAGAGGCAAACGCCGCATCAAATCGAAGCCCTCGGTGATGCCGATGCCGGTGGTGATTGAGAAGGCTGTGATGACGAGCGACGCGATTTCGGTCAAAACGCTCGCCGAAAAGACAGGCAAACCGGTTGCAGATCTGATTAAAAAGCTGCTGATGCTTGGCATGATGTGCACAATCAACTCTGAAATCGACTACGATGCCGCGCAGCTTGTCTGCTCGGAGTTTAATATTGATTTGGAATATAAGCCCACGATGACGGCTGAAGATGTTCTCGGCGAAGGCGATCAGGAAGACGCCGCTGCCGATCTCAAAGCGCGTCCGCCGATCGTGACGGTGATGGGCCATGTTGACCACGGCAAAACGTCGCTGCTCGATGCGATCCGCAAAACGCGCGTGACCGAGCATGAAGCGGGCGGCATCACGCAGCATATCGGCGCCTATACGATTACGCACAACGAGCGCAGCATCACGTTCCTCGATACGCCGGGCCATGAAGCGTTTACAGCCATGCGCGCAAGAGGCGCGCAGGTGACGGATATCGCGATACTCGTGGTGGCAGCCGACGACGGCGTTATGCCGCAGACTGTCGAAGCGATCAACCATTCAAAAGCGGCGGGCGTGCCGATCATTGTGGCGATCAACAAGATCGACAAGCAGAACGCAAACACGGAGCGCGTGAAGCAGGAACTGACCGAGCATGGTCTTGTGGCAGAAGAATGGGGCGGCGAAACCGTGATGGTGCCGGTTTCCGCGCACACGAAGGAGGGCATCGATCAGCTGCTGGAAATGATACTGTTGGTGGCCGATGTGCAGGATCTCAAAGCCAATCCAAACCGTTTGGCGAAGGGCACCATCATCGAAGCCAAGCTCGACAAGGGCCGCGGCCCCGTGGCCACCGTGCTCGTGCAGAACGGCACGCTGCGCGTGCAGGACATGATCGTCGCCGGCGTGGCGTACGGGCGTGTGCGCGCGATGGTGGACGATCTTGGGAACCGCGTGGACGAGGCGTATCCGTCGCAGCCTGTTGAGGTTGTCGGCTTCTCAGAAGTGCCCGTCGCGGGCGACATCATGCACGCCGTGGAGCAGGATAAGCTGACACGTCAGGTTGCCGAAGAAAGAAAAGACAAGCAAAAAGCCGATATGCTCAAGAACCTTTCGAAGGTATCGTTTGAGGACCTTTTCAGTCAGGTGGAGCAGGGCAAGGTGCAGGATCTCAATATCGTGATCAAGGCCGATGTTCAGGGCTCGGTGGAAGCGGTCCGTCAGGCGTTTGAAAAGCTCAGCAACAACGAGGTGCGCGTGAAGGTGATCCATGCGGGCGTCGGCGCCATCAAGGCGATGGACGTGATGCTGGCCTCCGCCTCCAACGCGATCATCATCGGCTTCAACGTCCGCCCCGATTCGATGGCGCGCGCCGAAGCCGACAAGGAAAAGGTGGAGATCAGGCTTTACCGCGTGATTTATAAGGCGATCGAAGAGCTGCAGCTGGCCATCAAGGGCATGCTCGCGCCGGAATTCAAGGAAGTGGTGCTTGGCCACGCCGAAGTCCGCACGACGTTCAGCGTGTCGAGCATCGGCACCATTGCGGGCAGCTATGTGACGGACGGCAAAATCACGAAGAGCTCACAGGTTCGTTTGCTGCGCGACAACATCGTGGTGCACGAGGGCGTGCTCGCGTCGCTCAAACGCTTCAAGGACGACGTAAAAGAAGTGAACTCCGGGTATGAATGCGGCATCACGATCAAAAACTATAATGACTTAAAAGAGGGCGATGTGATTGAAGCCTTCGAAATGCAGGAGATTAAGAGATAGTGAAAGACCGGTTATCAGGAATACAGACAGAGTTTAAACGCACGCTCAGCGATATCATCAAAAACGATATCAAAGACCCGCGCGTATCCGAAATGGCAAGCGTGACGCATGTGGATTTGTCGCGCGATCTGAAATACGCGAAGGCCTACATCAGCATATACGATTCGGAGAAGATGAAAAAATCGACGATCGAGACGCTGACGCACGCGGAGCATTATATCAAAAACGAGATCGGGCACCGCATGAGAATGCGGCGCCTGCCCGAAATCACATTTCTGCTGGATACGTCGATAGAATACAGCAGCAAAATATCAGAGATGCTGAAGAAAGTTTAGAGGTCAATGGGTTTAACTGAAATAGCAGGCGCGATAGAAAAAGCGCGCAATATCATGCTTGTGGCGCACATCCAGCCGGATGGCGACACGTTGGGGTCCAGCTTCGCGCTAAAGGCAATGCTTGAGAAGATGGGAAAGAGTGTTTTTATTTGCTGCGACGGCGAAATGCCGTCGCGCTATAAAGAGCTTTTCCCGGAAAACGAGTTAAGAAATCCTGTCAATGCAGACGGTGGCTGTGATTTGGCTATCGCCGTGGACTGTGCGGATGCCGCCCGCCTCGGGAAATGCTTAAAGCCTTTCAAGGATGCGGCGGTTACGGCGAATATCGACCACCACGTGACGAACGATGGATACGCGCAGCTCAACCACATCGCGGCGTCGTCCTCCGTCGGTGAAATTATATTCGAGCTGATGCAGCTTTGCGGCATCGAGCCGGATGAACAATCGGCCCGGTATCTGTATATCGCCATAGCGACAGATACGGGCAATTTTACTTACTCCAACACCAACAGCAAATGCCTTCAATATACGGCGGAAATCATCGAGCTTTTTGATTTGAGAGCGACGGCCGATGTGCTTTTCCGGCGCCGGTCTCTCGTGACCACGCAGATGATAGGCCGGGCGATTTCGCGGCTCGAGCTGTTTGAAGAGGGCAAGATCGCGAGCGTCACGATACTTGAAAGCGATATGAGGGAATTCGGCGCCACCAGCGCCGATTGCGAAAGCATCGTGGACTTCGCGCGGGAAATTGAGCAGACGGAAGCGGCCGTGTTTTTCAGGGAACTGCCAAACGGCGTGAAGATCAGCTTTCGTTCCAAAGGAAAAATCGATGTGGGCGCGGTCGCCGCGCAGTACGGCGGAGGCGGCCATGCGGGCGCTTCGGGGTGCAACGCGGGCGGCAAGCTTGAGAACGTTAAAAAAGCCGTGATCGAAACGCTGACAGGGCTACTAAAATGAACGGTGTGATCAATTTTTTGAAGCCGCCCGGCATGTCTTCAAACGGCGCGGTTGTTTTTTTGCGGGGGCTCACCGGCGCTAAAAAAACAGGCCACGCGGGGACGCTGGACCCCGGCGCGTGCGGCGTGCTTCCGATATGCATCGGTAAGGCGACGCGCATTTCTTCATATATGATGGGCGGCAGCAAGGAATATATCGCCGAAGTCGCATTCGGGAAACGCACGGACACGGGCGACAGCTACGGCAGCGTCACGGAACAGTCGGATGCCGCGTATCCTGATGAAGAGTCGGTCAAGTCGGCGTTAGAAAGCTTCGTCGGGCACATCACCCAGCAAACGCCCGCCTACAGCGCCGTGAAGCACGAGGGCGCCAAGCTGTATCAGCTCGCGCGGCGCGGCATCGAAATAGAGCCCAAATTCCGGGAGATCGTGATTCACGAGGCACAGTATTTAAAACAGACAAGAGAAGACGCGCATCTGCTGAGGATCGTGTGCGGCAAAGGCACATATGTGAGGCAGCTTTGTGAGGACGTCGGCCGTTCGCTCGGGCTTCCTGCTTATATGTCGTTTCTTGTGCGCACGCAATGCGCGGGGCTGGATATTTCGAGTGCGTACACGGCCGATGAATTGAAAAGCATGGGTGAGAGCATCAAAGAAATTCTACTGCCGATGGACGGCTTTTTATCAGGCCTGCCCGAGGTTCATGCACAAGCGCAGCAAAGCCCGTTTTTAATCAACGGCAACGACGTGGACAGTGAAGGCGAAGACATAAGAGAGGCGCGCATATATATCGAAGGGCGCTTTCTCGGCATCGGTCAGCGCCTTGACGGACGTTTAAAAATCAACGTATTACTGGTGGACAGATAGATGAAAGTGATCACATTACAGCAGGCAAGGCAGCTGCCTTTTGCGGGACTGTCGCTCGCGCTCGGCACGTTCGACGGCCTGCATTTGGGGCACATGGCGCTGATTGACGCCGTCAAGAGCAAAGGCGGACAAAGCGCCGTATTGACGTTCGATTCTCTGCCTGTGGATTTTTTCTACGGCGAGCACCGGCCGATGCGGCTCATGACGATGGAGGAAAAGGTTCAGGCGCTCGAAAAAACGGGGATCGACTATCTGTGTCTCGCGCATTTTGATAAGAAATTCGCGGGGATCAGCAAGGACCGGTTCACCGCCATGCTTCACGAGACGTTTCATCCCGTCGCGCTGGTCGCGGGGTACAATTATACTTACGGCCGCGACGCGAAGGGCGACGCGGATTCGCTGCAGGAAGACGGAATCAAATATGGCTTTGAGGTACTCGTGATACAGCCGGTCATATCCGAAGGAGAGCCCGTCAGCGCCACGCGCATACGCGAATGCATCGAGGCGGGGAATGTGGAGCGCGCCGCGCAGCTGCTCGGGTATAGCTATCCGCTCACGGGCACCGTGGGTATGGGCAGGCGCATCGGCACCAACAAGCTCGGTTTCCCGACTGCCAATCTCGTGCCGCCGTCCGAAAAGATCATACCGCTGCGCGGCGTTTACGGCGTGTCGGTATCCGCGAGAGGCAACGAATACAAGGGCGTCTGCAATATCGGCGTGAACCCGACCGTTTCAAGCGGCACACGCGAAACCATTGAGACGCATATCATCGGGCTATCAGACGATCTTTATGATGAGAAGATCACGATACGATTTGAAAAGCGCATACGCGGTGAAATAAAGTTCTCGGGCATCGAGGAGCTCAAGGCACAGATTCAGTGTGATATCGAGAGCCTCTGAGGAATTGATCAGAGATTACTATTTCTATCCAACCTGTCATGCTGAACGGAACGTGAGTGAAGTGAAGCATCCCATGGCTAAACGCTTTAAACATGGGATGCCAGATTGCTGCCGATATCAAATCGGCCTCTCATCCGGCGCTTTGCGCTTTCTCCCGCCGGGCAATGTCAATAACTTAAGCTCAGAGGAAGGATTTCAGAAAAGGGTTAGCGGCAGCAAAGGGTTTGTGGACGCGAGGAAAAGAGCGCCCCGGTCGCACGGGGGAGACGACACGGGTAAGTTCGCGC
>JAEYLC010000031.1 GCA_023461435.1 Bacillota bacterium
GAGGCATACTGATCTGCGGCACGGGCATCGGCGTGTCGCTGGCGGCCAACAAGGTAAAGGGCGCCTATGCCGCGCTGATCTCGGATGTTTATTCCGCCGAGCGCGCGCGCATGAGCAACGACGCGAACATCGCCTGCTTCGGCGCGTTCACGATCGGCATCAAGCTGATGGAGAAGCTGGTGGAGGTATTCCTCACCTCGGAGTTCACGCAGGGGGGCGCGTCACAGCCCAAGGTTGACCGCATAAGAGAATATGAAGCGGTCAGCGGGTGACATTTTTGCACTCAGACTGTTTGAGATAATGATGAGTGGGATGAGTCTGATTAAAAGTGACGATAGATCGATATAATCCGAGCATAGCCAATTGGATAAAACCGTGGCTATGTTTGGCTTCATTCAAAACAATAAATTGTGTGTAACAAGCCTTGTTCGGTTTTCATCCGGCAAGGCTTATTATTATTGCCGGCTAAACGGATGCATCAAGCGAAGGAAAATCTCTGGAGAATATCCGGTGTAACTTAGTAATATATCGGCTTGTCGCCCTGTATCGTGTTTTGCACCGTGGCTTTCAGGCAGCTGGCCGCGCCCGCAAAATCGCGCTGCTCCAATTTTTCACAGAGCGCGTTTGTATTGTCATACAGCGCCGAAATGCCGTAAAGAGAGCAAAAACGCAGCCACAGCGTGCGTGTGATCGATTTGAATGAGGTGAATATGACGGGAAGCAGCGCGTTGCCCGAATAGAGCGCAAGTTGATGCTGAAACGCAAACGCATGCTGTACCGCCTCTTCGTGCGAGTTTGCGCAGCCGATACGTTCGGTGCTGTCGCGCAGACGGCTGATCTCGCTGTCCGTGATACGCGCGGCGCAAAGCTCAACGGCGAGCGTATCAAGCGCGATGCGCAGTTCCAGAATCGAGCGGATCTCTTCCTGACGCAGGTTTCCGCCGTTATACGAGACGATGGAGAGGAATGTTTCGATGGTGCCGTCGCGCCGGTAATCGGCCACGAACGTGCCGATGCGCGGACGCATCACAACGAACCCTTTGCGCGCGAGCTCCAGCAGCCCTGAGTTGACCACGGCGCGGCTCACCTGCATGGATGCGGCAAGGTCCCTCTCGGGCGGCAGCTGCGTACCCGTCGGCAGGCGGCCCGACAGTATCATCGATTCAAGCTCCCTCACAAAAAGCTCCTTGAGCGTGGGCGCGCTCAGCTTGGAGAATTCCATATTGCATACCTCCAACTCTCATTTTGTTACTGGCTCAGCCAGAGACCACAGAGAAAATATAGCATTTTTTGATTCAAGAATCAAGAAATTTCGTTGCTATGTGCCTTAATAACCGCATCTATGTACACCGATTGACATAATATGATCATGAGTGATAAAATATTAACAAAGTAATTTCACAGCTGGCATAACCAAACACGCCATTAAATTTCCATGGGGCGGCGCATCCCAAAAACAATTTAACAACGGAGGAACGAAGATGTTTACATTCAACTATGCCGAGGGCGCGGATGTTGTTTCAACGCTGCTTGTATGGCTCTGTGTTTTTTCCGCGCTGTTCGCGCTCAACGAACTGACGCGCCGCTTTAAGGCAATGGGCTTCGCCTTCTTTGTGGTGCTGCCGGTTGTGCTTTCCGTGCTCTGGTTCACGGTTTTACGGGACAGCACCTACACCGACTGGTTCCATCTCGCAAAGGTCTACTCGTCGACGGCGGGCTGCATCGGCTTTTGGTGCATCCGGCATCTTAAGGGCAAGCGCAAGGACGGCACCACATGGCGCCTTGCCGACAACCGTATCGCACTCTGCTTTCCGCCGCTGATACTCGCCATCAATATACTCGAAGCCTGTGCGCGCGATATCGAAGTGGGCATGAACTACGCGGTGATGGGCCTCGATAAAACGGCGGATTCTCATGTGATGCTGATGGGCGGGCCGTGGAACTATATGAACGCGATTGCGGGCATACTCAATATCATCACGATCACCGGGTGGTTCGGCATCTGCATCCGCAAGGCCACCAAAAAGGATGGCAGCCGTGATATGCTCTGGCCCGATATGCTCTGGTTCTGGATCGTGGCTTATGATCTTTGGAACTTCGCCTACACGTACAACTGTCTCCCGAATCATTCGTGGTACTGCGGGCTTGCGCTGCTGCTTGCGCCCACGCTTTGCGCGTTCACGGTCGGCAAAGGGGCGTGGCTGCAACACCGGGCGCAGACGCTTGCGCTCTGGTGCATGTTCGCGCAGACGTTCCCGCTGTTTCAGGACGCGGGACGGTTCCGCGTCGATTCCACATACGACCCGACGGTCTATTTCATCGTGAGCTTCCTCGCGCTCGCGGCCAATGTGGGCGTGCTGATCTACATGCTTTACAAAGCGCGTAAGACGCACCGCAATCCGTATAAGGGAGAACTGTATACCGATCTTGCCGAATACCGCTCGATCAAACAATTGGCCGAGTGACCAAGGAAGCATCTAAAAGGAGTAACGTGCTATGGATGAATTTCGGATACTCGAAATCAAGCAGAGCGTTTTTGACAACAACGACCGCGAAGCGGAGCGGCTGCGCGGCGAGCTCAAAGCGCAGGGCGTGTTTTTGCTGAATCTGATGTCGTCGCCCGGGGCGGGGAAGACGACGACGCTGCGCGGTACCATCGCGCGGCTGAAGGACGAACTGAAGATCGGCGTGATGGAAGCGGATATCGACTCGGATGTGGACGCGCGCGCGATACAGGACACCGGCGTGAAGGTCATCCAGCTGCATACGGGCGGCATGTGCCATCTCGATGCGGGCATGACGCGGCAGGGCCTCGGAGGCCTCGGTGTGGAGGGGATAGAGCTCGCGATACTCGAGAACGTCGGGAATCTTGTGTGTCCGGCCGAGTTCGATACGGGCGCGGTCAAAAACGCGATGATACTTTCGGTGCCCGAGGGGGACGATAAGCCGCTCAAATATCCGCTGATGTTCACGATATGCGATGTGGTGCTCGTCAATAAGATAGATGTGCTGCCGTATTTTGATTTTGATCTGGACGCGGTGCGCGACCGCGTGAAGAAGCTCAATCCGAACGCCAGGGTCATCCCGATCTGCGCGCGCACCGGTGAGGGGCTCGGTGATTGGGCCGCGTGGCTGCGCGGTGAGGTGCAGGGCTGGCGGAACAGCTAGCATTCTCAATCGCAAAAGCCGGACTGTGGAAAATCTTTTGCCATTGCTGTGGCATTTGCGACTGACGACATGGTGGACAGGAATTCATTTTTAATAATTTAAATAATCGATCAAAGGAGGGCAGCATGGCTGGTATGATCACAGAGCAGGAGAAAAAGCGGAACGGCAACCCGAAAATACTCGCGCTGGCGAACCACATCGGGCGCAAGAAGCCCGGCGCGAAGGACGCTTATGACTATGGCGCGCCCGAATATCTGATACTCGAGCCGGTTGTTTCGGACGATATGGCCGAGGTCTGCATGACGATGGCGATACGCGAGAAGGTAACGGCACAGATTGTCAGCGAGCGGACTGGCAAACCCGCAGAGGAATGCCACCGGCTGCTGCTCGAGCTTGCCGACGCGGGCGTCTGCTTTGTCAACACGATAGACGGCGAGGATACATTCTGGTATGACACATGGGTGCCCGGCATCATGGAGATGATGACCAATCACCCGACCAACCCCAAAAAGTATCCGCAGATCGCCGAGGCTTTTGAGGCTTACGGGCGCGTCCGCGGCGCGCATACCGCGGGCATGACGCCGGTGGGCGTCGGGCTCATGCGCGTGATTCCCATCGAGCGGGCGATAGACGGCGAAAGCCGCCGCGCCTCTTATGAGGAGCTGTCAAAGCACATCGAGGAACACGATATTTTCTCGGTATCCAACTGCTCGTGCCGGACAGCGCGCGAAATCATGGGCGAGGGCTGCGGGCATCTCAAGGAGGATATGTGCATACAGATGGGGCACGCCGCCGAGTATTACATCCGCACCGGGCGCGGCCGTCAGGTGACCAAGGACGAGGTCTACGCGATACTGCGGCGCGCGGAAGAGAACGGCCTGATGCATGAGATTCCGAACCTGGACGGAGACGGGAAAACCCACGCGATCTGCAACTGCTGCGGCTGCGGCTGCTTTTCGATGCGTACGGCGGAAATGTTTCTGAACGCCGACATGGTGCGCAGCAACTACGTTTCTGTTGTAGACCGCGAAAACTGCGTGGCCTGTGGGCAGTGCGTGGAGAACTGTCCGGTCAACGCCGTGCAGCTCGGGCAAAAGGTCTGCGCGTCTGTGCCGGTGACTGAAAAGATTATCCGCGAAGACACGCCGCGAGATACCGAATGGACAGCGGATCATTGGAATACCGACTACCGGACGAATCGAAAAAATGTGGTGGATACCGGCACCGCGCCGTGCAAAACCGAGTGTCCTGCGCATATCGCGATACAGGGCTACATCAAGCTGGCCGCGCTCGGGCGCTATACCGACGCGCTTGAGCTGATCAAGAAGGAGAACCCTTTCCCGGCGGTATGCGGACGCATCTGCAATAGGCGGTGCGAATCAGCGTGCACGCGCGGCGATATCGACGAACCGGTCGCGATCGACGAAATCAAGAAGTTCATCGCCGGGCAGGACCTCAATGAGTCGCGGCGTTTTGTGCCCCAAAAACGGCACGCTTACGCAAAGCCCATCGCCGTGGTCGGCGCGGGGCCTGCGGGGCTCTCGTGCGCGTATTATCTCGCGATAGACGGCTACCGCGTGACAGTATTCGAAAAACAGCAGCGCCCCGGCGGCATGCTCACCTTCGGCATTCCGTCGTTCCGTCTGGAGAAGGACGTCGTCGAAGCGGAAATCGACGTGCTGCGTGAGCTCGGTGTCGAGTTCAAAACCGGCGTGGAGGTCGGTAAGGACATTACGATCGCGCAGCTGCGCGCTCAGGGCTTTGAAGCGTTCTATATCGCGATCGGCGCGCAGGGCGGCCGCCGCCTTGGCATTCAGGGAGAAGATGCGCAGGGCGTACTGTCGGGCATCGATTTTGTGCGCCGCGTGAATCTCGGCGAAAAAATCAGCCTGCCAGGTAAGGTGCTCGTGATCGGCGGCGGCAATGTCGCGGTGGATGTGGCGCGCACGGCGGCGCGTGTGGAAGCCGCGGACGTATCGATGGTCTGCCTCGAATGCGCGGCGGAGATGCCCGCATCAGCGGACGAGGTCGAGGAAGCCGCGCGGGAGGGCATCAGCATACATAACAGCTGGGGCCCGGTGCGCATCGTTGAGGAAGACGGACTCGTGAAAGGTGTGGAGTTCCGCCGCTGTCTGTCGGTGTTTAATGAAAGCGGCCGGTTCGCGCCGGTTTTTGACGATAACGAGACCATCACGGTGGAGGCCGACTGGGTGCTGCTGTCGATCGGCCAGTCGATCGACTGGGGCGGCTTGCTCGCGGACACCAATGTGGAGCTGAACCCAAACGGCACGGTGAAGGCTGATGCCTTCACATACCAGACGGCGGAGCCGGATATCTTCGTCGGCGGAGATTCATATACCGGCCCGAAGTTCGCGATCGACGCGATCGCGGCGGGCAAGCAGGGCGCCGTCTCCATTCACCGGTATGTGCAGCCGGGCCAGAGCCTTGTGCTCGGGCGCGACCGGCGCGACTACAAGGCGCTCGATAAAGAGGCGCTCGTACTTGACAATTACGACCGCATGCCGCGCCAGCAGCCGCCGCATACGCAGTCGGCACACAGCTTTGCCGACGGGCGCGGCACGCTGACAGAGGAGCAGGTGAGGAAGGAAACGGAGCGTTGTTTGAAGTGCGGCGCAGCCGTGGTGGACGAATTCCTCTGCGTGGGCTGCGGACAGTGCACCACCAAATGCAAATTCGACGCGATATCGCTCTCACGCCGCTACGACGGCGAAGGCGTGTCGCTTTTTGACATGAAAAAGGTGATCGTGCCGCACGTGATCAAACGCAAAATCAAAATCAAGCTCAAGCAGATCCGCAAGGCGTTTAAAAAGCGGGAGGCGCCGCATGCATGAGCTGGGCATCATGGCCGAGGTCGTGCGCGTCGTTGAGGATATCGCGCGCAGGCAGCGGCTCAAATCGGTGGAAACACTCGTGCTGCAGATTGGCGAGCTCTCCTCGGTGGTTCCCTATTATGTGGAGCAGTGCTATCCGGCCGCAGCGTACGGCACCATGCTCGAAAACACGCGGCTCGAGATTGAGGTGCTGCCGGGCAACGGGCGGTGCCGGTCTTGCGGCACGGTGTTCAATGTGCTCGAGAACCATCGGACCTGCCCCGGCTGCGGCGGCACCGCGTGGGAGCTGCTTGGCGGGCGCGAATTCATGATCAAGCAGATCGTCGCGTGCTGACTTGGAGAAACTGCGGTGAACAAAGCGGAAATACAAGCCTATTTTGACTGCCATGCCGCCGAATGGGATGCACGGATGATTCGTTCTCAAAGCAAAATCGACGCGATTCTCGCCGCCGCGGGTGTGCGCCGAGGGGTGCGCGTGCTTGATGTGGCCTGCGGGACGGGCGTGCTGTTCGAGGATTACATCGCGCACGGCGTCGAGCGTATCGTGGGTGTGGATATGTCGCCCGAGATGGTCCGCATCGCGCGGCGTAAATATCCGCAGTCTCACATTGAGGTGATCTGCGCCGATATTGAGGAAGCGCGGTTTGAAACGCCGTTTGACTGCTGCATCGTTTACAATGCGCTGCCGCACTTCGCTGACCCGAAGCTTTTGGTTGAGCGGCTTGCCCGCTTTGTGAAGCCGGGCGGGCGGCTTTGCATCGCGCATGGCATGAGCCATGCCGCGGTTATGCGGCATCATGCGGGCCGGGCGGAGACGGTTTCCCGCCCTCTGCCCGACATCGGCACACTGTGCGCGCTGTTTGCGCCCTGGTTTCTCGTGGATGCGGCCGTCAGCGATGAGGAAAAGTACATCGCGGCGGGAGTGCGCCGATGAAGACAACGAAACGCCGGACATCGTCCGGCGCTTTTTGATCAGTTCATGTCAATTGTGCGGATAAACATGTGTCGGCGCCGTTTCTCATGCCGGATCGCTGCTCAGATAATTTTCTCCCCAGACGTTGATTTCCTTCAATATCGGAGTCAGTGATTTGCCAAGCTCGCTCAGAGAGTATTCGACGCGGAGGGGAACCTCGAGATACACGCTGCGGATCACAAGGCCGTTCCTTTCCAGCTCCCGAAGCTGAGCGGTCAAAACCTTCTGCGTCGCGCCCGGGAACCTTCTGCATATTTCGCCAAAACGCAGGCTTTCGCCGGACAGATTCCAGAGGATTACGCATTTCCACTTGCCGCTGATCAGATATACGGCAAGCTCCATCGGACAATTATAATCCCTGTTGTTGAATTGAACCATCGTATCCATCTTCCCGCTTACTTTTTTGAAAGCAACCGACTTTTTTGTGCGTAATTGTCATATATAAAATTCGATACTATTATATAAGAAAAATTATACGATGACAAATGATGAGGAAGGTTGGCAAAAAATGAACCAAGTGATAGAAACGATATGCGGCAGGCAAAGCATAAGAAAATTCTCACAAAAACGTGTCGATAGCAAGGATATCAAAGAAATTCTAAGGGCAGCCATGAATGCGCCCTCGGCGTGCAATCAGCAGATATGGCGGTTTGTCGTGATCGACGACCCCGGAGCGCTTAAAGCGCTGGCTGGGATGCATTCGGGAATCAGCTTTTTGCAGGAAGCGCCGCTGGCTGTTGTGGTCTGCGGTCAGCCTGTGGCGGCGGTGCTCGATTATTTTTGGGAGGACGATTGTGCAGCTGCCACACAGAACATACTGCTGGCGGCTCACGCTCTTGGGCTGGGGGCCACGTGGAGCGGCATCAACAGAAATGCAGCCGATATGGTTAAAATCGTACAGAGCACAATCAAAGCCCCAAAAGAATATATTCCTTTCTCTGTCATTGCGATCGGGCATCCGGACGAAAAAAGGCGTTTATCCGATCGCTTTCAGCCCGAAAAGATTTATTACAACGAATGGAGCCTGCCATGGAACGAATAGCTGTTTCAAGACAACTGTATTCGGGTCGCAGGCAATGCGCGATAGTCTGGTACAGATAATTTAGGAAGCAAAAGCGCCGGGTTTTCCGGCGCTATTTATTGCATCCCATTCTATTGGTGCGAACATAAGAGATCAAGCTGTTACATCCTCGCGTATTCGGCAATGCGGTTTGCGACGCGCTGGCCGAACTCGGGAGAGGCCGAGTAGAAATACTTGAGCACGGTGCGCCGGAGCCCTGCGTTCACAAGTACAAGATCGGCAGCCAGATTGTCGATCAGATGATTTTTCTCCTCGGCGGAAAGAGACATATAGCGCTGTCCGGCCTGAGTAAAATTATCAGATCTTTGAATCGGCGATCTGACCAGATGCCCCTCCACATATTTTTCGGAGCCGCTCGTCACCAGATCGTCGGGCGTCCAGTCCTTTTGGCAGTTGACGGGCAGCTTTCGAAAATCCTTGCCCAGACGGTGGCGCTGCGAATCCCAATAGATGTTCGCGCGGGCCTGCAGCAGCTTGTCATCCGAGAGTTCGGCCCCGTCCAGCAGGTTCGCAGGCGAGAAAGCCACTTTTTCGATCTGCTCCATGTAGTCAACGGGGTTGCGGTTGAGCGTCAGCCGTCCAACCGGTATTAGCGGATATTGCTGTTCATCCCATGTCTTTGTGCAGTCGAGCGGATCAAAAGGAAGATAATTTTCATCAGACGGGTCCATGAGCTGAACACACAAATCATATTGAACGGGGCGGCCCGAGGCGATCGTATCGAATAGATCCCGCCCCGCGATGTCGGGATTTTTCCCCGCCAATTCGACGGCCTGCTGCCGGTTTATCGTTTCCTCGCCGGCAAGAGGAATCCAGTGATACTTGACATAGCGGCGTTCGCCCTGCGCGTTTCTCCATACGAAGGTGTTGACGCCAAAGCCCCTTATATGTCGGAAGCTCTTGACCGTGCCCACATCCGAATACAGCCATGTCACAAAGTGTGTGGCCTCCGGCGCGGTGGCAAAAAACCGCCAGAACCGTTCGGGATCGGTCAGATTATTGACGGGTGAAGGCGTTAAAGACGTGATGGCTTGAGGAAAACGCACCCCGTCCCGCACGAAGAGCACCGGAATGTGATTGCCGACAAAATCAAAAACGCCCTCATCCGTGTAGAATTTTATGGCGAGTCCGCGCACATTCCGGGATGTGTCCGGCGTTCCCTTGTTGCCCGCTGCCAGAGAGAAGCGCACCATGACGGGGACCTGCAAACCGGGCGTCTGCAAAAAACAAAGCTTTGTGTACTCCCTCATGGAATACATCGTTTGAAAGTATCCGAATGCGCCGAAGCCTTTCACATGAAGCGGCCGCTCAAGAATTTTGGTATGCGTGAATATTTCAAGCGCCTCATGCAGTGTGCTGTCCTGTTCAAGAACAGGGCCTTCGGGTCCCACGGTCTGAGAATGCCTTGTATGAAGGTGGCGGTCTTCTGCCCAAGTGAGCGGCATATCCGCCATATGATCCATGGCGTCCGGCATCACATCCGAATCCGTCATTCTTGAACGCGAATGAAACGAATCCGAATACCGGTTCGGCGGAGCTTCCCAGTTGCTTTCGTTAAGATTGGGCATTCGGTTGGAGCTGTCGGCAAAATCCGGCGCGTACGGGGCGTTTCGCTGCTGCTGTCTGCCTGCCGCCGCATCGTCGTCATATGATCTTTTTTCGTTTGTTTTTCCGGTGGAGCAATGACTCATAGGAGGCGCCTGTTTTTGCTCCTTTTGATGCGGTGAATTGTGGTCGGGCGAAGTTTTTTTGCGATTTTCTCTCAGATTTTTGACGGGGATTTGCGATTCGAGTTGGAACCATCCGTTTTCCTCGTTCATTATATGTACTCCTCCAATATCACAAGTTTTATTAAATAGCCGCTTGTCTTACTCATGATCAGCTAAAAGTCCGGCTAACAACAATATATTTGCGAGCGTGAGAAACCGTGACACGTATCGACCATGAAATTCCTTAACGGTCTACATAAAAACTCCATAACTGTTTGTTATCCTGCAAGCACAATCACGAAAGGGTGAAAAAAATGAAGACGAAAAAGAAATCTAAAAAGATAACGGTATATGTCGCTCTGGCGCTGGTGCTCGCAGCCGCCGGCCTTGCGGGCATATTGCTGCTCGGCGGACAAGACGGCAAAGCGGACGCTTTGGCGGTACTTCCCGCGCAAACACAAATCGGCGAAGATGAAAGCACAGAAACGGCGGCTTCGGATGGCCAAGGGATTACGATCAATAAAGCGGACGTTACAGAAAAAGTGACTTTTTTTCCGTACCAGTCCGGCGACATCGATATGGAGGTCATCGCGATACGTGCGAGCGACGGCAGTGTGAGAACAGCGCTCAATACATGCCAGGTCTGTTATGATTCGGGCCGCGGCTATTACAAGCAGGAAGGCGATGTGCTGGTCTGCCAGAACTGCGGCAACCGGTTCGGCGTGGATCAGGTTGAAGTGGTCAAAGGCGGATGCAACCCCGTGCCCATATTTGATGACCAAAAAATTGAGACCGACGAGACCATCACGATCTCGGACGATGTGCTTGCTGAATATAAGGAACTGTTCGGCGAGTGGAAAAGATAAAGGAGAGCGAAGCCATGCGGCAGGTAAAAACAAGGCTGGCTGTGGATGGAATGGTCTGCCCAAGCTGTGAACTGACAATTGAACGCGGTCTTAAAAAGCTTAGCGGTGTGATGACCATAAAGGCCAGCTACAGAACGGGCATGGTAACGGTGACATACGATGCCCAAAAGGTGAATGAAGAAAAAATTATCAAGGCCATCGAAGAGCTGGACTATAAGGTGAAACCCCAAAACGCATTGGCTGAACAAGGGGACGCGGGTAAGAAGCAGAAAAAAAGCAGCGTCTTCACCATCGCGGCGGGAATCGTGGTCATCGGGCTGGCTGTCTTCCTGATGTTCGATAGTTCGCTGGGCTTGAGTTTTTTGCCTCAGATTGACGCGTCCATGGGATACGGCATATTGTTTGTCGTCGGGTTGCTGACTTCGGTGCACTGCATCGCAATGTGCGGCGGCATCAACCTGTCGCAATGCATCGCGCACCAGACGGGAGAGCCGCAGACGCTCAAGACAAAGCTGAGGCCGAGCCTGCTTTACAACCTCGGCCGTGTGATTTCCTATACGGTTATCGGCGGTATCGTCGGCGCGCTTGGCGCCGTGGTCAGCTTTTCAGGCACGGCCAAGGGCATCGTGGCGGTTGTGGCAGGCTTGTTTATGATCATCATGGGGCTGAATATGACGGGCCTTTTCCCGTGGATGAGGAAGCTGATTCCGCACATGCCCAAAGCGCTTGCCAAAAAAGCGCGGGCAAAAAAGCGCGGCGCTTTCGTCGTGGGGCTGCTCAACGGGCTGATGCCCTGCGGGCCGCTGCAGGCCATGCAGCTTTACGCGCTCGGCACCGGCAGCTTCTTTGCGGGCGCGCTCTCGATGCTGGTTTTCAGCTTGGGCACCGTGCCGCTGATGTTCGGATTCGGGGCGCTGAGCTCGCTGTTAAGCAGCAAGTTCACTCAGCGCCTCATGAAGGTGAGCGCGGTGCTTGTGATTGCGCTCGGTGTTGTGATGGCGGGCCGGGGGCTGACCCAGTCCGGCTTATCGCCCGTACTCGCGGCGGATCAACTGCCGTCTGTCACGGCGGAGGTCCAGCAGGATGTGCAGCTTGTCACCACTCAGATGAAATCAAATGTCTATGATCCGATTACGGTGAAGGCGGGGATTCCGGTCAAATGGACGATCACGGCGGACGAAGATTCGCTCAACGGCTGCAACAACCCGGTCACGATACCCAAATACGGCATACAGAAAAAGCTGGCTCCGGGGGACAACGTGATCGAGTTTACTCCGGCCGAGGAGGGTGATATCGTCTACACCTGCTGGATGGGCATGATCACGGGCGTGATCCATGTGGTTCCAAACGATGACGCGGCGGACACAGCGGCACCCTCGCAGACACAGGCTCCGAGCGACAGCGCCGGTGAACCGGCCGAAAGCCCGGCGAGCAATCCGTCCCCCTTGATAGAGGATGATCAATGGCAGGTTGCGGGCAGCACCTGCTGCGGCGGCACGTACGCGGCGGGCTTTGAAAACGGAAAATTCCCCGTCGATAAGGCGGCTGTCGCCGAAATCAGAGACGGTGTGCAGTATGTGGAGATCTCTGTGAACGAGAAAGGCTTTGAGCCCGCGCTGGTGGTCATGCAAAAAGGTGTCGAGACGGTTTGGACGATAAACGGCGAAAGCCTGAACAGCTGCAACAGCAGCCTCATATTTCCGGCTTACAATGCGCAGATGGATCTGAAAGAAGGGAAAAATACGATTGAGTTCACACCGGATCAGGATTTCTCGTACAGCTGCTGGATGGGCATGCTGAACGGTTATGTCAAGGTTGTGGACGATATCACAAACTTTGATCTTGAGGCTGTTCAGCAGGAGGCGGCAAATGTGGTGCCGGATGCGGCTGCGGCCGGCGGCTGCTGCGGTTAAGCGGCGGGGAGACCTTATGTTTAAAGAACTCAAGAAGGCAACAAGAATACGGGTACATACGGAGGAAAGAGTGTGGAAAAATATTACAGAGTGACCGGCATGTCCTGCGCGTCTTGCGCCGCGCATGCGCAGAAAGCCGTCGCCAAGCTCGACGGTGTTGAACTCAGTGAAGTGAATATCGCGACGGAAAAGCTTCGCGTGGTATATGATGAAAGCAAGCTGGATTTTGACCGGCTCAGGAAAGCGGTGGAGGATGCGGGGTACGGCCTCGTGGACGAGCAGCCCGCAAAAAAGCTCGAGCTGACGGTGGAGGGTATGACCTGCGCCTCCTGCTCGGCTGCGGTGGAACGCGCGGTAAAAAAATTGCCGGGCATCAAATCGGCATCGGTGAACCTCACAACCAACCGGGCCATGGTGGAATACGACCCGTCGGCGGTTAAGCTTTTCGCGATTAAGCAGGCCATCGTCAAAGCGGGCTATACGCCCGTTGATATCGAGGAAAAGGCCGCGCGCGACGCCGAAGGCGAAAGACGGGCAAAGGCGCTTCATAATCAGCGTACCCGTCTCATCATCGCGGTGGTGTTTTCGCTGCCGGTGCTGTATATCGCGATGTCGCATATGTTCCCCGGCCTCAAGCTGCCGATTCCATACTTCATGGGTTCGCATGATTTCCCGCTGATATTCGCGCTTGTCCAGCTGTTTTTGACGGTGCCTGTCATACTTGCGGGCAGCCGGTTCTTTACGGTGGGTATAAAAACGCTGGTGAAGGGCGCGCCGAACATGGATACGCTGGTTGCCATCGGCACCGGCAGTGCGTTTATCTACGGCGTTTACGCGACCGTTATGATCTATCTCGGGGAGTTTCATTTTTCGCAGTATCTGTATTTTGAATCGGCGGCGGTCGTGATCACGCTTGTCATGCTGGGCAAATACCTCGAAGCCGTCAGCAAGGGCAAAACGTCGGAAGCGATCAAGAAGCTGATGGGGCTGAAGCCCAAGACGGCGGTTATACTTGTGGACGGCGCGGAGATGGAAGTGCCGCTCGACGAGGTCTCGGTGGGCGACACCGTGCTGGTGCGTCCGGGCTCCGTGATTCCGGTGGACGGCGTGGTGATTGAAGGAATCACCTCCGTGGATGAATCGATGCTGACAGGCGAGAGCCTGCCTGTCGATAAGCATCCGGACAGCGATGTGACGGGCGGCAGCATCAATCAGGAGGGGCTCATCAAGTTTCAGGCATCCAAGGTGGGCGAAGATACGGCGTTATCAAAAATCATCAAGCTCGTTGAGGAAGCGCAGGGAAAAAAGGCGCCGATCGCAAAGATCGCCGACATTATTTCGGGGTATTTTGTGCCCGTGGTGCTCGGCATCGCGCTCGTTTCCGCGGTCATTTGGGCGCTGACAGGCAAAGATTTCAACTTTGTGCTCAACGTATTCGTATCGGTTCTCGTGATCGCCTGCCCGTGCGCGCTGGGTCTTGCGACGCCGACGGCGATCATGGTGGGAACCGGCAAGGGCGCCGAGCTTGGCATACTGATTAAAGGCGGCGAAGCGCTCGAGACGACATACCGCATCAAAACGGTGGTGTTTGACAAGACGGGGACGATCACGGAAGGAAAGCCGGTGCTGACCGACACGCGTGTTTACGGCACGGTGCGGGAAGAAGAGGCGCTCTCGCTGACGGCATCCGCCGAGCGCGGCTCGGAGCATCCGATCGCCCGTGCGATATTGGAGGGTGCGGAAAAAAGGAATATCGCGCTGACGGAGCCTGAGAGCTTCAAGGCGGTTCCGGGGCGCGGCATCGACGCGATGATTCGGGGCAAACGCGTGCTGGCGGGCAACGTGAAGCTGATGGCTGAAAATCATATCGATACGGCTGCGGCGGACGCAGATGCCGCGGCGCTCGCGTCCAAGGGAAGAACGCTGATGTATGTCGCGGTGGACGGGTCGCTCGCGGCGCTGATGGCGGCGGCGGACACTGTGAAGGCGACGAGCAGGGCGGCGATACAGAAGCTCAAAGCGCTCGGCGTTGAGGTCGCGATGATCACGGGCGACAACGCCAACACGGCGGCGGTGATCGCGAAAGAGGTGGGTATCGACAGAGTGCTCGCCGATGTGCTTCCGCAGGATAAAGCCGGAGAGGTGAAAAAGCTGCAGCAGGACAAACGTAAGGTGGCCATGGTGGGCGACGGCATCAACGACGCGCCGGCTCTGGTGCAGGCCGACGTGGGCATTGCGATCGGAACGGGCACGGATGTGGCCGTCGAATCGGCGGATGTGGTGCTGATGCGCGGGGACTTGAATGAGGTGCCCGCCGCAATCGGGCTGAGCCGCGCGACGATCCGCAATATCAAGCAGAACCTGTTCTGGGCGTTTATCTACAATCTGGCGGGGATACCCGTCGCGGCAGGGCTGCTGTACGTTTTCGGAGGCCCGCTATTAAATCCGGTTTTCGCGGGCGCGGCCATGGCGCTGAGCTCCGTATCGGTGGTGTCCAACGCGCTGCGTTTAAAGCGTTTTAAATTGGCAGAGAAATAACAGAGGAGAATTATAAGATGAAAAAAACCGCAATATTGACAATTGGATTGGTTCTTGTAATGATAATATTTGCAGGGTGCGCGCAAGCGGATGTGGTGCTTAAGTTCAGCCCCGGCTCTCTGAATGCAATGATCGAGAAATATCAGACCCTCGTCAGCGAAACGGACGGCGTTTACAAATTGACCGTAGACGGCGAGACCTCCTTGAATGTCAGCTCGGATTTCAGCGGATCACAGGACGTATGGTTTGAAACGCCGCTCGCTCCGTTTGCGGCGGCGGGCCTTGACGTGGCAAAGCTCGGCGACGGGTATAAGGCAGAGGGCGACACCTTCTATCTGATCGGAGATTACGGCAAGGGCAGCGGCGCGCAGGAAGGATTGACCGACGCGCTGTTTGAGAGCGTGAAATACGACCGCTCGATGCTGACGTATCATGAGGATCTCGACCATTACGGCGTCAAGCTGCCGGGCGGAAAAATCGAATGGGCGAAGGATTATAACACAAACGACAAAGACATCGTTTTTGTGATCGCCGCGAAGCCGCTGGCGGATATCGGCGTGGATGTGCAAAACATTGAGGGCTGGGTATTTAAAACCATGAAGGATACGGACGGCAGCGATATCGACGTGCTGCTAAAGCCGTATGACCTGACATAAGAAATCATAATAGAAAGCATGGAGCAAGGCAATGACGGAGAAACCGGATATACTTGTGGTGGATGATGAGGAACCCATCGTTGAGGTGGTCGAATCGTATCTTGTAAAAACCGGTTACACGGTTTATAAAGCCTACAACGGGAAGGATGCGCTGGCTGTGTTTAACAGCCGGCCTCTTTCGCTTATATTGCTGGACCTGATGCTGCCGGATATCAGCGGTGAAGAGGTGTGCCGGACGATACGCAAAACGTCGCGCGTGCCCGTCATCATGCTCACGGCCAAGGTGGAGGAAGAGCACATACTCAAGGGGCTCGATATCGGCGCGGACGACTATGTGACCAAGCCGTTCAGCCCGCGGCAGCTGATGGCGCGCGTGGGCGCGCTGCTGCGCCGTACCGAAGGCATGGATTTCGGTGTGTCGAGCCTGATGAGCTTTGGCGGCAAGGAACTCATGATCGATACCGTGACGCATGAGGTCACCAAAAACGGGGAGCCTGTCGGCCTCACGCCGATTGAATTCAAGCTGCTGCGCACACTCGCCAAATCGCCCGGCAGAACGTTTTCGCGCAACGATCTGATCGATTTTGCGCTTGGCGAGGATTATCTGGGGTTCGACCGCTCTATCGATTCACATATCAAGAACCTGCGGCAGAAGATTGAAACGGACACAAAAAACTGCCGCTATATCCTCACCGTTCACGGCGTAGGATATAAGTTCGGGGGTGAGTAACATGCAGTATCGTTTGAGAACGAAGATGTCGTTGTCTTATGTGCTGATTACCGTGGTTTGCGTGGCGATCGTTGTTCTGCTGGCCAATGCGCTGCTCGAAACGCAGTTCCGCAGCTATGTGCAGGTGCAGCAGCAGCATGAAGCGGAGAACACTGTGGCGCAAATCACAGAGCGCTACAAAACGGCTGACGGATGGGATGCCGCGTATATCGAGAATGTCGGCATGAACGCGCTCGAAAACGGCATGATCATCAAGGTCGCCGACAAAAGCGGGAGTGTGATCTGGGATGCCGCGACGCACAACAACGGCCTTTGCCAGCAGATGCTGACCAACATGAGGTTCAATATGAACAGCAGGTACCGGCAGTGGCAAGGCGGCTATCAGGAAACACCGTATGATGTGCGCGTTGACGGCAGCAGCGTGGGCACCGTCAGTGTGGGGTATTACGGCCCATTTTATTACACCAATAACGATCTTTATTTTATCAATTCGATCAACAGATTGTTTATATGGGCCGGGGTGGTATCGGTCATTTTGGCTCTGGGGCTCGGAGTGATCATGTCGCGGCAAATTAGCCGACCGATATCGCGCGTGATCGACAAAGCGCAGATGATCGCGCACGGGCTCTATGGCAGCAAGATCGCCGAACAGTCCAATACCACGGAGATACGCAGCCTTGTGGATACCGTCAATAATCTGGCGGAGACGCTGCAGGCCCAGCAGCAGCAGAGCAAACAAACGTCAATGGATATTGCACATGAGCTGCGTACGCCGCTGACGACAGTGCAGGCCAATCTCGAAGCGGTGATGGACGGCGTGATGGAGCTGGATCAGAACCGTGTCAAAGTGCTGCATGAGCAGATTCTGCGGATAAACCGGCTGGTTAACGATTTGGCGGAGCTCGCGCGCTATGAGAGCCGGACTGTCGTTTTAGAAAAAACGAGCTTTGATTTGTCTGCTCTTATCGGGAATGTGATTCTGCATGCCGAGAATGATTTTAACAATGAGAATAAAACGCTGGAGTATGAAGGCGAGAAATGTGAGATTACCGCGGATAAGGACAAAATGAGTCAGGTATTGCTGAATCTGCTCTCTAACGCGCGCAAATTCACCCAGCCCGGTGACAGCGTGACCGTGACATTGAAACAGCACAAGCAAACTGCGGAAATTACCGTCCGCGATACCGGAGTGGGCATACCGAAAGAAGATTTGCCGCATATATTTGACCGTTTTTACAGGTCGGATAAATCGCGTAGCCGCAAGACGGGCGGCGCGGGCATCGGGCTCACGATCGTAAAATCCATCGTTGAAGCGCACGGGGGCACAATCGAAGCGGCAAGCACGCCGGGTGAAGGAACGACATTCAAATTGATTATACCGATTGCGCAAGATTAAATATCTCATCGTCATGAATCAGCGCGGTGGACGGTTGGAGTGCCTTTTAAAGCTATGTAGCCATGTTGGACACGATCACCCATCTTATACGTTAATGAAACGTTAGTTTAAGAATCAAACCGTTTAGGCTAATCGAAATAATTTATTAAAATTATATACATTTGCAAGGATATTGTATATTATTATAGAATTAAATATTAAAGTTATTATTTTCAAACTAATAGCTTTCTTAGATTTAATGGTGTTGGGGAGTAAAAATATGCAATATGTATGTATTGAAGGATGTATGGGGGCGGGGAAAACAACATTAGCTTCGCTTCTGTCTAAAAAACTAAATAAAGAAATATTACTGGAAGACTTCGAAAGGCATCCGTTTTTGGATGATTTCTATACTAATCAGACATTATACACCTTTGAAACGGAAGTATGTTTTCTTCTAATGCACTATCATCAGACAAAAAAGGCGCTTACTAATACGAGACAAGATATCATAAGTGATTATTATATTGGAAAAGACATGCTGTTTGCATATGCTAATTTAAATAGCCGAAGAGAGCAGCAACTATTTAAGAATATGTATTCTTATTTATCTGAACAATTAAAAAAGCCTGAACTTATAATACATTTAAAAGCATCCGATGAACTAATATTAGAGAGAATAAAGAATAGAGGACGAGAAAATGAAAAAGAAATTAGCATAGAATATATTACTAAATTAAATAAATTGTACGACAAATATTTCTCTGGAACAAATAAAGATATTGAGATTATTACGGTTGACGTTGATAAATGTGATTTCCTTTTAGGCGATACCATAGATGAGTTTATTTTTCAATTAAAAGATAGGCACTGGTTATAACATTTAATGTATATATTGAAGTTTCGTACAATATATAGTATAATAAAACAAAAAAATAACATTATACTGAGGTGAATTATGTTCATAAACGTTGCCATTGGTATTTTGGAGATAAATAATAGAATTCTTATGTTAAAAAGGAAAAAGGGAAATTTTAGAGGTTATTGGGCTTTGCCTGGGGGGAAAATTGAAGACGGCGAACATGTTGATGAAGCAATTATCAGAGAAGTCTTCGAAGAGACTGGATTGGATGTGAAATTTGCCAATATGGTAGGTGTTTTTTCTGAAATAATAAAAACCAATGATAATAGTATTTGTTCGACGTTAATATATGGATGCAAATTGGCACTTGAATATCCCCATCAAATTGAAGTCATTAATTATTATTCTCAAGTTGAAAATAACTTTGTGAAGTGGTTTACCAAAGACGACATTTTAAGTTTGAGAAAAAGCATAGTTCACAGCGATTTATTGCTGTTAGATCATTGTTTAAACGCTAATAATATGAAGTATATGAAGATAGATTGTAAAGAAAACAATCATGGAGATTACAACTGGACAGAATTGGTAGTTAATGGCTGATTATTATTGTTTAGGTGGTAATTAAATTGGATACTGCTTTTCATTTGATGACGGTCTGGAATGAAGCTGATTATATTCATAAGGATGCTCCTGACACGATATGTGTTCATGCACAAATCTTAGATAAATATAAACAGAAGAGTGAGGAGAGATATGTATGGTGGGGGAAAATATCAATATCAGGGAATAAAGGCATAAATTCCGAGGATCTAGAAGCTATTAATAGGATGATTGCATCCAGAAAACAGAGCACGTATTTATTTCTTTATGGACCCAATCCTAATCGTGGAACCTTGCATGTGGGTAAATTGTTAGAAGTTTCTGATAAAGATAAATCTTTTGATAATCATACTCCTCCATACTATAGACAAACGGGTCGTTCAATTCCGTTTTGGTTTAAGTTAACAGATATTGAGAGAATATCCTTGATTAAAACATTTCGAATTATGAAAGATGACAAAGGTAATCCTTTTGATGTAGTCAGGGTTAATTTCTATCCCTGTAAAATTTACTTAAGTGAGGATATTGAATACTTTAAATATAAAGACCATTTTATTCATTTATTAAAGGAGCATGACATGAGATGTTTTAAAACTGGTTCAGCTTGTACTAGAGCAGATGAATTGGAATATAATCCAAGACGAGTTTTTATCGGATGCCCTTTTGAACCATCATTTCTTAATCAGGTTAAATTTGCAATTAATCCAGTTTTAAAGAGGCTCAAATTTGAGCCTTGGATCGCATCAGATAGTCCAAAAAAAATAGATATTATGTGCAAAGTATGTGGTGGTATCCAACGCTCGGGAAAAGCAATTATTGATATTACACAATGGAATGCAAATGTAATGTTTGAATTAGGGCTTTTATATGGGCTTGGCAAAGATGTACTTCTAATAAATCAAGAAGGAAAAGACTCTCCAGCTGATTTGAAAGGTATGGAATATTTGAAGTACACACAAGATGACTATGAAGGTCTTCAAAACTTATTGCAAAAGTATCTTGAGGAGTAACACCTCGTGTCAGTAACAATAGTGGTTGGAGCTCAAGGTGGCGACGAAGGTAAAGGTAAATTTGTTGACTTTTTGAGTAGTAATTATGATTTGGTAATACGGTATTCAGGTGGCGACAATGCCGGCCATACAATTGTAAATGATATGGGTATTTTTCATTTACATTTGGTTCCAAGTGGGATTTTCAACTATAAAGCTGATAATTTGATCGGAACAGGGATGGTTGTTAATCCGGATTCGTTAAGAGATGAGATTAAAAATCTTAACACGCGAGGGGTATGTACAGAAAAACTGCGAGTATCAGGTAAAGCTCATATTCTGATGCCTTACCATATAGCGATTGATTGTGCGAATGAAAAAAAACACTCTATTATAGATACAACGAAAAGAGGAATTGGCCCTGCGTATGCAGACCGCGCCTATAGAGATGGGTTAAGATTTGAAGATTTATTGGATGTGCAGGGGCTTCACCAGAAGCTGTCGAGGGCTCTATCAAGGGTAAATGCGATTTTAGCTTATTATGGTGAACCTTTTTTCGATTTAGAACTCTTGGAATCAAAATGTATTGAATGGCGCTCAATATATAAAGACATAATTGTGGAACCCATTTCTTTCATACATGACTATCTAAAAGCAGGGAGAAGCATTTTGTTTGAGGGACAATTGGGTATACTGAGAGATTTGGATTTAGGCACATATCCCTATGTTACATCGTCATATCCATCGGCAGCTTACGCATGTGTAAGCGCGGGTATATCAGTTCATGAAGTTAATTCGATTATAGGCATAGCTAGGGCATATCCTATTTTTGCAGGAAACGGACCATTTCCGACAGAGATGGATGCCGAAACAGCACAATGCTTAAGAGGTACCGGGGAAAAGATTGATGATGAATATGGGGTAACAACAAATAGACCGAGAAGAATTGGATGGATGGATCTGCCATTATTAAAATATTCGTCTTTAATTAACGGATATACAGAAATTGCGCTTAGTAAACTTGATAAGTTTGATCAATTTGAATCAATAAAAGTTTGTGTGGCGTATCAGTTAAACGGAAAAGAAATTGATTATATACCAACGACAAGAGAATTAGATCAAGTTAAACCTGTTTACATCACCTTACAAGGATGGAAGAGCAATACCAGCAATGTACGGAGAGTTAATGACTTCCCCAGGAAAGCACTAGAATATATTAAAGTCATAGAAAACTCAATACATATTCCGGTAAAATATATCGGGGTGGGCCCCGCTAGACATGAAATTGCGATATTGTAAGAGAGCTCATAATAGCCAGAAGATTAAGTAAGATAGAGTGAAAACTAGTAATAGAATAGTAGATAAAGTCATATCTCGCGTAAGGGATCTTTACAAATCAAATGAAAACTGGTGCTTTTTTGATTCAAGATAAGCAGATTATTTTTAACGGCATATTTAATGAAATTTTTTTGTGTCGGACAGTTGACTTTTCGTATTATAAGTGATATTGTATCCAATATAAAGGATAACTTAAACAAACAACTGTTTTTGACAGCCCCAAATTGAATCGGGTTTGTCAAAAACATATTTTTCAAGAAAGATTGGATACAATATCAGAGATATTTGATAACTGATATTAAATACAAATCGTTCCAACGTTCGAACCGCCCTCGGGTGTTCGAAAAATATCAATAAAGAAGAAAGAGGCATCACATCATGGCAAACTTAACCGTCAGACCTATTAATACGGGATACGTACCAACTTATCCGCTGCAGTATCACTACCACCATTCGTGCGCACCGTATTTAAAGAATATCCCGACTGAGAAAGTGCCGCTTCCTGTTTTTACGTTTTTGATCGAGGGCGGAGACCAACTGCTTCTCGTTGATACGGGAATGGCGTGGACAGAGAGGGCAAATCAGTATCATCATCCGGGCTCGTGGCAGGACCCGGGCATGGCGATCCATGAGCAGCTCGAAAAGCTCGGATACAAGCCGGAAGACATCGATATCGTGGTGTTCACACATCTGCACTGGGACCACATGTTCAATATGGAGAGGTTCACAAATGCGACGTATGTGGCTCATGAGCGCGAAGTCGAATTTGCGTTCAATCCCATTCCGCTTTACTACAAGTCCTACGAGCATCCGGCTCTCGGCATCACAAGGCCGTTTGAGGGCAAGACGTTCAAAACGGTGAAGGGCGAAGAGGAGATCATGCCGGGTGTGCGCGTATTTGAATCGTTCGGACACTCGCCGGGGCACATTTCGGTTGAGGTGGACACCAAAGACGGCAGCTACATCTGCGCGGGCGATTCCATCTTCGTGATGGGGAACTTGAACGAGATACCCGAGCTGCATTACAACATCACGCCGCCGGGACGCTTCTACAACATCGTTGAGGCGTGGAAGAGCATCGAAAACCAGAAGGCGCGCGCGAAGGACCCGAGCTTCCTGCTGCTGTGCCACGACAAGGCTCTCGAAGACCGCGTGAAAGAAACACCCGTGTTTGGCGTTTGATCGGAACAGGTCAAGAAAAAACGTACCGGGAGGGACAATATGAAAAACGATACGATCGTGATCGGCTGCGACAATGCCGCGGTTGACATGAAAAATAAGATCATCGAGCTGCTGAAAGCCAAAGATATCAAGGTTGAGGATATCGGCGTCTTCGGATCGGATGATTCCACGTATTATCCGCTGGTGGCCAAAAAGGTCTGCGAAGAGATCATCAAGAGCGGCTACAAAAAAGACGGCATACTCATCTGCGGCACCGGCATCGGCATGGCGATGACGGCCAACAAGTTCAAGGGGATTCGGGCGGCCGTTTGCCACGACAACTTTTCCGCAGAACGGTCGCGGCTCAGTAACGACGCGAACGTGCTGTGCATGGGCGCGCGCGTGATCGGCATCGAGCTCGCGAAGAAGATCACATCGGAATGGATCAGCCTGGATTTCGTTGACGGCAGTTCGACACCAAAGGTCAACGCGATCAAAGACATAGACGCCGCTAATTTTTGCTGAGAGGGAGGGGCGGGATAATGAACAAAATGCTTTACATGGGCACGAACCTGAAAATGTACAAGACAACGAAAGAAACGGTTTCGTACCTGACAGAACTTGACGAATTAACACGGGACTTAGGCAGAACGGAACTCACCTTGTTTGTTATCCCGTCCTATACTTCTTTGGAAAGCGCGAGAAAATGCGTCCCGCGTGAGGGCATCAAGCTGGGCGCTCAAAACATGTACTGGGAAGACCAGGGGCAGTTTACAGGTGAAATTTCGCCGCTCATGATCAAGGAAACGGGCGCCGAGATCATAGAAATCGGGCACAGCGAGCGCAGGCATGTGATCGGAGAGACTGATCAGCAGGAAAACAAGAAGGTGCTTGCCGCATTGCGCCACGGTTTCACAGCCTTATTGTGTATCGGAGAAACAAAAGAGCAAAAAGATTTAAATATCAGCGATGAGATACTGAGCGCTCAGCTCAAAATCGGTCTGAGCGGGGTTAAAAAGCAGGAGATCGGCCGGATCTGGATCGGATACGAACCGGTCTGGGCGATCGGGGTCAACGGGACCCCGGCCTCCGCTGAATACGCGGACGAAAAGCATGGCGTCATCAAGTGTGTGCTGAGCGAGATGTTCGGAGAAGACGGCGCGCAAATCCCGGTGTTGTACGGCGGGAGCGTCAATCCGCAGAACGCCTCGGAGCTCATCGTTAAACAGAATATCGACGGGCTATTTGTCGGCAGGAGCGCGTGGAACGCGCCGGAATTCAACAGCCTGATCCGGCAAGTCATGCCTCTTTACAATAGGAAATAACAAGCTGATTGTCATTAAAAAGAGTGGAGCAATAAAGATGAGCGATTTTGGCAAATTAAAAGACGATATGATCCTTGCGGCCGCACGCGCCTATACCCGCGGTATTCAAACGGGCAGCGGAGGCAACTTCAGCGCGCGTGTGTCCGGCCAGGACCTGATGATCGTGAAGTCAAGCGGCGGCTCGTTTATGGACGCCACGAGAGACAACCTGCTTGTGACGGACTTTGACGGCAATGTGGTCGAGGGAGAAGGAAAACCGACCCGGGAAGCGCTGCTGCACGGGTTCATCTATAAAATAGCCCCGCTGGTGAACGGTGTGATGCACTGTCACGCACCTTGGTCAATCGGCTGGGCGTATACCAAAAAGCCGCTTGACGGTGTGACGCTGCATACGCAGCTCAAATTCGGCTGTCCCATCCATGTGCTCGATGTCAAAACGCCCATGGTGGAAGCTAAGGATTTTCCGCTCGTTCAGCAGCTTTTTGACGAGAACCCAAAGCTTCCGGCGTTTCTGCTTGTCGATCACGGCATTGTCGCGGTGGGTGACACGGTGATCAACGCGGAGCATAACGCCGAGCTGGTGGAAGAAACGGCAATGGTCGCTTTCCTGAAGATCATTGCACGCACCAAGCTTCAGGAAGACTAAAAATGAAAAAACGCTGCCGGGAAAAATTGGCAGCTTAATCGAGTTTCCTAAATCAACAACATGTCTGCAAAGTGTGCTATTGTGAAACAATAGCAACGTACGGCGATTGGTGATTTAGGCCAAAAAAAAATGGGAGGAAGACAAAACATGAAGAGAGCAATGTTATTGACGCTCGTGCTGATGCTTGCAGTGGGCATGGCTTTAACTGGATGCAGCGCACCTTCGGAGAGCTCCGCGCCGGCTGAAAGCAGCGCAGCGGTATCGGAATCGGCCGCACCGGCTGATGAATCAGCGCCGGCTGAAACGAGCGAAGAAGCGGCACCGCAGGAAAGCCGTTCGGCATTCTCTACCGATCTTCTGGCAAGCGAAGCTGACACCACGCCTGTTGACCCCGCCGAATTGCCCATAACGGGAATCGGACCTGAGGTGACCACCGATGTGAAAGCCAACGAGTCCTATAAGATCGCGATCGTTGTGAAGAACACCACAAACCCGTTCCTTCTCAAATCCATCGTCGGCGCGGAAAAAGCGGCCGCAGATATGGGCTTTGAATGCATCTCGCTGGCTCCGGCCACGCAGGACAGCCTGGAAGACCAGGTGAAGCTCATTGAAGATGCGATTCAGCAGGGCGTGCAGGGAATCATTCTTCATCCGATCGATTCAAACGGCATCATGCCCGCGATCAGAAAATGTGACGAAGCCGGCATTCCCGTCGCCTGCATCGGCACACCCGCGGCCAACGAAACTTTCATGCGCACAGGCGTTGACTACACCGAGACAGGTGTGACAATCGCGACGATGGTGGCAGAGAAGCTCGGCGGCAAGGGCAAACTGATCATACTCGAGGGCCCTCCGGGAGCACAGAACGCGCAGGAAAGACTTGCGGGTATCAAAAAGGCTCTTGAAAGCTATCCCGACATCGAAGTTGTGGCTTCTCAGACAACAAACTTCAAGAGAACAGAGGGTATGCAGGTCACAGAGAACCTTCTGCAAAAGTATCCTGATGTCAACGCGATCATCGGCTGCAACGATGAAAGCTCGCTTGGTGCCATTCAGGCGCTCAAGGCAGCCGGACTCGAAGGCAAAGTTGTGATCGGCAGCTTCGACGGCAACCAGGACGGCAGCGCGGCGATTAAGGCCGGTGAAATGTATGCGACATACAACGTTGACCCGGTTGGTTCCACATATCTGGCTGCGGCTTACATCGTGAAATTCCTGAACGACGGAACAATGCCCCCGAAATACTTTGTTCCCTTCCCGTCCACGCTTCAGGAACCTGTCATTACGGCTGAAAACATTGACAACTATATCGACAAAATTGCCTGGTGGAAATAACAGGGAAGTATAAGCTGGATAAGCTTTGATTCACGGGTGGTTCGCCCCGTCTCCTCCTGGTGAGACGGGGCCGGCCCCTGAGCTTTGAGTTTGTACAAATAAAAGCTATGACCCATAGCAGCTATGAGGTGAGTAATTTGTCAGAGACGATTTTAACTGCAAATGGCATTACAAAGCTTTTTCCCGGTGTGACGGCCCTTGACAACGTGGACTTTGATCTTAAAAAAGGTGAAGTGCATATATTGGTGGGCGAAAACGGCGCAGGAAAAAGCACATTGGCAAAGGTTTTACTCGGCGCATATATACCGGAAAACGGAGAAATAGCAATCGACGGTCAGCCTGTTTCGCTTAAATCGGCAAAGGACGGGCTTGCCAACGGCATTGCCGCCGTTTATCAAGAGTTCACGTTGGTTCCTTACTTAAATGTATCTCAGAATATCTTTTTGAACAGAGAACCTTTAAATAAAGTTGGGCTGGTCAACCATAAGAAAATGGAAAAAGAGGCCTCAGAGCTGCTGAAATCCCTGAACTGCGATTATATCAATGTCAAATCGTATGTCAAGGAATTGAGCGTCGCAGAGCAGCAGATGGTGGAAATCGCGAAGGCTTTGTCTTTTAATCCGAAGATACTGGTTTTTGACGAGCCGACCGCGACGTTGTCAGAGCGCGAGGTCGAGTCGCTTTTTGAGAGAATACACAATCTCAAAAATGCGGGGATCGGCATCATCTATGTGTCGCACAGAATGCAGGAATTTCATCAGATCGGCGACCGCATCACGGTGCTCCGAGACGGCAGGAAGATCGGGACCGTCGGCATCAAAGATGTGAATGACGCGGAACTCGTCAACATGATGGTGGGCCGCGATGTGTCGCAGGTTTATCACCGGACGCCGAACGAGTTCACCGGAGAGGTTCTTCGCACAGAAGGGTTATGCGACAAAGCCGGCAGGGTAAAGGATATCAGCATCGTGCTGAATAAAGGGGAGATAGTCGGTGTGGCAGGTCTGGTCGGTGCCGGCAGAACGGAGTTCGCCCGGTTGCTGTTCGGCATCGACCCGGTCGCCAAGGGCAAAATTTTCATCAACGGGGAGGAGATTCACGCCCATACGCCCGTTCAAGTGGTGAAAAAGGGTCTGGGAATGGTCTGCGAAGACCGCAAGAGGCATGGTCTGGCGCTCAAAGACTCGGTGGCGTGGAACATCATGGCCGTCAGCCTGAAAAAATTCTTCCCGAAGCACATTATATCTCAGAAAAAGATGGTCAAAATCGCTGAGGAATACAAGGATAAGCTCCGGATCGCGACGCCGGATGTATACCGCGAATGCCGGTTTTTATCGGGCGGCAATCAGCAGAAGGTGGTGCTCGCCAAATGGCTGAGTGCGGATTCGGATATATTGATTTTCGACGAACCCACAAGAGGCATCGACGTCGGCGCGAAGATGGAAATCTATACGCTGATGGACAAGCTGACACAGGAAGGGAAGTCGATATTGATGATCTCTTCGGAAATGCCGGAGGTCATCGGCATGAGCGATCGCATCTATGTGATGCGTGAAGGCAGAATTGTCAACGAATGCAAGCGCTGCGAGTTCTCGACCGATGAAATCGGCGCATGTATGCTGGGTATTGGAGGTGAGAAACATGGGGCGTAAATCAGCAAAACCGGCGAAAGCCGTCAACTTCATCAAGAACATACCTCCTGTTTTTTGGATACTGGTGGTGATGATGGTCGGATTCGGCTCATTCTCATCCAACTATTTTGAATTCAAAAACCTGCAGAACATACTGGTCCAGTCCGTGCCGCTTATGCTCGTGGCGTACGCGCAGACGCTGGTCATACTGACAGAGGGCGTTGACCTGTCGCTCGGATCACAGGTCAGTCTGGTCACGGTTTTATGGGTCTTCTTTATGCAGATGGGCATGCCGTGGCCGGTGGCGGCGCTTATCGCGGTGGTCTGTTCAATGATATCGGGCGCTGTGAACGGTGTGATCATCGCCAAATGGAAGGTGCCTCCGTTTATCGTCACGCTCGGCATGCAGAACATTCTCTACAGCGTCGCGCTGCTGATCACCAAGGGGTCTTCCATCTATTATGCGAACAAGATATTCCAGACAATCTCCGAAACCATATTCATAGGGTTTCCGCTGATCGTTTGGATCACCGCGCTGATGTTCGTGCTGACATGGATGATTCTTTACCATACCCGGGTCGGCGCGAGGATATTCGGCCTCGGCGGCAACGCGGAAGCGTTGGTTCTCGCGGGCGTTAACGTGATCAAGCCGACCGTGTTTGTGTATGCGTTCGCGGGCTTTTTGACGGCAATAAGCGGTTTGTTAACCACCTGCAGGCTCGAATCCGGCCAGCCGATTGTCGGCCAGGGCTGGGAGTTTCAGGCGGTTGCGGCCACGCTGCTCGGCGGGACATCCTTCAAGGAGGGCAAAGGCGGTCTTGGCGGCACCATACTCGGCGTGCTGCTGATCACCATGCTCAAAAACGGTCTGAATCTGGTCCATCTGCCGTCCATCTATCAGAATGCGATCATAGGCATTATCATACTTGCGGCGATTGTCGTTGACAGTACGATACGCCGTATGAAAGAGAATTAGGAGGACAACCATGAAAAATTATTTCAATAAAATGAAACGATTCAGGTCGTTCTATAGCATCATAGGGCTGCTGTTCGTGGTTGTGGTCTCGTCGATTGCGATAAGGGAGTTTATGACCCTTAATAACGTGATCACACTGTTCCGGCAGGCGAGCACACTGCTCGTGCTCAGCACAGGGCTCACGGCGGTCATACTCACAAGCGGCATTGACTTAAGCGTCGGCGCGGTATCGGGGCTTGTCGGTTGTATCGTGGCTCAGTTTTTGAAGATGGGCATTCCCGCGCCGCTGACCTTCATCATCGCGATCGCGTTCGGCGCGCTGTTCGGGCTGTTCAACGGATTCCTTGTGGGAACGGTCAAAATGCCGCCGTTTATCGCGACGTTCGGCATGAGCTGGGTGGCGAGCGGACTATCCATCATCGTCATGAACGGCGAGGTGATATTCGGCCTCGCGGATGATTTCACATGGTTTGGCACCGGCTATATCGGGCCGATTCCCGTGATCGCGATCATCGCGCTGATCGTGGTGGTGATCACTTATTTCATACTCCAAAAGACCACCTTCGGCAGAGACGTCTACGCGATCGGCGCCAATCAGGATGCCGCCAAGTACTCGGCGGCGCCCGTGAAAAAGACGCTGTACTGGGCGTTTATATTCTCCGGTATTACCGCGGGTATCGGCGGCCTGCTGATGACGGCAAGGCTCAACGCGGCCGATTCGACGATGGGCGATTCATACGGCTTGCAGACGGTTGCGGCGGTTGTTGTCGGCGGCACATCGCTGCTGGGCGGCGAGGGCAGCGTGACCGGTACGGTCATCGGGGCGCTGCTGCTGACCATCATCATGAACGTGATGAATCTGCTGGGCATATCCTCCTTTGCTCAGCCGGCCATTGTCGGCGTCGTTATCATCGCGATGGTGCTGTTTGATTCGTACACACGGCATAAGCAGGCCACAGCGCTGAAATAACAGTAAAATAAGCTCGGGCAGTGAGATAATGAGTGACTATAATATTGTATCCAGTATCACGAGATGGTATAATCTATGATTAGATGCAATAATAAACTCATAATATTTGGAGAATGAATATGGAATTGTCGAATATTGAAAGATCTCAAAAAATTAAATATCAAAGAATGCCCGAGCTTGTGAAAGAGCAGCTGATGGACTGGATTATGGACGGCACGATTTCGATGGGCGAAAAGCTCAACGCCGAAGATCTGGCGTCCAGAATGGGTGTGAGCAGAATGCCGGTCAGAGAAGCGCTGAAAAGCATGGAGAAATCCGGCATTGTGCATTCCATTCCCTATGTGGGAACAAGAGTCGCCGAGCTTCAGATGACAGACATTGTTCAAATTTATCTGATGCGCGAGGCGCTTGAGCCGCTTGCCGCTTATTACGCGTGCAAAAACATCACGGAATCAAAATTAAACGCTATTGAGAGCCTTCATTCAAGGCTTGAAAATGTGATCAGTGAGCCGACCCCGAACGCCAAGCAGATATTCGTGCTGAACCGTGATTTTCATTTTGAAATCTACAATGCGAGCAATATGAAATACATGATCAACATCATCGCGACGCTTTGGGATAATCTCGCTTTTTACAAGCTGATCTACGGCCGAAAATATGCGACGGACAAAAACAGCGCGCTGGGTATGCTCGGCGAACACAAGGCATATATGGAGAACTTGAAAAACGGGCAGGCTAAAGAATTAAAAACCTTGATGCATGATTCGCTGCACCGGCGTGTGCTGGAGCTTAAGGATCAGGTCACATACGAGATATAAACATCAGGATTCATTTTCATATGAGCCTGCCGCAAAGTTAAGGAGCAGACATGGACTACACAATGACGGAATGCGGAGGGTGCTTGACCTGCGAAATTGCATGCTCATATAAGCACAACAAAGAATTCAACCATCTCATTTCCAGCATTGAAATCGTTGAGCTGGAGAACGAACAGGGATACAAAGTACGCCTGATTGAAGACCCTTCAACGGGCAGAATACCATGCGACGGATGCCTCGGCAGTGAGCCGATGTGTCTTTCGTATTGTCCGAAACGCGAAGAATTAAAAGCGATCCTCGATCGGCACATTGCAGAGCGCATCAAGAAAGGGGAGAGCAAGCATGAATAAGTGTTACGGTATTACCGGCAATACGCTGCGCGTCAATCTGACAAGCAGAGAAATCAAGGTTGAGGACAACTCGGTTTATTACCGTGATTTTTTAACGTCGAGCGGCTACGCGGCGAAGATCATATACGATGAAGTGAAGGACTGGGTGACACCGTTTGATCCCACAAACAAGGTGATCTTTTCGGCCGGTGCGCTGATCGGCACGGTGGCGCCCGGCGCGTGCAAGATGAACATCAGCACGATCGGCCCGATGACGGGCGGCTGGGCGACGGGCTCGAGCGACAGCTATGTGGCCATGGAGCTAAAGCACGCCGGATACGACGCGATCATCGTGGAAGGGCGCAGCCACAGGCCCTGCTATCTTTACGTGACCGACGAAAAGGTCGAGATTCGGGACGCGACGGCGCTATGGGGCAAAACCACGTGGGAGACGCTCGACGCGATACGCGAGGAGCTGCAAGACCCCAAGCTGCATATCATATCGATCGGGCCGGCGGGTGAAAATCTCGCGCGCGGCGCCTGCGTGATACAGGACCGCGGCCGCGGCTTCGGCCGCTGCGGCACGGGCGCGGTGATCGGCTCGAAGAATTTGAAGGCCATCGTCTGCAAGGGCAAAAAGCCGATACAGGTGGCCGATCCCGAAAAATTCATGCAGGTGGCGATGCGCTGCCGCAAAAAGATCACTGATTGCCCCGAAACCGAACGGTTCCGCAAATACGGCACGCTCGGCATATTCCAGCACAAGCAGGATATGGGCGCGATCCCGTACAGGAACTCGCAGGAGAGCGTGTTCCCCGAGGATACGGATGTCACGATGGACCCTGTGCAGGTCATCGATAAATACACGGTTTCCAAGCAGAACTTCCCGGGTTGCCCGATCGGCTGCGGCCGCCACGTGACGATCGCGGACGGGCCTTACAAAGGGCTTACGGCGGAGTTCAACCATTGGGAGGCTTTTGGCACCATCGTGGGCCGCTGCGCGGTGACCGAGCCCACGTTTATGGTGAAGGTGACGGCCTATTGCAACGAGATGGGCATCGATTTCAATCTGGCGGGCTGCGCGATCGCGTGGGCGATGGAGTGCTATCAGCGCGGCATACTCACCAAAGAGGATACGGACGGCATGGCGCTTGAGTGGGGCAACGAACCCCAGATACTCGAGCTGATTCGCAAGATGAGCTATCGAGAGGGCTTTGGCAACATACTCGCGGAGGGCAGCAAGCGCGCAGCCGATATTATCGGCAGGGATTCGGGCTATTACGCGATGCACATCAAGGGGCAGGATCTCTATGAGTGTCTGCGCGGCTCCAACGCGTGGGCTCTGGGAGCCACGGTATCCACGCGCGGCGGCGGCCATACCACCGGCACCTGCGGCTATGAGCAGGCGATCAATGTGGACAAGGAAAAGGCATATCAGGTGCTCGGCATCCGGAACGTGGAAGATCCTTTAAGCTACGAAGGCAAGGCGGAGGTGACATATCTGTTTGAGGTGCTTCACCGCATCGACAACTCAACGGGCATCTGCCATCAGAACACGATATACAACAAGCTCGATTATCTCGTCGTGGCGGATATCGCGGAAATGCTGTCTGCGGCCACCGGCATCGAGATGAGCGCGCAGGACCTTGAGGACATCGCGCAGCGTCAGATCAACCTTGAGAAAGCGATTAACGCGCGCTTCACGGATTTTGCGCGTAAGGACGACCTTCCGACGCCGCGCGACCAGACCGAGCCGCTCCATGCGGGTAAAATGGACGGCTGGAAGCTCGATATGGATAAATACAACGGCATGCTCGACCGCTATTATGAGTTGCACGGCTGGGATAAGCAAACAGGTTATCCCAAACGCAGCACGCTCGAAAAGTACGGCATCGGCTATGTGGCCGATGAGCTCGAGCGCAGAGGCAAGCTCGGCCGGGAATAAATAAACTTAGGGATGATGACATGAAAACGATCGCGATCATACTGAGCATAGACACCAAGGAAGCCGAAGCGCGGTTCCTCAAAAAATGCGTGGAGCAGCGCGGCCACAAGGCGCTCGTGATTGATCTCTCCACGCGAGGCACCTATGATTTCGTGCCCGATGTGACGCGGGAAGAAGTCTGCCTCGCGGGCGGAACGGAGCCGTCCGCGCTTGCGGGGATGCCGAAAAACGAGGCGGTCCAAGCGATGATGGACGGCGCAAAAGCCATCGTGCCGTATCTGTTTGCGAAAGGCGCTTTCGACGGCATCATCTCCGCGGGCGGCCTTCAGAACACGATGGCGGCGGCGGGCGCGATGCAAACGCTGCCCTTGGGCGTGCCCAAGGTGATGGTGTCTACGGTAGCCTGCGGCAACCGCAGCTTTGAGCCGTTCGTGGGCATCAAGGATATCATCATGATCCCGTCCATCGCCGACATCACAGGCATCAACTCGGTGACCGAGGTGATACTCGGCAACGCGGCGGCCGCGGTGATCGGTATGGCGGAGCAGTCAAGGCTGCTCCCGAAGGACGGCAAAACGCGCATTGGTACCACGCTGATGGGCGTGACCAACAACTCGGCGGTGCAGGCGGCGCGTTTGCTTGAAGCGCAGGGCTATGAGGTGATCAGCTTTCATTCCACGGGCGTCGGCGGCAGGTATCTTGAATATCTGATCGGAGAAGGGCTCATTACGGCGTCAATGGATCTCTCGCTGCATGAGGTGATCGCGGCGGATGTGTTCAACCTTGGGTTTTCGAACGGCGCACCGGGCAGGCTCAAGGTGGGCTGCGAAAAGGGCATACCGATGGTCGTCGCGCCGGGCGCGCTCGATTTTGTGGACATGTATCTGGCGGATTTTAAAAACGGCATTATCGGCGACTGGACGCAGCGCAAGTACAATTTGCACAACAATGCGGTGGCGCATGTGAAGGCGTTCGCGCATGAATCGAAGAAAGCCGCAGAAATCGTTGTGGAGAGGCTCAATCAGGCAAAGGGTCCGGTCACGGTGCTGCTGCCGCTGCGCGGCTTGCGCGTGGATACGCTGCCGGGACAGAGCCTGTATGATCCCGAGGTGGACGAGACGATACTGGGTGTGTTCCGCGCGGGGCTTGACAAACGCATCAAACAGATCGAGGTGGACGCCAACCTCACGGATATGGCGTTCAGTGAAGCGGCGGCAGCAGAGATGGCGGCGCTCATCGAAAACAAGCAATAACAGGAGAGACGTCGATGTATTTTGAACTTCCTTTTGATAACACGGTTTCAATCTCGGACGAAGATTATGTGATCGCGACTTATTTTGCGTTCGGCATCACGAACGCCGCGGCGCTCAAAAAAGCGGGCCAGTTTGCGACCGGGCAGAGCGTCGGCACATGGCTGCCGCTGCCCGGCGTGACGCAGGACATGGTGGAAAACTGGCAGGCCCGCGTGCTCGCCGTGTATCCGCTGCCCACCGAGGAAAGCATTACCGTGCTGCGGGTCGCGTTTCCGCATCACAATTTTGCGTCGAGCTTCGCGATGATGCTGACCGCGATGGTCGGCAACGACGTATCCACGGCGCTGCGCATCAAGCTCGTGGATCTCGAGCTGACACCCAAGGCGCTAAAGGCTTACACAGGCCCGAAGCAGAGCATTGAGGGTTGGCGAAAAGCCACGGGCGTTTATGACAGGCCGCTCGTGCTCAACATGATCAAGCCGTGCCTTGGGTTCGCGCCGAAGCGCGGCGCAGAGCTGTTTTACCAGAGCGGGCTCGGCGGCGTGGATCTCATCAAGGACGACGAGGTGTTCGGCAACACGACGGTCAGCAGCGTGGCCGGGCGCCTGAAAGCATACAACGCGGCGGCTCGGCGGCTTAAAGAGGAAACGGGCAAAGCTCCGGTCTATATTGTGAATATCACGGATACGCCAAGACGCATGCGCGAGCATGCGCAGGCCGTGATCGGCGAAGGCGGAAAAGCAGCTATGGTCAATTTCGTGTCCACCGGCATTGACGCGCTGCGCGAGCTTACCGACGAATTCGGCGAAAAGCTCTGCTTCCTCGCGCATTACGCGGGTGCAGGCATGATGAATTCGCCGCAGATCGGCATTGCGGGCAATGTGATGCTCGGTGTGCTGCCGCGACTGGCCGGTGCCGATTCTGTGATGACGATGTATGCGGGTTCGGCCGATACGCATGAGCTGTTTGAGTGCCTGCAGACGGTGCAGAAGCAGAAGCTGCCGATGGGCGGCATTAAGCCGGTCATGACCTCTCTCGGGGGCGGCATCACGCCGCTGTCTATTGGCAGCACGGCCAAAACCTTCGGCAACGACGTGATACTCGGCGTGGGCGGCGCGGTGCAGGGGCACCCGATGGGCACGACGGCGGGCGCCAAGGCCGTGATGGCGGCGCTCAGCGGCGCCATGCAGGGCAAAGAGCTTGACGAGATTGCCGCAGGTTCGCCCGAGCTTCAGGCCGCGATCGACGCGTGGCAATAGCGGGCAACAACCGGGTTTCAACTTAAGAGGTACATGATATGACATCACGAGATCGCATGTTAAAGACGCTGGCGCACGAGGACACGGACGTCGTTCCGATATTCCCGAAGATCGCGTTTTCCAATGTGATTGCGGCCAAGGGTATCACGGTCAGAGATTTCATGACCGACGCGGCCAAGATGGCCGAGGCGACGATGGCGGCCCAGAAGCTCTTCGGGTGGGATGCCGTCGCGCTGCATACCGATATCGGCAGCGAGGGCAAGGCGCTCGGCAGCGTTTATGAGCAGCCTGTGAACGCGCCCTCACATATCGTGAAATACCTGCTCGACGATATCGGCGAGTGCGGGAAGATCGTCGTACCGGACCCGCATCGCACAGCGCCGATGAAGACGGTCATCGAAGCCGTCAAGATCGTGAAAGAGAAAATCGGCCAAGAGGTTTATGTACAGGCATGGACGAACGGGCCGCTCAACGTGGCCAGCCAGATATTGAAGCTCGATGAGCTGCTTATCGCGGTCTATGACGACCCGGACGCGCTGCACCTGGTGCTGGAGCGCTGTCTGGAAACGGCGGTCGTTTACGCGAGGGCGCTCGCAGAAGCGGGCGCGGACGCTGTGGCGTTTGGCCATGCGATGGCGTCGACCTCGGTGATTTCGAGAAAGCAGTATGAGGAGTTTGCGCTCCCGTATGAAAAAGAGCTGATATCGGCGATCCATCAGGTCGGGGCGGCGGCCATCACGCATATCTGCGGCAACACCGAGCCGATTATCGACCTCATCGCACAGAACGGCAGCGATATCATCGATTTCGATCATGTCTGCCGCATAGACGTTCTGAGAGAAAAAGCGCCCGATAAGATATTCCGCGGCAACATCGACCCGGCGCTGCTTGCCCTGGGAACACAGGAAGAAGTCTGTGAGGCGGTCAAAGTACTGATGGCGGCGGACGGACGCTCCGGGCGGTTCATATTGGGCTCGGGCTGCGAGGTCGCGCTGAACACGCCGGTTGAAAACCTAAACGCGTTTGTGCAGGCGGGAAGGGAATTCGGAAAGCTCGGTTAACGTATAAGTAGATAAACGGCGCGCTGCGGTTTGGACTGCTGACAAAGTAAGTATCAAATGTAATTTTGAGTGAGCGATAGCGAAGCGAAAAATCCCATGTTCAAAGCGATTTACCATGGGATGCTATCCACTGTGTAGTCCGTCGCTTTGCATAGCAAATAAGGTCATCAAGCTGGACCGCGTTGCGGTTCAGTATAAAAGAATATTTGTATTTCCGAGCCGGACACACCTAAAGGAAACCATGGTGACCCGGCCGATGGGCTGTGAGCGGAAACGGCGCAGCCTCCCGCGTTTGGAAAGGAAATAAGCAGATCAGTTTGCATCCGCAAGCTGCTCATTGCCCTTTTCAAAATGGTTGAGAGGGGTTTTTTTATTGAAAAAAGGCTTAAGGCCGATCGCCGTTTTGGGCATAATCGCCGTCATGAGCGGTCTTCTTATCGGCTGTGCAGCAGAAAAGCTTAAGGGCGATGCCGTGACTGCCGGTGAAATCGCATTAACGGGGCTGGCCGGGGGAGAGCGAGTCATCACAGTGGATGAGATCAAAAAGCTCGAACCGTTTGAGGGACATGTGGAAGGGGCAGACTCTCAAGGAAACGTGATTGAGACCGACATCAAGGGGGGGCGGCTCAGTGAGCTGCTCGCGCTTTATGGTATCAACCAAACCGATTTAAACGGTATCCGGCTGACAGCGTCAGACGGCTATTCCATAGAGGTGCCGCATGAGATTCTGGCGCGGCGTGATGTGATACTCGCCTACGAGACGGACGGTCAGCCGCTCGATAAGGACAACGCGCCTGTTCACGTGTTTATCCCCGAAGAAAGAGCGATGTACTGGGTACGCATGCTCAGCAAAATCGAAGTCATTGAGGCGGCGCTCGGCGAAACGGCGACGGGTGTGACCATCATGGAATCTGCTTATGACAAAAACGATTACACCGATTTTGAGCTGAACGGGCAGACATATGCGGCGCTCGATACGCGAAAAATTTTGGCTGACGGTACTGGCGCGGATACCGTGCGGATGCTTGCGGCGGACGGGCTTGAAAAGAACGAGACACTGGAGAACTTTTATAAAGGCGTCATTCAGCTGGAGGGAGAAAATGCGCCGCAGTTTGCGTCCGATACATTGCCAATCGGCATGTCTGTGAAAAAGCTGCTGGTGATTCAAAGCGGCACGCAGGCATTTTACTTCTTAAGCAGCGCCGAAGCGACAGACGGATCGGTTAGTCTTGAAAAGATAGCGAAAGACTGCGGTCTTGCAGAGGCCGATGCGTATGTGCTGCGTTTTGATGATGGCGGCGAAAAAACGGTGACGCCTGAGGAGCTTAAGACATTGGCTGTGGGACCGGACGGCGAAATGCTCACGGAAGACGCACAGAAGAACCCCAAACTCATTTCGATTCAATTATTTTAGGAGGATGATATAATGACAAAAAAGCTTTTGACTGCGGTATTGATCACAATGATGGTCGTCTCGGCGCTGGCGGCTTGCGCGCCTGCGCCTGCGCAAACAGAGCAGGCGGCGTGGTCCGTTGAAGTGAAGGGCGCGGAAAAGGATGCTTTCACGAGCGCGGATTATGCGAAGCTCGATCCCGTCACCATCGACACGGTGCTCAAAACCAAGGACGGCACTCAGGCGGACGAAGCATGGCAGGGCGTGCTATTAAAGGATGTGCTTAATGAGCTGGGCGTGAAGGATTACACCTCCATAACGCTCGAAGCATCGGACGGTTACGCGAAAGACTATACGCCGGACATCGTGAATGATGATCAGACGATACTCGGCACCGTTGTCAACGGAAAAGCGCTGACGCAGGAGGATGGCTATGTGTGCGCGGTTCCGGCCAGCCAGCCGGGCAACATGCGCGTGAAGCTGCTCGTGAAAATCACGGTCAATGAATAAGAAAAAAGGGCTTCTCGCGTCGTACTCGGCGCGCGATCTGATCAACATTGCGCTGTGCGCTGCGCTCGGCATTGCCGTGAAGCCCATACTGACACCGCTCGTTCATATCGTCACCGGGCCGCTGGTTGTCCCCGGAGGAGCCATGGCGGGCGGCTTGTATATGCTGTTCATCATTGTGCCTGTCGGGCTCACAAAAAAACATGGCGCATCAACGCTCACCTGCCTGGTGCAGGCGCTGCTCATGATGGTTACGGGTGTGCCCGGCAGCCATGGCGTATTGAGCCTCGTGACGTATGTGCTGCCCGGCGTGGCGGTAGATCTTATTTCATTGACGGCGGTTAAAAAGGGGCTGAATGCGTTCACTTGCCTGATCTGCGGGCTCGCGGCCAACACGGTCGGCTCGTTTCTGTCGAATCTGGTGTTTTTCCGGCTGCCGCTTGTGCCGCTTATGCTGATGCTTTTTACCGCGGCGCTGTCCGGATGCTTCGGCGGGCTGATTGCGTGGCAGCTGATCAAGCGGCTGCGGCGGTTTGCTCCGGCTGTGGGGAAGGGAGAATCGCATGAATAAAAGAGTCTGGCTGATGGCGGATATCATTTTGCTGCTGGCGGCCGGTGTCGCCGTGTTCGTAATGCTGAATGCGCAAACGCTGCCAAATGGCGGAAGCGATGCTGTCACCATCATACAAAATGACCAGACGGTGACCTTTGATATTGCGTATTTAAAGGGGCTGTCCAAAACGACGTTTACCGCAAATCTCGATACCAACGGGCAGGACCCGGTGGAAAAAACCTTCGGCGGTGTGCCGCTCACCGATGTGCTCAAAGGCATGGGGTTTGATTTGAGCGGCGCGTCTCAGGTCGTCTTCAAAGCGTCAGACGGCTATTCGACGGTGGTGACGGCGGAGGAAGCAACGGATTCGGACAACGTTTATGTGGTTTATGAAAGGGACGGCAAGCCTTCGGGCACAATGGCGCAGGGCGGAACGGGCCCGATAGAGATCGTGATCAGAAAGGATGCGTTCTCCCAGCGCTGGTGCAAGTACCTGCGGGAGATTGACATCGAGTGAGCGCGTCTTGCTTCAAGTGCCTGCTGTTTAGGGCAATTATTTCGCTGTACAATAATACTGGGAGCAGCTTATGAAGATTTTCAGCATTGTGGGGTACTCGCATTCGGGCAAAACCGCAACGGCGGCAGCGCTGATCAGGGAGCTGATCAGGCGCGGCTATACCGTCGGCGCGGTGAAGGAGAGCCACCACGCGATCAGAACGGATACGCAGGGGACGAATACCGATCTGCTGCGTCAGGCTGGGGCCGGTCTCGTCGCGGCCAGATCACAAAATGAAACGCATGTGTTTTTTGACGAACGGCTGCCGCTGAAGAACATATTGGCTTTTTTTGATTATGATTATGTGGTGCTCGAGGGCGTGAGCGATGTCGCAGTGCCGCAGATCGTCACGGCGGTTGACACAGAGGGCATTGAGGCAAAGCTCAGCGCGCAGACGTTCGCCGTCTCGGGCGTGATTTCAAAGACGCTGCGCGAATACAAGGGCCTGCCCGTGATCAACGGCCTCGCGGATACGGCGAGGCTTGCGGATTTCATTGAAGAAAAGGCCGTTATCTGGCGGAAAGATTGGGAAGAATAGAGATAACACCGCCGGGGAATGAGGTGAGTAGATTTGACGGAGCCGTTAACCGTCCGAATAGAACAGACGATACTCGATCAAATGCGGATTGCGGAGTACAGTGTGGTGTGCCGCTTTTGCAGCCGCCGCAACGAGGTATACCGGATTCACGCGAGCCGTGACGATGGCTCTGTTTTGGATTTCGTTTATAAGGTGTATATCGCGGGCCATATAGAAACCGAATATCATTATTTGCACCAAACGCAGGGTGTGGGGACGCCCAAGGTGTTGGCCAAGGGAAAAAACGCGCTGTGCCTTGAATGCATAGACGGGCAACTGCTGATCGAAAGGCTTGAGGAAGCGGAAAAAACGAACGAGCCTTTTTATCCGTATCTGGATATGCTGATCGATTTTCTGGCGCGGTTTTACGAGGCGCTGCCCGGCTATGTTTACGGCGATATCAATCTGCGCAATTTTATCATCGCGCAGGACGGGCTATACGGCATTGACCTTGAAGAGACAAAACACGGGAATATCGCTGCCGATATCGGCAGGACCGCCGCGTATCTTCTGACGTACGATCCAGCCAACACGCCATACAAGAAGGACATCGCGGACTATTTTATTAACGCGGGTGCTGATAGATTTTCAATCAGCAAAAGCGAGATCATGGACAATATGCGCATGGAGCTCGATTATATGAGGGTCCGACGGCAGTTGAGAGACGAAAGAGCACGCCCGACTGCTCTGGACAAAGAAGCATAATATACATTACGCAAATCCAAGGTCCTTGGTTTTCAAGGATCAGGCTGCTGACAATATCTTAAATAATTTCGATCGGGCTTTAGCGAAAAGACTACATAGCGGAGTGAGGCCCTACGTCCCTGAGCAAAAACCATGGAATTCGATCCACTGCGCGGCGGAACATATCAAAGGCAGGAGTATTCCACAAAGTTAAAGCGCCGGACAAAAGCCCGACGCTTTAGCGAACAGTGTGTTTTGCTCAATAAGCCTATTTGACAGTCACCGTGCATGAAACGGTATGACCGTTGCTCGTCGTCGCGGTGACGACGGCGGTGCCCGGCGATACTCCTTTCACGCGCCCCTTGGCATCAACGGTCACAATTGCCGAATTGCCGCTGGACCATGTGACGGTCTTGAAGTCCGTGTTCTTGGGCAATACTGTGGCCCTGAGCGAGGCTGTCTTTCCCGTTTTGAGCGTCAGCGTTTGTTTGGACATCTTGACGCCCGTCGGGTATATCGGGGTGACTGTGACCGTGCAGCTTGCCGTGACGCCGCTGCCATCCTTCGCGGTGCATGTGATAACGGCTGTGCCGCCCGCTTTGCCGGTCACCACGCCCGCGCTCGACACGGAGGCCACCTTGGAATTGCTGGACTTCCATGCTATCTTCTTGTTGCTCGCGGTGACGGGGGCGGCTGAAGCGGTGAGCTTCAGCTTCTGAGTCCGCGCAATGGTCGCGGTGCTCACATTCAGCGATATGGACGCAACGGGCTGTTTGACGGTGATGGTCTTTTTGATCGTTGTGGTCTTGGTTTTCACCTTTCCCTTTTTGTCAGTGGTTTGATACACGATCTTCGTGATGATCGTCGCTTTGCCGCCCGCAAGGAACGTGACGGTGCCGCCCGAATCCACCGACGCCACACTTGGGTTGCTTGAAGAGTAAGTCACCGACACAACCGTATAACCCTTGGGTGCCGCCGGAGGAACAATGGTCAAAGCCGTTCCCGCATTCGCTCTGGACGGCAGCTTTTTGGCCGCGATATTGCCCATATGCTTTGGCTGCCCGACCGCCACGGAGCATGTCGCCGTATTGGCCGGATTTTGCGCGTCGCGCGCGGCTGCCGTGTACGTGCCCGCGGCGAGACCGCCGAATTGCGCCGAGCTTTGCCAGCTTGTGCCACCATTCAAGGAATATTCATACGAACCGCTGTCTCCGCCCGATGCCGTGATCCCGACGGAACCGTTCGAAGCGCCGTAAATGGACACATCTATCTTGCTGCAACCGATGCCCACTGGTGTGGCGGCAGCGAACTGTGCCGTGTAAGAGGCGCTGCTCAGCGCGGTGAACGTATAGACTGAGCTCCTTGATACCTCCATACCGCTCTTTTTCCAGCAGACGAAGCAGTATTTCGGTTTGGGTGTTGCCGTCAGTGTGACGGTAGCGCCTTTGTCGTACCTGCCGCCGCCCGTCGCTGTCCCGTATGAAGAATTGCTGGGCAAAGCCGTAATGACAAACTGCTGCGTCTGTACGGTGACATTGCATGTTTGCGTTGTGGTCTCTGCCGTTTGCTTGCCTGTTGCCGTATTGTCGGTGTTGGTCACCGCACAGTAGTAATACAGTGTGCCGATCGTATCGGTCGGAGCGCTGTAGGCAGCGGAACTCGCACCTGAAATCAGCGTACCGTTGGTGTTGTTGTCTTCGGTATTCTTATACCACTGATAGGACAGCGTGCCTTGGCTCACATTCGCGGTCACTGTCAGATCGGCTGATCCGCCTTCGGACACCGTGATGCTCTGCGGCTGGCCCGTGATCTGCGGCGCCTCGGCATCGACCGCGGCTTCCGTCGCATCAAACGAGTAACTGGCCGTCAGTGTGCCGCTTGTGCGATTTGAGATAAGCGCCGTATGCCCGTTAATAGTCACCGTCACGCCGTCTGTAAACACATATCCGGCCTTTGCGGTGAGTGTGACGCTGGCCTTATAAACCGTGCCAAAGCCAAACGGGTTGTCCGCTGGCTCCCAGGTGACAGCGGAGGCCGTGACGCTGTCGGCCGTGACGGATGCTGTTGTATCGGGGGTTCCTTTTGCCGTCGGCGCGTCGATACCCGTGACCGCCACGCCGGTTATCGGCTCCGGTTCCGTCGCATCAAAAGTGTAGCTCGCAATAAGCGTACCACCGGCGCCCGGCTCGACGTCAGCCGTCTCCCCGTTGATGGTTACCGTCGCATTGAGGTCAAATTCAAAGCCGGTCTGCGCGGTCAGCGTGACGCTCGCGGTATAGGCCGTATGATATCCGAATGCCGTGACATCGGGTTCCCATGTGACCTCGGATGCCGTGACGCCCTGGGGAGAAACCAAGGCCGTTTTATCGGGTGTGTTTCCGGCCGCGGGTGCGGTAATATCCGTCACCTCTACTTTTGTGATCAGCTCCGGTTCCGTCGCGTCAAATGTGTAGCTGGCGGTCAGCGAGCCGTTGGTGTTGAGAACTGGCTGTACCGTATGCCCGTTGATGGTCACTGTTGTTTCGGCTGTAAACGCATAGCCGGGTTGAGGGTACAGCTTGACGCTTGCGGTGTACACGGTATGATAGCCGAATGATGAGACGGACGGCGTCCATGTGACAGCGGATGCCGTTACGTTCCCGGTTTCAACGGTTGCCGTCGTGTCAGGAGGGCTTCCTGCCACCGGCACGTCAATGCCTGTCACCGTCGCGCTGCTGATTTCTGTGGGAGGGACTGCAGTTTGCTTATAGAGGTACATTGTTTTGGCATTGGTGTCGTTCGAAGCGACGGCAAAATAGTACGGATTGCTCCCAGTCTGATACAAGTAATACGTGCTGGAAGAGCCTTTAATCTTAATCACATGATTGGTGCTGTCATATTGCCAATCGGTGTTGGCCGAGCCGTCATCAGTCGTTTTCAGAGAGATTATGTCCCCGCCCCCGCTCGGCCGGGTCAAAAAGTTGCTCCCGTTTTTCACGTTATAGCCGTTGCCGTCAGTGGTGAACGTCCATAGCATGTTGGAGCTGATATCTTGTGAATTTATGATGCTGTCATTCACGGTGACGGCGGTGGCGGCAAGGTAGTTTGAATTGACGACGCTTGCCGTCAGCGCATAATTTGTGGTGCCCACATCGACAATCACATATGTGCAGCCGCTCTCTATGCCCGTTGCATATTCATACGTATAGCGAGGGGCGGCTGCGGTTTTATCAAACGCGTATGTCACCGTCAAAGTGCCGTTGCTGTTGAGCGAAACGGTGTCCGTCGGCGCGCCGTTAACCGTCACGGCGGTCTCCGATGTGAACTCATAGGCGAATTGCGCCGATAATGTGATGCTTGCCGTATAGGCCGTATCGTATCCGAAGGGATTGGCGGCCGGGTTCCACGTGACGACGGCGGGGGTTATCACGCCCGTTGAAGCTGTGGACGCGCTCGTATCCGGCGCCGCGCCCGCGGCCGGCTCATCAACGCCGGTGATATCGATCCGGTCAATCGCAATCGGATTGGACACGATCAGTTTATAAAGATAGATGCTGTTGCTCGCGTTAGTCCCGTAGGTGAAAAAATTCGTATCCCCGGACGATGTCTGGTAGAGGAACAAATCACCCTGACCGGTGCTGGTTACGTTGAGGTTATGCGTTGTGCTGTTATATTTCCAATCCGTATATGCGGCGCCTTCATCTTCTGTATCGAGATATACGCTGCCGGTCGTGCCGGTTAATCGATGGAGGATGCTGCCGCCGTTTTTTACATTATAGCCGTTTCCGTCCGTGGTCAGTTCCCAGACCATACTGTCGTCCACATCGCCAGGGTCTAGTGTGCCGCCGCTAACGGCCACGGGGCTGCACATCAAAAAATCCGTGTCGCCGATTGTCACGGGGGAGGTGGTCAAGGCATAGGCATCGGTTTCCGATTTGTCGACGATCACATATCTGGCGCCGCTTTCAATGCTTAGCGCATATTCATATGTGACGCTGCCTGCGTCGCCGGAAGTGACTCTGACCCTTGCCGCCGCACTCGTGACCGAAGCAGTATCCCCGTCCTTTAAGTTGGTAATCTGGCAATAGTAATTTTTTATTCCGGGGGTTTGCGTCGGCGCCGAGAAAACGGGTGAATTTTCTCCGATCGGCGTCCCGCCAATGCTGTCGCTGTTGTCATCCTGATACCACTGATAGGAGAGCGACCCGCCGTCGCTGACGGTCGCATCCACGGAAAGGGACGCGTCTTCGCCAACGCCGACGGAGACATCCTGCGGCGGCGTATTGATTGTGGGCTTCTCCGCTATAAACGTGGTATCCACGGTCACGTTATATTCGGATCCGGTCGAGCCGCTTAAATTCTTGTATTGGAAGTTAAGAACCGTGTCTGTGCCGTTTTTCGTCATTGTCAGGAGTACGCCGGCAGCGTTATTAACCGCGGCATAGATTGACCCCATATTGACATATGTAAAATGGATAGCAGCCGGAGCCAGACCCGCGGCGCACTGAATCGTATCACCGTCCTTTTTGACCGTTCCGTATCCCGGGTCGCTCAGCGTATGGTTGTGTCCCCATAGCACAATCGCGTTGGGATATTTATTGAGCCTTTGGACTAATTCCGGCGCGTTGGCGGTTGTTCTGGATTCATAGTAATGCAGCGGATAGTGAGACACGACGATGATCGGCTTCGACGGATCAATCTGCGAGAGAGCGGTATCGAGCGCTTCAATCTTATCCATAGAGATGATCTGGTTTATCGTTGTTGTATCAAGATCTAAAGCATAGATCGCGTAATCGTCGCCGTCGTACACAAGCCCGCTGTCGTAGGTGCCTGTCAAATCATGATTTCCTCTGGCCTTAACGACCGGGACGTCATTGAAGATGCTCTTCGCCATGGATGCGCATGACGCCGCCACTTCAGCGGCATTCGCATCGGTTCTGTATGTAAAATCCCCTCCGAATATCATATGGTTGAGCGTTGACGTACCCTCATGAAGAGCGGTCAGCCAATCCTCCAGGTCTTCAGTTCTGTCGTGGACATCAGATGTGATCAGGATGGAAACGGGTGGGGGGCTGTCGGCAAATGCCACTGCCGGCAACAGGCCAAAAATGAGCATTATCGACATTATGAAGGCTAATACTCTGGCTGCGGATCTGCATTTCCTCGTTTTCATATGATTCCTCCTAATATTTTTTTAAGCAAGCCAATAACACGCACAATAAAACCCAACAAAAAACCAGGGCTATGCGTCGTTATTCGTCAGCCTTGTTTTCCCCAACAATCTACTTTTTGACCGGGCTTCTCAGAGTGTCCAAGCTTTGGACAGGTGAAAGTCAATATGATTCGGTGGATGAATGGTTGTCGTTTTTTATTCTTTGCTGTTTCACGCTGTAACTAATATAATTGTCCATACTTAAAAAATCAATTGAAGAAAATGTAAAAAGATAGACAGTATTGATTTATTATGTATAAAAAGTGGTTATATGTTTGAATTGCATGATAATTTATACATTTTCGGCAGCCATCTTAAAAATATAGAGTTGACGGCCACCGATAAATCTCCCCGGCAGGAGACGGATAATGTTTACTAATGATGGCCTTAATAGTATGATGAGATAGAAAGAACAAGGAGATAACTTCATGGCGACGACACGGATCGAAAATGCGAAGGCGATTGTCACAGCGGATCAAAACGACTCGATTATCTGCGACGGCAGCATATTCATTGACGATAATGTGATTAAATATATCGGAAAAGAAAAAAAGCAAGCGGATCATGTGATAGACGCCAGGGGCTGTTACATCTACCCGGGGCTCATCAATACGCATCATCATCTGTATCAGACGTTCACAAGAAATCTGCCGCAGGTGCAGAATATGGAGCTGTTTGATTGGCTGGTCACGCTCTATGAGATATGGAGAGGGCTTAACAACGACTGCATTTACTACAGCACGCTGGCGGGCGTCGGCGAGCTTGCCAAATACGGATGCACAACGTGTATGGACCATCATTACGTGTTCCCGAAAACCGGCTCCGATGAATTCATCGATCAGCAGTTTCGGGCGGCCGATCAGATCGGCGTGCGTTTTCACGCGACGCGCGGCAGTATGTCGAGAGGCAAAAGCGACGGAGGGCTGCCGCCGGACGATCTGGTTCAGAGCGTCGACAAGATTTTGAGCGACAGCGAACGTCTCGTGAAAAAATACCACGATACTTCAAAATTTGCGATGCATGAGGTTTCGCTCGCGCCATGTTCCCCGTTCAGCGTGACGACCGAGCTGCTGAAGGAATCGGCAGTGCTGGCCCGGCGCCTTGGCGTGCGCCTGCATACGCACCTGTGCGAAACGAAGGATGAGGAGAGGTACTGCCTTGAAACGGTGGGGATGCGCCCGCTCGACTATATGGGAGAATGCGGCTGGGTCGGGCCGGATGTCTGGTACGCGCACGGGATCCACTTTAACGATGAAGAGCTCAAGCTTCTCGCCGAGACGGGTACCGGCATCGCGCATTGTCCTGTTTCGAATATGAAGCTCGCGTCCGGCGTGTGCCGGATACCCGATATGCTTGCCCTCGGAGTGCCTGTGGGGCTTGCGGTGGACGGCAGCGCGAGCAACGATTGCTCCAACCTGATGGCCGAGATCCGGTCGTCCTATCTTGTGAACAGGCTGACGTACAGCAACAAAGCGCCGACGGGCTACGATATATTGAAGCTCGCGACAGTCGGCAGCGCAAAACTGCTCGGCCGCGACGATATCGGCTCGCTTGAGGTGGGCAAAGCGGCGGACCTTTTCATGATCGATGTCGATATTTTGGAGCTGGCGGGCACACACCTCGATCCGGCAGGCCTGCTCGGTACTGTCGGGTACTCTCGTCCCGCCAAAATGGTGATGGCAAACGGCAAAGTCATCGTGAGGGACGGGCAGCTCACGGGCATCGATGAAAAGCAGGTTTTTGAAAAATCCAACGCGCTTGTCGACACCATGCTGAGGAAGGCCTTGCGCTGAGCGCTACCGAACCGGCTGGGTACGGGAAGTGTGGAATGCGGCTCGTGACAAATATTGATTCATCTTAAAAGACAAACCAATCACGCCGATTGATGTTTTCACAGCCATATTGTCATGGTATAATGGCTTGGTACCGGGAAGAGGAGGGCAGACAAAATGCTGACAGACATCACACTCGAGATCACGCCGGAAATGACGAAGGATGCGCAGGAAAACGAGAAAAAGGCGCTGTCCGGGCACTTGGGCACCCATTTTGACGTGATGAATAAGGTGTTTCCTTTGGAATACACCACGCGCAAGGCTGTCGTTTTTGACGTATCCGCGGTGAACGGCCGGGATATCGAATCGGCGGATATCGACATTGAGCTGATTGAAAAGGACATGTTTGTCGCTTTTTATACGGGCTTTATCGAGCGGGAGCCCTACGGCACCCCAGCCTATTTTTCAGAGCATCCGCAGCTTTCGGACAGGCTGATCGACGCGCTGCTGGAGCGCGGTATCTCCATGATCGGCATCGATTTTGCCGGAATCAGAAGAGGCCGTGAACACACACCTAAGGATCAGTACTGTGCGGACAGAGGCGTATTCATTATTGAAAATTTGTGCAACTTAAAATCGTTGACCGGAACTAAGCCATACGCCGCTTTCACGGCGAATACGTATCCGCTGCGGTGGGCGGGCATGACCGGTTTGCCGTGCAGGGTTATTGCGTCTTTTTAACACGGGCAAGTGATATTTTTACGGATTTTTGGATACTTAATGGTAATACATATTACAAACAATTTATGGAGGTAGCCATGACATTGCGTAATGACGCTGAAATGATCATAACAGCTGCGATTCGATCGGCGCTGCCGGACGCGGCAGTCACCCGGGCGCTCGAGAATAAAAGGTTCCCCGGCAGGGTATTTCTTGTTTCGGCGGGTAAAGCCGCCTGGCAGATGGCCAAGGCCGCTGTCGATATCATGGAAGACACGATTGCCAAGGGCATCGTGATCACCAAATACGATCATTCGCGCGGCGAAATCGCCCGCACGTGCATCCATGAGGCGGGGCATCCCGTGCCCGACGACAATTCTTTTCGTGCGGCAGAAGAGGCGCTAAAGCTCACATCGGGGTTATGCCCCGACGATACCGTGCTGTTTCTTTTGTCGGGCGGCGGGTCCGCGCTGTTTGAGAAGCCGCTCGTGCCTGCGGCCGAGCTGCAGGATATCACGAAGCAGCTGCTCGCCTGCGGCGCGGACATTGTGGAGATGAACATCGTCCGCAAGCGGCTTTCCGCCGTCAAGGGCGGGCGGTTCGCGCTGCATTGCCGTCCCGCGAACGTGTTTGCCATCGTGCTGTCGGATATCATCGGCGACCCGCTCGATATGATCGCGTCGGGCCCGGCATACCCGGATGCCTCGGCCTGTGATCAGGCGCTGGACATTGCGAGACGGTACGGTCTGCGTCTCTCCGAAGAAGCGCTCGAATGTCTTAAAACCGAGACGCCCAAGTCTCTTGACAATGTGGAGACGCTCGTCACGGGCAGCGTCAGGCAGCTCTGCGCCTCGGCGGAGGCGACATGCCGGGAGCTTGGCTACCGCCCGACGGTGCTGACCGACAGCCTTTGCTGCACCGCAAGGGATGCGGGCAGCTTCCTCGCGTCCGTGGCGCGGTACCACGAGAAAACGGACACATCTCTTGCGTTTATCGCGGGCGGGGAAACGGTGGTGCAGCTGAAAGGGAACGGCAGGGGAGGCCGCAATCAGGAGCTCGCGCTCGCGGCGGCGGCGGGAATAGTCGGCCTGAAAGACACCGCGGTTTTTTCAGTGGGCTCGGACGGCACCGACGGGCCGACCGACGCGGCCGGAGGCTATGCGGACAGACAAACCGCGCGGCGGCTTGCTGAAGCCGGCATATCCATACACGATGAGCTTGAGAACAACAATGCGTATTTTGCGCTCGAAAAGTGCGGCGGTTTGATTAAAACCGGCGCCACCGGCACCAATGTCAACGATCTGTCGGTTTTACTGATTAAAAGATAGAACACCTCCATTAAAAGCAGGAGGCCCTCGCACCAGCGAGGGCCTCCTGCTTTTTGAGAGCTTGCGATAAAAAGATATGGATAAGGAGGATCAGTTTTTTTTGATCTCCGTTTTCCCGATGTTTTCGTAATAGTTCGCAATCGCGCTGTGATCGCACTGACCGCCGTCATTCGCGTGCAGGTATTGCAGCATTTCCATTACGGAGGCGGTTAATGGCAGCGGAGAGCCCACGCTGTGGCCCGTTTCAAGAGCGTTGTTCAAATCCTTGATGTGCAGGTCTACCTTGAAGCCGGGCTTAAAGTTGCGCTCAAGAATCATCGGCGCTTTTGCGTTCATCACCGTGGAACCGGCAAGCCCGCCTTTGATCGCGTTGAAAACCAGCTCCGGGTCCACACCGGCCTTGGTGGCAAGCAGAAACGCTTCCGACACCGCCGCGATATTGACCGCCACGATGATCTGGTTGGCGAGCTTTGTCGTGTTGCCCGCGCCGATGCCGCCGCAGTAAACGGCGCTGCCGCCCATTGCCATGAGAATGTCATACACTTTCTCGAAAATTTCCTTTTTGCCGCCGACCATGATGGACAGCGAGCCGTCGATCGCTTTGGGTTCTCCGCCCGAGACGGGGGCGTCCAGCATTTCCACACCCTTTTCGGTGCAGGCATTATAAACCTCCTGAGAGGCGAGCGGCGCGATGGAGCTCATATCGATGAGTATCGTGCCCGGCTTTGCGCCCTCGAGCACGCCGTTTTTTCCGAGAACAGCCGCCTTCACATGCGGGGAGTTGGGCACGATGGTGATGACGATGCCGCATTGTGCGGCCACATCCTTCGCCGAATCCGCCGCGGCTGCGCCGGCGGCGGTCAGCGCGTTCACATTGTCGGCGACGATGTCGTAAACGACGAGCTCATGGCCTTTTTTGAGCAAATTTTTCGCCATGGGCTTGCCCATGATTCCGAGTCCGATAAAACCGATCTTCATAATATTTTACCTCCGTAATTGCTTCATTGAGCAAGATTGTGCATGCTTACGACAGCGGCCTGAATGCTCTGCGTTGTCAGACCGAGATAATTCAAAATCTCATCATACGAGTGGGCGCTGCAGCCGAACTGGTCGCGGATGCCCACATGCTCGATGGGTTTGCCGAGGTGGCGCACGGCACGCGCGATCGCGGACCCGAGCCCGCCAACCACGCTGTGCTCTTCGACGGTCACGATGGCCTTGCAGCTGCCGACCAGACCGCAGATCAGCTGCTCATTAAGCGGCTTGATGGTGCTCACATTGATCACCTTGACGGAAATGCTGTCCTTCAGAAGCTGTGCGGCCTCGAGCGCCTTCACGCACATGTAGCCCGTGGCGAATACAGCCACATCGCTGCCTTCTTTGAGCACCGAGGGGACGCCGATCTCAAACGGCGCGTCTTCGGCCGTTATGTCGTCGTAGTTATTGCGGTTGACGCGGATATAGCACGGGCCGTCGTACGCCGCTATGGCGCGGACGGCTTTGACGGTTTCGTTGGCATCGACGGGGCTGAGTACCGTCATGTTAGGGATCGCGCTCATGATCGCGATATCCTCGACGGACTGGTGCGTCGCACCGTCCCCAAAGTCGGAGCAGCCCGCCGAAGAGCCGCAGATTTTGACGTTAAGGCGGCCGATGGCGACCGTCTGGCGTATCTGGTCGTAGGCACGGCCCGCCGAGAAGACCGCGAACGAATTGGTGAACGCTGTTTTGCCCGACAGCGCAAGCCCCGCCGCGACCGAGGTCATGTTGGCTTCGGCAATGCCCATTTCAAAATAACGTTCGGGATAAGCGTCCTGAAACATATAAGACATCGTGGATTTTCCGAGATCGGCTTCAAGCACAACGATGTTTGGGTTCTCTTTCCCAAGTGCCACGAGCGTGGCGCCGTAGGCTGTTCTTTGATTGCTGTAACTCATTGTTTGCTCCTTTCAGGCCAGCTCGCTGAGCGCGTGCGTATAGTTTTCTTCGGTCAGCGCGGCGTTATGGAACGCGGCGTTGTTCTCCGCAAAGCTCACACCCCGGCCCTTCACCGTGTGCGCGATGATGACGGTGGGCTGCCCTTTTATTTGATCGGCATCGTCCAGCGCCGTGAGAATCTGCGCCATGTCGTGCCCGTTGATATCGATGACATGCCACCCGAAAGCGCTCCATTTTTCATTGAGCGGATTGGTGTTAAAGCGGTCCACAATGGCGCCGGTCGCCTGAAGATCGTTTTTATCGACGATCGCGACAAGGTTGTCCGCTTTGTAGGCGCTTGCGGCCATCGCGGCCTCCCAGATCTGTCCTTCGGCGATCTCGCCGTCGCCGACCAGCACATACACCTTGCGCGCGATATTATTAAGGCGCATGCCGAGCGCCATGCCAAGGCCGACGGAGAGCCCCTGACCGAGCGAACCTGTACCGGCTTCGATTCCGGGGGTTTTGAGTACGTCGGGATGCCCTTGCAGATGCGAGCCTAAGGCTTTCGTCGTTTTCAGATCGTCCACGGGAAAGAATCCGGCTTCGGCCAGGGCCGCGTATTGTAAAATGGCGACATGGCCCTTGCTTAACAGAAACCTGTCGCGATCGGGCTTCTTGGGGTTTTTGGGGTCATAGTGCATTTTATGAAAATAGAGCGCCGAAACGACGTCCGCGGCGGAGTTCGACCCGCCGATATGGCCGGCGACACCGACGCCCATGCTGACGACCACGTCGCGCCGTAGCTGCTGCGCCTTCGCAGTCAGAGATTCGAGTTGTTGTTTGCTGTACATATCTGTCATTTCCTTTCATTGTGTTCGAAGTAGCTTTTGAGAAGCGCCAGCGCCGCGGGCGCGTCACGCTGCACATCCGTCGAGTACGCCTCGCAGCTGATGCGCCCGTCATAACCTGTCCTGACGACCGCGTCCGCAAGGGCGCGGTACAGCGTTCCCGATCCGTCGCTTTCGCGCGGAAACACGCGTCCAACCGGGTTGACCAAATGAATATGCGTAAGGTATGCTTTGCCGTATTCTTCGATGTGCGACAGCGGCTCGTTTTCTTCAATAAGATGATAAAGATCAACGAGCACCTTCACTTGTGGGCCGCCCACATCGCGGGCAAGCCATGCGCCTTCCTCAAAGGTGTTGATGATATTGCATTCGGCTTTGCGCAAAGGCTCGATGGCGATGGTGATGCCATGCTGCGCCGCAACTCCGTCCACATATTTTAAGAGGCGGACGATCTGCGCGTAAGCTTCCGATTTTGAGAAGTTCTCTGGATACCTTTTTGCGCCGCCGCTGCCGAATACGATGTTTTTCGCGCCGAGTTCTGCCGCGGTGGCGACGGCTTGATCCACATAGGAAGAAACCGCGTTGAAATCAACGTCCGGCCCCGTGAGCCTCATAACGGGTGGGAAAAAGTTGTTGCAGCTCTCGCACGGAAGGCCGCTTGCGCTTAAGTCTTTAAGCAGGTGCTCAAAGCCGTCTTTTGACAGGCTCATGATCTCCGAGAGAGGCAATTCCGCGTAATCGTAGCCGGAGCGGTGGAATAGCTCAAGATGCTCCGAGCCCGTGCCGCCGGGGACAGCGGATAACATATTAAAACAGCAGCCGTATTTCATAAATAATCGATCCCTTACAAATATTATTTTGATACGTTCAGATGATTGCGATTCATTGCACAGAGCGAATATGCTGTTATGATAAAATTGTAATACATAATACAATTAACGTCAATGGTTTTTTTTCAGCAAAAAGTTGACAGAAATTGATGTGCTGTATAAAATTAAGTTTGTAATAACATAATACAAATACGAGTGGGGAAAGGGTCAATATGCCGGTACAATCGATCGATCGCCAGAATATATCCGAGATGGTTTTTGAGCAGCTTATGGAGCTCATCTCCTCGGGTGAATGGAAGCAGGGGGAAAAGATCCCCGCGGAAACAGAGCTCGCCGAAACCATGGGGGTTTCGCGCGTCTCGATACGCGCTGCGCTGCAAAAGCTCTCAAGCCTTGGGCTTATTGAGCGCAAGCAGGGACGCGGCACAATCGTCTGCGATCTTTCAAGCGGGCAGCAGATCAACAGTCTGGTTCCCATGCTTGTGCTGATGCCGCCCAATATACAGTCAATGAATGAATACCGGCTTATACTCGAATGCGGCGCGGTGGAGCTCGCCGCTCTTCGCTGCGACGATAAGATCATCAAAAGGCTCGAAGATAATCTGGCCGAGATGGAGCGCTTAAACGCTGAGAATGAGGACAGCGCGAGCGTTGACGTGGACTTTCACCTGATCATTGCGGAAGCGACGAAAAATCCGCTGATCATCAAAACCCAGCAGATTATGAGAGACTCATTTCTGGAATGCATGCGGACATATAAACGTTTGACGGACGTCCGCGCGGGATTTTATTACCACCGCAATCTCATCGAGGCGCTTCGTAACCGCGATGCCTACGGTGCGAGAAGGATCATGGAAGAGCACTTGAAAAAGAATCAGCTCGATTTGGATAAAGCTGTTCAAGACAAAATGGCGCAGATGCAGGAGCCGTAATTCAGCTCAACTGCCCGTAAGACTGAGACAAAAACAGGCGTCACACCCATGCGGATATGACGCCCGTTTTTTTTGTTTAACGTTCGGAGGCGATGAGCTTCAGGCAGTTCTGCCATGCCGATTCGAAGGAAGAACGGAAGAGGACCACGGGGCCATATTCCTCATAATCGTCGGGCGAAATTTCATTGATGCAATAAGCGCGTTTGAAATCCGGTATTTTCTCAATCAGCTCGTCGATAACGGCAGCCGGTACCGGATTGAAAAAGCGGGAGACCACGGGCGGATCGTTCTGTATCAGAGCATCCGCAGTTCCAGACCAATTGATCGTCACGACACAGTCGGCGCCGACCATCTCGGTGAAATGGTGAAGGCCGCGCGCGCCGCCGCCGATGTAATGGCAGTCGTAGCCTTTCTGCTTGACAATTTCATAGGCTTTTTTGGCCACCGCCATGCCGCTTTGCCAGACGGCATCCTTGGAAATGTCAATATTGTCGCGTTCCACCACGTTGCTGATATGTTCGTCAAAAATGCCGGTAATGACGCTGTAGTAAAGCGGGGCAGGGTTGACCATATTGCGCGTGGTCTTCTCATACAGCTCGCACACATCCAAAACCTGCCGGACAGCCATGCATTCAGTGGCGTTGATCGGTATGTTCAATTTGATAAGCTCCTCAATGGCAGACAAACCGCTCACAACAACGGGTATCTTGCACATGATGTTTTCCCCGGCTTCTCGGTTGAACTTTGCGAAATCAAGTATCGACCGCCTGTCTTCGCGGAATGGGTCGCCCTGGATAGACACATAACCGGCCTTGCCGTGAGAAGCGTCGAAAAGAGGCTTGAAGACCTTGACCACGCCGCCGATCAATTCACGCTGCAGTTTCATCATCGCGGCGTCGTTATCCGGCTCGGTGGACATAATGGCATGGAGCTGGTCCATCACATGAGCCTTTTCAACGGGATGCGTCATCATTTTCCATGTATAAGCAGGGTTTTGTGTACAGCCCACGGCACCGTTATCAATTGCCAGCTGTGCCTGTTCCCGCGTCACGTTATTTATCCAGAAACGCGTGGGTGTTTGGGCATGGACTCGGAAGAAATAACTGTTTTTCATGTTGACTCTCCTTAGAAACAATATTTTGTGATATTCAGGCGTATGAAACAGCCGGCTGGTGCGTCCCATGACAAACGCGCGGAATCGGCCGTTCACGCAGCCCATTAAACAATATAATGATAATATTGTATTACAAATCAATTCATTATATAATAATCGAGATCATTATACAACCGGAAAATCGCAGAAATTGAAAGAAATACGATGACAATTCAGATAAAACCGCGCGGCAAAAGCGATGAATGCCTACGGCAAACATCATGAGCCTCTGCTGGCTGGCTGGAATGTCATACGACTGACAAAATTATTTAGACAGGAAAATCAAACTGATTCGAAATAGACTAGGCAATGCTTCTGAGCGGTCAAAATATGCTCTTCCATCAGCTGCCTTGCAAGAACCGTGTTCCGTGCTTCAATGGCGTTATAAATCTGGCGGTGCAGCCGGATGGCGTCGGGTATTGTGGATGGTATTCTCGAAAAAGACTGACAGATAAATTCGCTCGTAATCTGCAGAAGGCCGCCGTACATCTGCGCGAGAAAGCGATTCCCGCTGGAGAGGGCGATCTTCAGATGAAAATTGATGTCGCATTCGGTATACTGCTCCGCATCCTGGGTGCCGTGTGACTTCTTGACATCTTCCTCATGCTCGTCGACCAATTGGCGCAGCGCCATGACGTCCTCTTCGGACGCGTTGGCGACGCAAAGCTCAACAACCTTGGTTTCAATCAGCATGCGCGCTTCCATCAGCTCATTGACTATTTTGGTGTTGTTAATGAAGATGTCGGTGATGTTTCTTGACCACAGATCCGGGTTGTCACAAATGACGACCGTGCCGATTTTGGGTCTTTGAATAACCGCACCCATCATCTGAAGCGTCTGCAGGGCTTCGCGCAGCGACAAACGGCTGATGCCGAGCTGCTTTGCGTATTCATTCTGATTGGGCAGCTTATCACCCTTTTTTATTTCTCCGCTTCGAATCTTTCGTTCGAAATCTTCAATGACATAGTCGGATACTTTCTTTTTTTCTATTGACATATCGTCTTCTCTTCCATTATTAATCTGGTTTTTGCATAATCGTACAGCATCTCAAAAAACTGATATGAACCATCGGCATGATACTGATCGTACGGGGCGGCAGCCTTGATAGATAACCCGGTTAAGAACCGGCTGCAAAACAGGGGCCTTGCTTATCTATGGTGCTGCCATTAAAACCATTATATTCTAGCTATTATATCAAATTTTTTCCGCCGTGTATATTGTCTTTATCTGTCGGAGCTTGCGGAAGCGGCAAACGGCTCAAAGAAGCCCGGCGGCAGATTTCAACGAACGCGGCATAGGGCTCTTCCCAGTCGGAGCTGTTTTGAGGAGGGTATTCCTTATAATCGAAGGACCGGCTGGCGATGTCTGCGAAATCTTTAAAAGTAATGACGCCTAAAGCCTTGAGCTGAACCAACCCGTTGCCTGCGGCGGAGCTGTCGGGAGAACCGCCGATTAAAAGGCGGCCGGTCGCATCGGCTGCAAACCGGCACAGCAGATCGTTATTCACGCCGCCTCCAAGCATATAAATGGTATCATATTGCGTTTTGGTGACTGCCTGCAGCTGCTCAAATATCAGCCGATACGTCAGCGCTATGCTTTCCAGTATGCACCGAACATAATCGCCGATCTCCTCACAAACAGGCTGGCCGGTGGCGCGCAGGAATTGCTGGATCCGCTTGGGCATATTGTCGGTGAGAAAAAAATGCTCGCTCAAAGGATCGATGAAGCGCAAAAACGGCTTGGCCCTTTTGGCAAGAGCCACCGATTCCGAGGGAACGATGCCAAACTCCTTTTCGCACTGCTGCAATATCCAGAGCGCGCTGAAGCTCTTCATAAAACGGTTTTGACCATTGGCCGCACGCTGATTGGTAAAACCCATCAAAAACGCGTCATCCGAGGTGATCGTCCGGTCTGTGCATACGCCCATTAAAGACCATGTGCCGCACACGAGAAAAACGGCGTTCGGATCGGGCATGGTTGCCACGGCGGCGGCGGTGTCATGGCCCGCGCCAGTGATCACCTGCATGCTGCCGGGTAGATCTTCGCATACAGACGGGCCCAGCACCGTGCCCGTCTCGACGACCGGCGGGAGATAGCGGCCGATATCGAACGCAGAAAGGATTGAAGCCGACCAGAGGCTGCCCTCGAGCATCATTGAGGTGCTTGCGATTGTCGGTTCCGTTGCCGTCACGCCGGAGAGCAAATACTGATAATAATCGGGCGTGAACAGCAGCATATCGGCGTCTTTCTGAGTTTGCAGCATTTGCAGCAGCTGCACCAGAGACGCCCCCGAATACGGCTTTGCGCCGGTCGTTTTGAATATTTTCTCGGAGCTCATTCGCGCGCGGACGAGATCCATGGCTTGTGCGTTGGATGCGTCGCGGTAGTGGCGGATATATCCAAGCGCGGCGCCGTTGCTGAGTAGCGCGAAATCCTGGCCGAATGAATCGATCGACAAAGAAGCTGCCGAATCGTTCCGGCAGGCATAGCGGACGCCGTGCTTGATCGCTTCAAACAATCCGGGGGTATCCCAATAGATATGGCCGTCCGCGCTCAAAGGCCGGTTGGGGAAACGGGCGCAATTTTCGGCCTTCAACCGTCTGCCGTCAAAGCTGCAGCGAAACAGTTTGCCGCTGCTGGCGCCGAGGTCAACGGCGATCGTATGGAGCATCATAGGCATATGTCAGGCCAGGCCCTCGCGCGCCTGACGTTCTTTCTTTTCGTTGAGCTTGCGGATTTCCTCTTCGGTAAAATTGCGTTCACCGCCCAGAAACCTTGCGACAAGCGTCGCGGTGCAGAGCAGCTCCACGCGCTCGGTTTTATAGAAGGCATCCTGCAGGTTTTTTCCGGCGGTGACGGTGCCGTGGTTGGCCAGAAACATACAGTCATAATCCTTGATCAGCTTTGCGACGGAATCGGCAAGCTCATATGTCGAGGGAGTGCCGTAATCCGAGCAGGGGATGGGGCCCACAAACGAGAAAATAGAAGGGACCGCGGGGGTCATAATGGATTGGCCGGCGATGGCAAAGCCCATGGAAAATGGGGCGTGCGCATGAACAACGGCATGGATATCCGGCCGCGCATGATAGATCGCCAAATGCACCTTCGCTTCGGTGGACGGCTTTTTTGCGCCTTCGACCACATTGAAATCGTCGTCGATAATAACGATATCTTCAGGGGTCAAATCGGCCTTGCACATTCTGGTGGGTGTGATCATATATAGATTGTTGTCAAGGCGGCAGCTGATATTTCCGTCGTTGGCGACGGCCAGCTTATGATCGTACATTCTTTTGCCGATAAGACAGATTTCTTCTTTTAATTTTTGCATATCCTGCATATTTCTTTGCTCCTTATTTCGGTGCGCTTATTAGTATTTATCTTGCGCTGTGGCCGCCATCCACAATGATCGTTGTGCCGGTGATAAAGCTACCCGAATCAGCAGCGAGGAATATGGCGGCGCCGACGACATCCTGAACTTCGCCGAGCCGGCCGAAAAGGATGTTGCCTTTGAAGAATGCCTCCTTGGAGGGGTCGGCGTCCATCACGCGCTGTATCATATTCGTTCGGATGTGGGAAGGGGAAATCGTGTTCACGTTGATGTTATGCTCAGCCCATTCTGTGGCAAGGCAGCGTGAAAAGGCGACAACACCGCCCTTGCTCGCACAGTAATTCACAGTGCACGGAATACCGACATGGGCGGAAATCGAGGCCATATTGATGATTTTGCCGCCGTGGCCCTGCTCAATCATGTGGCGGCCGACATCGCGGCAGAAATGGAATGTACCGTAAAGGTTGACTTTCACAACCTTGTCGAAATTTTCTTCGGGCATGTCCTGGGCCTCGTGACGCATGACGATACCGGCTGAATTAAAGAGGATATCAATTGTCCCGAACGCTTCGGCGATTTGATCGACGGCGGCCGTCACCGCATCGGGCTGCGTGATATCACATTGCACGCCAATGCTTTTGACGCCTTGACTGCGCAGCTCCTGCGATACCCTTTCCGCGTCCGAACCGTTTATATCCACCACTGCAACGTTGGCGCCAAAGTCGGCAAAGCCGTGACAGACACCCTCGCCAATGCCTGTGCCGCCGCCGACAACGATGGCATTGCGGTTGGTCAGGTCAAACAGAGATTTATAATTCATTTCCATCTTCCTCTCCCAATTCGTATTATGATATAATCATAGCACCGAATAAACTGTTGTCAATAGGGTCACCGACCGCATTTTTGAATAAAAAAATGAAATATAGACCAGAAAAAGGTTAAAATGACCGTTCAGATCGCAGATAATTTACAAAAAGCTTTTAAAATGCATTGTTGACAAGCGAAAATGCGGAGTGTAAAATGAATACGTTAAAAGGTATTACATATTATAAACATATCAAATCGAATCTGACCGAGTTGATATCAGGCCGAAATACTTTTCGGCATTATCAATGGCCGATGAATGGATTGGAATGATGAAAATATCAGACCGAGGTAAAGATAATATCTGGAGGTAGGGTCAGTAATGAAAGCAATCGTATTTCATGCGCCAAAAACGATAAGCATCGAAGAAGTGCCAATGCCGGAGTATAAGCGGGACGAGGCGTTGATCAAAGTGAAGCAGGTGGGCATCTGCGGCGGCGACGTGCACTTTTATGACGGTTCACAGCCGTATGCCAACTATCCGCAGATCTACGGCCACGAAATGGTCGGGACGATCGAGGCGCTGCCCGGGGGTAACGGGGGCGGCTTTAAAGTGGGGGACCTTGTCGTCTCCGAAATACTCAGCCCGTGCGGTACATGCTATCCGTGCCGCCACGGCAAGCCGAACTGCTGCGCGGACTTAAAGGTGATCGGCGCGCATACGCAAGGGGCTTTTGCCGAATATGCGGTCTATCCGATTAAGAATCTGCATAAGGTGCCGGACAACGTCAGTATTGACTCGGCTGTGCTCGTGGAGCCGTATACGATCGGATATCACTGCGTGCAACGTTCGGAGATCGTGGACGGGGAAACGGCGCTCGTGATCGGCGCGGGCGCGATCGGCCTCACGATCGTGGATATATTGAGAACGAAAAACGTGCGCGTGATCGCCGCAGACTTGTCCGATTACCGCCTGAGCAAAGCATCGGCGATGGGGGCGGACGTCGTGATCAATTCGGGCCGGGAAGACCTGCTTAAGCGTGTGCTGGAGCTCACGGACGGAGAGGGCGCCGGTGTTGTTTTTGAAGCGACAGGCGTGAGCGCCATCATGAGCATGACGCAGGATCTCGTTGCGGCGGGCGGCATGATTGTGATCGTCGGCCTCACGACCAAGGATGTGTCGTTCCATGGCCTGAATTTCACAAAGCGCGAGATGACGATACACGGGTCGCGCAATTCCGTGGGCGCGTTCGCGCCGGTGCTCAAGCTGATGAGTGAGGGCAGGCTTCACGAAAAAGAGCTGCTCACCAAGAAGATCGCTTTTGACGACGCGGTTGAGGGCTTCCGTTATGTGACGGAGAACCTGGCGTCTGAAGGTAAGGTTGTCATTGAAGTCAATGTCTAAAACAAAAGGAGATGCCAAACCATGATGAAACCATCGTTATTTGTCGCCACGCCGGAGTTTCCGGCAGATTCGCAGTACGTCCACCTCTACAGAGACTGTGTGGACCTCAACATCAAGCGCGCCGCCGAGCAGGGATTTGAAGCGGTGGAATTCCTCATCAACGATCCTGACGAGTGCGATGTGGCGCTGCTCGAAAAGGCGATCGCCGACAACGGCATCGATCTTGCCTGCCTCAATACGGGTTATATTGCGTCTGTGCTGAAATATACGCTCATTTCGCCTGACAAGGCGGTCATGGAAAAGGCCATGCAAAAGCTCAAGAAGTGCATCGATATCGCCGAGAGGATGCATTGCTTCGTGGGCGTCGGGCTGTTCCGCGGCGCGTGCATACCGGACAAGCCGATTCGGTATTCGCGCGATCTGTTGGTGGACGTGCTCAAAGAGGCGACAGCCTACGCCAAGGCAAAGAAGGTCGATCTTTCTTTCGAAGCCACCAACCGCTTTGAAATCAATTTCATCAACACTACGGCGGAGGGCCTCGATATCGTCGAGCGCGTGGGCGCGGACAACCTTGGCATGACGCTCGATTTGTTCCACATCTATCTCGAAGACCGCAACATGTATGAGGCCATCGCGATGGCCAAGGGCCATATCCGGCATATGCATTTCAGCGATTCCGACCGGTGGCCCGCGGGCTTTTCGCACGGCGAGATTGATTTCCCCGGGCTGATTCAGCTCCTGCATGCGCTGGGCTTCGACGGATATCTCTCCGAAGGTCTGGTTCGCGCGGATAACGCGGATGAATGTGCGCGCGTCACGGCGGCTTACCTTAAAGACCTGATTCGCAAGTATACAATTTAATGCAGCGGAATGCGGGCTGTGCAATGCGCACAGCCCCTCGGCCCGGAGATTGTGAAAAAATAAACATATGACGTATAGCTTGATTTTCAAGGGGTGCTCCTGCCCATATACATCATATGTTTGGCAAACTTGCGGATAAAAAAGGAAGCATCTGTTTGAAGTTCATATAGAGGCGTTGTTATGGTAATTTAATGAAAAACGCCGGTTTAATCGTTAGAAACCAAACTTTTTGTTGACAATGTGCTCGATATGTGGTTTATTATCCTTGCAACAGCAAATGCGGAATCATATAACGTATCTATAAATCAGCCAATACCTTGGAAGTGAGATACATCATATGTTTATAAACGAAATTCAAAAAAACAAATGGATAGGTGTCGAAGAAACATCGGACAAGCCGCTCAAATTACGTGCAGGTAAACTGAGTGTGGATTTCGTTTCCGGTCGGCTCACCAATATCTCATTGGGCGGAAAAAACGTCGTTGACGAAGTTTATTTTGCGCTGCGCGATTACAACTGGGGCACCATTCCTTACCGCATAGAGAATTTTGTCATTGTCGAGCAGGCGGACGCGTTCACAATCTCGTTTACCGCGGTCCACGATCAGGACGCCATGCAGCTGATATGGCAGGCGACGATCACCGGGAGCGCCGATTCCGTTGTCACATACGCGTTTGACGGCACCGCAGGCTCCGATTTTATGAAAAACCGTATCGGTTTTTGCGTGCTCCATCCGGCGTCCTGCGGCGGCGTGGCGTGCGATGTCGAGCATTTCGACGCGGAAGCCGAAAAAGGCAGTTTTCCCATGGGGATCTCTCCGCACCAGCCGTTTTTTGATATCAAAGCCATCACGCACTACCCGGCTCAGGGTGTTTCCGTCCGTGTCGGTTTTGAAGGCGACGTGTTTGAAATGGAAGACCAGAGGAACTGGACCGACGCGTCGTTCAAAACCTATTGCACGCCGCTGGCGCTGCCATTTCCGGCGCCGGTTAAAAAGGGCGACAGATTCCATCAGGCCGTGGCCATATCTCTGAAAGCAGAGTCTGACGTGAAAGACGCGAATGCGTCTGATGGCGAAACAGCTTTTTCTCTGAGTGGCGCAGACGTTAAAAAGGGCGGCGGCTTTGCATTGGGCAGCTGCATCACGCGCCCGCTTACGGATCTGCAGCTGCAGCGCATCAAAAGCCTTAAACTGTCACAGCTGCGCTATGATTTTCATTTTGACGATTCCGAGGATACAGAAAAAATATTCGAACAGGCCCGCGTGCTTGGGCTGCCGGCCCAGCTGGCCGTGTTCTTCACGGAAAGCTGGCAGACGGAGCTTAAGACGCTGAGGACCGTTGTCAGCGAGTATGAGCACGACCTCATGGGTATTGCCGTATTCGCGCAGGGCGTGAAGGTGGTTTCAAAAGAGCTGCTCGCCGCGGTTCGCGAAGCGCTTGACGGCTGCGCCGTTCCCATCGGGTCCGGCACCGACGCTTTCTTTACGCAGATCAACCGCGAGCGTTTGCCCGAGAGGCTGCTCGATTTTGTGACCTACTCAACCAATCCGCAGGTGCACGCGTTTGACAACGCATCCATCATGTCCACGGTGGAGGGGCAGGCGGCAACCGTTTTGAGCTGTGCGGGTATGTATCCTCATCTGCAGGTATGGATATCTCCCGTATCTTTGAAAATGCGGTGGAACCCGGACGCGACGGGAAAGGATATCGTCAAAAAGGGTCAGGCTCCGCGCGATGCGGACGAGAGGCAGATGTCGCTGTTTGCCGCTTCGTGGTTTCTGCGTTCGGCCGCCTCAGCAATTCTCAGCGGCGCGGCCGGGGCCAACTATTTTGAGCTCGTCGGCTGCAAAGGGATCATGGAGGAAGCAGCACCCGGCCGGGATTACGCGTTTCCCTCCGTACCCGACATGCTGTTTCCGCTCTATTACGCATTTTACGCGCTGCGCGGTTTGAACACATTCGGCATATCGGCTGCGTTGACGGCCGGCGCCACGGTCATCGTCCTCAAAAATGCGGACAGGACACGGCTCATAGCGGCAAACGCCAGGGATGAGGCTGTGACGGTGCGGCTCACAGACGCACCGCCGTCGATGCGCGGGATCATGCTCGACGAAGACAGTGTGGCTGTGCTCGCGCAGCGGGAACTGTTTTCAGCCGATGATGACAGCTGGAAAACCTACAATCTAAATGGAGAGATCCGATTGAAGCCTTACTCCATTTTCATTGCAGAATTATAATCACAGCCAAAGGAGAGCGATTGCGATGAAAAAGAAAGTGGTCCTGCTGGGTGCAGGCGGAAAGATGGGGTGCCGTGTCACGGCCAACATCAAAGACGAAAAAGATTATGATATCTCTTACGTGGAGATCAGCGAAGCCGGAAAGCAGCGTTTAAAAGATACTTTCGGTATCGAAGCGACAGGCAGCTACGAGCCGGTCGGCGTTGCCGATACCGTGATATTCGCGGTTCCCGATATTCTGATTCAAAGAGTTTCGAAGCAGATCATACCGCTTATGAAAAGCGGCGCGACGGTGATCGGCCTTGACCCGGCGGCGCATTACGGCAAAGTCATGATGATGCGCGACGATCTTAAATATTTTGTGGTGCACCCGTGCCATCCGCCGCTTTTTGCCTTCGAGGATAACCTGAGCCTTGCGGCCCAGAAGGATTGGTTCGGCGGCGTGGGCGCGGCTCAGATGGATCTGGTTTGCGCTATGCATCAGGGCGGCGACGCCGATTATGCAGAAAACGAAGCGTTTGCGTGCATCATGTTCAAACCGATCAGGAAATCCTACCGTCTGAGCATCGATCAAATGATCATGCTTGAGCCCGCGCTTGTCGAGTCGATCACGGCGCCGCTCGTGAAGGGCATGCGGATGGCGGTGGACGCCTGCGTGGAGCAGGGCGTGCCGAGGGACGCGGTGCTGGCGTTCGTGATGGGTCATCTCAAGGTTCAGTTCGGCGTGCTGTTCGATTTTGCGGGCTTCCCGTTCTCGGACGGCGCCAACCTCGCACTCAAAAACGCGATGGACGTGATATTTAAGCCGGGCTGGATAGAAAATATCATGAGTCGGCAGGCGGTTGATCAAAGCGTTTATGAGATCACGCACGAGATCAGCAAGTGATATGAACAGCACAAGAATTGGGATCAGCTCATTTTCATATTCCTTCGCGGTCGGATATCCGGGCTTCGAGCCGAAAAAACCGCTGAGCGCCTTTGGTCTCGTGAACAAAGCGGCGGCGCTCAAGGTGCCCGTTTTGCAGATCGCGGACAATTGTCCGCTGGATAGGCTGACTTCAGCCGAACTGGCAGAGCTCAGCGCCCATGCCAAAGAGCTCGGCATTGAGATTGAGGCCGGAACGCGCGGCATCGAAACCGACAATCTTAAGAAATACATCGGGATTGCAAAGATGTTGGATGCCAGACTGCTGCGGGTGGTTATCGATACGGCGTGGCATAAGCCGGATTTCGCGGAGATCGTCGGGCTGCTTAAAAAAGTGCTGCCGGACCTTGAAGGCAACGGCATTGTGCTTGGCATTGAGAACCATGACCGCTTCAAAGCGCAGGTATTCGCGGATATCGTCGAGGCGGTGCAGAGCCCCTGGGTGGGAATCGTGCTTGATACGGTGAATTCCTTTGCCTGTGAAGAGAATACGCAGCAGGTGATGGACGTGCTCGCAAAGCACACGGTCAATTTCCATGTGAAGGACTTTAAGATCGAACGCGTCAGCAACAATATGGGGCTGCTCGTGACGGGGACCCCTGCCGGTGAAGGGTTTCTCAATATCCCCGGGATGGAAAAACAGCTGCAGGCGCAGGCCTGCGGCGACTACAGCTCCATTTTGGAGCTGTGGATGGCGCCCGAGTCCGATTTGGACGAGACGCTTCAAAAAGAAGATCGCTGGGTGAAGGAGAGTGTCGCGTATTTAAAGCAGATACTCGATTGATCCCGGATCGCAATAAAAGAGGAGGAAAAAAAGATGACTAAAAAACTGATTACTCTGGTAATCACCCTTGTTATGGCGGCAAGTTTATTTGCTGGCTGCAGCAGCGCTCCGAGCGAAGAATCGGCATCGAGCACACCGCAGCCCTCACAAGAGGCTGTGTCTGAATCACCGTCTGCAGCGCCTTCGGAAGAGGCGACGCCTTCGGAAGAGGCATCAGCGGAAAGCACGATCCCGACAGGAGATTGGGTAATCGGACTGTCCAACTCCTACTATGGCAACACATGGCGCAAGCAGATGGTTGAATCCTTCACCAAGGTTGCCGAGGAAGCCAAAGCGGCGGGCTATATCAAGGATTATGAGATCCAGAACGGCGACGGCTCCGTGAACGCTCAGATCGCTCAGATCAACAGCTTCATTCTCGAAGGCGTCGATGCGATCTGCATTAATGCGGCATCCGCGACAGCTCTCAACAGCGTGATCGACAAAGCGGTGCAGGCCGGCATTCCGGTTATCGCGTTTGACTCCACGGTGGAAGATGAGAATGCATACTGCATGGATTTCGACTTCAGCAACTACTACTATCAGATGGGCGACTACATTGCCAAGAACGCGGGTTATAAGGGCAATGTCGTTGTCGTGCGCGGCGTGTCCGGTTCGGCTCCCGAAGAGATGATCAATGACGCTTACGCGAAGGTTATTGAAGAGCATCCCGACTTAAAGGTCATTGCGACAGTGCTTGGCGAAGCCGACTCCACAGTGGCACAGGAAGAGTTCACAAAGATACTCCCGAGCCTTGACAAGGTGGATTTGATATTCAACCAGGGCGGCGACACCTATGGCATCATCCAGGCGTTTGAGCAGGCCAATATGGAAGTTCCGCCGATGTCGGGCGACAATTCGGCTGAATTCATCAACTGGTGGCTCCAGCAGGAAAACTACGACACACTGAGCCTTCGTGCGGCACCGGCTTGCGGTTCTGCGGCATTCTGGACAGCATTGGATATTCTCAATGGTCAGGATGTTCCCAAGAAGATGAATCTCGCTCTTTCCGTGATCACCCGTGACATGGCCGACCAGTTCAAAGACATGGAAGCCGGTTCAATCGCCGGTGCGGACTGGACGAACGATCAGGTGATGGAACAGATCATCGTTCCCTCAAGAGCTGAATAACACGTCTGCCAGGGCTTTATAAAAGCAGGCAGGGCATCCGCGAGGATTTCGGAATGGCGCGTCTGTGCGCCATTCCGAATCTTCTGCACTTTGGCAAATATGATAGAAAGAAGTGCTGCAAATGGAAAACATAAAAAACAGCCCGGTACCGGATGAAAAAGCCTTTCTTGAATTGTCGGATATCGTTAAGATTTACGGCACGACCATTGCCAATAACCACATCAGCCTGAAGCTTAAAAAGGGTGATATTTTGGGGCTGGTCGGTGCCAACGGCGCCGGGAAAAGCACGCTGATGCGCGTTGTCTCCGGTGTCACGACGCCCGATGAAGGCGCCATGTATATTGACGGAGAAACGATTGACTGGAAATCGTTTTCCCCGACAACAGCGAGCAAAAAAGGTATCCGCGTCGCTTATCAGGAATTGTCGCTGTGCGACAATTTAAAGGTTTATGAAAATTTTACCGTTGAGCTCAGCAGTCTGTTTAAAGGGTCGCTCCAATGGAGAAAAAAAGAGGCGGCGATGGCAAAAGACCAGCTCGACAAGGTTTTTCCCGAAAACGGTATTGATGTCAAAAAAGAATTGTCCGATCTTTCGATTGCGCAACAGCAGATGGTGGAGATTGCGAGAGCATTTTCCGACCCTGATTTGAAGCTTCTGATTCTGGATGAACCAACCTCTTCTCTGCCGGTAGAGCAGACAAGGCAACTGTTAAGTTATATTGGAAAAAAGGCTGCAGAGGGCATTACCTTCATATATATCACCCACAGACTGTTCGAGATCATGGAGATCACGAATAAGGTCTATGTTCTTCGCAATGGCGAGGTGGTCTCAGGCTGCGAGACGAAACAAACCTGTGAGGACACGCTCATCGATATAATGAGCGGCGGCGTCAACGCGCAGCAGGTGCAGCAGGAAGAAGAAAAAGCGGGCAAGGTGCAGGCCAGTATCAACGATGATGTCTATGTGACGTGCAGCGATGTGACGAAGGGCGCGCTCAAAGGCGTGACCTGTGCGATGCACGGCGGCGAGATCATCGGCATCGCGGGTCTGGAAGGCAACGGGCAAAAGGATCTGCTGCACGCGATATTTGAGCTGCCGCTCAGCCTTCGCAAGAAGATTCAGCGCAAAGGCTCCATCGCCTATGTGACCGGCGACAGAAAAGCGGAAGGCAACTTCCCGCTATGGTCGATTGCGGACAACATCGCAATCACGTCGCTGATGCGCAAAGCGCTGTTTGCTGTAAATTCTCCGAAGAAGGTCGTTGAACAATCCTCCGTGTGGTACAACAACCTTAAAATCAAGGGGGAAAGCCCGAAAGCCGATATTGTGAGCCTCAGCGGCGGCAATCAGCAAAAGGTGCTGATCGCGCGCGCGCTGATCGCGGACGCGGATATCATCATACTCGACGACCCGACACGCGGCGTCGATGTGGAAACCAAACGTCAGCTCTATGAAGTGTTCCATGAAGCGACGGTGAAAGGCAAGCTCATCATATGGTACAGCTCCGACGACTCGGAGCTTGACAGCTGCTCGCGCGTTTTTGTGATGCGCTACGGCACCATCGTGGAAACTCTGAAGCATGAGGACATCAGCAAAGACAGCATCATCGAGGCATCGTTCAAGGCGGTCGACAACAAGAAGGAAAAGCTTGAAAAATCAAAACGCCAAATGAATCTGTCGATACTCACGCCGGTGCTGGCCATGCTCGCGATCTATGTGACTTGCGGCTTGATTCAGAAGAGTACGTTCACGCTGTTCGGGGCGGAGCTGCTGGTCAGCGGGTCTTTGCCGCTGATACTCGCGGCGATCAGCCAGACTTATATCATCGGCTTCAGCCATGTGAACCTCAGCATAGGCAATTTCATGGGGCTTGTCAGCGTGCTGGCTGCGACGGTGCTCTATGAATCGCCGCTGCTCGGCATATTCCTGATTCTTGCCGTGTGGGTGGCTTACGGGTTCATGGGCCTGCTGATACGCCGGCTCAACATCCCGGCTGTGATCGTGACGCTTGGCTTCTCATTCGTGTGGTATGGCGCCGCATTGGTGCTGCAGAGCATTCCAGGAGGAACCGCGCCGCAGCTGCTTGTTGATATATTCAACGGCACCGATCTCGGTATTCCGAACGTGCTGGTGATACTTGTGCTGGCGACGGTCGCGGCTGTGCTCATTTACCGCTCCAAATACGGCACGGTGCTGCGCGGCTTCGGCAACCGCGAGGAATCCATGATCCGCAGCGGCTGGGGAAAATACGCGGCTGTGTTCAATGTCTATATGATCTCGGGCTTTTTCGCGGTGCTCGGCGGGCTTTCCTTCACGGCCCTGACCTTTTCCGCGGATGCGAGCTCGATGGATTCGTACACGCTGCTCACGGTGGCTTCCGTGGTGCTGGGCGGCGGCGCGCTGAGCGGCGGCCGGGTCAGCCATGTGGGCACCGTCTTCGGCGCGATTACATTGTCGCTTGTGACCATTTTGCTTGGGTTTTTGCACGTCAGCTCCGATTTTACGGCGGCTGTTCAAGGGCTGCTGCTGATTTTGATTCTATCGCTAAGGCTTCTTAGGAAAGGAGCAAAACAATGATAAAAATCAACACCTTTACAAAGAACCATCAATGGACATGGGCGGCAGTCGGGTCAATACTGATGTTTATCGCGGTCTCATTGATTTCGGGAAAGCTTTCATACTCGAGCTTTACCGCCAATTTCATGATCGCGAGCTACTTAACGATCTGCGCGTTGGGGCAGATGATTGTGATGACGACGGGACGCGGCGCTTTTGACCTCTCGATACCGAACATGATCACGCTGTCGGCGTTCCTGACCATGGGCCTTTCAAACGGTCAGGATCAGAACTTCTTCCCGGTGCTGCTGCTTGTGATCGCGGTGGGCGCGCTGGTCGGCTTCATCAACAGCCTGCTCGTGATCCGGCTGCGCATCACCTCGATGATCGCGACGCTGGCCGTGGGATACATCCTCTCCACAGCGACATCGATCTATAACCGCACGTTCAACTGTCTTCAGGTCAGCAATATCATGAGCACTGTGACAAGCACGAAAATACTTGGCTTTCCCATCGTGAGTTATATCGTTGTGCTGATCGTGATCGGTATTGCGTTCATGTTCCGGTCGATGACCTTTGGACGCGCGCTGCTGGCGCTCGGGCAGAACAAACGCGCCGCGCAGCTGGCGGGTATCAAGGTCAATCTCGTTGAGACGCTCGCCTATATGATCAGTGCGGTGCTCGCAGCCATATGCGGATTCTTCCTGTCCGGACGCGTCGGCGGCGCCTTCCTCGGGATGGGCGACTCATACCTGCTCGATACGGTGGGCAGTGTGGTGATCGGCGGCACGCTCGCATCGGGCGGGCGCGCGGTCACGCTCGGCACACTGTTCGGCGCGCTGTTTTTGAGCTTCGTGGTGGCGGCCATGCAGGTGGCGAATTTCTCCGTCGGTGTGCAGAACATCATCAAAGGCGTCATCATCATCTCCGTGCTTGTGCTGAGCGCTAACCGCGCCCAGTCAGACTGATTCGCTGCGGGGAAGCAAGGCTTTGTTGAAAATACACTGAAAAGCTCTTATAATAAGAACAGAGTTTTCCAGCATAATCCGGTAACAAGAAAAGGTTAGTATACGGCAAAAGTACTGTGGCAACATAGCTCTGCGTGCTTTTGCCGTACTTTTAGAAGAGAAAAAGGGATAACAAATATAAAAAAAAGAGGATGTCTCGTGGAGCGGAATGTAAAAATGGCTGATGATAAAAAATCATCAACCGCTGTGGAGCAGATAATCAACGCCATTAAGAACATGATCATCGAAAAGGATTTGCACATCGGCGATAAGATCCCCAATGAGTTTGAGCTGAGCACCATGTTTGGCAAAAGCCGGGGTGTTGTGCGCGAAGCGGTTAAAATACTGGATTCTTACGGTGTGCTCGAAGTGCGCAGGGGAGACGGCACATATGTGCGCGGGTCGGCGAGCAACGGTTTGTTCGACGCGCAATTCTTTCGTATCATCGCGATGGGGACAAAGCTGCCCGATCTGATTCAATTGAGGCAGATACTCGAAACAGGCATCATCCGTGCCGCGATTGACCGGATCACCGACCGGGACGTCGATAGCCTCCGTGAAACGGAAAGGCAGCTGCAGGAGGCGGTTGACAGCCACGTGCCGATCGAACAGATTGTGGCGGCAGACTTGCGTTTCCACACATTGCTGGCGGAGATTACGGGGAACGACGTGCTCAAGAACGTATACATGAACATGCTCGATATCTTCACACCGTTCATCAAGCATTCTTACATTCAGCAAACGGCCACCGCGGACTTTTCGGTGCTGAGGCACCACGATCTGATTATCCGCGCCGTGGCCGAACGCGATTATGACCTGGCTCAGTATGCCGTGCGGAATTCGTTGAAAGATTGGGAAGACCTGAATAAGAAGTACAGAATGCAGGAAAGCAATTAATTTATTTTTTGGGAGAAAGTCGTTAAATATCGTATCCGGGCACGAGTCCCGGATACGCAAAGCCGGGCCCGCCTTAAGCTTGGCCCGTCATCGCAGAATTTCTGCATATCAAATTTAAAAGCTTCGCTTGAGCGGTGTGCGCACGTGTGCCGGCGCCGCCGCATGCCGCTCTTGAACGCTGCCAAGCACGAGATCACAGCATTGTCAAAAAACTTAAAGTCACGCAACAGAAGGCCGTGATAACGTCTCTGCTTGCTTTCAATACACACTACACATTCAAACTAAAAACAGGAGCATTTGAAAAATGAAATGGTTTTTAAATCTCAGCATCGGACTCAAACTACTCTTAAGTTTTTTGCTTGTGACGATTCTCGCCGTGTCTATGGGCGTATTTGCGATCATCAATATTATGGCTTTGGCTCAGTCAGACGCGGAGCTGTATGAAAATATGCTGGTTCCGATGGAGCAGATGGCGCAGATCAGTCAGGAATTTCAGCAGCAGCATGTCGATATTCTCGAAGCTATAACAGGAAAGAATCAAACGATTATCGACCAGAAGATCAATGATATTCAAAGCAGCCGTCAAAATATTGAAGAGCTGTCGGCGCAATTTGAAGCGAATGAGCTTTCGGACCAGACGCGGCAGGACTTCGAGAGCTTCAAAAAAGCCGATAAAGCTTATCAGCCGCTGCTCGATCAGGCGATCGGACTCGTGCAAAGCGGACAAAGCCAAATCGCCGAGCTGCAGGTTTCTCCGGACGGGGAGATGGGGATTGCCGTCAAAGCGGAAAGGGACGCGATCAATAGGATACTCGAGCTCAAAAAGCAGGACGGCAAAGAGCAGTCCGCCTCAAACACGGCTCAGGCCAACGACGTGAAAATGATTTCGATCGCCGTCATGGGCGTTCTGATGATACTGTCGCTGACAGTCGGTATTGTCATCTCCCGAATCGTCAGCAGACCGATTAAGGCCGCGGCAAAATGCGCGAAGCAGCTTGCGTCGGGCAGCCTGGACGCGCCGCTTGCGGTCAGCTCCAAGGATGAGGCCGGACAGCTCGCCTCCACCATCGATAACGAGGTGCGCGAGGCGTTCAAGAATATCGAAAAAGCACGCCTGATATCTGAAAAGCAGGCGGCGTATCAGTCGGGCGAGGTGGAAAAGCTGCTTATCAATCTGCAGCGTCTCGCGCGCGGCGAGCTGCTTTGCGATATCGAGGTGGCAAAGCCAGATCAGGATACCGCTGAGCTGTATCAGCTGTACAGTGAGATCGCGAGGAACCTGAGCGGCGGGATCGGTGAAATCAAAGGCTATATCGCGGAGATTTCCGATGTGCTCGGCGAGATGGCGGGCGGCAATATACGCGTGGGCATTACCAGTGAATACAAAGGCGATTTTATCGCCCTGAAACAGTCGATCAACAGCATTGCGGAATCTCTGAGCGAGACGCTGTCGGAAATCAACAGCGCCGCCATTCAGGTGGCGTCGGGAACGTCTCAGGTTTCGTCAGGCAGCCAGACGATTTCAGAGGGCGCCGCAGAGCAGGCCGGCGCGATAGAAGAGCTCTCCGAGTCCATCACACAGATTGCGGCGCAAACCAGACAAAATGCTGAAAATGCGGGGATAGCCAACAAGCTTGTGCTGGGCACTCAGACGGACGCGGCGGCGGGCAGCGGCCACATGAAGCAGATGCAGGATGCGATGGCGAAAATCAACGAAGCCTCCGAAAGCATATCCAAGATCATCAAGGTTATCGACGATATCGCGTTTCAGACCAACATACTTGCGCTCAACGCGGCGGTGGAAGCGGCCAGAGCCGGCGTGCATGGCAAGGGCTTTGCCGTGGTCGCCGAAGAGGTGAGAAACCTGGCGGCACGGTGCGCGAGCGCCGCCAAAGAAACGACGGAACACATTGAAGGGACCGTCAAAAAGGTGGAGGATGGCACGAAGATTGCCGATCAGACCGCGGCCGCTTTGTCCGGTATTGTTTTAAGCGTGGAAAAGGCGGCGGGGCTGATCGGGCAGATCGCGGCGGCATCGAATGAGCAGGCCACGGGCATCGCCCAGCTGAACCGCGGCATCGATCAGCTTTCTCAGGTCGTGCAGATCAATTCGGCCACTGCCGAACAGGCCGCGGCGGCCAGCGAAGAGCTGTCGGGCCAGGCGGATCTGCTCAAATCGATGGTGGCTCAGTTCCAGCTTCGGGATTCGAATGCCAAAGCATGGGGTGAATTCGAGGAAACGTTCGCTGCGGAGGATGTGCCCGCGCTGGAAGAGGGGCGCGATTCGGAGGCGATAGGCTTGGAGACTGATGGCGGCACCTTTGTCTGAAATGGACGAGTCTTCCGTCAGCCTTCTTTATCTAATTGCAGCATGACACGTGATATTAAAAACGGCATTTCTCAAAGGGAAAGCGCCGTTTTTTATCTTAGCCTGAAAAAAAGCAAAATGCTTCAGGCTTGACAAACCTCATGCGGTCTTCGCTATGAAAAAGCAACGGATACCGTCATCCTTGTATAATGCCGTTGCATGATTCATTCTTCTAAAAACGGGCAAGGATATACTTGGCGGTAAAGTCTGAGGAGCGAGCGGCGGCTAATAAGTGCAGTGGAATAGTGATGCAGGAAATTAGTGATTGAAAGAAACGCGGGAAGGCGATAAAATAAAAGTACCACTTGTTCTGTTTAAAATCCAATTAGACAATAATGTTATATGAAGCGAAAGCCGTATAGCAGACTGTTAAGGTCTGCCGGAAAGGTGAGCCTGTGTATAAACGAATATTAACTTTGCTGCTGGTTGCGCTGCTGGCGATACTTGTTTTCGTCTATATATTCATAAACAAAGAGGATAACGAGCCCCTCGCGGAGCCTGCGCGCACCGATTTAAAAGGGACAAGCTTTGAGAGCCTCGATCTGCCCGAAGGCTACGATCTCCGGCAGTTTGAGGGGATGACGCTGCGTTTTATCGTGGAGAACAACCGCCATGCGACGATACTGCTCAATAAGAGCCAGGAGTTTTCCGATCTGACGGGCATCAACATCAAGATCATCGCGGTGGATTTCGATACGCTGGTCCAGAAGATTAACCTTGACTTCATTTCCAAAGCGGGGCAGTATCAAATCGTCTATGTGGACCCGTATCAGACGCTGAACCGCTTTCATGACTGCTTCGAGGTATTAAACGCGTACAATGAAGACACCGCCATGCCGCATATAAAAGGCTTTATGGACGATTTTTCGGACTTCCAGACCGAAACGATCAGCTGCTTTGGTGACAGAAGCAATATCTACACGATTCCTTTTGACAGCACGACGATGATTCTTTTCTACAGAAAAGATATTTTTGAAAAGTATGCGGATCAGTTTTATGCCGATATGGGATACGACTGGATGCCGGGATCAAAAGATTTCACTTGGGAGAGATACATTGAAGTGGCCAAATGGATTGACGAGCATGTGAAGGACGACGAGGTGGCCTACGGCTGCGGCGCGATGGCGCAGGAGCACAACTCGATATTCTGCGAGTTTTCCAACATACTGTCTGCCTGCGGCGGCGATTATTTCAGCGATAATAATATCGGCACGCTGGGCTTACGGTCTTTCAGAGACATCAATGTGATGAGCGACAGCTTTATGAAGGCGCTTGATATTTATAAGCGGGTGGTGGATGCCGCCGCGCCCGAGAGCGTGAACTGGAACTGGACGGATTCCGCGAACGCGTTCCGCAGCGGCGAGATCGCGATGATGCTGAACTGGGACGAGAATTACCCGTATCTGAATGACTCCGAGAATTCCAAGGTCACGGGGAACGTCGGCTGCGCGATACTGCCGTACGGCGATGCGAAAAGCGCGAATATTTTCGGCGGCTCGGGTATCGGCATCAACAAGTTTGCGGCCGAAGAGGAAAAGAAAGCCGCATGGCTGTACATCGTCTGGGCAACCTCGCAGGAGATGCAGCGCGAGATTCTGATCAATCCCGAAGGCGGCAACCTCCCTTCAAGGCTGTCCGTGTATGAGGAGCCTGATATCAAAAGCAAGCTTGAGGACACGGATGAGGCGGATCAGATGCTCAATATCGATCTTATCAAGACGGTGCTTGAGGCGTGGGAGCCCGAGAATCTTTATTTGCGCCCGAAGGTTTCAAACTTTTATCATGTGGAGCAGGTATTAAACAAGCAGTTGCATGATTTTGTATCGGACAAAAATTCGGACAGCCATCAGGTCAGCCAGGATATCTATCAGCAGCTGACCGGCATATTGGCCGACAGCATAAGCGGTGGCCGGCGATGAACAAACGAAAGATATACGCGTCGCTCAGATTAAAGCTCGCGATTATTGCGGTGATACTGATCGCGATTCCGATTCTCGCGATCTCCATGACGTACACCAAAACCGTCAAGGAGATTATATCGAAAAAATACACCGATTCGGCCATACAGTCCGTTTATGAGGCGGGCGAGCAGATCGATTATATACTGCGTGACGTCGGGGATTTCTCGACGGTGATCATTTCGAACGCCGAGCTGCTCGAAATGGCCAAGAACCCGGGGAATTACAGCAAAGACCAGTTCAACACGCTGCTGAGAAACTTTATACTGTCCCGTGACGACATCGAAGTCATCAACGTTGTGCTGCCAAGCGGCACCTATGCGATAGGCGCCAACATGGTGGATATGAAATCCGCCGTTGAAAAGGAGCTCGCCGAATCGTCGGGGCAGCCCGTCTGGCTCGATACTGAAAGCCACGTGATTGAAATACTGTCGGGCCGGTTTCACAAGAACTATTTTGCGCTGGGCCGCAAGATCATCAATTACAACACGCTCGAGGATCTGGGGTATCTGGTCATCAACCTCGAAGAGGTCATGCTCGAGCAGTCCTACAAGAGCCTGCTCGATAACGAATCCGAAGATATTTATATCTGCGACGATGTGGGCACGATCATCAGCCATACGGACAAAAAGAAGATAGGCAGCACCATCAAGTTTCAGCCGTACGCTCAGAGCATACTCAACACGCAGACCTCGAAAGGGTATTTTGAGTTTACCGAGGATGTGGACAAGGTCGCGATCTACTCGACGATTTCGAGCACCGGCTGGAAGATCATCAAGACGATACCCGAGAGCTATCTTTATCAGGAAATCAACAAGATGCAGCGCGATTTTTTGATCGGCGGCATCATATACGGCGTGGCCATCATCATATTCATGATATTCTTCTCCGTGAGGTACACGGACCCGATGATGAAGATGATGAGCGTGATCAAAAAGGTGGAACGGGGGGACCTCTCCGCGCGCACGGAGATATCGACGAAGGACGAGGTCGGGCAGTTGGGCGAGAGCCTTAACAATATGATCGGCGAGATGGGCAATCTGATCGATAAGCTGCTCAAGGAAGAGCAGGAGAAAAAGGAAGTGGAGCTCGAGGCGCTGCACGCGCAGATCAATCCGCATTTTCTTTACAACACGCTGAACACGATCAAATGGATGGCCAAAATTCAGGGCAACAACAGCGTGAGCCGCGCGATCGTGGCGCTGATCAAGCTGCTGCGCGTGAGCACCAACTTAGGGACGGACACGATCACGCTCAAGGAGGAGCTCGACTATGTCGAAAACTACATCGTGATACAAAAGCTCAAATACAACGAGGGCATCAACATGCAGTACGATCTGGAAACTTCGTGTCTCGACGTGATGATGCCGAAGCTTATTCTGCAGCCGATCGTCGAAAACGCGATTATCTATGGCATCAGTGAAGACCATAAGGACATCAATATCAGGATATCGGCTTACAGGAAGGATGAGCAGCTCTATATCGAGATCACGGACGACGGCCCCGGCATTCAGCCGGATATCGTTGAAGAGATACTGCGCAGCAAAGAGGATAAAAACAGGTTCAGCAAGGTGGGGCTGAATAACATCAATCAGCGCATCAAACTCTATTACGGGAAAGAGTACGGTCTCAGCATTGAGACGAAGCTGGGGACCGGGACAAAGGTTATTGTGAAGATTCCGGCCAGTTAGGAGGTTGTATGTACAAAGTATTGATCGTAGACGACGAGGTGCTGCTGCGTGTGGGCCTCAGAACGACAATCAACTGGGAGGAAGCCGGTTTTACCGTGGTGGCGGAAGCGGCCAACGGCGAGCAGGGCTATGAGCAGTATAAGAAGCATGAACCCGACGTGGTCATCACAGATATCCGAATGCCCAAAAAAGACGGGCTGTGGCTCGTGGAAGAGATCCGCAAAGAGAACCCGTATATCCCGATACTGGTGCTGACGTGCCTTGACGAGTTCTCATACGCGAGGAACGCGCTCAAGGTGGGCGCGGACGACTATATTTTGAAGTCCGAGGTGGAGGATGAAGAGCTTTTAAGCATGATGAACGGCGTCAAGAAAAAGCTCGATAAGCTCGGAAAGGACAAAGAGATCAGCCAATCGGCGAGCACGAGCAAAAACGATCTCCGCCGCGTGCTTTTTAACGATATCGTCAAAGCCGAATTCCGCATCGACGCCAAGCTTGAGGAGCGCTTTGCGGTGACCGGCGTGCCGCTCACCGACACGAGGTTTTCGTTTGCCGGTGTGTCCGTCTCGGAAAACGAGGGGCAGGATTCCACCGGGCAGATCAATCAGGCGGTCATCAATCTGCTGATCAATCTGCTCGACGACAAGGAGATCGCGTATCTTTTTCATATTGTGAACAACCGGTACCATTTTCTGCTGTCGTCGTCAAAGCTCAGCATACCGGAGATGAAGCGCGTTTTTTTAACCGCCAATCAGGGCGCTCAGCAATATTTTGACAAAGCGTTGCGCATCGTCTTTACGGATACGTTTGAAGACCGCGCCGCGCTTAAAGACCGGCATAACGAATTCCTGGATAAATCGGACGTGATGTTTTATCTCGAAGAACCGTCGTTTTACCTTGAGAACGCGAAGGATATCCGGTTTGAGGAGCTCAATTCGTTTGAGCTCAAAAAGAAGTACAGCCAGATGCTCATGATCGATTCCATCATGAAGGAAAACATGGAAGGCGCGAAGGAGTTTGTGGACGAGCTTTACAGATACTTTAAAAGCAAGATGGCGCCGCCGAGCAGCGTCAAGCTTTTCTTTACGGACCTCATGAACCATCTGTTTGATCACTATGCGCAGCTGCTGAACGAGGGAGCGGGTGCTCTTGACCATAAACGCTGTCACTTTGAGATCATCAACGCGACATCGCTGAAAAGCGCGTGCGGCATCATGGAACAGATGCTCTTCGGCTTTATCGAGCAGATGCGTCAGTATGTGCAGAACAATTCGCAGCTGCTGACCAATCAGGCGGTCAATTACATTCAGCAGAATTACGACAAGAAAATATCTCTTAAAGATGTGGCGGAGAACTTAAACCTTTCCAAGCAGTATCTTTGCAGCATCTTTAAGAAAGAGACCGGAGAAAACGTGTCTTACTATATCAACAAATTAAGGATAGAGAAAGCGAAAATGCTGCTGCACAAGAAAGACCGGAAGATCAAAGAGATATTTGAGGAGGTCGGTTATTCCAATCAGCAGTATTTCAGCAAGGTGTTTAAAAAGATGACGGGCATGACGATACTTGAGTATAAGGACAAGATCAACCCGTAACACTCATGACAAAACATGGTTTTTCGATATCTCATAAGCCCGAATTGCCGGGCTTGTTTTTTTATCCCATTAAAATAGTATAAATTCGCAGCAAAATAGTGCAAAGAAAACAAGTGAAACAATCTAAACAATAAACACATTAAAATAGTATAAAAACCCCGCAATCTGAGCCATTATGCCGATCCGTTTAATATCATACAATCCAATCACATAGTTCCGATAAGCGTCATTGCACGGCAAAGGAATAATAATCCTTTGCTCGCAAATGATATTGCTGGAAAAGGAAAAGAGGAGATTTCAATGTCTCAGGATATAAAGCTCAGAGTCGTGAATATAGAAAAATCGTTCCCGGGCGTGAAGGCTTTAGACAAAGTCAACTTCACCGTCAGAAAGGGAACGGTGCATGTGCTGTGCGGAGAAAACGGTGCGGGCAAGTCCACCTTAATGAAGATCATCAACGGCATCTATAAGCCGGACGCGGGCAAGATACTGATCGACGAAAAAGAGGTTGAGATCAAAAACCCGATTCAGGCAAGACAGCTCGGAATATCGATGATTTTTCAGGAGCTCAACTATATCCCTGAACAGACGATCGCGGAGAGCTTGTGCGTCGGCAGTTGGCCAACGACCAAGTTCGGAAAGGTCAACTGGCGGGAGATCAAAAAGAGAACGGCGGAGCTGCTGAAGGCGGAAGGACTCAATTACGACCCGGATACCAAGCTCAAGGAGCTCACGGTTTCCGATGTTCAGATACTCGAGATCATGAAGGCGATTTCCTACAGCTCGGACATCATCATCATGGACGAACCGACATCCGCCATCACACTTAAAGAGGTTGAGGCGCTGTTTAAAAAGATCAACGAGCTCAAAAGCCGTGGCGTCGCGATCATCTATATATCCCACAAGATGGAGGAGATATTCAGAATCGCGGATGATATCACCGTGTTCCGTGACGGCACCGTTGTCGATTCGCGTCCCGTGAAGGATTACGACATGAAGACGGTCATCGCGCAGATGGTCGGCCGCAAGCTCGACGACAACTTCCCCAAGGAGAAGGTGGAGATCGGCAAAAAGGTGCTCGAAGTTTCCGGCCTGACCGGCGACGGGTTCAAGGACGTGAGCTTTCATGTGAGTGAAGGCGAAATCGTGGGATTTGCGGGCCTCATGGGCGCCGGAAGAACCGAAGTGATGCGCAGCCTGTTCGGGCTCGATAAGTTCGAATCCGGCGAGGTTACGATCAAAGGCCAGAAAGTCAAAATCAAAAATGTCCGGAGCTGCATTCAGAAGAACATCGTGATGCTGTCGGAGGACCGGCGGCGCTACGGCATCGTGCCGATCCGCAGCGTGCGTGAGAACGTGTCCTTAAGCAACTTAAAGCGCTTCATATTCGGCGGGCGGCTGCATGTGAAGATGGAGAATAAAACGATCAGCGATTACTGCGGGCGAATGAACGTTAAGACGCCGACGCTCGATACGACGGTGGACGCTCTGAGCGGCGGCAACCAGCAAAAAGTGGTGCTGGCCAAATGGATGCTGACAGACCCCGACGTGCTGATACTCGACGAGGCCACGCGCGGCATCGACGTCGGCGCGAAGTATGAGATATACAAGCTCATGACCGACCTCGTCAGGCAGAAGAAAGCGCTGGTGATGGTGTCGTCCGAGCTGCCCGAGCTTATCGGCATGTGTGACCGCATCTATGTGATGTCGCGCGGGTATATCACGGGCGAGCTCTCACGCGACGGTTTTACACAGGAACATATCATGACGCTGGCGACAGCTCAAAAATAAGGGAGAGAAAAATGAAGACAAAAGAAATGTGGGACAAAATAAAATCAAGATACAGCATTTATATCGTTCTGGTCGTCATGTTCTTCATCTGCTGGCTGGCGAATAGCAACTTTGTATCTATCGAGAACCTGTCGAACATCTCAAGACAGATCTCGGTGGGCACGATTCTCGCCTTCGGTGAAACGATACTGATCATCGCAGGCATGCTCGACCTATCGTCGGCATCCGTGCTCGCGTTTTCGGGCGTGCTCTCGGTATCGGCTTACCTCGCGACCGGCTCTCTGCTGCTCGCGTTCTTCGTCGGCGTGGCTGTGTCGGTTGTCTGCAACATCATCACGGCGGTCATCGTCACGAAATATAACGTGCCGACATTCATCGCCACCCTCTCGATGATGGCGATGGCGAGAGGTGCGGCGCTGCTTTACACCAACGGCCAGAACATCTACCAGATCGGCGATTATGTGGAATTCGGCCAGGGGTACATACTCGGGATTCCCACGCCGGTCATATTCCTGGCGGTCACGCTGGTTGTGACGTGGTACCTGCTGAGGCACACGGTGTTCGGCCGGTCGATCTACGCGATCGGCGGCAACGAGGAGGCGGCGATCGCCTCGGGCATCAACGTAAAGGGCAACAAAATGCTCGCGTATGTCATCAACGGTATCTTCGTGGGCGTGGCGGGTGTGCTGTTCATGTCGAGAAACAACGTCGGGTTACCGAACGGCGCTGTCGGATATGAATTTACGGCGCTCACCGCGGCGGTCATCGGCGGTACAAGCATGACGGGCGGTATCGGTACGGCGGCAGGCACGGTGGCCGGTGCGTTCATCGTCGGATTCCTTGACAACATCATGGTGCTCTCCGGCGTGAACTCGTACTTGCAGGAAATCGTTCGCGGCGGAATTATCACACTTGCAGTGGCTTATGATATTTACGCCAAAACAAGGAAAACTAAGAAGAAGCTAGGCAATATAAACGCCTGATCAATAAAGTTTGAGCGGCTCAGCCGCTCCAAAAAAAAGAGGAGGAAAAGTATGAAAAAAATTCTGGCACTGATTTTGGCACTTGCATGTTTGACAGTGGCATTTGTGGGCTGCGCTCCGAACAACAACACGGCGGAACCGAGCCAGTCGCCCAGCGCTTTGGCGAGTGAAACCGCGTCCGAGCCCGCGACCAGCGGAGCCCAGACATTCAGGGTTGCGTACATCGCCCGTGCACAAGCGGACTCGTTTGCCGCATGGCTGGCCAACTCGATCGTGGAAGAAGCAGGGAAATATGACAACATCACGATCGACGTGTTCGACGGACAGGCTTCCGATGATAAAGAGAACTCTTTGATTGAGAATGCCATCACGAACAAGTATGACGCGATCGTCATTCAGCCGAACAACGGCGAAGCTCAGCGGCCGTATGCCGAAAAGGCAGTGAAGGCCGGTATCGTGACAATAACGACCAACGCGAGAATCTCGGGTATCGAAGGCGCGTCCTCGGTTGATGCCGATCCGTACGCTCAGGCTGCGGTGAACGCCCAGCTGGCTCTCGAGCAGGTTCCCGAAAACGCCAATGTGGTGGTTCTCAACGGACCTCCGGGAAACTTCCACGCCGACCAGAGAAGACAGAGCTGGCAGGCTGAGTTCTTCGACAAGCGCCCTGACGTCAAGATCGTAGGCGAAGAAATCGCCAACTGGAACAAGGACGAAGCGATGAACGCCATGGAAGTTTGGGTTCAGGCGAACGACAAGATCGATGCGATCATCTCGATGAACGACAACATGGCAGCCGGCGCTCTTGAAGCGGTGAAGGACAACGCGAAATTCGCGAACATACTCTCATACGGCGTTGACGGCACAGCCGAAGCCTGCCTGCTGATCAAGGACGGCAAAATGACCTCCACAAGTCTGCAGAGCGCGTATGATTTGGCCGCGGAAATCCTCGATACGCTCGAGAAGCTGCTGACGGGTGAAGAGACACAGATCGATACGGACATCGACTGCCCGCTGATCACAAAGGATAACGTCGACCAGTACATTGAAATGCACAAAAAGGCCGGCGCGATTAAGTAAGAGAAAACAAACAGAACAGTGGAAGAAATGTACGCCGCAGCTTTTGCGGCGTACATTCACATTAGCGCTGATAAATGGGGAGAAAAAGATGATGACGAATAAAGCGGTTTTTATGCAGGGCACCAACAACATGGTGACAAGAGAGGTGCCGATGCCGGTACCGGGCCCTAAGGACGTGCTGATCAAAGTGGACGTCGTGGGCATATGCGGGTCCGACGTGCACTATTATCAGCATGGGCGCATCGGCGATTTTATCGTGGAGGGCGACTTCATACTCGGGCACGAGTGCGCGGGCGAGGTCGTGGAGGTTGGCAGCGACGTGAAAAGCCTTGCCGTGGGAGACCGCGTGGCGCTCGAGCCGGGCAAAACATGCGGAAAATGCAAGTACTGCAAGCAGGGCAAATACAACCTTTGTCCCGATGTGGAGTTCTTCGCGACGCCGCCTTACCACGGCGTATTCACAAACTATGTGACGCATCCCGAGGATATGTGCTTTAAACTGCCTGATAACGTGTCGAATATGGAAGGCGCGCTGGTGGAGCCGCTCGCGGTGGGGCTGCACGCCTCCGGAACGGGCGAGGTCAAGCTCGGCGATACCGTCGTGATATTCGGCGCGGGCTGCATCGGCCTTGTCACTTTGCTGTCGTGCAAAGCGAGAGGCGCTTCCAAGGTTTATGTGGTGGATATTTTGGAGAACAGGCTCGAAACAGCGAGGAAGCTTGGCGCCACCGAAACGATCAACGCCAAAGAGTCCGATGTTTTAAAGAAGCTCGATGAGCTGACTGACGGACAGGGCGCGGATGTGGTGATTGAGACGGCGGGCTCTGAGTTTACCGTTAAGCAGACGGCGGACGTGGTGTCAAGAGGCGGCACGATCGTGATGGTCGGCATGACGCCCAAGGACGAAACCTGCTTTAACTTCATGAAGCTGATGGGCAAGGAAGGACAGCTCAGAACGATATTCCGTTACCGCAATCTGTATCCCGTCGCGATCAACGCGATTGCGAGCGGCGCGATCAACGTGAAAGGCATCGTCAGCCATGAGTTTGATTTCGATCATGTGAAAGAGGCGTTTGATTTTGTGGTGAACAACGCAAAAGATGTGGTGAAAGCCGTCATTAAAATCGGTTGATACGAAACTCTTCATTGGCTTCTAGGGGAGAAGCGCCGGAAACAGTCCGGCGTTTTTTCTTTTCATATTCAATAATAATATGGTAATATCGGGGTGGTATCGCATATTATAACTGCCAATATAAAAAGGGGGCATGAATGTGAATAAGTATCTGGTACTGCTCGTTATGGTTTTGCTCACTGCGGCGATTATGCTTGGCTGCACCGGCGGAAAGGTCTACGGTAAAGAGGATACCGATATATCGGTGAACGCGGGAGATACGTTTACCGTGAAGCTCGACGAAAACCCCACAACGGGCTATCAGTGGAGCTATACCATCAGCGATGAAAACATAGTCGAAATCAGTCAGGATGAGTATGTGGCGGATACGCATTCTGGGGAAATGACAGGCGCGGGCGGAGTGAGGTCTTTCACATTTATAGCCAAAGCCAAAGGGAATGCCGTGATTACGATGGTTTATGAGCGCAGCTGGGAAAAGAGCGAGGACGATGAAAAAATCTCGTTCCAGATAGACGTGAAATGATCAGCCGATCTTATTTATAAGACTCCTTTGGAACGGAGCCTGATACTTTTCCGGTATTGCCGGGAGTGAAGATAGCGCTGAAAAACCGGCAGTCGAAAAAGCGCACTTTTGCAAGCGCGCTCTTATTGTCGGGTATGGAACTTATGTTATTCGCGGAACTGCACCGTCTGGTTTTCCATGCTGTCTATGATGGCGAGGCTTTTCACGTTGTAACCGGCGCCGCGGAGCTTGTCGCCGCCGCCCTGAAACCCTTTCTCTATCACAATGCCGATGCCGACGACGGTGGCGCCCGCCTGCTCGCTGATATCAAGCAGCCCTTTTTGCGCCTTGCCGGTCGCCAGAATGTCGTCAATAATTAAAATACGGTCTTCCGAAGTCAGATAACGCTTTTCGAGAATGACCGTATAGTCTCTGCCGCGGGTATAGCTCGTGACGCTTGTCCTGTAAACGTCGCCGTCGATGTTCTTGCTTTCGGACTTTTTGGCGAAGACGATCGGCACGTTGAAATACTGCGCCGTGAGACAGGCCACAGCGATGCCGCTGGCTTCGATTGTGATGACCTTTGTGATGGTTTGTCCGTCAAAAAGGCGTCTGAATTCCTTCCCGATCTCATTGAGCAGCGAAATATCGATCTGATGATTCAAAAAACCGTCCACTTTGATGATATGGCCGTCTTTGATTCTGCCGTCCTTGCGAATCCGTTCCTTCAAAAGCTCCATTGCTTACCCCTCACCCAAACTTATTTTTATCATTATACCGCAGTATTGAAACTTTGGAAGAGAAAACGCGAAAAATGTTCGTAATTCTATCAATTAAATATTGGATAGGGGTACAAAAGAGCGATTATTGTCCGTTTTGAAGTAAATTTGAGCATAATGTTCCACCGCTTTTAATCCATGCCGAAACGTTATTTTTTCGAAAATCGCTGAAAAAGCTCTGCGTATTGATAAGGTTTGTTATCGGCTTGTTGAATATGATTATCTTCACTTGTATAATGATATACAGACTTGAAAACAGAGTACGGACAATGGAATTTTATAAAAAATATCTTAGCAAATACAAACTGCTGTTTGCCACAGCTGTCATCTGCGTTTTCCTCGAGGCGATGTGCGACCTGCTCCAGCCTACGGTCATGTCCCGTATCATAGACGAAGGCGTCAGAAGCAGCCGTATCGATACGGTGATCGGGTACGGTTTGCTGATGCTCGGCATCACAGCGCTCGGCGCGGGCTTTGCCACCGCGCGGAGCATCATATCGAGCCGCGTTTCTCAGAGCTTCGGCGCCGATCTGCGTTCCGAAGTGTTTGGGAAAATCATCGGTTTGTCCGAAGTCAGCGCCGACAAGCTCGAAAGCGGCACACTGATCACAAGGGTCACAAACGATACGAATCAGATCACACAGTTCGTGAACGGGCTGATGAGGATATTTTTCAAAGCGCCCGTCGTCTGCATCGGCAGCATCATTCTCGCCATCATACTCAGCACGCACTTAAGCCTCATACTCTTTGCGGTCATCGCCGTGGTGGCCGCTCTGATTTTCGTCAGCATGCGGCTCAGCTATATCCGCTTCGCGCGCGTCCAGAAGGCGGTCGATAAGGTCAACACCGTCGTTCAGGAATATCTGATCGGCGTCAGGCTCGTCAAGGCGTTCGGGCGGTTTAAAGACGAGGAAAGCAAATTCGAAGCCGCCAACGCCAATTTATCCGAAAAGACCGTCGCTTCCCAGCTCGTCATATCGTATTTTTCACCGCTGCTGTCGCTGTCCATCAATATCGGCATCGCTTTGATCATTTATGTCGGCAGCCTGCTTTTTGCGGGCGGGGCCATCGAGGTGGGAAAGGTGGCCGCGTTCGTGAGCTATATGGCGCAGATACTCACATCGCTGATCATGATCACGAACATTTTCAATACGTTTGTCCGCACAAAAGCGTCGACCGAAAGAATCAACGAGGTGCTGGGGAGCGGCGAGGATTTTGAGGGCTCCGGCCAAGCCGTGAAGCTCGACCATGGCGATATCGCGTTTGAAAACGTGACATTTGCGTATCCGGGCGGCAGCGGCAGGCCCGCCGTGAGCAACCTGTCTTTCCGTGTCAGCCATGGGCAGACGCTGGCTGTGATCGGTCCCACGGGCTCCGGCAAATCCACTCTCGCATGGCTGTGCCTGCACTTTTACGACGCCAATGAAGGCGCGGTCAATTTGAATGATCAGGACGTGAAAACCTTGGACACCGGCATATTGAGGGAAAATATTGCGTTCGCGCCGCAGAAAAGCATGCTGTTCACCGGCACCGTGCTCGAAAACATCATCTGGGGGAAGACGGACGCTTCGAGAGAAGACGCCGAAAAAGCCGCGCGCATCGCACAGGCCGACGGGTTCATTCGCAGTATGCCGGACGGCTACGACAGCAGCTTAGGGCAGGGGGGCGTCAATCTTTCGGGCGGCCAAAAGCAGAGGATATCGATCGCCAGAGCGCTTGCGAAGGATGCGCCTGTGCTGATCCTCGACGACTGTACAAGTGCGCTCGATGCCGTCACCGAAGCAAAGATCCGGCACAGCCTCAAAGATGTCAGCAAAGAGGGCAAAACCGTGATCATCATCACGCAGAGGATAGCGACCGCCATGTTCGCGGACAGCATACTCGTGCTCGATAACGGAGAGAGCACGGGCTTTGGCAGCCATGAGCAGCTGCTGCGTTCCTGCGCCACGTACAGGGGAATCTACGAATCTCAGATAGGAAGCTTGCAGACGGATGGCCAATAACGCTGGAAACGGTATCGACAAAAGCTATGAGAACATGCCCAAGTTCAGCAGAATGGGCAGCGGCGGCGCCGCGCGGTTTGCGCCCGGCCAAAAGCCGAGGAACGCCAAAAGCACACTGCTTCGGCTCGCGAAGGATTTGCTCAAATGGCGCAAATCCATTGTGATTGTGATTGTGCTGACGCTGCTTTCCGCCGGGGTTTCCTTATTGATGCCTCTGTTTCTGGGCCGCGCGATCAACACGTTCAATATTGAGGCCGGTACGATCGACGCGCCGCTGCTGACTGTGATACTCATTGCGCTCGCAGCCTGCTACCTTGCCGCGTGGGGCATCGATACCATAAACGGTATATTGATGGCAAAGACGTCGCAGAAAATGATCAAGCATTTACGAACGGAGTTCTTTGCCAAGCTGCAAAGAACGCCGCTCAATTTCTACGATACGCACGCGCACGGGGATACGATGAGCCGCGTCACGAATGACGTGGACAACATCAGCAACACGATCGCCCAAACGGTCACGCAGCTTCTGGCGAGCGTTTTCACAATCACAGGCTCGGCCGTCATGATGCTGGTGCTGAGCCCCACGCTGACGCTCGTGGCCCTTGTTTCCATACCGCTCTTCTTGATACTGACCAGAACGATATCGCGCCACAGCCGCAAATATTTCTTGGGTCAGCAGCAAAAGCTCGGGGTTTTGAACGGCGTGGTCGAAGAGAATATCACGGGGCTCAAGATGGTCAAGGCTTTTAACAGACAGCAAAAAGTCAGGGCGGACTTTGAGGCGCTGAACAGGGAGCTTTGCGATTATTCCACAAAGGCTCAGGTTTGGGCCGGTTTCATGATGCCGTTCATGAACGTGATCAACAATTTAAGCTTCGGATTCATCGCCTGCGCGGGCGGGATACTCTCCGTTCAGGGCGCTGTCACCGTCGGCGTGGTCGTGAGCTTTCTGACATATTCGAAGCAATTTTCTCAGCCGCTCAACAATGTCGCGGGCATGTTCAACAACGTCCAGTCCGCTCTTGCGGGCGCCGAGCGCATATTTGAGATATTGGACGGCCAGGAAGAGGCCCCGGACAATGGGGACGCAGTGGATATCAAAGATCCGAAAGGGGAGGTCGAATTCCGGAAGGTGTCTTTCGCCTATCATGCGGGGGCGCCGGTGCTCAAAGCCGTCAGCTTTAAAGTCAGCCCGGGAGAAACGCTCGCGCTTGTCGGCGAAACGGGAGCCGGGAAGACGACGATCGTGAATCTGCTGACGCGCTTTTACGAATCGGATCAGGGAGAGATATTGATCGACGGCATCGATATCAGGGATATCTCGCGTAAGAGCCTGCGGAATTGCTTCTCCGTCGTCTTGCAGGACACTTACCTGTTTACGGGCACGATATACGATAACATACGGTATTCACGGCCCGAGGCGTCCGAGGAGGAAGTGATTGAAGCCGCGAAGCTGGCGCGCGCCGATGCGTTTATCACGCGGCTGCCGGACAGTTACAGCACCGTTGTGACCGGCAGCACGGATAACTTGAGCCAGGGGCAGCGGCAGTTGATCGCGATCGCGCGGGCCATGCTTTTTAAAGCGCCGATACTGATACTCGACGAGGCGACAAGCAGCGTCGATACGAAGACCGAAAAAGAGATACAGCGGGCTCTTCTGAGCCTGATGAAGGACCGGACGAGTTTTCTGATCGCGCACCGGCTTTCCACAATACGCGACGCGGACAGGATCATCGTGATCGGCGGCGGCGAAATACTTGAGACGGGAACGCACGACGAGTTGATGAGAGAAAAAGGCGTGTACCACGGCATGGTGGTCAGCCAATTGGGGCTGGATGAAAAGAGCGTATAAGCTTACACTGTTATGGAGAGCTGCATGCCCGGGCGGCTTGGCTATTGTTCTAAAATCGGGCATATTGGTGATGATAAGAGATTGACGGCGCCGGAAAGGAGCATCATTTTGGACTTGAATCACAGAGACGAACCCCTCGCACAGGCGGAGCAGCTGCTTGCCGACTTGAGCGGCATCTATTCGGATTTCACAGATAAGAATACGGAAGAGGACCGGACGGCTGCGAAAAGGATCACGCGGTTGTTCACGAAATGGTTCTCGGGCTTTAATCCGTTATCGGCCAATCCGGATCAGCAGGCCTTTTTGGACGAGGTCCAGCGCATTGCCACGCAATTGGCTTCGCTGTTTGAAGACGCCATTTTGGCGTATCCCGATGCGTGCAGGAGCGATGCGGCAAGGGCTGTGTCGATCATGATGCCGTCAAGGCCGACCAGAGAGAGAACGGCGGAAGACTGGTCCCTGACGGCGGCCGAATATCATATCGCCTCTTTTTTGCCTTACCTGTCGCAGGAAGAGCTCAGCAACATACATGCGAAGCTGCTCAAGCGGACTCCCAAAAGGCTGATGCTCCCCAAACAGCTGGAGCTGTTAAAAATGATCGATAAGCGTCTGAAGCCATAAGGCGCTTTGATATTCCAACAGCGGCAATACCAAACCGCATCGTTGTTCCCCGGCGGTCAAGGAACTGATTGAGCGCCTTTTTTCTGCTTCTCCAAACCGCTCGGAAATATTTCTGCGAACAATGTTAATAAATGTATACAATGATACGATAATACCGTTAAATATGATAGAAAAGCCAAAATAGCGGAAATACATTGCCGAATATCGCAGTAATTGGGGATAAGCGGATCATGTTATTATTAAATAAAAATGATAAAATGCTCATCCATTTAAGAGACGAAAAATTGAGGCTCAGGCACTGGATATTATTTTTCGTTTGTGTGGCTTTTTATATTGGCTTCAACGCAGCCATTATATATTTGTCTTATAGGCGGCAAGAGCCGGTGCTGTTCCATATCAATAAGTATACTTTAAGCGGAATCATTGCACAGGGACAGGTTGTCACAATCATTTTATTGACGTTGAATCCGCTGAAAAAGAGCCACCTGACGGCTCTCATTCTCTGCGGCTTAACGAGTGTTGCATCGCTTATAACCGTGCTCGTCAGCGGCAGTACAGACCCACTGCCGGGTGTTGTGATTCCTTTGATCTCCGGCACGGTCAGCATCATCATCAAAAATTATTCGAAAAGGCTTAAAAAGCAGCTGAACAGAGTTCTCGAATACAGCAGAATCGTGAAGAGAAACGAGGAAATGCTGCATTCGCTCGCGTACTACGATACGCTGACGGGTCTGCCAAACCGGAAAACGCTGATGGATCAGATCGAGATGCTGCAAAAAAAAGGAGCGTTCTTTTATCTCGTCTATATCGATATCGACGATTTCAAAAAGATCAATGACACGATGGGGTACAGCATCGGCGACGCCGTTATGCAAGGTGTGGCGCAGCGGTGGAAGCGGTATTGCCGCAGCGAAGATCTGCTTGCGCGCGCAGGCGGAGACGGATTTGTGATTCTAGTCTGTGATGAGATGGATAGAGAGCAGCTGCACGAATATCTGAAGGGGTTTCACGATGTTTTAAAGGAACCCATTTGCATTGGGCGGAAGGATTTTCTGATCAGGGTCAGCTATGGGGCTGTCAGATACCCGAATGACGGCGACAGTGCGGCGGAGCTGATCAAGAATGCCGAAATCGCGCTGTACAAAGCAAAAGAACTCGGCCGCAGCGATCATCAGTTTTTCACTCAAACGCTGAAGGAGGAGATATCAAGAAAGATCCGGCTGGAGAACGATCTGCTGTCTGCTGCCCAAAACAACGAGCTTTTTGTGGTCTATCAGCCGCAGTTTTACTGCGGCTCACGAAAGCTGCGGGCGTTTGAGGCGCTGATACGATGGGAGCATCCGGAGCTTGGCCTTATCGGCCCGGCTGAGTTTATTCCAATTGCGGAGGAAACCGGAATGATTAAGGAGATAGGCAAATGGGTCATTGAAGCCGCTTTGAATACGTTTATTCAATTGCGCGAGAGCGCGAAAATCAACACGGTCGTGTCGGTCAATATATCCGTGAAACAGCTGCTCGACCCTCAGTTTGTTTCCGCGGTCTGCGATGTACTCAATAAAACCGGTTTTGAAAGCCGTTATCTTGAGTTTGAGATCACGGAATCTGTGCTTGTTTCAAGGCCCGAATATGTGGTCGGTGTGATGAAGCAGCTCAAAAAGTTGGGCATTGGAATCGCGCTGGACGATTTCGGGACGCGATATGCATCGCTGAAATTTCTGCAGATGCTCCCGATCGATATTTTGAAAATCGGCAAAGCCTTTATTGATAAGATAACCCCTTCGCACCATATGACGGGCGCTATCATTTCCTTATCTCATATGCTCGGCATTGAAGTGGTGGCACAGGGGGTAGAGCAGCAACAGCAAATGGATTATCTTGAGGCGCAGCAGTGCGATTACATTCAGGGCTATCTGTTAAGCAGGCCGGTCGCCGAGGCGCAGGTGGCCGAAGTCTGTCATGCGAGTGAGCATTAATATCCGCTCTTAAAATGGAGTTTATTATCCGTCAAAAAGCAAATCGTTAAAATACTGCTAATGTGGTCTATAGCAGAAAAAATAGCCAGTTGCTAGAATAGGGCTATGACGGTATGGGTCGTCCTGTTTCGCAACCGGTTAAGACCGCATACATTCAGTTCAAAATTCTAAAGAAGCGAGGTTACCCAATGAAAGAGTATTTCTCCAGCGTTCCAAAGATTCAATACAAAGGAAAAGACGGTGATGCCCTGTCGTTTAAGTTCTACAATCCCGACGAGAAGCTGGGCGGCAAGACAATGAAGGATCATCTGAAGTTTGCCATGTCTTACTGGCATACGCTCTGCGGGAACGGTGCGGACATTTTCGGAATGGCGGGCACCATGGATAAAACCTTTGGCGGACTTACCGATCGCGAGATCGCTGAGCACAAAGCCTACGCGGGCTTCGAACTGATGGAGAAGCTCGGTATTGACTATTTCTGCTTCCACGACCGTGACATCGCGCCCGAGGGAGCCACGCTGGCCGAGAGCAATGCGATTCTTGATGATTTCGTTTCGCTTCTTGAAAAGCTGATGAAGGATACAGGCAAAAAGCTGCTTTGGGGTACGGCCAATCTGTTCAGCAACAAACGCTTCCTGCACGGCGCCGCGACCTCATGCAATGCGGATGTGTTCGCATATGCCGCCGCACAGATCAAAAAAGCGATGGAATGCACGAAACGCCTCGGCGGCGACGGCTATGTTTTCTGGGGCGGCCGCGAAGGGTATACCACGCTGCTGAATACGAAGCTCGGGTTTGAGCAGGAAAATCTGGCGCGCATGCTCACGCTGGCGCGTGATTATAAAAAGAGCATCGGATTTGAGGGAGACCTTTATATCGAACCGAAGCCGATGGAACCGACAGCCTATCAATATGATTACGATGTGGCGACCGTTCTCGCGTCCCTGCGCAAATACGGCCTTGATAAAGACTTCAAGATGAACGTGGAAGCCAACCATGCGACGCTTGCGGGGCACAGCTTTGCGCATGAACTGCGCGTGGCGCGCGAAAACGGCGTGTTTGGTTCGATCGACGCGAATCAGGGCGAGGTGTTCAATGGCTGGGATACGGACAACTTCCCGACCAATGTGTATGATATCACGCTTGCGATGTATGAAATCATAAAGGCTGGCGGATTCACGAAGGGCGGCACCAACTTCGACGCCAAGCTGCGCCGCGAGTCCATCGCGCCGGAAGACGTGTTCCGCGGTTATATCGTGGGCATGGACACCATGGCGCTCGGCTTCAAGATCGCTCACAAGCTGATTGAAGACGGCCGGATCGATAAATTTGTGGAAGACCGTTATGCGAGCTACAAGACCGGAATCGGCGCGAAGATATTAAGCGGCGAGGCGGATTTCGTCGCGCTGGAAAAGTATGCGCTCGAAATGGGAGAAATCAAGACGAACACCAGCGGATCACAGGAATACCTCGAGGGGATTATCAACTCTGTCATTTTCGGCTGATTGATCCATATCACAAAAAAGTGATATACAGCCGCATCGCTGATTGCAGCGATGCGGCTTTTTGTTGATTCTGCGGGGCTTGTCAGGATAATATGCGCCATTGTTATCGTATATACGCGACCGGAGGTTAAACTTATGTCAATTGCATGCGCATTATGACTGGATTTTTTTATTATTAAAAAAATCCAGCGCAGATAAACGAATATATGCATATGTTAAAAAAAAGCATGACCATCACAAATTTCACTATTCATCGTTTTTCACATATACGGTAACATGACAGCATCAAAAACATAAGGAGGAACCCCTAGATGTCTAAAAAATTAGGCGGTCTGATTTTGGCGCTGGTTTTAGTGGTCGCAGCTTTTGCGGCTTGTGCGGCTCCGGCTCCCTCTGAGAGCGCTGCGGCTCCCTCTGAGAGTGCTGAAGCTCCCGTTACGGATGATTCCGGCTCTGGCAAGCTCGTTGGCGTGACAATGCCGACAAAGTCTCTCCAGAGATGGAATGAAGACGGTGCGAACGTGAAGGCTGCTCTTGAAGCCAAGGGCTATCAGGTTGACCTTCAGTACGCTGATGAGACACAGGCCATGCAGAACAGCCAGATCGAGAACCAGATCACCATGGGTGTGGACGTTCTCGTGATCGCGTCTATCGATGGCGGCGCGCTTGGCGGCACACTGGATCAGGCTAAAACAGCGGGCATTCCTGTCATTGCTTACGACAGACTGATCACGAACACCGAAGCGGTTGACTACTATGCAACGTTCGACAACAAAGGTGTCGGCACAATGCAGGGCGAATTCATCGTTGAAAAGCTTGGCCTCGCGAACGGCGAAAAAGGCCCCTTCACGATGGAGTGCTTCGGCGGAGACCCGGGCGACAACAACGCGAAACTGTTCAACCAGGGCGCTATGGAAGTGCTGCAGCCGTACATTGACAGCGGCGTGCTCGTCGTCAAGTCCAAGCAGATCGAGTATCCGGGCGAGATCGCTATCACGAACTGGAAAGCTCAGGGCGCGCAGGACAGAATGGACAATCTGCTGACCGCTTACTATGCGGACGAGAACATCGACGTGGTGCTTTCCCCGAACGACAGCTTGGCACAGGGTATTGTGGCTTCGCTGAAGGCTGCCGGCTATGGCACAGAAGATAAGCCGTTCCCGATCATCACAGGTCAGGACTGCGACAAGATCAACGTGGGTCAGATCATCCGCGGTGAGCAGTCGATGTCCATCTTCAAGGATACCCGCGTACTTGCGGATCAGGTTATTGCGATGACCGATGCGATCCTTGCCGGTGCGGAAGTTCCTGTGAACGCTGAGTACGACAACGGCGTGATCAAGGTGCCGTCCTTCAACTGCGAAATCAAGTTCGCTGACAAGGACAACTGGAAAGCGCTTCTTGTTGACACTGAGTACTACAAACTGTCTGATATTCCGGATGCGGAATAAACCGTAATTTAAGGTGAATGGCGGCAGCAGCGCTGCCGCCATTTTCTTAAACAGGGTTCAAAGGGCCTATGGCTTTTGTGGTCTGTTATGAGGATTGGTTTAAGTTTTTTAAACAAGGAGTGGTCGCATGTCGGAATACATACTGGAAATGGACAATATCACAAAAGAGTTTCCCGGTGTCATCGCTCTTAAGGATGTGACATTTAAGGTCGAAAAAGGCGAGATTCATGCACTGGTTGGTGAGAACGGAGCGGGCAAATCAACGCTGATGAATGTTTTGAGCGGGATACACCCACACGGTTCTTACACGGGGAACATTTTTTACAAGGGGACAGAGTGCAAATTTAAAAGTATACGCGACAGTGAAGGGGTGGGTATTGCCATCATTCATCAGGAGCTCGCGCTGAGCCCGTATATGACGATAGCGGAAAATATATTCCTGGGGAACGAGAGAGCCAAAAATGGTGTCATCAATTGGGATGAGACCAATACCAAGGCAACCGAACTGATGGAGAAGGTTGGGCTTAAGGAGAAACGCAGTACATTAATCAAGGATATCGGCGTTGGCAAGCAGCAGCTGGTTGAAATCGCGAAGGCGCTGTCTAAGAACTGCGAGCTGTTGATATTGGATGAGCCGACGGCGGCGCTTAACGATGACGACTCAAACCATCTGCTTGAGCTGTTAAGAACGCTTAACAAAGAGCATGGATTAACATGTATCCTGATTTCGCATAAACTCCATGAGGTAATCAAAATTGCAAACACAATCACCGTGCTGAGAGACGGCCAAACCATAGAGACGTTGGATAACGACGATCAGGTGAGTGAGGGCCGGATTATCAAGGGTATGGTGGGACGCGAATTGATGGACCGTTTCCCGAGGCATCAAGCGAAAATCGGTGATATCGGTTTTGAGATTAAAGATTGGGTGGTGCACGATCCTCTTGATGAAGACAAGGTCGTCATTGATCATGTCGACATCAATGTGCGTAAGGGCGAGATCGTCGGGCTGGCCGGGTTGATGGGTGCCGGCAGAACTGAGCTCGCGATGAGCGTTTTTGGTAAATCATACGGCAAAAGAATTTCCGGTACGCTGATAAAGGACGGAAAAGAAATTGATCTGGCAAGTATCAGCAAAGCGATTGATAACGGTATCGCTTACGTGACGGAGGACAGAAAAACAGCGGGTCTTGTTCTGATACAGGATATCAAAACGAACATCACACTCGCGAACCTCAAAGCGATAAGCAAGGGCTCGGTTATCAACGGCGACGAAGAATTGCTTGTCGGTAAGGAATACCGTGAGAAACTGGGCATAAAATCCTCGAGCGTGTTTCAAAAGGCCGGCAATCTCTCGGGCGGCAATCAGCAAAAGGTTGTATTGAGCAAATGGATATTTGCCGATCCTGAAGTGCTGATACTTGATGAGCCGACACGCGGCATCGACGTGGGCGCCAAATATGAGATATATAAGATCATCATTCAGCTCGCGGAAAGCGGAAAATGCGTGATCATGATCTCATCCGAGCTGCCTGAAATCTTGGGAATTACAGATCGCTTATACATTATGAACGAAGGGCGCGTCGTCGGCGAGTTGCAGACCAGCGAAGCGTCTCAGGAGGGCATTATGTCCACAATCATTCAAAGTTCTGCCGAAAGCAACAGGGGGAATAAGAAATGAACAAAGTCAAAGATTACACCAGCCGCATTCTGCGGCAATACGGGATGCTGTTCGCTTTGCTTGTGATCATCATATTTTTCGCGTTCATGACAGGCGGCAGCCTGATCTGGCCGAGAAACGTGTCCATGCTGGTGCGTCAGAACAGCTATGTTTTGATTCTGGCAACCGGTATGATGCTCTGCATACTGACCGGCGGCAACATCGACCTTTCTGTCGGTGCGATTGTGGCTCTGGTCAGCGCGATGTCGGGCATGCTGACGACGACGATGGGGTTGCCTGCTTGGATCGCGATCATCATCAGCGTGATAACCGGTCTGCTGGCCGGTATGTGGCAAGGCTTCTGGATCGCGTTCGTCAAGGTGCCGCCGTTTATCACCACACTCAGCGGTATGTTGGTGTTCCGCGGACTTAATAACATCATACTCGATGGACAGACATTGCCGCTTCCGGATTTGTATAAGGTGATCGGGGCGGGTTCGGTTCCGGATTTCGCGCCAAAGACAGTTCCGGATTTCCTTGGTATCAGCAACCTGCTGCAGCTGGAAAACAAGGTGCAGTTCCTGAATGTGACGACACTCGTGGTGGGGCTCGCTTTATCTGTTATATTCGTGGTGTATCTTTTCATCAACAGAAGAAGCAAACTGGCGCGCGGATATGAAGCGGCCTCGTTCAAGTCGGTTGTAGCCAAAGCTATTGCGTTCTTCATTATCATCAATATATTCGCATACTGGCTGGCCATGGACGAAGGCATTCCGATTCTGCTGATTGTTGTGGCTCTCATATTTGCGATTTACACGTTCATCACGAACAAAACAATTCCCGGGCGCCACCTATATGCCATGGGCGGCAACATCAAGGCGGCGGAGCTTTCTGGTATCAATACCAAGAAGATGATGTTTCTCGTATATTCGAACATGGGTCTGCTCTCGGCGATTTCAGCCATAATCGTGGCGGGACGGTTGAACGCCTCTTCACCGAACGTGGGTCTTAACTATGAGCTTGACGCCATCGGCGCTTGCTTCATCGGCGGCGCTTCCGCATACGGCGGCATCGGTACCATTTGGGGGGCCATGGTCGGCGGCTTCATCATGGGCGTTATGAACAACAGTATGTCGATCCTCGGCGTTGACGTTTTTGTGCAGTTGGTGGCAAAAGGGCTCGTCGTGCTGCTCGCGGTTGCTTTTGACACATACACAAAATCAAAGTCAAGGTAATCGTGACAGGTTTATAACGAGAGTGCTCACGAACATGATCGTTAAAAGGTTTGGCCTCCCGGCGGCTGTGATGACGGCTGTCGGGCAGGCTATTCTTTGTTATACAGGGGATACCTTTAAACTGTGTACAGTTTATGTTATAATTGAAAAAATGTCGGTAAGTGCCGAAAAATTGGGCGGAGTACGTTTTATGAAAGTCAAAATATCAAATAGCAAGGCCGGCGAAACGCGTGTTGACTATATAAAAGTATCGGATAAACTGCAATTCCGCTTTCGGTTGCTTAAAAGAATAATCGAGGATTTTGATAATAACGTCGTTCTATTTGCAGATACGAATCAGAGCCTGAGGAAGAACCGCGGCTTGGATACTTTGGAACTTTTGCGTCAGACGGGAGCTGAGCCGCTGGCTGTGAAAATTCCGGCTGGCAAAGAGCAGTTTTTCGGAATTCAATTGAATCTTTTGAACAAGGATGATATTGAATATATGATTTGTCTTGAGTTAAAAGGAGATCCGTTGACAGAAGCCGTTTTTAAAGCGCTGTCAACCTGCGATATTGCAATAGGAATCAACCAGATTGAGCCTATAGCGAATCAATATGGTCTTGTTGGTGTTACTCCCGCGCTGATATTGGCGGCTTGTTTTAAAAGCCGGGTGTATGATTCTGTGATCTGTTCGCGGATAAACAGCAATTTTGATATCAGCAGGTTTGTAGAGGAAATCACTCATGAAATGGGTTTATAAAACAGTACTTGGATTGCTCGTGGTTTTAACGATTGCCGCGGCGGCGGGCTCGCTTTATTTTTATTCGCGCGTCAACGACAACAATGACATGGACGCGGCGTATGAATTCCGCAATTATCCCGACTATTATTTTTCGCTGATACTCAATACGGAGGATGATATCTACTGGAAGGATTTCAAGGAAGGGGCGACTGACGCGGCAAAGCGGTATACCGTTGCCATTGAATTTAATGAGGTGCCGGAGCCGGAAAGCAGAGCCAAAACGATAGAGTATATTCGTATTGCGAACCAGTCAAAAATGGACGGCATTGTTGTGGCGGGGGATATCTCGGACGAGTTTAACGACGCTATCAACGAAGCGACCGATTCGGAAATTAACGTCATATCGTGCAAATATGATATTCCGGAGAACGACAGAGCGGCATATGTCGGGACCAACAGCTACGAATTTGGTGTTGACGCCGCGAAATTGATCGGGCAACTGAGTAAAGACGGTGAAACGGTCGATGTTGCGATCATACTGTCTGAGGACTATGTTCAGAACGGTGCGCTTTATCCCTCCACGCAAAACATTATGACAGGGATGAGCGAGGACCCAGTTAATATTGTGAGCACACTGAACGGCACAAGCGGGCTGCTGGGCGCGGAAGACCAGATCCGCACGACCCTGACGAAGCATCCCGATATTGATGTGATTTTGTGCACGAACGCCAAGGATACCATATCCGCGGTCAACGTGGTCAGAGAGCGCAATCTTTTCGGAAAGGTTTTTATCGTGGGAACTGGCATGACGGATCAAATCATCGATTATATCAAAAAAGGCGTGATATTCGGCGTGATTGACAGGAAGGGCTATGAAGCCGGTTATCAAAGCGTGCTGGCGCTGTATGAAAGCATGGGTGGTACATTTTCAAACAAATTTAAGGATATCAACACCAACACCTATACAGCCCAAAATATCTCGAGCTATGTGAAGCCATGAAAATGAAGAAGTTTAACAAGCTGACAGGAAAAGTGTTCAACAGTGTAAGGACCCGCATGATTCTCGTGTATGTACTGACTACGGTGCTCATGAGTATCACGAGCGTCTTTATTTTGATGATTTCCGGAAATCTGATCACTAAAATGGACGACATGTTTTCCGCCAATGTTCAGATTGAGGAATTTTTGGGAACGATGAAAAGTGTCGATGAAAATCTGACAAAATATCTGAGTACGGACGATTCGGACAGTTTGCTCGAATATTATAAAAAGAGGGATGCTTTGCAGGATCAGGCAAACAAGATGTTTGACGAAAAACGCGGCATTTATGATCAGGATGATTTGATATACAAAGATATTTCCAATATGGTGGAGTCGTATATCGGGGAGACTGAGGCTGCGGTGGAAAACAAACGGCTGGGCAATGCCGATCAATATATCGAGCAGTATTTGGGCGCCGACCAGATTGCGGATTATATCAGAACATACGCGGACCGCCTCAATTTGAGCAAGGTCAGCACGAACACGATGCAGTATCTCGGTATGGCGGAGGATTTGAAAAACCTGAGCTTTACCAACATCATACTGATTATTTCCGTCATACTGCTCAATATCATCATGATCACAAATATGACATACAAGATGACGCATCCGATCATCAAGCTCGCGTCGTCCGCCGAAGAGATATCCACGGGCAACTTTGACATTGAAGACATTGAGGTGAATTCCAAGGATGAAATCAGCATTATGGCAGGTGCGTTCAACGCCATGAAGCACAGCATTAAGGAATACATCAGCGAGCTGCATGACAAAGCGGACACCGAATCTCAGCTGCTGGAGCAGCAGATCGAAAACCTCAAAATACAGTCGCTGCTGGTGGACGCAGAAATTAAGGCGCTTCAGATGCAGATCAATCCGCATTTTCTTTTCAATACGCTCAATGCCGGAATGCAGCTTGCCATGCTCGAAGGAGCCGAACGCACGTCGAGCTTTCTTGACGATATTTCAAAAATGTTCCGCTACAATGTAAAAAGCTTAAACCGCAAGGTGAAGCTCAAGGAAGAGATCGATTCCATACGCGCCTACAGCAACCTCATATATGTGCGGTTCGGCGAAACGATCAAATTCAACTACAATATCGATTGCAGCGTGTTCGATATTGACGTGCCGCCTCTCATTATCCAGCCGCTCGTTGAAAACGCGACGATCCACGGCGTTGGGAATCTGGAGCAGGGCGGGTCAATCACGATTTCGATTGAAAACGTGGAAGACTATGTCCGTATTTCGATCGAGGATGATGGGATCGGTATGGATGAAAACACAAAGCAGCGCATACTCAACTGTGAAATGTTCGAGAATGCAAAATCAGGGCATACCACAGGCATCGGTATCGCAAACGTCGTTCAGCGGCTGCGGCTGTTCTTCGGCGTTGAAGATGTGATCGAGATAATCAGCAGTCCGGGGAAAGGCACAAAAATCATTCTCAAAATTCCGCTTTATACGTATTACAAACCTTCTGACGGAGAGGAGAATGCCGATCATGTATAGTCTGATGGTATTTGACGATGAGCAGATCGTTATCGAATCGGTGAAGCATATCGTTGACAACGAGTTTGCCAATATACAGGTGACGCAAACCGCCCGGTCGGGGCGGGAGGCGATCGAGAAGGTGCGTATGGAGCGGCCGGATATTATTCTGACCGATATTCGGATGCCGGGAATTAACGGACTGGAAGCCGTTAAAGAGATCAAGAAAATACATCACAATATCAAGTTCATCATCATGTCGGTGTATGAGTATTTTGAATTTGCCCAGCAGGCTGTGGAGCTTGGCGCGTGCGAGTATTTAACAAAGCCCGTGAACCGGTCCCGCCTCGTTGAAACGCTTGAACGCATTGTCCGTGAGCTCGATGAGGAACGGCGCAAGTTCGATCAGGAGCTCGAGACAAAAGAAAAGCTCGATAAAATGCTGTCGGTTTTGGAGCACAGCTTTATCTACTCTTTGCTGCTTTCGCAGGAAGCGGATATCGGACGCTATAAGGAGCTTTTTGATATTCAATGCGAAACGGGGTATATCTTTATACTGACATTCGGTGACCGGTCGCATCAGGATCAGGGGGTGGCGCTCGGCGACAGCGTACAGAATCAGAAGTTCTATACGTTTTTCCGGGACTGCCTGAAATACAAAAGCAAATGTATTGTGGGCCCGGTGATGCTGGACCGCGTTGTGGTTTATGTTGCGCAAAGCGTGGAGGATGAGTATACGCAACGTGTGGCGGCCATTTCGTACATTGAGAACATCGTCAGGAAAATCGAGCACAAGTACAATATGAAATTCAAGGTGGGAATCGGTAAGATCCATTCCGACAGAGATATACTGATATCGTATCAGGAGGCGCTCAAAGCGCTTAATCACACGGAAGGCCAGAAAATCATACATATTGACGATATTGCGCCGAACATCTCCACAATGGGCTTTGAAATGTTTGCGGAAGAAAACAGGCTGATCAAAGCGATAGAAAAAGGTGACTCACAGCTTTGTCTTTCCATCTTGACGGATATGTTCAGTAAGTATGATAATATCATGGGACAAGAAGGTGTTCGCAACAGGTTAATCGAAATAGTTATAGTGGCTCATCGTCTCGCCATAGAAAACGGCGTGGAGAATGACAAGTGCATCGAATACTCCGGCTACTTGACGCAGCTGCTTGGCTGCACATCCCGGCTGGAATTCGAACAGATGCTGATCGAAAAGATCGGAGGCATTGCACGCCGTATCAGCCGGTCTAAGGAAAAGACAATTGGCTTCATCGTGGATAAAGCTAACAAGATCATCAATGAGCGGTTTAATCAGGAATTAACGCTCGACGATATTTCAAAAGAGCTATACATCAGCCCTCAATATTTCAGCAGGCTGTACAAGCAGGAAATGGGAATCAACTTCATAGAAAAGCTGACAGCTGTTCGAATGGAAAACGCAAAAAAATTAATGAAGAACGGCGATTTGTCAATAAAAGAGATATGCTATTTGTCGGGATACAGCGATCCCAACTATTTCAGCAGGCTTTTCAAAAAATTCGAGGGCGTATCTCCGTCAACCTACCAAAAGCAAATTTAAGGGAGGTTTCGTATGAAGAAAATCACGGTGGTTATGCTGGTGCTGCTGATGCCATTGCTGCTGGGATGTCAATCGACTCACGTTTACAAAAATGACGACGGCGTCATAAAGATCGGTTTCATGACAGATACAATGACAGTGGAGAGGTGGGCCAGAGACCGGGATATTTTCGTAACAAAAGCGGAAGAACTGGGTGCGACGGTGATTGTTCAAAACGGCTATGAAGACAGTGAGCGCCAAAAGCAGATCGGCATGGAGATGATTGATGATGAGGGTGTGGATGTACTGGCTGTGGTGGCCTACGACAAGGATACGCTCTCCGATCTTGTGAAATATGCTCAAAGCCAGAATGTGAAGTTCATCGCGTATGACAGGCTGATCAGAAATGCCAATGTGGATCTTTACATCTCTTTTAATAATTATTCGGTGGGTCATCTGATGGCGCAAAAGGCGGTTGAAAATGTCCCCAAAGGCAATTATCTGATACTCAACGGCCCTGAAACCGACAATAACGTTTATATGATCAACAGCGCGTGCAACGAGGTATTGAAGCCCTATATTGACGACGGTCAAATCGAAGTCGTGGGGGAAACATTTATCGACGCATGGCGCGATGAAGTGGCTTACGACTATGTGAGCCAAAAAATCAGCGAGGGCGTGCATATCGATGCGATTATCGCGGGGGATGACAGGCTCGCGGAGGGCGCCATCAATGCGCTCAGTGAGAACCGGCTGGCCGGAAGCGTTTATGTGACGGGCCAGGATGCGGAGCTCGGGGCGTGTCAGCGGATTGTGGAAGAAACGCAGAACATGACGGTCTATAAGCCAATCAGTGTGCTTGCCGAAGGGGCCGCCGAGATTGCCGTGAAAATGGCCAAAGGGGAAAGCCTGACCAACGCGGGCACGATTAATGACGGCACCTACGATGTGCCTTATATCTTTTATGAGCCCACGCCGGTGACGAGCGATAATATCAACGAAACGATCATTAAGAGCGGGTTCTACACACTTGAGCAGGTGTACCAGAACGCGCCCGAGAAAATGCCAAAATGACGCGAGCCGGACAATGCACGCTGAGCGGCGCGCGGAGATGCTTTCGGCGGCGCTCAGCTTGACATGAGCGCGGTGAGGTCTTTTTGCAGGGCCGCCATTGCGTTGTCCGTCGATGTGTTCTGCTGCAGAATATCCATGATGTGCCTGTAGATAAGCGCTTCAATCACATTGACAGGCACCAAGGAGCCGTCCGGCTTTCTGACGGATTTGCGCTGAACATTGCCGGGATACGATTTGTATATGAGCGGCAGCCACGGATAATGATTGGCCAGCTCGTCGTTGGTATAGACGTTCTTTAGTGGAGACTGCCCGTCGAGAATTGTGAAATACTTGCTCATATCCGAGTCGCAGGTCCACGCGATGAACTCCAGCGCCGCCGAAGGGTCCGTATTGCTCGAGGGAACGGCAAGGCCCCAGCTGCCGAGTACGGAATGGTTGCCCGGCAGATTCGCGTAACCGATCTTGCCGATGATCTTTGATTTCGCAATATTGTTGACATCCGCAATAAACGCCGCGAAGCTGACCAGCATCGCAATCTTGCCAAGGTAAAAATCCTCGATGGTTTTTTCCACGTTGTACGAAAGCGTTTGCGGCGGCGCGTATCGAAACGCCTCGACGAGGCTGTTGACGCTTTTTTTGAATGCCGACGTGGTGACAAGCGGATTGCCGTCGTCATCGAATACGCTTGTGCTGTATGCCCAGACGCGCGACAGCAGCTCCGGCAGCAGATGCGCATTGTTGCGGGCCGGGAAGGCGGTGCCGTAATCCACCGGCGAAACCGCATTGATCGACTTGGTAAAGAAACTGCTGATGATATTAAACTCAAACCAGGTTCTTGGCACGCGCAGCTTTGTTCCGTATTTCTTTTCAAACAGCTCGCAGAGCCTTGGGTTTTCAAACAGATCACGCCGGTACAGTAAAAACTGCGGCCCGAAAAGGAACGGTATGCCGTAATACCGTTCGTCTGTTTTTCCGACTTTATCGAGCAGGCCGTCCAGAAAAACGGATTTGTCAATGAAATCCGATTGGATATGGTCGGTAATGTCTGTTAATATATTTTCCTCCACCAATATATCGAGCCACGGATTATCGTACATGCAGACGTCAAAGTCCTTAATGTAGTCCTTATCCATGAGCTTTGACAATAGCACGCCATGCTCGCATAATGTGACCTCCACATCAATGCCGGTCTTGCGCGTGAACACGGAATGCGTCCGAATGATGCCGTGCGCGTTCGGCGAATCGAGGAACAGCACGCGAAGCGTTTTTTCAATGGGCTTGCGCGGGCTCACAGGCGCTTTGGAAGCTTCGAACAGGTTTTTTCCGATGATCTTGTCATTGAGTATGATTTGCTGCTTTTCAAACATCAGCGGGCTGCCGATATTGTTCAGCAGAAGCTTTGCCGCCTTTGTGCCGAGGTAATACGCCGGACGCATCGTAAAAATAATGTTGTTGTATTTCAGAATGCTTGAAAGCGTCTCCTGACCGATCGATACCATGACCATATCGTCGTACAGCGAAATGCCGGCGAGATAGGCGGCCTGCTCCAAGCCGTTTGTCAGCAGCTGGGAGGTGGAGATAACGGCTTGCGGCGAGTAATCCTGAAAGAGTGAGATGCCGGTGCGGAAGGCCTCTTCCTTTGTCATATTGATATGCCGGATGAGGTTCTGGTCAACCTCGATATGGCGCTCGCTGAAAAAGTCACGGTAGGCTTTGGCGTATTTTTGCTCACAGGAAAAATGCTCCTGTCCGGCGACCAGCGCGATTTTGGTACAGTCGTTTTCGAACAGCTGGCTTAAAAGATAAGTCATTGTCTCATATTGGTTGAAAGAGACAAAATTCGAATCATAAGACGTGACCTTCCTGTCGATGAAAAGCAAAGGGATATCGGTGATGTCGTCGTAAAACGCGTTGTCTTTGAGACAGGACATCACGATGAGGCCGCACACATTTTTCCTGAGCAGGCTGTTCACGATGGCAGTCTCGGTTTCGGGCACATCGCCCGTCAGAGACAGATTCACATAGTATCCGGCCTTTTTGAACTCGGCTTCAAGGCCCTCAAATATATAGGCGTAATACTGCTCGGATGTGTTTGGCAAAACGACACCAATCTCCATATTGTTATTGGAACGCAAATTTTTCGCATACGGGTTGGGCCTGTAATTCAGATCCTCTATGGCCGCTTTAATTTTGCCGGCAGTGTCGGACATCACATGCTTGGCACCGGTTAAATAATTGGACACCGTTCCGACCGAGACACCCGCGAGTTTTGCCACATCTTTTATCGTACTCATTCCATACCGCCTAATATGAATTCACTACATTATAGAATATTAAAATACAAAAATCAACATGTTAAATGAAACGATTCAAGTAAAATATAATATCAGAAAACATATTCACAAAACATATATTATACAAGCGCGAAATATGTAATAATTGAAACGATTCAAAAAATATTTAAATGAATACAATTGACTTTTAAACTGTATGCTTTATAATTTGCTTAGCAATCAAGAATATCAAATATAGCAAATGCCAAACAACAGAAAAACTGAACATAATACAAATTAGTATTTCAATGAAACGAAAGGATAACAATCGTGGCTGAAGTATTGCTTGAAATGACCGGTATTCAAAAGTACTTTCCTGGTGTTCACGCTTTAGATGACGCGACTCTTTGTGTGAACAAAGGTGAGGTTCATGCCCTTGTGGGAGAAAACGGGGCGGGCAAGTCCACACTGATGAAGGTGCTGTCGGGCATCTACAAAAAGGATAGCGGCACGATCAAATTCCGGGGCGTCGAGGTTGAACCGTCTGATCCCAAGCACGCTCAGGCGCTGGGCATCGGGATCATTCATCAGGAACTGAATCTGATGCCGCATCTGTCGGTGGCTCAAAATATTTTCATCGGCAAAGAACCGGTCCGCGGTCTGTTTATCGACCAAAGCTCGGAGAACAAGCAAGCGAGGGAGATGCTTTCTGCGTTGAACGTGGATGTTGATCCGTCTGTCAAAGCCGGCAGACTGACAGTTGCGATGCAGCAGATGGTGGAAATAGCGAAAGCGTTGTCTTATGACAGCGAACTGCTGATTATGGATGAACCCACGGCAGCTTTAACCGAAAGCGAAATCCAGGAGCTTTTCAAGGTCATCCGTGATTTGCGCGATAAAGGGCACGGCATCATTTACATTTCTCATCGCTTGGATGAGCTGCCGCAGATCAGCGACCGCATCACAGTCATGCGCGACGGCCAGTATGTGGGGACTGAGGAAACAAAATCGGTCACCAAGGAAAAGATTATCAGCATGATGGTGGGCCGCACGATCTACGAAAAGCCCAAAGCTCAAAGCACAGTGGAGGCGGACGCACCCGTTATACTCAAAGTGGAACATATGATGGGCAACAATGTGAAGGATGTGTCGTTTGAACTCAGGAAGGGCGAGATACTCGGTTTCGCGGGGCTCATGGGCGCGGGGCGCACCGAAACCATGCGCGCGCTGTTCGGGGCCGATCATTCAACGGGCGGAGAGGTTTATGTCAATGGCAGGAAAGTGGACATCAAATCTCCAAGCGATGCGATTGCTCACGGCATCTGCTACTTATCCGAAGACAGAAAAGCCTTCGGGCTTGCCGTCGGCTTAAGCGTAAGAGACAACTGCGTGATGGCGAATCTGGGTGAATTCATGTCGGGGCCTTTCACCAATGATAAAAAGATTGACGACATTACGGCCGAATATGTAAAGAAAATAGATATCAAGACGCCGTCAGGCAAACAGCTCGTGAAAAACTTATCCGGCGGCAACCAGCAGAAAATCGTCATTGCCAAATGGCTGATCAAAAACAGCGATGTCCTTATATTTGACGAACCGACGCGCGGTATTGACGTCGGCGCCAAACAGGAAATCTACAAGCTGATGAATATGCTTGCGTCTGAGGGAAAATCGATCATCATGATATCTTCGGAAATGCCCGAACTGCTGCGCATGAGCGACAGGCTTATCGTGATGTGCGAAGGCTGTGTGACAGGTGAGCTCGATATCGCCGAAGTGACGCAGGAAAAGATCATGACTCTAGCAACTATGAATATGTGAGGTTAATGTAATGGAAACCAAGAGTGTAACGAGAAAAAGATTTGATTTAACGAAGCTCTTAGCCCCGGCGGTGCTGGTCATCCTGTATGCTTTCTTTTCGATCTTTGGGAACAACTTCTTTTCCACGGATTATCTGGTTGCTATACTCGATGGATCGTACTTCATCGGTTTCTTGGCTATCGGCGTCACATTCGTGATTATCACCGCCGGTATTGACCTCTCACTTGGCACCACGATGATGTGCGCGGCGCTGCTCGGCGGCTACGCGTTCAATAGCCTTGGCTGGCCGATGGGCCTTTGCCTGCTGCTTGTGATCTTCACGGCAACGGCCATGGGTTTCCTCAACGGCATTATGGTTTCGTATTTAAAGCTGCCCCCGTTCATCGCCACCTTGGGCATGATGATGATCGGCATGGGCTTCGGCGCCATCGTGACGAAGGTTCAGACGATGAGATATCCGACGTTCGGCACACCGGAAGGCTGGTTCAAAAACGTATTCTACAAAACGGCGGACGGTATTCCGCTCGGCGTCATCTGGCTTGCAGTGTTTTTCATCATTGCGTTCCTGCTGCTCAATAAAACCAAATTCGGCCGCTACACGTTCGCGATCGGTTCTAACGCCGAAGCAGCGCGCCTCTCGGGCATCAAAACCCGGCCCTGGCTCACAGCGGTCTATACGTTCTGCGGTTTCTGCAGCGGCCTCGCGGGCGTGATGTACGCCGCGGTGTATACATCGATCATCCCGTCAACAGGCAACGGGCTTGAGCTGCTCGGTATCGCGGGCGTGGTTATCGGCGGGACGAGCATGAGCGGCGGTACAGGAACTTTGGTCGGCACCATCATCGGCGTGTTCATCATGAGCGTGCTAAAACAAGGGCTCATGTCGATGGGGCTGCAGAGCCACTGGCAGACGTTCTTCACTGGCATCGTTGTGATTGCGGCCGTGCTGCTCGACCAATACCGTATTAAAAAAGGCAATCAGGTAAAAAGGGCATAAGTTAAAGGTCTTACAAATGACATCCTCGGGTTTACCCGTTGGAAAATAAAGAGGAGGATATAAACATGAAAAAAGCTCTATTGATGATGCTGGCATTGGCAATGGTGCTGTCTCTTGTGGCTTGCGGCGCTCCGCAGCAGTCCCCGACAACCAGCGAATCCGCTGCTCCTGCTGAATCTTCGGCAGTCGTATCGGAATCTCCGTCGGCGGAAGAGTCAGCAGCTGCGAAGCCGTACATCGCAGTGATTTCAAAAGGTTTCCAGCACAAGTTCTGGCAGACAGTGCTTGCTGGCGCTCAGGATGCTGCCGACAAGTATGGCGTCGATATGACGTTTGACGGACCTCCGTCCGAATCGGACATCAGCGTACAGGTTGACATGGTAAACGCAGCTCTCGCGAAGAATCCTGCGGCTCTCTGTCTCGCCGCTCTTGATACCGAATCTTTGAACGAGCAGCTCAATACCTGCATCGAAAAGAGCATTCCGGTTGTCGGCTTTGACTCCGGCGTTCCGAATGCTCCCGAGGGCTCTATCATCTCCACGGCTTCCACAGACAACGAAGCTGCCGGCGCTATCGCAGCCGAGAGTATGTACGAGAAGGTCAAAGACGCTGTGGCGGGCGCTTCCACAAGCAAGCCTGTCGTCATCAGCGTGATCAGCCAGGATGCCACATCCGCTTCGATCACAGGCCGTACAACCGGTTTTGTGAACAAGATGTTCGAGCTTTGTGATGCGGCTCAGTCCGGCCTTGTGGCTGTGACAGGCCATGACAAGTGGATGAAGGATTCCACCTCCGGTGATGTTGCGGTTGAAATTCTCGTTTCCATCGCGGCTTCCACGAGCGTGACAGACTGCCAGACAGCTGCTCAGGCTGTTCTTTCCAAGAGCCCCGTTGGCGTGTTCTGCACAAACTCCGGTTCTGTTGACGGTATGCTCGCTGCGACGACCGACGGTTCCGACCTCGACCGTACAAGCGGAAAATACAAAGACGTCATTGCTGTCGGTTTCGACTCGGGCGCCACACTGCTCAATGCGATTAAGAACGGCTGGTTTGACGGTGCTGTGACACAGGATCCGTACATGATCGGCTACTACGCGATTGAACTCGCTGTCAAGTCTTTGAACGGCGAAACAGTTGAGCCTTTGGTTGACACAGGCTGCAAGTACTACACGGCCGCCAACATGGAAGACGAAGACATCGCGAAACTGCTCTACGAATAAGCAAAACAGAATCTATGGTGATGAGGGCAGCCGAATGGCTGCCCTCAATGCTAATAAGCGTTATTTGCAAAGATATGGACAAAAAAACATCTGTGACCGTCTGAAGAAGGAGTGGGGTTAAAAACATGTTACTGGGCGTACCCAAATTACTGTCACCCGAGATCATCGCCGCTTTGAGCGAAATGGGCCACAGCGATGTCATCGTTATCGGGGACGCGAACTTTCCGGGAAAAAGGTATGCGGCAGAAGGCGGCAGCAAGTTTGTACGGGCCGACGGCATATCCGGAACACAGCTTCTGGAAGCGATTCTTTCGGTGATACCGTGTGATACATACACGGAACATCCGGTCAAGCTCATGCAGACAATGGAATGTGACGGCGATCTCAAAGTTCCCATCTGGGACGAATATAAAAAAATCGTCGCCAAGCATGATTCACGCGGTGAAAACGCAATCGGATTTGTCGGCAGATTCGATTTTTATGAACAGGCAAAAAAAGCATATTGTATTATTCAGTCCGGCGAGGAAGCGATTTATGCCAATATCATGATTCAAAAGGGAGTCATTAAATAATGGCCAAAGAGCTGCTGCTTGGCATCGATATCGGAACGAGCGGCTGTAAAATCGCAATATTTTCACGGGACGGAAGCGTCATATGCTCAAATACGCAAGTGTACCGGGTGTATTACCCCGCGCCGGGATTTGTGGAACAGGACCCGGACGAATGGTGGGCAGCGGTCTGTCGCGGTACGAAAAAGCTCTTAAACGAAAACAGCATCAATCCGGCCGATATTGCGGGCGTGGGTGTGGACGGCCAGAGCTGGGCCGCGATAGCGGTCGGCAGTGACGGCGCCGTGCTGGCCCGCAATCCGATATGGATGGATACGCGGTCCGAAGAGATATGCAAAGAGCTCAATGAGTCGGTGGGCCTTGAGCGCATTTTCGCCGTATCGGGCAATCCGCTCAAAGCGCAGTACACAACCGGCAAAATCATCTGGTACCAGCGCAATATGCCGGAGGTTTACAAACAGATAAACAAGGTCCTGCAGTCAAACGGCTATATCGTGTACCGCATGACGGGTGTGATGAGTCAGGATATATCTCAGGGGTACGGATGGCACTGCTTTGATATGAAAAGAGGCATCTGGGATAGGAACATGTGCACAGCGCTCGGTATTAACGCTGATGTTCTCCCGGACATCGCGGCGTGTCATGAGGTCGTCGGCACGGTGAGCCAAGACGCAGCCGCCCAGACGGGCCTCGCGGAAGGCACGCCGGTCGTCGCGGGCGGTTTGGATGCCGCGTGCGGCACACTCGGAGCGGGTGTGCTCGAGCCCGGGCAGACGCAGGAGCAGGGCGGCCAGGCGGGCGGCATGAGCATCTGCCTTAAAGAATACTGCGCGGACCCAAGGCTGATTCTGGGCTTCCATGTGGTGCCGGACAGGTGGTTGCTGCAGGGAGGAACCACGGGCGGCGGCGGTGTGATGCGCTGGTTCAATGAACAGTTTGGATTCGAAGAACGGCTCAAGGCCAAGGAATCGGGCATGTCATCGATGGCGCTGCTCGATGAGCTGGCGAAAGGTGTGCCTGCCGGTTCCGAAGGCGTCGTATTCCTGCCATATATGGCGGGGGAGCGCTCGCCGATATGGGATGAAAAGGCCAAAGGCGTTTTTTATGGACTCGATTATTCCAAGACCAAAGCGCATATGGCGCGCGCGGTGATGGAGGGAGCGGCGTTTGCTCTTTTGCATAATCTCGACGTGGCTGCCGGTGCGGGAGCGGCTGTGGGCACCATGCGCGCGATGGGCGGCGCCGCAAACTCGCGTTTTTGGACGCAGATGAAGGCGGATATCACCGGAAGGCCGATAGAGGTTCCGGGGGCGGATACGGCGACGACGTTGGGGGCCGCATTGCTTGCGGGCGTCGGCGTCGGCGTTTATAACGGTTTTGGCGAAGCCGTGTCAGAAACGGTCAAGGTCAAAAGAAGGCACGAGCCGAACGGCGAGTATAAAGAGGAATACAGCCGCGGGTATGGCACGTACAGAGAGCTCTATTCCGCGCTTAAAGATTTGATGCACAGGTAAAGGAACTCAAAAATGAAAGCAGCAGTTGTCGTCGCTAACGAAGACGTCAGATATATGGAGGTTGATGAGCCTCAGGTTACGAAAGGCACCGTGAAGGTCAAGGTGGCGGTATCAGGCATTTGCGGCTCCGATATTCCGCGCGTGCTGGAAAACGGCGTGCATTTTTACCCAATTGTGCTCGGGCACGAATTCTCGGGGGAAGTTTCAGAAATTGGGGAAGGCGTGACTTCGGCCAAAGTGGGAGACAGAGTGGCGGGCGCGCCGCTCGTTCCGTGTATGGTCTGCGATGACTGCCAGAAGGGCAACTACGCGCTCTGCAGACATTACAGCTTTATCGGCTCGCGCCGGCAGGGCAGCAACGCGGATTATGTGGTGATTCCCGAGCGCAACGCGGTGGTGTTCGATAAATCCGTCAGCTATGAGCAGGGCGCGATGTTTGAGCCGTCCACGGTGGCGCTTCACGGCGTGCAGCAATGCGACTATCGCGGCGGCGGCACAGTAGCGATTCTTGGCGGCGGTACGATCGGCATATTCACACTGCAGTGGGCAAAGCTGCTCGGCGCAAAAAAAGCCGTTGTTTTTGACATCAGCGATGAGCGGCTCGCGCTCGCGAAAAAGCTCGGCGCGGATGCCGCGGTCAATACGCTCAAGGAAGGCTTCATGGAAGAGGCTTTGGCCCATACCGGCGGTAAAGGCTATGATTACGTTTTTGAAACAGCCGGTGTGACGGTGACGATGAGAATGGCCTACAGGCTCGCGGCCGCAAAGGCGCATGTCTGCTTTATCGGCACGCCGCATGCCGATCTTACCTTTACGCCCGCCGAATGGGAGAACATGAACAGAAAAGAATTCCGTCTGACCGGTTCATGGATGAGCTACAGCGCGCCGTTTCCCGGGATCGAGTGGACAATGACCGCCGAGTATTACGCGGCGGGCCGACTCAAATTCGACGAGGGGCTGATTGGGGCGCGTATACCGATGGCGAAGGCACAGGAAGCGTTTCAGATGTTTAAAACACCCGGTGCGGTGAAAGGCAAGATATTACTCATGAATGATTTCGGAGGAGGAGAAGAGTATGGAGTTCATTGATCCGAAAAAAGTTCCGCAAAGAACGCTGTATGACGGAGGCAAAATGCCCTGTATCGGCATGGGCACGTTTGGCTCCGATAAATATACCCCTGAGCAGGTGTCGGCAGCCGTATCCGGCGCGATAAAGGCCGGATACCGTATGTTTGACTGCGCTGCCGTGTACGGCAATGAGGATATGATCGGCGACGTGTTTCAGGACGCATTGAACAGCGGCATCGTCAGTCGCGGGGAGCTGTTTGTGGCGACAAAGGTTTGGAACAACATGCACGGCAGAGGCGATGTGCTGGTCTCGATGGCCAGAAGCTTAAAAGACCTGCAGCTTGATTATGTCGATGCTTTTTACGTCCACTGGCCGTTCCCGAACTACCATGCGCCGGGGTGCGACGGCGATTCGCGCAACCCCGCATCCAAGCCGTTCTCTGTGGAAAGGTTCATGGCGACATGGCAGCAGTGCGAAAAGCTCGTTGATATGGGGCTGACCAGATACATCGGCATGTCGAATATGACCGTTCCGAAGCTCGAAGCGGTGCTGCCGCTCTGCCGTATTAAACCGGCGATGATCGAGCTGGAGCTGCATCCGAGCTTCCAGCAGCCGGATCTGTTTGATTACATCATATCAAAGGGGATCGAGCCGATCGGCTTTTGCCCGATAGGGTCGCCTTCGCGCCCCGAGCGCGACAAGACGGAAAGCGACGTCGTGGATACGGAGATTCCCGAAGTGGTGGAGATTGCGAAGGCTCACGGGGTCCATCCCGCGATCGTCTGCCTCAAATGGGCCGTTCAGCGCGGGCAGACGCCGATTCCGTTCTCCGTCAACGAAGAGAAGTATACGGGCAACCTTAAGTGCGTGACGGAAGACCCGCTGACGGATAAGGAGATGCAGGCCATAGAGGCTGTCGACAGCGACTGCCGCCTCATTAAAGGGCAGGTTTTTCTGTGGCCGGGCGCAAAAGGCTGGGAAGATCTCTGGGACCTGAATGGGACGATTACAAAATGAAAGCAGCGGAATTTTTCAGTCAATTGATAAAAGACCAGAAAAGCGGGAGCGACAGGGCCATCTGCTCGATTTGCAGCGCCAATGAATTTGTGCTCGAAGCGGCGATGGAAGACGGACGCGACAACAGTCTGATGGTGCTTATCGAATCAACGGCGAATCAGGTCAACCAGTTTGGCGGATACACGGGCATGAAGCCGGCTGACTTCATGGATTTCGTGCGCCGCACAGCAAAAAAAGTCGGTCTTAACGAAGACAGGCTCATCATCGGCGGCGACCATTTGGGCCCGCTCACATGGCAGAGCGATACCGAAGAAGCGGCGATGGAGAAGGCTGAGGAGCTGGTGCGGCAATATGTCGCGGCCGGGTTTTCCAAGATACACCTTGATACCAGCATGCGTCTCGCGGACGATTCCAGGGCTGAACGTCTCTCGGATGAGACGATCGCACGGCGCGCGGCGCGGCTTTGCGCGGCAGCCGAGGCGGCGGCGCAGGGAGCCAAGCCCGTTTATGTGATCGGCAGCGAGGTGCCGGTGCCGGGCGGAGCCACGGAGAATGAAGACAGCATTGCCGTGACGTCTCCTGAGGATTTATCGGCGACGCTTGATACGTTTAAAAAAGCGTTTGAGGAAAGGGGCCTCAGTGACGCGCTCAATCGCGTGGTCGCCGTGGTGGTGCAGCCGGGCGTAGAGTTCGCCGACAACACGATCATTCAATACGACGCGGAAAAGGCGAGGGAGCTCATCCTCTGCGCGAAGAGCCTTGACGGTATCGTGCTCGAGGGCCACTCCACCGATTATCAGCCAAAATCGGCGCTCGATTTGATGCGCCGCGACGGCATCGCGATTTTGAAGGTGGGTCCCGCGCTCACATTCGCGCTGCGCGAAGCGCTTTTCGCGCTGGAGGATATGGAGCGGATCTTTTATCCGTTTTCGCCAAAGGCCGGATACTCGTATTTCCGCGATGTGCTGGAAGGCAATCTGATGGGCGACGACCGGTATTGGAAAAACTACTACCACGGCAGCGATCAGGACAAAGCGTACGCGCGCAAGTTCAGCCTGTCGGACAGATGCCGGTATTATCTCGAAGATGAAACCATCAAAGCTTCAATTGACAGGCTGACCGCCAATATCAATGCGACCGATCTGCCATTTGGGCTGCTGTCGCAGTATTTCCCCGCTCAGAAAGAGAGAATACTGGCGGCCAAAACAAAAGTGACGGCGCGGACGCTGATTAAAGAGCACATCAAGGATGTGATCAGAACGTATCGGTGAACGGCTGACGGGTTAACTTGAGATAACCAGATTTATATAGCTGTAAGCGGCATTCGATTCCTCCGATGCGCGTCTACGGCGGTACGAGGCACAAGGCCGGGTCTTCCCGGCTTTGTTCTGTTGGTAAAAAAATCGAAAAAAAAGTAAAAAAATCGAATAAAGGCGTTGTTGATTGGGGCGAAGCTATTGTATTATAGACACAGCAAGGAATGAGGAGGATGTATGGATATTCAAGACATCAGGAATGCGCTTGGCAATGGCGGAACGTATCTCGGTATTGAGCTCGGTTCCACCAGGATCAAGGCGGTGCTGATTGATAAAAACCATGACCAGATCGCTTCGGGCGGACACACGTGGGAGAACCGTTTTGAAGACGGCAAATGGACATACTCCCTTGATGATATATGGAACGGAATCCGTGACTGTTATGCGCAGCTGTCTGCGGACGTGAATAGCAAGTATGGCGTCAGGCTCGAAACCGTCGGCGCGATCGGCGTGTCGGCCATGATGCACGGATACATGGCGTTTGACCAAAAGGACAGCCTGCTTGTGCCGTTCCGTACGTGGCGCAACACCATCACGGGCGAAGCCGCCGAAAAGCTCACGAAGCGGTTCGGGTTCAATATACCGCAGCGCTGGAGCATCGCGCATCTGTATCAGGCGATTCTGAATGGTGAACAGCATGTGAAGGATATAAGCTTCCTCACATCGCTTGCGGGATATATCCACTGGCAGCTGACGGGCAAAAAGGTGCTCGGAATCGGCGACGCGTCGGGCATGTTCCCCCTGAGCGACGCCACGCGTGAGTATGACGCCGGTATGATGGATAAGTTCGATCAGCTGACGCAGCCGTTTTTATGGAAGCTCAAGGACATTCTGCCGAAGATTCTGCCCGCGGGCGAAAACGCAGGGACGCTCTCCGAAGCGGGAGCAAGGCTGCTCGACCCGACGGGGACGCTGAAAGCCGGGATACCGATGTGCCCGCCCGAGGGCGACGCGGGCACCGGCATGGTCGCGACGAACAGCGTGCGGCAGCGCACGGGCAACATCAGCGCGGGCACCAGCGTGTTCGCGATGATCGTGCTGGAAAAAGCGCTGAGACAGGTGCATGAAGAGGTCGATATGGTGACGACGCCCTCCGGCGATCCGGTCGCGATGGTGCACTGCAACAACTGCCTCGGGGATCTCGATGCCTGGGTGAAGCTGCTCGGCGAAGCGGGCGAGCTGCTCGGCGCGGCGTTTGATACCAAAACACTCTACAATAAGCTGCTGAACAAGGCGCTCAGCGGCGACGCGGACTGCGGCGGTCTGCTTTCTTACAACTATATTTCAGGCGAGCATGTGACAGGGCTCGAAGAAGGACGTCCGCTGTTTATGCGCACGCCCGACGCGTCGTTTAATCTTGCGAATTTCATGCGGACGCATCTTTATTCGTCGCTTGCATCGCTGAGCATCGGCATGAAGATACTGCTTGAAGACGAGGGAGCCGCTCTCGATTCGATCACAGGCCACGGCGGGTTCTTCAAGGACGCGAATGTGGGCCTTCGGATCATGGCCGCGGCGATGGGCGCGCCGGTCACCGTCATGTCCACAGCCGGTGAGGGTGGGCCGTGGGGTATGGCGATACTCGCGGCGTATATGATGAATAAGCAGCGTGAAACGCTGCCTGATTACCTGAGCAATCGCGTGTTCGCGGGCAGCGAATGCACCACTGTGGAGCCGGACGCTGCGGACGTCGAAGGATATAAGGCGTTTATCAAACGGTATGAGGCCGGACTTGATGTGCAGCGCAAGGCGGCGCAAGTGTTTCATGCCTGAGCATAAGCAATAACCGCATTATTAAGAGAAGGAGCCATAGCCTTTTGGTTTTGGATTGCCGCCGGTTTATCCGACTGCAAACAAAGCTGCATTTGGGCATGTGAAGCATAATATGCTGGAAACATTGAAGAAGGAAGTGCTGAAGGCCAATCTGGACCTTGTGAAATATGGGCTGGTGCTGCTCACATGGGGAAATGTGAGCGCCTATGATGATGAGACGGGGCTCGTGGTGATCAAGCCGAGCGGCGTGAGCTATGAGACGATGACTGCGGACGATATGGTCGTGGTCGATCTTGATGGCAAAAGAGTCGAAGGGACGCTGAATCCCTCCTCCGATACGCCGACGCATGTTGAACTGTATAAAGCGTTTGCGGGCGTGAAGGCGGTTGTGCACACGCATTCGAAGTGGGCAACGAGCTGGGCGCAGGCCGGCCGGGACATACCGGCGCTCGGCACCACACACGCGGATAACTTCTACGGCGATATTCCGTGCACGAGGCGAATGACGGACGCCCAAATCAATGGAGAGTACGAAAAAGAGACGGGCGCCGTGATCATCGAGACGTTCAAACAGCGCGGTATCGACCCATTGCAGGTGGGCGCGGTGATCGTGGCGAACCACGGGCCGTTCAGCTGGGGGATATCGTGCGCAAAAGCGGTGGAGAACGCGGTGGTGATGGAATACGTGGCGGAGATGGCCTATATCGCGACAGACATTAACCCCAAGGCTGATATCCAGCAGGCGCTGCTTGATAAGCATTTTCTGCGAAAGCACGGCAAAAACGCGTATTACGGGCAGAAACAGGATTGAATGGTTGTTCATTTTTCATAGATTTAAGATTTAGACATCTGAGGAGTTCCTCGGCTCTGTCCATAATAAACTTATGGACAGAGTGCTTTTTTTTATATTCAGGTAATTTTGCGGCGGCCAAGTTAAAATTACCTTCAAAAACACTGCCCGGATTTCTGCGGGAAAACAGGTTGTTCGAAAAAGTTTTAATATGTTAATTGATTGTTAAGTGAAAACCGTTAATGTAATGGCAGAAGAAAACAATATGTGTTTTAGGAAACCGAGTGCATGAATCAGGCGGATTTTTCACAACGGAAGATTATGGTGGTGGATGATAATTCCCACTATGTCAGACTGATTGAGAGGATACTGCAGGTCAACAGCTATCACAATATCCTTTCTTTAACCGATCCCGAAAAGGTTGTGGATATATACAAAAGCTCTCGGCCGGATCTGCTGCTCATGGACATCGATATGTCCTGCATAAGCGGCTTTGATATTCTCGAAAGGCTTCAGGATGAAAAAAAAGGCGGATATCTTCCTGTGATATTGTTCACAGAGCGAACGGGTTGGGATCAGAAGGCTAAAGCGTTCGAGCTGGGGGCTCAGGAAGTGATTTCAAAGCCGTTCAGTCAAAGCGAAATTGTGACGAGCGTGAAAAGCTTTTTTGAGCGGTATGAACAGGACAGCCGGGATAAAAGCAAGCTATTGGCTGATGCATAAACATTCCAACAGAGGTAGAACAGATGAAAAAGGTATTGATCGTGGACGATGCGGCATTTATCAGGAAGTCTTTAAGACTCATGCTTGAGAAGAATGATTTTGAGGTTGTCGGTGAAGCGGAAAACGGAAAAGCGGCCATGATGAAGATTCAATCGCTTTCCCCGGATATCGTGACGCTCGATATCACAATGCCGGAAATGGACGGCATTACGTGTCTGAATGAGATGAAGAAGCTTGAACGGCGGCCCAATGTGGTGATGATTACCGCGCTTGGGTGGCAGGACAAGGTGATTGAGGCAGTCAGCAGCGGCGCGAGAGGTTTCATCGTTAAGCCGTTTAAGGAAGACAATGTGGTCAGCACACTCAAAACCCTGATATAGATATAACGACCGAACCCATAACAACATTAAGTTTCAAACGCAAAAATCGATCGTATATATAACCAGATTCAAGAAAGACTCGCCTGACTGTAAAATAAGCCGGAATGTCGAATACGCAATCGGTGATGGAACAGCATGGGCATGTCTTTTTGATATTTAAAAAAAGATAACGCCGGATGCAAGCGCCATAGATGAGCCGTGCGGCGGTGAAATGCCTGAGGCAACTCATATTCGGCAAAGGGCAATTTTGAGGGTATGGATATATTGAAAAGGATCTTTTTTGTTCAAAGCATTAAAAAGAGCTTGAAAGGCAAGAGCGTATTGCTGATGCTTTCGCTCGGAATTGTGCCGCTGCTCATATTCGGTATTATCACGATTTTTATTCTGAGCGCCATTGGCAAAGATCAGGCGGCAAGTATTCAGCAAAATATAACTATGGTGATCATCGTTTTTGCGGCGCTGATGACCATATCTGTACTGCAGTTTATTTTATATCAGCGCTTCGCACGCAGAAAAATCATTTTCCCGATTAAGACGATTATCCGTGCTTTCAGCGATCTTCAGGAGGGAAAGGTTATTGCGTGGAAGCGGCTCGACGTGAAATCCGAAGATGAAATCGGTGAATTGGAAATGCTCTTCAATTCATTTATCGATGCCCGTGAAGACATCACTTTGCAAAGAAAACTCGAACGAAAGCTCAACGAGCAGAACCGTGAGCTGCAGGAAGCTCTGGAGATGCTCAAAAGCACGCAACTGCAAATGGTTCAGCAAGAGCGGCTGGCGGCCATCGGGCAGCTTGCGGCCGGTGTGGCGCATGAAATCAACAACCCTCTCGGATATGTGAGCGGCAACGCCGATATGCTCAAAATATACGTCCAGCGGTATGAACGCGTACTGACGCAGATGCACCGCCGGATGAAAGAGCAGCAGTCCGGCAGCGCATGCTGTGGTTATCTTGATGATATCTGGGAGGAGAGTAAAATTGACATGGTAATTGCGGATATGCCGGACCTGATGACGGATATCACCGAAGGTTTAAAACGCATTGCCGCCATTGTCAACGGGCTCAGAGGGTTTTCGAGAAATAATCTTGTGGAAGGCAAGAGCACATACGATCTCAATGAAGGGATCAAAACGACGCTGCTCGTTGCCAACAACGAAATTAAATACAATTGCGATGTGGGCCTTGAGCTTCAGGATATTCCGCCCGTTTATGCGAACGGAGGACAGATCAATCAGGTGCTTTTGAATATCATCATCAACGCGTGTCATGCCATTCGCGCAAAATTTGCGAATGAAAAAGGGCTGATTACCATCAAAACATACTCACAGGGCGAGCAAGTCTTCTGCAGCATATCCGACAACGGATGCGGGATGTCCGAGGAGGTGAGAGGCCGGATATTTGAGCCTTTCTTTACAACGAAGCCGGTGGGGCAGGGAACCGGGCTGGGGCTCGGTATCGTCTATGATATCATTTGCAAACAGCATGACGGCAGCATTGATGTGGAGTCAAGCCCGGGTGAGGGAACATGCTTTAAGTTTGCGCTGGCAGTGAAATAGGCGGGAGAAAAGATGAAAAAGATACTCGTGGTCGATGACGAAACGGCGATACTCAATTCCTTGCGCCGTGTTCTGCAAAATTTATGCTATGAAGTGGTGTCCGCAGATAACGGCATCAAAGCCCTGGAACTGATGGCAGGGCAGCCGATCGATCTCGTGATCAGCGACATGAGAATGCCCGGTATGGACGGGTATGAGCTGCTTTCGCGCGTGAAGGAGCTGTATCCGAATACGGTCAGAATCATACTGAGCGGGTACGCGGATGAAAAGCTTGTGATGAAAGCGCTGCTTAAAAACATTGCGCGCACTTATTTGTTTAAACCGTGGGACAACAAGGAGCTGGCCGAACTGATCGGTTATTTATTTGAGACGGAAAATTTGCTGCAGTGCAATCTGCTCTCGATGATCAACAACGCGGAAGACCTTCCGACGATCAAATCAAGCTACAGCCAAATACTGTCGAAGATCGATCAGGACGCGGAAATCGCCGTTGTGGCCAAAGCCATCACGGCAGACCAGACGGTGGCGGGAAAGATTCTTCATATCGCCAATTCGGCGTTTTACGGCCTGAAAACCGGATCGGTGATGGAGGCGATAAAATACCTCGGGCTAAAAGCCATACGCGATATCGTGCTGTCCACGCCGATCATGGACGCTTTTAAAGTGTCGGGGCGGCTCGTTGCGATTATGGACAATCAGTGGACCCATGCTTTTTATACAAATAAGGTGCTTGTCTTCCTGTATGAGAAGTTCTTCCGAAAGAAGTTATCGGAAATTGAGGGGAATGCCGGGCTGCTGCATAACATCGGCTGTGCCTTTCTGATCAAGCACAGACACGTCGATTATATGGCCATTAAAAAGCGCTCTGCTCAGGAATCAAGCTTCGACAGCGAGCTGGAGCGCGACATTCTGGGGTTTACGCACTGCGAGGCGGGAGGGTATCTGTTGAGCTGGTGGGATCTGCCGTATCCGATCGTCGAATGCGCGCTTTATCACCACACGCCTTTTGACAAGCGGATCATCAATAAGGAGCTCGTGATGTCGGTGCATCTGGCTCAGAAGTACGCGTACGATTTTATTTTGGAGAAAAACATGGAAAGCTTTTTTCCCGAGGTCTATGAAGCGCTGTCTGTGGACAAAGACAAATTCGATCGCGCGATCGAGGATCTGAACGAATAAAGCCGGAGGGTCAGCCGCGCTTGACAGTTCCGTTATGGGAGCCGCCTGTATTTGATGATCCGGGTCCAAAGATAACCGAAAAGACCAAGCTCGCGGCGGAGACGCCGTTCGAGCTCGTCACTGAATGCCGAGAGCCGCTTCACATCTTCAGCCGTGGGTTCTTCCCGGCCAAACCGCATACGGATGACGGGCGCACTGGCTTGCGTCATTTTTTGTTCACCCAGCCTTGCGTCGACGCGCCGGGCAAAGCTTGTGATGGTATCGGACGGAGTCAGCAGTATACCGAGACAGGCGGCCTGATGCAGTATTCTGCGATAATACAGATCCATTCTGTCATTGTTGCTCGTATATTTGCGGGGCAGCCGCAGCCCGGCGCCGCGCTTTTGAAGCATGAGATAACGGATCAGTATATACACGGCGGCCAATACCAGCAGGCCTGCGAACGTGATCAGGACGATCAGAAACGCTTGCGGCATACGTTCGTTTCTGAGTGAATCCACATCGAGATCCGAAATCGAGTCGGCGTCCGGTGTGGGTATTGGCGGTGCAAAGTTGGACGACTGCTGCGTCATCTCAACGACTGCGTTCTCGTTAAAATTCCAGCTCGTCGCGTCGAAGGGGACCCAGCCGATCCCCTGAAAATACACCTCCGTCCATGCATGGGCCATCGCGTTGGTCGCGACATACGAGTCGGCCGCTTTTGTGAACGGGCTTTTTTTCAGGCCGAATCCAATCACATAGCGCGCGGGCAAGCCGGCGCAGCGCGACATCACCGTCATGGCGCTTGCGAAATAGACGCAATACCCTTGTCTCTCCTGCAGGAAGGAAGCGACGAAGTCTTCGCCTTCAGGCGGATTGCCCGGGGTCAGCGTATATTCGCAATGGCTTGAAAGCCAGCCGCTTATCGCGAGAGCCTTTTCATACGGCGTTTGACAGCCCGAGGTGATTTCCCCGACCGTATCATAAACCAATTGAGGCAGGGTATCGGGCAGCGGCAGGTATTCGTTTTTGATGCCCTCCAGAGCCGGGTCGGCATTTTGTGACGTGAGCTGTTCGAGCGCCAGCATATTGTCGTCAAAATCAGCCGCCGATGTGTCAAACACGACGGTATCGAGTGAATAATCGAATTTACGCTGCGCATCGATCGTAAACAACTCGGATTGATTGTTAAAGAATATATCGGCCGTATCGGGGTTCTCGCTTTTTATCGATGCGATCCGGCCCGCAAAAAACAATGTCCGCCCCTTCACAGAGCTCGTGATTGCAAATTCGGCAGGTGCGGTGACTTTGCCGAAGAGTTCCCGAATCCGGGGGCTGCCGCTTGGCTTATTAAGGCCGAAGGCATCTGTTTTCGGCGCATTCCAAAGCAGGCTTTGGAATCTGTGACGCTGCCGGGAAAAAGAGTCGTACCAGCTTGTTCCGTCGTAGGTGTCGAACACAACGCCGGTCAAACGGGTGGGTGTGGTTGTCTTGACCCTCAAAACAATATCGTTATTGACGGCAATATCTCCGCCAAGCCTGTTTTCCAGCGGAGAAAAACCGGTCAGCCCCATGTTGAACGAGCCGTCCGCGGGAGACGCAGACTTGTTGAAACCCAGAAAATCGACGACATCCTGAACGGTGTTGACAAACGGTTTGCACAGCCAGTCGTTGTCCTTTTCCGGCGCAACGATCAGCACGACGCCGAGTAGCACGGGCATCAGTATGATCGCCGAAACGGACAGCATGGCGCTCGATATGCCGCTGCCCTCACGACTGCTGATTTTATTGCCGCGCATTTTGGCGAGGGAGACAAACAGCACGAACAGCAGCATGATCAAAACGGGCCACAGCGCGCCGGATTTACTCAATACCGCCGTGATAAGCATCGCGAGCACGGCGGGCGGGAGTATATAAAAGAAAAATAGCCTGCGGAAAAAAAGGAAAATCAGCGCGGCCACAGGCAGGACATAAGCCGCATGGATGATGATCATGCTCCCGTTAACAGAATAGGGCAGAATATCCGTATACCCGCTTGCGCACCATTGAAAAAAGCCGCCGATATACGACAGAACCGCGTTGTTGGTCTCCAGCAGCGAGGAAATGGACACGGCCAGAATGGCCGCCAATGCCAGAAATGACGGCAGTATCCACCATTTGCGGGAAAACAAGACGACCAGGACGATATCCGCGAGCATAAACAACAGGCATTCGCCCCATCCCACATCCATACGAAAGACAGGAAAAAGGAGAATGCAAATGGCTGTGCCCAGCAGCACACTGCAAAAGGCATCCGCCAGCAGCTCTGCGTTTTTCGAATTCAGAAACTTCATCTCGTTCCTCATAAAAGCATGCCGCTGAGCCTCGCAGCGGCGTCAGCGCCCGGCTCCACATTGAGAGCCGGAATCGGCGTGCCGTTTTTCTGTCCTCCCACCAACACCATCGAAACCGCCGTTTGGGCCGAAAAGAGCGAATGGATCATCTGAGTTAAAGACGGCGAGGGGTCGTGAGTCAGAATAAACAAAGATTTCGCTGCCGACGCCTCGGTATAGGCTCTTTTGATCACGTCTGTCAGCTTCGAAGTCTGTTCAAAGGGAAGCAGCGCGAGATGGCGGCGTAAATTATCAAAACCGGATATGGATTCGCACCGGTAAGTGGTGCTTAAGCCGGTGGCGCTGAACAGGCTTACGGCCTGGTTTTTTGCCAGACTGTAGAGCGATATGCACGCAGCGCATTCGCAGACGGTATCCGCGAAAATGAGGGCTTCCTCACCGCTCATATCGTGAAGCCCGGTGTCAATCAAAAGTATGATATGACTGCGCTCCGGATACTCATATTGTTTTACGTACAGCTCGCCGAGCTGGGCGGATTTTTTCCAATTGATGTGCTTAATCGGGTCGCCGTTTTGATAAAGACGCGCGCCTGAGACGCTGTCTCCGTGCTCGGCGTGTTTTAAATATGTGGCGCGGTGCAGCTTTGAGTCGGTCATCTGGCTGGGCAGAGAATCGGGAATGTCGGCTCTGGGCAACACGGTCAGCTCCGGTATACGGTAAAAAGAAAAACGCCGCATATCGAAGGACATCGTGACAAGGCCGAAAATATCGGTGACCTTGATTTTGGTCATTCCGATACCGTAGCGCCCCCTGTAAGGCGTGGTCACGGGCAGCTCAAAAACCTGCCCCGAATAAGGGGCAAGGCTGAACAGGAGGTTGATATTTTCGCGCAGCGACACAACGCGGACATGAACCTCGATGAGCGACAGCGGAACCGGACGCTCGTTGACGATTTCAAGATACAAAGAGGTCTCTTCGCCCTTGACGCGAATTTTATCCGACAGCTCCTGTTTGTATGAAAATGAGCGAAACGTCCAGAAATTGATGATGATCATCGCGAGCACGACAAAGAGCTGCGTCAAAAAAACGATATAATAGATGCGAAGGCCCGTGTACATGCCAAATATCAAGCAAATGAACATGATGGCATAATACGACCATTTAATCGCCTTCATGATACGCCGGGCACTCTGACGGATTGAAGAATCCACTGCACGAGATCCTCGGCCGTGTCGTTTTCCTGCACGGCCTCGAGGCTCAGCACGAGCCGGTGCGCAAGCACGGGCACGGCCATTGTCTGAACATCATCGGGCAGCGTGTAATTGCGGCCCTGCAGCATGGCTCGGGCCATTGCGGCGTTCATCAGCGCAAGAGAGCCGCGCGGGCTGATGCCGAGAGTGATGCGGCTGTGATGGCGCGTGGCTTCGGCAATTGAGACAATGTAATCCATGACCGCGTCTTCGCAGATGATGCCGGCATGGAAGGCGCGCAGCTGCATGATATCTTCCGCGGCTGCGACAGGCTCAATGGTATCGAGCGGCTTTTCTCCTTTGTTGCGCTTTAAAATATCGAGCTCTTCGCCTTTTTTCGGATAACCGATGGACAGCTTGAACAAAAAACGGTCAAGCTGCGCCTCGGGCAGCGGGTATGTGCCCACATGCTCAACGGGGTTCTGTGTGGCCAGCACGATGAAGGGCTGAGGAACGGGATAGCTGACACTGTCGATCGTAACCTGAGCTTCCTGCATCACCTCAAGAAGGCTGGACTGCGTTTTGGGGCTGGTGCGGTTGATTTCATCAGCCAGCACAACCTGCGCCATCACGCCGCCGAATATCACATCCCGTTCACTTGTTCGTGTATTGAATATCGTGTAACCCGTGACGTCGGACGGAAGCACATCGGGCGTGAACTGGATACGGCGGTACGAGCATTTTAATGACCGGGCGAGCGCGGAGACGAGCGTCGTTTTTCCAAGGCCCGGAACATCCTCAATGAGCACATGTCCGCTGCAGATAAGTGCGGCCAAAATCATATCGACAATGCTTTCCTTGCCGACAATAACCTTTCCGATGTTTTCCTTGATGCGCGAAACCAGGTTCAGGCTGTGTTTAATGTCGTCCATAACAAATGCCCTCGCAAAGTGATTATTAACAATAAGAGGTCGAATCACTATATTGTACTATGGATCACAATATTTTTCGAGGTGTTTTTTTGACAATAATGTATACAAAACCAGAAATGAAGAAATTAATGAGATACATCTTTTTGGGGGCTTACGAGGGTTGTCAGGGCCGGGACAAGCCTATTCACAAAAGACAACCCTCGCTGAAAACACTATAATTCTATTGACTTAACCACCACTTAACAGTGTGAAAAAAATCACCAGAATAATTTCAGTCTGCCGCATTGCATGATGAAGAATAAAAAAAGAGCTGACGTACTCAATTACAGGGAAATTAATGCCGCAGTATATCTTATACTGCGGCATTAATTATAACTGTGTCGTATCCATATTATAAAAAATAGTAGAAAAAATTTCAAGTATCAATGAATAATTTGTTGAAAAATATCAGATAATGTCGAAAAAAACCTGAATGACCGTGGAAAAAGGTCATATAATACTACTTGCGTCGTCAAAAAAAACGTCAAAAAGGGGGATGGCATACATGAGCAAACGGGGTGAAAACATATACAAAAGAAAAGACAGACGCTGGGAGGCTAGAATTAAGGGAGGTAACGGACAGTATATTTCTGTGTATGGGAAAACCTATACCGAGGCCAAAGAAAAAAGAAATGCGAAGATCAAGGAGGACGATTCCAAAGCTCACTATTCAAAATCTGACAAGAGTGATCCGGGCCAGGATATCATGAAGCAGCTGGGAAGTTGGCTGGAAGCGAGTTCAAAAAGGGTTAAGCTGTCAACATATGAGAATTATTATTACTGCATAAAAACATATGTATATCCTTACCTTGAGAAATCGAAGACCAAAACTATATCGAAGGCCGAGCTTGAGAGCTTTGTGACCTATATCAGCAACAATCCGTCGCTTTCTTATTCCTATCAGAATAAAATTCTGACAATATTCAAGGTGGCTTTGCGGTCTATTCTGCAGGAAGATTATAAAAGGATACTGTTGGAATCTCTAAGGCTGCCCAAGAAGCAGACAAACATTGTTCAAGTTTTTTCCTACGATGAGCAGAGAAGAATAGAAGGGATACTTTTAAAGAACAACAATATAAAATCGCTGTGTATTCTGCTTTGTTTCTACACCGGACTGCGTTTGGGGGAAATCGGGGCGCTCAAATGGAGCAATATCGATATTTCGGCAAACACGATCACAATCAACGGAACGCTTTCAAGAAAAAAGAATTTCGGAGACGGCGACAACAAAACGATACTTTATGTGAGCTCACCGAAAAACCGAAGTTCAAATCGTCAGATTCCCTTGCCGGTCTTTCTCTCGGCCATGCTGCGGCACTATCAGGGGTCTGCCAAAAATCGCGAGGATTGTTTTGTCCTTTCCAATGCGCCCATACCGATGGACACCCGTACATTGCAGAAGTACTATCGTCTCATTCTGAAAAGAGCTGATATTGACTATCGCAAGTTTCACACGATCCGGCATACGTTTGCAACGCGCGCGCTTGAGATGGGTGTGGACATCAAAACGGTCAGTGAACTGTTGGGGCACGCTTCGGTCACCAACACACTGAATATCTATGCCCATTCACTGATGGAGCAAAAGAAAAAAGCGATTGAAAAACTGAGCCTCATACACATTTCTCAGACGAGCAATACGCCGTCAGACACTTTTGACAAAATGGAACAGCCCTGATATAAAGCACCATTTAAGCCTTTTGCCGCAGTATAAGATATACTGCGGCAAAGTGGGCAAAAAATCAATATAAAAGAATAAAATAACTGTTCAAATTGGTTTTATCTTATCTGGACAATCATACACAGAACGGATTCTTATCATAGCATGACAGAAAAGGCAGAGCAAAATGGGGGTTAATATTCTTTCTAGCCAGGGGTTGGATGGTGTTATTCGGTCTATTCCGATGGAAGAACTCAGGCATATGCAGCGCGTTGGCGGGTTAACAAATGCGCTGCTTCACATTCTTTTAAGATGCAGGCATTATCAAGATCAAAAAACAATATTTTCACTTTTTGGGCACTTCGCTTTTTACCACGATATAGGAAAGGCATGGATACCGGCTGATATACTTGGCAAAGAAGAGCCGCTGACATTTGAAGAATTTGAGACCATCACCATGCATCCTCTGTATGCTCAAGGATATTTCGAAAAGAACCCAAACGTTCTCAATGTGGAGCCGCCGTTAAAACAATGCATATTCGACGCTGCCGTTTTCCATCACGAACGATGGGACGGCAGCGGATATCCTTACGGAATTTCTTCGGATACGATTCCTCTTATCGCAAGAGTCACCTCCGTATGTGATGCGTATGACGCCATCACTCACAAAAGGCCCTATCGTGAAGCCAAAACACATGCAGATGCCTGTGAGGAAATCGCAAAACACGCAGGAACACAATTTGATCCTGATATCGCTTTGATTTTTCTGGAAAATGAAAAGGATATCGGGATTTTTAATAAGCGGCTGTCAAATCAAAGGACGGAATGGGAGGTGCCGGATCTCACAACGCTTCGCGGACACTTATAATAAAAAGGGAGGAAATCTATGACATTGGAACACTATGAGATGATGGAAAACGAAGATGCTCAAAGCGGGAAGTACCTGGAATTTCAGATCGGAAAAGAAGCTTATGGCATTCCGATAAGGTTTGTCACAGAAATCATCAACATGCAGGCTGTCAGTTCGCTTCCTGAGGCGCCCGATTATTTAAAAGGCATCATCAATCTGAGGGGCAGGATCATACTGGTGATCGATATGCGTTGCCGTCTCAACAAAAAGGACATGGATTACACAGACAGGACATGCATCGTGGTGGTGGAGGCAGAGAATCTCAATGCCGGCCTGATTGTAGACAGCGTCACCGAAGTGCTGGGGATTGAAGACAAAGATATCGCGCCGGCGCCTCAAATCAAAATAGCCGGCGGCAATGGGTATCTCTCCGGAATCGGGAAGGTGAACGGAGAGGTCAAACTGTTGCTGGACTGCGATAAGCTGTTCAGCGACGAAGAATCAAAAATAATAAAAGAAATAAATTAGGGGGTCAAAAATGAATTGGTATAGGAACTTAAAGATTTCGGTCAAGCTGATTATTGCGTTTCTCCTTCTGGCGGTGATAACGGGCTTTGTGGGCGCTTACGGTTTGGTAGCGCTCGAAAACAGCAGCGCTCAAAGCAATTCTCTTTTTAACAATTACGGTAATTCTCAGGGCTATTTGGGGCATGTCGCATGCGAGTTTAACACGCAGCGGGCGTTATATCGCGACATCATACTGGATGCGGATGAAGCCAAAACGCAGGAGTATGTTGCAAAAATAAAAACATCCGACGATGCAATGAAGGAAAATCTGAAGCTGTATAAGGACACATGCATCACGGAAGAAGAGCAGCAAGGCTATGCCGAGCTGGAAACTTATATTAACAGCTATATTGAGGTGAGGGATAAAATCGTTTCGATTGGCCAGAGCGGCGATTATCAGGGCGCTTATCAATATATGCGGGAAGATGCGGCGCTGCAATCGGTGACGGACGCACAGACCTGTATCAACGATTTTGTCAATGCTGACGTTGCAGCCGGCCAGGAGATACTGGCGTCGCAGGACGCGAGTACTGGGACCACAGAAACGATTATGATTGCCATCGTTATTGCGGCGGTCGCCATTGCGGTGCTGCTCGGTGTTGTGATATCCCGGCTGATCAGCAAGCCGGTGCGGCATCTTAACGATGTGGCCAAGCAGCTGGCTGCGGGGGATACGGATGTCAAGAGAACCAATTACCACGCAAAGGACGAAGTGGGCGAGCTGCTCGAATCCTTCAGGGATATCCTCGACGCGATACAGGCGCTTGTGGCCGATACCAATGCCCTGACGGAAGCGGCTGTGGCCGGAAAGCTTTCCACGCGGGCGGATGCCGGCAGGCATCAGGGCGACTACCGGAAAATCGTGGAGGGGATCAACAGCACGCTGGACGCGGTTATAGAGCCGGTCAATGAAGCGAGCGCGGTGCTCGAGGAGATGGCAAAGGGCAATCTGAATGTGAACGTGACGGGCGATTATCAGGGCGATCACGCCGTGATTAAGAACGCCCTTAACAGCAGCATCAACGCGATCAGCGGCTATATCCGTGAGATATCCGATGTGCTGGGGGCAATGGCGGACGGCAATCTGGATGTCGGCATCACATCGGATTACAAAGGCGACTTCGTTGAGCTCAAGGAATCGATAAACGGCATCATCGCTTCCTTGAATGAACTGCTCGGGGACATCAGCATTGCGGCCCAGCAGGTGGCCGCCGGCACGTCTCAGGTGTCTGACGGCAGCCAGGCGATTTCACAGGGCGCGACCGAACAGGCGGCTTCGATAGAGGAACTGACATCGACCGTGACCGAAATCGCAGCTCAGACAAGGCAAAACGCGGTCGGTGCGGGAAAAGCCAACGAGATGTCAGAGGAGGCAAAGGAGAGCGCCGTACAGGGCAATGACCAAATGAAGGCGCTCCAGCAGGCAATGCTCGATATCAACGAGTCGTCGGCGAATATCTCAAAGATTATCAAGGTCATCGACGACATCGCGTTCCAGACCAACATACTCGCGCTCAACGCGGCGGTGGAGGCGGCCAGAGCGGGCATCCATGGCAAAGGCTTTGCGGTGGTCGCCGAAGAGGTCAGGAATCTGGCCGCACGCAGCGCGGCGGCAGCCAAAGAGACCACAGAGCTCATTGAGGGCTCAATCAAAAAGACCGATGTCGGCACAAAGATCGCTGATGAAACCGCACATGCGCTGTCCCTTATCGTCGAAAGCGTCGGAAAAGCGGTGGAACTGGTGGGCCAAATTTCGAGCGCGTCCAATCAGCAGGCGAGCGCGATCGGAGAGGTGAACAGGGGTATCGAGCAGATGTCGCAGGTGGTGCAGACGAACTCGGCTACGTCACAGGAAGCGGCCGCTGCGGCGGAGGAGCTTTCGGGACAGGCTGTGATGCTCAAAGAAATGGTGGGCAAATTCAAGCTCAAAGAAGCCAAAGCCGCCGTAAAAAAACTGATTTCGGCAGACAAGGAGCCAAAAGGCCAGGCAAGGCCGGAAATGATTGAACTTAATAATGGTGAGTTCGGGAAGTACTGACAAGGAGGGGGCTGCAAAAAATGCAGCCCTTTTTCTCTTGCTAAATCTGCTCTATCAGGTTACAATCCGCCGAAATGAAAAGATATTCAATCAAATCAAGCCTTAGCATTCAAGTTTCCGTTGAAATATCCGATAATTACTATGGGTTATATTGTATGCGGGAAGTGACAGGTATTAAATTGAGCGGACTTTCGATTCATCAGAAGCTAAAAACATTTGACCAAATTCCGGCTTTTGGATTTTGGAGAAAGTGTTTTTTTATTTTTCATAAAACAAGTATGAAAATGAAGGAGAAGATATCATGCGCTGGTTTCGAAATCGAAAGATCACGACGAAAATCATTTCAGGTTATTTGCTGATTGCTCTGGTTCTCATTGCGATCGGTGTACTCGGGTATTTAGGTCAAACGTCTGAATTTTCAATGAATACCATATTGATCATCTTGGCTGCAGCAGGGGTGGTGCTTTCCATACTGTCCGCGCTTATTATATCGCGCGTTATCAGCAAGCCGATCGCCTATCTGTCCAAAGCGGCAAAGAAGGTGGCAGACGGTGATATGGATGTTGATATCGTTCAGTATGATGTCAAGGACGAAGTGGGAGATCTTATCAGGTCTTTCCAGACGGTTTTAAAATCGGTGCTGGCTTTGATTTCCGGTATCAAGCTGCAGGCCGAGGACGTGTTTCACGGACAGTATTTTAACCGGATTGATGCCGAAAAACATAACGGGGCGTACCGGGAAGTGATAGACGGCGTCAATACGATTGTGGATGCCTTCGTGAATGAGATCGATAAAATGCCCAGCCCTCTTCTAAAGATCAATACTGAATTCGAGATAGAATACATCAACGACAGCGGCGCGGAGATGACGGGAAAAGGCCGGCATGAACTGATCGGCAAAAAGTGCTACGAGGTGCTTAAAACGGACGACTGCAAAACGGAAAGATGTGCAAGTGCCCGCGCCATGCAGACCAAGGCTGCAAAGCAGGGAGAAACGTTTGCGCGCCCAAGTGAGGATGCCGTGAAAGAAATACTCTATATCGGCGTCCCGTCGATACAGAACGGTGAAGTGATCGGTGCGCTTGAGATTATCAAAGATTTGACGGATATAAAAGACGCCATGAGAAAAGGGGAGAAGCAGGCCAAAGAGATGCAGGCCCTTCTCGCCGACGTTGATCTCGCAGCGCAGCAGGTGGCTGCGGGCACCACGCAGGTGTCTGACGGCAGTCAGGCGATATCGCAGGGCGCGACGGAACAGGCGGCCTCGATCGATGAGCTGACGTCCACGGTCACGCAAATCGCGTCGCAGACGAGGCAGAATGCGTTAAGTGCGAATAAGGCAAATGAAATGTCTGAACAGGCCAAGGAACAGGCGCTCAAGGGGAACGATCAGATGAGGGCGCTCCAGCAGGCGATGATCGACATCAACGAATCTTCGGCGAACATTTCGAAGATCATCAAGGTGATCGACGATATTGCGTTTCAGACCAACATTCTGGCGCTCAATGCGGCGGTGGAAGCGGCGAGAGCGGGCATACACGGCAAGGGCTTTGCGGTGGTGGCCGAAGAGGTGAGGAATTTAGCCGCACGCAGCGCCAGCGCGGCCAGAGAAACGACGGATCTCATCGAAGGGTCGATCAAGAAAACGGAGGTCGGCACAAAAATCGCCGACGAGACGGCGGAGGCGCTTTCACACATCGTTGATGTTGTCGGCAAGGCGGTTGAGCTGGTGCGTGAGATCGCGGAAGCGTCGAATCAGCAGGCCACGGCTGTCGGTCAGGTGAATATGGGCATCGAGCAGATGTCGAAGGTGGTGCAGACCAACTCGGCCACAGCGCAGGAAGCGGCTGCCGCCGCGCAGGAGCTTTCCAGCCAGGCCGCGATGCTGAAGGGTATGGTGAGCGAGTTTATGCTCAATCAAGCCGATGCGTCGGCTTTGGAGCCGGGCACCGACAATACAAAGCCCGAGCCCATAAATTCAAGCGAAGGCGATTTCGGAAAGTACTGAGGCCAGCTTTAAAAACTTGAGTATTGAGAAAGCCGATGAAGGCAGCAATGGACTTTCACCGGCTTTCGCTGTTTTATTGAAAACTGATGCGGGTATAGTATACAATCAACAAAGTGAGGAGGGGTTATATGGCAAATAATGATGACATCAAACAGGCGGCTTTCCATCTTTTTGCGACAAAGGGTTATGAATCTACCTCTATGCAGGAGATCGCTCAGGCCGTCGGCTTAAAAAAACAGTCGCTGTATTCCCATTTTACCGGAAAGCAGGAGTTATATGCGCTCATACTTCGCGAACAAACAAAAATCATCATGTCGGAGCTGCTTATTGCTGTTGACCGTCTGGAAAATGAGCCCGTCGAGGCACTCTTCAAAGGGATATTTGAATGCCTGATTGAGATTTTTTCATATAAAGATCGGCTTTTGCTATGGAAGCGTGGGTTTATGGTTCACGGTGAAACCGAAGCGCCTGCCATCACATCCCAGCCGGAATGGCATTTTGACAGAAAGCTCTGGGACCGGCTCTACAATATCGTCAGGGCTAAGCATGATAAATTATCGCGCCCCGAACCCTTCCGTTCGTTTTTCCTGTCATATATGCTTTCCATTCAAGGATATTTTGACTGGATGATCGCGATGGGGCATAGCAAAGATATGTTTGAATCGTTCTGGAAGAATATATGGCACGGTATCAACAAGTATATTGATTAATATTAAATTCATTTGATCTCTTCATTTCATGCCCTGTTAAGACTTCTGTTAAAAATCCGATATCAATAGAGACGAACGATCGTAAGTTATTAAGCCATTGCTCAGCAGGAATTTTTATTAAGGAGGTAAAAGCTTAAAGGTATTTTATCTTAATTGCAACGGGTAGATTTGCGCGAATAGAAATGCAGGAAAATGAAAGGGAGATGGAAAATGAAGTGGTTTGGGAATTTGAGGATTTCAGTGAAGCTGTTATCCGCTTTTTTGGTGATCGCCATTATGGTGGGCGTCACTGCTACATTGGGTGTGTTGTCATTGACGGATGCAAATGCCAGTTATCAGAATCTGTTTGTGAATTATGGCAACTCCCAAGGGTATTTGGGTTATGTGTTCGGCGAGTATCAGACGGAACGCTCGTTTTTGAGAGACATCGTCATTGATGAGAATGTTGAAAACGCGTTGAAAACACAGGAAATGGCGGCTGAGTCCGATACGGAACTGATGAACAATCTTGAGCTTTTTAAAAGCACCTGCGTGACCGAAGACGAAAAGGCGATGTGTGCCGATCTGGAAAAGAAGATCAATGCATTCCGGGATATTCGGGATCAGATCATCAGCGCAGGCGTTGAGGGCGATTTTAACAAAGCCTTCGAATTGCTCAAGGCAGACAGCTCCGCGGTCATCATCACGGACGCGACAACCGCGGTGGAAAACGCTGTGGCGTCAAACGTGGAAATAGCGAATGAATTGATGGATGCGCAGCAAAAAAACGAATCATCCACAACAATGACGTTGATTGTTGTTTCGGGGGCGTCGATTGTTCTGGCTGTCATAATGGGTATTACTATATCACGCATGATCAGCAAGCCGGTGCGGCATCTCACAGATGCGGCCAAACGGCTTGCGGTCGGCGACACGAATATCGAGCGCTTAAAATACCATGCCAAAGACGAAGTGGGCCAGTTGCTCGATTCCTTCAGGGAAATTCTCGATGCGATACAGGCGCTGGTGGCCGATACAAACAGCCTCACCGAAGCGGCTGTGGACGGAAAGCTGTCCACACGGGCGAACGCCGGCGCTCATCAGGGCGATTACAGGAAAATCATTGAGGGTATCAACAATACGCTCAGCGCGGTGATCGAGCCGGTGAACGAGGCGAGCGCGGTGCTCGAAGAACTCGCGAAGGGCAATCTCGGCGTCCATGTGACGGGCGATTACCGCGGCGACCACGCGGTGATCAAAAATGCGCTGAACGGCAGCATGAATACGATCAGCGGCTACATTCGTGAGATCTCCGACGTTCTTTCAGAAATCGCAAAAGGCAATCTTGACGTCGGCATCACAACAGAATATGTGGGCGATTTTATCAGGCTCAAGGATTCGATCAATGACATCGCGGCGTCGCTCAATGAGCTGATGAGTGAGATCAACACCGCGGCGCAGCAGGTCGCCGCCGGCACATCTCAGGTGTCGGACGGCAGCCAGGCAATCTCACAGGGCGCGTCAGAGCAGGCGGCATCGATAGAAGAACTGACGGCGACCGTGACACAGATCGCGGCGCAGACACGGCAGAATGCGCTGAGCGCGGGTAAAGCGAGCGAAATGTCCGGTCAGGCCAAAGAGAGCGCGGTTTCGGGCAACGAGCGGATGAAGTCTTTGCAGCAGGCCATGCTGCAGATTAACGAATCATCCGCGGACATTTCAAAAATCATCAAGGTGATCGACGATATCGCATTCCAGACCAATATCCTCGCATTGAATGCGGCCGTGGAGGCGGCGAGGGCAGGCATACACGGTAAGGGCTTTGCGGTGGTCGCTGAGGAAGTCAGGAGCCTTGCGGCCCGCAGCGCAGCTGCGGCCAAGGAAACGACGGAACTCATAGAAGGGTCAATCAGAAAGGCCGATGCGGGCACAAAGCTTGCGGATGAGACGGCGGAGGCGCTGGGGCTCATCGTTCGTGTGGTGGAGAAAGCCGTGGGGCTGGTGGATGAAATCGCAGAGGCGTCGAACCAGCAGGCGTCGGCGGTCGGCCAGGTGAATATGGGCATCGAGCAGATGTCTCAGGTGGTGCAGACCAACTCGGCCACGTCGCAGCAAACGGCGGCAGCGGCGGAGGAGCTTTCGAGCCAGGCCGCGATGCTCAAAGACATGGTGAGCAAATTCGCGCTCAAGGATGCGAGTGTCCCTTTCTTGGGCGAAGCCAAGCCGCGTGCGGAGAAGCCAAAGATCGCGCGGCATATTGAGCTCGCAGAGGGCGGCTTCGGAAAATACTGAGCCCGTGAGTTTAAAAAGGGTATTTGCGCAGCGAAAATGCTGCGCAAATACTCATAATTTTTGTCGAAAAGTATTGTATTATGTACACAATATGATATAATGACAAAAACTGAATGTTTGATATTGGCTTTTGAGCCGATAAAGGCAAACCCGGTGAAAACCGGGGACGCAAAGCTAAGGGGTCTAAATCGTTTCGATATGACAGCCCGGCCGCCGAAGATTGAAAGTTTTTTTATTTGCGCCTAGCCCTGATTCGCAGGGTTGAATAAATGGGGAGAAATATCAAACAGACGCACTAAAATTACAATCCGCCTGCTTAATGCAGGCTATTCGAACCACAATCACACCATATTCACACGACGTGGGCGGAAAAGGAAAGACACAAACCAATCTGCAGCATCCAAACCATTCCCCTGACATTAGTTTCTATCCGAAAAGGCGAGAGAAAAACCACAGCAATAGCTGTGGTTTTCTCTTCTTCAAAGACTTTCAGTAGCTGCTCACTTGGGACGGTATGTGAGACAGTTGCATATCACCGAATCGTGCGCATCGTCGATTTCCACCTTCGTGGCGCGGCAGTGGAACGATTTGTTGAATGTGCACTGGGTGACGTTGCAGGAGATTCGCGGGGCATGATCATCAAGCTCACTGCCGAACTCCATATCCGTCGGGATCACGGAAGCGGCTACAAACGTATTTTCCTTGGTATAAGTGTCGCAGTACGTTTCCTGAGAAGTGTTGCTGACGAGTATCATATTGGCGCCGCACTTCTCCTGCGCATTGTATACGCAATCGGTGGCCTGACATTTTAACGATTTCATGGTTAGTTATCCTTTCGTTCAAAGCTGTCGCACATGCTCTCCTCCGAAGAATCGGCTGTGCTTGTCAGCGGACTGACCTGAATGCAGTCAAGCAGACAATAATCGCTTGGGCTGTGGTTTTTGCATGACGCAACGCTGCAGTGAATCGTCTGCCTGCCTCTGGCGCTCATTTCAATCCTCCTAGCTTCCATTATTATGTCTTTGGTCCGGCTGAAATATGTGCGAAAGAATTTCGGGGCAAAAAATTGTCTGTTATCCCACTATTTTTGTCTGAAAATCGGTTATTATGAGTATTCTTGTCCGATGAAGCGGGGGAGTATTGACAAGATGATAAACCCGAATATATAATGATTTTGGTCTAGAAGGGCTGGAATTTCTTTAAGTACGTATTTATTCCCAATTTGACATAAATAAATTGTCGGGTATGCGTTTTACTTTGTCCGGTATTTTCATTTTTATATATTTAAAAGGAGATTCGCATTTGGACATCAGTTTGTTAAAAGAAAAAAGTTTAATGGACTTGCGCGAAATCGCAAAAATGGCTGGCATCAAATCTGTCACGAAGTATCGCAAGGGTGAGCTTTTGGATATGCTTTACGAGCTTGACAGGCGCGCAAGAAATATGGAAAACAAAGAATACAATGCGTATGACGAACCTGCGGAAGATGTCTATGAAGACGGTGAAGACTATGAACCGGCTGATGATTCATACGATACTGATGACATCCCGTCATACCAGCAGGATGTAATTGAGCGGCGGGAGCGAGAAGAAACGGACAGGAGACCGGAAATCGAGCGTCCGTCGCAAGGCGAAGAGAAAAAGATCATTGAATACGTCATGGGCAACGATGCCGTTAACGAGCTGTTAAACAAGGGTGACTGCGGCGATGCGATGGGCATACTCGAGGTGCTGCCCGAAGGCTACGGCTTCCTGCGCAGCGAGAACTATCTGCCCGGCAACAAAGACGTGTATGTGTCAATGGCGCAGATTCGCAAATTCAACCTCAAAACAGGCGATAAGGTGAAGGGCAAAACGCGCCCGGCCAAGGATGCCGAGAAATTAAACGCGCTGCTCTATATTGAACAGGTCAACGACGATACGGTGGAAAAATGCCTGACGCGGCGTCCGTTTGAAGACTTAACGCCGATCCATCCCGACCATCGCCTGACGCTTGAGCGCCCCGATGCCATGCGCGACCTCGCGATCCGCCTGATTGATCTGATATCCCCGATCGGCAAAGGGCAAAGAGGGCTCGTGGTCTCGCCGCCTAAAGCAGGTAAAACCATCATGCTTAAAAAAATCGCCAACAGCATCACGGCGAATTATCCCGATGTGAACCTCATCGTGCTGCTGATCGACGAACGTCCCGAAGAAGTGACGGATATGCAGCGGTCCATAAAGGGCGAGGTTGTGTATTCCACATTCGATGAAAAGCCCGAAAATCATACGCGCGTGTCTGAAATGGTCATCGAGCGCGCCAAGCGCCTTGTGGAACAGGGCAAGGATGTGGTCGTGCTGCTCGACAGCATCACGCGTCTCGCGCGCGCCTACAACCTCATTATTCCGCCCACGGGCCGCACGCTGTCGGGCGGCCTTGATCCGGGTTCGCTTTATAAACCCAAGCGCTTTTTCGGCGCCGCGAGAAATATCGAATTCGGCGGCAGCCTGACCATCATCGCGACGGCGCTGATCGATACGGGCTCGCGCATGGATGAGATCATCTATGAGGAGTTCAAAGGCACCGGCAACATGGAAATCCACCTCGACAGGAAGCTGTCTGAGAAGCGCATATTCCCTGCGATCGATCTCAATAAATCGAGCACGCGCCGTGAGGAGCTGCTGCTTTCCAAGAAGGAGCTCGAAGGCATTTGGGCTATCCGCAAGGTGATGGCGAACGGCAACACGTCCGAGGTGACGGAACAGCTGATCGGCATGCTTGCCAAAACACAGACCAACGATGCTTTTTTGGAGAAGCTCAAAGGGTGGCTGGGCATATGGGATAAGGAAGGCTACAATTTCGCGCCCAAGAGAGGGGGATTCTAAGAATCTCGTAAAATGACGGAAAACGCTTCACTGGTCGATAAAGAACGGCTTTTCAACAAAGCCGTTTATATCTTCTTCTGTTTCTATTCAATGGCCGTGGCGCAGCGCTATGAGATGAATATACTTTACGGAGCTGCGCTGACCATATCGCTTTCGGCGTTGGCCAGGATGTTAAAGTTTACCATAAAGACCACATACGATCTGTTCTGGCTTAAAATACTCAAGCTGGCGCTGATCGTATTTTTTGTGCTCACGTCAGCCTATATTTTTGTGCTGTATCCGTTTCTTTACCGGTATTCGCATACCGTTTATGCGATATTTATCATCATACTGCCTTTGATCGCTATGGAATCTCAGTCGGCTGTGCTGCGCAGCTTAAAGCGGCTCGGGAGACTGACGGACCGCGCCCGTCTCATCACGTTAACGTGCGGCGCAGCTTTGTGCATTGCGATAACCTGTGTGCTGATCGGGCTGTCGGGCATTGAAGCCTGGCTGCTGCTCTCGCCGCTGGCGATCGGGATGGCGCTCGATTATTTCAGACAGCGAACGTTCGGCAGCTATGCGTCCGAATATCCAAAGCCGGATGCGTTGGAGCTGGATTTCGGGCAGGTCGCGAGCGCGCGGCTGTTTGACGGCATGGCGGTCACTTCGGGTGTGGCGCTCAACGCGTTTATGTTTACGTATGTGCTTTATGTGATGCTCACGCATAAAAAGAGCTTCTCGCTCGATGTGTTCGTGATATTTGCGCTGATGACGCTTGTGTGCGGCCTGATATTCCTCTGGACTTACAGATTCGTGAGGAAGTCGCTCGTGAAGAAGATCGGCAAAAACGCGGCGTTTGTGCTGGGGACGGGCATTGCGATATTCGCGGTGTATGTGTTCAGGGACAGCTGGTACGGGGGAGGGCTCGCGATTTCTCTGCAGACGCTGATGCTGCTTTTTGGGCTTATGCTCCAGATGACCGCTTCGATGGACCTGCGCGAGGACATACTGTTGGTGGTCAAGCTGCAGAACAGCGATGTCAACGCGGCGGCGCTCAATCAAAGAACGCAGCGTCAGGAGCATTGGACCGCGGTCATTTCGGAAGTGATCATACTGGCTGTGCTGAGCGTGCTGATTTCCGATCCGTTGATCTATTCCATGGACTTTGATGACTATATCGCGCTGGCGCCGCAGATCGGCAGCAGCCTTGTTGCCATCCCCACGGCCTTTCTGATCGCTTCGCTTGCATATTCTCTGCGGCAGCCGCTCACAAAGAAGTACAACCGCCGACTCAAGGCCTATGTGCGCAGCAAGGAGACGGGGCAGGACAATCCGGTGATGGAAAAGCGGCTTAAAAATGTGCTGATCAAAAAATACAAGAAGCGTATTGGCGTGCATGTGATCCGTATGCTGCTCAAGCCCGTGATGTTTCACACGGTGACGGGCAAAGAGAACGTGGATCACCTGCCCGGTATATTTGTGTTCAATCACCGCGAGGTTTACGGGCCCATCGCGGCGGTCGTCTTTCTGCCGTATGACATGCGGCCGTGGATACTCGATAAGATGATCGACAAGGCGCAGATTACGGCGCATATGTATGAGGGCACCTTTAGCCGCATCCGCTGGCTGCCCGTCTGGCTGCGCAAAGCGATCGCCAAAGCGCTAAGCCCGGTTGTGGTGTGGGCGCTGAGCTCTTTTGAACCGATCCCTGTGTATCGCGGTACGGCAAAGAACGTGATCAAAACGTTTGAGCTGTCCATCGAGTGCCTGCAGTCGGGCGACAGCATACTGCTTTTCCCCGAAAATCCCGAGGAACGGTATACGGACAGTGAACAGATCAGCGATTTTTACCGCGGTTTTGCCAATCTCGGGCGGCTTTATTACAAGCGCGCAAAGGAATGTGTGACGTTTTATCCGGTGTATGCCAGCCACCGGTCGCGCGTGCTGCGCATCGGAGAGAGCGTGCGTTACGACCCGGCGAACGGGCGGCAGGAGGAAAAGCGTATTGTGGATATGCTTTTGCGGCGCATGCGGGAGCTTCAGAAGCTCGACGAAGACCGCTAAACGTCAACGGGCATGCGCTTCTGACCGATGAGCCTGGGAGCGCACTGCCCTTGAGTGAGGCTGCGAATCAGCTTTAAAAAGGCGTCTTCGTTTCCGCTGACCACGCTGATCGTGGCCTTAACGGTCTCTGCGTATATGATATCGTCAAACTGGCAGCCTGCGTTGAGCAGCGGCATCTGAACGCGCGAGAAAACGGCAAAGTCAAAATCGCAGAGATAGACGCTGCAGGGGACGAGCTCCACCTTCGGCGTTTCGCCGAGCGTCTGCGCGATGCTCTGCGTATATGCGCGCACGAGCCCGCCCGCGCCGAGCAGCGTGCCGCCGAAGTAACGCGTGCAAACGGCGATCACGTTTTGCAGCCCTGATTTTTTAAGCACCTCGAGCATCGGCAAGCCCGCTGTGCCCTGAGGCTCTCCGTCGTCGCTGTAACGCATCGCGCCGTTTTCAAGCAGCCAGGCGCTGCAATTGTGCCGCGCGTCATAATGCAGCTTCTTTCTCCGCTCGATGACGGCCTGCGCTTCCGTTTCGGTCTCTACGCGGCAGACATATCCGATGAACCGGGATTTTTTGATGACGAGAGTGGTCTCTTTTTCCTGCCCGACCGTGATCATACGGGCGAATTTTTGAGCCGCATCAGATGGGCTCTTGGCTCAAACCCGAGCGAGTGCCAGAACGCAACGCCGCACTCGTTCCACACAAACACATCAAGATCGACGGTGTCGGTATCCAGCGTTTGCAGCAGCTTATAAAAGGCGGTGCTTCCGTATCCCTTGCGGCGTTTGCTGCGGCTGATATAAAAGTGGCGCAGATGATAAGGCTTGCGGTCGGTGATCACGAGCGCATAGCCCACAACGGTTCTGCCGGTCAGGAAAGCAAACGCGCGGTCACCGCGCCTTAAAAAGCCTTCCATACACTGACGGTACTGCTCGTCCGTTTGAGGCGTATCGCTTTTTTCATCCTCGGCCAGCTCTTTGTACATGCGCGTCAGCAGTACGATATTCGAGCACGGGCTGATTTCCATCTCAACAGACATTCGTTCAGCCCTTCAGCACAGCTTTATGATAAATCTTCTTGCCCTTTTTGATCAGCATTTCGCCATTTTCAAAGCAATCCGCCGATACCGGCATAAACTCGTCGGTGACCTTGCTGCCGTTGATCGAGATGCCGCCCTGCGCGATGAGCCGACGGCCTTCGCCGCGCGATGCCGTAAGGCCGCACGTCTGCAGCATATCCACAAGCAGCAGATCATCAATGGCGTCAACCACCGTTTCGGGTATGCTGCCGCCCTCGCCGCCGCCTTCAAAGAGCGCCTCGGCCGCCGCTTTGGCCTTATCGGCTTCTTCCTGCCCGTGCACCTGTTTGGTCACTTCGTGCGCGAGCTTCACCTTTGCGTTGTTGATGCGCTCATCACTATGGCTGCAAAGCTCCCTGATCTCGTCCATCGGCAGGAAGGTGAGCAGCGAGAGGCACTTTTCCACATCGCTGTCGGCGATGTTGCGCCAGTATTGATAGAATTCATAAGGCGACGTTTTTTCGGGATTGAGCCACACCGCGCCCTTTTCAGTCTTGCCCATTTTGCGCCCGTCGCTTGTGAGCAGCAGCGTGAACGTCATGCCGTAGGCTTCCTTGCGTTCCTTTTTGCGTATAAGGTTCGCGCCCGCGAGTATGTTCGACCACTGGTCGTCGCCGCCAAGCTGCAGCTTGCAGCCGAATTTCTGATTGAGCACAAGAAAATCGTAGCCCTGCATGAGCATATAGTTGAATTCGAGGAACGTGAGGCCCTTTTCCATGCGGTTTTTGTAGCACTCGGCTGTGAGCATGCGGTTGACCGAGAAATGCACGCCGATTTCGCGCAGAAACTCGATATAATTAAGCTGCAAAAGCCAATCAGCGTTGTTGATCATCTGCGCCTTGCCGTCGCTGAAATCAAGGAAACGCCGCATCTGTATTTTAAACGCCTCCGCGTTGTTCTCTATATCCTGCTTGGAAAGCATCTTTCTTAAATCCGATTTGCCGGAGGGGTCGCCCACCATCGTGGTGCCGCCGCCGATCAGCGCGATGGGCCGGTGGCCCGCACGCTGCATATGCGCCATGGCCATGAGCTGAACATAGTGCCCCACATGCAGGCTGTCCGCCGTCGGGTCAAAGCCGATATAAAACGTGACGCTTTCCTTCTCCAGCAGCTCTTTTAACCCTTCGTGCGTAACCTGCTTTAAAAAACCTCTTTCGACCAAAACATCATAAACGTTTGCCATTGCCTTCTCCTACTCTTTTACATTCGCCTTGTATTATAGCCCAAAGGGTGGCTTTGTGGCAAGAATTCATGAAGTGAGCACGTGAATCTGCCCATGTCAATAAGAAAAAAGCACGAAATCAGGGGGGTTTACGACTTTTTTTGATACAAATGATAATTTCGTGGCGTCACAAGCAGGAAAAACCGACTCCAATGGCGAATTTTACCTCTACATAATTGTACCTGCTTAGGAGGGGTTGCTTTATGGAGATCACGGACATTCGTATCAGGCGAATTGACACCATGGGGAAACTGAAGGCAGTCGTGTCTGTGACTTTTGACGACATGTTTGCCATACACGACATGAAGATCATTGAAGGGCAAAACGGCTATTTCATTGCGATGCCGTCACGGAGAACACCGAATGGCGAGTATAAGGACATTGCCCATCCGATTAACTCGGCAGCACGATCGCTGATTCAGACGGCCATATTGGAGAAGTTTGAAAGTCTGCCTGACGACGAAGGATATGCCTCGTTCCAGGTTTAACAGCGAAAGAAAATCCCGCCGCTTGGACGGGATTTTGTTTTTTAAGTGCAAATACAGCTGTTTTATTTAAGCCTCGCGAATATCATGCGGCCTGCCGCCGTCTGTATCACGCTGGTCACGATCACAGCGGACTGTTTATTGATCTCCCTGATGCCGTCTTCCACAACGATCATCGTCCCGTCATCAAGATATGCGATGCCCTGTCCCGGTTCTTTGCCGTCCTTGACCACGGAGACCTTCATTTCTTCGCCGGGCAGCACGACGGGCTTCACCGCGTTGCTGAGCTCGTTGATATTCAAAACCGGCACATTTTTAACAGCCGCGACCTTATTGAGATTATAATCGTTGGTCACCACGATGCCGTCCATCTTCTTCGCGAGGTTCAGCAGCTTCGCATCCGCGTCGCTGGCCTCGTCGATCTCCGCATGAACGATCTTGACGGGCATGTTAAGCTCGGTCTGTATGCGTTTTAGCACGTCAAGGCCCCTGCGTCCGCGGTTTCTTTTCAGGTCGTCGGAGGAATCGGCGATATGCCGCAGCTCATCCAGAATGAACTCGGGGATAATCAGCGCCCCTTCAATGATGCCTGTGTTGCAGATATCGAAGATCCTGCCGTCGATGATCACGCTCGTATCGAGCAGCTTGGGCTTTGCGACAGACTCATCCTTCAGCTTATCATCCTTATCATCTCTGTGGCGCCTGAAAAAACCGGCCGGCAGATCGGGACGGTGGCGCACCAGTATGGAAATGCCGAGATAAACGGACACAATGGTGATGATCACGTTGATGATACCCGCAATCCACGGGATCATGATGATGCCCGATACCAGGCCGGATAAAAAGTAAGACACAATGAGACCCAGCAGCAGCCCTGCGACCGCGGGCAGCATCACCTGCGCGGGCAGCCTTGACAGCCGTTTATCGGCCTGACCCGCAACGTTGAATATCGCATCCACAATGGGCTTGGAAAGCGCTAAAAAAACAAGCCCTGATATAATACCCGAGAATATGAATATGATCAGGCTCACCCAGTCAAGCAGCATCGTATAGGCGTTGATGCCGTTAAGCTTGCCGAGCACTTCGAAAACAAGAACGACGATACCGGGACCGATAAATAAACCGATTAATATGATAAAAAAGCGTGCAATATTTTTAGCCATTCGTTCACCTCATTCAAAGTGCGGATATATTCGCTCAAAAAGGATTGTGGCTCATTATATCACAAAAGAATAGAGGTTTCACGGCTATCGCTAAAAAACCTTAAAATGTTCACATTTTACAGAACCTGAGTGATGATCTTCCGGACTTCCTCGTCCTTTTTGTTGCTTGCGAGAGCGAGCTCGGAGACGAGGATCTGCATGGAGGTTCCCAGCATCTTTTTTTCGCTGGACGACAGATTTTTTTGAGTTTCGCGCTTCAGCAGGCTCTTAATGACGGCTGCGATCTCATAAACGTTGCCCGATTTCATCTTTTCGAGATTTTCGCGGTTGCGCCTGTTCCAGTTGGCCGGTTCATCCACGTCGTCATACGTCTTGAATGATTCGATCACGTGACGGCACTCGTCCGTGGTGATGATGTTCCGAAGGCCCGCTTTTTCCGCGTTTTCGACAGGCACATGAACTTTAATGTCACCGTCTGAAAATCTCAACACATAAAAACGCTTCTTTTCATCAAGAAAATCGCGCTCTTCAATGGCTTCGATGAACCCTGCACCGTGCATCGGATATGATATTTTGTCGCCTTTATTAAACATGCGATACACCTGCCTCATATAAATATGATATAGCAGGAGTCAGGCTTTGTCAAATGCCCGCAGACGGGGGGAGGCTTTAATGCACGCAAAAGGGCCCGGAGAATACTCTATTTATATAGCTGTTTGGCTGATTTTCGGGGGAGGAGCAGGACAATGAAGGAAAAACAAAGATGCCGCGCGATGGCGGTGATTAAGGGCAGCAGTGCCGTACCGCAGCTTTCGGGTGTGGTTTGGCTGACGGATTCGCCCGCGGGCGCGAGGGTGGAAGCGCGTGTCAAGGGTCTGCCGAAGAACGAAACGGGATTTTACGGGTTTCATCTGCATGAACGGGGCAGCTGCATGCTGCCCGATTTTACGAGCGCGAAGGGGCACTATAACCCGTCGGGCGCAGCGCATCCGCAGCACGCGGGAGACTTTCCGATGCTGATCGCCACCGGCGCGGACGACGCATGGCTTTCGTTTGTGACCACGCGCTTTTCGGTTTGCGACGTGATCGGGCGCTCCATCGTGATCCACGCGGAAAGGGACGATTACACATCACAGCCGGCCGGAGACTCGGGAGCCCGTATCGGCTGTGGCATCATACAAGCCATCTGAGGCTGTACATTTCAAATAAATGTATTAGTATCGTCAAGAATTGGGACAGGCTGTCACAGCAAAGACATAAATTGTTCACATGACTATAAAAAAGTTGTAGGATTAACTTTGGGACAAATATGATACAATGGCTTTTAGAGGTGACTGGAATGAATGGATTGTACGAAGCGACCGCGCTCGCGCTGCGATACTGGTTTTTGATCGTGGCGGTGATTATCATACTGGGCGTGACAAGCTTATCCATTAAAGAATACAGGGACAAGCGTATGGTGCTTGATGTGGCGCAGAGCAGCATCGGTTATCTTGCCGTCATTTCAGGGCCCGACGACGTGATGGGCGAAAATGTGACCTTGCTCGAACACAATACCATCGGCCGCTCGCGAAACGCCGATATCATATTTGCCGACCGCAGCGTGGAGAAGGCGCACTCTCAGATATTTCAGCAGGAAGACGGTGCGGTGATACTCAATCAGCTGGGCCGCGGTGAAGTGACGGTGAACGGTGTGAAATTAAGCGGCAGCGTGCCGCTTAAAAGCCGGGACATCATATGCTTTGGCAACGTGGTGGCAAAAGTATTTTTGAAGAAAGGATAACACATGGTTCTGCAAAGAAGAGGCGCCGGCGCGATGCTGGCACTCACCATCCTTTTCATACTGTCCGCATGTGCGCTGCTGTCGTTCCGTGAAGGCGTGTTCAATATTGAAGTGGCTATTTTCGGGCTCGGTACGGCATTTGCGGTGCTGCTGGCTTATAACCTTGCGGCGCTGATTTTCCGGCATGTGGACCGCATCACGCTGGTCATTTGCTTTTTTCTCGCAAGCGTCGGGCTCGTGATGCTGGCGCGGCTCAACATCGAGACGGCATGGCGCCAGCTTATCTGGCTGGTCATGGGCATTGTGGTCCTTTTCATAACGATCGTGATCATAAAGCGCGCGACCGATTTCGGACGGCTCAATTATCTGATGATGGCCGGGGCTTTCGGCCTTATCGCTTTTTCATTTTTATTCGCCAAAACGGTGGGCGGCGCGCGCAACTGGGTCAGCATCGCGGGGATGTCGTTTCAGCCGAGCGAGATCGCCAAGGTGCTGTATATCATCGTATCCGCGTATTTCTTCGCGGAGCGCCGCGCGACACTCGCCATCATCGCATATGCGGGATTTGCGGGCGCCTGCGTGATCACGCTCGTGCTTTCGAACGACCTCGGTGCGGCGCTGCTGTTTGCGGGTACGTTCCTCATTATGTTTTTTGCGGGCACGGGGCGCACGCTGCTGACGTTCGCGGGGCTCGGTGTCGCGAGCGCGGGTGCCGTGGCCAGCTATCACATGTTTTCACACGTCAGAACGCGCGTACAGATCTGGCAGGACCCGTGGAGCTATCACAGAACTCAGGGGTACCAGATCGTTCAGGGGCTTATGGCGATCGCGGCGGGCGGCGCGTTCGGCGCGGGGCTCGGGCTCGGGTATCCGAGCGCGGTGCCCGTCAACACGAGCGACTTCATATTCGCGGTGCTCTGCGAGGAATTCGGCATCATATTCGGCGCGATATTGATTCTACTGTATCTGGTGTTTATCGTTCGCGGAATGATCATCGCGATGAACGCGGGTTCGCGGTTTGACGCGCTGCTTGTGTTCGGCGCAACGTGCATGCTCTCGCTCCAGTCGTTCATCATCATCGGCGGTGTGATCAAGCTGATTCCGCTCACGGGCATCACGCTGCCCTTCATCAGCGCGGGCGGCAGTTCGATGATCGCGTGTCTGACGCTCGTGGGCATCATCGAGGGCGTCAATGTGAAAAACGGAGAGCGGGACGAGACAGAAATCCGAAAGGCGGGAGGCGAAGTCATATGAAAAATGTGCTGCGGCGCAATATACGCACACTGCTGATCGTCTTTACCGTGATGTTTGCGGGTCTCGCCCTTTATCTTGGCGGCGTGGTGGTGATATATGGCGACCGCTGGTTTGTCACGCCGTACAATCCGCGTATCCAGCAGGTGGAATCCACCGTGGAGCCCGGCGATTTGATGGACAGGACGGGCCGCAAGCTGCTGTATACCAAGGATGATGAACGCGTGTATTTAAGCGATACAAGCATGCGGGAGGCCATTTCTCATGTCATCGGCGACAGCTACGGCATGACGTACGGCGCGCAGACGATGTTTGCCAAATACCTGTTCGGCTACGATCAGGACACCATATCGCGCATTGTGGGGCTTGTGACGGGCGCGGAACGGCGCGGCGGCGATGTGAAGCTGACGGTCGACGCGGAGCTCTGTGAAACCGCGCTCAAAGCGCTGGGAGACTACAACGGGGCAATTGTGGTGATGAACTACAAGACGGGCGAGATACTCGCGAGCGCTTCGGCGCCCACGTTCGACCCGACCGACATGGACGAATTCTTAGAGGGCGGCGGCGAGAGTGAGCTTGTGAACCGCGCGTTTGCAGGGCTTTACCCGCCCGGCAGCACGTTCAAGCTCGTGACGGCGGCGGCGCTCATAGAAAACGGCCTTGACGGCTTTGAAACGACATGCAACGGCAGCACCGAGATCGACGGGAAGACGATTGTCTGCACGGGTGAGCATGGCGCGGAGGATCTTGAAGAGGCGATACAGCATTCGTGCAACGTTTATTTTGCCGAGGCGGCTCAGCAGCTCGGCAAAGAAAAGCTCGCGAACGAAGCGAATAAATTCCTTTTCAACAGCGATCTGATGTTTAAGGATGTCGTGATGGGCGAAAGCGTGTTTGAGACGGCGGACACCGGCACCAACCTTGGATGGTCGGCCATCGGCCAGTATCACGATTTGATTACGCCGCTGCACGCGTGTATGATCGCCGCGGGCATCGCGAACAACGGCACGATGATGGAACCCAAGCTGCTCGGCAGCGTGACCTACGGCGACGCACAGACCTATACGCTGACCCCGGCGGCGGCGGCTCACCCCATGAGTGACACCACGCTGCTAAAGCAGATGATGGTGAACGCGGTGAAAAACGGCACGGGCAAAAAGGCCGCGATCAAGGGCGTGACCGTGGGCGGCAAGACGGGAACGGCGGAAATCGCGGGCGAGAACGGCAACGATGAGCACGCGTGGTTTGTGGGCTTCATCGAGGAGGACGCGCATCCGCTGGCCATCGCCGTGCTGATGGAAAAGGCGGGCTCGGGCGGCTCGCACGCGGCGCCTGCCGCCAAAAAGGTGCTGCAAAAAGCGATGGACCTGGGCTATTGAGATGAACGACGAGATCCGCGACAAGCTGAAAACGCTGCCCAAGACGCCCGGCGTTTACCTCATGAAAAACGCCGGTGGCAAGGTGATCTATGTCGGCAAGGCGCTCGCGCTTAAAAACCGCGTCAGCAGCTATTTTCAGAATACGCGCAAGGAGCCGAAAACAGCCGCGCTCGTGGCCGAGATCGCGGATTTTGACTATATACTCACAAAGACGGAGATCGAGGCGCTGATACTCGAGTGCAACATGATCAAGCGGTACAGCCCGTACTACAACATCATGCTGCGCGACGACAAGCACTACCCGTATATCCGCATCGATTACAACGAAAAGTTCCCGCGCGTCTGCGTGACGCGCAAGGTCAAGAACGACGGCGCGAAGTATTACGGGCCGTATATCGCGGCGCATATCCTGCACGATGTGCTCGATACCGTCACGCGCGTGTTTCCGATCCGTCTGTGCAAAAAGGAGCTGACGGGCGCGAAATCCGGCCGCCCGTGTCTCAACTACGAGATGGGCCGCTGTCTCGCACCGTGCGCGGGCAAAATCAGCGAGTACGAATACAAGCGCATGGTGGACGAGGTCGCCGAGTTTCTTCAGGGCCGGTATAAGGGGCTCGAAAAGCAGCTTCAGGAGGAGATGAAGGCCGCCTCGGAGAATATGGAATACGAGAAGGCGGCCGCGCTTCGCGACCGAATCAATGCGCTGCACCGGCTTTTCGAAAAGCAGAAGGCGGGCTTTCCCGATCTCAACGACAAGGACGTGTTCGCGGTCTATCAACAGGGCGATGAGGCGGTGGTGCAGGGGATGTTTGTGCGCCGCGGCGAGCTCAATCACACCGAGCGTTATTTTGTCAACTGCGCGGGAGAACTGGAGCCGCAGGTGCTCTCGTATCTGATCAAGCAGTACTACTCGAGCGTGGACGGTGTGGCGAAGCAAATATATGTGAACGTAATGCCCGAGGAGCAGGAGCTGATCGAGCAGTGGCTCACGGAAAAACGCGGGTCGCGCGTGGCGCTGCATGTGCCCGAAAAGGGCGACAACAAGAAGCTCACCGATATGGCGCTCGAAAACGCGAAGGAAGCGCTGGAAAGGCGTCTCGCGCGCATTGCGCGCGATTACGATACGACGGTCGGCGCGCTCAAAGAGCTGCAGACGGCGCTCGGATTCGAGACGCCGATCGACCGCATGGAGTGCTACGATATCTCCAACATACAGGGCACGGATTCCGTGGCATCGATGGTGGTGTTTCGGGGCGGCAAGCCCGAGAAGAAATCGTACCGGCGTTTTCGAATCAGGACGGTGGAGGGCGCGAACGATTTCGCGTCGATGAACGAGGTGCTCACGAGGCGTTTGAAGGACGCTCTGCAGGGAAAGGAAGGCTTCGACGAGCTGCCGTCGCTGGTTATTGTGGACGGCGGCAAGGGTCAGCTTTCGTTCGCGTACGACGCGCTGAGTTCGCTCGGCCTCGAAGACCTGCCGCTTATCAGCCTTGCCAAGCGCGAGGAAGAGGTGTTCGTGGTGGGCAAGAGCGATCCGGTCGTGCTGGATAAAAAGAGCCACGCGCTCGGGCTGCTCACGCGCATACGGGACGAAGCGCACCGCTTTGCGATCACCTATCACCGCAGCTTGCGGCTCAAAAAGGTGGAGGACAGCGCGCTGCTCAAAATTCCGCACGTGGGGCCGTCGCGCGTCAAAGCGCTGCTCAAAGCTTTTGAAACGGTGGGAGACATCAAAACGGCGAGCTTTGAGGATATTGCGGCGGTGCCGGGCATGGATATGCGCTCGGCGCAGGCGGTTGTGGAATATTTCGAATCCGAGCAGTCGTAGATATAAATCGTATTGCCTCACCAAGTCAACATGTTGTAAACTGGAAGAAAGAGGTCTCGAATGGATTTTGACAAGGTTGTTAATGCCTTATCGGAAAAAGTTACGGATGTGCGCCGTGACGAGACGATGGCGGCGCATACGTCGTTCAAGGTGGGCGGCAAGGCCGATATCATGGTGCTGCCCGATAACGCCGGCGAGGTTCAGCACGTGCTGCTGACCGCGCGCCGGATGGAAGCACCGCTGTTCGTGATGGGACGCGGCACGAACCTGCTTGTTACGGGCAAGGGCATCCGCGGCATCGTGATGAAGCTGGCCGACAATTTCTCGGGCGTTGAGACAGACGGCGACCGCGTGACGGCCAAAAGCGGCACGCCGCTGGCGGTGCTCGTGCGTGAGGCCATGGAAAAGTCGCTCGGCGGCGCGGAATTTCTCGGCGGCATTCCCGGCACGGTGGGCGGCGCGGTCTGCATGAACGCGGGCGCCTACGGCGGCGAGATAGGTGATTTCGTGGAAGAGGTGACCTTCGCGACACCGGCCGGCGCGCTTGCGCTCAACAAGACGGAGATGAACTTTGGATACCGGCGCAGCATACTCAGCAGTTTGCCGCTGATCGTGACGGGTGTGAAGCTGCGGCTGATCTCCTGTGACCATGACGAAAGCATGCAAAAGCTCTGTGCGCTCAACGAGCAGCGCCGCTTAAAGCAGCCGCTCGAATACCCGAGCGCGGGCAGCACGTTCAAGCGGCCCGAAGGCGGCTATGCGGGAACGATGATCGAGCAGGCGGGGCTCAAGGGCTTGCGCATCGGCGGTGCGGAGGTGTCCGAAAAGCACGCGGGTTTCGTGATCAACTCAGGGTGCGCGACGCCCGAGGATATCATTGCGCTGATCGAAGAGGTGCAAAAACGCGTTTTTGAACACTGCGGCGTGAAACTGGAGCCCGAAGTGAGGATTGTGGGAGAACGATGAAGCTGATAGCCGATTACCATACGCATACGGTGCACAGCCATGGGACAGGCTCCGTGGACGACAACGTCGAGGCGGCGCTGCGCCTTGGCCTTAAGACGGTGGGCATCGCGGATCACAGCATCGCGCATGTGGCGTACGGTGTGAGAAAAAGAAAAGTGGGTGAATACCTCGCCAGCATTGAAAACGCAAAGCGCGGGTTTGAGGGGCGCATCGAGGTCAAGGCGGGCATCGAGCTCAATCTGATCGGGCTGGACGGCAGCGTGGATATGCCGGACGGGCGTTTTGATTTTCTGGTACTCGGGTATCATAAAACGGCCCTATGCCGCAACATCAGGACGGCATGGACTTTTTTTCGGGGCAAGAACCATGTGGACGCGGTGACGCAAGCCTATATGCGCGCGATACAGCGGTATAAAATCACCATCGTGGCGCATCCGGGTTACGGCGTGCCCATCGATTACCCGCGGCTTGCGCAGGCGTGCGCGGATTACGGCACGCTGTTTGAGATCAACAATAAGCACGGCGAGCTAAAGCTCGACGATCTGGCGCAGGCGGCGCAGACGGATGTGAGATTTGTGCTTTCGAGCGACGCGCACAACCCGGCTGATGTGGGGCGCGTGCCAAACGCGATAAAAATTGCGGAGCAGGCGGGCATTGCGCCGGGCCGCATTGCCAATATATCGGAGGAATGAAATGAAATTTGTGATCATTACAGGGCTGTCGGGGGCGGGGCGGTCTCAGGCGCTCAAGCGCTTTGAGGATACGGGCTATTTCTGTGTGGACAACCTGCCGCCCAAGCTGATTCCGGAGTTTGCGCAGATATGCATGGAAAAGGAGAAGATCGACAAAGCCGCCACGGTGGCGGATATGCGCATGGGCGAGATGTTCGAGGACATTTTTCCGGCGATCAAGTGCCTAAAGGAGATGAATATCGATCTTGATATTCTGTATCTGGACGCGAGCGACGAGGTGCTTGTGCGGCGGTTCAAGGAAACACGGCGGCGGCATCCGCTGTCGCTCGACGGCACGATCATGACCGGGATCATGAAGGAGCGCGAAAAGCTCAGAGAGATCAAGGACATCGCGAACAATATCGTGGACACCTCCACGTATTCGATAAAAAAGCTCGGCGAAACGATCGACAGGATGTACAGCGATACGGACGAACAGGGCATCAAGATCACTGTGACGACGTTCGGATACAAGCGCGGCATCCCGATAGATGCGGATATGGTGTTTGACATGCGCTTTTTGCCCAATCCTTTCTATGAGGAGAACCTGCGCGAGCACACGGGCCGCGAAAAAGAAGTCAAGGACTATGTTCTGTCGTTCCCGCGTGCGCGCATATTCTTAGATAAGATCAATGAACTCGTCAATTATGTGGCGCCGTATTATGTGGAGCAGGATAAAAAGCAGCTGGTCATCGCCATCGGCTGCACGGGCGGCGTTCACCGCAGCGTCGTGATTGCCGAAGAAATGTATCGCGTGCTTTCAGAGCAGGGCCACAACGTGACGCTCGAGCACCGGGATATCGGGTACGGGTATTAATCGATGTCGTTTTCCGCCACGGCCAAAGCCGAAGTGTGCCGGGCAAGCACGGGCAAGGAATGCTGCGAACTTGCCGAGCTCAGCGCGCTTATCCATACCGCCGGGTCCATCAGTATATCGGGCGGCGCATTTTCACTGCGCATCGACACGGAAAATGCCGCGGTGGCGCGCCGGGTGTTTGCGCTGATCAAAAGCATCTACGGTGTTCAGGCCAAAACGCAGATGCAGACCAATCAATTAAAGCACAACCATATCTATTCGCTGTCCGTGCAAAAGGAAGCGGCGCGTATGGTGGCGATGGACGCGCGTATATTGGGCGACGAGGGTCTCGAATTCGGTACGGACGCCACATTTCTATCGTCACGCTGCTGCCGTATCGCGTTCGTTCGCGGGGCCTTTTTAGGCGGTGGTTCCATCACAAACCCGGAAAAGCGTTATCATATGGAATTTGTATGCGGACAAAAGGAATTTGCGCAGGGTTTGTTGAATATAATAGTAGAACTTGGCGTGTCTGCAAAAATGATACCCAGGGGAAAGAGCTTTGTGGTTTACATCAAGGAAGGCGACGCGATTGTCACGCTGCTCACCATGATGGGCGCGCACTCGTCGATACTGAATATCGAAAATATCCGCATACTAAAGAGTGTGCGCAACAATGTGAACCGCAAAGTGAACTGTGAGACGGGCAACCTGAGTAAAACGGTCAACGCGTCCGTCAGGCAGCAGGAGAGCATCGAATATATCCGAATTCATATGGGGCTCGACAAACTGAGCCCGACACTCAGAGCCGCCGCGGAAGCGCGGCTCAGTTATCCTGAAGCGACGCTCGATGAGCTGGCCGCTTTGCTGGGTGCCGAGTCGAAATCGGGTATCAATCATAAGCTGCGCAAGCTCAACAGCATTGCAGAGCACCTGAAAATGACAAGGGGGGAGTAGGATGCAGGCAAAGGAATTGATGATTACCAATGCCGACGGGTTAAGAGCTTCCAAGGCAGCCATGTTTGTCCAGGTTGCGGGTGGGTTTTCTTCACAGATTTTTGTGGAAAAGGGCAACAAGAAGATCAATGCCAAAAGCATTATGGGCGTGTTGTCGCTGGGCGTGAAGCAGGGCGAGAAAATATACATCTTTGCGAATGGCAAGGACGAACAGGATGCTGTCACTGCGATCGAAAAACTCGTGGGTTCCTTCTAACGCATACTCAATTCTGTTTTGAATGATTATCAGCCGCGAGTGCTACGGCCTGCGGCTTTTTCGTCTGTCTTAAAATTGCAGCATACAGCTTTTGCCGTGTCCAGCTTCAAAGAATTAAATAACACGAGAAATATTAATATACATACATTCAATTAATTGGTAACGTAAACCTCTGTTGACAAATCATAGAGGTTGCTATATTATGATGAATATTGGGTTTTGTGTGGTGAAGACATTCCGCGAAGCGGAATGTCTTTTCCTATGACTATTTGACGTGAATCAGTGTGTGTTGGATTATTTAAATCGCAGAAAGCTGTAAAAATAAAGGAGGTACAATCATATGTCCCGCAGGATCATTATAACTCAAGAAGACATGAGAAAATTGAAGAAGCTTGTTGATGATGAAATCGATGACGTAAAAAACAAACCGCACGTGATCGAACTTGACACAGAATTGAAATGCGCCGAGATTGTTGATAAAGATGATCTTCCATATGATGTGATCTCAATGAATTCTACTGTTTTTATGCTCTTGGATGACATAGAGGAAACGGTCACGTTGGTTTATCCGCAGGAAGCCGATCTGTCGGCGAATAATATTTCGATACTGTCGCCGATAGGGACTGCTATTATTGGTTACAGGGAGGGCGATGTCTTTGAGTGGACAGTGCCGTCTGGGACTACGAAAATAGCTATAAAGAAGGTTCTCTACCAGCCTGAAGCTGATGAAAGAGCTGCGGCATCGGCAGACTGAAAACAGCCGAAGCGGTAAGGTTTTGTTTGTGAGTAACTTATTTTTTGGGGGTAATGAATAGAAATGAGGTTGTTGGACAACGAGAGTATCGGCATTGATCTTGGAACGTCGAATGTGCGTATCTACGTACAAGGCAAAGGGATTGTACTCAATGAACCCGCGATCGTGGCGGTCAACAAAAATACGGGAGAGTTGCTCGCAATCGGCGATGAAGCAAACGACATGCTGGGCAGAGCGCCGGCAAATATCGCCGTTGTCCGTCCGCTGCGCGGCGGTGTGATATCGAGCTATCATGACACGCAAAGAATGCTGAGCGCGTACCTGCGCAGGGTGATGGGCAGGAGACTGCTCTCAAGGCCGTCTGTGATGGTGTGCGTGCCTTCGGGCGTGACCGATGTGGAAAAGCGCGCGCTGATTGAAGTGACCGAGGAAGCCGGCGCGAAGAGGGCGAGCCTCATTGAAGAGCCCATTGCGGCGGCCATCGGGGCTGGCCTTGAAATCGGAGCGCCGTACGGCAGTATGGTGGTCGATATCGGCGGCGGCACCACGGATGTGGCCGTGATCTCGCTTGGCGGCCTTGTGGTGCATCAGTCTGTCAGGGTAGCCGGAGATACGCTGGATGAGGCTATCGTCAAGCATATCAGAAAAAAACACGACATTTTGATCGGCGAAAGGACAGCCGGGGAAATCAAGGTAAATATCGGCTCCGCTTATCCGAGGCAGGAGGAGGCCATCATAGAGTTCGCGGGGAGAAATGCCATCACCGGTCTGCCAAGACGAATGAGACTGAAGTCAAACGATACGATTGAAGCATTTTCGGAACCGCTGTCACAGATACTTGACGTGATCCACACCGTGCTGGAGCGCACGCCTCCTGAGCTCGCTTCGGATGTGGCGGAAGGCGGGATATGCCTGACGGGCGGCGGCGCGCTGCTTTTCGGCATCGATAAGCTTATAAGCATGAAGACGGGCCTGCCATGCTATGTGGCTGACGACGCCATGTCGTGCGTCGCGATTGGGACAGGCAGGGCGGCGGAAAATATGATACCGCTGCCGGATGAGCGAATCTACGATAATTAAATAATCAAAAAAAGGAAAATGGCATAGCGCTTTTTATATTTTTTCGCGTCTTATATGTGACGTCATAGCGTCAATGAAGGCGGAGGGAAGAAGTATGAGAAGCGTTTGCTGTTTGGTTCCGGCTGTATATGGGTTCCCCGGGCGCCGGGTTGCTTGGGGGGTCTGCCATGCGCTGCACAATGCTTAAGGAGCCATACGCTTGGGCCCCGATCTGCTTTGAGATTCAGGATATATTGCTGCTGCTTGAAGAGACCGTGATGGCCGAGCTGGTTATACGCCTTGGCGGCCGGTTTTACTGGATCGGTGTGGCCTGCGAATACGATCGTGTCAGGCAGCTTTTTGGAGACCAGATATACTATATAGACGATCAGGAATTTGCGTCTCTGGAGGCGCTTGTTACACACGCCGTTTTGGATGGAAGGCCGTTCTCAGATATTTCAGCGCCCTTGCAGGTGATCGACACGCTGGAGGGCGATCCGGCATTTTACCGTGACCTGGTGGCGGAGCTTAAAAAAGATTTAAAAAAAGACATGTCTTGACTTGCACCCGCCCCTTCGCATAAGCTTGACGGGTGAGGTGACTTGTATGAAAAAAATATGTGTGCTGGGCAGCATCAATATGGATCTGGTGACGAAAACGGATGCGTTTCCCAAGGCAGGCCAAACGGTAAGCGGCCATGAATTCCAGACGTTTCCGGGCGGCAAGGGCGCGAATCAGGCGGTGGCCGCGGGGCGGCTGGGCGCGAGCGTCACATTTTTGGGCAAGGTGGGCAGCGATGCGTTCGGGGACATGGCGCTTGAATCGCTGCGGGAAGCCAATGTTGACGTGTCGTATATCAGGAAGGAGGACATCAGCACCGGCACGGCCTCGATCACGGTCAACGCGCAGGGAGAAAACTCAATCATCGTGGTGCCGGGTGCAAACGGGCTCGTGGATGTCGATTATGTGAAAGAAAATATAAAAGCGATCGACGATGCCGATATCCTCATGCTTCAGCTTGAGGTACCGATGGAAGCCGTTGTTTGGGCGGCGGAATACGCGAAGAGGGCAAATAAGCTTGTGATCCTTGATCCCGCGCCTGCGGTGAAGCTCTCTGAAAGGCTGCTGAATTGCTGCGGCATCGTGACCCCCAATGAGACGGAGCTCGCGATCATTACACAGACGGAAGTGAAGGATGAATCCGGCGCGATTGAATCGGCCCGGATACTGCTCGGACAGGGCATACAAACGGTGGTGCACAAGCGCGGAGGAAAAGGCGCTTATCTGATCACGGCAGCTGAGACGGCGCATGTGCCGGGTTTCAAGGTGGAAGTGAAGGATACCACGGCGGCGGGCGATTCGTTCAACGCGGGGCTGGCGACTTCGCTGGCTAAGGGGTTCGATATGATGGAGAGCATCCGCTATGCGAACGCGGTGGGCGCGATGTCGGTGACCAAGATGGGGGCACAGAGCGCGATGCCGATGGAAGCGGAGCTGACGGCGTTCTTGGAGGAGCAGCAGAAGCTTTACTGAAAAATTTAGAAACATATGAAAAGGCCCTCGGCTGTAAAACCGAGGGCCTTTGTGATATAGCTGATTACTTGGACAGCGCCTGCTCAACCGCCACTGCGACCGCCACGGACGCGCCCACCATCGGGTTGTTGCCCATGCCGATGAGGCCCATCATTTCCACGTGCGCCGGCACCGACGAAGAACCCGCGAACTGCGCGTCGCCGTGCATACGGCCCATCGTGTCCGTCATGCCGTAAGAAGCGGGACCCGCCGCCATGTTGTCCGGATGCAGCGTACGGCCCGTGCCGCCGCCCGAAGCGACCGAGAAGTATTTCTTGCCGTTCTCGATGGCCCATTTCTTGTATGTGCCCGCCACGGGATGCTGGAAGCGTGTCGGGTTGGTCGAGTTGCCCGTGATGGACACGTCAACCTTCTCATAGCGCATGATCGCGACGCCTTCGTTCACGTCGTCCGCGCCGTAGCATTTCACAGCCGCGCGCTCGCCGTTGGAGAACGCTTTTTCCCAGATGATCTTGAGCTCGCCCGTCGCGTAGTCGTATTCGGTCTCGACGTTCGTGAAGCCGTTGATGCGCGAGATGATGTAGGCCGCGTCTTTGCCAAGGCCGTTGAGTATCACGCGCAGCGGCGTTTTTCTGACCTTGTTGGCCGTTCTTGCGATACCGATCGCGCCTTCGGCCGCCGCGAACGATTCATGGCCCGCGAGGAAGCAGAAGCACTCTGTTTCTTCACGCAGCAGCATCGCCGCGAGATTGCCGTGGCCAAGGCCCACCTGACGCTGCTCCGCCACGCTGCCCGGAATGCAGAATGCCTGCAGGCCGATGCCGAGCGCTTCCGCCGCGTCCGCCGCGACCTTGCAGCCTTTTTTGAGCGCGATGGCCGCGCCGAGCGTGTAAGCCCAGGCCGCGTTATCAAAAGCGATGGCCTGAACGCTCTTGACGATGCCGCCCACGTCTATTCCGAAGCTTTTGCAGTATTCCTCCACCTGTTCCAAACTGTCAAAGCCGTATTCCTTCATGCATTTTTCAATACCTGCAATACGTCTGTTGTAACCTTCAAAATTCACCATATCTCGCACCCTCCCTATTTGGCGCGCGGGTCGATGTATTTCGCCGCGCCTTCGAACTGTCCGTAGGTTCCTGTGTTTTTAGCAAGCGCCTCCGCGGGGTCAACGCCCTTGCGGATGGCTTCCATCATTTTGCCGACGCTCACAAATTTGTAGCCAATCACTTCATCGTTATCGTCGATGGCAAGCTGCGTCACATAACCTTCAGCCATTTCGAGGTAACGCACGCCTTTTTGCTTCGTGCCGTACATCGTGCCCACCTGCGAGCGGAGCCCTTTGCCAAGGTCCTCTAAGCCAGCGCCGATCGGCAGACCGCATTCGGAGAACGCCGTTTGTGTGCGGCCGTACGCGATCTGAAGGAACAGCTCGCGCATGGCGGTGTTGATCGCGTCGCACACGAGGTCGGTGTTGAGCGCCTCAAGTATCGTTTTGCCCGAAAGAATCTCCGCTGCCATCGCCGCGCTGTGCGTCATGCCGCTGCAGCCGATTGTCTCGACAAGAGCTTCCTCGATAATTCCTTCTTTGACATTGAGCGTCAATTTGCACGCGCCCTGCTGCGGTGCGCACCAGCCGACGCCGTGTGTTAATCCCGAGATATCCGTGATCTGTTTCGCTTTAACCCAAAGACCTTCTTCGGGGATAGGCGCAGGACCATGCTTTGGCCCTTTGGCCACGTATACCATTTCATCCACTTCTCTGGAACACTGCATAAACTAAACCTCCTGATAGAATTAGAAACTTTGTGTATACTGATTGATAATTATTTAACATTATATCAGTAAAATCATACAAAGCCAATAATGAATCAGTGAATGATTATTAAATAATCGGGAATAGAATGCAAAATATTAAGTATACGCAAAAAGTCGAAATATTATACGCCTTACCGCGAAAAAATTTTGAATAATCGGCAAATTATCCGCATCCGGTGCGCGCAGACCGACAATGTTTATTAACGGGTCTGCTTATAATGGATGATACTAACCACATTGAAGGAGTGATCATTTTGCCGACCGGTGTTTCAGTCAGCGAGCCCCAAAGCGCTGGGTTTTTAAAACGACACGACGCAATACTAAAAAAGGCACTGCTTGCCGCTTCGATGCTGATATTTGGATTTTTGATGGGCCGTATCCGGCTGATCGGCGGCATTTCGCCGTTTGGCCCCGCTTTGGTGGCGGCCTGTTTTTTTGCGCGGCGCGATCAGGCGCTTTTCTGTGCGTCGGGCACGGTTTTGGGCACGCTGCTTGTCGCCGGAGACACGCTGTATATCGACTCGGTGGTGCTCGGCATTTGCGCCGCGCTGCTGCTTGTGGGACAAGCCCATATGCGGCGGTGGGTGGCGGTGCTGTCCACGGCCGGAGCTTACGCCGTGGCTGCCGCCGTTTTTAAAACGGCGGAGCTTGCGGTGTATATGAAGGCGGTGCTGGAATGCATGGTGTCGCTGCTGATGATCTATGTGTTCAGCATGCTGATCCATATGGCTTTAAGCCCCGCCAAGCGCACGCTTTTCTCGGTGGAAGAGACGATTTGCCTCGCGCTCGGCGCGCTCGTTTTCGTCTGCATGTTCGGTCCGCTCAATGTCAAAGGCGTTTACGTCGCGAGCATCGTGGCGCAGCTGCTCGTGCTCGGCATGGCGTATACGGGCGGCGCGGCATTCGGAGCCGGCGTCGGGCTCGCGCTCGGCATGGCGCTTTGCTTCGGCATCTCCGCCGAGGTCACGATGATCGGCATGCTCGGCATCGCGGGGATGCTGGGCGGCACGCTTCGCAAGCTCAAAAAGCCCGGTGTCGCGTTCTCGTATATATTGACCGTGCTGCTTTTTCTGATCGCGTTTTTCAATCAGGCCGTCTGGCCTCTCGTGCTCATCGAGACGGGGCTCGCGGTGCTGATATTCACACTGCTGCCCAAAAAGCTGCTGACGTTTGCCGGGCGGTATATCGACATCAAAACGCGGCGGGAATTCGAATACCGCATGCACACGCGCCGCTTCAAGGAATTGACCGTGGGGCGGCTGCAGGAGGTGTCGGAGGTGTTTTTGCAGACGGGAGATATGTTTGCGAAGGAGGCGGAAGCCAAAATCCACGGCAATATGCAGATCTCCGGTGTGCTGTCCATCGTGGCGGACAGCACCTGCAGGGACTGCGTTTTCAAAAAGAGCTGCTGGGACAAGGAGTTTTTGAACACCTACAACGTGTTCAGCCGGCTGTTCGTGGCGTTTGAGAAAAACGGCTACCTCGATGAAACGCATGTTGACGCCGCGTTCGCGAAGAAATGCTACAACATGAAAGGCATACTGACGACGGCGGAGAGCATGTTTGCCTCGTACCTTTTAAGCCTCAAATGGCAGAAGAAGATCGACCAGTCGCGCTACATCACGGGCAAGCAGCTTAAAGGCGTGGCCAAGGTGGTGGCCGATATCGGCCGCGAGGTGGAGACGGGTTTTCAATTTTTAGAGCAGGTGGAGGAGAAGGTGGCGGCGGCGCTTGACGCGGCGAACTGCCGCGTCAAGGAGGTCTGCGCGGAAAGCCTCGCGGGCAGCGTGGCCGTCGGCGTGAAAATAAAAGGCGGCGGCACTGAAAACGGCATCAGCCTTGAAAACGTGGTCAGCGGCGTGTGCGGCGTGCGCATGCAGAAAACGTCGGTGATGCCGTGTGGCGCGGGCGCTTACAGCCTGATACGGTTTGAACAGGCGAAGCGGTATCAAACGCAGACGGGTATCGCGAAGCTCACCAAGGATGTGGTTTCGGGCGACAGCCATGTGGCCGTGCCGCTGAAGGACGGACGGTACCTGCTGATGCTGTGCGACGGCATGGGCAGCGGTGAGGCGGCATACCGCGAGAGCGCCGCGGCGGTTTCGCTCGTGGAGAACTTTTTCAAAGCGGGTTTTGACGACGCGGTGATATTCGACACCATCAACCGGCTGCTGCAGCTCAAAGGCAGCGATGAGGTGTTTACCACGGTGGACCTGTGTGTGCTGGATTTGAAAACGGGCGGCGCGCGGTTCACGAAGATCGGCGCGGAAAGCTCTTTTGTGCTCAACAGCGACGGGATCATGGAGGTTTCGCCCGGGTCGCTGCCGATGGGGATCATCGACGAAGTGAAGCCCGTGAGCGCGGTGCAGACGCTCGCGGCGGGCGATATGGTTGTGATGATGAGCGACGGCGTGGCCGACGAGATCGGCGAAGACGCCGTACAGTGGTTTTCGGATATCGACATATCCGATGCGCAGACCGCCGCCGACGCGATCATCGACAAGGCGCTCGGAGGCAAGCCGCCGCGCGACGACATGACCGTGATGGTCACGCAGCTGATAAAGGGCTAGGCGCAGCCCGTTGCATTCTCCGAAATTATCGGGGTACACATTACCTTTTTCATTTCGCTAAGATATTTCATACCGTCAAAAGGTTACTTTTGTCGTTCGATGATTAGCCGCTGATTGACGGCGGATAGAAATCTCTTTCTCAGAGTCATTTTCATGTCCCTGTCCACTACGCAGTGGACAAGCTTATATTTATTCTTGCCAAAATGCAGCTTATTCGGTCAGTTACTCTGCTGCGTAGTGAGAAGCGAAACGACGACTGCGCAGTGCGGCGGAGGATTGCGGGCAGCCATGGGTGTAACGAATTATAGTGACGCCCTCCGCCTGTGCCCCGAATGGGGTATGTCGTTCCATTGCGTGAATTCCTTCCGCAAATGCCGGGCAGACAATCCTCAGTCAGCTTACACGCTGACAGCTCCTTTGCCAAAGGAGCCATTAACGGTCACGTGATTTAAGCCTCCTTTTGAAAGGAGGTGGCGCGCGTAGCGCGACGGAGGATTGCGGGCAGCCATCGGTGCAATGATTTATAGGGAAGACTGGTATCTCATGTTCAAAGCAATTTGCCATGGGATGCTTCACTTCACTCCCGTTCCGTTCAGCATGACAGGTTGGGATTTTCATCAGGCCGAGCCTTTGGCAAGGTTCCTCTTTTATTACAAAAATCGACCAAGATATTAAGAAATATTTACGGAAATATTAAAAAACTACATATTACCAAGTGAAAAATGCAGGACTATCAGGTATATTGATAGAATAAGTGAAATCACTAAGGTTTTTGTTTTTTGTTTTGTTTTTACGGGTAACTATGATATGAGGTGACAGACGGTTGAATACATCTTTGCAAAAGACATTAAAAAGAATACTGAGTCTGCTGATCGTCGCGGTTCTCGCAGTGGGTGTGCTGGCGGCGCATTTCGACACAGCAAGGGCTGCGGACAATTCCATAGTGCGCATCAAGCTCTCAATTGGGACACCCACATCATTCGACTTTTCTTTGAGCGGCAATTACGGCATTGAGGGCGATGCCGGCAAAAGCCTCGGTTCGGGCTCATATACGGTCAAGGCGGAGGGTGGCACGCTGAATCTCTATCTCGGCGGCGCGCGCGTCTGCTCTGGCGGTTCGTTCAAGATTGTCGAAAAGCAGCCGAATTCGGGCACATACAACTATGCCACGATCAAGACGACGACTTACGGCACGAACAGCTACCGCGGAAATCTCGAATTCCGCTTGAACGGCAGCTCGATCATGCTGATCAATCACATCTATCTTGAATACTATCTTTACGGCGTCGTGCCGCACGAAATGAGCAACACATGGCCGCTCGAAGCGCTCAAAACACAGGCGGTCTCGGCCAGAACCTACGCGCTGCGTTACATGGGCGGCAGCACGTACGACATGGTGGATACCGCGACGAACCAGGTTTATAAGGGATACAACCCGGCCAACACCAACGCGATCAGGGCGGTGGACGAAACGGGACGGCAGGTACTCAAATGCAACGGACAGCTGGTGCAGACGTATTACGCGGCGTCCAACGGCGGCAGTGTGGATATCCCGCAGCACGTCTGGTCTTCGAGCGCGCCGCTGCTGCCGTATCATGTGATTCAGGCCGACCCGTACGATGTGCAGAACACATGGAGCGAGCAGGAGGTGCTGATATTCCCCAAAAATGGCTCGGCCGTTTCATATCGATACATGAGTGAGGGAAATATGGTGGCCGGTTCGGGCACGTACAGCGCGAACGCGGAGCGCTATTTGAAAATTATGGCTCTCGGCCCGGTCGCGGCGCAGGGGTACATTGCGGGCGTCACGAGCGATTTAACGATCGCGGGCGTCAGCCGCATCACGCCGCATACCTATGAAGGCAACCACGGTCTGCCGGACGCGACGGGCGCGAGCAATTGCGTCGTTTTTCAGAAAGCCGACGTCACAATGACGGTGCTGGCAAACCGCCGCGCCACACCCGAGGAGGAAATCGCCACGGGACAGGGGTTCATACAGGCGCCCGTCACCGTCACTTTTACGATCGATATGCACGAGTTCGACAACTCGGGCGGGCTGTATCAGGCATTCGGGAATACGAGCCTGAGGCTGTTCGTGGTGGAGGAGACAGGCGACAGCTGGAACATCTACCAGCGGCGGTACGGCCACGGCGTCGGTATGAGCCAGCGCGGCGCGCAGACGCGCGCAAAGGCCGGGCAGACCTATGATCAGATACTGACCTTCTATTATCCGAACACATATCTGGAGACGCTGAATATTCAGCCGCCTGCGCTCGAAACGCCGTCGGGAGGTGCGGATACCTCCAACGCCACGGTGATCAACTGCACGAACTATGTGAACGTGCGCAGCACGCCGAGCACGCAGTATCCGGCGATCGGCAAGGCGCTCGCGGGTTCGCGCATTACGGTGACACAGGCCAACGCCGCGGAAGGCTGGCACAAGATCAATTTCGGAGGCATTGAGGCATATATCTCTACGCAATACGTTCAGATAGATGCGCCGCCGACCGCGCCGCCGACTGAGACGCCGACCGCGCCGCCGGCTGAGACGCCGACACCGCCCCCAGCCGAGCCGACTCCTACGCCGATATCCTCTAAGCCTCCGATCGCGCAGACAGGCACGGTTTCGGTGAACGAGCTTTATATCCGAAGCGGGCCGGGCACATCGTATACGAAGCTGGGCGCCTACAAAAAAGGAGACAGCGTCGAGATCATCGAGGCGGGGCCGGCAAAGGGCTGGCATAAGATATGGTATCAGAACGCCGTCGCGTATGTGTACGCCGATTACGTGAAGCTGCCGTCTCAGCAGACGGTGACGGCGACAGGCGTGATCACCGCGTCGGTGCTCAATGTCCGAAGCGGGCCGGGCACATCATACGCCAAGGTCGCGACTTTGAGCAAAGGCAACAAGGTGGATATACTGACCGTCAAAGCCACCGCCGACTGGCACAAGATACTCTACAAAGGCAGCGTGGCCTATGTGCATGTGAGCTACGTCAGGGTCGACGGGGCCGGAGGAAACACAGGCGGCGGCACCGGCGGAAGCGGGAATACCGGCGGGGTGGCGGCAAGCTATGCCACCGTTAACGCGAGCAGGCTCAATTTCCGCAAAACCGCGAGTGAAAGCGGCGCTATTATTACCACCCTGTCGCGTGGCGCCGTTGTGCAGGTGCTTGAGCCGGGCGGCACATGGACAAAGGTGAAATACGGCGGCAATGAAGGGTACATGGCGACGAGATACTTAAAGGCTTCCACCGCGACATACGGAACCATTACGGCGGGCGAGCTCAATGTGCGCAGCAGCGCATCCACATCGTCATCCGTGCTCGGCAAGCTCGGCAAGGGCGACGTCGTGGAGATATCCTCAAAGGGCGGCTCGTGGCATAAAATCAAGTACAAATCGTCCACCGCGTATGTTTATGCGGCGTATGTAAAGGTTATGTAAAGTGAGCGGAAAAGGGCGCGCGAAAGCGCCCTTTTTTTGGTTGCGGCGCGCCATGCTTTTTTGGGTTATCCACAGTTTCGGCATTCGCATAAGCGGTTTTACAAACAGCACTGTAAAGCCAAAAATCCACGAAAAATGTTTCGTCGGAATGGGTTATCCACCGAAAAAACAGGGTTATCCACATGGTTTGGTGGATAACCCTGTTTTTTCAGCGTGTATGCATGAACCGTTTATAATTATTCTAATCTCGACATTGTATGTGTAAAAAGGACAAAAATCGGCTTTGTTTTTGCTTGTTGGCTGCGTGGGGGCTTTACACGGAATTAACAAAAATAACTGCTTTTTTGACACCTCATCCGGCGCTTCGCACCACCTTCTCCTCAAAGGAGAAGGCTTACATAGACAACAAAAAAGCGGAGCTTTTCAGCTCCGCTTTTGCGCTTTAGAAATTGTTGCGGTCACGGTAGCTCTTTTGCGGAGCGGGCCGTTTGCGCACGGATGACGACGATGTAACAGGCCGTTTGCGTCCCGGCGTGGATGGGCCCTTGGGCCCCTGGCCTTTTTTCCACAGCACCACGAGCGTAACGCCGACGCCGATGATCAGCACCACGAGCACAATCGCGATGATGCCGAGCGTACCGATGGAGCCCGCGCCGAGGTTCCCGTCGGGCGCGAGCGTTTCCGTCATGTCCGCCGCGTCTTCATATCCGGGGGTGGCTGTGGGTCCCGCAGACTGTATCGTTACCGTGACAGGTTCGGCGTTCTTGGTGTAGGTATTGCCGTCCTTGTCGGTGGCGGTCAGCACGAAGTTGTATGTGGTCGTTTCGTTGATGTCCACCGTATACGGCACATTGGCGGTGCCGCCGGCGGCCAGCGTATCGGCGGTGTATACGTCGCCCAAAGTGGCTTCGGTCACCTTGACGCTCTTGAGCTCATAGTCTGTGCCGTTGGTGATCATGCCTGTGAAATTGATCGAACCCGCCGATGTGAGCTGCGGGCGGTCCACAGACATCGTAAAGCCAAGCTTTGAGTCCACGGCGGTCGAATCGACAGGCAGATCAACGTTGAGCGAGTTGCTGTTGATCTGTACGACCGCGCCCGTATGATCCTTGAGGGATATGGAGCAGAACACCTCTGTGGAGGTCTGGAACGTCATTTTAAACGTGCCGGTCTGCGTGCCGTTCGCGTCGAGCGTGCTCGGGTAATCCTTCGATTCGCCGTTGGCGAGCACCTTGATATCGGTATACGGTACATTTCCTTTGTTGGTCAGATTCAGCGTGAAGGTGACCTCCTGGCCCGGCGTCGGCTTTAAGTTGTCGGCGCTCAGCACCGGCTTCACATCGCGCTTTTCCAGCGTGAGGGCGACCGGGCTCATGGCATACGGCGCTTGGGCCGCGCCGCCCACCGAGTAGTTCACGACGGGGTTGACCGTGACATCCTTCGACATGGTGTAGCTGAACTTCACCGGCTTGCTTTCTCCGGGTGCGAGAGAGAAGCCCGCGTTGAGGCCCTTGCCGCCGTTCAGCTCGGGCGCGGAGACGACGATATTTTCAAGTGTGGATTCGCCCTGATTTTCGATTTTGAACTCGAACTTGACGGCTTCGCCTTCACCGTACAGATTCAGCGGCGTGGAAGGTGTTGCGGCGATCTTGGTCGTTAAAACCTTCTTGTCTACTTTGGCTGTCGCTTGCATGCCGTTCAAATTAAAGGTGAGGGTTTGTCCAAGCATAGCGTCGGAGACGTTCATTTTAAAAGTGTCTTCTCGGGTTTCTCCATTAGCAACGCTCACATCGGCGACAGGTGTGGAACCATACATGATTTGACCAGTAATCGTCGATCCGCTATCATTATAGATGACATAAGTAAATGTCACATCACCGCCGGAAGCCATAGAGGCAGGATCAGGCGTCACTGTGAACGAAGACGCGAATGCCACGCTGCCAAAACTGAACACGAGGCTCAATATCAATGTCATGACGAGTATCAGGGATATATGCTTTTTCAAAACGTTTACCTCCTTATGTAGCAAAACGTATTCTTTCATAAGCTTTATTCACGCCCCATTCTATAGCAATAATTTTGAAAAGTCAAATCACGTTAGCTGTACCGACAGTGCCAAAATACGGTGAAAGGACACAAAAAAAGGCCGGAAGCACTGTGGGTCTCCCGACCTTCAGGGGGGCTTATTACGGCATGTAATAGATATCGTCGTCGGGCACCGCGCCGCCCACACTTTCGGGGTTGCTTTCAAACATCACCTGAAAATAGTCCTCGAGTATCGCTTTGCACTCTTCACCCGTGATAAACGAGAGGCCGCAGCGCGGGATCGCCGCCTTTGCGACGGGCTCCGCGCCCACGATCTGCTGAGCGACGATGTCCTTGGCCGCGCCTTCAGGATCGGCCACCACATCGTTGACGGAGGCGGTGTAATCGGCGATGAGCTGGTTCATGCTGGCTTGATCCTGCGCGAACGCGCTGCTCACCACGGTCACGCCCATCGGCATGCCCGCGTCTTCTCCGAATATCTTGCGCCATTCCGTATTGATATCGAGCTTCACCGTGACGTCGGGATTCTGCGCGAGCACCGCCGACACGAACGGCTCGGGCAGCAGCGCGAGCTTCACATCGCCCGCGGCGACAGCGTTCGCAAGGTCGGCATGAGCACCCATGTACTGCACGGTCACATCGTCAAGCCCATTTTCTTTGAGTATCTTATTGAGCACATATTCGGGTGTCGCGCCCTGTCCCGTGGCGTAAAGCGTCTTGCCCGCGAGGTCTTCGATGCTGCTGACCGTATCGCCGTTTTCCACGACATACAGCACACCCATCGTGTTGACGCTCACGATTTTGATGCCGCCCTTCATCTTGTTATACAGCACGGCCGCGAGGTTCGAGGGGATCGTCGCCACGGTGGCTTCGCCGCTGATGATCTTGGGGCTGATCTGATCCGGCGTGGTGAGAAGGCTCACATCGTATGCGGGGTTGGCAAACAGCTCGATCATCCCCATGCCCGTGGGGCCTGCGAGCGTCGCCACACTCAGCGGATTGTCTTCGTCGTAGGCGGCGGCGGGCGCGGGTGAGGGCGTCTCTGCGGGTGTATCCTCGGCCGTTTCCACTGGCGCGGCGGTTTGCGTTTCAGACGGAGAAACCGTCTCGGCAGCGGGTGCGCTGCAGGCTGTCAGCATGGCGAGAACCATCACCAACGCCAATAATACAGTCAGTAATCTTTTCATAATCAATCTCCTTTATCGTTATTAATTTTAAATACTATCCAAGCTATATAGCTGTCGCCGCAGGCGACTGAGGGAGAGAATCCCGCAATTGGCTCTCTGTTCAAAGCGCTTTGCCATGGGATGCTTCACTTCACTCACGTTCCGTTCAGCATGACAGAATGAGGTATTTCATCAAGCTGAGGGCAGAGGCCTGCATGACCCTTTCTCTAAACCTCTTTTTTGCTGATGGATGTTTTCACCTGCACATCGGGGATCAGGCCGAGCTTGCCCGTCAGGCTGTTGATCTCGTTTAAGTCGCCCACGAGCGTGATCGTGATGACCGTGACGCCGTGTTCATGCAGCGGAAGCCCCATGCGGCCCTTGACAAGCCCCTTGAAACCGGCGACGAGCGCGTTGAACGCCGCCTGATCACGCTCCGGGTTTTCGAGTATGGCGGTGATCACCGCGATTCTTTTCATAGCAAACCTCCTTGCTGATCAACCAAAAAAACCTGCCGGATAGGCAGGTTGCACAAACAAAATGAAAATACCGCTTTCAGTATTCTGCAACGCGCCTTTCGACGTAGACTGCCGTCTGTGCCGTCAGGGTAAGTCTATGGTTTTTTGAGTGATGCGCAAAAGAAAAGCTCTCTTGCGTATCTTGTGTGAATAATATCACAATGTAAAGAGAAAGGCAACCCATATTTTTATAATCTTTCGCAGCAGGCATCGGTTTACCGTCCGGTAATAATTCGTTGAAAAGCCGGTAATGCTGATGTAGAATGAAAAAAAACCTTTGATGAGGATACAGCGTGAAAAGAATCTTTGATATTAAAGGCACATCGGAAGCCGCGATGGACAAGGCGCGTCAGCGCGTGAGAAATCTGGTCAAGCCGATCGGCAGCCTCGGGCTGCTCGAGGACTACGCGGTGAAGCTGTCCGGGATATTCGGCAAAACAAGCTTCGCGCCGATGAAAAAGGCCGTGGCGGTGTTCGCCGCGGACAACGGCGTGTGGGACGAAGGGTATACGCCCGTGCCGCAGAGCGTGACGGCAATGCAGGCGGTCAACATGACCAAGGGCATCACGGGCGTGGGGGCGCTGTCAGCCTGCGCGGGTGCCGATGTGTTTGTGTACGACATGGGCATTCGCGGCTTTAAGGGCGCGAAGGGCATAGAAGACCGCCGCGTGGGCGACGGGACGGGCAACATAGCCAAGGGGCCCGCGATGGATATCACACAGGCGATGCAGGCGATTGCGCATGGCATCGACGCGGCGGAGGCGCTCGCGGACAAGGGCTACCGCCTGCTTGGCTGCGGTGAAATGGGCATCTGCAACACGACGACTTCGGCGGCGGTGCTTTGCGCGTTGACGGGAGCCGAGCCGGAAGACGTGGTGGGACGCGGCGCGGGTCTTACGGACGAGCAGCTTCAAACGAAGCGGGATGTGGTGCGGCATGCTCTTGAAATCAACCAGACCGATCCTGATAACGTGCTCGGCGTGCTGAGCGGTGTCGGTGGGTTCGATATCGCGGCGATGGCCGGATTCTTTCTCGGGTGCGCCTATCGTCAAATACCGGCCGTGATCGACGGGTTTATTTCCGCCGTGGCGGCGCTTGCGGCGAGTCGGCTGAATCCGCTGGCGGCACAGTACATGTTCGCGTCGCATCACAGCGCGGAGCCGGGGTTTGCGGTGGTGATGGAAGCGTTGCAAATGGAGGCGCCGCTCAAGCTGGGGCTGCGGCTTGGCGAGGGCAGCGGTTGTCCGCTCATGATGCACATACTTGATTCAAGCGCCGCGATGCTGCAGAACATGGCGACGTTTGAGGAAGCGAAGATCGATCCGAGCAAGCTCGTGGACATCGGCAAATAATACATATATATATATATTGGAGGAAACAGCATGTTCAGACACATCGTATTTTTTAAAGTCAAGCAGGAGGAGCAGCATAAAATCGCCGAGGCGGTTGAGAAGCTGCGGGGGTTGACGGCGGTGCCCGTGGTGCGCGGCGTGGAAGTGGGGCTCGATGAGGTGAAGAGCGGCCGTTCGTATGATATTGCGCTGATTGTGGACACAGATTCGCGCGCAGACTATGAGATTTACGACCAGCACGAGCTGCACCAGCCGGTGCGGGTGTTTATGCGCAGCATCGTCGAATCGTCCGCCACAGTCGATTTCAAGAGATAGAGACAACCTTCCGTCACGCTGCGCGTGCCACCTCCCCGTATGATTGAGTAGAGCTCAGAGTTGACAGTCTGGATTCTTTTGTCATACCGAGCGGAGTGATAACGCAGAGAGGTATCCCATGGCTTAACGCTCTTTGACATGAGAGACCCTTCGCTCACGCTCAGGGTGACATAAGCTGCAGCCTGCTCACAGCCTCTTTAAGGAGCTGTCAGCTATGCTGACTGAGGATTGATATTGGTATTGATATGTAATGCCGCAATCCTCCGTCACGCTGCGCGTGCCAAATATCACGAAGTGTAGGGATCGACCCCCGTGTCGATCTGAAAGGGCGATCAGTGATCGCCCGCGTGTGATGATGTTGACGATTGGTTGTTTGACGGGCGTCCAATGGAACGCCCCTACGAATACAAGGTTAGATATAATATTCAAAAATAAAAGGCTCCTTTGAAACGAGGAACTGTCAGTTATGCTGACTGAGGATTGATCAATAGATGATTACCGGCACTTTCCCCAATCCTCCGTCACGCTGCGCGTGCCACCTCCTTTAAAAAAGGAGGCTATTTACAGCATGGAGGCTCCTTTGAGGAGCTGTCAGCTATGCTGACTGAGGATTGATTAATTTGCACCTTGGCTTTGTGCGCTAGCCACGGGATGCTTCGCTCTGAGCTGCGCTGCGCCGCTCGGCATGACGGAAAAGGCCGAGAGCAAATCGCATGCAATCCTCCGTCGCGCTGCGCATGCCACCTTTTATTTACCCGCCAAATCAAAAAGCGCCCGGCTGAGGCGCTTTAAGTTATTCCGAAAGCTTGTCGTAAGTGCTCTTGTATATATGCGGCGCGACATCCTTCCACTTCTTGATGAACGCTTCGGCGGAGGTCTGCGAGTATGTGACGAGATTGAGCTCGAACACAGGCACTTGATTCTCAAGAACTTTGAGCATCACCTTGTACTCGCCTTCGTCGATCTTCAAATAATCGGCGAAAAGCTCTGTCTCGAGGCGCAAATCGGCTCTGTTGGCTTCGCAGTAGGTATCCACGGCCTTGCGTACCGAGGCGGGCAGCTCCTTTTCAAGATAGAATACCGTCTCCCCGCCAAGCTCGGTGATGGAATAGAAAAGGCCGTTGGGCGTATCGCGCTGATCCACCAGTCGGCTTTCCATCAGCTCAAACATGCATTCCTTCAGATCGAAGTAATTGAGCCAGCTGTTCTCTGAGACGATGCGCAGAATTTGCAGTTCGGAAAGCTGTATGTTGATGGCTTTGAGCAGATATAGGATGAGCAGCTTATTTTGAGCGATTGCTTCAATTTGCATTACAGTCCTCCAAACGCTAATATTTAATAGTATTATACCATATTTTTTGATATAGTACAGCAAATATAGTATTTAATATTTGCGGATAAACTATATATTGAGGATGCTTCATGATACACGAATTAAAGGCCCTTGTCAGCGGCGAAGGCGCGGATGTTTTCGGAACGTCGGATGTGTCCGCCTGCCTGCCGGAGCGCTTTTCGCGGCTTCCGTTTGCCATGACGATCGGCATCAGGCTGCTTGATGCTGTGATGGACGAGGTGAAACAGGGCCCGACTAAGCTGTATTTCAGTCATTACCGCTCGGCAAACGCGTTTCTTGACATGTGCGCTTTAAAATGCGCGCTCTTATTGCAGCGCGGCGGATACAGGGCTGTGGCGATACCCGCCTCACAGACGACGAGCCCGCCCGCCATCGCGGCTGATTTTCCGCACAAGACGGCGGCGAATCTCGCGGGGCTCGGGTTCATCGGCAAGAGCGGCCTTTTCGTCTCGAAGGACTACGGCCCGCGCATACGGCTGGCCACGGTGCTGACGGACTGCCCGTTGCCTGTCTCTCAGATGATGGAGCCGCAGTGCGCCAGCTGCCGCGCCTGTGTGGATGCGTGCCCGTGCGGCGCGCTGACCGGCCGCATCTGGACGGCAGAAAGCGGTCGCGACGACATCGTGGACGCGGCGCTGTGTTCGCGGTTTATGAAGGATAAATTCGGAATGATCGGGCGCGGGAGCGTCTGCGGCATCTGCGCAGCGGTTTGCCCCTGGGGCAGCAAAACGATATAAAAAACGAAAAAAGCCCTTGATTTCACCGCGCGATTGTGTATAATATGAGTTACGGCTTTGGGGGGTTATAGCTCAGCCGGTTAGAGCGCTACGTTGACATCGTAGAGGTCGTTGGTTCGATCCCAATTAACCC
>JAEYLC010000032.1 GCA_023461435.1 Bacillota bacterium
TCGTCGTTCGTCATCTCCTTTCCTTCCGAGATGTCAACACCATGTACACTATACCCAGCAGGAAAGCCCCGGCTGTCGTATGTCACAAACGGTTCCTCGCCTGTGTTGAAAACAAAGGTGTCTTTGGCAAGCATGGCAATCTTGGCTTCGTTTGACGGCAGCGCCGGTTGATTACCCGTGCCGGGATGGGTTCTTCTGATCATGTCCGCTTTAACTTCCTGTATAGTCATAGCCTCATCCTTTCTTTGTTTATTTAGCAACGACGTTGCGGTAATGCCAATAAGTCCCTATATTGTCTATCGGATATAAGAACAAATAGTTAATACTAACGACAAAAGATTGTAAAATTATATATAATCGGACCAAGCGAAGGAATATCCATGCCGCCGAAACAGAGCTCGCGCTATCCTTGGGGCATAGAGAGCGGCTTTTCCCGCATACATATGAATATCATCATCCTGGAGGTTTGCATGAAAGACTTGATCGTGGTGCCCACAATCGCGTATTCGCATTCTCAAATGATGCGTGATATCGAAGCGCTGAAAAATACATATCCGGAGCTGATACGGTTCGATACGGCGGGGGTTTCTGTAGAGGGGCGCGAGCTGCCGTTGATTGAGCTTGGCACGGGGGAGAGGCAGGTGTTTTTCTGCGCGGCTCATCACGCGCGAGATTACATCACCAGCGCTTACCTCATGTATGCCGTGAACACGTATGCGAAGGCGGCCGCGGAGAACGGGAAAGTCGGCAGGCATAAAATGAGCGATCTGCTCTCGCGCTGCACGATGGTTGTGATGCCCATGGTGAATCCCGACGGTGTCGTGCTGGTTCAGGGCGGCCTCAAAGCCGTGACGGACAAAGCGTGCGTCGAGAAAATGGTGATGGTGCGCCCGACGTATACGGAGTGGATGGCCAACATACATGGCGTGGATCTCGGGCGGCAGTATCCCGCGCTGTGGGAGAAAAAATACACGGTGATGAACGGCCCCGCCTCCGAGCTGTATAACGGCTTGTCGCCCGCCACCGAGCCCGAGGTGCAGGCTGTGATGCGCGTATGCGCAAGCCGCCGTTTCTTGTCCGCGCTCGCGTTTTATGCCAAGGGGGAAACCATCGAATACGCGGACACCGAAACGGATAAAAAGATACCCGAGGCGTTCCGGCTCGCAAAAAGGCTCTCCGCCGTAACGGGATACGCGATCAATACGGTCTGCGACAATCCCGGCGTGTTTGCGGCGGGCTTCGAATGCTGGTTCCGTCAGGAATTTCTGCGTCCGGCGCTGCATATCAATCTGTCACCGTCGACGGGCGGCGCCATGCCGCACCACGACCGCGGTTTTTTCACGCTGGTCTGGGACAAAACGAAAGCGCTGTGCGCGGAGGCGCTGAGCGCCGCGTGTCAGCAAAAAATTGAAGCGCCGAATGAAAAGGCGCTTTAATGAGTCGTGTATTCACAATTTTGAACACAGATACGAATACCGGAAATAAAAAAAGTCTTTGTTTTGGGGCGCCCAAGGCGCCCCAAACGCAAAGCCAGACAAAGAAGTTATCATCTTAAAGGGCGTGCACCCTTCCAAAACGTTTGATCAATACTTCGAAATATACTGGTCGATCTCCCACGGATGGACCATTGTGCGGTAGCTGTCCCATTCCTTCATCTTGAACTCATAATAGATGTTGAAGATGTGGTCTCCGAGCGTCTCTTTGACAAGCGCGTCGGCTTTATACATCTGAAGCGCGTCATAGAGGTTGCCCGGCAGGCTTGTGACGCCGAATTCGGCCATTTCGGCTTCGGTCAGCTTGAATATGTTTCTGTTCACGGCAGGCGGCGGCGTGAGCTTGTTCTGAACGCCGTCAAGACCGGATGCGAGCATGAGCGCGATCGCGAGATACGGGTTCGCGGCCGGATCGGGGCAGCGCACTTCGACTCTTGTGCCGGCGCCTCTCGAAGCGGGGATGCGGATCAGCGGGCTTCTGTTCTTGGCCGACCACGCCACATAGCAGGGCGCTTCATAGCCGGGAACCAGACGCTTGTAGGAATTGACCGTCGGGTTCGACACAGCCACGATGGACTTGATGTGCTTCATGATACCTGCGATGTAGTTGTATGCAATCGAGGACAGCTCGAGCTCGCCGCTCTTGTCGTAAAAAGCGTTGCCGTCCTTGGTGGACAGGGACTGGTTCGTGTGCATGCCGCTGCCGTTGATGCCGAATATCGGCTTGGGCATGAACGTGGCGTACAGGCCGTGACGGGCCGCGATGCTCTTGACAACGATTTTGAAGGTCATGATATTGTCGGCTGTGAGCAGCGCGTCGGCATATTTAAAATCGATCTCATGCTGGCCTTCGGCCACCTCGTGATGCGAGGCTTCAATTTCAAAGCCCATTTCCTCCAGCGTCAGGCACATGTCGCGGCGCGCGTCTTCGCCCTTGTCGATGGGCGCCAGATCAAAATAACCGCCCTCATCGTGGGTGACGGTGGTGGGGTTTCCTTCGGTGTCCGTCAGGAAAAGGAAGAACTCACACTCGGGGCCGACATTCATCGTGTAACCGAGGCCAGCCGCGTTTGCCAGCGTCTTTTTAAGTACGTTTCTCGGGCAGCCTTCATACGGTTTGCCGTCTGTGGTATATACGTCGCAGATCAGACGGGCGACTTTGCCCTGCTGCGGACGCCACGGAAAGATCACGAAGGTATCCGGATCGGGTTTTAAAAGCATATCAGACTCTTCGATACGGGAGAAGCCGTCAATGGAGGAGCCGTCGAACATTGTGCCTTCTTCGAGTGAACGCTCCAACTGTTTCGCGGTGATTGCAACGTTTTTCAATACTCCGAAAACGTCCGTGAACTGAAGCCGGATGAATTTGACGTCATTTTCCTCAACCATTTTGAGGATGTCTTGATTTGTATACTTCGCCATTTTAAAACACTCCTTTTGATTATTGAACCAGTTACTATTTTCAATACCCATGCAAAATTGAGTATTTCAGTCTGTATGAGTTTTAGGCCATGTGCTTGAGATGAAAGCCACAATTGACCAAATCCATCATATCGATATTTCATATAAAAAGCAAATAAAAAAGTCAACCAAAGCCCAATATGCCCTGTTGACTCCGTCGTCCTTACAGATACCATTACATTAGCATAACGCAAGGACGGATGCAACGCTTTTCGCCCGTTATTTTGAAATAATATTGTGAATAAACAAAAAAAAGCATGTCTTCTTGAGTTAAGGAGACATGCCTTGCTCTAAAGCCTTTTTGCGCTTATTCTGTGACCGAGGGCTCATATTCGAAGTCGATCTCGGTGCCGTCGGACATTAAGCCGGTGATGACTGATCCCTGGATGCTGTACCATTCGGGCAGGGCTGCGGGGAAATCCGCGGCTTCGCTGCCTGTCAGCGCTGCGGGCTGAGAAGCTTGCGTTGTTGAGACGCCGAAAGTGCCGTCTTCGCCGCTGATGGCAAACTGATACAGACTCGTGGTATCGTCGTCGTTGATGAAGTAATACTGGCTGACATAGCCGTAAGACGTTCTGCGGTATTCCGAGTAGAAAAAGTCTTTTCCGGCCTTTTGAGCCGTGCAGGCAAGCGCATCCGCAGCCGCGTCGTATGTGCCGTTGAAGACGTATGTGTCGCCTTGCTCATCGGTGTATGTGATGGAATAGGTATTGCCGTTTTCACTGTATTGAACGTCCGAGGCGTTGAGCATCTTGAGCCCCGTTGAAGCCGCTTCTCCACCTGCGCCAAAGAAGCTGACGGGAAGCATGACCAAATCGGCCATGGAAGCACCGAGCAGCGTCATCGAGGCAAATACCGTGCTCTTGTTTTTGGATAAGCCGTCGCTCAGTTTTGTGATCACGGCTGATTTGGCCTTGACAAAAGCGGTATACGATTCTGCGGGTGTACCCGCGCCCGAAACGGGCATATCGCTGACCGCAGCCGATTCTTCTGCGGGAGCGCTCACACCGCCGGAAGCGGTCTCGGAGACGCCTGCGGTTTCCTGAGTATCAGACGCGGCCCCCTGTCCGCAGCCCGTAAAACAAAGGCTCAGCATCAAAACCGCCAGTAACAGAATAAAAATTTTCTTCATAAATAACCCTCCAAAAGAACTAAGACTGCGCATCAATCAATATTTTGGGATTTTATCATAAACGAAAAATGTTTACAATATATTTGTTTTTCCTGAAATTCCTTTGCCCACAGTCCCGCGGTTTTATGGTATAATCAGCAGCGTGGGGTGGAATATACCGCTGGAGACGATTTCATGAAGGTCAATATACGTAACCGTTTTTTTATATTTGGAGCGCTGGCACTGGCGCTTTTTATCGTGCTGTTCGTACAGCTTGTTCAGCTGATGCTCGTCAACGGCGAGGAATACGCCTTGATGTCGGGCGCGCTTAAGCAAAGAGAAATCTCGATTTCGGGCGCGCGCGGCAGTATACTCGACCGCAACGGCTTGCCGCTGGCTTACGACGAAAAATCATACAACGTTCAGTTTTACCGCGACCCGACTAAGAATACCGATACGGACCGGGCTTATTACACGTCTGTGATTATTGATGCGATCGACATCATTGAGAAAAACGAGGGGAAGGTTATTGATTCCTTCGTGATCAAGCGCAACGACCAGACGGGCGAATATTACTTTGACTGGGGTATTCAAAACGAGGAAAATAAGCAAAACCGCGAGGACAACTGGCGTAAAAACATGTACGTGGTAAAACTCAAAACGCCGGAAGATATATACCTTTATTTAAGATCTAAATACCAGATCCCGCCCGAAATGGGCTATGAGGAAGCCTGCAAGGTGCTCTCCGTCTGGCAGGAATCTCAGCTGAATTCGTGGATCGCCTACGAGCCCGTGACCATTGCGTACAACGTGAGCATGCAGACGGTTGCCGAGATCGAAACGCATAAGGCGGAATTGACCGGCATGAGCATAGAGGATTCGACGGTGCGCGTCTATCCGCGCGGCTCGCTTGCGGCGCATGAGATCGGCTACCTTGGCAAGATGCCTTCCGAATCTGACGCGGATATGGAGCAGATTCAAAAATATGTGGACATGGGCTACGATGTGGACGATCTTGTGGGCGTTGAGGGCGTCGAAAAATCGATGGAGGCTCTACTCACCGGCAACAGCGAGCTTCGGCAGGGCAAGGAATCGGTGGAAGTGGACAATATGGCCGTGATTCAGAACTCGCTGTCGACCACGCAGCCGACGCAAGGCTATAATTTGATGCTCACGCTCGATATTCCGATGCAGATGGTTGTTGAGGAATCGCTCGCGAGGAATGTGCCGCGTATCCACGATGCCCAGATCGCGCAGTATAATCTTGAGAGCGCCAAAGGTGACAAAAGCGCCTATAAGGGGTTTGAGCTTGATAAGCTCAAGCTTGCCGTATCCGGCGCGGCGGTGGTGCTCAATGTGCACACGGGCGAGGTGCTCGCGATGGGCAGCTACCCGAGCTTTGATCTCAATAAATTTGTCGGCGGGATTTCGGATGAAGACTATAAGGCGCTTCGTGATGACCCCTCAAAGCCGTTGTTCAACAACGCCATTTCGAGCCGATCCACACCGGGCTCTATTTTCAAGATGGTCACCGGAACGGCGGCGCTGATGGAAGGCAAGACCAATCCTGCCAAAGGGACCACATTGTCGGAGCAAATCAGCTGCAAAGGCCAATTCGTCATGAATCAGGACGCCGTGGACGCGGGCGCAAAACCGCAGGGCCCCTGGTGCTGGAAGCACAGCGGCTTTGAGGTCGCCCATGCGAACCAGACGATCATAAAGGGGCTTGAGCACAGCTGCAACTATTATTTCTGTACTCTTGCCGACAGGCTCGGCATCAGCCTTCTCGACAAATGGTCGGATAAGTTCGGCCTCACGAGCTCGACGGGCATTGAGCTGCCCAACGAATTGGTGGGCATGGTGGGCAGCCAGAAGCTGCTGTTCGACGCGAGCAAGGATATTGACGGACAGGCGACGTTCCTGCCCAAGCTGGTTATGGAGACCGGTAAATTCTCGATCGTCAATATGATCAACGAGTATGCCGAGAGCATCGATACGGAATATGATCAGGAGCTCGTGAAGGAGACGGCCAAAGAAATCGTGTATCTGCTGGGCATTAAATGGACGCCGGATCCAAACGACCGAAATGCGCTCAAAGATGACAACCATGTTTCCTTGGGTGACCATGTGCGCCAGATACTTTCGGACAAGCTCGGTATTCCCACAAAGCGGTCCGGCGATCTGATGCGCAAAATCACAGGCGAAGCGCTGACGCAGCTTCAGTGGTCGACCACGATGACGGCCACGTCGGGCATGGGACAGGGCATCACGCAGCTGACGCCCATCGCGGTCGCACGGTATGTCGCGGCGCTCGTGAACGGCGGCACCGTCTATCAGACCCACATCGTGGACAAGGTGGTGGCGCAGGACGGCACGGTGCTGCTTGACAAGCAGCCCGAGGTATTTGATACGCTGGACGCTGATGAGGCGTTCCTGGCGGCCATTAAAGAAGGCATGCATGAGGTGGTCGCGGGAGAAGACGGTACGGCGACGGATTACTTCATTCAGAACAATTTCCCTCAGGAATATCTGGATAAGATCGGAGGCAAAACGGGTACCGCTGAGGTTTCCGAATGCAACCTTGAGAACAACAGCTGGTTCGTCTGTTTCGCGCCGTATGACGACCCCGAGATCGCGATCGTGTCTTACGTGCCGAACGGTTACAAGGGCGGCTTCTCATCGTGGATCGCACAGGATATTCTGCTGTATTACTTCCATCAGAAGGAGATCGTCGCGGAACAGACGATACCCGATTCAGGCTCTCTTGTGTATCAGAACCCGGGCACAACGCAGACCGCCGGGGACGATACCGAAACGACCCAGACAAATGGCGCAGAATAAACGCAAATTCGCTTTTGCAGGCAGGAAAAATGATCCGTTTTGTAGAATGTTGATGCGATAACATTACGGGATGGATACTATGGGTATAAAAATCAAGGGAAAGTCGGGCGGTGTGCTGGAAATCACGGCGCAGCCGGATTCGTCATATAACGATATTAAGCTTGCCATCAATGACAAGCTTAATAAGCATAAGGGCTTTTTTTCGGGTTCCGACGCGAAGGTGGTTTTTCGCGGCAAGGAGCTGACCGCGCCGCAGAGGATAGAATTTAAGAATCTGCTGCAGAGCCAGTACGGCATTGCGCACGTGGTGTTTGGCGACGAAGCGCCATATGAGCCGCAGGCGGAAAAACAGCCGGAAGCGCCCGCAGAGGTGAGCTTTAAGGCAGCGTCCGAGGAGGAACCCGGGCGCGTCACGCTCGTGTCCAAGGATTATTTTAACGCGAAGAGCGTTTTCGTTTCGCACACGCTGCGCAGCGGCCAGCGCGTGGAGTGCGCGGGCGATATTGTGGTGCTCGGAGACGTGAACGACGGCGCCGAGGTGATCGCGGGCGGCAGCATCGCTGTGATGGGCACACTGCGCGGTCTTGCGCACGCAGGCGCCACGGGGCGCGCCGATGTGGTGGTCGCCGCGAATATGCTCGCGCCGAAACAGCTTCGCATCAGCGGCAAGGTGGCCGTGTTTCCGCCGGACGCAGGCGGCGAAGGCCCTAAGGTGGCCGAATACAAACAGGGCAGCATCGTGATCAGAGCGCTGAAGCCGCAGAGCCGGTCGCTCTAAGACTTTATTTTAATTTTGATTTGGAGGGTATTGATATGAACAATGTCATCGTGGTGACATCGGGGAAAGGCGGCGTTGGCAAGACGACGACGGTGGCCAATCTGGGCGCGGGTCTGGCCCAGACGGGCAAGAAGGTCGTGCTCATAGATACGGATATCGGGCTGAGGAATCTTGACGTGGTGCTGGGCCTTGAGAACAGGATCGTCTATGATCTGGTGGATGTGGTGGAAGGCACATGCCGGTTAAAACAGGCGCTGATTAAGGACAAGCGGTACGATGGGCTGTTTCTCGTTCCGGCGGCGCAGACGCGTGACAAGAACGCCGTGAGCCCGGAACAGATGAAAAAGCTCGTGGAAGAGCTTGAGACCGAGTTTGATTATATATTGATCGATTGCCCGGCGGGGATTGAGCAGGGCTTCAAAAACGCGATCGCCGGCGCAAAATCCGCGATTGTGGTGACGGTGCCCGAGGTGTCCGCCGTACGCGACGCCGACAGGATCATCGGCCTGCTATCCGCGGCGGGAATTGACGATTGCCGGCTGCTTGTGAACCGCATGCGCATCGATATGGTGAAAAGGGGCGACATGCTCGCGCTCGACGACACGCTTGATATTTTAGGGATCGAGCTGATCGGCGTGGTTCCCGAGGATGAGAAGATCATACGCTCCTCCAATATGGGCGAGCCGGTTGTTTTGAACGACAAAGCGCCCGCGGGCAAAGCCTACAGAAATATTACGAAGAGGATAATGGGGGAGAATGTGCCTTTGATGGAGCTCGAGGACGATAGTGGTCTGGCCGCGATGTTTAAAAAGCTGCTCAGAGGCAAATAGGAGGGAGACAGAATGGCACGCAAACACACCAGCTCCAGCAGTATCGCGAGGGAGCGTTTAAAACTAGTGCTGATTCATGACCGGGCAGGCACATCTCCGTCCAGCAATGTGATGGAAATGCTCCGCAGAGATATCGTCGGTGTTATTTCGAAGTATTTCGACGTGGAAGAAGACGATTTTGATGTGGAAATCAAGCATTCGTCCGATATGCACAGCGGCAGCGCCGAGACGCGGCTGACCGCGAATATCCCCATCAGAAGAATCAAGAGCCTGGGGCCAAACAGATACTAAAAAAAGCGCTGAAGTATTCAGCGCTTTCTTAAGGATTTTTGGGACGGTACATTTCGACCAGTTCGTTGACCCATACGCGGTTGGGGCCCTCGATGATGGAAAACGGCTGTGAGCTTTCCGTTTGTCCTTCCTCAAAAAGCAGTATCTTGACGCCTTCGCGCGTCTGACCGCCGAGCACCTGCAGATAAAAGAGCGCGTATGGCACGAAACCCTCTTTGTAAACGATCAGTGTGATTTCCCCCCATGGCTTTTGCATGATGCTGTCGTAACGCGTGTCTCGGACAACGGGGACATCGATTTTGTCTGTCATGCCGTCTTTGTCCGTCTGGTACACCTTGCCGGTTTCCACAACGACCACGGACGCGTTTTCGATCGGCGTTTCGGTGTAACCCTCAAGCACATTCGCGGTTAAGTATGCGGTATCTGAGTTTGAGCCAAACACTGAGACGGCATCGGGGGAGATGACGCTCGCGATCACCAGCGCGCCGACGAGCAGCAGAGCGCTTGCGCCAAAGGCCATAAAGAGGCCGCGCCGGTCCTTTCGTCTTTCCATACATTTCACCTCGACAATATATATGCCGCTAACAGAGGCAATTATGGCATGACGGGCAAATAAACGTGGTGCTTTGGGCTCTGAGTGGGTATAATATATTAAGTTTTTTTCAAGGAGACGGTACATGAGCAGAATTACATTCGACTTCAACAACGTGATGGCATCGATGGTGGGAAGCCACGGGTTTACTTCTGAGGAAATCGCCGCCGCGGACGGTATACTGAAAAATGCGGTTGAGGCGCTGAAAACAAAGCCGCTCGGGTTCCGCAAGTTGCCGAAAGGACAGGCGGCCGTTGTGGACGACATCCTTCGAACTGCCGCGATGATTCGGGAAAAGTATGACACGTTTGTGGTGCTGGGCATCGGCGGTTCGGCCCTGGGGCCGATCGCGGTGGAACAGGCGCTGACGGACGGCAAGGGCACGATGAAGCTGGTCGTGGAAGATAATGTGGACCCCGAGCGTCTCTCGCGCGTGTTTGCAAGCCTTGACCTAAAAAAGACGATGTTCAACGTGATTACCAAGTCCGGGCGGACATCCGAGACGATGGCGCAGATGATGTATGCCGCAAAAGCACTTGAAAAAGCGGGCCTCGCGCTCAAAGACCATATCATCGCGACATCGGACGAGAAGAACGGCGAACTCGCGAAGATCGCGAGCAAGGAAGGGCTTGAGTCCTTCGTGATTCCGTCGGATGTGGGCGGGCGGTTCTCGGAGCTGACCCCGGTTGGCCTGCTGCCCGCGGCGGTGTGCGGCCACGATATCAAGGCGATGCTCGAAGGCGCGGCGTATATGGACGGACTGTGCTCACGCGAGAAGGGCAACCCGGCGGCGCTGTACGCGCTGCTGCACGTGCTTGGGATGAAGAAAGGCATCAATTTAAGCGTGATGCTGCCTTATGCGGATAGCTTGAAATTCATGTCCGACTGGTACGCGCAGCTGTGGGCCGAGTCACTCGGCAAACGCTATGGCACGGACGGCAGCGAGGTGTTTGCGGGGCAGACGCCCGTGAAGGCGCTCGGCGTGACGGATCAGCATTCGCAGATTCAGCTTTACACCGAGGGGCCGTTTGACAAGATCGTGACGTTCCTCAAGGTGGATAAGTTCAGAAACGACCTTGAGATTCCCGCGGCGCTTGATTACATCGACGAGATATCGTTCCTTGGCGGCAAGACATTCGGGCAGCTGCTCGAGGCCGAGCGCAGCGCGACGGAATACGCGCTCTGCAAGGCGGGGCGTGCGAACCTGACGATTGCCTTGAGCGAAGTGGACGCGTTTACGGTGGGCGCGCTGCTTTACTTCTTCGAGATGGCGACGGCTTATGCGGGCGAGATGCTCGGCATCAACGCATTTGATCAGCCGGGTGTGGAAGAGGGTAAGGTGGCGACGTTCGCGCTGATGGGCAAAACGGGCTTCGAGGCCAAGAAGGCCGAGCTCGACAAGCGCCCCGCGAAGGACGCCGCGCTGATCATGGAATAAAAACAGGCAAAAGATTCAATTCAGTCATGCTGCTTATGCGGTGTGGCTGTTTTTATTGGATGGAAAAGGGGAGGGAATTTTAAATTAATGAATTATAACTGCTGATTTCTATAGATATCATAATACTTTTTGGCTACCGCAATGACTGATAAAGACATTATAAAATTGATTATTATATGAATACGTCTCTAAGCTAATCTCTTGAAGAGAGTCAATTTCTAATATGCTTTTATATTTTAAAGATATTGTTAGATTTGCATACTTCTCGATTTGTTGAATGTGATTATCAACATAAATTGAAAATGGTATATCATAAGAAAAGGTGTAACTCTGAGATGGACTTATGGCTGGAATTACTATTTCATTTGTAACAATAATGTTTTCTGTAGGATATTTAAAATTAATATGACATTCAATAACCGGTCCTATACCAATGTTTGTTAATTCAAAATATATTTTAATTGAAGAATTCTTAAATGGAAAAACAAAAGTGTTTTCATTATCATATCTTGAGAATAATATTGACCACATATTCGCAGCTTGTAAGTAGCTAACATCGTATACTTTTGTTTTGTTGTCGAGTAGGATTCCTTTATTAGCAGCATCTATAACTGTTTGAGTATTTAAAAGTTCAATTACCTCTGCATGAATGTCCTTAACTATAAGGAATGGCCTCTGCTGGTTTTGATATGATTTTTCTGTTGATTTCTGGCTTTGATTAATGGTTATAGATACCGCAATTAAAGTTCCAATACCACTCAACGCACCTCCTAACAAGCCACCAAAGTCCGGATTGTAATTTTCTCTATTCAGCCAGCCAGAAAACATAAAGATAATTATAATAATTGAGGAAATAACTATAATGAGTAGACCTATAATTATTGCCTGCAATTTATTAAACAATTTTTTCATAATTAACTCCAATAATAATATCAGAATAAGAATACCATAAAAAATTACCAAAGTATATTAATTGAATTTAGATTGACAATCTATACCATGTTGATTATAACTGTAACATGACCAATACAACTTTAATGGAGCCGGAATAATGCCCAAGACAAAGCGCTATAAGGCGCAGGCTTTCGATAAAATGCAGTATTTCTATCGCGCGGCGCACGAGCCTTTGATTCACTGCATGATCAAGCTGGGCGATCACCTCGATGACGCTTTGCTCGAAAAAGCCGTCACCCTCTCTATGGACGCGATACCCATGCTCCGCTGCGTCTTCAACCGCCGCAAGCACCGCTGGCAGGAAGCCGGATTCACCGGCAAAGATATCGTCCACGTGGTGCGCGTGGACGGTCAGCCAAACGAGACGATACAAACCCTGCTTGCCCGCACCATCGATATTTTCACTGAGCCGCAGCTCAAGCTTATCATCGCGCGCGAAAAGACGGCGGATACGCTTTGCATCATCATGAATCATATGATCTGCGACGGCGCGGGCTTCAAAGAGTATCTTTACCTGCTGGCGGACTTGTACGCCAGGTGCAAAGCCGGTATTCAAACGCCCGCTTTGGTTTGCGGCCCGAGAAGCGCGCTGCAACTTTTCAAAAGATTCAGCTTGATAGATAGAATCAAGATACTTGGTCTGAAGCACGACCTCTCGGCGCAGAAAGAGCAGCAGCCGATGGTGTTCGACGGCGACGCGCACAGGCCGTTCTTTTCAATGCTCGCTATCTCGCAGACGGAGCTCGAATCCGTCAAAGCCTTTGCGCGGTCAGCCAATGCCACCGTCAATGATCTGTTTCTCGCCGCCTACGCGCAGACGCTGCACCGCGAAACGAGACTGAATCGCATCATACTCCCGTGTCCGGTGGATTTGCGAAAGTACCTGCTGCCTGAACAAAAGCATGGTATCTGCAACCTCACGAGCAATTTGATATGCGATATTGAGATCGAAAAAGGCGACGGTTTCTTAAGCACTTTGGGGCAGATTTCGTCTCAAATGGCTGCGCAGAAAGCGAGCCTTAACTGCCTGAAATCACAGCTGACGATGGAACTGTTTTCGCGTTTCGTGCCGTTTGGCGTGATGCAAAGCGTTTTTCATAAGGCGTTCAAAATTCCGCTCGTATCGTACAGCAACCTTGGGGTGCTGGATAATGTGATACTGAGCTTCGGCGAAATCACAGAGGCTTATCTGACGGGCGCGGTGAAACGCGTGCCGTATTTTCAGGTTGCAGTATCAACGTTTCAGGACCGCTGCATACTAAGCTGCAATATGTACGGAACGCGGAGCGACCAGTCAAGAGTGGAGCGGATGCTGCGGCAAATCAAAGATGAGCTTATGAATTCCACAAAAATTATTTGACACGCGCGCCGTCATCGTATACAATGCAAGGCGAACTGAATAGGAGCATATGGGAGCTGTGTGAACGGCTGAGAGGAGACTATTGTGTCTCGACCATGAGAACCTGATACGGATAATGCCGGCGTAGGGAATGTCAAAAAGTGATTTTAGATTATTGACAGCCGTTTCCGTATAGGGAGCGGTTTTTTTGTTGCCGGTGGAAGACGTTAAGACGGGGTTATTCCTACCAAACCGAAGCAGCTGCGCATTTGAGCAAATTCATAAGCCACGCACCCCTTGGCTCCCTCTAAGAGGGAGCTGTCGCCGCAGGCGACTGAGGGAGTCTAATCTGCTCAAAAGTGGCTATACATGGTTTAAGGTACCGAAACGGTCAATACCCCTTCGGTGCACAAGCGACCGTTACCTATAGGTCACTCCTTCCGACAATTGCCGGATTGACAATCCTCAGTCAGCTTACGCTGACAGCTCCTTTGCCAAAGGAGCCTTTATCAGCCATGAGACCTAAGCTTCCTTTTGAAAGGAAGTGGCGCGCGAAGCGTGACGGAGGATTGCGGTCAGCCATCGGGCGTGTTATACGGGGTTGATACCGAAACGGTCATATCCCTTCGGGGCACAAGCGACCGTTCCTGCAAGAATATGAATAAATAATCTAACCTTAAGGAGGATATGAATATGCCAATCATCAATGTGGAGCTACAGGTGATACCGGGCGGCGTGGACAACGTTTATGCGGTGGTAGACAGTGTGATCGCCCTGATCAAGGAATCGGGCGTGAAATATGTGGTGGGGCCGATGGGCACCACAATGGAGGGCGAGCTGCCGCAGCTGCTCAAAATCGTGGAGCAGGCGCAGCAGGTCTGCATAGACGGCGGCGCAAGCCGTGTGCTGTCCGTGGTCAAGATCGACTACAAACCGGAGGGCGCAACGATCGATGAAAAAATCGGCAAATATCGCGGGTAAAATCTATCCCGCGGCGGCGCTCGTTTTATTCGCGCTCGTCTGGGAGCTCATCGTTTGGCTCAAGGACATTCCCGAATACCGGCTGCCCGCACCGAGCGCGATCATCGCGGAGTTCGTGAACAAGTTTGATTTGCTTGCCTTTCACGCGGCACAGACAGTGCTCGAAGCGCTGCTCGGCTTTGTGATCGGCGTGGTGCTCGCCGTCGGTGTCGCGGTGCTGATGAGCATGTCGCGGCCGGTTAAGCTCACGCTGTATCCGTTCATGATCATCTCGCAGACGGTGCCGCTCGTGGTGATCGCGCCGCTGCTCGCGATATGGTTTGGCTTCGGCATCACGCCGAAGATCATCATGGCGGTGGTCGTCGTGTTTTTCCCCGTGGCCGTGAGCTTCACGGAGGGGCTCGAAGCGTACGATGCTGACCTCGTGGACCTCATGCGCGTGATGAAGGCGAGCCGCAGGCAGATCTACAAAACCGTGCGCATACCCGGCGCGCTCCCGTCCTTTTTCGCAGGGCTCAAGATATCCGCGGCGTACTGCGTGATGGGCGCGGTGATCTCCGAATGGACGGGCGCGACACGCGGCCTTGGCATTTATCTCTCGCGCGCGATGAGCACGTTTGAAACGGCGGCGCTGTTTGCCAACATCGTCGTGATCGTGCTGTTAAGCTTCGCGCTTTTCCGCGCCGTGAACTTCGCCGAGAAAAAGGCGATCCCATGGAACCGCTGAGAGCAGCGGCAACGCGTGTCATTCTGAACCCGCCGAAGCGGGTGAAGAATCCCATGGAGACTTCACTTATGTATTCAATATCAATTTCTATTTTATAAACGAGGAGGACAATATGAAAAAAGTAATGGCGCTGATACTGGCGCTCGCGATGGCAGTGGCTTTGGGGGCGTGCTCCGCACCGCAGGAATCAACGGAGCCCGCACAGACACCGGCGGATCAGGCGACAGTTGAGCCGCAGCAGACACCCGAAGAAAGTACTGAAGCCCCCGCGGCGCTTGAAGAAGTCACATTGGTGCTCGACTGGACGCCCAACACGAACCACACGGGGCTGTATGTGGCGCAGGAAAACGGCTATTTTGCGGAAAACGGGCTCGATGTGGAGATCATACAGCCGTCTGAGACGGGCGTGATTCAGCTTGTTGCGGCGGGCAGCGCGCAGTTCGGAATCGATTTTCAGGAATCCACGACGTTCGCGCGCGACAAAGGCATCCCCGTGGTGTCCATCGGGGCGATACTGCAGCATAATACATCCGCTTTTGCGGCGCCTGTTGACCGCGGCATCAACAGCGCGAAGGACTTTGAAGGCAAAACCTACGGCGGCTGGGGCATGGATATGGAAACCGCGACGATCAAGTATATGATGGAGCAGGAAGGCGCGGATATCTCCAAGGTCAATATCGTATCGATGGGCGATACGGACGCGATCACCGCGTTTGACATGAAAAGCATCGATTTCGCGTGGATATACGAAGGCTGGGAAGGCATCAACGCGCAGATGCAGGGCGTAGAGCTCTCCTATGTACCGTTCGCGGACGATCCGGTGTTTGACTATTACACGCCCATCATCATCACGAGCGAGGACATGATCGGCAATAACAACGAAACGGTCAAGAAGTTCATGGACGCGGTCATAAAAGGCTACACCTTTGCGGCGGAGAACCCGGATGAGAGCGCCGACATACTGCTCAAATACGCGCCCGAACTCGATGCCGACCTCGTGCACGAAAGCCAGACGTTCCTGTCTCCGAAGTACATCGACGACGCGCCGGGCTTCGGCGTGCAAAGCCAAGAGGTGTGGGACCGCTATACCCAGTGGCTTTTTGATCAGGGCTTTTTAGAGACGCAGGTGGATTCCGCCAAGGCGTTCACGAACGAATTTGTGCAGTAAAGCGGCGGGAGACCGTATGGACGCGATCATTTCGCTCAAAAACGTCGGAAAGGTATTCGAACAGACGCAGAGCTACGTGGAGGCGCTTGTCGATATCAGCTTTGACGTGCGCGAAAACGAGTTTGTGTCGATACTCGGGCCTTCGGGCTGCGGCAAAAGCACGCTGTTAAAAATCATTGCGGGGCTCGACAGCGATTACACGGGCGAGGTGAAGGTGGCCGGACGCGATGTGCTTAAGGCTGTGCCGTCCGTGTGTTTCATGCACCAGAAGGACCTGCTGCTGCCTTGGCGCAGCGTGCTGGATAACGTGGCGCTGCCGCTTGAGCTCAAAGGCGCGGCAAAAAAGGACCGCGAGCAGATTGCGCTCGCGTATTTTGAGGAGTTCGGCCTCAAGGGCTTTGAAAGCATGTACCCCAAGCAGTTAAGCGGCGGCATGCGCCAGCGCGCCGCGCTGCTGCGGACGTTTCTCGATGAGGGGGATGTGTACCTCATGGATGAGCCGTTCGCGGCGCTCGATGCGCTTACACGGTTCAAGATGCGCGAATGGCTGCTCGATGTGTGGCACAGGCACCGCAAAGCCGTGGTGTTCGTGACGCACGACATTGAGGAGGCGGTGTTTTTATCCGACCGCATACTCGTGCTGAGCGAGCGTCCGGCAAAGGTCGCGCAGGCGTTTGACGTGAGTCTGCCACGCCCGCGCAGCCGTGATATGCTCGAAGACGCGGCATTTTTGCAGCTGCGCCGCGCCGTGCAGGACGCGCTGTAGAGCTTAAAAATCATAGTATAAACGGCGGGTTTACAATGTGGGTCCGCCGTTTTTATGTTCGGTAACAAAGCGGTGCGTCAAGGATGCCGCACCCTACAGAATTCGCTTTCGTCACTTCCGGATTACATCTTTTTCATACCTTAACATTCACTTTATAAAGACTTAACCATATTCTTATAAAATGACAGTGAAAAATGCTGATACATCCAAAGGGAGAGATAAAAAATGAAAAAGTACGTTGTTTTCATTATCATGTGTCTGGTGGTTCTCGCGGGATGTGCGGCGGCGGCCGGATTGTTTGGCGGTTTGGGTTTTGAGTCGACCGTTGTGTCTTTGCGTATTGACGCAGGTGAAGAAAATGTGCTGTTTGACGGCGATGTGACGGTTGCGGGCAGCAATCCCACGGCGTATATGGCGCTCAAGACAGCCGCCGGCGAGAAAGGGCTGCCGCTTGAGATCAACGCGCAGGACACGCCGGACATCATGTTTTTAAACGGCATCGGCGGCATTGCGAGCGAAGACCCGAAATACTGGATACTGCAGGTGAACGGCGAGAAGGCAGCGCAGGGGCTGGGCACAGAACCGGTTCGCAGCGGCGACAGGATCGAGTTTATCTATCAGAACCGGAATATTTAAAAGCAACCTCCTTATAATAGAATAATAAATTGTGGACCAATCTCCCCCATAGCAACCGGAACGGTTGCTTCTTTTTTTGAGCAAGTTGTCTTTTGCCGGGCTCTGCGATACAATAACAATAATTAGGAACCGACATTCTTAATTCTTAATCGCTAATTCTTAATTATTTATTGGAGCTGCCATGTTTCATTTTTTCAGCTATATGGCGCGGATGAAGCACATCAAGCGCTGGGGTCTCATGCGCAACACGCGTGAGGAGAATATTCAGGAGCATTCGCTGCAGACCGCGATGATCGCGCATGCGCTCGCGCTGATCAAAAACCGGATGTTCGGGGGCAATGTGAACGCGGAGCGCGTGCTTGCGCTTGCCGTGTACCACGAGGCGGGAGAGGTGATCACGGGCGACCTTGCGACGCCGATCAAATATTTCAACCCCGAGATCAAAACGGCGTATAAGCAGATCGAGCGCGTGGCGGAGGAGAAGCTTGTGGACATGCTCCCGGGTGAGCTCAAAAGCGATTACGAAGAGCTGATACTTCACCGCGAGGCGGAGCCCGAGCTTTACGCGATCGTGAAGGCGGCGGATAAGATATGCGCGTACTTAAAGTGCGTGGAGGAGCTGTCCGCGGGCAACAGCGAGTTTGTAAAGGCCAAAAAGTCGATCGAGAAAGCCCTTAAGCAGATGAACAGGCCCGAGGTGGATTACTTTATGAAAACGTTCGTGCCGAGCTTTGAGCTCACGCTCGACGAGATGGGCTGATATGGACACGGTGTTGATCACGGGCGCGGCGACGGGCATCGGCCGGGCCGCCGCCCTGCTGTTCGCTGCCGATGGGTATAACGTCGCGGTGCATTACAACAAGAGTGAGCAGGAAGCGCTTAAGCTGTGCGAGCAGATTGCCGCGCAGGGCGGGCGTGCCGACGCGGTGCGGGCGGATGTCGCCGACGCGGTGCAGGTGAACGCGATGGTGCGGCGCGTGACCGAGGTGTTCGGGCGCATCGATGTGCTCGTCAACAATGCGGGAATCGCGCAGACCAAGCTGTTTACCGATTTGACCGCGGACGACTGGGATACGATGTTCGGTGTGAACGTGAAAGGCGTGTTTCACTGCTGTCAGGCCGTGCTGCCCGGTATGATATCGCGCAAATCGGGCTGCATCGTCAATGTGTCGTCGATATGGGGGATGGTGGGCGCGTCGTGCGAAGCGCATTACAGCGCGGCCAAGGCCGCTGTGATCGGCCTTAGCAAGGCGCTCGCAAAGGAGCTGGGGCCGTCAAATATCCGCGTGAATTGTGTGGCGCCCGGCGTGATCGACACGCGCATGATCGATGGGCTCGACGGCGAAACGAGAGAAGCGCTCAGGGACGAAACACCGCTTTGCAGGCTGGGGACGCCGCAGGACGTCGCGCAGGCGATATTGTTTTTGGCTTCGAAGAAAGCGGGCTTTATCACGGGGCAGGTGTTAAGCCCCAATGGCGGGTTCGTGATATAATTGAGTCAGCAAGATGTTCAGCCCGCTGAGAAATCCCAACTACTGCGTTGTTTTTCCGCTTGCTCCTCGAAGTAGCGCCGCTACATCTCGTCGTAATGCTCAAAACGCCTTGTATTTGGACTTTTCAGCGGCCTTCTTATGTGCAATCCAGGTTACACAGATGCCGGATATTAGTCTCAGATAGAATAAGATAAGGTTTATTCTTCATACAGCCCGCGCTTGATAATATTGATATATTTCATGATATCGTCCATCATATCCGTGTGAAACGACGCCAGCAGTTCATCGGGCGTCTTTTTTTTGAAATCCTCAATGCTGCGCTGATAGTAACCGTCGAGAAAGTCGATAATCAGATTGACCGCCGTTTCCCGCGTGATACCGTCGCGCAGCTTGGTTTCATCCATCGTCATCACAAAATCCTTGCGGGTATCCGAGAGAATCCTCCCGTATCGCGCCATCAGGTCTTCCTTGATGTCGGCGGGCAGATTCACATAAACGTCATAGAGAATGTGGTACATTTCGGGTTCTTCAATGCCGATGCGCATTTTGATCAGCGCGTATTGCACAATCTGCTCAAAAAAGTCGCCCGAGAGCGTGACGGTATACGTGCTCATCTTTTGCATAAGATGGTTGATTGTATAATCCAGCACATAAAGGAACAGCTTTTTCTTGCTGTCAAAGTAGTGAAAAAGCAGTCCCTTGGATATGCCCGCCGCCTTGACGATGCGGTTTGTGGAGGCGTTTAAGTAACCGTGCTCTGCAAACTCCGTCAAGGCGGCGCTTAATATATTCTTTCGTTTGTCTTCGGGCAGTGCGGCCAATTTGTCGTTCATATCTTCAGCATTTCAAGTCCCTTCGGTTGTATATTAGCAGAGAGAGTGCATATCCCGCAAGAGCCATGCCGAGGGGCAGTACGATATAGACCCAGCCGATGCTGCCGCTGTGCGCGATGTCGCGTGCGTCGAAATACTGAAACGGCGTGAAATACTTAAGAGCTTCAAGGCTGTCGTTTAAATTGACCACCATGCTTAAAACATACAGCAGCAGTACGGCGCCGATGGAGACCGACATTACGGTGCGTGTTTTGATGATGAACATCGAGAGCAGCATGCCGATGCCCATCATCATCAGCTGTGCGAGCAGCAGCGCAAGGCTTAGCAGCAGTACGGCGCCTAAATTTATCGGGGCGGAATCGACGGCGGCAAGCACGGCGCAGGCGCTGCCCGTATACACCGCAAAGAATACAGCCGCATAGGCAAGCCCCGAGAGGAACTTCGTCGTCACGATGGACGAGCGTGAAAGCGGCTTTGCGTAGAGAAAATTGATCGTGCCCGCGTCTTCCTCGCGTGAGAGCAGTCCGGCTCCGAATATCATGAACTGTATCATCGCGGCGAGCAGGATATACTGAAACATATACGCGTAGTAATCGAGCCCCACGGTGAAATCGAGGCTGTCGAAGCTGAACATCTTGAGCATTTCAGGCGAGAAGCCCGAGAGCATCTGGTCAAGGCTGCTGCCCTGCTCCGCGAAGGACGGATACATCGCCATGAACATGCCTAAGATTGTGATGATGCACAGTGTCCATATCAAAAAGGATTTGCAATTGCCTTTGAGTTCTCTTAAAAACAGCGTCATGGTTATTTGTCTCCTTCCGTGTAATATGTCATGAAGATATCCTCCAGCGGCGGGTCTTCGATGAGAATAGATGTGACATGGCGGGCGGCGAGCGCTTTAAGCAGCACGTCTGCCGAGCCTCTATACAAAAACTCGATCGTACCGTTCTGCCGCTTGATCTCCTGCGCACCGGACAGTGAGAAATCTCCGTCCAGCGAGGCTTTCACGCGCTTGTACTGCGTGCCGGTAAGCTCCTCCATGGTCAGCGTGCTGATCAGGCGGCCCTCACGTATGATGCCCACACGGCTGCAGACGCGCTCCACCTCGCTTAATACATGCGATGAGAAAAAGACGGTTGTGCCCAGTCTGTTGGCTTCTTTAATAAGGCCGAAGAACTCGTGCTGCACGAGCGGGTCGAGCCCGGATGTCGGCTCATCCATGATGAGAAGCTTTGGCCTGTGCAGCATCGCCTGCACGATGGCGACCTTCTTTTTGTTGCCAGTGGAAAGCTCACTGATTTTGCGCGCGGGGTTCAAATCGAGCGCGCCGCAAAGCTTATCCGCATAAGCCTTATGGTTACCGGGGTAGTATCTCGACGAGTAGTCGATGAGCTCACAGACTTTCATGCCATCGTAATAGTTGACCTCGGCGGGGATATAGCCGATATCCTTTTTGATCGCCGCGGACTGCCCCGCGCAGTCAAGCCCGAATACGCGGCAGCTGCCCGCTGTCGGGCGGATGAAATCGAGCAGCAGCTTGATCGTCGTCGATTTGCCCGCGCCGTTCGGGCCGATGAAGCCGTACACCTCGCCTTCGTTCACGCTTAAGTCAAGGCCGGTGATGCCGCGGTTTTTTCCATAGGTTTTTGTCAGCTGCTGTGCAGATATGACATTCATTTTTATGCTCCTTTTTTGTTGACCACCCGGTCAACAATTGCATTGTAGCATATATTGACCACGTGGTCAATAGGACATTTGAAAAAGTGTACTCACTAAGTTCCAAAATATTCTTGACATCGGGCGTTCTGTCGTCTATATTAAAGACAATGAAACGCTAAATTTAGCGATAGAGGTATATCATGAAAAAAAGAGCAGTCAAGCTGACTGATACGGACTGGATACTGTTAAACGCGCTTTGGGACAAGCCGCCTCAGATGATGGGTCAGATCGTACAGACAATAAGAAGTTCACATGACGATGTGAAATGGAGCTATAAAACATTTTACACCTACCTCAATAATCTTTGCGGCAAAGGCCTTGCGTCGTTTGAAATCTGCAACGTTAAAGCGGACAGGCTTTACTCCGCGAATTTGACGCGTGAACAGGCGATGAAAATGGAAAGCGAAAGCTTGCTGTCGCATATGGAAGGCACCTCGTTATCCAAGTTTTTTGCCGCGATGGCCACAAGCGGACAGCTCACAACTCAGGAGCAGCAACACTTAAAGGAGTTCGTTGACAGGCTGGAGAGTGAAGTAAGGCAGGAGAATTGATATGGCGCAGGAGATTGTGACGCTGCTCGCCAGCAACACGGCGATATTCGCCGGTTTGTTCGCCGCCGTCTGGCTCGTGAAAACGGCGCTTAAAAAGCAGCTGAACGCGAGGCTGCAATACATGCTGTGGGCCATTGTGGTGCTGAGGCTGCTGGTCCCTTTCAGCTTCACAACGCAATGGAGCCCTTTTCTGCCCGCCCAGCCCGCCGGTTTGACATTGCCCGCCGTTTCGGAGCAGGCGGATTTACATGAAGAAGCGGCGGCGGGGTTACCGCCTCAAGTGACGGCCCCTCAGACTGACCCGGTTAACCAAGCCAAGCAAACAATGCAGTACGATCAGGCGGCAGAGCCTCAAAAGGGTTTAGGCGCTGTTCCAAGAACACAAGCAAGTGCCCCGGTCCGCATTGATTGGATGGTACTGATCGTATTCACGTGGCTGGCTGGCGCTTTGGTTATCAGTATACGGTTTTCTTATCGGTCAAGGCAGCTTAAGAAAACGGTGATGAGAAGCCGGACGGGAACGGCACCTGAGTGGATGCGTGATATGTTTGATAAATGCAAGGATGACATTGGCCTTAAGAGGCGGGTTCGTATTGCGATACAGAGCGGGATGCCGGTGCCTGCGGTCATGGGTGTGTTCCGGCCTGTTCTGCTGGTGCCCGAAGGGCTTGTTAAAGAGGGAAACACCGAGAGAGTGCGGCACGTTTTCATGCACGAGCTCATGCATTGCAGACGACAGGATCTTGCGGTATTGTGGCTGCTCAATGCGCTTTGCGCCGTTTACTGGTTCAACCCGCTGGTCTGGCTCTGCGGCAAGCTGATCCGCCGCGACATGGAGGCGGCCTGCGACGATATGGTGGTCAAAAAGCTCGGGACGTTCCACCGCCAAAGCTATATTGAAACGATACTGCATTTTTCGGGCAAAAACGAATTTGCTAACGCTCAGGCTGCGATGAGCCTCAATGACGGCTGCATGAGGATGCGGGCCAGAATAAGGAGCATGTATATGAAACAGACCACGAAACGTGTGAAGGCAACGGTGTGGGTGCTCGCGGTGCTGATGCTGTTTGCCGCGTTTACCGCAGGTTGTCAGCCCACGCCCGAAAAAGTCATTGTACAGTCCAAGGACAACGAGAGCGTGTCGGAGGCGATCGCGCAGAGCAGCGGTGAAACCGCCGAGATCCACATGTTCGCCGCTCCGGCGGCCTGGCAGGACGAAGCGCGTGACGAAGCCAAAAGCATCGATATTACGATTGACGCAGACGTGATTGTGCCGGTGGATACGTGGGGAATTTATGAGCTGAAGCCCCAAGCCATCACGAAAGAGGATGCGCAAAAGATGCTCAAAGCGATTGTGGGCGACGCGCCGGTATACGGAGAGCTGACGCTCCAAAGCAAGGACGAGCTGATCGAGCAGATCGGAAGATACAAGAAGCAAAAATCAGAATTTGAAGAGATGTATGCAAGCGGCGGCTCGGATGGGGGAGCACAGCCTGTACAAGGAGTGGCGGTCCCCGCCCCGACGCCGCCTCCGGACGGACATGGCATCAGTCAGCTTTCAAAAGAGGATATCCAGTTGAATATTGAGATGTTCGCGCAGATGATCGCGGAAGCGGAAACCAAGCTCAAAACCGCGCCGGACGACAGTACCGTTGTTCGTAATCCTTTGAGTCTTGACGTGATGTTTGACAAGACTGCCACATATGAACAGGCGGATTTAAGCGGCATGACGCTGACCGCAAACGGCGACAACAGAAGCGTAAGTGTAGACGGTATTGCGGATATCGGCAAAGCCACGCCGGCCGATATCTATATCTATTATGGGAGCGGAAGCTTCGGAGAAAACTTAATTATCAATTTCATCAATTATGGCGATACCGAACAGGGCTTTTTTGAAGGAGAGAAGTATACCGGGCAGGAGCTTTTCAAATGCGATATCGGCGTCGACGAAGCGGCGGAATTGGCAAGAGAGAGAATGCGGGAGATGGGCTTTGACTATCTCGATATCGCCAGCACGCAGGTATGTGAGATGCTGGACCGCAAGCGCATGGAGAACGACCGGTTTCCGCAGTGCTTCGAATTCACATTTACGCGCGAGCTGGACGGCGCAATGACGACGTTTGCCCGCGGGGACGGCACGATGACGCAGGAGGAAATGGATGAAATGTCGAACGCCGAATATACGCCCATATGGAGGCCGGGCGAAATCACGGTGTACGTTGACGACAGCGGCATTATCGGGATAAATGTAAACGCGTCAAAATCAGAGGTGAACAGGCAGGCTTTTGGGATTGAGCTCAAAGAATTTTCGGACATCATGGATATATTCAAACAACAGGTGTTTATAAAGAATGCTTACAGCGGCCCCGGCTCGTCCGATCAGATTGCGCGCAGGGAGATCCGCGTCGGCGAGATCCGTCTTGGCTATATGCCCGTGCCATGGAAGGATCATGCTGGGCAGATCATATTCACGCCCGTCTGGGACTTCTTCGGTGAAGAGGTCGTCACGTTTAAGGATGGCATCAGCGGTGATTTGGGTGAAGCGCTCGATGAAAACAATCAGCTGGCGAATGACCTCGGCATCAGTTCGCTGCTCACGATCAACGCGCTCGACGGCACGATCATCGACAGGGATATCGGCGCGTGACGGGTATTTCTCAAGTGCAGGGTGTGCCCTGATGAAAAACGAGCTTCCAGGCTCCGTCTGTTTCGCGCCAGACGGAGCTGCGCAGCGAGCGGCCTGATTGGCCGCTTTTTTCGTCACGCTTTATGCATGTATATGTGGCGAGCACGCAGCTTTCAGACAGCGGCTTTACGCAAAAACCGCCGATCTCCACGTGAATATGCGGCGGGAAGCAGGAGAACGTATCACCTTCGCTGTAGGTGTAAACCGTGCCTGAGCTGCCGAATTCAAAAAAACCCGGAGAGAGAATCTCGCCGAGCTTTTGCGCCGATCCGCGAACCTCGCCGAGCAGCAGCTGGTTTTCCAGATATAAAAGATGATCCTCGAGCTGATTAATGGTCATGATTAGAGGCCGTGTTCGGTGGTGACGAGCTTTTCCAGCTTGTTTTTCACGCGCTGCAGCGCGTTGTCCACCGATTTCACGCTACGTCCGAGCTCTTCGGCGACCTCGAAGTACGATTTGCCGTCGATATATTTTTTAAGCACCTGCATTTCAAGAGGTGAGAGTATCTTGCTCATCTTTGTTTCGATGGAGGAAAAATCCTCGCGCCCGATGATGATATCCTCGGGGTTGGATATCTTGCCGCTCGAGATCACGTCGATCAGCATGCGGTCGGACTCTTCGTCGTAAGCGGGCTTGTTGAGCGAGACGTAGGAATTCAGCGGGCGGTGCTTCTGGCGCGTCGCCGTTTTGATGGCCGTGATGATCTGTCGTGTGACGCAAAGCTCCGCAAAGGCGCGGAAGGACGTGAGCTTCGACGAACGAAAATCACGAACAGCCTTATACAGGCCGATCATGCCTTCCTGAACAATATCCTCTCTGTCTGCACCAATAAGAAAATAGGACCGCGCTTTGGCGCGTACAAAATTCTTGTATTTGTTGAGCAGATACTCAAGAGCGTCGCCGTCGTTGCAGCGCGCGAGTTCCGCAACAGCCTCATCCGTCATTTCTTCAAATGCCAACGTTTCTTTCACGGTAGACGGAGTCGTCAAAAAAGTGTCCTCCAGCTTTTAGGCCAATGCTTAGTTAACTTATTATAACGGTTGTCCACAGGTGCGTCAAGAAGGGGGGAACCGAACGTGCTGCAAATTATGTGATATTATGCATATTGATCAATTATCTGATATGGCGTCGAGGTACAGCTTTTTTTTGAGCTCTTTGCCGGTCAGTGTGCTGCGGTGGATATGGTCGATATGTTTTTCACGCGCCTGCCGGATGAGTATTTTGAGCTCGGAGGGGGTTAAACGCATCGAGCCCGACCCAAATACCGACAGCTGCTCCAGATAATCGCCGGTGACCACCGTCATCGGTTCCTTGCTCGTTTTGGCGATGCGCTGAATGTGCGTGTCGGCGGTGACGCCGTGCGCGGTGAACACCACGTCGATGAGACCGTGGCGCATTTCGCTCGCGGCGCTGCGCGTGCGGTAACCGTCAAATACCACCAGTATCGATTCTCCGGTAAAGCCCGCGTAATCGTCGAGAATATCGAGCAACGCGGCGCGCGCGTCCTCAAGGCTCGATGTATCAAGCCCCCAGGCGTATATCACGTTGTAGCCGTCGATGATCATCGGTGCGCGTCCTGCCTCGTTTTTTCGTACATGATCACGGCGGCGGCGACTGCCGCGTTGAGCGAGCCTGTCTGCCCTTTCATCGGGACACGCGCGAGAAAATCGCAGCTTTCTTTCACGAGATGCGAGAGCCCTTCGCCCTCTGAGCCCACGACGACCGCGATCGCGCCCTTCAGATCCAGCCCGGCGATGTCCTGACCTTCCATATCCGCGCCCACGATCCAAACGTTTTTGCTTTTGAGCTCATCGATGGCTGCGCCGAGGTTTGTGACCTTGACCACGGGAAGCACCTCGGCCGCGCCCGACGAGGCTTTATAGGCCACGGCGGACAGCGACGCGCTGCGGCGTTTGCCCATGATGACGCCGTGCGCGCCGAGCACCTCGGCGCTGCGGATGATAGACCCCAAATTCCCTTCGTCGGTCACGCCGTCGAGTATCACGACAAACGGGGGTTCGCCGCGCTGCTCGGCAAGCTTTAACACATCCTCAAGCGAGGCGTAATCCTTCGCGGCGGCCACCGCGACGACGCCCTGATGGTTGGCGGGCTTGTTGTCGTGCCCGAAAGGCAGCGCGAGGCTGTCGAGCTTGCGTCTGTCCGCGCGCACGATAGGGATGTGATGCTGCGCCGCGAGCGTCAATATCTCGCGCACGCTCGGGTCGTTAAGCTCCTTGACCGCGATGACCTTGTCGATCGAGCGGCCGGATTTGATCGCGGCCTTGACCGCGTTTCTGCCGTATATGATGTCCATTGTTTAACCTTTCAAAATTGCTTGCAGCCGCTCGCGCACCTCGCCGGGTTTGCCGCACGTCTTTTTGCCCTCGCCGCACGCGCCGCGCACGCACGATGGGCCCGCCGCGGAAAACAGCGCGGGGGCGGTGGGCATCACGAGCTCGAGCATGCGCCATGCGAGCGCGCGGATCTCCCATTGGGCGCGGTTGCAGCAGCGCAGTGAGAAGAAGTGCAGCAGCTCGCGCGCGTTCATGGTTAAAAGCATGCGCGTTTCACACGCGCCGGGCAGCACGAAGCGCGCGTTCTCATTGGACGATTCGCCCTCGCTGCCAAGCGCGGCCTGCCAGTCGTCGTACCAGCGCTGCATCGTGGCCATCTGATCCTCGTATTTTTTGACCGCCTCGTCGCCAAGCTCGCGTATCGCGGGCGGTATGATATACCCAAAGCCGTCTTTTGAATAGCTCACATAGCGCTGCGACTGCACCGAGAAGCTCGCGATGCGGTGCCGCGTGATCTGCGCGAGCAGCGTGCGCGACACGCCCTCGATGCCGAACGTATAGCTTGCGTGCTCGATCGTGGAGAGGTGGCCGATATCGACGATCTGCGATATAAAAGCGGCGGCTTTTTCCTCCGTAAGGCCGCTCATCATATCGTCAATGTGCGACCGGCTGTAGCAGAGCTTCGCCGCCATCGCCGTTAATTTCGCGGCATCGGGCGAATGCGATACGAGCTTTACGTTCAAAGAGACCTCAGGCATGTGTATCCTCCCCAAAAAAATGCGCGATGATCGCGGAAAAAAGCACCTCGAGACGCCCGGTCTGCCCGGTCAGAAACAGATATCCGACGACGGCTTCAATGCCCGTGGCTTTCGTATAGTCTTCCACGCTCATGTTCTTCGGCGGCAGGCTTTTGGCGTTCTTCCCGAGCCGGTATATGTCGCTCTCGCGCTCGGTGAAAGACGGGCTCAGCAGCAGCGCCGCCTGCGCCTGCGCGCGCGCGTTGACCACGCCGGAGGCGTTTTTATGCATGTCGGTGACGCGGCCCTTCTTATTTTTCACAAGATAGCTCCTGATATACAGGTCGTAAACCGTGTCGCCGATATAGGCGAGATTGAGCGCGGACATCTCGCGTATCACGCTTTCGTCCACAGCGCCGAGCAGCGCCGGCTTTTCTTCATTGTCCATTTGTTTCGATTATAGCATAGACAAGTTTCGCACTACAATATGATGGGAAAGAAAAAGAGAAAAGCACAATATTTGCGTATCGCGCATAATAAGAGGTTCCGCATAAAATGAAACAGCGCCTGACATTTTGATCAGGCGCTGTTCTGTACGTTTATTGATATGTCTTCTTACGGCACCGTCACCGTGCACGAAGCGGTTTGTCCGCCGCTCGCTGTCGCCGTAATCACGGCTGTGCCGGGTGCGATGCCTTTGAGCTTGCCCTTGGCGTCAACGGTAACGATGGATGAATCGCTGCTCGCCCAGGTGACCGTTTTGAAATCCGTGTTCCTTGGCATCACCGTGGCTTTGAGCGATGCCGTTTTATTAAGCTTCACGGTCAGCGCCGCTTTGCTGATTTTTATGCCCGTCGTATAGATCGGCGTGACATTCACGGTGCAGCTGGCCGAAACGCGGCTGCCGTCCTGAGCCGTGCAGGTAATCACTGCGGTGCCGCCCGCCTTGCCTGTGACCACGCCCGAACTTGAAACGGTGGCGACCTTTTTATTGCTGGTTGACCACTTCACATTCTTATTGCTCGCGGTGGCAGGCGCTATGCTGGGTATCAGCTTGACCTTCTGAGTCCGGGCGATCGTGGTATCGCCGAGATTCAAAGAGACGGACGCGACCGGCTGCTTGACCGTGATCGTTTTCCTGACCGTTGTGGTTTTTGTCTTCACGCGGCCTTTCTTGTCCACTGTCTGCGAAACGACTTTTGTGATGATTGTGGCCTTGCCGCCCGCAAGGAACGTGACATTGCCGGTTGCGTCCACCACGGCGACGGACGGGTTGCTGGAGGTGAAGGTGACCGACTGTGTGGAATAGCCTTTGGGCGCGGCGGGGGGAATGATGGTGACCCTGTATCCTGCGCTGACACCGTTTGGTAATTTCTTTGCGGGCGTGTAGATATTGCTGAAGGGCTCCCCAACCGTCACTGTACAGGAGGTTATGTTCTTATTGAAATTCCAATCACATACGGTTATCGTATATGTACCGGCTCTCAAACCGGTAAAAGTGTTCGACGCATAAAGGCCTTTGCCATCAATGGAATAAAAGTAGCGCCCGCTTTCGCCGCCTGATGGTGTCACGGTGATGGTGCCGTTGGAACCGCCGTGATAGGTCGCGTCTGTTTTCGTGCAGCTGACCGATATAGGTACGAATGGCACAAACTCCGCAATGATCGACCTGTTGCTTGCGACGCCGAGCCCATATCTATAGTATGAGCTGATTTCAACGCCGTTTTCCATCCAGCGAACAAACCTGTGTCCGGGGAACGGCGTTGCCTCTAAAACGATTTGCTGGCTCATGTTGTATGTGCCGCCGCCCGATACGCTGCCGTAGGACGGGTTGTTGGGGACTGCTGTCACAGTGAATGAGCTTGGGGCGAAAACAGCCTCAATGGTGGTGCTTTTGGTTGCGGTAAAGGTATAGGTTGGATCTGTGGATACTGTTATGCCGTTTTCTACCCACCCGGTAAAAAAGCAGTCTGTATTGGGTGTTGCGGTCACAGTGACCGAATCGCCGTAATAGAATGAGCCGCCGCCCGATACGCTGCCGAAATTTGAGTTATTGGCGACGGGCGAGATTATATAGACATCTTTTTCAAATTCAGCTATGAGCGTGCTGTTTTTTGTGACGAGATGGGAATAAGTAGCGCTTGTCGAGACCTCAACGCCGTCCTCTGTCCATCTGACGAAATGATATCCGGCGTTGGGCACAGCTTGCAACACCGCCTTTGTGCGGCTCTTATACGAGCCGCCGCCTGTTACGTTACCGTAATTGCTGTCTGAAGAACCGAGAAGCGTCTTGTCGACCGAGATGATATACGAAGGCAGAGGTTCCCGTACGTTGAGAAGCACGTCATAAGCGTCGACTCTGCCGTTGGCGAATTGGTCATCTTTACCGGGGGCCCCCAGATCAATCGCCGTAGCGTAGAGATGTGTTTTTATCTGATCTACGGACATTTCCGGATTCAAAGACCGCATGAGCGCGACCACGCCGGTAACCACGGGGGCTGCCATGGATGTTCCCTGTAAATATTCATAGCCTCCGACGGGATAGGTGGACAGTATCGCGGTGCCGGGGGCACTGATATCCTTCAAGGCGCCATAATTTGAAAAAGATGCCCTTTGATCGTTCTCGTCTGTGGCGATGACTGAAATGGCTCCTGTACAGTCGCTCGGAGTAAAGGGTGCGCTCGAATTCTTATTGCCCGCGGCGACCACGCAGACGACACCCGCGCTGACAGCGTCGTTGATTGCATTTTCAAGTGAAATGTTGGTGCCGAATCCTCCCAAGCTCATATTGATCACATCAGCACCATGATCAACGGCATAATCAATGCCTTCAATGATGTCGATGACAAAGGCGTCATCGCCGTCAAAAACGTCCACGACGATGAGCTGGACGCCCGGGGCGACGCCCGAGATGCCCATGCCATTATTCGCTTTACCCGCAATGATACCCGCCACATGGGTGCCGTGTCCATCAATTATGTCGTTGGCATTACCGTCGTTATCTGCGGTATCAGTCTGCAAGTAAATCTGTCCGTTAAATTCGGGATGGCTTAAGTCGATGCCTGTATCCAGCACCGCCACCTTGATATCCGGCAGCCCCATTGTAAGGTTCCACGCGCTGGGAACGCTGATTTTGTTTAAATACCATTGCTCCGAAAAACGCGGGTCGCTCACCGTTTCCGCAACCTTGTATACATAGTTCGGTTCTGCATACTCTACGTTTGGCAAGGCCTCCAAATCACCGATAAAGCTTTCCACCGTTTCACCCGCCGGCACTTCGGCGATCGTCAGGCCGTAAGCCTCAAGCGTGTTCAATACGTCGCTGTCTGCCGCATCCAGTGTGCTCATAATTGCGGAATCAGATGCCGTGCTCTTGAACTTTACAATGACTTCATCACGCGCGTACTGGGTCCCGTTCGCATCGGTGATGATGTCAGGTGCTTCGGCGGCCTGCATGGCTTCGGATGTCTGAGGTGTTACTGAAGGAAACAGCGGTTCTTCCGAAGGGGACGAGGCATCTGGGGCTTGCGGCGGCCCGGAGGGCTGTGGTTCTTCCGGTGGCGGTGAGGTTTCGGCAGGCTGTGCTTCGGTATTGGCTTCATCAGCCGCGTAAGCTGTAGGCATGTCCCATGAGAGTGCGGTGAATGCCAGCATGAACGCCAGCAATAAAGCAATGATTTTGTCGGTGCGGTTTTTAAAATATCCATTATGATTCATTGGAGGCTGCTCCTTTGATGGAATATGTAATTTACCATGCAGAAATATGAAATATATATATGAATAACAGATGTTTCCCATATTGTAACACGTGTTGGATGAAGAAGAGAATAGGCAAAATTGTAAAAACAGCGAGCTAAGCCGCAAAATAGCTCGGTTGACAGTAAAAAATGAATTTTAGAAAATTAAAACTTGCAGAACATGTTGCGTGGAGTGTCGCTTTGTGCTATAATACAGCAAAATATGAAAGCAAGGGCGCTTTGATATGTCATATCAAGGCGTTTTTATATTAAAAAGAAATTATCTGGAAGTCGTCCAAAAACCATGCGCAGGACTTGCGGATGCTACCTGATTCGTGCTTTCAAGTCAAAGCTTTTATCTATATCAAGGAGGTGCCGAAAATGGTCATCTACAAAAAGAACGATTATCTTGGCTACATGGCCGATGTGGCCAAATGCAAGGCCCGCATCACATCGCTCAACGACCAGTGGGAGAACATCAAGCTGCTCTGCGAAATCAACTGCCCGCATCAGAGCAAAACGCTGATTCCCACCATGACGGCCACGCAGCACAGCTTCGAGAATCTGCAGCAGCAGCTGGTGGATACGCTGGTTCTGGAAACGCTCAACAAAACGGAGCAGAAGCTGCTGTCGAAGGCGCAGGTGGCTGTCGATGTGTTGATCCGCAACCTGTATGAGCGCACCGCAGACGTGGGGTTTCTTGCGACTGACGACGACATCCGCGCATTTGTGGCGCGGAGTGCGAGGGAACAAAGCGCGCGTGAGAGGATCGTATCGCGCCTGCGCGAATATGTCGCGAAATACTCGGTGTATGAAGAGATCATCATCATGGACAAAAACCGCACTGTGCTTGCCAATCTCGATCAAAGCAACGGCATACTCGGCAAGCAGATCGATGAGCCTGTTGTGATCAGAACGCTCGAGTCGCCGGACAATTTTTTCGAGCTGTTCGCGCCGTCCCCGCTGCAGGCGGCAAAACGCAAAGCGCATATATTCACAAGCCGCATTTATGCGGAGGATTCGGGCGATGTGATCGGCGCCATCTGCCTGTGCTTCCGCTTCGAAAACGAGATGGAGCTGATATTCAAAAAGCTCTCGACGGACTATGACGGGTCGGTGATACTGATCGTGGACGAGAACAACACGGTGATCGCGAGCAACGACGAGAACCATGTGCCCGCAGGAATCACCGTTGAGACGGTAGAAGAGGGCCTCAACGGCGTTGTCTACTACCGCGGCCTTTCGTATATCGCCAAAACCGTGCCGACCCAGGGGTATCAGGATTATTACGGGCTTGGGTGGCGCGGCATGGTGCTGCTGCCGCTGCATCTCGCGTTTAAGGAAAAATCGGAGCTGCAGGGGATCGATAGCGGCATCACGGGCGCGCTGATGGGCAAGGCCGATTCGTTTTCTAAGGCGCTCAACGAGATCATCGTGCAGACGCAGACGATCAACAAATCCTTAAAGCGCATCGTCTATAACGGGCAGCTTATCGACAAAGACGGCGGCCGGGACGAGGAATTCGTAAGGCTCAAGCCGATACTCGCGAATATCGGCAAGATCGGCGCGGGCACGAGCAGCCTGTTTAAGAGATCCGTGGCGGACCTTTTTTCAACGGTGATCTCGACGAGCCTTATCGACGCGGGGTTCCTTGCGTCGCTTTGCATCGACATTATGGACCGCAATCTCTACGAACGCGCGAACGACTGCCGCTGGTGGGTGCTCAACTCCACATTCCGCACGATACTCGCGCAGGACAGCATCAGCGATAAGGAACAGTCAAAGCTGACAAAGATACTTGCTTACATTCACAGCCTGTATACGGTGTACAGCAACCTGTTTCTGTACGACAAATCGGGCCGTATCGTGGCGGTATCCAACCCCGAATACCGGGCGGATGTGGGGACGACGCTGAGCAGTACGTATGTTCACAATACGCTTTCCAACGCGAAGCCGGAGAAATATTTCGTGTCGCCCTTCGAGGAGACGCCGCTGTACGACGGAAAGCGTACGTACACTTACAGCGCTTCGGTGACGGACATATCAATCCCGGGCCGGGTTGTGGGCGGCATCGGCATCGTGTTCGACAGCGAATTTGAGTTTCAGGCCATGCTCGGCGACGCGCTCAAATCCAAAAAGGATACGTTTGCGGTGTTTGCGGACCGCAGAGGGGCCGTGATATCATCGACGGGCGGACAGAGCGTGGGGGAAACGCTGAAATTGCCGGATACGATGTTCAGTGTGAAAAACGGCGAGGTGCGCAAGGAGATACTCGTATACAACGGCAGCTATTACGCGGTGGGGTGCGCGTGCTCCGCAAGCTACCGCGAATACAAGAGCAGCGACGGTTACACAAACGATGTGCTGGCCTTTGTGTTTGTGAAGCTCACCGACGCGGCCAATGAGCCGGGGCTCGCGCTGCATTCAAAAACGGAGATCGAACAGAAGGACATATCGCTTAAAATCGGCGGCGCGCATGAAAAACTCGTGGCTTTCGGCATCAACAACCAGCTGTTTGCGCTCAGACAGGATGTGGTGTATGAGGCGACAGACTTAAGCGAGGTGATACCGCTGCCCGATTCGAACGCCATGATACGCGGCGCGCTCAGTTACCGCGGCGAGTATATCGCGGTGGTGGACGCGCACGCGCTGTTTAAGAGTGAGGAACCCTCGCAGCCCGGCGGCCATCTGCTGATAGTCAAGCCCGCCGACGATGTGTTTCTGGCGCTCGAGGTGGACGAGCTTTGCAGCGTGCTCGAAGTGAACGCGGAAGATGTAAAGCCCGTGCCGGATTTCGGCGGCGTATCATCGGTGGCAGGGATATTGAGCGTCCGCGGCGAGAAGGATTGCAACGTGCTCGTGCTGAATCACGCGGCGCTGCTGACCAAGGTGCAGCAGGATCGGGCGGGATACGATTGGGAAGAGATCCTCGCGATTCTTGAGAAGATGAACGAGGAGAAGAGCGCATAGGATTATCCCCGTTTTTAGAAGAGAATATAAAAGCATGAACAAGGGCGGCCGGCGGCCGCCCTTGCTGTTTAGTGGATCATTAAGGAGGAGGAATATGAAGAAGCTTGCTGCTTGGTTACAAATTCTTTTCGGCGAGCGACGCAAGGCCGCTGCGCTCCACCTGCTTTAATGTGACATGGCCGGTGATCGGGTGGTTTTTCATACGCTCCACCACATACACAAGGCCGTTGGATTTGGAGTCGACGAGCACGTTGTCGATCTGGTTGTCGGACGGGTCGCCGAGGAATATGAATTTGGAGTTCTTGCCCGCGCGCGTGAGCATGAGCTTCGCGAGATGCGGCGTGATCTCCTGCGCCTCGTCCACGATCACGATGGCGTCCGTGATGGTGCGGCCGCGCATGTACGTAAACGATTTGATCTCGAATATGCCGCGGCGCCGGAAATCGTCGATGAACTGCTCCACCTGAAAGCCGTCCTCGATGCGTTTTGCGCGTTTGACGCGTCCGCCGTCCTTGTCGGATGACATCAGAAAGTCGATTGCGTCGTAGAAGCTGCCCATCCACGGGCGCAGCTTTTCGTCCTCGGTGCCCGGCAGATAGCCGATGTCGTTGCCCGCGGGCACGGTGGGCCGCACGAACACGATCTTGCGGTATTCACGCTGTTCGAGCACCTTTTCGAGCGCGACCGCCGTGGCGAGCACCGTTTTGCCGCTGCCCGCGCCGCCCGTGATCGACACAAACGACACGGCAGGGTCCATCAGCAGCTCAAAGGCCATCACCTGCTCGGGGTTGATCGGCCTTAAGCCCCATGCCGAGTAGTTTTCGTAGTGCAGCGGTATGAGCCGGCTGCCGTCAAAGCGCGTGATGATGGGTTCTTCGTCCTGCGCCTGCGTTGCAATCACGGCGAATTCGTTGGGCAGAAGCTCCGTGCCCTTGGGCAGCTTCGCGCCGCCTGAATAAATGGTACCCACGCTCTTTTCGGACAGGCTGAGCGCCCTTTGGCCGGTGTACAGCTCATCGGTTTTGATCTTGTCCGTTTCATAATCCTGCGATGTGATGCCGCAGATTTCCGCTTTGATACGAAGGCATACATCCTTGGATACGAGTATCGTCTCCATCTCGGGATCGATCTCTTTGAGCTGCATGGCACAGGCGAGTATATGGTTGTCGTTTTTGTCCTCACTGAACGGAAAGCGTTTGTCTGCGGATTCGGCATAGGTGACGCGAAGCATAATGCCGTTTTCGAGCGCGATGCCGCTGCTCACATACTGGCGGCCGCAGCCGTCTATGGTGCGGTGCAGCGTACGTACGGCTTCACGCGCCTGATAGCCGGCCAGTCCGTCGCGCGTTTTTAAGTGGTCGAGCTCCTCAAGCACCGTGACGGGAATGTACACGTCGTTGCCGACAAAGTTCTTAAAGCACCACGGGTCATGCATCAAAACATTGGTATCGAGCACGTATTTTTTTCTGTTCTCCAGCTTGCTCACGTAAGAAAAGCCCCCTTTTTTCGTATAAAAAATAAATCGCCGTTTTTTAGGCGGCGAAAAGCATCAACTTTTTGTGAGAGTTGCAGGTGGCTAGTATGAGATCGGAATTTGTGTCTTCGTTCTTCAAGTTCAGCACCTTAAATCATGTCGTCTTATTCATTATAGCAGCAAAGGCCTTGGTTATACGATAAATCTATGTTAAGCTTTGCTGTTTTATATTTAAACTTCTGGCGCATATTGAAACATGGACAAGAGAAAAATAACGGCGGAGGATGGATGATGAAAAAAGGAGTGAAAAACGCGGCGGTGGGCGCTGTTTCGGGCTTTGCCGCGGGGCTGTTCGGATCGGGCGGCGGCATTGCCGTGGTGGAAGGGCTCGAACGTATGGGCGTTGAAGAAAAAAGAGCGCATGCCACATCGCTGGCAGTGATTTTTCCGGTGTCGGCCGTGTCGGCCGTGCTGTATACCATGGGGGGGTATGTGCCGCTTGCCAGCACACTGTGGATGTGCGGCGGCGCGACGGCGGGCGGGCTGCTGGGCGCTTATTGCTTAAAGCGCGTGGGCGTGCGGCTGCTCAATAATATATTCACGCTGCTGATGCTGGCCGCGGGCATAAGGATGCTGTTTTGATACTGTTTGCGCTGCTCGGAATACTGTTCGGCATCGTCGGCGGCATGGGGCTGGGCGGCGGCATCGTGCTGATTCCGGCGCTGACGCTCTTTATGGGAGTGTCGCAGCACGAAGCGCAGGGCATGACGCTGTTTGCGTATCTGCCCATGGCGGCAGCCGCGCTGGTGTCGCATTTCCGTCAGAAGTCCGTGAGCGTGAAACCGGCGTTGTTTTTGACGATGTTCGGCGTGACCGGCGGCGCGGGCGGATACTGGCTCGCGTCCGCGATAGAGGAAGACCCGCTGCGCATTGTGTTTGCGGCGTTTCTGATCATCGTGGCGCTGCTCAGGGCCTGGCACGGAGAGATCTCTCCGTGGCTGAAGAAAAGGAAATCAGACGACAAGCACGGCGATCACGGCGAAAGCCGCAAGCGACAGCAGCGTTGAAAGCGAGAGTGACGCGGATACGAAAGCGCCCTCGTTCTCGTTTTTGCCGAATATGGGCAGCACGAACGGCGGAGGCAGCAGGAACATCAGTATCACGGCCCATTTGAGCGTCTCGCTGACGGGAATGATCGCACCGAGCCCCACCAGCACGAGCGCGCAAAGCGCCGCCATCATAACGAGACGCGACAGCACCACGGACAGCGCGAGCGACAGCTTCGCTTTGCGGAATTCGAGCTCATAGCCGACGACAAACAATATGACGGCGGCAGTGGGCGCCGCGACAAAATCCAGAGCGCCCATGACGATGCCGCCTGCGGCGGATGCGTTGATGGCGTCCGCAAGTCCGGTCGCGCCGAGCAGGACGCCGATGGCGATTGAGATAATGACGGGGGAGGACAGCATGCCTTTGATCACGGCTTTAGGGGAACGCTGTGATTCGCCGCTCAGCAGCGTTAAGTACACGGTGAATACGAAAAGCACCTGACCCAAGTCCACAGTCGCAAAGTCGGTCACGGCATCCGCGCCGAACAGCAATGTGTAAAGCGCATAGCCGAGCATGCCCGCTTCAAAGCCCGTAAACAGGAACGGTACGGTGGTCATCTGTGTTTTGGTGAGTTTCTTAAACGCAACCCCAAGGCCCATTGCCATGAGGCAGACCGCAAACATCGATGAAGCGGTGATCACGATGCCAAGCCCATATGAAGCCGTGTAAAACGCCTTGATGAGCACGGCGGGCAGCGTCACATTCACGATGAGCGCCTTGAGCCCCGCGATTCCCTGCTTTTGCACGATGCCTTTTTTTCGGCAGAGCATACCGATTGCGAGCATGAGCACCACGGGCAGTATCATTTGAAGCACACCGGCCAGTTTATCCATTGTTCCCTCCGAAGCATATATGTGTAAGAATGCAGATTTGATTCTATCAGAAGCATCGCGTGGTGACCAGTGTCCAATAGGCTAAGAAAACGGCGGCTTGAACCGCCGCAATCATTTTTATGTAATTGCTTTAAGAAACCGATTTGTCTTGCTCGGATCAAAAACTAAGAAACCGATAAGTCATCCGGTGAAACGCTGATTCATCGGAGCCCGCCAACTATTCACAGATTCGCTTGCCTATCAATACCGATAATTTTACAAACCCCACCAGGTTCGGAGCATGAACTCTTCCGCTCCCTTGGAGACGGCTTGATCCTTCTCTTTTGATGCGAGCTTTTCAAATATTTCGGGCGCGGCGAACCCGTAAATGATGGCTTCCTTGAAATCCGCTGCCCCAAGCACCCATGCCGCAACACCCCCAAGCAGCGCGAGCAGTATCAGCGCCGCCCAGTATTTGAAATGAGATAAATAGGACAATGCCGTTTTTCTGAACCGTGCTTTCACAAATCTTAATAGATCCGGTATGATTCCGCCAAGGCATCCGATAAGAAAAATCGATAGAATGAATTCCATATCACACCTCGTTTCGTAAAGTCGTTCGCCTGTTATTAACAAATAGCGCCATTGTGACAACATTCAAGCAACATGCAATATTATACCATTAATAATAATACTTGTATATCATATTAAAAAGCGAGCATTTTATGCCGCTGCCGCGCACCGTTTTAAGCGTTTCTATCCGTATAAATTTGTCGTGTGCAGATAATCAACGAAAAGAAGAGCGCGGTGTCGTGCCGATAATGATTTTTTATCGCCAACGACTGCGGAAGCAATAATTGTCAAATTTATGTCAGAATCTATCTTTGACTTTGATTTGTGCCGGTGTTATACCGAAGGTGAGAATACAAATGCATTCGCTGAGGCTTTTAAAAAAGTCTCACCAAAGTCGGTGTGTTTTGGCGTTGCGTCAGCACACGTGCATTTGTGAATAATGGCTAGACGTAGATTGTTAGCGACGGCGCTTTCATAAGAAAGTGCCGTCGTTTTTTTTATTAAAAAAAGGAGGATGGGAATTTGAAAAAGCTTGAACTCATTATCCGGCCGGAAAGGCTGGAGGATGTCAAGGAGGTCTTGAATGCGCTTGATATCAAAGGCATGACGGTCACTTCCGTCATGGGCTGCGGTTCACAAAAGGGGCTGACGGAGAGCTACCGGGGCGTCGCTTACCACATCAATCTTCTGCCCAAGATCAAGGTGGAGACGGTCGTCAAGGACGACATGGTCGACAAAGTCATCGACAGCGTATCCCAAAAGCTCAGAACAGGAAAAATCGGCGACGGCAAGATATTTGTCAGCGATGTGGCGGATGCTTACCGGGTTAGGACAGGTGACAACGGTGAAAGCGCGCTCTGACAAACAAAGTGCAGTGGCCTTTGGCGTGCTGCTTGCGGTCTCATCTTTGATTACGGTATTCAGCATGGCGTTCGGCGTGTACGCGCTCGTTCACAACGTGAGTTTTTCCGTGATGAGCGCGCAGATACCGGGGGTGGTTTTTGCGGCGGTGGGTGCTTTCTTAGGAATCCGTTATTGTCTCGCGTCGCTCAAAATGGGCAGCGCGATAAGCGGCAAAACGTTTTCCTGGAAGAACTTTAAATCCGCAAAAGAAAAACCGTCGGTTCATTAAGATTTAATTAGGAGGATTATATAATGAAAAACAAAAAAATAGTGGCATTTTCGGTGATTTTTGTGTTGGTTCTTGCGGTATTGGGTATCGCGCTCGGGCTCGTGGTTTCTCCGATTGATAATCCGGACGCCGTGGCGGACCCGGGCGGCGCGAATACGGGCGTGATCTCCGACCCGTCCAGTGTGACGCTGGACGGTGTGGCTGCACAGTCTGAAAAGACCTCTATCGGTCTTAACTATGTGTGGGTATTGCTCTGCGGTATGATGGTGTTCTTCTTTCAGGCCGGTTTCGCGCTTGTGGAGACAGGCTTCACGCAGGCCAAGAACGCGCTGCATACGATGGCGATGAACTTCATGGTGTTTCTGATCGGCGCGATCGGCTATTACCTTGTGGGCTTCGCGTTCCAGTTCGGCAACTGCGGCGGCAATTCGTACCTCGGTGCCGGAACGGCCGCGCTTGCCAGCGGCGTGTCCATTGACGGCTTTGGTGGCATTATCGGCACGACGGGCTTTCTGCTCGCAGGCAATACGTATGACGTCGGCATATTCGCGCTGTTCTTTTTCCAGATGGTGTTCATGGATACGACATGCACCATCCCGACGGGCGCGATGGCGGAGCGCGTCAAGTTCTCTGCCGTTGTAATCATCTCGTTCTTTATCTCGATGGTTTTCTATCCGCTGTTCGGCAACTGGATGTGGGGCGGCGGCTGGCTCGCCACCATGGGCGGGAACTTTGGCTTCGGGCACGGCGCTCTCGACTTCGCGGGGTCGTCCGTGGTGCACGGTATGGGCGGCATGATCGCGCTTTCAAGCGCCATCATCATCGGGCCGCGTATCGGCAAGTTCAGAAAAGACGGCAAACCCAATGCTTTTCCGGGCCATCATCTGCCGATGGCGATGTTCGGTACCATATTGCTGTTCTTCTGCTGGTTCGCGTTCAACGCGGGCAGCACGCTTAGCGGCGCGGATTTCCGTCTCTCTGTAGTGGCAACCAACACGATGATTGCGGGTGCGGTCGGCGGCGCGACAGCCATGTTCTATATGTGGGCCAAATACGGCAAGCCTGACCCGTCGATGACTTGCAACGGCGCGCTGGCGGGTCTTGTGGCCATCACGGCGCCGTGCGCATTTGTCAACAGCATCGCGGCGGCCTTTATCGGTGTGGTGGCGGGTCTGTTGGTTTGCGTGGCTGTGCATTTCTTCGAGCACCGCTGCAAGATAGACGATCCCGTGGGCGCGATCTCCGTTCACGGTGTCAACGGTATCTGGGGTATACTCGCTCTCGGGCTGTTTGCTGACGGCACGTATGGCGACGGGTTCAACGGCGTGGCCGGAGCTGTCCGCGGCCTTTTCTACGGGGATCCCGGCCAGCTGGTCGCGCAGCTGATCTGTATCGGTACGCTGATCGTCTGGGGCTTTGGCTCGTCGTATCTGTTCATCAAGCTGCTCGATAAGACAATGGGCATTCGGGTCTCCAAGGAAGCGGAAGTCGGCGGCCTTGATCTGCCGGAAATGGGCGCATATGCGTACCCGAACTTCCAGCTGTCGAGCCAGGACTTTGATGGGTTTACTACGTTGACTGCCGATAAGGTGACTGCCGATAAGGGTACGAATTTTGGCGCATAGCCTTTCGGTCTTTCAAAAATCAAAACGCGGGAGGGCCGGGGTTAGCCGAACCCCGGTCTTTTCGTGTTTAAATACCGTTTGCTTTGTCAATGAGACTTTGGTCAGTCGTTTCGTTTCGTCCGTAAACAAAAGTTTTCTTAACCCTTTTTGACAACAGCATATAAAGAATCCACAGTATACTGATCGATACAGAGGCTGCAATATATACAATCTGCAGCGCATCCATTGGGAAGCTTCTTATACTATATATAATGAACAATTCGGATATGTTGAATATTAAATTTAGGGATTCCATCACAATGTAAGCAATGGGAAATGCTTTATGCCTTTTAAAAAACATTGCCAATACAACGAAGCAATATATAATAAGAAGCGTAGACAGAATACGAACAGCCTGCCCTGTGGTATCAAGCTGCAAGCCGAAGGTTTGCAAAACGGAATTGCCGCTGTTCGCAATTCCGAGTATTAGCCTTAAGGCAATAAGAAAAAGCCATCCTCCGATGGTCAGCGGGGCTTCGCCCAAAGCTCTTTTCATGACAGTCCCTCCCGATTGCTTAAAACTGAACGCGAAGAAAATAATATTAAAAAATGCAGCATTTACAAACCGATTATTCAAACTATATCGCATGAATATGTCGCTGTCTATTATAGTATATAATGTCATTGAATCTTATTTTTTGAGTTTTTTCTTAAAATTCAATCATTTTACAACGTAGAAACCGAATGATTGATAACAGTTGACACGATTTTAAGCATATCATATAATAAACACAATTATAAATTTTTATCGGCTGTGATGGGGATCAGTAGCTTGGTGAGCCAGCGTGTAGAGAGCCGCCGGATGGTGCAAGGCGGACGCGGCAGCAAGGTGAACTCGCCCCGGAGCTTCAGCACTGAAACGAGTAGGCGCTGACGAAACCCTTATGCGTTAATTAAGGAAAGGGTAGCGGCCTGTGAGCCATAAGCCCTTGAATGAGCTGGCGGGCGTGTCCCGCAAGCAGAGTGGTACCGCGAAGCCTTTCGTCTCTGTATGGACGAAGGCTTTTTTTATATCAAAAAAGTGGGGCAATCGGGTTAATCAATGATAATTGGAGGGGATACCATGCCGGAATTTATTCACATGACGATTGGTGATTGGCTGGATATGAAAGCGAAGGAATATCCGGACAAGGAATGCAGCGTTCATCCTTTGGAAGGGCTTCGCTATACGACAGCCGAGTTCAAAGCCGAGTGCGACCGCGTGGCGCGCGGACTCATGGCGATGGGCATCAAAAAAGGCGACCATGTGGCGATCTGGGCGACAAACTATCCGCAATGGGTGCAGTCGCAGTTTGCCACGGCCAAAATCGGCGCTGTGCTCGTCACGGTGAACACCAACTACAAAAAATATGAGCTTGAATATCTGCTTAAACAGTCCGATTCGACGATGCTCATCATGATGGGCGGTACGAAGGACAACAGCTACGTCGATCATATCAACGCCGTGTGCCCCGAGCTTGCCAAATGCGAGCCCGGGAAACTGAGCAGCCGCAAGCTGCCTTTTCTCAAGACGGTCGTTTTCCTTGATGAAGAGCAGCATCCCGGCATGTACCATTGGGGCGATGTGCTTACGCTTTCCGAAAAAGTGAGTGAGGAAGACCGCGCGGCACGCCAGGCAGAGTGCGACCCGCACGATGTGATCAACATGCAGTACACCTCGGGCACGACCGGATTTCCCAAGGGCGTGATGCTCACGCATTATAACCTCATTAACAACGGCAGGATTATCGGCGAGTCGATGGCGTTTTCGGCGCAAGACCGGCTTTGCATCACGGTGCCGCTGTTTCACTGCTTTGGGTGTGTGCTCGGCGTGATGGCGTCCATCACCAACGACACGGCGATGGTGTTTGTGGACCATTTCCATCCCACGCGCGTGCTCGGCGTGCTCGAATCGGAAAAATGTACGGCGGTGCACGGCGTGCCGACGATGTTCATCGCGATGATGGAGCACCCGGACTTCCCCAAATACGATCTGTCGCATATGCGCACCGGTATCATGGCGGGCTCCACCTGCCCTGTCGAGGTGATGAAGGCAGCAGCGGAAAAGATGAACATGCGCCATATCACAAGCGTGTACGGTCAGACCGAATCATCGCCGGGCATCACGCAGTCAACCGTCAACGATCCGCTCGAGATCCGCGTCTCCACGGTGGGGCGCGCGTATCCGAATGTGGAAGCCAAGGTGATTGACCCCGAGACCGGCAACGATGTGCCGCCGAATACGGTCGGCGAGATCGTTACGCGCGGCTATCACGTGATGAAAGGGTATTACAAAATGCCCGAAGCCACCGCGCAGGTGATCGACAAGGGCGGATGGCTGCATACGGGAGACCTCGGTGTCCGCGACGAAGACGGGTATTACAGGATCACGGGGCGCTTGAAGGACATGATCATCAGAGGCGGCGAGAATATCTACCCGCGTGAGATCGAGGAGTTCCTTTACACACACCCGTCTGTGACGGATGTGCAGGTGGTGGGCGTCAGAGACCATAAATACGGCGAAGAAGTGCTTGCCTGCATTATATTGAAGCCGGGGGCAAGCGAGACGGAGGAGGCCATGATCCAGTACGTGAAAGACGGCCTTTCCAAGCATAAAGCGCCGCGGTATGTTCGCTTCGTGGATACGTTCCCGATGACCGCCAGCGGCAAAATTCAAAAATACAAGCTGCGCGAATGGGGCGAGCAGGAGCTTGGCCTCACGGAGGGCGAAGAAGGCGACGCATAAGAGTTTTAGCGGACGGGATTGGCTGGCAGCCGGTCCCGTTTTTTGCGAAGGTTCGAGGAATAATTGGATAATATTCCAATGGAGAATTTGCATTTTGGCATGAAAACGAGCCTAATATAATAATAATGAAATAATTCTCAAGAAAGATAAAAGAATCCCCTCTTGTGTTCCGGCTGAAACTGTGTATAATAAGTCGTGCGGTTTGACAACTGGAGGAGGCATACGAATAATCATCATGTTAAACAATGGTCAAGAGGAAAAAGTATTAAAAAAACTGGCGGAGATTGAAAAGCAGCTACCGGACGGAGTGTCGCTGACATTTGCCGTCGATAATCTGATAGAGACGATGAACGACGACGAATGGAAAGGCTTTATAGTCACATTGCGCAAGCTCATTGATGACGAGTATTTGATAAAGCATACGAAGAAAGAAACAAAAAACAAGGTTCCTTTTTGGCTTGAATTCACAAACAAAGGTCACGAATATTGCAGAAAATTAGGTTAAGCCGCACTTTTCAAGAAGTACTGCGAAGGCAGTGCTTTTTTTGTATATAAAAGGAGCGAGCATATATATCGCGGTTGGCATTATCTCCCGTTATTAATGAAAATATGACTATACGAAAATAAAAAAATGGTGTATTATAGAAAAAACAAATCGATTTTTCACCATATTCACATTCATATCGATCTGACATTTGTCTGCTCTTGATGTTTTTTGCATATAAAAAGCATATGATTGGGGAAAAAACAAATGAAAAAGAAGAAGTATATTGTTTGGAGTTTGGTGGCTTGTCTCATCATGCAGATCGTTATTACGGGAATGGCCACAGCCGCCGGGCCGATACCCGATGACTTAACCTCGCATCCGGAATATTTGGTTGTACACAACACGACGGATGCATACAGTGAGAGCGGAGGCCCGTCGGTGATCAAGGTCTTAGATCCCGATGATAATGAGCTGTACCCAACAGGAAATGTTTATTCGGATATTCCGAACGGTTCAACGATACAACTCACATATCGGTTCAACTTGGATGATGGCGTCAGCCCGGATATCAATACATATTCCGGAAGCAATTACTTCTATATCAGTTTGCCGGAGGATATTACATTCGACTATGTAACCGGCGGGCCGTACGATATTATTGCTGATCCGGGAACCTCTTCCTGGCTGATGGGGACTTGGGAATTTACCGATTCGCATACCATAAGAGTTGATTTTTCTGATCAAGTATCCTCCCATCTCGCCATGTGGGGTGAAATCGGCCTTCAAGGGACATTCAACGATATTGAATACGGGGATGAAACGGAGCGGACGCTCGTGCTCGGAAGTGAAAGCGTCATATTCAGACGCATACCGCCCGACCCGCCGCAGATTACGCTGGAAAAAAGCGGCGTCTACGACGCCGCCACCAACACGATTGAATGGACGGTCACAGTCACGCCGCCTGACGGATGGGCACTCGACGGTTATACCTTGGTGGATGCTTACAGCGCAAACCAGACATTCGTATCCAATTCATTCTTTCACGGTGCGACTGTGGCGGATGCGGGCCTTGATTTGACGACGGCCAATCAGATATCGTACACATTCCCGGATACCGACCCTGATACCACGGGCGTACAGACAATCAAATACAAAACGTCTCCGACATCCTTCAGTGCGGAGGATGGTTCGTCAACAGCGGCGGAACAGTCCACATTTACCAACGCCGCGACTGTCAAGCACGCGGCGGATACGCTGGCGGGCCCTGTGACCGCGACGGTGGCGACAAACTGGATATCCAAGACTGCAGCGAATCCCAGCACTAACGTGATCAGGTGGGAAGTCACCGCAAGCGTTCCTGACGGCGGATCAGTGACAGGTGCGATTATCCATGACACACTGCCCATAGGCATGGTACTCGATACGAGCCATACTGTTCAGATATCTTTGAATGGCGGCCCTTTAACCGATGTGGAAAGCACATCAACAAATGAATGGGGCAAATATTCATATACTCCCGGTACTTCCGGAAGTTCGGGGACTCATGGGATTCTGAATTACCGTTTTGCGTCAGATGGTGCTTTTTCGGGCTCAGCAAGGCTCGTTTATTACACAAAGGTTGAAGTTCCAGACGATTACCTGAAAACGAACTCCCCGATTACATTCCCTAATCTGGCAGATCTTCAATGGGAGAATATGCCGGATCCCACCAATCCGCCGGAGGACCCTGTCAACGGCACCATTCCGGGGAGCGGCCTCATCAGCAAGTCAGCAGCGGGCGGTACGGAGAACTATAATAACCTGAACGGCGGCTATATCCATTGGACCATCACGGTGAACAGGAACAAGATCACCATGCTAAACGCGTGGATCGGCGATCTCATTGCGGCGGGGCAGGAGCTGGTCATTGACGACGATGATCATGCGTTTATCGTGAGCAGGAACGGTACTGCCGAAACGACATATACATCCATTCCCATAACTGATCCAAATCTGACTGTGACGGACAGTCGGAATTTTAGTTATTCGTTCCCCGCGAGCTTCACGGATACGTATACGCTGGATTATTATACACGGATTATCGATGTGTCAGCAGCCAAAAACGACGCTGCCGGGCTGGACTTACTGTATGCCAATGGCAATGTCAATTTCGGCAACGGGGCGACGCTCCACAGAGACGGCAGCACAGATGATTCGAGCGGGCCGAATAAAACGTTCAGAAGTCAGATGATCAACAAAGGCGTCGGGGCTTATAACTATAGTGATCATACGATCAAATGGACGGTGACGGTGAACCGCAACAGAATGCCGCTGACTAACGCGACGATGACGGACTTGCTTCCCGCCGGTATGGATCTGCTTATTGACGCGACGCATCCGTTTGAGGTCTCCGTGAACGGCAGTCTGGACCCGGATGTTCACGCGCCGACCGGCATCGCAAGCGACGGTCGGTCCTTCACCTATAATTTTGGCGCGGCGACGACAACAGATCAGTACGCCATCTCGTTCTACACGCACCTTCAAGACGGACAGCTTGAAACAGAATGGAGCGGGACGAAGGCGTTTATAAACACGTCACAGCTGCGGGGCGATGAGATTTATACGCATATTGACGCAAGCGCAACGGCCAATATCGCAAACCCTGTGATATCCAAAGACCGTATATATGTGGCGGGCGGGGATTCGATCGACTGGTCGGTTTCCATCAACGCGGGCAAGATCCCGCTTATCAACGCTGTTGTGACCGATCAGCTGGACCCGGGCCTTTCGTTTGAGACCGCTTCGCTTAAGCTCTACGAGGTGGATGTCAACCCGTCTACGGGCGCGGTGTTTCCGGCTTCGTCCGGCACGCTGGTGACCACAGGGTATACGGTGGATTTACCGAGCACCGCCAACTCAAATACGCTCACGGTTCATTTGCCGGAGGGAAGCAGCAAGGTATATCGGCTTGAGTTCACCACATTCATCATTTCCGATGATCTTGATTTTGTCAATGAGGCCGTTCTTTCAGGCACGACGAACAGCCCGAGCGGTGATGACGAAGCCGAAGAGGTTGTTGTCAACAACCTTTGGTCGAGCGGCGGCAGCGGCAGCCAGCAGCTCACCGTTTACAAGGACGACGGTAAAGGCAACCCCGTGCCCGGTTCGATTTATCAACTGCTGAATTTCAACAAACAACCGATTTTGAAGAGCGGAAACCCGGTGACTGCGACAACCGATTCGCATGGCAACGCCGTATTCACCAATCTGCCCGCTTGGGTTTTCTATGCCAAAGAAGTATTTGCGCCGGACGGCTTCCTGTTGAATCCCGATGTGATCGGCGGCGAAAGGGCTGGGACGGATACGCTCTTTACAACCGCTGACGCCCCGGCGCTGGGAACGATAAGCTTTAATAAGACGACGCACAAGGGTGCGGCTTTGAGCGGCGGAGAATTCACGCTGACGGGCGAAGCGTATGACGGGTCTGACGTGACCAAGACGGCGGCAAGCGTCGGCGGCATAGTCACGTTCAGCGATGTGCCGCTCGGAACGTATACGATACGCGAAACGAGGGCTCCGGCTGGTTTTTATGTGTCGGATACAGTGCTTACGGCCATGGTCAGCTATGCCGATGAGGACAGGCTTGCGGTAAAAAGCGAAATATCAGCCGACAAGATCGTCGATCAGCCGATACCGGGAGAGCATTTTGGCTCCATCGGGCTCAAAAAGACGGATGAAACCGGCAAAGCGCTTGCGGGCGCTGTGTTTGGGCTTTATAACAGCGACGGGGCTTTGGCACAGCAAGCTGTTTCCCAAAGCGACGGCACGGTGACCTTTTCCCATGTGACGCTCGGGACATACAAAATCAAGGAGATCACCCCGCCCGCCGGACATCTCGCATCGGCGCGTGAAATAACCGTATCGATTGAGGATGACGGCGATATCATTGATGGCGGCACGCTCACTAATAAAACCATATACGGCAGCATACGTGTCGTTAAAACAACGGATGACGGCAAAACGTTGTTGCCCGGCGCTCAGCTTTCGCTCTACAAGAAGGGCGGGACGGAGATCGTGGCCCAGGGAGTTTCGGGAGCGGACGGCGTTGTCGTCTTTGAGAACCTTCTTTACGGTGATTACGTGATACGCGAAACGAAGGCGCCCGACGGGTATACGCTTTCGGCTTTGGAGATCCCGGTATCCGTCAAGGAGGATGGCAAAGTGGTGGATGCGGGCACATTCGTCAATACGCGTATAGTCGAATCGCCCAAGACAGGCGACGACATCATGGGATATTTTGTGCTGGCGCTTTGCAGTATCGCCGGTATTGCGGTGGTTTATGTTATCAGCAAGAGAATTAAGAAGATCGGCTAGGAGAAAACCAAAGATTGTCCGCGTCTGGCGGTGGCTCAAATTCGTGCTGCTCGCCGTGTTTGGCGGGGCGCTGATATACAGCGGCATCCATATCGGCGGTTATTTCTTTGAGGGGTCGCAGGACATGCAGCTGCTCGAAAATGTGCGTCAGGTGTATGCGCAGGCGCTCAAAGAACAGCCGGTACAGGCCGATAGCGCGGCGGATGGCGCCGCGCTGCCGGATGAGACGGCGAAGAACGCTTTTTCAGCGCTGTCGGAACTGAATGCGGAAGCGGCGGGCTGGCTCCGCGTTCCCGGCACGGGTATCGACCATCCGTTTGTGCAGACAGGCGATAACGTGTATTACTTGAATCACAGCTTCGAGGGGGGGCGTTCGTCTCACGGGTGCATGTTTTTGGATTACAGATGCAACGCGGACAGCCGCCATCTCGTGATATACGGCCATCGCATGAAAGACGGCTCGATGTTCGGGGGGCTGCCGCAGTATGAAATCCAAGACTATTATGAGTCGCACCCTATCATCACGCTCAATCTGCGGGGAACCACATCGAATTGGCAGATATTCAGCGCTCATCGCACGGATGACAGTCTGCTGCCGGTGCAGTTTGCCGACGACAGCGCGTTTGATGAGTATGTGCAAAGCCTGAAGGGCTTGTCGTTGTACGATACGGGCGCCGATGTCACATCTGACGATACGGTGCTGTCGCTGTCCACATGCGACGGCTCCGACAGTGAACGGTTTGTGGTTCACGCGAAAAAAATCGATTAACAAAATAAGCACCGTATTTCTCTCATAATTGTATCAGGTTGGCGAAATACGGTGCTTTATGCTATCATGATATTGAAATTTCCCGGGCTTATTATTCTTTTATAACGAAGGAGCTTCTTATGAGACGGCATGGATTTGACTGGCTGAGAATTGGCGTTATTATTCTGCTGTTTCCCTTTCATACCGCGCGCGTGTTTGATGCGTGGGAACCCAACTACGTCAAAGACGCCGCCAACATCAACGGCTTTTGCACATGGCTCATTGCGGCGCTCGGTTATTGGCTGATGCCGCTGCTGTTCTTTATTGCGGGCTATGCCGCGTATCAGGCGCTGCGCAAAAGAACACCCGGCCAGTATGTCAAAGAGCGTGTAAGCCGCCTGCTGGTGCCTTTTCTTGCGGGGCTTGTGCTGATCGTGCCGCCTCAAGGCTATCTCGCGCTGACCCAGCAGTATGGGTATACCGATGATTACTTTTCGTTCCTCGGCCGGTATTTCACGGATTTCTCCGATCTTTCGGGTTATACGGGCGGTTTCACGCCTGCCCATCTTTGGTTTATTCTCTATCTGTTTGTGATCAGTCTGGCGCTGCTCGCGCCGCTTGTGTGGATGGTGCGCCGTCCGGATAAGCTCAAGATGCTGGCGAAGCCGTGGACTATGATATTAGCCGTCGTGCTTGTCACGCTGATGGAGGCGCTGCCCGACATCGGAGGCAAGAACCCGTTCTTCTTCGCGATGATATTCCTGCTTGGCGCCGTTTTCGCGAATTCGGACGCTTTTATTGATGTTCTCAGGAGACGGCGTTTCGCCTTTCTCGCCGGAGCGGCTGCCGCAACGGGCGCGGTGCTGACCATCGAAGCCACGGTCGGATGGCTTGAGGGGTATACCGCCGAGGGTATCGGTTTTGCGCTGCTGCGCAATCTCTCTGTCTGGCTGATTATACTCGCGCTGACAGGTCTCGCGGACCAGTATCTGAACCGGGAAAGCAAAGCGCTCGGCATATTGAACCGCGCGTCTTATCCCGTGTACATCTTCCATCAGACGGTGCTGATCGCGGCCGCCTATTTTATCGTGATGCTCGACGTATACTGGGTGGTGAAGTACGTTGCGATCGTGCTCGCAACGATGGCCTTGTCGTGGGGGGGCTATGAGGTGTCCCGCCGTCTCAGGGTCACGCGTTTTTTAATCGGGATCAAGTAAATAAGCTGCGATATCTGGAATGATAACCCATTGACACGCCGCGGCTCCGGCGATATCATGCATTATTACTCTTAATGTTTGCGTGAGGGATGCATGGAAAAATGGCTCAAGATTTTTAAGGCGCTTGGCGACGAAAAAAGGCTCAAGATTGTGGCGCTGCTCTATAAGCATGGCTTTTGCGTGAGCGCGTTGGCGCGCATACTCGATATTTCGGAGGCCGCGGTGTCTCAGCATATCCGCGTACTGCGCGAAGCGGGGCTGTTAAAGGGTGAAAAGCGGGGCGGGTACACGTTTTACGAGCTCAGCCTGGGATTGCTTGAAAGCCTGGCCTTGGATATCGACGCGTTTTTGGATAAAAAGCCGGAGAGAAAGGAATGCTGCCAGTATATGACCGGCGAGCACCAGTATTGCGAAATCTACGATCAGCAAAAGGCTAAAAAGCCAAATACATGCAGGGATACAGGAGGAAACAATGAGACGCAAGGAACGGGCGATGGACGAAGCTCAGGCGGTCAGCCTGCTTGAGGAGGGGCAGCTCGGCGTGCTTAGCACGGCGGGCACGGACGGAGAGCCGTATGGCGTGCCGCTCAACTACTGCTATGTGCGCGAAGACAACGCCATATTCTTTCATTGCGCGAACGAGGGGCGCAAGATGGAGAACATCAAAAGCAACGGACGCGTTTCATTCACTGTGATAGGCCGCAACCGCATCATTCATGAAAAACTGACCACATACTATGAGAGCGTCATCGTGTCGGGCCGCGCCTCGCTCGTGCAGGACGATGAGGAAAAGGTGCTGCGGCTGAACCAGCTTTGCCGCCATCTGACGCCGGGCATCGATTGGCGCGAGGGCTGCGGACATCTCGTAAGGACCGCGATCGTGCGCATCGATATCGACGGCATCAGCGGGAAGAAGAACGGCGACGCATAGCTCATAATACATGCTCGACAGCATAACGATAAATACTGATTTTTCAACAGTTGTATAATATAAGAGGCGCTGGGAAGCGCCCCTTGGTTTAATCTTGAATATTTCATTCAAGACGACTATGTTATTTTATTATATACGATAATCTTGCCGCGTTTACATCCACAGAAAGCTTATGGGTGTCAGCCTTTGGCGCACAGGCAGAACGGATGGCCCTCCGGGTCTATCATCGTCACAAAGTGAGAGCCGCCGAATTGGCTTTCGGCCTTCTTTGCACCGAGGCTTTCGGCTTCCGCGATAGCGGACGGCAAGTCGTCAACCTGCAAATCCAGGTGCATATGCTTTTGCTGCTGCCCGTTGACTTCGGGCCAGACCGGCGGCATGTAATCAAAGTCGCATTCCATAAACACGATAACGATGCCGTTGTCACTGATGACGGCGGGGCATCCGTACATGACCCCCTTGTTCCAGCCGAGAAGGTCGGCATAAAAATCGCACTGTTTTACAGTGTCCATACAGTCTATGGACAGATTACCTAAGCGCATACCTTTTATCACGATAACAGCCCTTCTTTCATGATGATGCTTAATTATAACAAATGGATACATATAATTCAATTCAAGCATACGTCATGAAGTCCGGTTTCATTCCAGAAGGTGCAGTTTATTCTTTGTGGATGCGCATGGCGCGCGCCGCGTTGAGTATCGCGATGAGCGCGACGCCCACGTCACCAAACACGGCCTCCCACATTGTGGCGACACCCATTGCGCCGAGTATGAGTATCACGCCCTTGACGCCGAGCGCAAAGGCGATGTTCTGCATCACGATGCGCCGTGTTTTTCTCGCAATGCGGATGGCGGCGGGCAGCCTGCCCGGCTCATCCGTCATCAGCACCACGTCGGCAGCCTCAATCGCCGCATCGGAACCCGCGCCGCCCATTGCAATGCCGACGTCGGCCCGCGCGAGCACGGGCGCGTCGTTGATGCCGTCGCCCACGAATGCGAGCGTCCCTTTGCCGGTTTTGGCCTTTTCGAGCCGCTCGAGCTGTTCCACCTTCTGATGCGGCAGCAGACCGGTATACGCTTCGTCAATGCCGAGCTGCGCCGCCACGGCTTCGCCGGCCGTCCGGCTGTCGCCCGTCAGCATCACCGTCTTTTTAACGCCAAGCTTTTTGAGCGCCGCGATTGCCGCCGCGCTGTCGGGCCGTGGTGTGTCGCTGATCACCATGTAGCCCGCATATTTGCCGTCAATCGCAACGTGAACCACGGTGCCGGGTTCTTCAACCGCTGGATGCGCAATGCTTTCACGCTGCATCAGCCGCGCGCTGCCCGCAAGCACCTGTCTGCCGTCCACAACGGCACTGATGCCGAAACCCGCCTGCTCATCAAGCTTTGTGATGCGGTGTTCGTCGATTTCTCGTTTGTAGGCTTGACGAATCGATGCGGCGATCGGATGTGTGGATGCCGACTCCGCGTGCGCGGCATAGTCAAGCAGAGAATCCGTATCGTCCGAAACGATGCGGGAAACCGTGAATTGTCCTTGGGTGAGCGTGCCTGTTTTGTCGAACACGGCAATCTCCACACGGCTCAGCGCTTCGAGATAGCTGCCGCCCTTGATGAGTATGCCGTTTCTGGATGCGCCGCCGATGCCGCCGAAGAAACCGAGCGGTATCGAGATGACGAGCGCACACGGGCACGAGACCACGAGGAACACAAGCGCACGGCTGAGCCAGTCGGAAAAGGCCGCGCCCGGGATCAGCAGAGGAGGAACGAGCGCAAGCGCGAGCGCCGCAAACACCACGGCTGGCGTATAATAGCGCGAGAACCGTGTGATAAACGCCTCGGTCGGCGCTTTTTTATTGGCGGCCTCCTGTACGAGGCTTAAGACTTTCGATAGCGTCGATTCGCCGAACGGCCTTGAGACCGTGACGGTGAGCAGGCCGTTCTGGTTGACCGCCCCCGCAAGCACCTCGCTGCCCGGCTCCACATCGCGCGGCAGCGATTCGCCTGTGAGCGCCGAGGTATCCAGAGCGGATACGCCGCTTTTGACGGTGCCGTCAAGAGGGATTCTCTCGCCGGGACGCACGGCAATGATGTCTCCGATCGAGACGTCCTCGGGGGGCACGCGCATGAGGCCGTCTGCCGTCTGCAGATTCGCGTAATCAGGGCGGATATCCATGAGCGCGGTGATGGAACGGCGCGAACGGTTGACCGCCGCTTCCTGAAAAAGCTCACCGATCTGGTAAAACAGCATCACGGCGACGCCTTCGGGATATTCGCCGATCGCAAACGCGCTGATTGTCGCAAGGCTCATCAGAAAGTTTTCGTCGAAGACCTTGCCCTTTGTGATGTTTTTGAGCGCGCGCAGCACCACCTCGCCGCCGATCAGCAGATAAGCGCCAATATACAGCAGCAGCGACAGTGTGCCCGCCGTAAAAATCGCGGCGGCAAAAAGCGCCGCGCCAAGAGCCAGCGCCAGATAAAACAGCGTGCGTTTGGTATGCGGGGCGGATGCCGGCTCGGTCGGCGAGTCAGAGACCACGATATCCGGCTCGATTTCGCGCGCGAGCTTGCCCGCCTGCGCCAGTATGCTCGGCATGTCTTCGGCGGCGTGCGTGACCACGGTGAGCCGTTGGGCCACGAGATTGATCGTGGCGCTTTTAACGCCGTCGATTTTAGCGGCCGCTTCTTCGATTTTGCGCGCGCAGTCCGCGCAGTTGAGCCCGCGTAAGTAAAGGCTTTGTTGTGTTGGTTTTTTGGCGTTTGCCGACGCTTCCATTGCTGTTGACTCCTTATTTAGCATGAACACTTGAACAAACATTCAAATGATATTTTCATTATATTCAAAGATTTTCGAAAAGTCAACACAAAACGCTCTTTTTTTATCTGAACAGATTGACAAAACAATATAAATGGCATAATCTTATGACAGACTTATTAAAGAAGGTTTAAAAAGTTAAATGGATACCGCCGTGGTTAAAGAACTCAATAAAAACAGCCTGCGCAGCAGGCTCACGCAGAGGCGTGAAGCGACCATTCAGGAGCTTGCGGAGCCGACAGGCTTGAGCGTGGTCACGGTCAAGGCGCTGCTCAATGAAATGATCGCGCAGGGTGAGGTTATTGAGGGAGAGACGGCGCCGTCCGGCGGCGGCCGTCCGTCGAGGCGCTATGTCTATAATGGCGAATACCGCCACGCGGCTGCGGTATACGGTTATCAGAACGAGAACAAAAACTCGATCCACGTGCTTGTTGTCAATCTGTTTGGCGAATGTGTGTATAAGGATCAAGCCTTTATCGAAGACATAAGGGTGGAGAGCTTTTGCGGCATGCTGGACCGCGCAATGGGGGCATATCCGAAAATCGCGGCGATCGCCTTCGGACTGCCGGGTTTTGAGGAGAACGGCGTGATTGTCGCCAACGATTACGGCGGCATCGTGGGAGATCGGTTCCTGCGGTTTTATCAGTCGAGATACGGTCTGCCAATCCGGTATATCAACGATGTCAACGCGGCAGTGGTGGGGTATTCGGGACCGGCTCATGTGAAGACGTGTCTTGCGGGCATCTATTTTCCGAGGCTCTACCGTCCCGGCGCGGGAATGGTGATAAACGGCGGGGTTTATACGGGCGCGCAGCATTTTGCGGGAGAAATCGGCCATTTATTGCCGGATACCGACTGGCTGCTTTTGGACTATGACGATGAAGAAGCGGTGTCTGACGCCGTTGCGCGGATGCTCGGCATATACTGCTGCGTCGTCGCGCCGGAGCAGTTCATACTCTACGGCGACTTTTTCAGCGAGAAGAGCGCCGGTGAAATCAGGTGCAGAACGCAAGACCTGCTTTGCGGGCAGTTTCAAGTGAATGTGGAGGTGTCGTCTGCGTTCGAGCGCGATTTTGAGCGCGGCATGACCGCTCTCGCACTGCGGCAGCTCGGCGATACATTTATATAAATTCTAAGGACGGAAAAAAGCGTATGATAGCTTTGTTGGTGATCATCTATATCTCTTTTATCAGCCTGGGGCTGCCGGACGGGCTGCTCGGCGCGGCGTGGCCTGTGATGAGTGCGGATTTCGGCGCTGCGCTGTCGTTTGCGGGCGTGATCTCGATGATCGCGGCGGGGGGCACCATTGTTTCGAGCCTGCTTAGCGATAAGGTGATCAGGCGTTTCGGAACGGGCCGGGTGACCGCTGTCAGCGTGCTGATGACGGCGCTCGCGCTGCTCGGGATTTCTTTATCCGGCAATGTGGTCTGGATCTGCCTGCTCGCGGTTCCGCTCGGTCTCGGCGCGGGCTCGGTGGATACGGCGCTTAATAACTTCGTGGCGCTGCATTACAAAGCGCATCATATGAACTGGCTTCACTGCTTCTGGGGTGTGGGCGCTTCGGCGGGCCCCATGATCATGTCACTGTATATCGCGAAGCCAAACGGCTGGAAGATGGGATATGGCACGATCGGCCTCGTTCAGGCAGCGCTGGTTGTCGTCCTCTTTGCCACATTGCCGCTCTGGAAGAAGACGGCCAAGGTGACCGAAGAAGCTCACAGCCAGAGCACCAGCAGTATGCTCGGCGTGCTGAAGATTCCCGGCGTTAAATCGGCCATGCTCATCTTTTTTGTCTACTGCTCGCTGGAATTGTCCATGGGCCTTTGGGGCAGCAGCTATCTTGTCGGCATCAGAGGTCTCACGGCCGAGACGGCGGCGCAGTGGGTATCGCTGTATTATCTTGGCATCACCGCGGGGCGCTTCGCGTCCGGCTTTGTGTCGATGAAGCTTCATAACACGGCGATGATACGCCTTGGTATTTTGATCATCGCGGCGGGGCTGCTCGCGGTGCTGCTGCCGCTCGGCAACGCGGCGGTTCAGGCGGGCTTTGGAATGATCGGCCTTGGATGCGCGCCTATCTTTCCGTCGATGCTGCACGAAACGCCCGCGCGTTTCGGAAAAGCGGATTCGCAAAAGCTCGTGGGGCTGCAGATGGCGAGCGCTTATACGGGCAGCACGCTGATGCCGCTGATCGTGGGCGCGGCCGCACAGTATATCGGCATATTCCTGTTCCCGTATTTTTTGCTGCTGATGTTCGTTGTGCTGCTGCTGCTCTCGGAGAATCTGAACCGTACGGTGTCAGCCCAAGCAAAAAAGCCAATTTAGGTTAAGTGGCTCAGCTTGATGAAAAACCCCAACCTGTCATGCTGAACGGAACGTGAGTGAAGTAAAGCATCCCATGGTAAAACCTTTAAACATGGGATGCTCACGTGTAAGACAGAGGTTGATGAAAGCGTGACCTACGGCCAGTAGATCTGATGGACCGCTTCGACCTGACCGCCGCCGCCGACCTTCACCTCATAGAAAAACGGTTTGAGCAAAAAATCGGGATTGGCCGCATACATCGCCTTAATTGTCTCGATACTGACGGTCCGCGGCTCAAGACCCTCGATGAGCGAGCCGTCGTCGCTGACGATCAGCGTGACGGGAACCGCCGAGAGATCGACCGTACGAAGCTGGGAATTCGTGTTTTTCTCAATAAATTCGGATTCCGCAAAATCGGCAACCACGGCCTGTGCGTCGGCCTCGGTGTATCCGTCCTGATCGATAAGCCATTGTACGGCATCGTCACCCCTCAGCATATTGAAGTAATCAAACGAGGCCGTGTTGTCGTCGGGATTGAAGGCGGTCATATGCGCGTAGCTCGTGTACATCTCGGGCGTATCTCCGGCGGCGGGCGATACGCTGGCGGCGGGCGATACTTTCTGGCTGGGGCTCACCGTTTCTTGTATCACTGTTTGCGTCGGGGCGGCCGCATCACCGGCTTCCTCAGGCTGGGTTACCACCACGTTTCCGACTGTCTGGCCGCAGGCGCACAGCATCAGCGCGAACAGGCTTAGAAGCAGCAAAACGATCTTCTTCATATAAACCTCCGATTTTTACAGAGAATTATAAAACGCTTTTAGATCCGTCTTCTCCTCAGCTGTCAGCAGGCCGCGCTGTTTGCCCTGCACGGCGCCGGCCAGCGCATACAGGCTCATGAGACACGCGTCGGGGTACAGCGTCTTCACGCGCAAAAACGCAGGCTTGACGCCCGTTTTCATAAGTTCTTCAACAGATGTGATGCCCGCTTCCTCCAAACGCCCAGTGAGAACGGGCCCGATGCCGGGCAGCTTTTCTATATCGCTCATGCTTTTATAAACCTTTCCGCCCACTCGGCGGCGTGCTTCAGCTCGCCGTCCTTAAGCGGCCCTTCTGATTCGAGCACGAAAAACCCGGTGGGGTCACATTGAACATCAGCGCCTTTTTTCTTGAGCTCGCTGCAGATTTTTTCCGCGGCGTAGCCGAACCATTTCGCAAACCTTTTGAGCATGGCGGAATTCACAGTTTCAACATCGGCGCGCGTATCAAACGCGGCAGCCTTTATGCCTTTGAGAGCACCGGCAGGCAGCCTTTTGAGCCATGCCGTGACGGCGGGCGTGGGGCGAAATGCGCGGGTGGGGGAGCCCACTAGCACATGCGTGGCGCCGCCCAGGTCCTCGGCGCAGATATCGGTCACCTTGAATAGCGCGCCACCCGTGGCTTTGGCCATTTCGTCGGCGATTTTTGCGGTGTTGCCGAAAACGGAGTCATAGATTACGATTGTTTTCATGGACGCCTCCTTAACCATATTTTCCAATATTATAGCATTATGCATGTGTATGATAAATAGCATGTGAAATATTTTGTGACCGCATATGTCTGCTGAATCCAGAGGAGCTCTGTGGCTGACGCGTTGTTTTATGCGAATTTTGACGAGGTCTGGCCGATTTTACCTGATCTTTTCAAAACGATTGCAGACTTTTAATGAACTATGCCGTTTTTTCGTACATATTGGAGATATAAGAGCATCAATGACAAAGGCTTGCGGAGGATATATGGCGGCAAAGTTTGAAGGAGGCGAATTGCCGATTTTAAGCGAAAAGCTTCAGGAAATCATCAAAAATGCACAGATCACATCCGTATTTCAGCCCATCGTGTCCTTAAGGGACGGCGGTGTGCTGGGATACGAAGCGCTGAGCAGAGGGCCCAAAGGCTCTGAGCTCGAAAGCCCCGAGATGCTGTTTTCCGTGGCCGAGGAAACCAAGAGCCTGTGGGATCTTGAGAGGCTTTGCCGCACAAAGGCGCTTTACGCGATGCAGCTCTCCAAGGCAAACGCCACGCTGTTTTTAAACGTGAACCCCAACATCATGGAGGATGAGACGTTTCAAAAGGGGTTTACCAAGGAATATTTGAGGCAGTTTGACATCGATCCCAAGAAAATTATATTTGAAATCACAGAGCGCAGCGCCGTCGCCAACATCAATGAGTTCAAGCAGATCATACACAATTACAAAGAGCAGGATTACAAGATCGCGATAGACGACGCGGGTGCGGGGTACTCCGGGCTCAATCTCATCTCCGATGTGCACCCGCATTATTTAAAGCTTGACATTCACCTGATCCGCAATATCGATAAGGACAGCGTGAAACAGGCGCTCGTCAAAAGCATGTACGAGTTTTCCAAAATCACAGGCACCTACCTGATTGCGGAAGGCATCGAAACGCGCAGCGAACTGCAGACGCTGATCAATATCGGCGTGCATTACGGCCAGGGGTATTATATCAAACGGCCTGATTCGGCTGTGGGGTGTATCAACCAAAAAATCGTGGATACGATCGTCGAAATGAATTCTCAGAAGAACCATATTTTCGGGTATAATCTGTCCGATGTTTACATCGGCAATCTGTGCGTGCCCGCCGTGGCCGTGAACGAATCGGTGCTGATATCCGAAGCGTATGAGATGCTGAATAAAATGCCGGGCTCTCCGGGCTTCTGCGTGACGCGGGACGGCGTGGTGAAGGGTGTTGTCACGCGCGATATGGTGAACGCGGCTGTGGCGGGCGTATACGGCTACAGCCTGTATTCGCGACAGACCATCTCCGCGATTATGGATGACGATTTTCTGAAAGTGGACTATAAAACGCCTGTCAATACGGTGGGGCGGCTTGCGATGTCGCGGCCGGACAGCAAGGTCTACGATTTTATCACCGTGGTGTCGGAAGACAAATACCGCGGCATCGTGACGATCAAAGACCTTTTGAACAAGACGATTGAAATCGAAGTGACCAACGCGACGCAGCTGAATCCCTTAACCTCGCTGCCCGGCAATATACTGATTGAAAAAGCGCTGTACGGTGTGCTGAGCTCAGCCGATAACTACTGTGTGATCTACTTCGATATCGATAATTTCAAGGCATATAACGACGTATACGGTTTTGAAAGCGGAGACAGGGTGATCAAGAACCTTGCTGATATCATCATCGAGACGGTGCCCGCCACGAATTTTGTGGGGCATGTGGGCGGCGACGATTTTGTGGCGATTGTCCGCGCGGCGGAAGCCGATGATATCTGCGAGCGCATACTCGACAAATTTGACCGGTCGATCGTCAGCTTTTACAGCCGGGAGGACATTGAAAGCGGCTACATCATCGCGAAAAACCGGCAGGGCTTTGAGGAGCAGTTCCCGCTCATCTCACTGTCGATCGGCGGTGTGTTCATATGGGAACGGCGTTTTAACAACGTATTTGAGCTGTCTGCGGAATCCAGCCGCGTCAAGAAGGAATGCAAGATGATTGCGGGCAGCGCATACATGATCGCATAATTTTCCTCTTTACATATCATTTTATTAAGCAGAGGCGGCCAGTGACCGTCTCTGCTTTCTTTTCGTTCTTGTTGACAAAACAATACGCATAGGATTATATTGAATGTGAAAATGAAAACCGTTTTCAGATTGAGGTGATTGCGGCGTGGACAGCAAAGGCAAATACAACACCCGGCAGGGTGAGCTGATATTAAACTGTCTTAAAGAGCACATGGATGAGCATGTGACGGCGGATATGATATTCGGGTATTTAAAGGCCCAAGGGTCTTCCGTGGGGCAGACGACGGTTTACCGTAACCTCGATAAGCTCGTGAAAGAGGGAAATGTGGTGAAATACGCGGGTGCGGAAGGCATGGGCGCGTGTTATCAGTACGTTTCTCACGATCATAGCTGCACCACCCATTACCATCTGGTATGCACGCAGTGCGGACAGGTGATCCATCTTCACTGCGATTATCTTGATGAAATGACGGCGCATCTGCTGGATCATCACCAGTTTAGCATGGACAAGTTCAAAACGGTGATATACGGCCTTTGCCGCCAGTGTGAGGCGGAACGGCACGGGCAGAATGAAAGCGGGAAATAACCGATGAGAAGAGCGTACCGGACGAGGCTGTGGGCGTTAACCATTGTTTTATGCCTCGCGCTTATTTTTTCACTGTCTTTGGGCTATATTCTTGTTCATGCGGAGCATCACTGCCAAGGCGAGCATTGCCCGGTCTGTGAGCACATGACCGTATGTCTTCATACCATACTCGGCTTCTGCGATGAATGGCTTGTGTTGTCGGCGGCTGCGGTAGCTTGCATACTCGTCACGCTGCTGAAAATAAGGATCGGCTTTTTTGACGGGATACGGACGACACCCGTATTGCAGCATAACCGCATCAACTGTTGAGATGCAAAGCTGCGAAAAAGAGTTAAATGGATATGGTTAAAAACAAGGAGAAGAATATGAAAAAAATATTGATATATATGCTTTGTGCGGCGCTTGCGGTCTCGCTGCTCGGCTGCGCGCCGGTGAGCTCCGCCGCGGAGACCGTCGGCAGCGGTTTGAAGATTGTGACGACGATATTTCCGCCGTATGATTTCGCGCGCGCGGTCGCAGGCGACAACGCGGATGTGACGATGCTGATCGACCCGGGCGCGGAGGTGCACACGTTTGACCCGACGCCCGATGACATCATCAGTATACAAAACGCCGATATGTTCATCTATATCGGCGGCGAGAACGATGCGTGGGTGGATCAGGTGCTCGAATCGACTGATACGAGCCGCATGACGGTGCTGCGGCTGATGGACGCCGTGACGCCCGTTGAAGAGGAAACGGTGGAGGGTATGCAGAGCGAGGAAGAGGAAGCCGAGGAAGGCGAAGAGGGCCCCGAATACGACGAGCATATCTGGACGTCGCCCAAAAACGCGATACTCATGATCAATGATATCGCCGACGCGCTTAAAAAGGCCGACAGCGCAAACGCCGCGGCGTATGAAAAAAATGCCGCGGATTATACGGCTCAGATCACGCAGGTGGACGACGAGCTGCAAGCCGTCGCGGACGCATCAAAAACCAAACTGCTCATTGTGGCGGACCGGTTCCCGTTCCGCTATTTCGCGGACGAATTCGGCCTTGATTACCGCGCGGCGTTCAGCGGCTGCAGCAGCGAATCCGAGGTCAGCGCGGGTACGCTTGCCTACCTGATCGATACGGTGAAGCAAAACGATATCAAATATGTCTACTACATTGAGCTGAGCAATCAGGCGGTGGCCAAAGCCGTCTGCGAGCAGACGGGCGCGCAGATGCTGCTGCTGCATTCATGCCATAACGTGACCAAAGACGACTTTGCAGCGGGTGCGACATACTTGAAGCTGATGCAGGGCAACCTCGAAAACTTAAAGAAGGGGCTTCAATAACGAATGGCGCTGATTCGCTGTGAAAACGTAACCATGAAATATGACGGGCAGACGGCTGTGGATGCCATCAGCTTTGAGGTGGAGCAGGGCGATTACCTGTGCATCGTCGGAGAAAACGGCAGCGGCAAAAGCACGCTCGTGAAGGGGCTGCTCGGGCTGCTGAAGCCCGTAAGCGGCAGCATTGCCTTTGACGGCATAGCCCAGAATGAGATCGGCTATCTGCCGCAGCAGACGATGGCGCAGAAGGATTTTCCCGCCAGCGTCTATGAGGTGGTGCTTTCGGGCTGCTTAAGGCCGGGCCTTGCGTTTTTCGGCAAAGAAGACAAGCGCCGCGCGAAGGAAAATATTGCGCGGCTCGGTATCGACGGAATTCAAAAGAAATGCTACAGGGAGCTTTCGGGCGGCCAGCAGCAGCGCGTGCTGCTGGCGCGCGCCCTGTGCGCCACCAAAAAGCTGCTGCTGCTTGACGAACCGGTGGCCGGGCTTGATCCCGTGATCACGGCGGAGCTGTATGCGCTGATCAAAGAGCTCAATCAAAGCGGCATCACGGTGATCATGGTGTCACACGACATACGGAGTGCGGTGCAGTACGGAAACCGTATACTGCACATGGCGATGCACAGCGCGTTTTTCGGCTCAACGGAGGACTATCTGAAGACGCCGGTTGGCCGCAGGATGATGGGGGATAATTGCGATGCTTGAATGGCTCACGGAACTGCTATCCTATACGTTTATCGTGCGGGCGCTCATCGTCGGCATACTCGTGGCGCTTTGCGCCGCGCTGCTCGGCGTCAGTCTGGTGCTCAAACGCTATTCGATGATCGGGGACGGTCTGTCTCATGTGGGCTTCGGCGCGCTGTCGGTATCGCTCGCGCTCGGCGTGGCGCCGCTCGAGGTGTCGCTGCCCGTGGTGGCTGTCACGGCGTTTTTGCTGATGCGCCTCGGTGAGAACAGCATGATAAAGGGCGACGCGGCCATCGCGATCATTTCAAGCAGCGCGATCGCGATCGGCATCATCGTGGTGTCGCTGACGACCGGTATGAATGTGGATGTGTACAACTATATGTTCGGCAGCATACTCGCGATGAGCGGCAGCGACGTGATTTTGAGTTCGCTCGTGTCCGTCGCGGTGCTGGTTTTGTATGTGCTGTTTTACAACAAGATATTCGCGGTCACGTTTGACGAAAGCTTTGCCAAGGCCACGGGCACGCGTGCCGGGCATTACAACATGCTGATCGCGATGCTGACCGCGCTGATTATCGTGGTCGGCATGCGCATGATGGGCGCGATGCTGATTTCGAGCCTCATCATCTTTCCGGCGCTCACGTCGATGCGCGTGTTCAAGAGCTTTAGAAGCGTGGTGATCAGCGCGGCTGTTTTGTCCGTCATCTGTTTTATCATCGGCATTGTGATCTCGTTCGTGTGGTCGGTTCCGGCGGGCGCGGCTGTCGTTGTGGTGAATCTCACGGCGTTTTGCCTGTTTTTTCTCGTCAGACGCATTAAAAATGCGCGTGTATCGGGCATTTGACGGCTTTATTGCATTTTAGTCAACAAATCACTAAATAAAAGACTGCATTATAACGATAGAGCTTTTGGCGGCATTTCCCCACCATTACTAGAAAAAACTGTTTTATTTTCTATTATGGTGGTATTACTAGTTGTTAATGTTCGAGTATAAGGAGCACCGGATTGATTGAATCGGAATTATACTCAATTTTATGCAGCGGTGTTGTGCTTGTTATCGGTGCCGACAAGAAGATCCTGGATTGCAGCTTCGCTTTTCTAAAAGAATTCAGCCTCGAAAAGGTTCCGGCAGGTGCGCATTTTGATACGCTTTTCGATACGCGGGGAGAAGATATTTTCACCCGCCATTTGTCGTTGCAGCCGGTCCGGTGCGTATGGCGTGAAACAGGCCGCCATATCAAGGCTGTGCTGACGGGCGGCTGTGACGGATACCGCATAATATTTGAGGAAACAGGCAGGCCTATCGGGCACAATGCCGATACGAACGAGTTCTCCATGCTGATCAACAACATGCAGGAAGGCATGGCGTTTCATCAGCTGATTTTCAAGGACGGCGCCCCCGTCGATTATATCGTTGAAGACATCAATATGGGCTGCGAAAAAATTCTGGACCTGAAACGCGCGGATGTGGCGGGCAGACTCGCAAGCGATCTGTATAAAGGCCGGATTCCGTTGCTTGACGAAGTGGCGGAGGTTGTTTCGAGCGGCAGGCCGCGGCAGTTTGAGCGGTATATTCCCGAGTTTGGCAGGCATTTTTGGCTGTCCATCACGCCTTGGGGAGAGAACCGCTTCGGCATCATATTTTCGGATCTGACCTCGGCCATGCATACGCAGATGCTGCAAAACACGCTGAGCTACGCCGCGGGCGAGATGACGGGCGCGTATGATACGGCTAAGCTTTTTGACGCGGCGGCGCGCGTGCTCAAACAAAACGGCTTTGATTGCATGCTGCTGCTCACCGGCAGCGATCTGTCCATTCAAAAAACATATTTAAGCGTGGCCGGCGCGCCGCGCGTTTACCGGGAGGAATCGTGCCTTGTGCTGAGCGGCGCGTTTTTGCAGGCCGCCCGCTTGAACTGTGCGATATTCATCGACGATTTTCAGCTGTCATCCGAAGCGATTGAGGAGGTTGGCCTCAGCGGAAAGCTCAAAGGAATTGCGGCGCCGCTTATTGTGAGCGATTCGATATTCGGTGTTTTTGTGATACTATCCGGCGAGCTCAACGCGTCTGAAACGTCCGTTGTGAAGGTTTTTGTGAATTTAATGGCGGCCGCGATCGAGAGGTCGGCACTGATTCAGAGCCTGAAGAAGCACATCAATGAACTGACGCTTTCCAAGCAGGCCCACGAGCTGACGGTTCAGCGCCTGAATATGGCGTCTGCCGCGAGCAGCGTCGGTTTCTGGGAATACGATTTTCAAAGCGACATCATATACCTTGATGAGACATCAAGGCAGATTTTCTCTTTGGAGGATAATACGATCGGAGGGACATACAGCCCCTGGGATGCGCTGGACCATTCCGATGATCACAGCGTGGCTGATATGTTCAGGCGGGATGCCGTATCCGACAGCGGCTGCACCATGGAATACCGCGTCGTTTGCGCGGACGGAGCCGTCAAACATGTGAGGAAAACGGGCATGGTGGTGAAGGACGAAGCCGGGAAGCCTGTCCGCATGGTGGGATCGGTATGGGACATCACAGAGCGCAAGCATATAGAGCAGGCGCTCGAAGCCAGCGAGAGGCAGCTCAATAAAATATTCGATCTGCTGCCCGTCGGGTTGTGGGTGGCGGACAGAGAAGGCCGCATCGTGAAAGCGAATCCCGCGGGTGAACGCATTTGGGAGGGAAAGCTGCAGAGCGCGGACACAGTGACAAAGATACTGCATTATCCCACGGGTGAACGCATAAAGCCTGAAGGCTGGGCGTTTTCAAGGACGCTTTGCGAAGGCGAGACGGTTCATGAGGAAATGCTGGAGATAGAGACGCTCAAGGGCAGCAGGCGCATCATCATCAACAGCACGGCGCCCGTGACCGATGAGGACGGGCAGCTGCAGGCCGCGATCATGATCAACAGGGATGTGACCGAGAATGAAAACGCGAAGGCCGCGCTGAAAGCGGAGAAGGAGCTTTTAAGCATCACGCTCCAGTCGATCGGCGAAGGCGTGGTCGTGACGGACGACGCGGGCGGCATCACGGCTGTGAATGAAGTGTTTGAACAGCTATCGGGATATGTCCGGAGTGAGGCCGAGGGGTTGCTGTTTGAGGATGTGGTGAAGACGGTCAGCAAAGGGGAGAATCTGCGCCCGAGCCTCATCGAAAAGACGCTGACCTCGGGGAAAACCGTATCGCATTCTCGCGGCGTAGAGCTGATATGCAGGGACGGCAAAAACGTTTCCATTGCCTATACCGTTTCGCCCATCAGGGACGGGAACGGGCAGATTATCGGCACCGTCACGGTGATGAGGGATATTACCGAGGAAAAAAAGAAGCAAAAGCGCATCGACTATCTCGTCTACCACGACGCGCTCACAGGCGTTTATAACAGACGTTATTTCGAGCAGATCATAAAGAAAATCGATACGGAGCAGAATCTTCCGCTGTCCGTCATCAATTGTGATGTGAACGGTTTAAAGCTGGCTAACGACGCGTTCGGGCATATCGCGGGTGATAAGCTGCTGATGAACATGGCGTCGGTGCTGCTCAAAGCGTGCAGATCGCAGGATATCGTGATCAGGTCGGGCGGCGACGAATTTTTGATACTCATGCCGGGCGCGGATGAAACGGCGGCGCAAAAGGTCTGCGCCGAAATCAAAATACTGTCGTCCAAGAGCAGCGTGTTTGCGATCGACTGTTCCATTTCGGTGGGCTGGGGGACGAAGAAGCGTCCCGAAGAAAGCCTGAGGGTGATTGTGAGCAAGGCCGAGGCTTTTATGTACCGCAACAAAAGCTCGGAAAGCCCGAAAATGCGGTTCAGCTCCATCAACACGATTCTGCAGACGCTGCACGACAGGTGCGCGCGGGAGAGGCTGCACTGCCGCCATGTGAGCCAGATCTGCGTGGATATCGCGAAGGAGATGGGTTTCTCGGAGCGCGAAATCGGGGAGATGAGCCTGATCGGGCGTATGCATGATATCGGCAAGATTGCCGTTAACCACGCGCTGTTCGGCAAGCCGGACAAGCTGACCGACGAGGAGTGGGTGGATATGAAGCGGCACCCCGAGGTGGGGTTCCGCATACTCTCGGCGTCCACGGAAATGGCTTACATCGCCAAGTCGGTGCTCGCGCATCACGAACGCTTTGACGGCGGCGGTTATCCGAGCGGCCTGAGAGGCAGCGGCATTCCGATTATGGCGCGTATACTCGCGGTGGCGGATGCGTATGAAGCCATGACCAACGAGCGGCCGTACCGCCGGACGAAAACATCCAAGCAGGCGCTTGAAGAGATCGCTTCCTTGAGCGGGAGTCAGTTTGATCCCAATGTGGTGGACGCTTTTTTGAAGCTCAACGGGATGCCTCATTGAAAAATGGACCCGAATACGAGAGATTGGGACACAAAAAGAGGTTTCCAACGAAACCTCTCAGAGTATCAAAAAAGTTATTTATGTCATTCCGATTGAGCGTAAGCGATTGAGGCATCCCATGTTTAAAGCATTTTACCATGGGATGCTTTCCACTTCGTAGTCACGTCGCGCCGCTCCTCAGCATGACAGGCAAAGCTGAGAGGTTTCAAACGAAGCCTCTTTTTGCTGGTCATGATTTTGAGCTGAATCAAAACAGTTACGCCGCTGCCCCGAGTTTCACCGTCATATCGGATGTTTCGCCGCCGCGCTCCACAGTGATGGTCACGGAATCGCCGGGGACATGGCGGTAAAGCTGTGTGCGAAAGTCGAGCATTGTGTTGACCTCCGTACCGTCAACCTTTGTGATGATATCGCCGGTGCGGAGCCCCTGTGCATAAGCGTCGGAGGCGGTGTCGATATCGGTGATGTAGACGCCGTGGTCAACCGTGATGCCCGGGTTTTCGTAATACGACAGCAGCTCGGCATCGAGCACGTTAACGCCCAGTTGGACCTGTGAGAATGTGCCCGTATTGATGATCTGCTCGATGATCGGCTTGGCCGCATTGATCGGAATCGCGAACCCCATCCCTTCTCCGTTCGAGAGCTTATAGGAATTGATGCCGATGACTTCGCCATTCAGGTTCAGCAGCGGGCCGCCGCTGTTGCCGGAATTGATGGCGGCGTCCGTCTGTATAAGGTTCTCCGCAACCTGAGTCTGGCTTAATAGTATGCTTCTGTCAAGAGCGCTCACAATGCCAGCGGTCACGCTGCGCTCATACTCAAGCCCCATCGGATTGCCGATGGCGACTGAGACCTGGCCGACGCTGAGGCTGTCCGAATCGCCGAGCGTCACGGCCGGCAGATCATTGGCATCGATCTTGATTACGGCGAGATCCATGTCTTCATTCGCGTAGAGCACTTGCGCGTCGTATTCAGTGCCGTCCATCAGCGTGACGGTGATGGACTTGGGGTTCGACGAAACCACATGCTGATTGGTGAGTATGAGCCCGTCGCCGCTCACAATCACGCCGGTGCCGATGCCTTCCACCTCCGCGGATTGATAAAACCCCATCACATTCTCCACTGTGCGCACGCCCACGACGGACGGCAGCACCGATTCAGCAACGTTCTGTACGGCTGACGAATAGTCTGTGGTGACATCGTTGTTGTAAACCGTTTGCTCGGCGGCGGCCTCGCCCTGTGAGCCGATTTGCGTATTGCCCGAACCCGCGCCGGAAAGGGCTTGGTCGATATAGCTTTGCGCCGACTCGTTGAACGCGCGCATCTGGCTGTTCATGTAAAGGCCCACAGCGCCGCCGCCAAGCACGGAGCCCAGCAGCGCGCCGGTCAGCACGAGCACAAAAACGCGCCCGCCCGTCCGCTTATTTTTCGGCTTTGCAGGCTGCTGCTGCTGCACGATGTATGGCTGGTAATCCGAATAATCGTTCATAATCATATATCCTCCCGTTTTTTCTGCGTTTATCATACCTCCCGTTTTTAACGGGCGTATGACGCGGATGTAAACCGTTTATGAATAATCGGAAAGCGGCTTCGTGACACAAACGCAGCCGTTTTTCATACTTTTTTTACAATCATCTAAAAAAAATTCATATTCTTTAGTGTTCTTTGTGTTTTACTTTGCCCAAAACTGCTGATATATATCATAGTAAATAAAGAGATTAAATACGAAGAAAAGTGAAACAAAACAGATGGCAACCGATGAGACAATAAAGAAATGAACCCGATGATATGCGGACTGCATAACCAAACGGCTTCGGGTTTTTTCTTTACATATATTTATCAGCATGAGGGAGAGGTAGAGAAAAATGAAACTGAGCGGAAAGATTTTAGCCTTCGTTGTGGCCATTGTCGTATTGTCCGTATTGTCCATCACGTTTCTGGTGATGGCAGAGGACGCGGCTTTTCAGCATGAAAACAGCGGGCAAAGCGTGACATCAAATGTCAATGACCTTAAGAAAGAAGTGGAAACACTTTCGGAAAAAGCCAAAGAAAGTGCGGTTTTACTCGGACAGAATCAAAGCGTTATCCAAGGCGTGGCAACACACAGTTTTGCGTCGCTGCAGTCGGCGCTTGACGAGCTGAATGCGATTTTGGGCCTCAGCACCATCAGCGTCACCGACAATAAGGGCAATGTCATCATCCGGCAGCATCAGCCGGACGAGAAGGGAGACAACATCAGCGATCAGACAAACGTGCAAAAGGCGCTGAAGGGTGAAGTGTCATCGACGCTCGAGGAGGGTGAGCTCGTTAAGCTTTCAAGCCGCGCAGGGGCGCCGATCAAGAATAACGGCACAGTGATCGGCTCTGTGATTGTCGGATATACTTTTGATCAGCTCACGCTGCTTGATGATTATAAAGCGAATTATGACATGGAGTTCTCCATATTCTCAGGCGCCGATCGGCTGGTGACCACGATACAGGAAAACGGTTCGTCGGCTGCCGGCACACAGATGGACCCCAAGGTCCAGACGGCTGTGCTTCAAAACGGCCAAGTCTATACGAACGATATCACACTGTTCGGCCAACCGTATATCGCGACCTATGAGCCGCTTATGAATGCGGACGGCAAAATCGTCGGCGCGATCGCGGGGGCTATGTCGTTAAAGGAGGCAAACGCAGCGGTTTTAAAGACGGCGCTTTTCGCAGGTGTCGGCAGCGTTGTCGTGATTGTGATCAGCGCGCTGATACTCTCGCTGTTTGTGCGCCGCAGCATCAGAAAGCCCATGCTCGCGATGGTGGACGCGTCGCGTGCGCTGGCTGAGGGCAATTTGGATGTGACGATTGATCTAAACAAACGCAAGGACGAAATCGGCATACTTGGAAAAGCGTTTTCCGAGGTTGTTGAGAAAATCAGCGGACTGATCAGGGATTCTTCAACGCTGCAGGGGAGGATTGCCGAGGGCAATCTGCTCGAGCGCGCGGACGACAGTGTTTACAGCGGCGAATACAAGACGCTGATACAAGGCTACAACAAGACGGTGGACACGCTCGTCAACTATTTGGATAAGCTGCCGCTGCCCACGCTCGTATTGGACAAAGGCTTTTCAGTGCGCTATATCAACGAAAACGGCGCGGGACTGCTGCACAGCACGCAAGAGGAGCTGCTCGGACGCAAATGCCACGACCTGTTCCGCACGGACGACTGCCAAAATGGCATGTGCGTGTGCCTCAAAGCCATGAACACCGGTGAACAGGAGGAAGGCGAGACGACCGCGCATCTTGAAGACGGCACTGTGCTCGAGATCCGCTATATGGGCATACCCATCATCAAGGACGGCGAAGTTGTGGGGGCGCTCGAAGCCATCACCGACCTGACTGGGATCAAGAGAGCGCAAAGAGAATCCGAGCAGCAGACCGAGGCATTGAAGGTGCTGCTTTCAAAAATCGAAGACGCGGCGGGTCTCGTCGAGTCGGGATCAAAGCAGGTTTCGGAAGGCAGTCAGGTGCTCTCTCAGGGCGCGACCGAGCAGGCGGCGGCGATACAGGAGCTGTCGTCATCGATCTCCGAAATCGCGCAGCAGACGAAGGTCAACGCGCAGAATTCCGAGAAAGCGAGCGCCGTGGCCGATGCGACGCGCGGCGGCACAGCGGTGATCGATGAGAAGATGGGGCAGATGCTTGAGGCGATGAACGAAATTTCGCAGGCATCCGCGAACATTTCAAAGATCATCAAGACGATCGACGACATCGCGTTCCAGACCAACATTCTCGCGCTCAACGCGGCGGTGG